>NZ_JBIUYT010000009.1:95825-491660 GCF_044744645.1 Streptomyces sp. NPDC087263
CGGGCCCCCCCCCCGGGCGCGCGGCCCGCCACGGCCCCGCGTCCGCGCCCCTGGCCCTTCGCGACCCGCCCGCGGCCGGTTGCACCGCCGCGCCCCCCCCGGCCCCCGCCCCCGCCCCCCCCCGCGCGGGCGTTGGCCCCGCAGCCGGTGCGGGACCGGTGCGGGGCCGGTCATCGGCCCGATGTGAACGGGCCTGGGCGGGCCCCTGTCCGGCGGATCAAGTCCTGGCGCCCTTGGGTAGCCCAGGCCCCAGGACCCCCCCGGGACCTGTCCTAGTCCGCGCTCTCCAGCGTCTTCGACATGTTGACGAACCCCTTGCGTGCCGCAGCCAGCCGGCCCTTGCGTACGACCTGGAAGGTGACGTCGGCGTTGACGAGGCGGGGGAAGTCGACGGCCGCGATCATGTCCTCGAAGCGCCAGCTGAGGGTCGGGGTCAGCCCGCCGGTGGGCACCTTGAGGCCGTCGTCGAGAGCCCGCCGGACCGTGAGCGAGGACACCTCGCCGTCGCCGAGCGACTCGACGGCCTTCCTCAGCACCGTGTACGCGATCCAGGTGGTCTGCACTCCCGCGTCCGCGGGGTCGACCCGGTTGTCCCCGAAGGCGTACTGGGTGATCACCTTGCGCATCGCGTCCCAGCTCGGGTCGCTCGCGGGCGGGTACCAGCCGGTGACGGACGCGCCTTCGTACGGGCTCGACGCGCCGCCGGTGGAGTTGATGACCGACTGGTCGACGCTGCCGAGGACCGTGCCCACGCCCACCTTGGGGTAGTCCTCGCGGTCGCGCCGGAAGGAGTCCATGAAGGTGTCCGTACGGTCGCCGAGCGCGGGCACCACGCACCCGTTCCTGAGCGGGTCGGAGGCCGCGGTCTCCAGAGCCGTCCGCGTCTGCCGCGCGTACTCGGTCGCGTCGTCGGCGGCCCGCTGGTCGACGGCGGACACGTGGCCCGCCGCCTTCAGGCCTGAGTCGAGCAGCACCGGAAGCTCGTCACCCGCGATGGTGTCCGGACGTATGAGCGAGACCGGGCCACAGGCCTTGCCCAACTGCTCGCCGAGGCCTGCCAGCAGCGCGGGCTCCCCGCCGTTGACGGGATAGGACAGCGGACTGGTGAACTCGTCGTCGGTGACGCCGTAGCCGCCGATGTACGCGATGCCCGCGCCCTCCAGCGGGGCGAGGAAGGAGCGGCCGTGCTGGCTGTAGGAGCCGACGACGGCGACGACGTTCTCCTTGACGGCGCGTCGGGCGCAGTCGGCGGCGTCCACGCTGTCGTTGTGGTCGTTGCAGGTCAGGATGGTGAGCTTGTGGCCGTTGATGCCGCCCTGGCTGTTGACCCAGCGGGCGTAGGTCTTGGCCATGGCGGGCATCCCGGGCTTGTTGGTCGCGGCGGTGTCCTCGGGCGCCCACGTCATGACGGTGATGGAGCCATCCCCGGAGCCCCCCATGGGACCAGGGACGACCCCCCACACGACGGCGATCGACGCACACGCCGCCAGCGCGCCCGCGGACAGCAACGTGGCCTTGAGGGGCCGGGGGAGGACGGGGGAGGAGGTGCGCGTGCGTCGCCTGCCGGTCATGGACATGCACGATTCCGTCACACCAATAACCCGGGAGTGACCGGTGGTCGACACGAGGTGACTCAGAGGTGAATTACGGGGGCGGATGATCTGTTTTTCGCAGAGAACGTACGATCGGTGACCGTGCAAGGTTCGGAGAACTCTTCCCGTCGCGGCCGTCGCTCATCCACCATGGGCGACATGCCACTGAACGACATGCCGTGGTGGCGCTGGCGCAGCAATGTGCGCTCCGCGCTGCACATGCTTTCCGACACCGACTTCCAGCGAGGCGTCTGGCTCGCGGGCGTCGAAGGGTACGGCGACGTCACCGACGCCGTGTACCGCCTGGTCGAGGACACCTGGCTGGACAACTGGTCCGCCGAGAAATACGTCGGCACGATCTTCCGGGACTCCCAGGAGGCCGCGCTCGTCGACACCGCCGTGCTCCGCGTCCTGCGGATCATGCACCAGGTGGGACCCGACGCCCTCGTCGCCGCGTACCTCGAGCACCCGGGCTGGCCGGACGCGGTGCGGGCGGCGCGTGATGCGCACGTGCGCCTCGCGGTGAGCGATGGCGAGGATCCCGACATTCCACCGCGCACGCTCGAGCTGCTGAAGATCCTGACGCGGTCGGCGTAGGCCTGCCCGGTCCTGCGGTCGCATCGGTCCTGCGGTCGTCGTCCGATCTTCGTGGTCGTCCGGTCCCGGCCCCTTGCCCCGGTCCGCCTGGCGGGACGACCGGCCGTCCGAGGTGGCCGGTATGGGACCCTGTCCCGCATGAATGAGCCGTCCGTCCGCGGGGCAGCACCCGCCGCCGAGCAGTACGTCCTGACCCTCTCCTGCCCCGACAAGCAGGGAATCGTGCACGCCGTGTCGAGCTACCTCTTCATGACCGGCTGCAACATCGAGGACAGTCAGCAGTTCGGCGATCACGACACGGGACTGTTCTTCATGCGCGTCCACTTCTCGGCGGAGTCGCCGGTGACCGTGGAGAAGCTGCGCGCGAGCTTCGCGGCGATCGGCGACGCCTTCCACATGGAGTGGCAGATCCACCGGGCCGAGGACAAGATGCGGGTCGTGCTGATGGTCAGCAAGTTCGGGCACTGCCTGAACGACCTGCTCTTCCGGGCGCAGACCGGCGCGCTGCCCGTCGAGATCGCGGCGGTGGTCTCCAACCACACGGACTTCGCCGAGCTCGTGGGGTCGTACGACATTCCCTTCCACCACATCGCGGTGACGAAGGACACGAAGGCGGAGGCCGAGGCGCAGATCCTGGAGCTGGTCCGGGCCGAGAACGTCGAACTCGTCGTCCTCGCCCGCTACATGCAGGTGCTCTCGGACGACCTGTGCAAGCAGCTCAGCGGGCGGATCATCAACATCCACCACTCCTTCCTGCCGAGCTTCAAGGGCGCGAAGCCGTACCACCAGGCGCACGCCCGGGGTGTGAAGCTCATCGGTGCCACCGCGCACTACGTGACGGCCGACCTCGACGAGGGGCCGATCATCGAGCAGGAGGTCGAGCGCGTCGGCCATGGCGTGACACCGGACCAACTCGTCGCCATCGGGCGCGATGTCGAATGCCAGGCGCTGGCGCGGGCGGTGAAGTGGCATGCGGAGCGCCGCATCCTACTGAACGGGCGCCGCACGGTGGTGTTCGGGTAGGGGAGGGTCTTTCAGCCCGTCCGGCGTGTGAGGACGAGCGCGTTCAGTGCGATACGGGGGTCTGGTGGCGGAGCCCCCAGGTACGGGACGGGTAGGGGCGGAGGGGGCGAGAACCCTCACGCTCACCCGGCCGCACCTACATCCGGCTCAACGACGCCGCCGCGAACAGCACATCCCTGATCGCCTCCCGGTCCCCGTCCTGCCCCGCAGCGGCCTCCTCCGGCGACACGTGCCCCGCCGCCAGCCGGCAGAACTCCACACCGTCCAGCGCGACATGGGCGACCTCGTGCTCGGCGGAGGCAACCGCGCCGGGAGAGTCGAGCGGGATGAGCCACTCGCCGCCACCGGAGCCCTCGATCTCCAGACGCAGGCTGCGCCCGGGCGCGCCCGCCGCGACGAGGTGGCGGGGCGCCGCCGCGGAGAGGCCCGCCCGGCGCCGCTCGGCCAGTGAGGCGGGCAGCATGCGGGCCGCCAGGTCGATCATGCCGTGCAGATGGCGCGGGGCCGGCGGGTCGTACGGATAGTCCACCGCCTCCGCGATGTCCCCCGCGTGCACCCAGCACTCGAAGGCCCGGTCCAGCATCGAGTCGCGCAACGGCAGCTCGAAGGCGCCGTACGGCACGGGCAGGCGCCCGGAGCCCCCGCCCGCGAAGGACACCGTACGGACGAGGTGGTGACTCTGCTCCCGCCAGGGACCACGCATGGAACGGGTGGGCGGGAAGTGCGAGGCACCCCAGTACGCCTCGGTGCGGGCCGCCGGAGTCGCCTTTTGCGGGGTCTTGCCGAGCGGGTCCTCCAGGCCCAGCGCGACGGCGACAAGGCCGTCGACGGTGATCAGATGGGCGATGACCCCGGCGACGGTCGTACGACGGCTGGCGGGCTCGTTGCCCTCGAACCAGCGCAGCCGCACGGGCGCGTGCCACTCGGCGTCGGCTATGTCCTGGAGCAGCGCGTCGAGCCGCGCGGTCTCCGCGTCGTACGGAGCCGCCCAGTCGGGCACCGGGATCCGCGGCGGGCGTCGGCCGAGGCAGCCCTCCAGGACGCGGGTGCGCAGCGCAGGGTCGAGGTCGAGGCTCTCGGGCGGGTGCAACAGGCCGACGGCCTCGCGCAGCCGCAGCGCCTCGTCCGCGCAGGAGCCGCAGTCCCCGAGGTGCTCCTCGACGGCGGCCGTCTCCTGCGCCGAGCACGCGGCGAGCGCCCATGCGCCGAGCAGCGACTTCAGCACGCGGTGGTCAAGGACGAGGGGCGCGGGCGCGGGGGCGGGTACCGGCGTGGGCAGCGGCAGGCCGGTGTCCTCGACGGAGGAACGCGGCAGCGGTATGCGCGGTGGCCGTCCGGGCCCGTCGTCCTGAGCGCCCTCCGGCCGGTCGGGACCTTGCGGGCCACCAGGGCCCACCGGACCGCGGAGATCGCCCTGTCGGCCCGGTTCCCCGGGGCCGGAGGGACCGACGGCGCCACCCTCGACGCCCCCCTCCTCCTCCGGCTTCTCGTCCCTGTCCTTATCCCTGTCCCTGTCCCTGTCCCGGTTCCGCTCGTCGAACGCCTCGAACCGGTCCGCCGCTCCGCTCACCGGGCACCCCCGTACTCGGGCGGTGCCCCGGAGGGGCCGCCGGTGTCGTGGGCGGTGGACAGGAGCTGGAGGCCGAGGCGGAGCCGGCGGCGGGCCTCGTCCTCGGTGACGCCGAGGTCGGCGGCGGCCTGGCGGTAGTCACGGCGCTGGAAGTAGGCGAGCTCCAGGGCGGCCCGCAGCGGGGCGGGCATGGACGTGACGATGTAGTCGGCGCGGGCGGCCACGGAGGCGCTGCGCACCTTGCGCTCCAGCTCCTCGGTGGTGCCCCGGCCGCCTCGGGCGAGCGCGGCACTCTCCCTGGCGCGCAGCCGCTGGACGGCGAGGCGGTGGGTCAGTGTGGCGACCCAGGAACGCAGAGGACCCTGCTTGGGGTCGTATGCGTCGGGGTTCTCCCAGACGTGTGTGAACACCTCGCGCGTGATGCCGTCGGCGGCCCGCTCGTCCCCGAGCACGCGGTGGGCGAGGCCGTGCACCAGTGACGCGAAGCGGTCGTAGAGCTCACCGAGCGCGGCCGCCTCTCCGCGTGCGAGCCGCTGTTGCATCTTGCGGTCCCAGCGGGGCGGTGTGTCCTTCGTCGTCATGCGGCCCCTCACCCTGGTCGTGCCCGGCGCCTGTCCCTGTGTCCAGCCTGTCTGCCGCGTGCCCGTGCTGTGTCCAGCCTGCGCACACTCACTGTCTCGAATGTAGTCGGCACGTCGGACAGCGCACGCCCCTTTGCGGCAATGTGCGCCCCTAGGCGGTCCATGAATGGTAGGCGCCTGCCCTGGACTGCACACATTGGAACGAACGTGACCGAAATAGCTCGCTCATCGAGTGCTTTCGACCGTAGATCGACGTTTCTTCGAGCCCGGACCCGTGTTTCATGGAACGACGGCCGGGCAGTCGCGCTGAAAGGAAGCGTAGGAATCGCTTCCGTTTCCGGAGCGCGAAGCGTGCGGGCAGTGCGAGGTGTGCGGGGCGCGCCGGATGCGCGGATCGTGCGGGACGTACGAAGCGAGCGAGAGGCGTGGCGGTGACGCTCAACGTGACTGACGGCGAAGAGGGCGAGTGGGCCGTGCTCCGGGTGTCCGGCGAGATGGACCTCGTGACGTCACCAGTGCTGCGTCAGCGGGTGCACGACGCGGTGGCCGACGGCCGTCGCAGTGTTGTCCTCGACCTCTCCGGGGTCCTCTTCTGCGACTCCAGCGGCGTCGGCGTCCTCATCGCCGCCCGCCGTCTCATCCGGTCCTGCCAGGGCCGCCTGCGGCTGATTCTGCCCGCCCAGGGGGCTGTTGACGGCTCCCACGTCAACCGGGTCCTCGCGGCCCTCGGCGTCCGCCGCCTCTTCGACGTGTATCCGGACGTCGCCGCGGCTGTCGGCGAGGAGTCGACCCCCCTGTCGGCGTGAGGTGACGCAACTGTCGGAGTGAGGTGACGCACCTGTCGGCGTGACCTGTTGTGACGCGCTCATGACCTGCCGTGAAGTGATCACGTGGTGTGAAGTCGCTTTCACTCGGCGGGAGCGTTCCGCCACGCCGTTGTCCCGGAATTCTCGCAGTCTTGGTACAAGCGTCGTTTTCCCGCTCCCAGGGTGCCTCTGACGTCGTACGCTCCGTCTCAGATGCACCCTCACGTGACGTAAGGCGGCCCGAACGACATGGCCAACAGCGAGTACGAGCGCAGGATCGCTGCCCGGTTCTCCGGCTTCGACCAGGACGGCAACGGCTACATCGACAGGGAGGACTTCAACGTAGCGACCAAGGCGGTCCTCGCCGAGTTCGGTACGGCGGCCCGGTCGGACAAGGGCCAGGCCCTGTACGTGGGCGCCGAGGCCTTCTGGCAGGGCATGGCGGGGATAGCGGACCGGGACGGCGACCAGCGGATCACCCGCCAGGAGTTCGTGACCGGCGCGGTCAAGCGGCTGCGCGACAACCCCGATCGCTTCGCCGAGATCGCCCGCCCCTTCCTGCACGCGGCCCTCGCCGTCGCGGACGCCGACGATGACGGCGTGGCCACCGTCGACGACACCGCGCGCGTACTCAAGGCGCTGGGCGTCCCCGAGGAGATCGCCGTCGCCGCGGCCGGCACCCTCGACACGGACGCCGACGGCCGGATCGGCGAGGTGGAGGTCGTGACCGCCTTCGCCCGCTACTTCACGGTGCCTGAGTGAATCCGTGCTTCACGGTGCCGGAGTGAACCTGTGCTTCACGGTGCCTGAGCGAACCCGTGCTTCACGGCGCCGGAGTGATTCCCTGTGAATAGCGCTCCCTGAGCTTGTACTTGAGCACTTTCCGCAAGGTCTCGTTACGCGGAAGGGCGTCCACCACCTCCAGTTGCTCCGGCAGCTTGTGCACGGACAGCCCTTCCGTGCGCAGGTAGGACGTGATCCCGGCGAGGGTCAACTCGTCCGTCCGGGTCAACTGGTCCGCCCCCGGCGGCTGTTCGGCCACCTCGATGACGGCGCAGACCCGTTCCCCGCGTTCGGCGTCCGGCAGTCCGATCACTGCGGCGTCCCCGACGGCCGGATGCCGGTGCAGCAGATCCTCGATCTCCTTCGCGGAGATGTTCTCGCCCTTGCGGATGATGACGTCCTTCAGGCGCCCGGTGAGCACCAGGTGCCCGCTCCCGGTCAGATGCCCGACGTCGCCGGTGATCAGGAACCCGTCCGCGTCGAAGGCCTCCGCCGTCTGCGAGGGGTCCAGATACCCCTGGCAGACGGCCTCCCCGCGCAGCCGCACCTCGCCGTCCACGATCCGTATCTCCATGCCCTGGGGCGGCCGTCCCTCCGTCGTCGCCAGGTTCTCCACCGAGTCGTCGGGCGACCCCATGGTGATCATCGGGACCTCGGTCATCCCGTACCCGTGGGTGAGCTGGACCTTCATCTCGCGTACGACGGTGTGGTAGACCTCGGGCGGCTTCGGCGCCCCACCGCCCGCCAGGAGCCGCAGAGTGGGGATGAGCGGCACCTCCGGCTGCTTGCGCTGTTCGGTGAGGAACATCGAGTAGAAGGCGGTCGATCCGCCGGCCACCGTCACGCCGTGCCTGCGGTAGTCCTCCAGGGCGGCGGGCAGCGCGAACTGCTCGAACAGCACGGCCGGGAAGCCGTACAGCAGCAGCATCACCGTGTAGTCGGGCCCGGCGATGTGCGCGTACGGGAAGGCCATCGAACCGACGTCGTCGGCGGACAGGTGCAGCGCGTGTGCCAGGCAGGAGCCGCCCGCGATCAGTGAACGGTCGGTGTGCAGCACGCCTTTGGGGTCGGAGGTCGTGCCCGAGGTCCAGTAGATCCAGCGGACCGAGGTGCCGTCCGAGGGCGGGGCGGGGAGTACGGAGGGATCGCCGTCCGGCAGCCGGTCGTACGCCTCGAAGACGCCCTTCGCGCCGAGCCGCCGCGCCATCGCCGTGTGGTCGAAGCCGCGCCACTCACCCGGTACGGCGAAGAACTCGGCCCTGGACTCCCGCAGCGCGAAGCCGACTTCGCGGTCCCGGTAGAACGGGATCACCGGGGACTGCACGGCGCCGAGCCGGGCCAGCGCGAAGGACAGCAGGGCGGTCTCGATCCGCGTGGGCAGCTGCCAGGCGACCACCGTGCCGGGGCGTACGCCCCTGTCGTACAGGCCCGCCGCCACCCGCTCGGCACGGTCGCGCAACTCGCCGAAGCTCAGGGCCCGGTCGCCCTGGAGGAGGACCGGCCGGTGGGGGGTGAGGTCGGCTCGGCGGGCGACCAGTTCCCAGAGGGTGCGGGAGGAACCCAGGGCGTGCGCGGTGTCGTTCACTTCGGCCCCCAGTCGATAGCTGACGGTCAGTCAGATAGCGTGCAGAGCGTATGACCCGCCGCCTTGTCGGTCCATAGGCGCGGAGCTAGCCTGCTGCCTGACGGGCCATCAGATCGCCATCGAAGCGGGCAGGTATCGGAGTGGGCGGGTAATGGATCTCACGTACACGGACGAGGAGGACGACTTCCGCGCGCGGCTGCGCGAGTGGCTCGCCAAGGTGCTTCCCTCGCTGCCCCCGAAGCCGTCCCCCGACGACTGGCCGGGACGGCGCGCGTACGACCTCGGCTGGCAGCGGACGCTCTACGACGCCGGGTACGCGGGGCTGCACTGGCCCGCCGACGCGGGCGGGCGCGGGGCCACCCCGACGCAGCACCTCATCTACCTGGAGGAGACCGAAAAGGCGGGCGCACCCTACGTAGGGGCCAATTTCGTCGGCCTCCTGCACGCCGGTCCCACGATCGCGGCGGAAGGAACCCCCGAACAGCGGGCGCGCTGGCTGCCGCCCGTGCTGCGCGGTGAGGAGGTCTGGTGCCAGGGGTTCAGCGAGCCGGACGCCGGTTCGGACCTTGCGGCGCTGCGCACGCGCGCGTGGCGGGACGGCGACGACTACGTGGTGAGCGGTTCCAAGATCTGGACCTCCCATGCGGAGGTCGCCGACTGGTGCGAGCTGCTGGTCAGGACCGACCCGTCGGCGCCCAAGCACCGGGGGATCTCCTGGCTCGCGATGCCCATGGACGCGCCGGGGATCACGGTGCGCCCGCTGCGTACGCTCGCGGGCTCGACCGAGTTCGCCGAGGTCTTCCTCGACGACGTGCGGGTGCCGGTGGCGAACCGGGTCGGCGCGGAGAACGACGGCTGGCGGGTGACCATGGTGACGCTGTCGTACGAACGCGGCACCGCCTTCGTCGGCGAGGTCGTCGCCTGCCGCCGGGTGCTCGGCGAACTCGCCCGCGAGGCACACCGGAACGGCCGCTGGGACGACGACGTGCTGCGCCGTCGCCTCGGGCGGCTGAACGCCGAGTTCCGCGCGCTGTGGCGGCTCACGCAGTGGAACGTCGGCGAGTCGCAGCGAACCGGGGGAGTACCCGGCGTCGGCGGGTCCGTCTTCAAGCTGCGGTACTCCCACGCGCGGCAGGAGTTGTACGACGCCGCCGCCGAGGTGCTCGGACCCGAATCGCTCGACCTCCGTCGCGAATGGACCCTCGACCGGCTCTCCTCCCTGTCGTACACCATCGCGGCCGGCACCTCGCAGATCCAGTCGAACATTGTGGCCGAGCGCATCCTGGGCCTTCCGAAGGGACGGTGACGTCGACCCGTGGACTTTCAACTCAGCGATGATCAACTGGCGTTGAAGGCGGGCGTACGCGAGCTGCTGACCGGGCGCTTCGGCCGCGAGGGCCTGCGGGCCGCCGTCGACAACGGGCCGGCGCTCGACCGTGCCCTGTGGCGCGAGCTCGGCGAGGCGGGTTTCTTCGCGCTGCGGCTGCCGGAGGCGGTCGGCGGCGTCGGACTGGGCCTCCCGGAGGCCGTGTTGGCCTTCGAGGAGGCCGGCCGGGTCCTGCTGCCCGGACCGCTGGTGGCCACCCACCTCGCGGCGGGCACGGTGGACGGGGCGGCCACCGGGGAGACCGTGGTGGCCGCCGTCGACGGGCAGCTGGTGGAGTGGCTGACGGAGGCCGATGTCGTACGAGGGGACGCGGCCGGCGCGGAGCCGCTGAGGTCGGTGGACCCGCTGACACCGCTGCACCGGGTGCCCGCGTCCGAGGGGGCCGACCCGGCCGACGTACTCCAAACCTCGCTGCTCACGTCCCTCCTCACGTCCCTGCTCACCGCCGCCGAACAGCTCGGTACCGCCGCCCGTGTCGGTGAACTGGCGGTGCAACACGCCCGGACGCGTGAGCAGTTCGGGCAGCCGATCGGGGCCTTCCAGGCGGTGAAGCATCTGTGCGCACGGATGCTGGTGCGGGTGGAGGTGGCGCGCGCCGCCGTCTACGCGGCCGCCGTGACCGCCGACCCGCTGGATGTCGCGGCGGCGCGGCTGCTCGCCGACGAGGCCGCCGTGCGCGGTGCCCGGGACTGTCTCCAGGTGCACGGCGGCATGGGCTTCACCTGGGAGGCAGACATCCATCTGTATCTGAAGAGGGCGTGGGTGCGGACACAACGTGCGGGTGGCGGTACGCAGAGTGAGGATGCGTTGGCGGGCGATCTGCTGGCCGGAACGGTCCGGTAGGGCTCTGTGCAGGAACGGTTCGGGAAGCGCCGGAAACGGGTGTCAAGGATCGTGGCATTTCGAAATCACGGAGCGTTGATATCGGGTTGTGGCCGAAGGGTGACTTGTCACGGCCTGGAGTCGGCGCCACGCTCCGGTACCTTGTGTGGGATGCGAGTGGTTCTGAGCTTGAGCCATGCCGGTGTTGCCCAAGAGGCGGCTCCGGACCCGGCGATGCACGCCGCTCGCAGGGCAGGGCGAATCCTCGCGCCTGCCTGTTCGACTCCCCGTGGCGAGCGTCGCACAGTATCCCGCACGCGTACTCCTTCGCGCTGGAATATGCCCGAAGCGCTTGTTGGGGTGACTGTACGTCAACCATGCTGTCTCGCAAGGGAATCACGTTCCGTGATCCTTGTTCTGGTCATGCAGAAAATGGCTACGATCGTGGCCCTTGTGAGGCGCGAGGCGATGTGTCCGCCGGTTCGGATGGTGTGAGCGGTGCAGGTGCTTCAAGTGCAGTTGGAGATTCGGCCCGACCCCGCAGAGGTGGGGCGAGCCCGGAGGTGGGCGCGTTCGCGGCTTGCCGGATCCGGGATAGAGGCTGATGAGCCGCTCGCCGAGACGCTGATCCTGCTCGTCTCCGAACTCGTGACCAACGCCGTGGTGCACACGGGCTGCTCCGCCGTGCTGCGGCTGTCCCTGCCGGACGGGGCGGAGGTCACCACCGTCCGCCTGGAGGTGGCCGACTCCAGCACCCGGCCCCCGGTCCCCCGGCATGCCGACGGCGGCGATACCAACGGCCGCGGCCTGGAGCTCGTCGACGGCCTCGCGGACCGCTGGGGCTGGTGCCCCGAGGGCGCCGGAAAGCGCATCTGGGTCGAGGTGGACCGCTGTACGTCGGCTGAGGCGGCGGGGGCCACGTATCCGGGCTACGAGGACTTCGTGTACGAGGCGGTCTAGGGCGCAGGAGCCCTGGGCCCCTCGGCGTGGGTTCGCGTGGGTATGCACGGGCGCTTTTTCCGTGGCATATATGCATGGACGCTGCCGTCGTGGCTTCGGGGGTGGCCGAGTGCGCCGGGCCGTGCTTCTGTGCGCGCCTTAATGAAGAGGGCATAAGTGATAAATCCCCGAACGGGTGTTGACGTGGCGTGTCCGTTTGATCACGCTTGTTGTCAGCGACTCGCCGCGAGGGGACGGTAAGGGTTCCGGTGACGGGAGCCCTCGCCGAGTGCGGGTCGTGACTCGGCGCCAGCTCCTGCGGGGCTGCGGGAGCAGGGCGGGTGCGCCGGAGCCGGATGGCGGTGCGCGGTGCCGCGCTCGGGGCGAGCAGGAGCGCGCCGCCAGCCGGCGGTCGGGCGCGGTGCCGGTGCGCTGCCATGGGTGCCGGCTACAGCACCGCCACGGGTGCCACCGGCGTCCCCGTGCCGCCGACGAACGGCTCGGGCATCGCGGACAGCAGGAACGCGTACCGCCCCTCTTCTCCACAGGCTGTGGACAACTCTTCGAGATTCCAGTTCTGGCCCTGCAACATCCCCATCTCGACCAGGTCGAGCGCGTGCACGGGCAGCCACAGGTTCTCGATCTCGGGCGGAAAGATCTCGAAGGTGAGGGTGTCGTTGGCGACGGCGGCGACATCGCGCGCGTGGAACCACTCCGGGGTACGGACGGAGAGACCGGGCGAGGGATACCCGTAACCCTGCTTGTCGCCCGCGAGATACACCTGGACCTGGCCCGTCCGTACGAGGACGATGTCGCCCGCCCGTACCCGCGTACCCGCCAACTCCTCCGCCGCTTCCAGGTCTTCGGGTGTCACGGCGTGCCCGCCGTCGAGCCGGCCCTGGCCCCGTGCACGCGCGACGTCGAGCAGTACACCCCGGGAGACGATGTGCCGCGGCTTGTCGATCCCGCTGAACTCGGCGCCGCCGTGCGGGGTGATCGTGCCGGCCGGGCGGCCGTTGTAGAGCTTCCCGGAGTGCGAGACATGGGTGAGGGCGTCCCAGTGGGTCGCCGCCTGGAGGCCCATCGTCACGACGTCGTCGCTGCACGCGACGGTGCCGGGGCCGAAGAGTTCCTGGTTGATCTGCACCATGACGTGCAGGGGGTTGACCCGGCCGGGGATCAGGCCGGTCTGCACGCCGTCCTGCTGGAGGGGGAGCGCGAGGGGAACGCGCCTGCCGGTGCGGACGGTGGCGGCGGCCTCGCGTACGACCTCGTCGGTGATCAGATTGAGGGTCCCGATCTCGTCGTCGGCGCCCCAACGCCCCCAATTGTTGACGCGTTTGGCGATGTCATGGAACTCCGGGTGAAGCGTCGGCGGTGACATGAGTCCTCCCGGGGGCTTGTCTCCAGGTATCTGACGGGCCGTAGAATCCAGTTGAATCTAACGGACCGTCAGAAACCGCGGGAAGGGGCCGGGCGTGGGGAACTTCCTGGCAGGCAAGGTCATCGCCGTCACGGGGGCCGGGCGGGGCATCGGACGCGCGGTCGCGCTGGCCGCGGCCGCCGAGGGCTCGCGGGTCGTCGTCAACGACTACGGGGTGTCCGTAGAGGGGGGCCGGCCGACGAGTTCGATCGCCGAAGCCGTGGTCAAGGAGATCGAGGCGGCGGGCGGGGACGCGGTCGCGGTGGCCGACGACATCTCGACGATGACGGGCGGCAGGCGGGTCGTCGACGCGGCGCTGACGTCGTACGGGCGGATCGACGGTGTCGTGTGCGTCGCCGGGATCCTCCGCGAGCGGATGCTCTTCAACATGTCCGAGGAGGAGTGGGACCCGGTCATCGCGACCCATCTGAAGGGCACGTTCACGGTCTTCCGGGCCGCGTCGGCGGTGATGCGCAAACAGGGTTCGGGGACGCTGATCGGCTTCACCAGCGGCAACCACCAGGGGTCCGTCTCCCAGGCCAACTACAGCGCCGCCAAGGGCGGGATCATCTCCCTGGTCCGCAGCGCGGCGCTGGGACTGCACAAGTACGGGGTGACGGCGAACGCGGTCGCGCCCGTCGCGCGTACCCGCATGTCGGCCGGCGTCCCCATGGAGTTGACCGAGATCGGCGAGCCGGAGGACGTGGCCGCGCTGGTGGTGTACCTGCTCTCCGAGCGGGCGCGTGAGGCACGCATCACCGGGCAGGTCTACACGGTCGCCGGGCCCAAGATCGCGGTGTGGGCGCAGCCCCGGGAGCTGCGGGCGGCGTACGCGGAAGGCTCCTGGACTCCCGAGCGGATCGCGGAGCTGCTGCCGGGGACGGTGGGAGTGGATCCGATGCCGCTGCTGGAGCGGGTGGAGGCGATGGCCCGGGCTGCGGCGGAGAAGGGGCGGCCGAACCGGTGAGGGTGCCATCCGAGGTCAGGGGATTGCCTTGTGAGTCGGGCGGGAGGGGCGCGCGTGGAGTTCGGATTCGGGGCTGAGGACGAGGTCTTTCGTGGTGAGGCGCGGGAGTGGCTGGAGGCGCACATCGGTGGTGACCCGGCCCGCTCCGGCTGGGAGCGGGAACTTGGCCGGGACGGCTGGATCGGGCTCGGCTGGAGCGAGGAGGGATACGGCAACCGGCGCGCGAGTCTCACCCAACAGGTCGTCTGGGCCGAGGAGTACGCCCGCGCCAAGGCGCCGCCCCGGTCGGGCCACATCGGCGAGAACCTGCTGGCGCCGACCCTCATCGCCCATGGCACGGACGAGCAGAAGGCCCGCTTCCTGCCGCCCGTCGCCCGCGGCGAGGAACTCTGGTGCCAGGGGTACAGCGAGCCAGGCGCGGGTTCGGACCTGGCGGGGATACGGACAACCGCCGTATGGGACACGGGGGACGGCCGCGGCAAGAGGGATGGGCCCGGTGGGTCGTACCGCATAACGGGTCAGAAGATCTGGACATCCCTCGCCCACGAGGCGGACTGGTGTTTCGTACTGGCTCGTACGCGGCCGGAGTCGACGCGTCACCACGGTCTGACCTTCCTCCTCGTGCCGATGGACCAGCCGGGCCGGATCGAGGTCCGCCCGATCCGGCAACTGACCGGTACCAGCGAGTTCAACGAGGTCTTCTTCGACGGAGCCGTCGCGCGGGCCGAGCATGTCGTGGGCGGTGAGGGCAACGGCTGGCGCGTGGCGATGAGCCTGCTCGGTTACGAGCGCGGTGTCTCGATGCTGGCCCAACAGATCGGTTTTGCCGAGGAGTTGGGGCGAGTGGTGGAGGCGTCGGTGGCGAACGGCACGGCCGCCGATCCGGTCGTACGCGATCTCCTGGTACGCCAGTGGGCGGAGCTGCGGACGATGCGGTGGAACGCGCTGCGGACGCTGGGGAGTTCGGGCGACGGGCAGGGCGCGGCGGGTGCCCCCAGTGTGGCCAAGCTGCTGTGGGGGCGGTGGCATCAGCGGCTCGGTGAGCTGGCGGTACGGGTGCGGGGTGCCGGAGCCGCGGTGGGTCCCGCGGACTGGTCGACGGCGTCGCCGTACGAACTGGACGCGTTCCAGCACCTGTTCCTGTTCAGCCGGGCCGACACGATCTACGGCGGCTCCGACGAGATCCAGCGCACGATCATCGCCGAGCGGGTGCTCGGACTGCCGAAGGAACCCAGGGGACAGGGAGGCTGAGCGATGCGGGGCGCGATGCGGGGCGTGATCTTCGACGGTAAGCAGACCGAGGTCGTGGACGATCTGGAGATACGGGATCCGGGACCCGGTGAGGTGCTGGTCGCGATCTCCGCGGCCGGGCTGTGCCACAGTGACCTGTCCGTGGTGGACGGGACCATACCGTTCCCCGTTCCTGTAGTGCTGGGGCATGAGGGCGCGGGGATTGTGGCGGCGGTTGGTGTGGGCGTCACCCATGTCCAGCCCGGTGACCATGTGTCGCTGTCCACGCTCGCCAACTGCGGGACCTGCGCCGAGTGCGACCGGGGCAGACCGACGATGTGCCGCATGGCGATCGGAAGGCCGCAGCAGCCGTTCACCCGGCGCGGTCGGCCCCTCTACCAGTTCGCGGCCAACTCGGCTTTCGCGGAGCGGACGTTGGTGAAGGCGGTCCAGGCGGTCCGTATCCCCGACGAGATCCCCCTGCCGTCCGCCGCCCTCATCGGGTGCGGGGTCCTCACGGGGGTGGGCGCCGTGCTCAACCGCGCACGGGTGGACCGGGGTGACACCGTCCTGGTGATCGGCACGGGCGGCATCGGACTCAACGTCATCCAGGGCGCGCGGATCGCGGGCGCCCTGAAGATCGTCGCGGTCGATTCCAATCCGGCGAAGGAAGCCGTGGCCCGCCAGTTCGGCGCGACCCACTTCCTGACCTCGACAGACGGCGTCAAGGACATCCTCCCCACCGGCGCGAACCACGCCTTCGAGTGCGTCGGCCGCGTCGAACTCATCCGCCAGGCCATCGACCTCCTGGACCGCCACGGCCAGGCAGTCCTCCTCGGCGTCCCCCCGTCCACCGCCGAGGCCTCCTTCCTCGTCTCCTCCATGTACCTCGACAAGTCCATCCTCGGCTGCCGCTACGGGTCTGCCCGCCCACAACGCGACATCGCCCTGTACGCGGACCTCTACCGCGAGGGCCGCCTCCTCCTGGACGAGCTGGTGACGGCGACCTATCCGGTGGAGGACTTCGAGAAGGCGGCGGAGGACGCGCGCGGGGGGCGGGTGGCGCGGGCGGTGCTGACGTTCTAGATGCTCAACCTGCTTTGCGCAGAAGGTCGTTGTCGACGACCGGTATGCCGGAGGTGTTTCCGGACTGGAAGGTGCGCCGGTAGGCGGTGGGGGTGACGCCGAGCGCTGCCTGGAGGTGCTGGCGCATCGACTGGGCCGTGCCGAAGCCGGCTTCGCGGGCCACCTGGTCGACGGACAGGGCGCTGGACTCCAGCAGCTGGCGGGCCCGTTCGACGCGTTGCTGGGTGAGCCACTGGCCGGGGCTGACGCCGACCTCCTCGCGGAAGCGGCGGGTGAAGGTCCGTACGGACATCGACTCCTGCTCGGCCATGTCGCGCAGCTGGATCGGCTCGTCCAGGCGACCGATGGCCCAGGCGCGGGCCGCCGTCGTGGTGGCCGCCTGCGCCTCCGGTACCGGGCGCTGGATGTACTGCGCCTGGCCGCCGTCGCGGTGCGGCGGTACGACGGTGCGGCGGGCCACGTCGTTGGCGACGGCGGTGCCGTGGTCGCGGCGTACGAGATGGAGGCACAGGTCGATGCCGGCGGCGACACCGGCGGAGGTGAGGACATCCCCGTCGTCGACGAAGAGCACGTCGGCGTCGACCCTGACCTTCGGGAAGAGCTCCTGGAAGTGCTCCGCGTGCATCCAGTGCGTGGTGGCCGGGCGGCCGTCGAGATAGCCGGCCGCGGCGAGCACGTATCCGCCCGTGCAGATGGAGACGAGGCGGGTACCGGGGCGGATGTGCGCGAGGGCGGCGGCCAGTTCGGGGGTGAGCACGCCCTCGTCGTGGACGGGGCCCAGCTCGTACGAGGCGGGGATGACGACCGTGTCGGCGGTGGCCAGCGCCTCGGGGCCCTTTCCGACCAGGACGGCGAAGTCGGCGTCGGTCTCGACGGGGCCCGGCGGGCGGATCGAGCAGGTGAGGATCTCGTACAGGTGGCGGCCGTCCGCGTCGCGCGCCTTGCCGAAGATGCGTTGCGGGATGCCGAGTTCAAAGGGCAGCAGGCCGTCGAGGGCGAGGACGACCACGCGGTGCCGGGTGGGTGCCTGCTCCGGGGACGTCTCGTACAGGGGTGTCTGCCGGTCTGCCATGGCTCGATTCTAGCGAATGCTGTCCTTCGGGCCACTCGTCCGCGGAGATCGCAGGCCCGAAGCTCTATGACGTGACCCAGACGACCGACTCCACCGACGCCGACCCGGCGGATGCCATCCACTCCACCGACGCCGCCGACTCGACCCACTCCGCTGACGCCACAGACTCCGCTGACACCACCGAGACTGCTGACGCCATCGAGGTCGGTGACCAGGCTCGTACCGCCAGGCAAGTTCGTACCGCCAAGGAAGCTCGTACGGCCAGGCAAGTTCGTACCGCCAAGGAAGCTCGTACGGCCAAGCAAGTTCGTATCGCCAAGGAAGCTCGTACCAGCAAGGAGGTTCGTACCAGCGAACAGCACCGCATCCACCGTGCGTGGTTCGTCGCCGCCGTCACCTTCGTGACGATCATCGGCGCGGCGGCCTTCCGCTCGCTGCCGGGGCTGCTGATCGATCCACTGCACGCGGACTTCGAATGGTCGCGCGGCACGATCGGCGCGGCGGTGTCGATCAACCTTGCGCTGTACGGGCTGACCGCGCCGTTCGCCGCCGCGCTGATGGACCGCTTCGGGATACGGCGGGTGGTCGCGGTCGCCCTGACCGTCATCGCGCTCGGCTCGGGGCTGACGGTGTGGATGACGGCGGTCTGGCAGTTGCTGCTGTGCTGGGGACTGCTGGTGGGGCTCGGGTCCGGCTCGATGGCGCTCGCCTTCGCGGCGACGGTCACGAACCGCTGGTTCACGGAGAAGCGCGGCCTGGTGACGGGCATCCTCACGGCGGCCTCGGCCTCCGGCCAGTTGATCTTCCTACCGCTGCTGTCGTGGATCGTGACGCATCACAGCTGGCGGCCCGCGGCCGTGACGGTGTCCCTCGCGGCTCTCGCGGTGGTCCCCTTCGTCTGGCTGCTGCTGCGGGACCACCCGGCGGACGTGGGCCAGAAGCCGTACGGGGCAACGGAGTTCGTGGAGAAGCCCGCCCCCGTGCCGGGCGCCGCCCGCCGCGCGGTGACCGTCCTCCTCTCCGCCGTCCGCACCGGACCCTTCTGGCTGCTCGCCGGTACCTTCGCGATCTGCGGTGCCTCGACGAACGGCCTGATCCAGACGCACTTCGTGCCCGCCGCCCACGACCACGGCATGCCGATCACCGCGGCGGCCTCGCTCCTCGCCGTCATCGGCGTCTTCGACGTCATCGGAACGGTGGCCTCCGGCTGGTTCACCGACCGCTTCGACCCGCGCCGCCTGCTGGCGGTCTACTACGCGCTGCGCGGCATCTCGCTCCTCTTCCTGCCGATACTGCTGTACCCGACCGTGCACCCACCGATGATCTTCTTCATCGTCTTCTACGGCCTCGACTGGGTCGCCACGGTCCCGCCCACTCTGGCCCTGTGCCGGGAGCAGTACGGCGAGGACAGCGCCATCGTCTTCGGCTGGGTCCTCGCCTCGCACCAGATCGGCGCCGCCCTCGTCGCCTTCCTCGGCGGCGTCGCGCGGGACGTGTTCGGCGAGTACGACGTGGTCTGGTACGCGTCGGGAGCACTGTGCGCGGTGGCGGCGCTGATGGCGCTGGTCATCCGGCGCCGGCCCGTGCGTGCGAGGCCCCTGCCGGCGGCCTGACGGCGCTCGGTGTCTTCGGACGTGACGTCCTCAGACGAACCGCCCCTTGTGGAACAACAGCGGTGCCGCCTCGTCGTTGCCCGTGCCCAGCGCCTCCACCCGGCCCACCACGATCAGGTGGTCCCCACCCGTGTGCACCGCGTGGATCGTGCAGTCGACCCAGGCAGTGGCGTCCACGAGACGGGGCGAGCCGGTGACCGGCGCGGCGTCGAACGCGACCCCGGCGAACTTGTCCCCGCCGCGCACCGCGAACCCGCGGCACAACTCGCCCTGGTGCGACCCCAGTACGTTGACGCAGAAGACGCCGGCACGGGCGATCCGCGGCCAGGTCGACGACGTACGGCCGACCATGAAGCAGATCAGCGGAGGGTCGAGCGAGAGGGAGGAGAACGACTGGCAGGCGAAGCCGGCGGGGCCTCTTCCTGAACCCCGGCTGTCGGAGTCCTCGCTCGCGGGCGCCGTGACAACGGTCACCCCGGTCGCGAAATTCCCCAGTACGCGACGGAATTCGGCCTGGTCGACCGGTGCCCGCTCGTCGTCCGCGACCGCCCGGAGCTCCGGGCGCGGCAGCGCTTCGACGGGCTCCGCGACCGTGGGCGCCCCGACCGACCTGAGGTATCGGACAGCGGTGGCCGCCATCCCTGCGTGTCCCATCACGCCCTCCATTGAAGCTGACGGATCGTCAGAAGTGAATGCCGTGAGCGGTACTGAGTAATGCCGTGAGCAATGCCGTGAGCGGTACTGTGAGCAATGCCGTGAGCCGTCTCGGTCAACGCCCCCGGTAGTGCGGTTCCCGCCGCTCCACGAAACTCGCGACCCCCTCGTTCGCGTCCGTCGTCGTCATGTTGATCTCCTGCGCGGCGGCCTCGGCGGCGAAAGCCGTCCCGCGATCGCTCTCCAGGGAGGCGTTGACCAGCTGTTTGGTGAGGGCGAGCGCGCGGGTCGGACCGGTGGCGAGGCGCTCGGACCACTCGCGAGCGGTCTTCTCCAACTCCTGCGCCGGTACGACCTTGTTGACCAGGCCTAGCCGCTCGGCGTCCGTGGCGGTGAGCGCGTCGCCGAAGAACATCAGCTCCTTGGCGCGCTGCGGACCGATCAGACGGGGCAGGAGATACGCGCCGCCGCCGTCCGGGACGAGGCCGCGTCGTACGAACACCTCGATGAACCGGGCCGAATCCGCGGCGAGTACGAGATCACACGCGAACGCCAGGTGTGCGCCGATCCCGGCCGCCGTGCCGTTCACCGCCGCGATCACCGGCTTCTCGCAGTCGAGGACGGCGGCGATGAGCCGCTGGGCGCCGAGGCGGATCGTACGGGCGACGGCGCCGGGCACCCGTTCCCCGGCCGGCGCGCCCCCGCGCAGGTCCGCACCCGCGCAGAATCCGCGGCCCGTCCCCCTGATGACGACAGCCCGCACGTCCGGGTCGGCGGAGGCTTCCGCGAGCAGTCCGATCACCCGTTCCCGCTGGTCCCAGGTGAGAGCGTTCATCGCCTCGGGCCGGTTGAGGGTGATCCACGCGACGGCATTGTCAGTGGCGTGAAGTATCAATGAGTCGAGGGACTTTTCGGGAGATACATGGGGGGAGTCGGACATGGGGGTACTCCGTTTCGTACGAGGAGTGGTGGGCTTTTTCGTACGAGGAGCGGTGGGGTTGTCGCGAGGAACAGGGGGGTTGCCGAGAGGAACAGGGGGGTTGTCGAGGTTGTCGAAAGGGGCAGCGGGTCCTGTACGAGGAGCAGTGGATCTCCGGCGTGGGAGGTGCGGGTCGCGCAGGAGGCCCACGGGTCCTGTACGAGGAACAGTGGGCCTCCGGCGCGGCAGGCGCCGGTCGCGCGGAAGGCCCGGCAACTCAGCGGCACATCACCAGCGCGTCCAATGCCACCGCCCCCTGCCCCCGAGGCAGCACCATCAGCGGATTGATGTCCAGCTCCGCGATGTCGTCACCGAGTTCGAGTGCCATGCGCTGGACGCGGACGACGACCTCCACCAGCGCGTCGATGTCGACGGGCGGAGCCCCGCGGACCCCGTCGAGAAGCGCCCGCCCCCGCAGCTCGGCGAGCATGCCGCGGGCCTGGTCCTCGCCGAAGGGCGGCACGCGGACGGCCGCGTCGTGGAGCACCTCGACGAGGACGCCGCCGAGGCCGACGGTCACGGTCGGCCCGAAGAGCTCGTCGTGCGTGACACCGACGACCATCTCGACGCCCCGTTCGACCATCTGGCACACGAGCACCCCGTCGAGCGAGATCCCCTCGTAGCGCGCGATGTCGGTCAGCTCGCGATAGGCGTCGCGGACCTGGCTGGCGGAGGTCAGGGGAAGCTTCACCAGGCCGAGTTCCGTCTTGTGGGCGATCTGCGCGCCGGAGGCCTTCATCACGAGGGGGTAGCCGATCAGGCTCGCCGCCCGCACGGCCGCCGCCGCGCTGGTCACCAACTGCTCACGGGGCACGCGGATTCCGTACGTGCGCAGCAAACTCTTCGCCGCGTGCTCGCTCAGCTGCTGCCCGGGCCGCATCAGGGCCTGCGCCTTGCGGAAGGAGGGCGAGGGGGTGCGGGGTGCCTCGTCGAAGGGGGAGCGGTAGGCGGCGGCGAAGCGGTGGTGGTCCAGATAGGCGCGTACGGCGGTGATGCAGTTGGCGAAGGTACGGAAGGTGGCGACCCTGGACGACCCGAGCAGCGTCTCGCGGTAGGCGGCCTCGGTGCCGACCGGCGACCCCCACACCACACACACCAGCTTGTCCGTCTGCTCCGCCGCGTCCACCAGATCCTGCGCCAGCTTGTCGCTCATCGGCGGGAAGGGCCCGGTGATGGGGCAGATCAGCACGCCGACGGAGGGGTCGGCGAGGATCGCGTCGATGATCTTGCGGCCGCGCCAGTCGCCCACCGGGTGGCCGCCGTTGTCGACCGGGTTGGCGACGTTCAGGTAGTCGGGTATCCACTCGTGCAGTTCGGCCTGCTTGTCGGGCGGCAGCGTGGGCAGGGACAGTCCGGCCTCGCTCGCCAGGTCCGCGAAGTGCGCACCCGTGCCGCCCGAGATCGAATAGACGGCGACCCCGTCGGCCTGCGGGGCGCGGGCGCGGGCCAACAGGGCCGCGGTGTCCTGGAGTTCGTCGAGTCCGTCGACGCGGATCACGCCGTACTGCCGCATCGCCGCGTCCACCACCGTGTCGGCGCCGGTCAGCTTTCCGGTGTGTGAGGCGGCCGTGCGGGCGCCGGTCTCGGTGCGGCCGACCTTGACCGCGACGACGGGTACCCCGCGCCGGGCGGCGCGATCGGCGGCGAGCAGAAAGGAGCGGCCGTCCTTGAGTCCCTCGACATAGCAGGCGATGGCACCGACCTCGGGCCGCTCGGAGAAGTAGGAGATGAAGTCGGCGGTCTCCAGGTCGGCTTCGTTGCCGGTGGGCGCCCAGTGGGAGAGCCGCACACCCAGCTCCTGCATCGCGAACACCGGCCGGCCCTGATGCCCGGACTGCGTGATGAGCGCGATCGCGGGACCGTCGAGGTCGTCGCGGAACTTCTCGAAGGCGTTGAGGTTGGTGTTGGGCCCGAGCAGCCGCAGTCCCGAGCCGGCGACGGCGGTGGCGAGCCGGGCCTGTGCGAGGGCTCCCTCGGCTCCGGTCTCGGCGAAACCGGAGGCGAAGGCCACCGCGAACTTCACCTTGGCCTCGGCCAGTTTCTCGATCACGGGAAGAGGGTCGCCGACCAGCAGCACAGCCAGGTCGACCTGTTCGGGCAGATCCGAGACGGAGGGGAAGCACGGTATGCCGAAGACGGACTGACGGGTGGGGTGCACCGGGTGCAGCCGCGCTCCCACCCGCTCGGCCCAGGCGATCAGCTGTCGCGTGATGCCGGTGTTCGGCCGCCCCTCGGCGTCCGAGGCGCCGATCACGGCCACGGACTCGGGACGGAAGAAACGGTCCAGATCGGGTACGCCCGCGTACAGGGGCCGGCCGCTGACGTCCAGGTCGTGGACCTCGGCCGGCCGGCCGTGCACGACGGGTGAGGGTTGCTCGCCGCAGGCGATGACCCGGGCCCGGCGGGAGTCGGTGGTGAGGGTGCCGTGGGTTGATCCAAGCATCGGTCCGCCCGCTCCTGTGTGACAGCCAATTAACTGACGCATAGTCAGATTACTTAACTGACGCCATGTCAGGAACCGTTGTGCACGCAAAGACACGCGGCGAGCACCAGGTTGGTACCCGCCACGCGGCGGAGAGGAACCCTTGAGGGCTCGTACGGCAGGGACGAACAGAGGCCGGGCGGCGGCCGGACAGGGACCGGATGGAGGGTAGGTGGGGACCGGGCAGGGACCGGGCGGAGGGCGGGTAGGGACCGGAAGGGGACCGGGTAGGGGCGGCGGGGGTCCGCGGTCAGTGTGCGGCCGAGGGTGGTTTCCGCGTCGCGGAGTTGCGGGCGACCGCCTTCGCGATCTTCTCGGCGTCGAGGGCGAGTTCGCGGAACATGCCGGAGATGGGGTTGGTGAAGCCGCTGAAGTAGAGGCCGGGGGCGTTCCTCGGGGTGCGGGCGCCGTGCACGACCGGGCGGCCGCGTGTGTCCAGTACGTCGAGGTGGCCGACGAGACCCTCCAGGGCGCGGACGTAACCGGTCGCGGCGATCACGACGTCCGGGCCGATCCGGTTCCCGTCGGCGAGGGCGACCTTGCCGTCCTCGAAACCGTCCACCGCGGCCACGATCTCGACCCGGCCCTTGCGGACGGCGTCGATGAGACCCACGTCCTGGACGGGGATGGAGCCTTCGTTGACGCGTGAGTAGAGGCCGGTGTCGGGGCGGGGCAGTCCCTGGGCGGAGAGGTCGGGGACGCTCAGCCTGGCCATCGGCCCGGCGAGGCGGTCGACGAGGCCGACCGGCAGTCGCCGTACGACGATGCCCGTGAACTGGGCGGCCCACCCGGCCGTGGAGCGGCGCACGATGTGCGGGGCGGTCCGGACGGAGAGACGGACGCGCGAGGCGCCGCCCTCGATGAGGTCCACGGCGATCTCGGCGCCCGTGTTGCCGACGCCGACGACGAGGACGTCGCGGCCGGCGTAGGGGGCGGGGTTGCGGTAGTCGCCGGCGTGCAGGAGTTCGCCGGTGTAGCTGTCGCGGCCGGGCCAGTCGGGGATGTGGGGCGTGTGGTTGTAGCCGGTGGCGACGACCACCGCGCTGCCGGTCAACTCCCGCCCGCCGGTGGCGTGCAGCAGCCAGCCGTCGCCGCCCGGGGCGGGTTCGGCGCGCGAGACCTCGACGCCCGTCACGATCTCCAGCTGGTGGTGTTCGGCGTACTTCTCCAGGTAGCGCACCACGTTGTCTCGTGACACCCACCGTCCGAAGGCGCGCGGCATGGGAAGACCCGGGAGCGACGACAGCCGCCGTGTGGTGTGCAGGTGCAGCCGGTCGTAGTGGCGCCGCCAGGACGCCCCGACGTGCTCGGACTTCTCCAGCACGACGGCGCGTACGCCCTGCGCGCGCAGCGCGTGGGCCGCGGCGAGTCCGCCGGGGCCGCCGCCGATCACGTACACGGGGCGGTCTTCGTGGGACGGCACCGGGTGCGGCGTCGAGGAAGCAGAGGAGTCGGCCATGTCCGCGAGCGTAATCACGTAGTTACTTGTTAGGTCTCGGTCAAGCCCCGGAATCGGTTGCGAACTGATCACGACTGTAGGAGGGGTGGGTGGGGCTGGTGGCGTAGGTCACTCGGTTGTGCTGGGGGCGTGGAGGGGGTGGGTGTGCCGGGGTCGGCGGAGGACGGGTGCCGGGCTGCTCGGGGAGGTGCCACGCCGGGCTGCGGGGGAGGTGCCGGTCCGGGCTGCTGGGGGGAGGGGTCGCGCCGGGGCTGTACGCCTCTTGCGTGTGCGGTCCCGTGCGGTGAAACTGACGTACCGTCAGAAACCGAGGGGAGTGGGGTCGCCCATGGACACGATCTGGCTCAGCGGGGCGGAATGGCTGGCCGTGCTCCGTATCGGGCTCGGGCTGTGGTGGCTGGAGAGCTGGCGGCACAAGGACAAGAAGGCGTGGTTCGAGCGGGGGAGCGGGATCGCGTGGGCGGCGGACATCGCGGCGAAGCACCGGTGGAACGCGGTCCGGAGCGGCTTCGACACGGTCGTCGCGCCGCGCCCGCGGACGATGGCGTACGTGGTCGCGTACGCGGAACTCGCGCTGGGCCTCGGGCTGATCCTCGGCTTCCTGACGCCGATCGCCCTGGTCGGAGGCCTTCTCCTCAACCTCCTCTACCTCGTCCTCATGATCCACGACTGGGCCGAGCAGGGCCAGAACTCGATGATGGCGCTGATCTCGGTCGTCGGGCTGTTCGGAATGTCGTGGCAGACGTGGTCACTGGACGAGACGATCGGGCTGTTCTCATGAGCGCCGGCCTCGCGAGCGAGGGGCGGTTCTCGTGAGTGGCACGCGCTTCGATCTGCCCGAGGTGGATGCCTTCACCCGGCCCTACTGGGACGCGGCGGCGGAGGGGCGGCTGCTGGTGCGTCGCTGCGCGGGATGCGGACGGGCCCATCACTACCCCCGGGAGTTCTGCCCGCACTGCTGGAGCGAGGACGTGCGCTGGGAGCCGACGAGCGGGCACGCCACGCTCTACACCTGGTCCGTCGTCCACCGCAACGACCTCCCGCCGTTCGGCGAGCGCGTCCCGTACGTCGCCGCCGTCGTCGACCTCGCGGAAGGGCCGCGGATGATGACCGAGGTCGTGGAGTGCGCGGAGGGGGCACTGCGGGTCGGGATGGGGCTGGGGGTGACGTTCCGGGGGGTGGGGGACGTGTGGGTGCCGGTGTTCCGGCCCTGGGGGTGAGGCGTGCGGGCGTGCGGGCCTGGGGGTGAGGCGTGCGGGCGTGCGGCCCTGGGGGTGAGGCGTGCGGGCGGCCGGGGTGTGCGAGGCGGGCCCCGGGTGGGAGTCGTACGCGCCGAGGAGTTTCAATGGGTGGATGGCCGACGTCCATGAGCAGTACGCCATCCAACCCTTCCCCGAGCGGCGCGGGCACGGTCTGCGGCTGCGCCCCTGGAACGCCGAGTCCGACGTCGATGTGTCGGCGTGGCTGCGCGGTCTTTCCGACCCGGAGTTCCAGCGCTGGAACACCCCGCTGAAGATCGTCCGGGACATCGACGGCGCGCGTGAGTCGCTCCGCTCGCGTGCCGAGGCCGCGGTGGACGCGAGCGGTGTCTCCTTCTGCGTCACGGAGGCGGACACCGGAACGGTGCTCGGTCACATCGGCGTCAACGAGATCGACCACGTCATACGCAGCGCCCGTGTCGGCTACTGGGTCCTCCCCGAGGCCCGCGGCCGCCAGATCGCCACCCGCGCCCTGCTCGTCGCCACCCGCTTCGCCTTCACCGACCTCGGCCTGCACCGCCTGGAACTGGGCCACGCCCTGGGTCACGACGCGTCCTGCCGCATCGCCGAACGCTGCGGATTCCCCTACGAGGGGACACTGCGGGGAGCGATGTTCGAGGCGGGGCGACACGACGCCTTCCGCGATGTGCATCTGCACGGGCGGCTCGCGACGGATCCGGAGCCCGCTGCTCCGCCGTCACCGCAGAGGTGAGTCGTTCCGTGCCTGCCTCCGGTGTGGGTGAGGTGCCGCTCTTCGCCGACCTTGCCAATTCGGCCGGCAACAGCCTGTACCAGCGCATCGGTTACCGGCCGGTGGGCGACTTCGCGATGTACGACTTCACCGCGTCCGGCATCAGGGCCACAACAGTTCCTTGAGCCAGCCGGAGTCTGTGCGGCGGTAGTTGAGGCGTACGTGGCGTCTTTGGTCGTCGCCCTGGAAGAACTCTGCCTCGTTCGGGTGGAGGTGGTAGAGGGTCCAGGTGGGGACCGGGGTGGTGGGCTCGTGGTGGGCCTGTGACCAGGCTGCGTCGGATGCCTGCTCCAACTCCTTGTGTGAGGGCAGGACTTCGCTCTGGTGGCCGACGAGGGCGGCGGCCAGCGCGCCGGTGGAGCGGGCGTGCAGGTCCGCCTGGCTCGCCTCGGGTGGGGCGACGGTGACGGGGCCGCGGAGGCGGATCTGGCGGCCCTGCGCGGGCCAGTAGAAGCCGAGGGCGGCGCACGGGCGGGCGGCCAGTTGCCGGCCCTTGCGGCTCGTCGCGTGCGACGCGAAGGACCAGCCCTCCGCGTCCGCCCCGTGCAGCATCACCGTACGGACGTCCGGCAGCCCGTCCTCGTCCACCGTGGCGAGGGACATGGTGTGCGGCTCGGTCTGCCCCGCCGCCACCGCCTCCGCGAACCACCGGCCGAACAGCGGCAGCGGCTCGTCGGGCGCCGCCTCCGGATCGAAGGGGGGCAGCGCGGTGTCCCAGACCCGTTGGGAGCGGAGCAGGTGGACGAACTCGGCGGACGCGTCGGCACTCATGACCTGATTGTCACGTGAGATCCACGTACCCCGCTCACACCGAGCCGAGGTCGGACGAGACCCAGTGTTCGGGTTGCATGCGGACGATCACGTTGGCGCCGTGTTCCTTCCAGGCGAAGTCGACGTAGGCGTCGACCTTGTCGGCCGGGAGGTAGCGGGCCGAGATCTCGTGGAGCTGTTCGCGGGTGGCGGGCGTGGTGTCGAGCACCGGCCCCTCGACCGACACGTACCGGATGGTGGGTTCGAGCCGGTCGACCAGCAGGGTGAACCGGCCCGCGGCCTTGATCAGCTCGTTCTTGCGGGAGGCGAGCCCGGTCATGATCCACACGATGCCGCCGGGCTCGTACTGATACCAGATCGGCACCGTGAGCGGTGCCCTTCCCGCCCCCGCGTCGACTGCGATCGCGGCGACGTGCGGCTCGGCGAGAAAGGCTTCGCGCTCTTCGCGGGTCAGGGCCATGTCGGTCTCCTCCATGCTGCGGGCAGGCTGCGAACGGTGGATGTCTGCGTCAGCCTGCCCGGTACCGCTCCGTATTCCGGGGGACCGACACACCCGTGGGCACCCGGCCCATGGTGGGGCTAGCCGTACCCCCGGCCGGGTAGCGCACCTCCTCGTGCTGAGGCGCCCAGGACGACATCGTTGAACCCAGTTGATCGCAGGGGTTCACGGCCCCTGATCCCAGAGGTTCACGGCCCCGCCGGAAGGAAACCCCTCCCATGAATTCGCTGCTGTTGTCGAAGCCGGAGACGGCGTTCGCGGCGCGGGGTTCCGAGCCGACAGTGCCCCGCATGGACGGCGTACGCCGGATCCGGGTCACCCCGGTCACTCCGGTGCCTCTGGCCGTCCCGGTGACCCCGGCGACCCCCGGCCCGCTCGCCTCCTTCGCCCGGTTCGTGCTGTGCGGCGGCGGTGTCGGGCTGCTCTCCAGTGCCGCCGTGGCGCTGCTCGCCGGGGCCGCGCCCTGGGCCGTGGCGAACGCGCTGGTCACCGTCGCCTCCACCCTCCTCTGCACGGAGTTGCACGCACGCTTCACCTTCGGGTCCGGGCGGCGTGCCGGATGGCGCCGGCACTGGCAGTCGGCGGGATCGGCCGTGGCGGCCTACGCGGTGACCTCCGCCGCGATGCTCGTACTGCACCTGATGCAGTCGTCGCCCGGCATGCTGACGGAGCAGATCGTCTACCTCAGCGCCTCCGGGCTCGCCGGAGTCGGACGTTTCCTGGTGCTGCGGCTGTTCGTCTTCGCCGTCGGTAGCGGTGGGGGCGGTGGGGGCGGTGGGGGCGGTAGCGGTGAGAGTGGCCGGAACCGGATATCGGTGTCGGCGACGGTTCCGCGGTCGGTCCCGGCGCCGCGCAGGGCGACCGAGCAGCGGATCGGCGCCCGCCGGTCGGGGCCGAACCTGCTGTCTCTATCGGTGAGTTGAGGCCGCGGGGCGGTCGCCGACTCACCCCTTCCCCAGCACCACCGTCCCCGAAGAGCAGAACCAGCCGCCCGTCCCCGAGGCGACCGCCAGCTCCGGCAGGCGCCCGCCGACCTTTCTCACCTGGCGTTCCCCGGCCTCGCCGCGCAACTGCCGTACGGCCTCCACCAGCAGGAACAGCCCCCGCATCCCGGGGTGTTGGGCCGACAGTCCACCGCCGTCCGTGTTGACGGGCAGTTCCCCGCCCACCAGCAGCCGGCCCTTGGCGGCGTCCACGAAGGAACCCCCCTCCCCCTTCGCGCAGAAGCCGAGGTCCTCCAGCGTCACGAGCGTCATGTAGGTGAAGGCGTCGTAGATCTCGGCCAGGTCGATCTCGTCCGGGCGGACCCCGGCGCGGGAGAAGGCGAGGCGACCGCTCACCGCCGCCGGGGAGACGGTGAAGTCCGCCCACTCGGACATGGTGGTGTGCGAGACGTGCTCGCCGGTGCCGAGCACCCAGACAGGAGCGGTACGGCAGTCCCGTACGTACTCCTCGGCCGCCAGCAGGACCGCCGCGCCGCCGTCGGAGCGGATGCAGCAGTGCAGCTTGGTGAAGGGGTCCGCGATCATCGGACCCGACAGGACGTCGTCGACGGTGATCGGGTCGCGGAACATCGCCTCCGGGTTCGCGGCCGCGTTCGCGCGGGCCTGGACGGCGACCGAGGCGAGCTGTTCCAGGGTCGTGCCGTACTCGTGCATGTGACGGCGGGCGGCCATCGCGTACTTGGCGATGAGGGTGTGGCCGTACGGGACCTCGAACTGGAGGGGCCCCCGGGCGCCGAAGGACAGGTTGCCGGTGCGGCGGCCCGCCTTGATGTCGGCGCGGGCGGTGGAACCGTAGACCAGGAGGACGGCGTTCGCGTGGCCGGCCGCGATCGCGTCGGCCGCGTGGGCCGCCATGACCTCCCAGGTGGAGCCGCCGACGGAGGTCGAGTCGACCCAGCTGGGCCGCAGCCCCAGGTACTCGGCCACCTCGACGGGCGCCAGCGTGCCGAGGCCCGCGGACGCGAAACCGTCGACCACCTCACGTCCGAGCCCCGCGTCGGCCAGCGCGCGGCGGGCGGCCTGGGCGTGCAGGGCGTACGGGGTCGCCTCCTCGACGCGGCCGCAGTCGGAGAGGGATACGCCGACGACGGCGACCTTGCGCCTACCGGAAGCCCTGGCCTCGGGGGGAGTTCCTGGCGTCATGAATCTGACGGTACATCAGGTACTGGTGGGTAAGGGAGGGGAGGGCGTCACGGGCCTGTGCATTCCTCTGGTGCAGGCCTAATATGACGGTCCGTCAGATCTGGGGAGGAGTCCGCCATGGACGCCCGTTTCACCGCCGAGCAGGAGGAGATCCGGCGCACGCTGAGGGAGTTGCTGGTCAAGCGGTGCGGGCCGGAGGAGGTGCGGGCCGCCGTGCGGAGCCCCGACGGATACGACCCCGCGCTCTGGGACGCGCTCGCGCGACAGCTCGGGCTGCCCGGTCTCGCCCTTCCCGAGGCGTACGGCGGCGTCGGCTGCTCCGTCACCGAACTCGCCCTCGCCTGCGAGGAGTCGGGTCGCGCGCTCGCCCCCTCCCCTCTCCTGTCCACGGCCGTCCTCGCGGCCCCGCTGGTCCTGGCCCTGGGCACCGAGGCCCAACGCGCTGAACTGCTGCCGCGCTTTGCCTCCGGCGAGCTGACCGCCACCCTCGCGGTGCCGGGCGCGCGGCTCGCGACCGTGCTCGGGCTGGTGGGCGACAACCGCGGGGACTGGGCGGGCGGCGGCCGCGCCGGTGGCATACAGGCTCGGCAGGCCGATGGTGTGTGGCGGCTCTATGGGCAGGCGGCACAGGTGCTCGACGGACATAGCGCGGGGCTGCTTGTGGTGGCTGCGCACACAGGGGGCTTCGTACGGGCCCGCACGCTGCTGTTCCTCGTACGGGCGGGGGAGACTCGAGTGGGGGACGGGGCTGTCGACGGGCTGGTGCGGGTCCGGCAGACGTCCCTCGACGAGACGCGACCCCAGGCCCGGATCGAACTCCGGGATGTGGAAGCCGAGTTGCTCGGAGACGAGGGGGCCGACGTGACCGGAGCGCTCGCCGCTGTCGGGGACGTGGCCGCCGCCGTACTCGCCGCTGAGGCCGTGGGCGCCGCCGACCGGGCGCTGGAGCGGACGGTCGAGTACGTGCGGCAGCGGGAGCAGTTCGGGCGGGCGATCGGGTCGTTCCAGGCGGTGAAGCACCGGCTGGCGGATGTGTACGTGGGGGTGCAGGCGGCACGGTCGGCGGCGTATTGCGCGGCTTGGGCGGTCGGTGCCGGTGCCGGTGCCGATGGAGAGCGGGTGGGCGGGCTCGCGCTCGCTCAGGCGCTGGAGGCGCTGCGGGTTGCCGCGTCCGAGGGGATCCAGCTGCACGGCGGTATCGGTTTCACCTGGGAGCACGAGGCCCATCTGTACTTCAAGCGGTCGGCCGGTGACGAGCTGCTCTTCGGGCCGGTGCATCGGCTACGGGGGTACGCCGCCGATATGGCGCACTTGTTCGATAGCGGGAGCAGTAGCAGTGGCAGTAATAGCAGCAGTAATAGCAGCGGTAGTAGCAGTCGTGGAGAGGTGGCTGTGTGATGCCCAAGGTGAAGGCCAGGGCCGGCGGCCGGGTTCCGGGGGTCCGGCTGGTGCAGAAGGTCTCCTCGACCCGGACGTTCGCGCGGGTCGCCCCGCATGTCGTTCCCGCGCTGGACCGTGTGGTGCACCGGCTGACGCGCGGCAAGGTGCTGCTCAGTGCGCAGATGCTGCCGGGGGTCATCCTCACCGTGCGTGGCGCCAGGAGTGGGGTGGAGCGCCGTACGCCGTTGGCCTGTATGCCCGAGCTTGCGGCCACAGGTGCCAGGGGTGCCACAGGTGCCACAGGTGCCACAGGTACCGCCGCTCCGGGGAGCTGGATCCTCATCGGCTCCAACTTCGGCCGCCCGGATCACCCTGCCTGGACCGCCAACCTCCTCGCGCATCCGGACGCCGGGATCAGCTGGAAGGGCGAGGACATCGCCGTAACCGCTCATCTCCTGGAAGGGGACGAGAGGGCCGCGGCCTGGAAAGCGGTGGTGGCGTTCTGGCCGCCGTACGTCACTTATCAGGAGCGGATCGACCGGGAGATCCGGTTGTTCCGGATCGCGCGGCGCTGAGCTCATCAGCCGCAGGGGTGGGCCCGGGCCGGCCTGGACTGTGCCGTGCGCACAGCGCAGCAGGCGGCAGTCCACATGGATGGATGGACTGCCGCCCGCATGACAGGAGTTGGACTACTGGACGGGAAGGGATGGCGACGGGACGAGAAGCGACCGGAAGGGTGGCTACTTCGTGGGCTTCTTCCCCGTCACGCCCAGGTGCACCAACAGCGCCAGATTAGGCTTGAGTTCAGCCTGCTTGACGCCCCACGACTGGAATCCCCTCTGGTGCGAGGCCACCGCCGCGAGCATGGCGACGAGGGAACCGGCCATCGCCGCCGGGTTCACGTCCTTGTCGACCTTGCCCTTGGACTGGAGCTCGGTGACCGTGTCCGTAAGGGAGTTGTTCACGGAGTTGAGGATCTTCATTCGGATCTTGTAGAACCGTTTGTCGCCCTCGGCGGCACCCAGATCGACGACCCTGAGGATCGCGTCGTTGCGCCGCCAGAACTCCAGGAATCCGTCGACGAGTTCCTGCGAGGTCTGCCAGCCGGCCTTGCCGACCCAGGAACGCCCGTCGAGCAGCTGGGTCAACCCGGCGCCCTCCGTGGCCATTTGCTCGGCGATCTCCAGGACGGCGCCTTCGACGTCCGGGAAGTACTGGTAGAAGGTCGCGGGTGAAGTGCCCGCCTTCCGGGCGACATCAATGACTTTGACGTCCCGGTAAGGGGAAGAGCTGAGCATCTCGCTGAGGCAGTCGAGCAGCTTCTGCCGGGTCGCCTGCCCACGCCGCCCGGCCACTCGGCCGTCGACGGTACGCACTTGTCCTGTCATGCCGTCAGCTTACCGAGGGGTGATCGGAGCGCGATTCGGCCGACTGCAAATGGGGTGCGGGTGCTCACCACCGGGGTGTGTGTGCCTGTTCACACAGGGTGTGTGTGCCTGTTTACGCGGGGGTGCGGGTGCCCGTGCACAAAGGGATGCGCATGCTCTGCGGGATGCGTGAAGGCCCGTTAGCTTGGCCGCATGGCCGAATCCGCCCCTTTGCCCGCGGGCACCGCCGTCTTCCCTGAAGGCGTCCCCTGCTGGATCGACGTACAGCTCGCCGATGTCGCGGCGGGCAGGCGCTTCTACGGCGAGCTCTTCGGGTGGACCTTCGAGGAGGGGCACCACCCGGACGAACCCGGGGCTCCGGCACGAGGGGCTGTGCGGGCGCACCACCACGGCGAGCCCGTCGCCGCCCTCGTGCCCAAGCGGGACGGCCGGATGCCCACCGTATGGACGGTGTACTTCGCGACGCCGGACGTCACCGTGCTCGCCGACCGGATCGAGGCGGAGGGCGGCCGGCTGATCACCGCGCCGACGCCGGTGGGCGACTTCGGCACGCGCGCCCTCGCGGCCGACCCTGAGGGCGCCGTCTTCGGCCTCTGGCAGGCCGGCACCCACCCCGGCTTCGGCAGGCGCTACGAGCCGGGCACCTTCTGCTGGGCGGAGCTGTACGCCCGGGACATGGCGAGGGTCGACCAGTTCTACGGCACCGTCTTCCTGGACGCCCTCTTCGGCCCCGACGCCTCCCCCGACTTCGGCCGGGCCCCCGTGTCCGACGTCTTCCCGGCCGAGATGCCGCCCCACTTCCTCGTGCACTTCGGCGTCGAGGACTGTGAGGCCGTGATCGGGACGGTGAACCGGCTCGGCGGCCGCGTCCAGGCGGCACCCTTCGACACGTCGTACGGGCGGGTGGCGGTGGTCACGGACAATCAGGGCGCTTCGTTCGCCGTGCTTCAGCGGTCTTAGACCGTTCCTACGTGGTGATCATTCGTTGGACTGGCCATGGGGCGGGGTACGTGGAGTTGGATTGTTCCGGACGGGCTGTGGGAGATCGCGAAGCCGCTGATCCCGCCGCCGAGGGTGCGGCCACAGGGCGGCGGAACGCAGGACACGCCTGATGAGACGCTGTTCGCGGCCGTCGTGTACGTCCTGGTCAGCGGCTGCACGCTGTTCTGGGCCGATTTTGCTCGCAGCGGAGGGATCAGCTGACCCCAGATGACTTGGTAGCCGCTGAGGACGGCGGCCACTGTCGCAGCGACGGACACCGAGGTCGTGAGTCCGGCAAGCGAGGCGACGGCGGAGACGACGCCGGCGGCCACGAGGATGACTACTGCTGCCGCCGCTTTGATTTCACGACCTACTTGCCTGAGCAGTTCCCCCGTCAACGCGCAGCTCCTCAGTCCGGACTCTGCAGTCGTCCTCTGGTCCATCACCATCATCGCGCGTCAATCGATCGACAGGTCAAGACAGCCTCATCCGCCGACGGACTTCACCTCGACCGACTCCACCCGACACACCCTCGACCGAGGAGAACGGCAGCTCATCCAGCTGCGGCAGCACTTCGTTCACGGCGATGGACTGTCGACCACACCACCGCCCAGCCGGGCGATTTTCGGGCGAACTCAACCGACATCACGCGAAGATCAATAGTCATCCTGCGTGCGCGACCACACGAAGTGGACCAGAGCCGCACCTACCGACAGAGCCAGACCTCCGAGCCTGCTTGGCGCGCGAAAGCCCGAGGCTGGCGATCTGATGTGTTCTGTCACGTGGTCGTTCCTTCCCGCTTGGCCCAGCGATCGGCCCAGGCTTGGAAAGCGGGATAGGCGCTGAGTAGTTCCACTCCTTCGGCGGTAAGCCTGTATCCGTTGCCGTCCTGTTCAACGACCCAGGCGGCGCGCAACTCGGCGAGGCGCTGGTTGAGGACGGAGGAGGACATGCCGTCGCAGTGCGCCTGTAGGTCGCGGAAGCTCAGCGGGCCGTCACGCAGCTCCCAGATGATGCGCAGCACCCAGCGGCGTCCGAGCAGATCGAAGAGAGCCATGATCGGCTTGCCCGTTGTGGAGCCGCGGACCGGCCGTCCTGGACGGGGGATGTCGGACATCGATCCCTCCCTGCGCTTCTATTTCCGAAGCGAGAGGTCTAGGCTTCGGATATCGAAGCAGAAGGGTAGCCCATGACCGCCACCTCGACCACTAACCGCATCCCGCCCCTCGAACCTCCCTACGAGCCGCACATCAAGGCCATGCTCGACAAGTGGATGCCGCCGAACACGGCTCTCGAGCCGCTGGCGCTGTTCCGCACGTTCGCCGTGCACGACGAACTGTTCTCCCGGATGCTGCCGCTGGGCGCCGGCATCCTCGGCCACGGCCGGGTCGAGCCCCGGCTGCGCGAGTTGGTGATTCACCGCACCTGCGCGCTCTGCGGGGCCGAGTACGAATGGGGGGTCCACGCCGTCACTTTCGGCACGCCCCTGGGCATGACCGACGCGCAACTCTTCTCCACCGTCCAAGGCAGCGCCGATGATCCCGTGTGGTCACAGCACGAAGCGCTCGTCTTCCGCCTGGCCGACGCCTTGCACGCCACCAGCGGGATATCCGACGAACTGTTCACCGCATTGGCCGCACAGTTCACACCCGCCCAGATCCTTGAACTCGTGATCACAGCGGGCTGGTATCGCACCATCTCCTACGTCATCAACGTCGCGGGCGTCGAGCTGGAGCAGTGGGCCGCGCGCTTTCCGTCGACGGACCGCACTACCGCGTCATGACCAGCCGTTGCCCCTTTGCTGGTCGAAGCTCTAGCGTCATCGAGATGATGTTCCTGTTGTTGTCCACCTATCACGCATCCCTGGACACGATGGACGCGCTGCTGCCCGAGCACCGCGCATATCTGGACCGGTACCGCGACGACGGCGTCTTCGTACTGTGGGGCCGCCGGGTGCCACGCACGGGCGGCCTCATCGTTGCCCACGGCGTGGACCGGGCACGGATCGACGCTGTCGTGGCCGACGACCCGTTTGTCCGCGCCAACGCCGCCACCTACGAAGTCATCGCGATCCAGCCAACCGGCGGACTGACCGAACTCACGGCCGTGCTCACGGGAGCCTCTTAGACCGTGTCCTACGTGGTGAGACGGACGAACCGTTCGTAGCAGCGGAGGGCAGCGGCGAGACCGAGGGAAGCCAGGTAGTTGCGGGGACGGCGCTTATAACGCGGACTGAGTCTGCGGTAGCCGGACAGCCACGACATCGTCCGTTCAATCACCCATCTGCGGCGGCCCAACCGGTCGCTGGACTCGATGCCTTTGCGCGCGATCCGGACTCCGATGCGCTTGCCGCGTAGCCATCTCCGCAGGCTGGCGTGGTCGTATGCCTTGTCCGCGTGCAGGCGCTGGGGCTTGAAGTAGCGCCCTCGGTAGGGGTCGGGTCTCGTTTGGTGACCCTCGATCATGGGCTTCAGCCCTTCGCTGTCGTGGGTGTTACCAGCTGAGATGCCGACGAGGAGAGGCAGTCCGTTCGCGTCCGACAGGATGTGCATCTTGGAACCCGGCCTGCCCCGGTCCACGGGGCTCGGGCCTGTGAGTTCGCCCCTTTTTCAGCCCTGACGTGGGCGGTGTCGAGGACGACGCGGGTGACGTCGATAAGGGCCGGCGCCGTCGAGCCGGTGCAGCACGGCTTCGTGCAGGCGGCCCCATACTCCCGCTCTTGACCAGATGAGAAACCGGCGGTGCGCGGTCGACTTGGATATGCCGAAGCACGGCGGCAAGGCCCGCCAGGCGCAGCCGCTGACCAGGACGTACACGACGGCCGCGAACGGCGTCTCATCAGGCGTGTCCTGCGTTCCGCCGCCCTGCGGCCGCACCGTCGACGGAGGGATCAGCGGCTTCGCGATCTCCCACAGCCCGTCCGGGACAATCCAACTCCACGTACCCCGCCCCATGACCAGTCCAACGAATGATCACCACGTAGGAACGGTCCTGGCCGGTCTTGGCCGCAGGACCGCAGTGGTCTCAGCGGTAGGTGCCGCGGCAGAGTTGTAATAGACATGGCGTATGGGCCGTAAAAAACCTTGTCCGGCCCGTATACGGGGGTGGTGTCCCGGCCGCGCTCGAAAGTGCGGCCATTTTGCCCCAGGACACCCCGTTCCGCCCCCGGGTTCGCAACCATCGGCTCGGACAGGAAGAATCGGGGTGCGTGCCGCCATGGCGGTGCGGTGGTGAGACGCTGCACGGGGCCGCGTTCATACGTGGATGGCGTGGCCCGTACGGGGAGGTGGCAGGTAAGTGGTGGATCAGCTGACGCAGCACGATCCGCGTCGGATCGGGCCGTTCGAGGTGCTGGGGCGGCTGGGTGCCGGCGGCATGGGGCTGGTCTATCTCGCGCGCTCGGCTTCCGGCCGGCGCGTGGCGATCAAGACGGTCAGGACGGAGCTCGCCGAGGACCAGTTGTTCCGGGTCCGTTTCTCGCGCGAGGTCGAGGCGGCCCGGGCTGTTTCCGGCTTCTACACGGCGGCCGTGGTCGACGCCGACGCGCGCGCGGCCGTGCCGTGGCTGGCGACCGCGTACGTACCCGCTCCCTCGCTGGAAGAAATAGTGAATGAGTGCGGGCCGATGCCGGCCCAGGCGGTGCGCTGGCTGGCGGCCGGTGTCGCGGAGGCGCTTCAGTCCATCCACGGTGCGGGCCTCGTCCACCGCGACCTGAAGCCCTCGAACGTCCTCGTCGTCGAGGACGGCCCGCGAGTGATCGACTTCGGTATCGCCTCCGGCGTTTCGAACACCCGTCTGACCATGACGAACGTCGCCGTCGGCACGCCCGCCTACATGTCGCCCGAGCAGGCGAAGGACTCGCGCAGTGTGACCGGCGCGAGTGACGTCTTCTCGCTCGGCTCGATGCTCGTCTTCGCCGCCACCGGCCACGCCCCCTTCCATGGCGCGAACCCCGTCGAGACCGTCTTCATGCTGCTCAGGGAGGGCCCGGACCTCGAAGGCCTGCCCGAGGAACTGCGCCCCCTCATCGAGTCCTGTATGAAGATGGAGGCGGCCGGCCGCCCCAACCCCGCCGACCTCCAGGCCCAGCTGGCACCGCACCTCTACGGCTCCGGATCCGACGACAGCGGTACGGCGTCGGCGTGGCTGCCCGAGCGTGCGGTGAGCCTGATCGAAGCGCGCCGAGGGGGTCGCCCGCCCGCGAAGCCCGCGCCGTCGGCGGGCCGCAGCGGCGGCGGGCGGGTGCCGCCCCCGCCCGCGCACGCCCCCCTGCCCGTCGGGGCGCCCGACACCGGCCCGGTACGCCTCGCAGGCGGCCAGGTGCCCATCGGCCCAGGTCCGCGCGTCGCCGACGCCCGCGCCGCCGCCGTCAAGGCACCCCCTCCGGAGGCGGGCCTCGCCGCATCCTGGTCCCGGCCGCGCGCCGGCGTGAACGGTGCCGACCCCGCACCCGTCGCCGCGCCCCCCGCGCCGGACTCCCCGGCCGGCTGGCGGCCGTGGCGCTTCCGTATGTCCAACGACGTATGGGGTACGCCCGCGGTCGCCGACGACCTCGTGTACGTCACCTCCTTCGAGGTGCACGCCCTGGACGTCGCGACCGGCCGGCGCCGCTTCAAGACGCGCGACGTGGCCTGGTCCATGTCGGTGGCGGACGGCCGTATCCACGCCTCCGACGGCCCCACGCTCTTCGCGCTGGACGCCCGGGAGGGCGGCGACCTGTGGCGTCTGTCGACGGACGCCTGGGTGTACTCGCTCAAGGCCGACCGGGGCACCGTCGTCACCGGCACGCGCGGCGGCGGCGTACAGGCCTGGGAGGCGGCCAACGGCCACAAGCTGTGGCAGATCTCCGGCGCGCAGACCGACTTCGAGTCCCCGGAGGCCGGGCCGGCCGTCCACGACGGCACCGTGTACGTCTGGCAGGACGCCCGGCTCCGTGCCCTGGAGGCCCGTACCGGCGAGGAGCGCTGGTCCTACCCGATCGGTGACGCGGCCTCCTGCGGCGGGGTGCCGGTGCGGATCACGGCGGCGCCCGACGGGTACGTGTACGTGTCCGCCGGTACCCGCGTTCTTGCCGTCGACGCGGCGAAGGGCCACGTCCGCTGGCACTTCGAGGCCCCGGCGGTCTTCCTCTGCCCGCCGGTCTTCGTGCCGGGTCCCGCCGTCACCGGCGGCGGTGTCTACCTCGCCGACTACCTCGGCACCGTGTACGCCCTCGATGCCGCCGACGGTCGCGACCGCTGGCGCATCGCGACGGAGTCGCGTTCCTCGATCGAACCGGTCCTCGTCGCCGCCGGTCACGTCCACGTCGGCAGCGGCAAGGGCCTCTACACCCTCGACGCCGTCACCGGCACCCCCAAGTGGCGCTTCCAGGCGGGCGGCGACCTGGTCGGCGCCCCGGCCGTCGCCGAGGGCCGTATTCACTTCGGTTCCACCGACCATCTGCTGTACACCCTGAAGGCAGACGACGGTCGGCTGCGCTGGAAGCTCGCCACCGGGGGTGAGATCACCGGAGCCCCGGTGGTCAAGGACGGCGTCGTGTACGCCTGTAGCAAGGACCGGTGCGTGTACGCGCTGGACGCGGAGAAGGGGACGGGGACGGCTCGGACGGTGTGAGGGGTGGGGGGTGTTTTTTCGCCCCCTCCGCCCCTCCCCGTCCCTTGTTCCTGGGGGCTGCCGCCCCCAGACCCCCGCATCGCGCTGAACGCGCTCGTCCTCAAACGCCGGACGGGCTGAAAGATCTCTCCCCGGCCGGGGCTGAAGGGTTTCAGCCCCTCCGGCGCTTGAGGAGCGGGGGTCCAGGGGGCAGCGCCCCCTGGCGGGGTCTGGGGCGGAGCCCCAGGAACAAGGGACGGGTAGGGGCGGAGGGGGCGAAAGAATCCTCCCCACCCCGTCACCCGCCTCAGCGGGTCCTGAAACCCGCGCCGCGGGCCGTGAACAGGGCCGTCTGGCGATCGCTCGGCAGGTTGCCGAGGGAGATGAGATGGGATGCGTGGGCGAGGGCCTGGGTGCGGGCCGGCTCCTGGGCGGACCAAAGGGCACGCACGGTCCCCTGCACGGCCTCGGCCGGATAGGACGCGATGACGGTGGCGCAGGCCACGGCCGCGTCCAACGCGCCTCCGGGCGCGGCGAGTTCGGACACCAGACCCACCTCATACGCCCGCCGTGCCGAAATCCGCTCGGCGTTCCCCATCAACGCCATCCGCGCCACCTCCCCGAACGGCATCCGCTGCGCCATGTAGATGGACTCGTAGGCGCTGACCATCCCGTACGTGGTGTGCGGATCGAAAAAGGTCGCCGCCTCGTCCGCGACGACGAACTCCGATTCCCCCAGCAGGTAGAAGGCACCCCCGCAGGCCATGCCGTTGACGGCCGCGATGACCGGCTTCCACAGGTCGTTCGCCTTCGGCCCGATGGAGAGGAGCGGATCGTCCACCATGTAGGGGGAGTTGGGCTGCGGAACGTCGATGCCCCGGTCGATCCCCGTACAGAAGGCCCGCTCGCCCGCCCCGGTGACGACGAGGGCCCGTACGGAGTCGTCGTACCGGAACTCCCGCCATGCCGAGGCCAGTTCCGCGGCCGTCTCGACATCGATGGCGTTGAGTTTCTCCGGCCGGTCGAGGGTGAGGACGGCGACCCCGGTGTCCTTGTCGGTGGTGACGCGCAAACCGCTGCTGCCGCTCATGACCGCTCCAGAATCCAGCGGGGCACGGACATCCCGGCGGCATCGGAAGCGGCATCGGCATCGGAGTCGGCATCGGAACCGGCCTCGGTGAAGACCACCTGCACCCGGGCGCCGATCCGAATCCGCTCCACCGCAACGGAGTTGAGCGGCGCACCCGGCCCGCTCACCAGATTCCCCACGAGCCGGATCCGCGGAGCCTCCGCGAGCTCGACGACGATCGCGTTGTACGGGGCCTGCGCGGCGTACGCGGGAAGGAGCGGTGGATGCGGGACGACGTACGACCAGACGCGCCCCCGGCCGCTCATCCTCCGCCACTCGCTCGCGAAGGAGTGGCAGTGGGGGCAGCAGGGGCGGGGCGGGAAGCGGAGTTCGCCGCAGTCGGCGCAGGCCTGGATCCGGAGTTCGCCGCGGGCGGCGTACTGCCAGAAGGGGGCGCCGTCGTCGTCGGGGACGGGGGAGAGCAGGGCGGCGTGGTCGTCGTCGCTCATGGTCAACTCCTCAGGAGGAGGGCGGAGGTCGGGACGCCTTCGCCGGCCGTGACCAGACAGGTGGCGGCGCCCGGCACCTGGGCGGTACTCGTGCCCCGCAACTGCTTCACCCCTTCGTTGATGAGGTTGAAGCCGTGCACATACGCCTCGGAGAGACCGCCACCCCCGGTGTTCAGCGGCAGCCGTCCGCCGATCTCCAGCGCACCGCCCTCCGTGAACCCGGCGCCCTCGCCCTTCGCGCAGAAGCCGTACCCCTCCAGGGAGAGCGGGATGAGGGGCGTGAACGCGTCGTAGATCTGCGCGACATCCACGTCGTCCGGCGTGAAGTCGGCGTGTTTCCAGAGGTGTCGGGCGGCGGCCCAGGCGGGGCCGGTGAGCGGGTCGTCGTTCCAGTAGTTGACCATGCCGTGGTGCTGGGCGGGCAGGCCCTGGGCGGCGGAGTGGACGTACACGGGCCGCCGTCGGCAGTCGCGCGCCCGCTGGGCCGATACGACCACGCACGCCAACGCACCATCCGTCTCAAGGCAGTTGTCGAAGAGGCAGAGGGGCTCGCTGATCCAGCGGGAGGTCATGTACATCTCGCGGGTGAGCGGGCGGTCGTACATGATCGCGGCCGGGTTCTGGTTGGCGCGGTTGCGGCAGGCGAGGGCGACGTTGAAGAGGTGGTCGCGGGTCGCGCCGTACTCGTGCATGTAGCGGCGTGCCAGCATGCCGATCTCGTCTGCGGGTCTGAGCAGCCCGAAGGGGCGTGTCCACTGGGCGGGGGTGGGGAGTTGGGCCGTGGTGTTCTTCCAGGGCCGGGGCCCGCTGCCCCGCTTCCGTGACCGCCAGGCCACGCCCACGGTCGCCTGCCCGGTGGCGATGGCGGCGGCGAGATGCGCGACGGTGGCGCACGAACCCCCGCCCCCGTACCCCACCTTGCTGAAGAAGGTGAGGTCACCGAAGCCGACAGCCTTCGCCACCTCCACCTCGTCGGTCTCCTCCATGGTGTAGGAGGCGAGCCCGTCGACCTCGGAGGGCTCGATCCCGGCGTCGTCGAGGGCGGCGAGGACCGCACGACAGGCCAAGGCCTTCTCGGACTCGGGTAGTTGGCGGGCGAATGGGGTCTGACCGATCCCGACGATGGCGGTGGCGTCCTTGATACCCGGCATGGTCCGGGGAGTGGCCCTTTTCGCGGTCCTTGCCATGTGCGCGCACCTCCGCACGGAGTCCCGACTGCTGACAGGGCGTCAGGCTACAGCTAATCTGACGGTCAGTCAGCTAGTGCGTTTCGGGTGCAGGGAGGCGTGAGATGCGCGGAGACCTGGAGTGGGGCAGCATCCCCGGACTGGTCCGGTCGGCGGCGGCACGCTTCGCGGACCGGGAGGCGGTGGCCGACGGCCGTACGCGCATCTCGTACGAGGAGCTGGGCGCCCGCGTCGAACGCGCGGCGGCGGCCTGTCTCGCGAGCGGGGTCCGGCCGGGCGACCGGGTCGCCATCTGGGCCCCGAACACCCTCGACTGGATCGTCGCCGCGCTCGGCGCGGTGTCGGCAGGGGCCGTCCTGGTCCCGCTGAACACGCGCTTCAAGGGAACGGAGGCGGCGTACGTACTGGCCCGCAGCCGGGCCCGCCTGCTCTTCGTGACGGGCACGTTCCTGGGTACGTCGTACGTGGCGTCGCTGCGGCGGGCAGCGGGGGAGGGCGATGGCGCGGGCCCGCTCCCCGGCCTCCCGCACCTGGAACAGGTGGTCGTGCTCTCGGACGACGCCCCCGCCGACTTCCGTACCTGGAAGGACTTCCTGGCCTCCGGGGAGGGCGTGGGCGCGGCGGACGTACGCGAACGGGAGGCCGGCCTCTCCGGATCCTCGCCCTCCGACATGGTCTTCACCTCCGGCACGACGGGCCGCCCCAAGGGCGCGGTGATCACCCACGCGCAGACGCTGCGCGGCTATGCGATCTGGAGCGAACTCGCGGGCCTGCGTGAAGGTGACCGCTACCTGATCGTGAACCCCTTCTTCCACACCTTCGGCTACAAGGCAGGCATCGTGGCCTGCCTGATGCGCGGCGCGACGATGATCCCGCAACCGGTGTTCAACGTGGACACGGTCCTCGCGAACGTGGCCTCGGAACGGATATCGGTCCTCCCGGGCCCGCCGACTCTGCACCAGTCGCTGCTGGACCACCCGTCCCGGGACGCCCACGACCTCTCGGCGCTGCGTCTGGTCGTGACAGGCGCGGCGGTGGTTCCTCTGCGACTCGTGGAACGGCTGCGGACCGAGCTGAAGATCGACACGGTCCTGACGGCGTACGGGCTTTCGGAGGCGAGCGGAATCGTCACGATGTGCCGTCGTGGAGACGCCCCGACCGTGATCGCCTCGACGTCCGGCCGGGCCATCCCGGACACGGAGGTACGGGTGGTGGGTCCGAAGGGGGAGCCCCTCGCGCCGGGCGCCCCCGGCGAGGTCCTCGTCCGCGGCTTCAACGTCATGCAGGGCTACTTCGAGGACGCGGAGGCGACGGCCGCCGTTCTGGGAGCGGACGGCTGGCTGCGGACGGGCGATGTCGGGGTCCTCGATGTCTCCGGCAACCTCCGCATCACCGACCGCCTCAAGGACATGTTCATCGTGGGCGGCTTCAACGCCTACCCCGCCGAGATCGAACAGCTCCTCGGCCTCCACCCGGACGTCGCCGACGTCGCGGTGATCGGGGTCCCGGACGGGCGCCTTGGAGAAGTCGGCAAGGCGTATGTCGTACGGCGGCCGGGGGCCGTGGTGACGGGGGACGACCTGATCGCCTGGGCGCGACGCGAGATGGCGAACTACAAGGTGCCGCGGGGGGTGGAGTTCGTGGGGGAGCTGCCTCGGAACGCGAGCGGGAAGGTGGTGAAGGGGGAGCTGCGGGGGCGGTGAGGGGTCGGACCGACCCCATGGGGTCGGTCGATCTGCCTGATCTGGGGGGACCTGCGCTCAGCGATGACGAGATCGACGGGACACTGCGGGGGATGGGCGGGCTCGATGACTGACGTGTCCGGACCTGCGATTCCTGTGGCTGTCGCCGACACCCACGCGCTCTATCGACTGTTCACGCCGAAGGACCCACGCCATGCCGCACACCGGGCAGCCCTCGCCCGCGTCGGGCACCTGGTCGTCTCGCCGATGGTCCTCACCCAGCTCGACTACCTCCTCGCGGAGCGCGTGGGCGTCAGGGCGTCGATGAACGCCCTGGACTTCATCGCAGGCCAGGTGGAGGCCCGGCGCTTCGAGATCCCGGAGTCGACGCCGCACCTGCGCGGTGCGATGGCCGTGATGCGCGGCTACGAAGACGCCGGGGGCGGCAAGGGGGTAGGGCTCGCGGACGCCATGAACGTGGTCCTGGCCGCCGCCTTCCAGACCACCGACGTGTTCACCACCGACCGGCACTTCCGCATGATGCGGCCGCTCACGGGGCAGGGGGCGTTCCGGCTCCTGCCGGACGACCTCTGACGTCGACGTACGGGTCGACCGGGCTGGGGATGGCGGTCAGCCCTTCACCTCCGTGACGAAGGCGGATCAGGCGGCGGTCCCGATCAGGAGTACGGGGCCGTCCTGGGACTTGGAGTCGCGGACGGGGACTACTCCGGGGAGACCGGGGGCTACCTCGACGCAGTCGCCGCCGGTGCCGTTGCTGTAGCTGCGCTTACGCCACTTCGCGGCACTCAAGTCAGTCTCGTGGCTTGCCATTTCGATAGTCCTCTGACGCTGCCTCGATCATGGTGAGGGACGCCTCAGGCGACAGTGCGACGGCCCTGAGCAGATCGTACGATTCCCGGTACTGCTTCACGAGCGCCGGATAGTCGATGAGCTGGCCGCTGTGCAGACTCTCGGCGTACACCACCGGAGGAGCGTCCGTGAAGGTCATGAACTTGGTCATGCCCATCATGAACGGATGGGCGGCGGCGGTTTCCGGAACGATCTGCAAAATGGAGCGCGTGGTCCTGACCAGTTCCGCGATGTGCTCCAGCAGCTCCGCCATCCGCTCCTCCGGGAGGGCTGGGCGGCGGATCAGCGATTCGTCGAGGGTCGCCCATCGCGGCGGGCGTCCCCGCCAAGCTGGACCAGGAGCGGGTTACCGCGTCGTTGGCCGAGCTGAGGGCGGATGACTGTACGGCGGGGAGTGTTGCGGCGGTGTTGAAGGGCCGGGCGGGGGGCGATTGTTCGAGAGGCTCGAACGGTTTGCGTCGTGGCCGGGCGGGAACCGGGCGCCGGACATGCCTCGGCCGCGGTGGCTCCCCCTCCGCGCCACCGCGGCCGATCCCCGTCGAGATGGAGGTCTTTACTTGTTGTCCAGGCCCAGGACGGGCGGCGCCGGGGCGTGGCTGTCCAACGTCGTGATGGTGGGCTTGGGCGGTGCCGGGGCGTGGCTGTCCAACGTGATGATGGCGTCCTCGCCGGGCACGGGCGCGTGGCTGTCGTCCGTGGTTTCGGTGGTATCCGTGCCGGGCGGGACCGGCGCGTGGCTGTCCAGGGTGGTGATGTCCTCGTTCTTCTTGTCATCGCTCATGGCTGAGAACTCCCCATGGAATTGAAGGTCTGCGGTGAAGAACGCCCGTTCGGCAACTCCCCCGAGGGTTGCCGAACGGGCGTTCCAGGGCCGTTCACCCTATGTGTGAGGCCCACGCCGATCCGTCTGCCCCCCGACGCGACGGGTCGATGAACTGAGATTGGCAGCAGCCCATAAACGTTCGATGAACGCGCCACTCCGCGCGAGGTCAGGCCGCCGCGACGGGCGTGAGCAGGACGCGGAGCTCAGCAGCTTCGGGCGCCCCGGCCTGCTCGTGGATGGTGAGCGCCTCGTTCCAGCAGACGCGTGCGCGACCCGCCTGCCCCAGGCCTTCGAGAGACCTGCCGAGGAGAGTCAGCACATTCGCTCGCATCCAGTCGCCACCGATGCAGCCGGTGCTGAGCGCCTGCTCGGCGTGCTGCGCCGCTTGGGCGGCCCTGCGGGAAGAGAGGTGTACCTGAGCGATACGGAAGTGCGTGGTCCCTTCCCACAGGCGTTGCCGGTTCTCGACGAATATCTTGAGCGCCTCCGTCAGCTGCTCCAAGGCCTCGGGCCCACGTCCTGCGTGACCGAAGGCGATGCCCAGCGCGTACCTCGCGTTGGCAAGTCGGAGGGTGAGTCCCAACTCGTCGTAGATGGCGATGCCTTGTTGGACGAGCTCTATCCCCGCCGAGGTGCGGTCCATGGAGACGAGTACCCGTGAGAGGTTGCACAGGGCGCTTGCCTCGCCGGGACGGTTGTCGTCGGCGCGAAAGGCGTCGATCGCCCTGAGGAGGTGCGCTTCGCCGGCTGCGTGCTCGTTCTTGCAGATGGCGATGATGCCGAGCTCGTTGGGCGCGTTCCCGCTGGTCCACGGGTCGTTGGCCGTCCGGCCGAGTGTGGTGGCGCGATCGGCCTCCTCGGCGGCCTCATCGAAACGGCCTGCGGTGCTGAGTACTTGCGTGAGTGTGACGCGCGCACGGCCCGCCGCGTGAGCGTCGCCCAGGCTGTCCGCGGCGTCCCGCGCGGCTCTGGTCGCCGCTTCGTAGATCAGGGAGCTGGCGCCCGACTCCGCCAAGTCCTTCGAGACCAACAGGAGATCGACCCCGCGCCGCAGTGTTCCCGGCCCGAGTGACTGCTGGGCACACGCCAGGATGCAGGCCGCCTCCGAGTGCAGCCAGTCCAGCGCGTTTCCGTCGTCGCTGAACTCCTGCCCCTTCTGGCGGGTCATCTCAAGGTGGTCCACGGTCCGGTCGCCGGGGCGCTCGATCGCGTAGACCCGCGCCGCCGTGGCCAGGTAGAAGTCCAGCAGCCGGGACATGGCCGCATCCCGCTCACCGGGCGGCTGCTCGTCCCGCTCCGCGCACGCCCGTGCGTAGAGCCGCACCAGGTCGTGGTAGCGATACCGCCCAGGCGCCGCCGACTCCAGCAGCGATGTGTCGACCAGGGACTCCAGCAGGTCCTCGGTGTCCTCTGTCGCCAGGTCGAGGACCGCGGCTGCCGCCGCGAGTGACATGTCGGGGCCGTCCGCCAGTCCCAGCAGGCGGAACGCGCGGGCCTGGGCCGGCTCCAACTGGCCGTAGCCCAGCTCGAAGGTCGCCTTGACGGCGAGGTCGCCGGCCTGGAGCTCGTCAAGGCGGCGGCGTTGGTCGCCGAGCTTTGCCGCCAATACGGACACCGTCCACGTGCGGCGTGCGGCGAGCCGTGATGCCGCGATGCGGATCGCGAGCGGGAGGAAGCCGCACGCCGCCACCACGTCGAGTGCCGCCTCGCGCTCCGACTCGACCCGCTCCCGCCCCACGATCTTCGTGAAGAGCTGGAGGGCCTCCTCGGGCGACATCACGTCCAGGTCGACCAGGTGCGCCCCGGCCAGGTCCACCATGCGCACGCGCGAGGTGACCAGGGCCGCGCATCCCTCCATACCGGGGAGCAGCGGACGCACCTGTGCGGCATCGCGGGCGTTGTCCAGCAGGACCAGCACGCGGCGGCCGTCGAGCACCGACCGGTAGAGCGCCGAGCGCTCCTCCAGGGAGTCCGGGATGGCGGAGTCGGCCGTACCCAGGGCGCGGAGGAACGCGCCGAGTACCGTCTCCGGCTCGGCCGCCCGCGCCCCCGCCCCCTGTAGGTCCACGTACAACTGCCCGTCCGGGAAGGCGCCCCGCGACTGATGGGCCACGTGCACGGCCAGCGTCGTCTTTCCCACACCGCCAATTCCCGCCAGGGCGGAGACGGCCATGACGCGGCCCTCCTCGGAGGAGGCGGCGGCAAGGACGTCGCTCAGTTCCTGGACGAAGGAGACGCGGCCGGTGAAGTCCGTGACGGTGGCCGGGAGTTGGGCAGGGCGCACCGGTGCCGTCGCGGGCTCCGCGGCCGGGGCGGACGGTTCGGCCAGGGCCGGGTCCGCCTGGAGGATGCGCTGCTGGAGCTCCTTCAGGCCCGCTCGCGGGTCCACGCCCAGTTCGTCGGCCAGCAGGCGCCGGGTGTCCGCGTAGACGGCGAGGGCCTCGGCCTGGCGGCCGGAGCGGTACAGCGCGAGCATCAGCAGTTCGCGCAGCCGCTCGCGGAGCGGATGCGCCGCCGTGAGTGCGGTCAGCTCCGACACGGCCTCCGCGTGGCAGCCCTGCTCCAGGTCCATGTCCAGGCAGGATTCGAGGAGTTGAAGCCGGAACTCCTCCAGTCGCGCACGCTGCGTATCCGCGGAGGGGCCCGGCATGTTCGCCAGGGGCTCGCCCTCCCACAGGCCCAGCGCGCGCCTCAGTACGTCGCGGGCGTGGCAGAGGTCGCCGGTGCCGCGCGCCTTCTCGGCGTCGGCGGCGAGTTCCTGGGCGAGGTCGAGGTCGAGCGTTCCGTCGCCGCCGGACAGCCGGATCGCGTAACCGCCGGACTCGCTGACCAGGATCTCGGGGCCCAGCGTCTTCCTGAGCCGTGACGCGTACGTACGGACGGTGGCCAGTGCCTGGAGCGGGGGATCGTCACCCCACAGGGCGTCGATCAGCTCGGCGGCGGTGGCCGTACGGCCTTCGCGGAGCAGCAGGACCGCCAGCAGGGCGCGTTGCTGCGGAGACCCCGCGGACAGGAGCTCCTTCCCGCGCCAGGCGCGCACCGGGCCGAGCACACTGAAGCGCAACGCCGCCGATTCCTCGCGACCCCGCTGCTTCGGTACTCGCGGCACACCGTCCATCGCTGTCCCCCTGCCCGACCGTTGGTACCAGGACGCCAGTTTGCCTTGTTCACGGCGGATGCGTCAGCAGGGGGAGACAGCGATCACAGGCCGCCGTGCCAAGCCCTCCGGACTCTCACAGGGTCCACACGTAGTCCGCGCAATCGAGCGGGCACCGACCAGAGAGCTGACGGACCGTCAGTTCGGCGCTACCGTACAGAGTATGGAGACCTTCCCGAAGATCATCTCGGTGGACGACCACACGGTGGAGCCCCCCAACGTCTGGCGGGACCGGCTCCCGTCGAAGTACCAGGACCGAGGCCCGCGGATCCTCCGCGCGCCACTGAGGGAAATGAGCTTCCTCGGCGGCAAGTTCGCGCCCGTCATGGGCAACCCGGGCGACGACGGGCCGATAGGGGACTGGTGGGTGTACGAGGACCTCCACCGGCCCCTCACCCGCCTCGACACCGCGGTCGGATACGACAGGGACGAGATCAAGCTCGAGGTCATCACGTACGAGCAGATGCGGCCCGGTTCGTACGACGTACCGCAGCGCCTCGCCGACATGGACGTCAACCATGTCCAGTCCGCCCTCTGTTTCCCGACCTTCCCCCGCTTCTGCGGCCAGACCTTCACCGAGGCCAAGGACCATGAGCTGGGTCTGCTGTGCGTGCGGGCCTACAACGACTGGATGGTGGAGGAGTGGTGCGGTCCTGACGCCCAGGGGCGGTTGATACCGCTCACCCTCATTCCCCTCTGGGATCCGCAGCTCGCGGCGGAGGAGGTGCGCCGCAACGCCGCCCGTGGCGTACGCGCCGTGGCCTTCTCCGAGATCCCGCCCCACCTCGGACTGCCGTCCGTCCACACCGACGACTGGGACCCCTTCCTCGCCGCCTGCGACGAGACCGGCACGGTCATCGCCATGCACATCGGGTCCAGCAGCAGGATGCCGTCCACCTCCGCCGACGCCCCGCCCGCCGTCGGCTCCACCATCACCTTCGCCAACTGCTGCTTCTCGATGGTGGACTGGCTGATGAGCGGGAAGTTCGAACGCTTCCCGAGGCTCAAGGTCATGTACGCGGAAGGGCAGATCGGCTGGATCCCGTACATCCTCGAACGCGCCGACGTGGTCTGGGAGGAGAACCGCGGGTGGGGCGGCGTCGCCGACAAGGTCCACCGGCCGCCGTCCGAACTCTTCACCGAGCACGTCTACGGCTGCTTCTTCGACGACGCCTTCGGCCTTAAGAACCTCGACGCCATCGGGGTCGGGAACGTCCTCTACGAGACCGACTACCCGCACTCCGACTCCACCTGGCCGAAGTCCAGGGAGGTCGGCGAGGCGCAGATGGGCCACCTCGACGCGGATGTCGTCGACCGGATCGTACGACGCAACGCGATCGAGCTGTTGGGGCTGGCAGGGGACGGCCTCTGGGTCCCGTAACGGGGCTGGCAGGGGACGGCCTCTGGGTCCCGTAAGAGGATGCATGCCTCTTGTCTGACGGTCCGTCAGCTACGACTATGGGCCGTGAAATGACGGCCCATCAGCCAAGGGGTGCCGATGCACATACCGCCGGAAGGGCGACTCGCCTACGGGATGCAGCTCCCGATCCAGTCGCAGAGCACCATCTACGCCGAGCCGTGGGAGGCGGACGCGAAACCGGCCGACCTCGTCGAGATCGCCCGCGCCGCCGACCGCTCCGGCTTCGCGTATCTCGCGAGCTGCGACCACGTCGCCATCCCGCGCCGTCTCGCGAGCGCGATGAGCACCGTCTGGTACGACCCCGTCGCGACCCTCGCCCTCCTCGCGGGCGTGACCGAGCGCGTACGGCTGCTCAGTCACGTCGCGATCGTCGGGCTGCGCCACCCGCTGGCCACCGCGAAGCAGTACGCGACGCTCGACCACCTGAGCGGCGGGCGGCTGATTCTCGGGGTCGGGGCCGGGCACGTACAGGAGGAGTTCGAGGTGCTCGGGGTGGACTTCGAGCGGCGGGGGGTGGTCCTCGACGAGTCGATCGACGCGCTCAGGGCCGCGCTGGGGCCGGATGAATTCCCCGTGCACCACGGCAAGTTGTACGACTTCGAGGGGCTCGGCCAGCTGCCCAGGCCCGCGCAGGAACACGTGCCGATCTGGGTCGGCGGGTCCTCACCCCCCGCCGTACGCCGGGCCGCGCTGCGCGGGGACGGGTGGCTGCCGCAGGGCGATCCGCGTGACCGGCTGCCGGAGCAGATCGCCAAGCTCCGCAGGATCAGGCAGGACGCGGGGATCGAGAACCCCGTCACCATCGGCGCCATCACCGAGCCGCTGTACGTCGGTGAGCCCGGCTGGGACGTCGGGCGGCGCACCCTGCACGGGGCGCCCGAGGTGCTCGCCGAGTCGCTGCGGGCATACCGCGCGATGGGTGTGCACCAGATACAGGTGCGTTTCCGCAGCCGGAGCCGCGCCGAACTCACCGACCAGATCGCGGCGTTCGGCACCGAAGTCGCTCCGCACCTCGGCTGAAGGAGCTATGAGCCGCACCTCGGCTGAAGGAGCCACAGGCCGCACCTCGGCTGAAGGAGCCATGAGCCACATCCGGCCCCCCCGGGCCGCCCGACAACTTACGGAGAGCCATGGGCAAGCTGGACGGACGCGTCGTCCTGATCACGGGTGCGGCGCGCGGGCAGGGCGAGCAGGAGGCGCGGCTCTTCGTCGCGGAGGGGGCGCGGGTCCTTCTCGCGGATGTGCTGGACGATCAGGGGGAGGCCCTGGCCAAGGAGATCGGCGCGCGGTACGTGCACCTCGACGTGAGCCAGCAGGCCGACTGGCAGGCCGCCGTCGCTGTGGCCAGGGACGCGTACGGGAGGATCGACGGGCTCGTCAACAACGCCGGCATCCTGCGCTTCAACGAGCTGGTCAACACCCCTCTCGACGAGTTCCAGCAGATCGTGCAGGTCAATCAGGTCGGCGTCTTCCTCGGGATCAAGACCGTCGCGCCCGAGATCGCGGCGGCGGGCGGGGGCACCATCGTGAACACCGCCTCGTACGCCGGGCTCACCGGGATGGCCTGGGTGGGCGCCTACTCCGCGACCAAGCACGCCATCGTGGGGCTGACCCGGGTGGCCGCGCTGGAGCTCGCGGCCAAGGGGATCCGGGTCAACGCCGTCTGCCCGGGGGCCATCGACACCGCCATGAGCAACCCGGCGCTGCTCGACCCGGACGGCGACCCCGCCGGCGGTACGGCGTCCTCGGGAGCGGTCGACGCGCTGTACCGCAAGCTCGTGCCGCTCGGCCGGATCGGGAGGCCGGAGGAGGTGGCCCGGCTCGTCCTCTTCCTCTCCGGCGAGGACTCCTCGTACATCACCGGGCAGCCGTTCGTGATCGACGGGGGGTGGCTGGCGGGGGTGAGCGTCATCTGACCTCCCACACCCGCAGCTGACGCGACGTCAGCTATTGACGCCTCAAGGGCGCGGTGGAACAGTCGGCGACAGGTGAATCTGACGGTACGTCAGATAGATGACAGAGATGTGGGGACGGTGAACCTCCTTGGAATTCGGGCTCTTTGTACAGGGATACGTGGGCAAGCGGGCCGAGACCGATCCGCTCGCGGAGCACAAGGCGCTGATGGAGGAGACCGAGTACGTCATCCAGGCGGACAAGTCCGGCTTCAAGTACGCCTGGGCGTCCGAGCACCACTTCCTGGAGGAGTACTCGCACCTCTCGGCCAATGACGTCTTCCTCGGCTATCTCGCGCACGCCACCGAGCGCATCCACCTCGGCTCCGGGATCTTCAACCCGCTCGCCCAGGTCAACCACCCGGTGAAGGTCGCCGAGAAGGTCGCCATGCTCGACCATCTCAGCGAAGGCCGCTTCGAGTTCGGCAGCGGCCGGGGCGCGGGATCGCACGAGATCCTCGGCTTCATACCCGGCGTCACCGACATGAACTACACCAAGGAGATCTGGGAAGAGACCATTGCCGAGTTCCCGAAGATGTGGCTCCAGGAGGAGTACCCCGGGTTCCAGGGCAAGCACTGGCAGCTCCCGCCGCGCAAGATCTTCCCCAAACCGTACGGGAAGTCGCACCCCGCCATGTGGTACGCCGCCGGGTCGCCGCCCTCGTACGCGATGGCCGCCCGCAAGGGGCTCGGGGTCCTCGGCTTCAGTGTGCAGAAGGTCTCCGACATGGAGTGGGTCCTTGAGCAGTACAAGACGGCGATCGTGGACGCCCAGCCGGTCGGGGACTTCGTCAACGACAACGTGATGGTGACCTCGACGGCCATCTGCGCGCCGACGCACGCGGAGGCCGTACGGATCGCCGCCGGTGGCGGGCTGCACTACCTCCAGTCGCTCGTCTTCCGCTACCACGACACCTTCCCGCGGCCCGACGGCTTCCCCGTCTGGCCGGAGACGCTCCCCGAGTTCAACGAGGAGATCATCGAACTCCTCATCTCCGAGGAGCTGTTGATCTGCGGCGACCCGGCCGAGGTGCTCACCCAGTGCAAGCGGTGGGAGCAGGCGGGCGCGGACCAGCTCAGCTTCGGGATGCCGATCGGGATCTCCCCGGAAGACACCCTCCAGTCGATCAGGCTGATCGGCGAGCACGTGATTCCGAAGATCGACACGGATCCGGTGCATCGGACGACCCGGTTCCGTAACGCCGTCTAGGGGGTTCCCGCGCGATGCTCGACCATCTGATCAGGGGCGCGACCGTCGTGGACGGGAGCGGTGCACCCGCGTACACCGCCGACGTGGGGATACGGAACGGCCGTATCGCGGTCATCGGGGCGGTGACGGAGGACGCGAGGACGAACGAGGACGCTCACGGGCTCGTCCTCGCCCCCGGCTTCGTCGACCCGCACACGCACTACGACGCCCAGCTCTTCTGGGACCCGTACGCCACCCCGTCCCTGAACCACGGGGTGACGACCGTCGCGGGCGGCAACTGCGGCTTCACCCTTGCCCCGTTGAACCCCGACCGGCCCGAGGACGCCGACTACACGCGCCGCATGCTGTCCAGGGTCGAGGGCATGTCCCTGGTCGCCCTGGAGGAGGGTGCGCCCTGGAACTGGCACGGCTTCGGGGAGTACCTGGACGCCCTGGAGGGGCGGATCGCCGTCAACGCGGGCTTCATGGTGGGGCATTGTGCGCTGCGGCGGTATGTGATGGGGGCGGATGCGGTGGGCGGGCAGCCGACCGAGGAGCAACTCCAGGAGATGCTGCGGCTCTTCCATCAGGCGATGGCCGCCGGAGCATGGGGGCTGTCCACCACCCAGTCCTCCACGCACTCCGACGGCGACGGGCAGCCGGTCGCCTCGCGGCACGCGAAACCCGCCGAACTGCTGGCCCTTTCCCGGGCGGTCGGCGAGCACGAGGGCACGCAGATCGAGGCGATCGTCGCGGGCTGCCTCGACCAGTTCAGCGACGACGAGATCGATCTGTTCGTGGAGATGAGCGCGGCGGCGGGCCGTCCGCTGAACTGGAACGTGCTGACGATCGACGCCGCCGTCCCCGAGCGCGTCCCGCGGCAGCTGGAGGCGAGCGAACGCGCCCGCAAGTCCGGTGGCCGCATCGTCGCGCTCACCATGCCGATCCTCACCCCCATGAACATGTCGCTCGGCACCTTCTGCGCGCTGAACCTCATTCCCGGCTGGGGCGAGGTGCTGGCCCTCCCCGTACCCGAGCGGATCGCCCGCCTGCGCGACCCGGACGTGCGCGCCGAGATGCTGCGCCGGGCCGCCGGCAAGGAAGCGGGCGTCTTCCGGCGGCTCACCGACTTCGGGCGGTACGTCATCGGGGACACCTACAGCGCCGCGAACGAGGGCCTCACGGGACGGGTCGTCAACGACATCGCCGCCGAGCGCGGCCAGGAGCCCTTCGAGTGCCTCGTGGAGATCTGCGCGGCCGACGACATGCGTACGGTGCTGTGGCCGATGCCGACCGACAACGACCCCGACTCGTGGGCGCTGCGCCAGGAGACCTGGCGGCACGAGGACGTCATGCTCGGCGGCTCCGACGCGGGCGCCCATCTGGACCGCATGTGCGGGGCCCCGTACACGACCCGTTTCATCGGTGACTGTCTGCGCGGGCGGAAGCTCGTCACGCTGGAACAGGCCGTGAAGATGCTGACGGACGACCCGGCGCGGCTCTTCGGCCTGCGGCAGCGGGGGCGTCTGGAGGTGGGCTGGCATGCGGATCTCGTCCTCTTCGACCCGGAACGGATCGACGCCGGCAAGGCCACCCTGGTGCACGACCTGCCGGGTGACAGTCCGCGCCTCGACTCGAAGGCGATCGGCATAACAGCTGTCTGGGTCAACGGGGTTGAGGCGATCCGGGGCGACGAGGTGACGGGTGCGGTGCCGGGGAAGGTGCTCAGGTCCGGGCGGGACACGCAGACGGTGAGCACCAAGTGACCCACGAAGAGCAGCGGTTGTTCATCGCCGGCTCGTGGGTGGAGCCCGACAACGGGTTCTACGAGGTGACCGACCCGGCGACCGAGGGCGTCGTCGGGCGGGCGCCGGAGGCCTCGCGGGAGCAGGTGTACGCGGCCGCCGCCGCGGCCCGCGAGGCCTTCGGGCCGTGGTCGCGCACGCCGGCCGAGGAGCGTGCCGCCATCCTCGCCAAGGCGGCCGGCATCATCCGCCGCAACCTCCTCCCGTACGCCGAACTCGCCCGGGCCGAGAGCGGCGCCACCACCGGGACCGCCCGCGCGATGCAGGTGGGCGTCGGCATGGCCCGTTTCCGCCGGTACGCGAAGGTCGAACCCGTCGAGCAGCCGCTGCCGCCGCAGATCAACGAGGCCGGGCCGTTCGGCGGGGCGGCCGTCATGGGCGCCCTGGCCGTCCGCCAGCCCGTCGGCGTCGTCACCTGCATCACCTCGTACAACAACCCCTGGGCCAACCCGGCGGGCAAGATCGCCCCCGCCCTCGCCATGGGCAACACGGTGCTCGTGAAGCCCGCCCCGCAGGACCCCCTCTCCGTGTACCGGATGGCGGAGGCCCTGGAGGCGGCGGGCGTCCCGCCGGGCGTCGTGAACGTCGTCAGCGGCACAGAGGTGGAGGTCGGTGAGGCGGCGGTCGACTCTCGGGACGTCGACATGGTCAGCTTCACCGGCTCGACCGCCGTCGGGCAGCGCATCGCCGAGGTGTGCGGGCGCGGCATGAAGCGGCAGTTGATGGAGCTGGGCGGCAAGGGCGCGGCGGTCGTCTTCGACGACGCGGACCTGAAGTCGGCGGTGTCGGGGATCGGGACGACGTTCTCCTTCTACAGCGGGCAGATCTGCACGGCGCCGACGCGGGTACTGGTGCAGCGGGGTGTACATGACCGGCTCGTGGAGCAACTGGCCGCGTACGCCGATCACTTGAAGGTTGGGGATCCACGGTCCCCTGGCACGGTGGTCGGCCCGGTCATCTCCGCGGCCCATCGCGACCGGGTCGAGTCCTACGTCGAACTCGGCCGCAAGGAAGGCGCCCGGGTCGTCGCGGGCGGCGTACGGCCCCCTCTCGAGCGCGGCTTCTACGTGGCCCCCACCCTTCTCGCCGACTGCACCCCGGACATGCGGGTGGTCCGCGAGGAGATCTTCGGCCCCGTCGTCGTGGTCGTCCCCTTCGACGACGAGGAGGAGGCCATCACCCTCGCCAACGACAGCGACTACGGCCTCATCGACTACGTCTGGTCCGGCGACATCGCCCGCGCCTTCCGAGTGGCCCGCCGCCTCCGCGCGGGCGGCGTCGGCGTCAACACCGTCGGCCGGAACATGGAGGCCCCGTTCGGCGGGTTCAAGAAGAGCGGGGTGGGCCGGGACGTGGGGTCGTACGCGCTGCACGCGTACAGCGAGGTGCAGGCGATCGTGTGGCAGGGGTGAGCAGGTCGAGCCCTGCATGGCTACAGGTCGAAGACTGCTCGGAGCCCGATCTCGACGGCTTCCATGACCCGTTCGTCCACGGGGCCCAGGTCTTCGGTGTATCGAGGGGCCGACAAAGTGCGGAATTCGCCGAGGATGACGGTGCCCGACGAGGGGGTACTGACCGGAATGTCGACGAGTGTCGCCTCGCGCACCTGCTGCGGGTAGATCAGTACGCAGGTGGCGGTCTTGTTCTGCGCGTTCAGGGCATCGGACGAGATCACCAGGACATGTGCGGGACCTCCGGCGAAGGACAGCTGGTAGACGTGTCCGCGCTTCACCGGCCGGCCACCCGTGCCCAGCGCTCCAGAGTGGCGTCCTCGCTCTCGGCGGGCTCCGCGGCGGTGGTGACGATCCCGGCCTCGGCCCGCACCCGCGCGGACCTCTCCAGCTCCTCGGCGAGCATCTGGCGGCGCAGTATCCGGGCGGTGTACGCCGAGGCGTTGCCCTTGGCCTTCACGTAGGCGGCCACGTCGTCGGGCAGGCTCATCGTCATGTTGACCGTCATGTCGTCATCATACATAGCTCAATGTCGATGGTTAGGGCGTAGCGACGCTACGGTCACGGGTAGCGCTGCTATCGTCTGAGTGTTAGCGTTGTTCCTGTCGGGGAGCGAAAGCCGCTACCCCAGCCGCGACAAGGAGCAACGTCATGACTGAGCAGCCCAGCAGCAGCGCCGCCGCCCGCGTGGCCGTCGTCACCGGCGGTTCGCGCGGTATCGGACGAGAAACCGCCGAGCGCCTCGCCGCCGATGGATTCGCGGTCGTCGTCAACTACGCGGGCAACGAGGTCGAGGCGGACAAGGCCGTCGCCGCGATCACCGGGGCCGGCGGGCAGGCGATCGCCGTACGGGCGGACGTGGCCGACGAGACCGAGGTCGCGGCACTCTTCGACGCGGCGGAGAACACGTACGGCGGGGTCGACGTCGTCGTCCACGCGGCCGGTGTCATGGCGCTGGCCCCGCTCGTGGACCTCGACCTGGACGCCCTCGACCGGATGCACCGCACGAACATCCGCGGCACGTTCGTCGTCGACCAGCAGGCCGCGCGGCGGTTGCGCGCGGGCGGCGCGATCATCAACTTCTCCAGCTCCGTGCTGGCACTCGCGATCCCCGGCTATACCGCGTACGCCGCCACGAAGGGCGCCGTCGAGGCGGTCACCCTGATCCTCGCCCGCGAGATGCGCGGCAGGGACATCACGGTGAACGCGGTGGCGCCCGGCCCGACGGCCACCGCCCTGTTCCTGGACGGCAAGGACGAGGAGACCATCGCGCGGATGGCCGCCCAGCCGCCGCTTGAGCGTCTGGGCACCCCCGAGGACATCGCAGGCGTCGTCTCCTTCCTCGCCGGTCCCGCGGGCCGCTGGATCAACGGCCAGGTGATCCGCGCCAACGGCGGCATCGCGTAGTCCCCAACAGTCGTCTGGCCTTTTGGTCCTCAACAGCCCTCTGACCTTCAGGAGTTCAGTCATGAGCAAGGTGATCGTGATCACCGGCGCCGGTTCCGGCTTCGGCGCCCTCTCCGCCCGCGCACTCGCCCGCGCCGGGCACACCGTCTACGCCGCGATGCGCGACATGACCGGCCGCAACGCGGACCGGGTCACGGAGGCCGCGGCGTACGCCGCCGAGCACCGGGTCGACCTGCGTACGGTCGAACTGGACGTCCTCTCCCAGGAGTCGGCGGACGCGGCCGTCGCCACGATCCTCGCGGAGGCGGGGCGCCTGGACGTGGTCGTGCACAACGCGGGCCACATGGTGACCGGCCCCACGGAGGCCTTCACCCCCGAGGAGCTGGCGGCGGTGTACGACACGAACGTGCTCGGCACCCAGCGGGTCAACCGGGCCGCGCTGCCGCACCTGCGAGCACAGGGCCACGGCCTGGTGCTGTGGGTCGGCTCCACCTCGACGAGGGGCGGCACCCCGCCGTACCTGGCGCCGTACTTCGCCGCGAAGTCCGCGATGGACGCGCTCGCGGTGTCGTACGCCGCCGAGCTCGCCCGCTTCGACATCGAGACGACCATCGTCGTACCGGGCTCCTTCACCTCGGGCACCAACCACTTCGCCACCGGCGGCCGCCCCTCCGAACAGACCGTGATCCCCGCGTACGAGGAGCGCTATGCGGGCCTGATGGACCAGGTATCCCAACGCCTGGCCGCCCTCGCGCCCGCCGACGCAGACGTGTCCCAGGTGGCCGACGCGATCGTCGAGGTCGTCGCCACCCCGCACGGCGAGCGCCCGTTCCGGGTCCACATCGACCCGGCGAACGACGGCTCCGAGGAGGTCAGCGCGGTCGCGGACCGCATACGCGCCGCATTCCTGAAGCGGATCGGCCTGGACGACCTGCTCGCCCCCCACCAGGTGGCCTGAGTGGCATCCGTTAGCGTCGCTACCGTGAGTACGAAGGCGCGCATTCTCGAAGTCGCGGCCGCATTGGTCGCCGAGTCCCCGGACGGCGATGTCTCGACCCGGGCCGTCTGCGAGGCGGCGGGAGTCGGCGCTCCGGCCCTCTACCGCCACTTCGGCGACAAGGAGGGCCTGCTGTCGGCGGTCGTCGACCACGGCTGGGAAAGGTACCTGGCGGCCAAACGCCACCGCACCCCCGGCACGGACCCCGTCCAGGACCTGCGCGACGGCTGGGACACCCACATCGAGTTCGCCCTCCAGAACCCGAACCTCTACCGCCTCATGAACTCCCCGGCGATGCGCACACCCCCGGCCGCGGCCCTGGAGTCCCACCAGATCCTCACCTCCGACCTCCAACGGGCCGCCGAACAGGGCAAGTTGCGCCTCGCCCCGGAACTCGCCGCCCAGATGATCATGTCGGCGAACGTCGGCGTCGCCCTGATGCTGGTCTCGCGCCCCGCGACCTTCACCGACGGGACGGTGGCGCGGCGGGTACGGGACGCGGTGCACGCGGCGGTCTTCACGCCGGACGTGATGGACTCCCGTACGGCATCGGGCCCCGACGCGGGGGAGGCCAGGGTCCCCGCCACGGCCGCCCGCCTCAACGCCCTCCTCCGCCAGGCCGCGGCCCCGACCCTCACCCTCGCCGAAACGACTCTCCTCACCGAGTGGCTGAACCGCCTCTCGAACGAATGAGGTTGAGGGTGAAGTTGGGGGTGCCGAGGGAGAGGCCGTACATGACACAGAGCACGTTCCGTATCGGTGGGGATCTGACCGTAGGGCGGCTCGGCTTCGGAGCCATGCGCCTGCCGACCGATCCGGGCCCCGCCCGCGAGGGCGCCGTGGCGGTCGTCCGCCGGGCCGTCGAGCTGGGTGTGACGCTGATCGACACCGCCCACATGTACGGCTGGGGAGCCAACGAGGAACTCCTCGCCGAGGCCCTGCACCCCTACCCGGACGGGCTGCTCATCACCACCAAGGTCGGTGTCTCCCGATCGGCGGCAACGGGGGAATGGGGGCTGGACGGCCGCCCGGACACCCTGCGTACTCAGGTCGACCAGGCCCTCCGCCGGCTGCGCACCGACCGGATCGAGCTGCTCCAGCTCCACCGCATCGACCCGGAGACACCCCTCGCCGACCAGCTCGGCACCCTGCGGGAGCTCCGGGACGAGGGCAAGGTGGGCCGGATCGGGCTGTCCGAGGTCACCGTCACCGAACTCGACCGGTCGCGGGAGATCGTCGGCATCGTCAGTGTGCAGAACCGCTACAACGTCCTCGACCGCGAGTACGAGCCCGTGCTCGCGGCCTGTGAGGCGGCGGGCATTGCGTTCCTGCCGTGGCGGCCGGTCGCGGCGGGAGACTCAGGAGCAAGAGCCGAGGTCGCCGCCGTGGCATCCGAACTCGGCGCCACCCCCACCCAGCTCTCCCTCGCCTGGCTGCTGGCCCACTCACCGGTCATCCTCCCGATCCCGGGCACCGCCCGTATCGACCACCTGGAGGAGAACCTCGCTGCCGCACAGCTCCAGCTGACGCCGGCACACCTGGACCGGCTCGACGGGTTGTACGAGCAGGGTCAGGGCGTGTGATGAAAGTGCCAGCCGCGGCCACTTGTTGATGGCTACGACCAGCAAGGCGGCTTCCTAGAGAGCGGTGGGCCTGTCCGCATCGGTGGCACTGGTCCTCCTGGTCGCCAATGCTTGAACCAGTCGGCGATTTGCTTCCTGTGCGGTCATTCCCCAGTCCCACTCGGCCTTGTGGAGCCGAAGGGAGACGACACCGTGCCATGCCGACCACAACAGGAGCGCGGAGGCGAAGGGCGCGTCCGGGTCGACGAGCCGCGCGAGTTCGACGATGCGCGCCTGGAGGCGGGGGCCGTGCGCGGCTCTGGTCTCCGGCAGTGCGTCATTGCTCTCGAACAGGAGCTGGTACGCGCCCGGGTGGGCGGCGCCCCAGGCGATGTAGGCGTCGCCGGCCACGACCAGCTGGCTGTCGGCCTCGTCCGTGGCGTCGAGGGCCGACTCGACCGCTTCGACCAGCGAGGTGTATTCGGCGTCGAGCACCGCGGAGCGCAGGTCCGCCTCGGAGGGGAAGTGCCAGTACACGGCCGAGGGGGCCACCCCGCAGGCCCGGGCGATCGAGCGCAGCGACGGAACGGCCACCGCCTGGGGCTCCGCCAGCATGCCGATCGCGGCGGCAACGAGCTCGGAGCGCAGGTCGCGGGTGTCTGTCTTGGTCACTGATTCATTGAACACCCGTTCATGGTAGCGTGCAATGAACAGGTGTTCAGGAAGGTGGTGGCGGCATGCTCAGACTGATGACGGTGATCAGAAAGCGTCCGGAGGTTTCCACGGAGGACTTCCGCCGGTTCATGGAACTGGAGTACGGACCGACCTATGTGGCACTTCCCCAGGTCAAGGAGTACGTCCAGTACTACCTGACGGACCTCGTGGCGGACGGGGCGGAGGAGCCGATCGACGCGATCGTGCGGATCGGCTTCGAGTCGGAGAAGGAGATGCGCGAGGCCCTCGCGACCGAGGAATACCGGAAAGCGCACGAACTGCGGACGGCGTACATGCGGGAGACGTCCGTCGGTATTCATTCGGCCGTTCTGGACCGCAGGGTGCAGTTGGTCTAGGGAGCATCCGGCCTACTTCGATTCGATGCGGCCGAGCGGGTCGGGGCCGGCCGCCAGCGCGTCGCGCGCCGTCTGCCAGGCGGTGTCTCCCGGGTTGAGCTCGCTGCGGAGGTAGGCCCAGGTGAGCCGCTGGACCGCGGCCACTCGCGCCGGGTTCTCGTCCGTGGTCTCGGCGACGTCGTATCCGGAGACCCCGCCGAGCCCGTGCTCCGCGTCGAACAAGGTGAGCAGGGACTTGGGGCCGGGGGACAGGACGTACGGATCGGCGTGCCAGTCCGCGCCCGCGACCGTCAGGTGGGTGGAGGTGTCCTTGTCGCCTGCGACGACGAGCGCGGGCGTCGCCATCTCGGTGAAGTCCATGGTCAGGAAGAAGGAGTAGTTCTCGGCCACGAACTCGCTGACGGCATCGCCGCCCCTGCCGGGCGAGGCAAGCAGTACGCCCGCCTTGACCCGGGAGTCGGCCAGGTCCACCACCGTTCCGTCCTCCGGATCGGTGAGACGGGCGCCAAGGAGCAGGCTCGCGGTGTGCCCGCCCATCGAGTGCCCGGCCACGGCGACCTTGCTCCGGTCCAGGCGTCCGGCCAGCTGCGGTACGGCGGCCTCGATCACGTCGAGCTGGTCGAGGATGCGCTTCATGTCCTCGGCCCGTGAACGCCAGAACAGCGGCGCCCCCGGGGTCTCGGGATCCAGGCTCAGCGTCCTGGAGCTCAGATGGGTGGGCTGGATCACGACGAAGCCGTGGGCCGCCCAGAAGTTGGCGAGCGGGGCGTAGCCGTTCAGGGAGGAGAGGTGGTTCGAGTAGCCCTGCCCGTGCGAGAGGAGGATGACCGGCAGGTCGTTCCCGGTCACGGGGGCGGAGACCCGTACCTCCAGGTCCACCGCTCGGTCGGGAGCCGGCAGCACCACCGGACTGACCGAGAGGACGGGGGTGGGTGAGCTGAAGGGGTCGGCGGGGTGGGTCGATGCGCTCATGTTGCGGTGTCCGTTCAATGGCCGGCCGTGCGATGACCTCTCCTGCCTGTTGTCGGTCTCGTTCGGCCGATGGCGGGGGAGGTGGTCAGGAGCGTCCGGCTTCAGGAACTTGGGTACGCTGAAGCGGAACGTCGTTCCGATTACGATACGGAACAGCGCTCCGCTTTGTCAACGGCCGCCGAGGGGAGGGCCTGGGGCCACGGCGGGGATCAGCCGTCCGTCAGATCCACCCGCACCGTCAGCAGGTTCGTGCCGACCGTGCGGACCGCGGCGCTGTTCAGCCGGGGCAGGGACCTGAGCCGTTCGCGGGCGTCGTCCTGGACCAGCAGGTGGGCCGTCCCATCGTGCCAACGCCCCTTGACGCGCACCCGGACCCTCGGGTCGGCCTTGATGTTCCGCACGTACTGCGACTTCTCGCCGTACTCCGACACGATCCAGAACTCCCGCCCGACCCGCCGCCCACCGACCGGCGTCCGGCGCGGCAGCCCCGACTTGCGGCCGGTCGTCTCCAGGAGTGTCTGGAACGGCAGCAGTTTCATGACGGGGTTGCCGATCCGCCGCTGGAGCGACGTGACGACCCTGAACTTGAGCTCGTGGTGGCGCGACATGCGGGGGCTCTTTCGTCGGTGGATCCGGTGGTGGATCCGGGTGGCGGTTCAGTCGTGGTTCTTCTTGAGGGCTCGGAGGAGGGTGGCGAAGGTGTCGGGGTGCGCCGAGAGTATGACCCCGGCGGGGTCGCTGCTTTCGGTCAGATGGACCGTTTCTGCGGTGGCGGCGACATGCACGCAGGCGTCACCCTCCTGGCAGTAGGACGAGGTCTGCCAGTCATGCGTGGACATGGGGCTCCTTACAGGTCGTGGGCGATGGCGTGGATCAGGTCCCGGGACTTCTCGGGGCTGAGGGCGGTGGCCTCCACCACGTCGAGCAGGTTCCGGTACTTCTCCAGGAGCGCTTCGGCGTCCAGGAGCACAGGCCCGTGGAACTGATCGAGTTGCGCGGTGTCGAGCTGTGGGACAGGGCCGTGCAGGTAGTTGATGGACTGGCCTGACCCCGGGAAGGCGCCGACGTCGAACGCGAGTACTCGCACGGTGATGTGCTCCTGCTCGCTCATGTCGAGCAGGTGCTGAAGCTGGGTGCGTGCTACGTCCCGGCCCCCGACGCGCATGCGCAAGGCTGCTTCATGGATCACGGTGCGGTAGGGGATTGGACCGGCCCGGTAGATGACGTCCTGCCTCTTGATCCGATGCGAGACACGGTGTTCCACCTCGGGGGGTGTGGGGGCGGGGATCACGTGGCGGAAGATCTCGCGGGCGTGGTCATGGGTCTGAAGCAGTCCCGCGATGTGGGTGGTGTACGCGGTGCGCACGGCGGTGGCGTGGTGCTCCAGTTCGGCGAGGTCGAGCAGACCCGTTGGCAGGACTTCCCGGTACGCCTCCCACCAGCCACGCGTCTTGTCGGTCGCGATGTCGACCAGGGCTTCGACGAAAGCCTGGTCCGAGCATGTGTAGGCGCGGGCCATCGCCCTGAGGCGGTCCGGGCTGACGCCGAATCGTGCCGACTCGATGTTGCTGAGTTGCCCCTGGCTGACCCCGAGTGCGCGGGCTGCCTCGGTTGCCGTCATGCCGGCTCGTTCGCGCATTTTGCGCAGCTCAACGGCAAGCCGGATGCGGCGGGCCGACGCCGAGGGCTTTTGGGGCATGTGAACTCCTCTGGCTCTGCGCCGAGTTGGGGTGTCACTCACATGGGCGAAGTCTCTCGAAGTTTTCTCGGATTCGCCAAAAGTTATTTGTACGTGCCCTATCTTCGTTCCCAGGCGCCCTGCTCAGGAGCACCCCGCTCGACGGAGCGGCATCGTCACTGGGCTTCGCAGACCAACGACCCCAACTCCCTCTCGTGATCGGAAACTTCCATGGCAACCGTATCCCCGCCCTGGTCCTACACCCTGCAACTTCCGCACGATCCACGGGCTCCGGGCATCGCCCGGGGAACCCTCAGGCTGATTCTGGCCGCCCATGAAATGTCCGAACTCTCCCCCACGGCAGAGTTGTTGGCCGCGGAGCTGCTGACGAACTCGCACCGCCACACCAGTGGCCCGTACGCCCTCCGGGTCCTCTCGACCGAGTCGGACCGGCTGCGGGTCGCCGTATGGGACTCCGACCCAAGAGTCCCGTCCGGCTTCGGCGACGTACCCCGACCTGCCGCGGAAACCGCCGAGCACGGCCGCGGCCTGCACCTCGTACGGGCCTGCGCCGACGCGTGGGGCGCGTCCGTGCTGCGCGAACTGGGCGCGTCGAAGGGCGGCAAGCTGCTGTGGGCCGAGTGCGGGCGCGGGGTGGCGACGTGGTGAGCGGGGCGGTGCGGGCGGTGGGGAATGCCGAGCGATGGCGCCCGCCCTCCGCGGAGTACACGTACACCACACCGCTTGCTCACGACTCCGCCGAAGCGATCACCGTCGTCCATACGCACCCCCTGGCTTGGGTGTGACCGTCGTGTACTACTTCCGTGATCCACAGGTCGTGGATCAGTAACGCCCCGGGGGAGGTGAACCCGGCGGCCGACGCCGGCGCGTTCGGGCAGGCCCTACGAGACCCGTGCGGTAAACCCCAGGAGGCATAGGGGGGTTGGCGGGATGTGACGGTGGGGAGCGGGCGGCGAAGCTCTTCGGTATGACGAAGACCACGCGAAATGTCGCCCTGATCGTGGCCGCGTCCGTCGTGCTCGGCGTCACCGCGCCGCTCACCGCGACGGCTGCCGTGGCCCCCTCTACTCCTGAGCTCCTCGACTGGGCGAAGTGTGAGGGGAGCGGGCTCGATCCCCGGCAGGAGTGCGCGACCGTGCAGGTGCCGATCGACTACTCCGATCCCGGTGGCAAGAAGATCGGTATCACCGTCTCCCGTATCCCCAGCGAGAAGCCGGCCGTACGCCGCGGAGCCTTGCTGCTGATCGCCGGCGGGCCAGGCGGCGGCAGCCTCGACGAACTCTCCGGGAAGGGACAGGAGCTGCCGCAGGAGGTGCGGGACGCGTACGACCTGATCGGGTTCGATCCCCGGGGGGTCGGCCGTTCCGCGCCGGTCAGCTGTGGTCTCGAAGCCGACGACCTTGCGAGGTCCACGTTCTTCCCCTGGCCCGCCCCGGACGGGTCGGTCACCGAGAACATGGTCACCGCCCGGCGGATGGCCGACGCCTGCGCACGCGACGGCGGTGAGCTGATTCGGCACATCAGCAGTGCCGACAACGCCCGTGACATCGACCGTATCCGGGCGGCGCTGGGCGAGCGGAAGCTGTCCGCGTGGGGTGTCTCGTACGGCTCGTATGTCGGCGCTGTCTACAGCCAGTTGTTCCCGCACCGCACCGACCGCTTCGTGCTGGACAGCAACCTGGACGGCAATGGCGACCCCGAACACGGCCAGGCTTCCCGTGCCTTGTGGGCGGGGTTCGAGACCGGTGTCGAGGACGTCTTTCCTGAGTTCGCCAAGTGGGCGTCTGCGCCGGGGAATCCGTACCGGCTGGCCGATACGGCGGCCGGGGTGCGGCCGCTGTTCCTGCGGCTCGCCGCACGGCTGGATCGTGAGCCGATCCCGTGGCCCGGGGCCAATCCGGCCGAGCTGAACGGGAATGCGCTCCGGCAGACCATGGTGGACACGTTCTACGACCCCGACGGGTTTCCGGCTCTGGCCCAGCTGATCCTGGCCGCGCAGAACGGCACCGTCCCACCCGCGCCCGAGGCGCCCCCCGAGCCGCTGCTGCAGAACGGCCTTGCCGTCGCCCTCGCCACCATGTGTAACGACGACGAGTGGCCCAGGTCAACATCTGTGTACCAGAAGGAAGTTGACGAGAGCCGGGCCAAGTATCCGCTGACCGCCGGGATGCCGAGGAACGCGATGGCCTGTGCTGCCTGGCCGTATCCGGTGAAGGAGAATCCCGTACGGATCACCGATCGCGGTCCGTCCACCGTCCTGCTCGTCCAGAACCGGCGTGACGTGGCCACCCCGCTCAGCGGCGCCCTGAAGTTCCGCGCCGCCCTCGGCAGGCGCGCCGTCATGGTGACCGTGAACTCCACCGGCCACGACGCCTACCTCGCCAACGGCAACGAGTGCGGCGACCGGATCGTCTCCCGCTACCTGGCGACGGGGGAACTGCCTCGCCGGGACACCTACTGCGGCTAGGCCCTGTCTGATAAATGATCAAGCTGTGGGCGAGCGAAGTCGTCAGCTGCGCGGCTACCACGGCAGCCGCAGCCGGTCAGGCCCTTCAAACGGACGACATCGGCGCGTGCAAGGCTGAGCCGCATGACCAGTGAAGCCGATGAACCACGTCGAGACCTGTTCCTCCGAGACGGCCTGGAGGCGGCAGACGTGGTACGTGTTCACCGCGAGGCGCTTCGGGTCCTGCGAGACAGCATCGAGACGGCTCACGTCGATGCCTACAGCGATATCGCATGGCCACCGGAAGTGGCGCCCGCGTACGAGCAGGTGTTGTCGATGGCCGCCAACGAGGTGGCCGAGGGCGTCCGGTCTGCGAAAGGTGATCCTGGCATGGGGATTGACGTCGATGTCTGCGACGACACGCAGTTCGACGTGCTTCTCGCCTTGGCTCCCTACACGATTCATGCCGAGGCGTGGCGACAGGGGCGAGCGATCTTCAGCGCCGGCGACACGGGCACAGCCCTGTGGATCGCTGTCACGTCAGAGCAAGAGGTTCGGCTCATGTCACGGCTCGATGCGCTGGGTGTTCCGCAAACGGCGTTCACGACGCAACCTCGCAGGCGGCGAGGCCTGTTCGCCCGGTGGTCACGGCACCAGATCGCGTAGCCACAAGATGAGCGAACTCAGCTGCGGTCCCGCTTGGTAGCGGGTGGCGAGCTTTTCGAACCGTGTTCGGCCTCCCGGGCTTCTTCTCGGACCGGGTCCACCGGGTCCACCGGGTCCACCGGGTCCACCCGGACCACCTGCACGTCGCGTTCGACAGCGATACCTAGGACCTGTCCGGTGCGGATCAGGCAACAGACGCGTCGGACCGGGCGTACGCCACGCACTTGAGCGCGGCACCCGCTCCGTCGGTGAGGCAGACGGTGGTGAAGGCGGCCCCACCGGGGACATCCGCCGGGACGCTGAAGGAGAGCGGTGCGATGCCGTTGCACACCGCGGTACTGCTCCTGACGTCCAGTTCGTTCACGCCTGAGTCGTAGGTGAAGACGTACGTCTTACGACACCCGCTGGCCGTGAGGGCTCGCTGGTTCCCGGAGACGCCGACCGAGCGGTTCTGCCAGGTCAGGGTGCCGCGGGCGTAGGTGGCTCCGTAGGTCGCGTCGAAGGCGTTGGTGGGGTAGGCGGCGGCCGCCCTGGCCGCGGCGGCGGCAGACTCGGCGAGTCCGGAGGGGGCCGCGGTGGCCGCCGGAGCCGTAAGCCCCACGAGGGCGAACGTCGATGCGGTGATGGCTACGAGGACGCCGTGACGCGGTACGGACACAGAACTCTCCTGTCACACAGAGGAATACACCGGACACGCTGGGTACTCCGTGCAGTGTGCAGCAACACGGTGCCGCCCGGATACCCTCCTGCATCAGGCGGCACCCCACACCTCCGACGTCAACGCCCCAGGAAGATCGGATTCGTGAACGCCGCCAACGCCCCCGGCAGCGGCGCGAGCACCACCTCGTGGCGGAGTTCGGCCCGTACGTACGCCGCGTACGAAGCCGTCGTACGCCACTCGACCGTGCCGGAGCCGTCGACGGGCAGTGGGTCGCTGGTGAACAGGACGCCCTGGTCGGTGACGAAGCGGACCGTGCAGCGGGGTGCGCCGGTGACCTCAAGGCGGAGCGTGACCGGGGTGTCCTTGTCCACCTTCAGCCGCTCGCCGATGCCCGCGTGCTCCCCCTTCGACCCGGCGGCCGAGAAGGCGAGCGACACGGCCCGGGACTCGGCCACGTAGGAGCGGCCCGCCCGGATGCCGTCCTGGATGGCCTCGCGGGTCAGATCGTCGGCGAGGACGACCGTCTGCGGGCGGCCGACCGGGTCGGGGTCGCGGTGGGCGTCGCTGTTGCCCATGGCCGGGATCCAGCCACGGCCCTCCCGCACCGCTGCCACCAGCATGCCGTCCCAGTCCGCGAGGGCCACCTCGTCGTCGGGTCCGTACGCGCCGTTCCACACCTCGACGGCGTCCGCCTCCCCGAAGCCGAACTTCCAGTTGCAGCCGATGCAGGTGGCGTGCGGGTGGGCGGGCACGACCAGGCCGCCGGAGCGGCGGATCTCCCGGGCGTACCTGCCGAAACGGTTGTCGCGGGCACGGTAGCGCCAGTCGACGAAGGTGCCGGGGTCGGTGCCGAGGGCGAGGACGTGACCGTTGCGTGTGGTGACCTCCTCGCCCACCATGATGAGCAGGTCGTCACCCGCCTGGTCCGCCCAATGGGCGTGCGCGGACGTGGTGTTGTGCTCGGAGGAGTTGATGAAGTCCAGGCCCGCAGCGCGCGCGAGGGCCGCGAGCTCGGCCGGGGTGCGGCGGCCGTCCGAGTACCAGGAGTGCAGGTGGCAGTCGCCGCGGTACCAGGCGCGGCCCCTGCCCTTCGCCCGCGCGGGCGGGTACACCGGCTTCGCGGCCGGACTCGGGTCCCCGTAGGTGAGCGTGATCGTGACCTCGTACGGCAGTCCCTGCGGCGAAACCGTGTACGGGGCGAGGGCGATGTGCCAGGTGCCCTCGCGGACCGGTCCCGGGAGGTAGCCCGGCGTCGCGTCGTCCGCGCGGATGAAGAACTCCGTGCGGGCCCCGCCCGACCAGCCGCGGAAGCCCTTGCCGCCCAGTTCGGTGCCGTGCTCGTCGAAGACGCCGATGTCGAGGGCGTTGCCCTGGGTGCCGACCGGGACGGACGGCCGTTCGTAGGTGTACGAGACCTTGATCTCCCGTACGCCCGCCGGGACTTCGACGGGGAGGTACACGAAGTCCGGCGAGCCGGTGGGCAGCGTGCCGCGCACCGTCCTCGTCTCCAGCTCGCTCGCTGCTTCCGCGTCATAGCCAGGTGAGAAGGTCACGCTCCCCAACGTAAGCGCGGCAGCCCCTCCCGTCACGATCAGGGCGCGTCTGCCCATGCCGTTGATTCCGTCAGTGCTGGCGGTGCTGTCGGTGCCCTGATCGTCCTCACGCATGTTGCTGCTCCCAAGACGTCGTGACTGACATGGGCGGGCGGTGCGGGTCGGCTCGTACAAGGCTTCTATGCGGTCTTGTACCAGGCTTGTATGCGGTCGTGAACTGCGGTGCAAGGGAAAGGGATCCGCAGCTTTCGCTTGGACGCAGACGGCGTGCCGGGCAGGCTTGAGGTGAGGCTGGTGGGCCTGGAGCGGAGTGTGTGGCCGGTGGTGGGCGGGGTTCCCGTACCGGCGTCGGTCTGTGACGACCTGCCGCACCGGAGGAATACGCCTGCGCCCTGTGGTCTCTGATCACCACGATCGTATGCTCGAAGGATGACGACTTCCGCGACCTCTGGAACCGGCCCCACCGAGAACTCCATGCGTCGCGCCCTCAAACGTGCACGTGAGGGCGTCGCCCTCGACGTCACCGAGGCCGCGGTACTGCTCCAGGCCCGCGGCGCCGACCTCGACGACCTCACCGCCTCCGCCGCCCGGGTGCGCGACGCGGGCCTGGCGGCGGCGGGCCGCCCCGGCGTCATCACGTACTCCAAGAGCGTCTTCATCCCGCTCACCCGCCTGTGCCGGGACAAATGCCACTACTGCACCTTCGTCACCGTCCCCGGCAAGCTGCGCCGGGCCGGCCACGGGATGTTCATGTCCCCGGACGAGGTCCTCGACATCGCCCGCCGCGGCGCCGAACTCGGCTGCAAGGAAGCGCTGATCACCCTCGGCGACAAGCCCGAGGACCGCTGGCCCGAGGCACGCGAGTGGCTGGACGCGCACGGGTACGACGACACGATCGCGTACGTACGGGCCATCTCGATCCGCATCCTGGAGGAGACGGGGCTTCTCCCGCACCTCAACCCCGGGGTGATGTCGTGGACGGACTTCCAGCGGCTGAAGCCGGTGGCCCCGTCGATGGGCATGATGCTGGAGACGACGGCGACCCGTCTGTGGTCCGAGCCCGGCGGGCCGCACCACGGCTCACCGGACAAGGAGCCCGCCGTACGGCTGCGGGTGCTGGAGGACGCCGGCCGTTCCTCCGTCCCCTTCACCAGCGGGATCCTGATCGGGATCGGGGAGTCGTACGAGGAGCGCGCGGACTCGCTGTTCGCGCTGCGGCGCATCTCCCGCGCCTACCACGGCATTCAGGAGCTGATCATCCAGAACTTCCGCGCCAAGCCGGACACGGCGATGCGCGGTATGCCGGACGCCGAGCTGGACGAGCTGGTCGCCACCGTCGCGGTGGCCCGGCACATCATGGGCCCCGCGGCCTGCCTCCAGGCGCCGCCGAACCTGGTGGACTCCGAGTACGGGCGGCTGATCGGCGCGGGGATCGACGACTGGGGCGGGGTCTCGCCGCTGACCATCGACCACGTCAACCCGGAGCGTCCGTGGCCGCAGATCGACCTGCTGACCGCGGAGTCCGCGGCCGTCGGCTTCGAACTGCGCGAACGCCTCTGTGTCTACCCGGAGTTCGTGCAGCGGGGCGAGCCGTGGCTGGACCCGCGGCTGCTGCCGCACGTACGGGCGCTGGCGGACCCGGAGTCGGGGCTGGCGCGTGCGGATGCCGTCGTCGAGGGGCACCCGTGGCAGGAGCCCGATGAGGCGTTCACGTCGTCGGGGCGTACGGATCTGCACGCGTCGATCGACACCGAGGGCCGTACCGGCGACCGCCGCGAGGACTTCGACCACGTCTACGGCGACTGGGACGCGCTGCGGGAGGCGGCGGCACCGGGGATGGTGCCGTCGCGGATCGACACCGACGTACGGGCCGCGCTCGCGACGGCCGCCGACGACCCGACCCGCCTCACCGACGACGAGGCGCTGGCGCTGCTGCACGCGGACGGGCCGGCCCTTGACGCCCTCTGCCGCATCGCCGACGACGTGCGCAAGTCGGCGGTCGGCGACGACGTGACGTACATCGTCACCCGGAACATCAACTTCACCAACGTCTGCTACACGGGCTGCCGCTTCTGCGCCTTCGCGCAACGCCGTACGGACGCGGACGCGTACACCTTGTCGTTGGACCAGGTGGCGGACCGAGCCCAACAGGCCTGGGAAGTCGGGGCCGTTGAGGTCTGCATGCAGGGCGGGATCCACCCCGATCTGCCGGGCACCGCCTACTTCGACATCGCCCGTGCGGTGAAGGAGCGCGTCCCCGGCATGCACGTGCACGCCTTCTCCCCGATGGAGGTGGTGAACGGCGCGACCCGCACCGGCATGCCCATCCGCGAATGGCTCTCGGCCGCCAAGGAGGCGGGCCTCGACTCCATCCCCGGCACCGCCGCGGAGATCCTCGACGACGAGGTCCGCTGGGTCCTGACCAAGGGCAAGCTCCCCACGGCCACCTGGATCGAGGTCGTCACCACGGCCCACGAACTAGGCATCCGCTCCTCCTCCACGATGATGTACGGCCACGTGGACCAGCCCCGCCACTGGCTCGGCCACTTCCGCACGCTTGCCCGCATCCAGCAACAGACCGGCGGCTTCACCGAGTTCGTCACCCTCCCCTTCATCCACACCAACGCGCCCGTCTACCTGGCCGGGATCGCCCGCCCCGGCCCCACCATGCGGGACAACCGCGCGGTCATCGCCATGGCCCGCCTCCTCCTCCACCCGCACATCCCCAACATCCAGACCAGCTGGGTGAAACTGGGCACCGAGGGCGCGGCAGAGATGCTCCGCTCCGGCGCCAACGACCTCGGCGGCACCCTGATGGAAGAGACCATCTCCCGCATGGCGGGCTCGTCGTACGGCTCGTACAAGTCCGTCAAGGAACTGGTCGCGGTGGCGGAAGCGGCGGGGCGTCCGGCGAAGCCGCGTACGACGTTCTACGGGACGGTGTCGGAGGAGCGGCAGCAGGCGGCGGCTGCTTCGGACGGTCATCTGCCGGAGTTGTTGCCGGTGTTGGACTGAGGGAGACACCGCTCCCGGCCGAAGAGGCCGCCTCCCACCTGGCGGTGGCGGGGAATCCGCCTCGGAGTGTCAGTGGCCCCTGTCGGCCTCCTGCGGCTCCTGTGATCCATGAGCCTCAAGGAGCAACAGGGGAGCGGTACTTGACCAGGAGCAGAAGACTCAAGGGACTACCGGGCCGCAGCCGCACGGGACGCGGCCCGGTGGTCCCACTCGGTGAAGCCGGATCACTCGCAGGTGACCTCGGCGCCCGCCCAGTCCGCGAGGTCGCCGATATTGGCATCACCGGCGTCGGTGACCACGAGCTTCAGCAGGCTTGCCCCCGTGACGTCGGCGGTGAGCTGTTGGGGCGGGTCGCCGCGTGAGATGACCCCGGTCTCTTTCACCAGCTTGCCGTCGGCCCACACCTGGAAGGTGACCGAGCCACTGAGCGACGTCGTCAGGTCGTCCAGGCCGACGGTGCTTTCCAGGGTCGAGCACGTGCCGCCCAGGTAGTAGCTGACCTCGCTGGGTGCGAGCGTGCCCAGTCCCTTGGCGAACGTCTGCCCGTTCAGGGTGATCGCCTGTCCGTCGCCCGCGGCGGCACCGCCGTTGCCGGTGTTGCGTTCCACCGGCCCGGAGCCGTTGGACGTGGCGACCCACTGGTCGTCACCGAGCGAGCTGACGCCCGCGGGTTGCTCGGCGACCACGGAGACGGTCAGGTCGTAGCCCACCGTGGTCGGACCGGGCTCGTATCCGGTGCCGACGTGCAGTGTGTAGTTGCCCGTTGGCGCTCCCTCCGGCACGGTCACCGACCACCGGGTGCTCAGTTCGTGGCCGGTCTCGAGCCGTGCGAACCCGGTCGGTGAGGTGGCCCTGACGGTCCAGCCCGCGGGGCCGGTCAGCTCGACGCTGCCGTCACGCGCGGGCTGGACACCGTCGTTGCCGGTGACGGTGGTCACCGTGGTGGTCGTACCGGCTTCGACCAGTGGGGGCGCGCCAGCGAAGAGGGCGGGGTACTCGATGGCGGTGTGCACGGCAGGCGGCAGGCTCTGCCAGTCGCCGCCCGATCGGACGCGCAGCATCGTGGTCCCGTGCGGCGGTACGACGGCGCTGATCCCACCCGCGGACTCGGCACTCGTGCCTGCCCACAGGTCCTCGACCGCGTACCCGGAGGACCTCGGCAGGCCGACGGCCGAGGCCGTGGTGCTGATCGTGGCCGCCGCGTCGGTCTCGTTGAACAGCGCGACGGCCCGGTCGCCGTTCTCCAGCGGCTTGGTGATCACGTGCAGGCCGTTCGCCGAGCTGATCTCGGTGCCCTGCACGCCGAGCGGGTCCTGATCGACGGCAATGACCTCGGAGTTGCTCAGGATGTCCATCGTGGCGGGAGTCGCCTCCCGGATGTCGGTGCCGATGATCAGCGGCGCCGACATCATCGACCAGAGGCTGAACTGGGAGCGGTATTCGACGTCGGTCATTCCCCCGTTGCCGATTTCCAGCATGTCGGGGTCGTTCCAGTGACCGGGCCCCGCGTACTGGCCGAGCTGGATGTTCGCCTTGTAGATCGACAGCAGGCTGCTGTAGGTGTCGGTGATGTCGAGGGTGGTACGCCAGGAGTTGCCGACCGGCGCGGCCCAGGTCCAGGGATCGCTCTCGCCCCATTCGCAGATGGCGTAAAGGATCGGCCGTCCGGTGGCCACCAGGGCGTCGCGCATCGTGGTGTAGCGCTGCTGGGCGCTCAACCCCTCGTTGTTGCAGTTGTCGTACTTCAGGTAGTCCACGCCCCAGGAAGCCCACAGGTCGGCGTCCTGCTGCTCATGGCCGAGTGAACCGGGGAACCCGGCGGCGTAGTTGCAGGTCTTGGTCCCGGCGCTGGAGTAGATGCCGAACTTCAGGCCCTTGGAGTGCACATAGTCGGCGACGGCCTTGATGCCGTTCGGGAAGCGCACCGGATCGGCCACGAGGTTGCCGTTGGCGTCGCGTGTGGGAAGCGCCCAGCAGTCGTCGAGATTCACGTACTGGTAGCCGGCGGCTTTGAGACCGGAGGAGACGAAAAGGTCGGCTATGTCCTCGATCATCTTCTCGTTGAACGTCGAGGTGCATTGGGTGGAATTCCAGTTGTTGAATCCCATCTGCGGAGTAAGTGCGAGATTGTTGTCCAAGGCGTTGACGGAGGAGGTCGTGGCCACTAAACCCATGGCGCACGTCCCCATGGTGAGCACGGCGGCCGCCGCCGCGGCCATCACTGAACGGATGGACATCGAACCCCTCCTTCACGGAAAGTGCAGAGGTCGGGGACCGGAAGAGAAAAGAATTTTGGAGACCGGTCGGGGTTCCCGGGGTGGTGGTCATTCTCAGGTGTCGGCAATTTAGCGACCGAATGTATGAGCATCCTGAGGGTCGGATAAGAGCTGCTCGACGGACCTCGGATCAACGGCCGCTCGAACCGGTCGTCGTCTCGCCCCACGGCAGATGAATGACCACCAGCACGACCCCGCTCAGCAGAAACACCCGCATCGCCGCGTCCAGCCCGTTCCAGTCGCCCGACTGCCACATGGAGAACCACTCGCCGCCGACGCCGATGAAGCCGGCGCCGAAGAGGAGCAGGAGCATCAGGAGGCCGAGGGTGGAGACGGAGCGGGCGCGGGTGTCGTCGCGGCGGGCCCAGAGGTACGTGCCGGCGATGAGGACGAGGGCCGCGATGGTCTCCCAGGCGATGATCGCGACGTACGCGGCGTCCTGGAGGGCGTGTGACGTGATGGCCCGCCACATCAGGTCGTCGTCCTTGAACGTCGTGTCCATCGCGAGGACATGGCGGACGAACTGCTGGTTGGTGCCGAAGTCCGTGATGTTGCCGAAGGCGACGAGGGTGATGTAGAGCGCGACCGTGGCGGTGAGGAGGGTGGAGGTGAGGCGGAGGACGGTGGAGTGGGGGGTTCTGGAGAGCGGCATGTTCCCACTATGGCCGACACGTCGAACAGCCAACACCCAGGCGTTATCGGGCGAGTTGGGTCAGACTGGAGACCGGTCCGGACGGGCGATGCGGAGGAGTCGGGCTAATGGTACGGGCGCGTCCGTCGATGCGGGAGCTGATCAGGGACCGCACGCGGCGCGGGTTCGTCGGGCGGCTGGCGGAGCGTGCCGCGTTCCGGGAGAACCTGGAGCTGGCGCCCGAGGACGAGCGGCACCGGTTCCTGTTTCATGTGCACGGGAACGCGGGGGTCGGAAAGAGCTTTCTCGTACGGGAGTTGGAACAGCTCGCGCGGGAGCGCGGGGCGCTGACGTCGTACGTCGACGAGTCGGTCGGCAGTCTGCCGGAGGCGATGGCGGCCATCGCGGAGCATTTCGCGCGCCAGGGCCACCGCTTCAAGGAACTGGAGCGGCTGTTGACCAGCCACCGGGAGCGGCGGCACGAGGCGGCGGCAGTCGTGGACGCCGGTCCCGAGGGCGGGGAGCCGTCGGCCGCGAGCATGGCGGCGGCCCGTGCCGGTCTGGTGGGACTGGGCCTTGTGCCGGTGGTCGGTGCCTTCACGGGAGCCCTGGACCCCGCCCAACTCGCCCAGGGCGCCGACCGACTGAGGGCCGGCCTCAGCGCCCGTTTTCGCACGCAGGAGGACGTACAGCTGGTCGTATCCCCTGAGCGCGTCCTGACCCCCGTGATTCTGAGGGAACTGGCCGAGGCCGCGGACCAAGTTCCGTGGCTGGTCCTGGTCTTCGACACATACGAACGGACCCGTCCCTTCCTCGACGCCTGGCTCCACGACGTGATGACCACGGACCGGTACGGCGCCGCCCTGCCCGCGAACCTCGTGGTGGTCACCGCTGGGCAACACCGACTGGACCCCGCCCGCTGGGGTGGCCTCGCGGACTTCGTCACGGAGGTGCCGCTCGGGCCGTTCACGGAGACGGAGGTACGGGGGCTGCTGGCCGACAAGGGGGTGATGTCGGAGCCGGTGGTCGAGGAGGTACTGCGGCTCACCGGTGGGCTGCCGGTGCTGGTCTCGACCTTGGCCGAGCAGCGCCCCGCCGACCCGGACGACATGGGCGACCCCAGTGCCACGGCCGTCGAACGCTTCCTGAAGTGGGAGCAGGATCCGGCATACCGGATGGCGGCACTCTCATGCGCGCTGCCCCGGCGCCTGGACATGGATGTGTTCCGGGCGGTCGTGGACTGCACGGACGAGGAGGCCGACGCGCTCTTCGGCTGGCTGCGCGGGCTGCCCTTCGTGGACGATCGCGGCGACCGGGTGCGGTACCACGACCTGGTGCGCGAGCCGATGCTCCGGTTGCAGCGGAGCGACTCGCCGCGTGGCTGGACTGGGCGGCACGAGAGGCTCGCGGAGGTGTTCGGCGGCTGGAGGGAGGAGGCGGCGAGCGGCCTGCGCCCCGGGGAGGAGTGGGAGCACGAGCCGTGGCGCGGGCTGCGGCTGGAGGAGATGTACCACTCGCTGTGTGCGCGGCCGAGAGCGGCGCTGTCCGGGGCGTTGGGGGACGTTGTCACGGCCTGCCTCGCGGATCCGGCGGTGGGCCGCCGCTGGGTGCGGATGCTGGTGGACGCGGGCGGGGCCGTGGATGACCCCGTCCTGTGCGACTGGGGCCGTCGGCTGTCCGAGGCGCTGGCCGATCAGCCGGCCGGGGTGTCCCGGGCGATGGACCTGCTCCTCGCCTGGCCTGGGCTGAGCGGCAGGGGCAGGGCGATGGCACACGTGCTGAGGGGCCGGGAGCTGCGGAAGGCAGACGAACACAGAGCGGCCCTGGTCGCATACGACCGGGCGGTCGAGCTTGATCCAGGCTGGGCGATGGCCCACTACGGCCGGGGCATCACCTGCCAGGCATTGGGCGACCTCGCTGCCGCTCTGGCCGCGTTCGACCGTGCGGACGAACTGGCCCCCGACACCGCGCGGATCGTCGCCGAGCGTGGGGAGACCTACCGGATGGCGGGCCGGTTCACGGAGGCCGTGGTCGACCTCGACCGGGCCATAGACCTCGACCCGGCCGATTCCAACGCTCCGGCCTGCCGAGGGGTGTGCCGACACGCGCTCGGGCAGTACGACAAGGCACTTGACGACTTCAACCGTGCGCTGAGCCTTGACGAGGGCAACCTGTGGGCGCGTGTCCGCCGGGCTCGAGTGCGCTGTGTGAGGGGGGAGTGGGACGGGGCATTCGCCGATCTGGACCGGGCCGCCCTTCTGGCACCTGACTCCGCCTGGGTCGCGTCGGAACGGGGTGATGCCTATCGGGTCGCGGGTCGCTACGAGGAGGCTGTCAACGAACTCGGCCGGGCTGTCTCCCTCACCCCCGACTACGCCTCGGCCCTGGCGGGCCGTGGAGCGTCCCTCCATGAGCTGGGCCGGAACGAGGAGGCCCTGATCGACCTCAGTCGTGCTGTCGAGTTGAACCCCGGCTATGCCTGGGCGTTGGCGATGCGAGCCCGGGTGGGGGCTCAACTGGGTTACCAGCAACGGTGTGGGCCGAGCTGACTCCGGGTCGCGTGGACCAGTGACCCGGGCGCGCCCGACGCCAAAGAACAAAGAACCGGGGAAAGAACCCACCCCCACCCCACCCAGCCCGTCTCCCACCGCACCCCTGGTCACTCGGACGGGTGATCACGGCCAATTCGGCCGGCAGCACCGGAGGACACCGTGAGCGCCCAGAGCGGCGGCCCGTACGGACCGCCGATTCCCATGCCTGAGCTCACTCCGGACGCTCTGCGGGCCGCGGTGGCGCGCATCGCTCCCAGCCGGATTCCGGCCCTCACCCAGCACCTGTTCGAGGCCACGACGAACGCGCAGCAGACACAGAGCCTCGCGCCGCTGCGGGCCTTCGTCCACTCCTGGGCCGTGTTCGTCGCCATTGAGCGGCACCCCGAACGCGCTGCCCGGCTGCGGGAGCTGGAGCCTCTCGTGGACGTCGGGGAGGACGAGCCCACCGAGGCCATTGCCGAGATCCGTACGATCCGCGCGGCTGCCGAGGCCGAGGCGGGTCTGTGACCGACTGGTCCTGCTCTTGGGCGGGCGAGGCTTCATCAGCTTCCTCGCCGTGCCCGCCATGAGTGTGTCTACGTCTGCGATGTCACCTGGTACGGCTGACTGCTGAGGCGCCCGGGCTGCCGAACGTCCGGAAAGCCCACCGAACACCTGTCAAAAGGTCGCCAATGGTGATCAGTCGGGCGACATTTCGCATACCGTTCCGGACCTAAACCGACCGTTCCCGTTCGATTACAGTGCTGGCAGTCGGACGTGCGGACGGTGGCTGGGAGGTCTCGGTGGGTGCGACAGCCGGTGCCGTCTGGGGCCGTGCCGAACAGCAGGACTTCCGTAGCCGGGTGCGCGGAACGCTGCTGGGTACGGCCGTCGGCGACGCGCTCGGCGCCCCCCTCGACGGGCTCGGCCTGGAGGAGATCCGCGAGTCGTACGGCGCCGAAGGCCTCACCGACCTGACCTTCGGGCACGGCAGGCGGGGCGCCGTCACACACCTCACCCAGCTCACGCTCTTCACCCTCGACGGGCTGGTCCGCGCCCAGGTACGCCGTGACACCGGCGCCTGGCACCCGCCCACCGACCTCCACCGGGCCTACCGCCGCTGGGCCGCGACCCAGAGCGACTGGGGCCCCGACGAACGCCGCAAGGACGACGGCTGGCTGGCCCGCGAGGAGTGGCTGTACGCCCGCCGCGACCCCGCCCGCTCCTGCCTCCTCGGCTTCGGCGACGACACCATGGGCACACTGGACGCTCCCAAGAACCCGGGGGAGCCCGGACCCGAGGCCGCCGCACGCTCCGCACCCTTCGGGCTCCTCGTCGGCTGGGAGCCGCAGCTCGTGATGCAGCTCGCCGTCGAGTGCGCCGCGCAGACCCACGGGCACGTCACGGCGTACCTGTCGGCGGGGGCGTACGCCGTCATCGTGCACGGGCTGGCCCGTGGCGAGAGCATCGACGGGGCCGTCCAGCGGGCCCAGGGGATGCTGGCCGCGCGCCCGGGGCACCAGCCCGTCACGGAGGCCCTCCAGCGCGCCCTGGGCGCCGTACGGCAGGGCATGCCCACGCCGGCCCGGGTCGAGGAACTCGCGGGGGAGGGTACGGCGGAGCGGTTGCTGTCCGTCGCCGTGTACTGCGCGCTGGTCGGTGAGGACATTCGGCACGGGTTGTGTCTTGCGGTGAACCACGGTGGGGCCTCGGGGGCGGCGGGTTCGCTCACCGGGGGGCTGTTGGGGGCGCTGCATGGCGAAACGGCCCTCCCGCCGGCCTGGCTGGCCGAGCTGGAGGGCCGTCCTACGATGCTCGTCCTTGCGGACGACTTCGCGATGGAGATGACGCAGGGGCCCGCGTTGCACGGGCCCGGGGGGTCGTCTCCCGGGTGGCTCACCCGGTATCCGCGGGCGTGAGGCGGAGGGTTTTTCGCCCCCTCCGCCCCTACTCGTCCCTTGACCCTGGGGGCTGCCGCCCCCAGACCCCCGCTTCGGCCTGAACGGCCTCGTCCTCAAGCGCCGGACGGGCTGAAAGGGCCGCCCCCCGTGGGTGGGTGGGGGATCGGGATGGTGCTCCTCGTCCTCAAGCGTCCGACGGGTTGGAGACCGGCGCCGGACGGGCTGGAGACCGGCGCCCGGCGGGCTAGAGACCGGCGCCCGAAGGGCTGGCCGTGCCCGCCTGGTTCGGGATCGCCGCCGCTGCCGAACCCGAACCGCCGTCGTCGCTGTTGATCTTCGCGATGAGGGCGTCCCGCTCCGGTGTGTCCTCCGGCTTGATGTAGCCGATGAGGATGTAGAGGACGAGGGAGACCGCCAGCGGAACCGAGATCTGGTACTGCAACGGCACGCCGCCGTCGACGTTCCAGCTGATCGGGTAGTTGATCAGCCAGAAGGTGAGCAGGCCGACGCCCCAGCTGATCAGGGCGGCGGTGGGACCGCTCTTGCGGAACCAGGGCAGCAGGCCGAGCATCAGCGGGATCGCGATCGGGCCCATCAGCCCGGCGACCCACTTGATGACCACCGTGATGATGTCGCCGAAGAAGGCGGAGTTGACCTGCGTCGCGATGGACATCGAGAGACCGAGGAAGAGCAGCGTGGTCAGGCGCGCGGCCAGCAGCCCGGCCCGGGTGTCCCACTCGCGTGCCTTCTTCGAGACCGCGGGCATGATGTCGCGCGTGACGACGGCGGAGATCGCGTTGGCGTCGGAGGAGCACATCGCCATCGTGTGGGAGAAGAAGCCGACGATGACCAGCCCCAGCAGGCCGTGCGGCAGCAGCTTCTCGGCCATCAGCGCGTACGAGTCCGCCGGCACGTCCGTCTTGATGACCAGCGGTGCGACCCACATGGGGAAGAACAGCACCAGCGGCCAGACCAGCCAGAGCGAGGCGGACAGGATGCCCGAGCGGGTGGCGGACTTCGCGGAGTCGGTGGCCATGTAGCGCTGGGCCTGGTTCCACATGCCGCCGTTGTACTCGAAGGTCTTGATGAAGAGATAGGCGATCAGGAAGACCATCATGTACGGGCCGGCCAGCGGCTTGGTGTGGCCCTCGAGCGCGGGCGCGTCCCAGACGTTCCACAGCTGATTGAAGCCGCCCAGCTCGGACAGGACCGCGACGAGCATCGCGATACCGGCGATGAACTGGATGACGAACTGGCCGAGTTCGGTGAGCGCGTCGGCCCAGAGCCCGCCGACCGTGCAGTAGACGGCCGTCACCGCGCCGGTGATGAGGATGCCCATGTTCAGCGAGACGCCCGTGAACACCGAAAGCAGGGTCGCGATGGCGGCCCACTTGGCGCCGACGTCCACGATCTTCAGCAGCACACCGGACCAGGCGAGGGCCTGCTGGGTGGGCAGGTTGTACCGGTTCTTCAGGTACTCCAGCGGCGAGGCCACGTGCAGCCGTGAGCGCACCCGGTTGAGCCGCGGGGCGAAGAGTTTCGCGCCGATCGCGATGCCGATGGCGATGGGGAAGGACCAGGTGACGTACGACGTGACGCCGTAGGTGTAGGCGATCGCCGCGTACCCGGTGAACATCACCGCGCTGTAGCCGGACATGTGGTGCGAGATGCCGGACAGCCACCACGGCATCTTTCCTCCGGCCGTGAAGAAGTCGCTGACGTCGTCCACCCGTTTGTGGGACCAGACGCCGATCGCGACCATCACACCGAAGTAGCCGACGAGCACGGCCCAGTCGAGACTGTTCATATGCCCCCTCCCAGGGTCCGCCTTGTGAACTGTGATGACATGCGCGGCACTTCGCCAGTGCAGCCCGAAGAGGCCATGAAGTGCCCGCTCATCGTGAGTTCGGCGGCATGGTGGCGACAACAGCCCGTATGGTCAAGAGGGAGTAAAAATGTTCTGGTTGCTGACCTCGGTTCACATGAATGAACAGCTGGAGGGTGTCACATCGGTTGCTACCGCATCAATTCGCCCGCGTTGACCAGCAGTGACTGTCCCGTGATCGCGCGAGCCCGGTCCGACGCCAGGAACACCACCGCGTCCGCGACGTCCCCGTCCGTGGCCAGCTCGGGCAGCGCCATCCGCTCGGTGAGCCGTCCCAGCACCTCCGCCTCCGGTACGCCCTCGGTGTGCGCGGTGAACTGGACGTACGCCTGGACCGGTGGGCCCCACATCCAGCCGGGCAGCACCGTGTTGACCCGGATCCGGTGCGGGCCGAGCTCCCGGGCGAGCGAGTACATCGCACTCGTCAGCGCACCCTTGGACGCCGCGTAGGCCGCCTGCCACACCTGCGAGGGCGCGGCCACCGCCGACTGGGTCCCGATGACGACGACCGACCCGCCGCCCGCCTTCAGTGCGGGGAGGCAGGCGCGGGTCATCCGCAGCGTCCCCAGCAGGTTCACGTCGATGATCGACTGCCAGGTGGTGAAGTCGGCGTCCTCAAGGCCGCCGAAGTAGCTGTCCCAGGCGGCCACATGGACGACACCGTCGATCCGCCCGAACCGCTCCACCGCGAGCGCGGCCAGGTCCTCGCACTGCCCCTCGTCCGTGATGTCCGTCGCTCGGTACGCCGAGTGCGCGCCGTCCGGATCGAGTTCGGCCGCGCACTTGGCGAGATTCGCCTCCGTGCGCGCCCCGAGGACCGCGTTGCCCCCGTCCCGCACCACGGCCGCCGCGACCTGATGCCCCAGCCCGGCTCCGACCCCCGACACGACGATGGTCCTGCCCGCGAGCAGTGCTGACATCGGACGCCTCCCCGGCTATGGCACATTTCCTGACGGGGCGTCAGAGTATGGGCGTCCACCGGAGGAAGGAAGGGGAGTGACGTGAGCGAGGAGACCCGCAGCGAGGTGTACGCGGAGCTGGCCGCCGTCGGCCCGTACGGCGTCCACCCGGGCCACGCCCTGATCACCATGGTCGAACCGGACCCGGGCCACGAGTACGCCTACAACCGCTGGTACGAGGACGATCACTACTACGCAGGCGCGATGGCGATGCCCTGGATGTACGCGGGGCGCCGCTGGGTGGCCACGCGCGACCTCCAACTCCTGCGCTGCCCAAGCGAGTCGGCGGTCGCCCAGCCCGTCACCGCCGGCTGCTACCTCTCCACGTACTGGGTCACCGACGGCCGCTACGACGACCACATGAAGTGGACCGTCGGCATCAACAAACGGCTCAACCGCGACGGGCGCGTCTACCAGGACCGCACCCACGTCTTCACGGCCTTCCAGGACCACGAGGCCACCGTCTACCGCGACGGAGCCGCCGGCCCCCGTGACTTCCACGCCCTGGACCACCCGTACGCGGGCCTGGTGTTGCAGGTCATCGACGCCGAATCGGCCGAGCAGCGCGTCGAGTTGCTGGAGTGGCTGTGCTCCCGGCACCTCCCGAAACGGCTTGCGGGGTCCCCGTCCGCGCTGGTCACGATCTTCCGCCCGACCCCGCTCCCCGGCGACCGGATGACGTACGTCAAGCAGGTCGAGGGGGTGGATACGCGGCTGACGCTGCTCTGGTTCCTGGAGGCGGATCCGCGGGACTGCTGGGAGGGGTACTTCGCTGGGATGGACGCGGCGGTCGCGGAAGTGGGCCTGGGGAAGGTGGAGTTGGTGGCGCCGTTCATTCCGACGGTGCCGGGGACGGACAAGTACGTGGACCGGCTCCGGTAGCGGGCCGGGTAGAAGATCGTGGAGCGGGTCGGCCGGAAAAAGCCGAGCCCCCTCGGCCAGGACGGCGGGCCAGTCGAGAGGGCTCTGTCGGTGGTGCGTATGCGGTTGGTCGGTGCAGTTGTGGTGGGTAGCGGGCGGTCTATGTGCATCAGGCGAGGTCGGAAGTACCCCGGCTCACCTCTGCCACGAAGGCGTTCCACGAACTCGCGGGAAACGCCAGCGTGGGGCCCTGGGGGACCTTTGAGTCCCGAACCGCCATCGCCGCGAGAACGGGGGACTTGACCTCGACACATGCGCCGTTGCCGGTGGAATACGAGGACTTGGTCCAGGTGTTCAGCGCGCCTTGCTGGATTGCCATGATCACTCCGGTAGCCAGTTGGTGAGTAGCTGTCACCGCACAACGAGTTCCTTCCGGAACCCGCGGTTCGGTTTGCGCCAACGTTGTTGCTTGATGGCGTGATCGACGCTACTCGCCAACATCGGCAGGCGAATGAAGTATTCACTCGACCGGATGGCATATTCCAATGGGGCTTCCGCTCAGCTGTGACGAAGGTGTACAGTCCGGCACCTTCGCGACGAGGGTGCCCCTGTGGGCCTCGCGAGCCTCAGCGTGCGTAGTCTTTCGCGATGTCCGCGATGAACTGCCGCGACTGCTCCACGTTCAGAGCCTGCGCCCGCAGATGCTCGTACATCACGCTGTATTTCTGGACGTCGTTCGCCTTCTCCAGATACAGGTCGCTGGTGACACCCTCGATGTAGACGACGCTCGAGTCCGCCGCGTCGGGGAACTCCAGGATCGCGTACTGCCCGTTCAGTCCCGGATGCGCGCCCATCTCGAACGGGATCACCTGCACGGTGACATGCGGGAGCTGCGACTGCTCGACGAGGTGTTCCAGCTGCTCGCGCATCAGCGAGCGGTTGCCGACGACCCGGCGCAGGGCGGCCTCGTCGAGGACGGTCCACAGGCGGAGCGGGTTCTCCGGGGCGGAGATACGTTCCTGTCGGCGCAGTCTGACCTGGACCCGCTTCTCGATCTCGCCGATCGCGGTCTCCGGCAGCGCGCCGGCGATCAGAGCCTCCGCGTACGGCCGGGTCTGCAACAGCCCGGGGACGACCTGGGGGTCGTACACACGCAGGCTCGCCGCGTCCGTCTCCAGGCCGATGTAGACGCTGTACGGGATGTCGCCGAAGGAGTGCCACCAACCCTGCTGGCGTGAGTCCTTGGCCATCTGCATCAGCGAGTCGACGATACGGACGTCCTCGACCTCGTAGACCCCGCAGAGATCACGGACATCGCGCTGGCTGATGCTGCGCCGCCCGTTCTCCAGGCGGCTGATTTTCGACTGGGAGACCAGCAGTCGCTCGGCGACCTCTTCGGCCGTCATGCCCTTGAGCTCACGGAGCCGACGCAGCTCCTGGCCCAGCCGGCGCCGCCGGACGGTGGGATTGACACTTGACGCCACGGGACGTGCACCTCCGGGTGCGAACCTCTACTTTGCGTATCTGCTGTTGAGCAGACTGCCACCAAGGTGCTTTCTACCGCTGGGAAACACTGGATATGCGCTGGGTAGCCGCCAGTTCGGGGATCTGGCCGGTATCCGCGCGTGCAGGAGCACGGGTTACGAGCACGTACGAGCACGCACGACGGGGGCACGGCGAGGGCGTGCATGTGCGGCCGGCCGCGGCGGGTCCGGTCGGGGTTCCTGGGCGCGGACGAGTGCGCATGAACGTGTGTGAATGAACGCGTCCGTGCGTGAATGAGTCGCGTCCGTGCGTGAAAACGCGGCCGCGCGGGGCGGCGGGACCGTGTCGTCGTCCGGACGTACGGTCCCATCGCCCCGCGCGATCCAGCGGCTCCCGGACCGGTTCCTGGGGACTGCGGTGCGGCGCTGGTGGTGCGGTAATACGGGTCCTGCGGTCAAGCAGTCCTGCTGTTGTGCCGTGGTACTGCGGCTCAGTGGGCCACGGCGCGCGCCATCGAACTGTGGCGCGGTTGCATCGGAACACCGCGAGCGGGTTCCGGTGCGGACCTGACTCCGGCGGAGGCCGGACGGCCTGCCGGTGCCGGGCTTCGGCGTGGCTGTGCGGCCACACCGTTCTGGACGTCCATGACCGCGTGTGCCACGAGGCCGCCCATGGGGTCGTGCCTGATCAGATCCCGTAGCCGGGAGCGGGACGAGCGTCCCTCATTACCCGGATACAGGTGCTTGCCGAGTCCGACCGCGTGGGCCAGTGCGGCGAGCGCCGCGGTCCGTGGGTCCGGCGGAACGCCGGTACGGATCGCGCTGTCCAGCCGGGCCTTGATCTCCCGGCTGATCGCCGTGTCCGTCGCTTGGTAGCGAGTCGTCGGCAGCACCCCGCACATCTGGCCAGCCACGGCATGAACCATGCCGCACCTCTCCAGATGCGAGAGATAGGTCTGGCGCAGCCCCAGGCGGGGTCCGCCAATCCAGTTCACTGCGCGTACGGGTGCTCCGCGTCGGCGAAGCAGTTCCAACGCACAGTCCAGTGTTGGATCTCCAGTCGGCCGTGGTACGACCACGGCGATACGATCCCCGTCCGGGGCTATCCGTCCGGCCAGCGCCAGCTCCACTAGCTGTGCTCCGGCCAGACCGAGGTCGAGCGACTGCGGCTGTGCGGTGGTACCCGTGGTCGGGTCCAGCGCCAGCAGAAGAAGCTCTTCCGGAATTGATCTGCGGCTCCTGCCCATCCATGCCTCCCCGCGTGGATGAATGACAGGGTGACCCCTCTCACATTCATCTGTCGAGAGGGCGTGACCGGTTCGTAGTGGAACCGGTAGGTATGTCGTTCTCGTCTACCGCGGGGGACATCCCCCCACACAGGACACTGGTACATGGTTCGGACAGCGGTGTCCGGGCGGCGGGTCAAGGGTTTTCACGGGTTTTCGCGGGTTTTCACGGTTCGGATGGGCGCACTGCGGGTGTGCGCCGCAGGAGGAGGCATCGGTGGCGGGCGAGTCCCCCGACAGGTCGAAGCAGCACGAGTCGTCGGCGACGGCGTCGTCGGGAGAACCGACGTCGGGGACGGCAGCCGTGGTTCCGGGGCCGACGCGGGGGGCGGGGCCGGTCTCGGCTTCGGCCCCGGCCGACCCGCGCATGGCGATGGCCCGCGAGAGGGCGGCCACGGTGCGGGTCGATCAGGCCACGGCGGTGTTCTCGACGCGGGCGCTGACGGACGGGGCGGATGGGGTGGCCCTCGCCGGCGGCGGGTCGGCCGGGTCAGCCGGGTCGGCCGGTGCGGGCTCCGACGGTTCGTCGGGTTCGGGCCGGGCCGGTGAGGTCGGGCCCGGGCCGGAGGGGGCCGAGGGCGGTGTCCCCGGGGACGGGCGTCTTCGGGCGGCCGTTGCCGCCTGGGTGGCAACCGCCGATGAGGGTGCGGAGCCGTCGGAGCAGTCTGAGGCGTCTGAGCCGTCTGAGCCGTCTTCGGAGGGTGCGGGTGCGGGTGCCGGTGCGGATACGGATGCGGTGAGCGCCGTGGCCGGCGAGGTGTCCATGCAGGGTGCGGACACCGCCGACGCGGAGCCGGAGGGCGGGGGCGATGGCGCCCCGGCCGGTGGTGGCTCCTCCGCGAGTGCCACCTCCGCGAGTGACGACGCCTCTGCGAGTGACCCCTCCGTGCCTGGCGGTACGACGGGCGATGACGGGGAGCGGGAGGGCGGAGCCCTGCCCGCGGCGGGGGCCCAGGCGGAAGGCGCCGACGGGGCCGCTGGTGCGGCGGGTGTGGCGAGTGCGGCGGGTATGGCGACGGACGGTGCTACCGAGCCGGAGTCCGGTTCGGGTTCCGGTTCCGGTTCCGCGAGTGCGGCCGGCGTCGTGACGGAGGGCGCTCCCGCTTCCGGGTCTGCCGATGGCCCGCAGGCTGCCGACGGCGCCGGTAGACCGCCCTCCGGCGCGTCTGCGGGCGACAAGGCTGCCGACGTGGCGCCCGCCGCCAACGCCAACGCCAACGCCAACGCCAACGCCGGCGACAGCGCCGGTGACGGGCCTGAGGAGGCCGCTGAGCGGCCCGCTGGGGCTGCGGCTGTGGCTTCCGCTGCCGGGAGCGCGTCCGCGCGCGGGACGGTCGCCGACGCAGAGCCTGGCGCCGACGCAGAGCCAGGTGCCGGTGCTGCTGACGCCGAGCCTGCTGACGCCAAGCCCGCAGCGGACGCCTCGCCGCCCGCTGCGGCTCCCGGGACGGAGAGCGCCTCAGGGCGTGACGCGAGCGCGGAGTCCGCCTCCGCCTCCGCCTCCGAGGCCGACGCCGAGCACGCCTCCGACGCAGCCCCGGACGACGACGCGGTACCCAGCCCGAACGGCTCCCCGAAGGCCCCCTCCGATGAGCCCCGGGTGGACCAGCCCACCGCCGTCTTCAAGGCTCCTCGCCGCCCGGCCGTGGACCAGCCCACCACCATGCTCAAGCTGGGCGACGCCAAGCCGCCCACGGAGAAGGCCAAGCCCGAGCCCACCGACAGGCCCCAGCCCGCCGACAAGCCCAGGCCCGAGGCCCCCGCCGAACGCACGAGCAAGTTCGTCGCCCTCAAGCCCCTCGACGAAGCCGCCCCGGTGAGGCCGAAGGCCGTTCCAGGGGCCCCGGGTGCTCCGGTCGCTCCGGGTGCTCCCGGTGGCACTGCCGCCCTCCCTCAGGTCGGCCCCGAGCGTCCTCGGGTCGTCCCCGAGCGTCCTCCGCTAGGCCCCGATCGGACCACCCAGCAGCCCCTGCCGCCCAAGCCGCCGCTGGACCTGCTGGCCGAGCTGACGAACACGCCACCGCCCCCGCAGACCCCGGTGCGGACGATCGTGCGGCGGGTCAAGATCTGGACCCCGCTGGTCGTCCTGCTCGCGGTGATCTTTGCAGTCGTACAGGCTGTGCGACCGCTTCCGGCGGCGGGCCTCGCGCTCACCGCCGACGCGACCTACACGTTCGAGGGCGGCACCCTCGACCTGCCCTGGCCGGGGCAGGGCCAGTCGGCGATCGAGGTCGAGGGTGTCGGCAGCCTCGGTACCGACGGCAAGCAGACGTCCGCGCCCATCGCGAGCGTGGCGAAGATCATGACGGCGTACGTGATCCTTCAGGACCACCCGCTGAAGGGGAACGAGGGCGGCGAGAAGATCACCGTCGACCAGCAGGCCGAGGACGAGTCGAAGAACGAGGACGAGTCGACGGCGGCCATGACGAAGGGGCAGCAGTTCACGGAGCGGCAGATGCTCCAGATGCTGATGATCCCCTCGGGGAACAACGCGGCGCGGCTGCTGGCCCGTTGGGACTCGGACAGCAAGACCTTCGTCGGCAAGATGAACGACGCCGCCAAGAAGCTCGGCATGACGAACTCGACGTACACGGACCCGAGCGGTCTGGAGAAGACGACGGTGAGTACCGCCACCGACCAGCTCAAGCTGGCCAAGGAGGTCATGCAGAACCCGGTGTTCGCCGGCATCGTCGGGATGGCCAGCGCGAAGATCCCCGGGCTCGACGGCACCATCTACAACAACAACGACCTGCTGGTGAAGCAGGTTGGCGTGACCGGTCTCAAGACGGGTTCCTCGACGCCGGCGGGCGGCAACCTGGTGTGGGCCGCGACCAAGACCGTGAACGGCAAGACGCAGACGGTCTACGGCGCGGTCCTCGGCCAGAACGCGGGCACGGGCAAGGTCTGGGACAGCCTCCAGCTGGCCCTCACCAACAGCCAGAAGCTGATCGACGCGGTCCAGCAGAGCCTGACGTCGGCGACGGTGGTGAAGAAGGGCGACGTCGTCGGCTACGTGGACGACCAGCTCGGCGGCCAGACCCCCGTGGTCGCCACCAAGGACATGACGGCGGTCGGCTGGCCCGGTCTGAAGACGAAGCTCGCGCTCGGCACCGCCGGTGGCGATACGGTTCCGCACTCCGGCAAGGCGGGCACGGTCGTCGGTGAGCTGACGGTCGGCGACGGTTCCGACCACGCCGTGACGATTCCCGTCGCGCTCCAGTCGGACCTCGCGGAACCGGGCTTCGGCGCCAAGCTGACCCGCGTCGGCTGACCTGCGCAGAGCCCACCCGGTTCAGCTGACCTGCGCAGAGCCGATGCGCGCCAAGCTGAACCGGCGTACGCCGGAGGGCGTGGCGAACACCCCGTGAACGCCCTCCGAACGCCCCGCACCTCGCCGATGACGCCCCGCCCGGGGCGCTCACCGGCGAGGTGCGTGCTAGCGTCGCTAAGCGGCCTGGTCGCGGGCCGCGGGTCCCGGCCGAGAACGGAAAACGGGACACGGGAGTGCCTTGCAGTGGCGACAGCGGAGCCGACACACGCCGATGACGCCGATCCGGGCAGCCCAGGATCAGGCCCGCGAATACCGCTGACCGCCGATCCGCGAAACGGCGAATCCCGTCCGCACGACGACGAGTTCCGCCCCCAGAACGGCGTATCCCGTCCGCAGAACGGCGAACGCCGCCCGCAGGACACCGAGCCTCGTCCGCAGGACACTGAGCCCCGTCCGCAGGACGGCGAGCCCCCTGCCCACGACGAGCCGTCTGCGTCCCGAGTACCCCTGCTGACCCGTCTCCTCCGCCACCCCATCATCGTCGCCACCGTCGTCGCCGGCGTCCTCCACGTCGTCTGGTTCTTCACGTTCGCGAACAGTGGCGGTGACCTGGCGGCGCAGGACGCCTGGGCGGAGTTCGTGGGGCAGCATCCGGACTCGGCGTACAACCTCGCCTGGTACGGCGGGATGCACCCGGTGTCGTACAGCGTGGTGTCGCCGTATCTGATGTCGGTGCTCGGCGTCCGTACGACGATGATGATCGCGGGGACGCTCTCGGCGAGCCTGCTGACGCTGATCCTGATCCGCAGCCGGGCGGTACGGCAGCCGCTGTGGCCGGCCCTCGCGGGCGTGTTCGCGCTGCTCTGCAACGCCGCCTCGGGCCGGGTGACGTACGGCCTGGGCATGCTGTTCGGGCTCGCCGCGGTCGCCGTCGTCTTCTGCTGGCCGTACCGCTGGCGCTACAAACGCTGGGCGAAGGCGCTGAGCGCGGCGCCACTCGCCGCGCTGGCCACCGCCTCGTCGCCGGTGGCCGGCCTGTTCGTCGGCCTGGTCGCGGTGGCACTGTTCCTCCAGAAACGCCGCCCGGGCGCGTACGCACTCGGTATCGCGCCGACCGTCGTGGTGGCCCTCTCGGCCTGGCTGTTCCCCTTCTCCGGCACCCAGCCGATGGCCTTCGGCTCGGCGACACTGCCGTTCCTGTCCGCCGTGGTCGTCTATTTCCTCGTCCCCGAGGAGTGGAAGACGGTACGGATCACGGCGGCGGTGTACGGCCTCTCCGTACTCCTCGTCTGGCTGATCAGCTCCCAGATCGGCTCCAACATCACCCGCCTGTCGATGCTGTTCGCGGGCGTCGTGCTGCTGGCGGCCCTGCCGTTCACGATGCCGCGCTCGCGCAAGTGGTACGCCATCGTCCTCGCCTTCGTCGGTTTCACCGGGTGGATCGGCTTCAAGTCGGTCGACGACGTCGTGCATACGACACCGGAGGCGTCCTGGGCACGCGAGCTCGCCCCGCTGGTCAACGAGCTCCAGGTCGTCGGCGCCGACAAGGGCCGGGTGGAGGTCGTCCCCTCCCGCTCCCACCGAGAGGCCTCCGCCCTCGCCCCGTACGTCAACCTCGCCCGCGGCTGGAGCCGCCAGGCCGACATGGAGCGCAACCCGCTCTTCTACGACGACACCCTCAACTCCGCGAACTACCACGAGTGGTTGCAGCGCTGGGCCGTCCACTACGTGGTGCTGCCGAAGGGGGAGCTGGACGGCGACGGCGCTGAGCGTGAACGCGAGCTCGTCCAGCGCGGGATGCCGTACCTCAAGCAGGTCTGGGGCGACGCCAACTGGCAGCTCTTCACCGTCACCGACCCCACGCCGCTCGCCGAGCCCAACGCCGTCGTCGACCGCGCCGAACAGGGGGAGATGATCCTGGAGGTGAAGAAGGCGGGCCGCGTCCTCATCCGCATCCCGTACTCCCCGTGGCTGAGCATCGTCGACGCCGACGGCAAGAGCCTCAAGGCTCCGCAGGAGACCGAGGCATCCAAGAACCGCGAGAACGACGACACCCCGAAGACCTACGACAACCTCAACGGCTGCCTCACCCCGGCCACGGAGAACGCAACCGGCGACAAGTGGACGGAACTCCTGGCCCCGAAACCGGGGACCTACCGTCTGGCGGCGCCGTACCAACTCCCACGGGGGACACCGTGCCCGGAGGAGCTGCGGTAGGGCGACGGGGATGGGTTTTCGCCCCCGTCGCCCCCGTCGCCCCGCCGAGAGGTAGGCCGCTCGATCAGCTGTGGAGCAGCGCGGGCAGCAGCGACTGGTCGACACATCTGGTCAGGTAGTCGGTGTCGGCGGGCATGCCTTCGAGCATCGGACGGGTGACCATCACGCTGAGCAGGATCTGTGGCAGGAAGTCCGTGGCGGACGGTCGGTGGGACAGCTCGCCACGCTCAACCGCTCGGTCGACAACCTCAATGAGATCCGCGAACCAAGGCTGCACCAGGGTTTTACGCATCGCGTCGGCGAGAGTCTCGTCGGTCAGTACAGCGTGTCCGAGCGCGGCGAACAGCGGTACGTCCTTCTCCCCGTGGGGACCCAACACCTGTGCCATGGCCAGCAGATCGCCGCGGAGCGTACCGGTGTCGATCTCCTCCGGCTTCATCGGCCGCGTGGCGTACAGCGCAGCCGCCACGATCTGCGGCTTCCCCGGCCACAGCCGGTAGAGCGTGGCCTTACTGCAGTGTGCCCGGGCCGCGACCATGTCCATCGACAACTCTTCATAGCTGACCTCGCGCAGCACGTCGATGGTCGCGACCAGCAACTCGGCCTCCCGGTCGGGGGTCATCCGAGGGCGACGGATCGCCTCATCGCCGTTGGCGCGTGACATCAGCACTCCATTTGATACAGAACAGTTTCGTACCAGAATTGTAGGTGGCTCGGGAGGACTACGCCGACGGTGTGGTCCTTGGAGGCGACGGGCGCCCGCAAGGACCACACCCGGATCCGGCCCTATCCGACCAGGGCGGCGAGCTTGCCCAGCGACTCGGTGAGCGCGATGGTGGTGGCCTCCTTCACCCGGGCCGCCATCATGTTCACGGCCGCGCCCTTGAACTCGTTCTCCACCGTGACCAGGGTGCCCTCACCCTCGTCGGCGAGCACGTAGTACTGGCCCACCGAGACCCCCATCGGTCCCTTGCCCTGCAGTCGGTAGGCCCGTCCGGCCTCGACCTCGGTGACGGTCCAGGCCACCTCGGCGGGCATGCCGATCAGGGTCATCTTCTCGCGGTACTCGGCGCCCACGGCGAGTGCGGCCGGGCCGCCGTCGGGGAACTCGGTGTGGATGGTGTTCCACTCACCGAAGCGGTCGAAGTCGGTGATGATCGCCCACACCTTGTCGGCGGGGGCGGCCACGGATGTGCTGACGGAAACCTGGGGCATGACTGCTCCTCTTCTGATGGGCCCTGCGGGCCGTGTTTTGACATGTCGCCCACGGTGCGGACGGAGTTCGTGGAGTGGGGGCCACACTTCGGTCAGGCCTTCACGCGCTGGATCAGGTGGTGGACCAGTGCGTCCGCGGCGTGCGGGGTGCGTACGCCGCCGAACAGCTGGAAGTCCGGCCGGACGAGGACGACCGAGGCGTTGAGCCGCTCGAACCACGCCGCGTACTTGCCCTCGGGGTCGGTGAGGCCGCCGGGTCCGAAGTGGGCGCTGCGGCCGCCGAGTTGCTGCCAGGCGGTGCGCTGGACCGGGGAGAGCAGTCCGGCCGGGTCACGATCGCGGCCCAGCATGAGGAAGCCGGGCGCGACCATTTCGTCCAGGAGAGCCGTACGGGTCCCGGTGCCCACCTGGGCCTGGACGCCCAGCGTGCCGCCGATCCCGTCGTCCTGCAGCGTCCCGCCCTGCAAGTTCCAGTTCTTGGACGCCTCCTGGATGTCCAGGGTGCCCATGGACCTGATCATGGCGTCCCGCTCGGCGCACTCCTTCGGGTCGGTCGCGCAGAACATCCGGCCGATGAAGACGGTTTGCTCGATGATCTGCGCGACCTGCCCGGAGCGTTCGGTGCTGTAGTCGTCCAGCAGCGAGTCCTTGCCTCCGCCCCCGACCAGCAGGGCCAGGCGCCAGGCGAGATTGGCCGCGTCGCGGAGGCCGGAGTTGATGCCCTGCCCCGTGAACGGCGGCATCAGATGGGCCGCGTCACCGGCCAGCAGCACGCGGCCCGTGCGCCACTCGTTGGCCCAGCGGCCCCGGAAGGTGTACCGGGCGTGCCGGACCAGGTCGGCGTTGCCGGGGTGGATGTCCCAGGCCTTCAGCAGCCGCCAGGCGTTCTCGTCGGTGTCGACGTTGTCCTGGTCGTCGTCCGGCATGATCATGAACTCCCAGCGCCGCCGGCCGGGCCCGGACGGCACCAGGGTCGTCGACCGGGCAGGATCCAGGTGCTGGCACGCGTACGGCAGCCAGGCCGGCGGCGTGTGCGGGAGGACGTCGACCACGAGCCAGTCATGGCTGAAGTCGAGGTCGGTCATCTCCGTCCCGAGCAGGGTGCGGACGGTGCTGTTGGCCCCGTCGCAGCCGACGACGTAACCCGCCCGTACGGTCTCCGGTTCGCCACCGGGGGTCGTTTCGAGGCCGTTGTGGGGGCGGACGATGGCGGTGACCCCGGACCCGGACGGCCCGTCGTCGGACAGCGCCTCCAGTGAGAAGCCCCGGCGCTGGTCGATCAACGGGTGTTCTCGCACCCGCTGTTCGAGCAGACCCTCCAGGTCCGGCTGCGAGAAACCCGTCATGTGGGCGAAGCCGGAATCGGAGTCCAGGCCGAACCGCGATTCGGCCAGGGTCTCCCCCGAGGCGTCCGTGAGCTTGAACGTGTGCCCGTCCTGCCCCCAGGGCTCCAGCAGCGGGGCCAACTCCTCGCGCAGACCGAGCTGGTAGAGGATCCGCAGGGTGTCGTGGCTGAGAGCGACGGCGCGGGGCAGCGGATACGGCTGCTCCCAGCGCTCCACCACGATGACACGCACTCCCTGCTGGGCGAGCAGCAGCGCCAGTACCTGGCCGATCGGTCCTGCGCCCACGATGAGGACATCGCAGTCGTGCCGTTCGGTCGTGGCTCGTATGTTCTCGTTGTCGGTCATGGTTCAGCCCAGGGGTCCCAGGTAGGCCGTGCCCCCGTAGGTGTCGGAGACGGGCTCGAGCGTCTCCGGCCACGGGAGGACCATGTCGCGGCGCTCGCTCCGCGGCCGGGGCTTGCCGTCCCAGCCGATCTGCTCCATGTAGTAGTAGAGACAGACCAGGTGGCCGTCGGGGTCCTTCAGGTGGACGGCGTAGTCGATGCCGACGTAGATCTCCTGCGGGAGTCCGTGTACGAGGGTGTAGCCGCGGTCCATCAAGTACTTGGCCGTGTCCCGCAGTTGGGTGTAGCTGCCGACCTGGAGGCCGATGCTCAGGCACGAGGTGTGCTCGCTCAGGCCGAGGATGCCGCGCAGCGCCTTGTCGGCGAGGGCGAAGGTGTGGTGCTCGGTGCCGGTGCGGAAGTACACGATCCGCCGGCCGTGCAGCTCTACCTCTTCGACCACCTCGAAGCCGAGCATGCCCGTGTAGAACGCGATCATCTCGTCCATGCGCTCGGTGAACAGCGAGACCGGGCCGACCCCGGTCACCTTGAAGGGCCGCGGGAGCAGCACGCCGCCGACGACGTACGTCTCGTCCAGGTGCTCCTCGGACGGGTGGTGGCCGGAGTCGATGTCGATGCCCTTGGCCAGCGCCTCGCGGACCTCGGCGGCCTCCGACATCTGCGGCAGCGACGGCATCACGTCCATGAGCCCGCGGTAGTGCATGCCGTACGGCTTCGACTTGCGCTGCCAGCCGATCTGTTCGATGCCGTAGTACAGCTCGATCATGTTGTCGTCGGGGTCGTAGGCGTAGATCTCCCAGTTGCTGCCGGGCATGTCGCGGCCGTAGTGGCCGATCTCGACGCCCCGCTCCTTGAGGTACGCCTCGGCCTCCACGACCTCTTGCAGGCTGCCGACCTGGAAGGTGAGCTGGCTGAAGGTGATGTCCTTGACCTTGCGGTCATTGCCCCACAGGGTTCCGAAGGTCTTGTGCGCGAGCACCAGTGCGTGGTGGTCGCTGTTGTGGGTGGTGAAGGTCAGCCGCGGGTCGGTCAGGATGTCCTTCACGAACGGGCGCGCCTCTTCGGGCACCTGGCTCAGCACGTCGAGCTGGTCGGTGACGCGGAATCCGAGCGCGTCGCAGTAGAAGGTGATCGCCTCGTCCAGCCGCTCCATGTTCAGCCCGAGGTGGCCGAGGCGGCGGATCTTGAACGGACGCGGCAGCATCAGGCCGCCGACGTCGTACTGCTGCGGGCTCCGCTCCGGGATGGTGGTCATGACTGGGCTCCTGTCCGGCTGTCGTTGTTGTCGTCGGCGGCGGGGTATCCGGAGGCCGCCGTCACGGGGTTGTGGAGTTCGCCGATGCCCTTGACCCAGCTGACGAGCTTGTCGCCCGGCTTGAGGAAGACCGGCGGGGTACGGAAGAGACCGACGCCCGCGCCCGTACCGGTGAAGATCAGGTCGCCGGGCAGCAGGGGGACGATGGAGGAGATGTACGCGATCAACTCGGCCACCGAGAAGATCATTTCGGAGGTGCGGGCCTTCTGCACGATCCGGTCGTTCAGCGCGCAGCCCAGCTCCAGGTCGTCCGGGTCCTCGAACTCGTCGGGCGTGACCAGGACCGGACCCAGTGGCGCGAAGCCGGGGAAGGACTTGCCCATCGACAACTGCGGTGCTGGGCCGGCCAGTTGGATGACGCGTTCGGAGATGTCCTGCCCGACGGTGAGGGCGGCGACGTGATCCCAGGCGTCCTTCTCCGCGACACGCTCGCCGTACCGGCCGATCACGACGACGAGTTCGACCTCCCAGTCGACGTTCCCGCTGGGCACCGGGATCGGGTCCTGGGGACCGGACAGGCTGGTCCGGAACTTGGTGAAGATCATCGGGTCCTTGGGCAGCAGCGCCTTGACGTCCCCGGTGTGGCCGCGGGCGGCGGCGGCCTCCTGGACATGGTCGAGGTAGTTGGCGCCGATGCCGAAGACCTGGCGCGGTGCCGGGACCGGGTTCTGTAGGCCGTCCAACGGCAGCCGCTCCCCGTCGGGTTCGGCGGTGGCGGCCCACTCGACCAGCGGCTGCCAGTGGTCGAAGAGCTGTGCGGGATCGGCCGGGAAGCGGCCCTTACTGGCCCGTTCGACGTCGACGGCCGAATGCCTGTCGACAAGGACCAGCCGGTTGGCGATGACTCCGATGCGCATGACGGTGCCTCCTTGGGATGGATCGGTTACTTGACGGCGTCCGGGTACTGGACGCCGTTCGGCGCTGTCCGCGGGCTGTCGAGCGGTACGCCGAGGGAGTTGAGCGTTCCGGCGAGCAGGACGTAGTGGCCCACCAGCACGGGCAGTTCGATGAGCTGTTCGGTGGTCAGCAGCGCGCTCAGCGCACGCCAGGTGACGTCGCCGATCGTGTGGCCGGCGTGCAGTTGGTCGACCGCGGCCACCAGCAGCCGCTCACGCGTCGACCAGGCTGTTGATCCTTCGCCGTTCAGCGCGGCGAGTTCGCGGTCGGTCAGCCCGACCTCGGAGCCGAGCCCGACGTGGTGGTGCAGTTCGTACGCGCAGCCGCAGAGCGACGCGGTCCTGATGATCACCAACTCCCGCTCCCGGGCCGGGAACGCGGACTCCGTCAGCAGATGCAGACAGAACGGCAGCCATTTCCGGTAGAGCGCCGGATGGCGCACCAAGGTGCTGAAGAGGTTGGGCGCGTCCTCACCCAGGACGTCGGTCAGCAGCTCGCGCTGCTCGTCGGTGCGCTGTGCTCTCCCGAGAGGGGTCAGGTGCCGCTGCGTCGGTGAATGCGACGGGGGCCTGACCGGCTGTGATTTGGGCATGGTTCTCCCTTCGAACGTGGTCGGAGATCGGCTATGCGGCCGATGTGCCGGAAGCACCGGAATTCGTGGAGGTCCCGGAATCCGTGGCAGTCCCGGAAGTCCCGGATTTCTCGGACGTCTTGAAGGTGACGTCGTGGCCCGAGAGCGTGACGCCGATACCGGAGGAACCGGTGGAGATCGACCGCAGGGTCATCCCGTGCGGGAGGTTCTGCAGCGGGATCTTCTGCTCGAAGGTCCTGCTGACCGAGTCCAGGACGGACTGCGGCAGTTGGTCCGAGGAGATGCCCAGCACCTTGAAGGCGATGGTGGTGGGCCCGTCCTTGGTCACCTGGGCGTTCACCGCGATGTTCCCGGCTATCGGCACGCTCAGTGAGGCGGTGATCCGCCCCGGCGCCGACCCGGCCCTGACGTCCAGGCCCAGGGTTGTGGACAGGTCCTCGTACGAGACGAACGCGGTGGCTTCGGCGGAGCCCGCCTGGGCGCTGTCCGCGTCCGAGCTCCGCTTGAGGTGGGTCATATGGGCGTCCAGCCGGGAGATCGGGACCGGGCTGTCCGTCCCGGCCGGTATCTGTTCGGCAGAGACGTCCACCTGGTCCAGGGTTCCCCGGGCCGCCTGGGTCAGGAACGGGAATCCCCGGATGTGCACCTCCGGTGCTGTCGCGGTCCCGGTGGCCTTCTGGAAGGCGTGCGCGGTCTGCGCTTCCGAGTAGACGCGTACGCCGTAGTCGGTACCGAGGGCCGCCAAGGGGAGGGCTGCGACGACCCCGATGAGCACGCGGTACCGGCGGCGAATGCGCCCTGTGCCCCGCGGACGGCGGGCGGACTGCGCTGTCCCGTGCGGCATGCCGGCGGGCGGCGCGGACCAATCTGTTTTCTCGGGCATTGGGGGGGACCTTTCGGTCTGTCAGGTTCGGTGCGTCCGGTGCGGGCGGCGGTGTCACATGTGGACGACCGGTGCGGCGTCGGCGTCCGGCTGAGGCACGCCACGGCGGTAGAGGAGCCCGCAGACGACCATGCCCGCGGCGAAGAAGCCGGCGGCCCACCAGTAGGCGGCGGCGTAGCTGTGCAGGGCGGCCTCGGCGAGAACCGCCGGGTCCTTGGGGTTTCGGCCCGTGAGGTAGTCGGTGGCTGCGGTGGCCGACAGCGTGGTGAGCAGCGCCGTACTGATGGAACCGCCCACCTGCTGCATGGTGTTGACGGCCGCGGAGGCGACACCGGCGTCCTCGGTCGCCACCCCGGAGGTGGCCACGCTCATCGCCGGAGCCATCACCAGCCCGATCCCGAGTCCGACCACGATCAGCGGCGGCATCACGTTCGCGGTGTAACCGCTGTTCAGGTCCAGGGTGGTGAGCCACGCCAGGCCGACGGCGGACACGCCCATGCCCACCGGCACGACCGGCTTGGGGCCGAAGCGCGGGATGAGGACGTTGGTGGCGAGCGGGGTGGTGACCATGAGTCCGACGACCATCGGCATGAAGGCAAGACCGGTCTTGACCGGGCTGTAACCCAGGCTCTCCTGCATGTAGTAGGTCAGGAAGAGGAAGACGCCGAACATGCCCGCGCCGCAGATCAGAACGGCGATGAAGGAGGCGCCGCGGTTGCGGTCCAGCAGGACCCGCAGCGGCAGCAGGGGGTTGGCGGCCCTGGTCTGCCACCCCGCGAACGCCGCCAGCAGGACGGTGCCGGCCAGCAGCAGACCCCAGGTGGCCGGCGAACTCCAGCCGTGTGTCTCGGCGTTGGAGAATCCGTAGACCACGCAGAAAAGGCCGGACGACACGAGGATCGTGCCGGGCACGTCCAGAGTGGCGGTCCTGTCGCGGGCGGTACGGGTCAGCAGCAGGACCCCGCCGACGAAGGCGACGAGGGCGAAGCCCAGGTTGACGTACAGCGTCCAGCGCCAGTCGAGGTACTCGGTGAGGACGCCGCCCAGGAGCAGGCCGATGGCCGCACCGGCGCCCGCGATGCCGCCGTAGACGCTGAACGCCTTCGAGCGTTCCTTGGCGTCGGTGAACGTGGTGGTCAGCAGCGACAGTGCGGCCGGTGCCAGGAGCGCACCGAACAGCCCCTGGCCGGCGCGGGCGCCGACCAGCATGCCGAAGCTGTCGGCCGCGCCGCCCAGCGCGGAGGCGCCCGCGAAGCCGACCAGGCCCACCAGGAAGGTGATCTTGCGGCCGAACAGGTCCGCGATACGGCCGCCGAGCAGCAGCAGGCTGCCGAAGGCCAGCGCGTAGGCGGTGATGACCCACTGCCGGTTGCCGTTGCTGAAGCCCAGGTCCTGCTGGGCCGACGGCAGGGCGATGTTCACGATCGATGCGTCGAGCACCACCATCAACTGGGCGATGCAGACGACTGCGAGGATCCACCACCGGTGGCGGGCTCGGTCGGACGGAGGGGCTGCCGTGCCGACACCTTTTGTGTCGGCGGAACGGACGGACATGGTGGATCTCCAGAGAGGGCTGCCGGCGGCGGCCGGGCACGAGGCCATGGCGAAGCCGGGGGAGGGGGCAGGGAGGACGGATCGGGACAGCAGGGGGAAGGCAGGGAAGGCGTGATCAGGGCTGCAGCGCCGTGGGCTCGAGCAGGGGCAGCAGCAGTTGGTCGACGCATCTGGTGAGGTGGTCGGTGTCGGCGGGGCCGCGCCCGAACAGCGGACGGGTGAGTGCCAGGCTGAGCAGCACTTCGGGCAGGAAGTGCGCGCCCGGCGGCCGGGTGGCCGGCTCGCGCCGCTCGACCGCCCGCTCGACGGACCCGATCGGATCAGCGAACCAGGGCTCCACCACCGATGTCCGTACCGCTCGGGCGAGTTCCTCGTCCGTGAGCACGCCGTGCCCCACTGCGGCAGCCGGCGCCGTCATCGTCTCCCCACCGGCCACCAGCAGCCCGACCATGGTCAACAGATCGCCGTGCAGCGTGCCCGTGTCGACCTCCTCCGGCCTCATCGGGCGCGTGGCGTGGAGCGCTGCACCGACAAGTTGTGGCTTGGTCGGCCACAGCTTGTCGAGCGTGGCCTTGCTGCACCGCCCCTGGGCTGCGATCAGGTCCATCGACAGTTCCTCGTAGCTGACCTCGCCCAGCACATCCGGCGCCGCGTTGGGCAGCTCCATCTCCCGGGCCCGGGAAACGCGGGAGCGGCGGGTCGACGGCTCGTCCGTGACGTCGAGCATCAGGTCCTCCATTTAGTACAGAACTGTTCTGTACCATCAACGTAGACCGTGCTCGGGAAAAACACAACCGTACTACCCGCTGGCCGTGGGGCCACGGTTCGGCCACCGCGTGGAACTGGTCGGCAGAGCGCTCCCGCTCACCTCCCGCCGCCCCCACCGTGCCGCGTAACGGCTGGCCGGCGCACTGACCGCGGCGGCCCCAGGCCACGAGGTCCCGGCCGGGGTGACCATGCGGCTCCCCGCCCCCGCACTCTCCGCCCCCGCACTCCCCGCCCCCGCACTCCTCACGCCCGACACCGTCGTCCTGCCCACCGCTGCCACGGGCAGAGCGGTACGCGGACGCGGCCATGTCCTCCTGGCCGTGGCGATCACCGGCGCCGAAAGCACCGTGACCGATCGGTTCACCAGGCCGCCTGTCCTGTATGCCTGACGGATCGGTTCAGCAAGCTGCCTGCCCGGTATGCCAAGGCACACATCCGGTACCTGTGGCGCCCGGACCTGGAGCCTTGGTGATGTACGGCTCAGACCGGCGGCGCTCAGGACCCCAGGCTGAGCCGGCGAAAGCCGCGTCGGCCGTCGAAGCGCCAGGCGAACGACTTCGCCGACGCCTTCCTGACCCGCCGCAAGCGTGCTCGGCCACATGCTCGCAGGGGGCACGCCGGCCACCGTGCCGCCGGGGCGGCTGAGGCGGGAGCCCGTCGGGGAGCTGCGGGCCTTCGACGAAGCGGGGTCACCGGAGTGCACACTGCATTCCCTGGCCGCCGCAGGGACCGAGGTGGGGCGCTCGCAGGTCCGCCGCGTCCTGCTCGCGGAGGGTGTGCGCCGACGCCGCACCCGGTCCTGGACGCGGTCGAAGGACCCGGACTCCGTCCCCAAAAGGGATACCGATCACCGGCCCTCATGCCCCGACCGGGCGACACCCGAAGAAGCCCAAGCCGTCCTCGCAGCCTGGGTCGCCGCCGAAAGGCAACCGGCCAAACCGTGTGGGGGAGGAAGGGTCACCGATCAGCGGTGTCGAGGCCGATCAGCTCCTCGGTGACGGACCACAGCCGCCGCGCGGCGTCGTTGTCCAGGGCCACCGCACCCGGCTCGGCGAGTTGCCCCCTTTCGTAGTACAGGCCTGTCCTGCCGGTGAGTGTGGAGTCCAGCGCCACGCGCAGCAGCCCGGTGGCGGCCTCGTCCGGAGAGATCAGCCCCTGGCGGAACAGCGGATAGAGATGGCGCAGCACCGGGCGGTCGAACATCGACTGCATCATCGGTGTGTCGACGCCCCCGGGATGCGCGGCGCTGACGTCCACCCCCGATCCCGCGAGCCGGCGGGCCAGTTCGCGGGCGTAGAGAACGTTTGCCAGCTTCGACCGGTTGTAGGCGAGGAGGGGATGGAACTTTCCCTGAGCCATCATCAGGTCATCGAAGTCGAGGCCGCCCTTGGCGCGGCGGTGCGCTTCGGAGGTGACCAGGACGATGCGGCTCGGGGCGCCGTCCCGCAGCCGGTCGGTGAGCAGCCGCGCCAGCAGCGCATGCCCGAGGTGGTTGACGCCGAACGTCGTCTCGAAGCCGTCGGCCGTCTCGGTCCGAGTGCCGCGCCCCGCGTAGCCGGCGACGCAGAGCAGGAGGTCGAGCCGGTCCCAGCGTTCCAGCACGGTGGCCGCTGCCTGGCGCACCGAGGCGAGGTCGGCGAGGTCCAGGTCCACGACGTGGACCTCCTTGTTGCCCGTGGTCCGCACGATCTCGTCCCGGACCCGTTCGCCCTTGGCCCGGTTGCGGGCGGCGATGAGGGTGACCGCCCCGGTCGCGGCGAGCTGGACGGCGACCGACCGGCCGACACCGTCGCTTGCGCCGGTGACCAGGGTCACCCGGCCCCGCATGTCGGGCGCCACGGCCAACGCTTCCACCCGTTGCAGTCGATTGCCGACCTGATGATTCATGGCCTCAGTCCGTTCCGGGCGTTTGGGCCCACAGCGGTCCGAGGCGGCGGGCTGAGCGCCGCACCTCGGAGTAGGAGCGGACGGAACTCTTGGCATCGTTCATGGGGTTGACCCCGAGGATCCGGGAAATGGTCACACGGGCCATCATCAACGGGCTCTGGTAGCGCACTTGGCTGCTGATCCAGGTCAGCGCGTCCGCCTCGGGCTTCCAGGCCGCCTCGAAGCGGGCGCCCGTGGTCGCCAGCGGTCCGGAGGCCAGCGCCTGGTCGAACACCATCGCCGATTCCAGGGCCGCGTTGCCGCCCTGGCCGATCGGGGGGAAAGCCGCTGCGGCGTCGCCGAGCAGCACCGCCCGGCCGCCGTACAGCTGCGAGCAGGTCAGCCGCTGGCCCAGGTGGACGGCGTTGCGGCGGGAGAACTCGGCGACGGCCTGCTCGCTCGTCAGTTCCAGGGCGCGTGGGACATTCCGGCGAAGCCAGGCGGTGGCCTCGTCGGCCGAGGCGAAGGTGTGCGGCTTGTTCACGCCGACGACGCAGATCCAGCGGACGCCGTCCGCCCTGGACTCGTCGATGGTCACCCCGGCGAGGGTGAGCGGGCTCATCGCCAGCCCTTGCAGGTAGTGCTTGTCCAATGTGTCGCCGACCCGGTCGAGTTCCAGGATGAGCCCGTAGTTGGGGACGGCAGAGGCCTCGACGGTGAATCCCTCGACCTGATCCTGCATCGCCTTGCGGACCGCGGAGCCCGCGCCGTCGGAGCCGATGACGAGGTCGAAGGACTGCCCGGCCACCTTGCCGGCGTGCACGTCCACGTCGTCGGCGCGAATGTCGCGGTGAAAGGCGACGTCGACCAGATCGCGGTGGCGCTCCTCGGTGAGCGACATGAGCGTCCGCATGATGTCCCCGCGCGAGCCGATCCAACCCGGCTCCGACCAGGGGTCGAGGATCCGGCCGCGGTGCCTGATGCCGTGGAACGGGGTCATGTGGGCGTCGAAGTGGGCGACGGCGTCGATGTGCCGTACCGCCTTCAGCCCGTGGCCGGTGAGGTCGATCGGGTAGGAGCGGTCGGGATTGAAGCGCGGCATGCCCTGGGGATGGCCGTCGCGCTCGAACACCGTGCTGCGGATCCCGCGCCGGGCCAGCGCGATGGCCGCCGTCAGCCCGCCGGGGCCGCCTCCGATGATCGCGATGTCTGCCACAGTGCCTCCTCGTTGATTTCAGATCAATGATAAGGGATCAGCTAAACTCGGGGAACGTGACCACCAGCCGAGCGGAACGCGCCGCCTCCACCAGGAACAAGTTGCTCGACGCGGCGGTCGAGCAGTTCCTCGACAAGCCCTACGACGAGGTGTCCGTGCACGCCCTCGCCGACGCCGCGGGAGTCGCCTACGGGCTGGTCTCCCACCACTTCGGCAACAAGAGAGGCATCCTCCTGGAGGCGGTGCGAGAGATCGCCCGCCGCTTCGAACAGGGCCCTCCCCCGCCCGGCCCCACCGCCGACCGAATCCGGCACCTCACCGAGGACCACTTCGCCTCCATCGAGCGCGACCCGGACGCCTATCTCGGGCTGATCCTCGGTGCGGACCCGGACACCCGCGCCATCCTCAACGCCTCACGGCAGTTGGGCGTCCGGGGCCTCAGCGAGGTCCTCGGCCTCGACCCGGACCGGCCCGCGGTGCGGGTGGTCCTGCGCTCCTGGATCGGCTCCGTCCTGGAGGCCGCGGCAGGCTGGCTCCAGGAAGGTCGTCCGATCCCCGCGGCCGACCTTGTCGAGGTGCTCGTCGCGACCCTCGCCGAACTGCTCCGTCAGGCCGCCCGCCTCGACCCCGAAATCGACGTTGCCGCGGCCCTTTCCGAGTGGGACCGGCCAACCTGACGGCTGAGGCCCAGTCAGGCGAGTCCAACTCGCCGGGCTGGGCCTGAGCTGCACTTCAACGATAAAACGCGGGTCTGCCTCAGACCCTCGCCGGTCGGCCGCAGTCCCTCGGTACGGGCCCGCTCGACCAGCATCCCGACCAGCTGGTCATCAACGGCCGCGGCCGTGCCGGCCGCCTTCGGCTCCGACGCCTCGGCCTGGACCCGGCCTCGGAGTCAGTGTTCCGCGCCCCCCGCATGGTGGCGCGCGAGGTGGCGGCGCAGCAGATCGCGTCCGTAGTCACCGCCGTTGGGGGTCCGCACGATGGTGTGCACGTGGAACGGTTCGGGCTCCGGGTTGTCGAGGAAGACCCCCTGATGGCAGTCGTACTCGATCATGAGGACGGGGCTGTGGACCCGGTAGTAGAAGGGGTCGTCGTCGCCGGTTCCGCCGATCCAGGCGAGGTGGGTGTCGTTCAGATGGCGCAGGACGTCGGCCATCAGTGCGTCGGAGGGGCCGCTCGGCAGCCGGTGCGCGTACGTACCCACAAGTTGGAGCAGCAGATCCCGCTGACGGGGGGCCAGTTCTCCTGCCCCCAGTCCTTCGTAGGGGATGACGCGGTTGTCCTGGCCGGCGCCGCCGAGGTGCCTGCCGTCGGCCGGGCCGGCGAGATCGGGCGGGAGGTCCTCGACGCGCATCGACTCGTGGAGGACGGCCGACCGCGCCTGTTCGGGGCGCAGGCTGCGGCGCAGTTCGAGCCCGGCCTCGCGCTGCGCGTCGAAAAGCCGCAGTCCCTTGTACGTGCCTCGGTCGGCCTCCGCGGGCTCGGCGCCCATGAAGGCCGGCGTGAGCACCAGTTGACGGCCGAGGACGAAGCAGTGCACGTCGAGGTGGTGCCCCCACAGCTGCCATCCCCAGGGTTCGGTCGGGGACGGAGTGCCGAACAACGCGAAGTAGTAGCCGTATTCGGTCAGGGTGTCGCGGTACTGGTCGATCAACTCGCCCAGCGCGGCGTTCAGTTTCATCGCCGTCCGGGTGTCGGCGAACCCGGTGTCCGAGAGACACGCCTCGACGATCGCCAGTGCGCGGTCCCGCTGCCCGGGCTCGATGTCCTCCAGGCGAAGACCGTGCGGGTCCCAGGTGGGGAACGCGTTGATCCACATGCGCCACTCGGTCGCGTCCACCTCGAAGCGAACGGCCTTGCGCTGCGCGGAGTCGAGGCTGTCGAGGAAGGCCCAGGCGGCTTTCACGGCGGGCTCGGGACTCCAGCCGGTGTCCCGGAGAGCGTAAAGACCGGGGACGACATGTCCGTCCGTGGTGATACCGACGAACGGCTCCTCGGCCGCTTTGGGCACCTGCGGCAGCAGTGAATGAAAATCCGGGGGGATGGCCGACAGGTCCATCTCGCCGCGGCTGAGCGGCAGCATTCCGTCGGGGTACGGCCCGAAGCCCCGGTAGCGCGCCTTCTCGTATGAGGGTTCCGTCATGATCGGTACTGCCCCTTCAGGAGTTCGACGCCATGGCCGAACGGACTTCGCCGAATCGGCCGGCGGCCGCGGTGGAGAGAAGCTGGGTGTCGGTCGAGATGGTGATCATGCGGAATCCCATCTCGGCGCACTCGATCACCTGCTGGGTGGTGCCGCAGTGGATACCGGCGACGATGTCGTGGCGCGCGCAGGCGTCGAGAATCTTGGCGATCGCCTCGGCGTGAACACCGGGTACGACGCCCAGCGCGGGCGGGACCCCGAGGCTTGCCGCGAGATCGGCCGGGCCCACGTACACGGCGTCGACGCCCGGTACGGAGCAGATGTCGTCGATGTTGTCCACGGCGGACACGCTCTCGGCCATGACGATGCAGGTGCCCTCGGCGAAGGTCCGTGTCCTGCCGCTGCCGGCAGTGCGGATCGGCCCGATGCTGCGGTCGCCGCGCGGCGGATACCGGCAGGACCGTACCGCGCGCTCGGCGTCGGACCCGTCGTTGACCAGCGGGACGATGACGCCCTCGGCGCCGCTGTCCAAGGCCTTGCTGATCAGGCCGGCCTCGTTCGCCGAGACGCGGACGAGAGGTGCGGCGCCGCCCGCGGCGACAGCGATCAGGCTCGCGACCAGGCTGTCGTCGTTGACGATGCCGTGCTGCTGGTCGAGACATACGTAGTCGTGGCCGACCAGCGCCAGGCTCTCGGCGACCACCGGGGTGTTCAGCGTGGTCCAGGAGCCGAGCGTGGTGGCGCCCGCGGACCAGGTGGAAATAAGCGTGCTCATGGTGTGACTCCGTGCGTGGGGATCTTCCTTGCGGCCGGTTTACAGCGCGAGATGCGTCGTGTTGGCTACCGCCCGCAGCTCGACGGAGCGGTCCCAGGGTTCTTCCTCGGTACTCGTCTGCGCAGGCGGAGGTGTGAGGATCGTGAGGTGCCGCTCGGTTTCCGCACCCGCGTTCCACTGCCGGTGGGGAACGCCGGCCGGCAGAACGACGAGCTGCTGCGGACCGACGGTGAATTCCCTCAGCCCGATCTGCACGTTGAGCAGACCCTCGAGCACCAGGTAGAACTGGTCGAACGCGTGCGTGTGGAGGCTTGGGCCGGCTGACCCCGCGGGCATTCCCGCGACATAGATGAGCGCGTTCTTGGAGGTCGGGTCCTGCCCTTTCCCTAGGACGTGCTCGTGTCCGAGGAGGGGTGTGACCGTCATTCCGGCGTCGAGTGTCACCGTCTGCTCCGGGGCGGGTGCGACCACGGCATAAGGGAGGCCGTGGGCGTCGTCCGACTCGGTGAATTCGAGCAGCGGCCGGATTCCGGCGTTGCCGGGCGCGAGCACCTCCAGGTGCACTTCGGTCTCGCTCCCCTCATTCCAGTTGTGATGGGGGACGCCGGCCGGAATGAACACCGCGGAGCCGGCGGCGGCCTTGTGTATGTCCTTTCCCAGCTTGATCGTCACCTCTCCTTCGGTGACGAAGTACAGCTGGTCCACCGGATGGGCGTGGTTCTGTGGGCCCTGTGCGCCCGGCGGTACGACAGTGGCGATCAGGGTGCAGGTCTCGCCGCTGTAGAGGATCTTGCCCCTGTACCCCTTTTCGCCAGGTATTTCCGCGGAGTCGAAATCGATCGGCCTTACGTGCTTCATGTCGCCCTCCAGGATGGACGGGGGAGATTACTGGCTCGCTCTGCGATATGCAGCGTATCGCTCTGCGATACGGACGCTAGACCGCCGACACCGTACCGTCAAGCCGGGCACCGAACTGTCAAGATGGGTGGCGTGACCGAATCAGCTGAGGACGTGCACGCCGACCAGGCGCGAGTGAGCCGGGACGACGGCGAGCGCCCGGGCGGGGTCCAGCCGATCCAGGCGGTGCAGAAGGCGGTCTCCGTGTTGAACCTGTTCACGGTCCAGGAACCGGAACTCACGCTCGGGGAGATAGCCGCCCGCCTCGGCATGTCCCGGGCGACCGCGCACCGGTACCTGATCACTCTGCGAGCCACCAATCTGCTCGCCTACGAGCCCTCCCAGGGGGTGTACTCGCTCGGCGTCAAGACGCTCGACTATGCGGCGGTGGTGCAGGAGGCGGCGCTGTTCACCAGTGCCTTCGTCCGGCGTGCCGAACCGGTTCTACGGAGGCTGTCCGAGGAGACGAACTACACCTCCGTAGCCTCCGCATGGAACGGCGAAAGTCCCGTTCTGGTCCGCATCGGCACTCCGGTACGGCGACTCGTCATGATCGCGATGCCGCTGTACTCCGCCCTTCCGGTCTTCGACTCGGCGCAGGGCCGGATATTCCTGGCGTTCTCCGAGGACGCACGACGAACCCACGCCGCGAATCCGCGCCTTGGCGAACTCGAACCCGAGCTCCGACGCGCACGCGAGGAGAAGTTCGTCTCCCACGACGTGCCGACCGACGGTGGCACCACCACCATGGCCGTCCCCGTCCTCGTCGACGACACACTGGTCGGAGTGATCGCGACGCTCGCCTTCCAGACCACCCTGCGGGAACCGGATCTGATCCCGGTCAGGAAGGAACTGGACCGGGCCGCGGCCGAGTTGTCCGCACGGGTCCGGGCGGACATTGCCGTACGGGAAGGGCAGTCGCGGTAGTTCCCGATGGCACTCCAGCCAGCCCCTCCGGCGTTTGAGGAGCGGGGTCTGGGGCGGAACCCCAGGAACAAGGGACGGGCAGGGGCGTGGGCGTGGGGGGCGTGGGGGCGAAAACCACCCCCACGCCCCCGCCCCGTCACCTCACCGGAAACGCCACATCACACACCGCGTCCTCCGGCCCCGCCGCATCCCAGTCCGCGAAGTACACCTCCCGACAGGGACCGTCGTACGACAACCCCCGCGCGGCCATCCACCCCTCGACCGCCTCGAACGCGGCAAGGATCTGCGGATGGGCGACCTGCGCCTTGGTGAGCCGGGTGTACGCGAGCCGCCGCGCGGGCTCGACCCGCACGCGGGTGTCGAAGGCGCGCCCCCGCGAAGACGCCCACGCCCGCGCCGCGTCCGCGTCGGCGACGGGCACACACGACTCGGCGGGCCCGTCGCTCTCCTGGGACACCTCGGAGTGGTAGACGACGAAGGGCGCCGCGGTCACCCCACCGCAGACCCGGGCGCCCTCCTCCAGCCGCCCCAGCGACGCCGGGATCCACGTCGGCAACTCGTCGGCGAGCGTGTGCCGCGACTCCGTCAGCACCACCTGCTCGGGCACGTCCACCGTCTCGATCACGAACTTCTCGTACATCTCGGAACTCCTTCCCGAAAGCCGTCCACGGAGGTATTCGGCAAGGGTCCGCTGCGCAGCGAACCGCGCCTCCGCGTCCGCCCAGTACGCGTCGAGCAGCGCGGCAGCGGCCAAGGAGCCCTCCGCATCGCCGGTCTCGACAACCCCGGCGATCCGCGCGAGCGGCATGTCGAGCTGGCGCAGCAGCGCCACCAGGCGGGCGCGTTCGATCTGGTCGGCGCGGTAGTACCGGTAGCCGCTGACCTCGTCGACGTGCGCCGGGGCCAGCAGCCCGAGCCGGTCGTACAGCCGAAGTGCCTTGGGCGAGAGCCGCGACCGAGCGGCGAACGCGCCGATCGTGAGCAGTTCGCCCACATCGTGAGCGTGTTCGGAACGTTCCTGGTCCACGGGCCCATCCTCCGTCACCGGGCGCCTTCCACCCGGTGACACAGGACGCTGGTCCCTGCCCCAGGGGCAAGGTCAACCCATACGAGGCTGGATCAGCAGGTGCGCCCCACGTAGTGCGCGCCGTCGATCTTGCTGGAGCGGCCGAGCCAGGAGTTGCCGGGGCCCACGCACCTCTCGTAGTTGGGCCCGAACACCTCCACCTCGATGACGACGCGCGAACCGTCGCTCGTGCAGTGGTTGTAGAACGCGTCGCTGCCGGTGGCGTAGAACCCGCAGGGGTTGGCGGCCGCCGTGGCCGGTACGCCGACGACGAGCGCCAGGGCACTGGCGGCGGGAACCACGGCGGCGATGACAGTGGGCAGGAATCGGCGGACGCTCATGGACGATCTCCTTGGGAGGCGAAGTGCCAGGTCGAGAGCCGGAAGGCTCGGACACAGGCAGCTTCGATGATCACCAATCCATGGGCCCAGCGTTTTCCTCGGACGGAGTACGGGGTTCACGCTTCCGGGTGCCCCCGCTGCCGGATCATCGGATCAGAAGTCCGGCCGACGGACCAGTCGATGACCTCAGCCGATGACCTCAGCCGACCTGCTCAACTCAGCCGATCGCCTTCTCCACCGACGCCACGACCTCCGCCGACTCCGGCTCGACCTGCGGCGAGAAGCGTGCCACCACCGCACCGTCCCGTCCGATCAGGAACTTCTCGAAGTTCCAGCGGATGTCTCCGCTGTGCCCCTCGGCGTCCGCGGTCTCCACCAGCCGCTCGTACAGCCCGTGCCGCCCGTCCCCGTTCACGTCCACCTTCTCGGTCAGCGGGAAGGTCACGCCGTACGTCGCCGAGCAGAACTCGGCGATCTCCTCGGAGGTCCCGGGCTCCTGCCCCATGAACTGGTTGCAGGGCACGCCGAGCACGGTGAACCCCTGCGCGGCGTACCGTTCCTGCAGCCGCTCGAGGCCCGCGTACTGCGGGGTCAGTCCGCACTTGGAGGCCACGTTCACGATGAGCACGGCCTTGCCCCGGTACTGGCCGAGGTCCGCGGAACCGCCTTGCAGGGAGTCGATCTCGACATCGAGGACAGAGTTGTCAGTAGTCATAAACGGATGCTAACTCCGTTTATCCCGCAGGTGTGGCGCGATCTCGGTGGCCAGCAGTTCCAGGTGGTCGAGGTCGGAGAGGTCGCGCAGGCGGACGTACACGCGGGATGCGCCGAGGTCGGCGTACTCGCCGAGCAGGTCGACGATCCTCGCGGGGGAGCCGTGCAGGGGCTCCTCCGGGGGGAGGCGGGACGGCTCGTGCAGGAGGGCGAGGCGGGCGTCGATCTCCGTCGTGGTGCGGCCGGAGGCGATACCCAGGCACACCGAGAGGATCAGGGGAGGTCCGCCGACGGCGGTTCTGGCGGCCCGCGCCCCGGCGTACAGCTCGGCGCTCTGCGCGGGTGAGGTGAACGGCAGGTTGAACTCGTCGGCGTAGCGGGCGGCGAGGGCCGGTGTGCGGCGGGGGCCCCGGCCGCCCACGATCAGCGGAATACGGGGCTGCTGTACCGGCTTCGGCAGGGCGGGCGAGTCGGTAAGGCGGTAGTGGCGGCCCTCGTACGAGAACTGTTTGCCGGGCGGCGTGGCCCACAGGCCGGTGATCACCTGGAACTGTTCCTCCATCCGCTCGAAGCGCTCGGCGGGCGGCGGGAACGGAATGCCGTACGCGCTGTGGTCCAGCGTGAACCAGCCTGCTCCCAGGCCGAGTTCGACTCTGCCGTCGCTCATCGCGTCGACCTGGGCGGCGATGACCGCGAGCGCGCCGGGCTGTCGGAAGGTGGCCGAGGTCATCAGCGTGCCGAGGCGGATCGTCGAGGTCTCGCGGGCCAGTCCGGCCAGGGTGGTCCAGGCGTCGGTGGGGCCGGGCAGGGCGTCGGTGAAGTGCATGGCGTGGTAGTGGTCGGCGACGAAGAAGCCGTCGAAGCCGCAGTCCTCCGCGTGCCGGGCGGCGCGCAGCAGTTCGTCGTACGTGGCCCCGTGGTACGGCTCGGTGAAGACGCGCAGCTCCATCGCCTGCTCACACCCCTGTCCTGTGACTGGCCAGCAGCAGGTCGTGGAGTTCGGCGCGGCAGCGGGCGAGTTCGGTGGCGTGGGCGTCGTGGCCCAGGGAGCGGGGCCGGGGGACCGGCACGTCCATGACGGTACGGACCTGACCGGGGCGCGGGCTGAGCACCACGACCCGGTCGGCGAGCAGGACCGCTTCCTCGATGGAGTGGGTGACGAGGACGACCGTGGAGCCGTGCTCCATGTGCACGCGTTGCAGTACCTCGCACAACTCCTCGCGGGTCAGGGCGTCCAGGGCCGAGAAGGGCTCGTCCATCAGCATGACGCGGGGGCGCTGGATGAGGGACCGGCACAGGGCCACCCGCTGCTGCATACCGCCGGAAAGTTCGTGCGGCAGACGTTTGTGGAAGGGGGTGTCGAGGCCGACCGTTGCCAGCAACCGGGCTGCGGATTCCCGGTGTTCGGGGCGGGGACGGCCGTGCACCTCGATGGGCAGCAGCACGTTGTCGAGCACCGACCGCCAGGGCAGCAGGGCCGGACGCTGGAAGAGGATGGCGACGTCCCGGCGGGGCTCGCGCACCGGCTCACCGGCGATCCGTACCTCGCCGGAGGTGGCCGGGAGCAGCCCCGCGATCACCCTCAGCAGGGTGGACTTGCCGCAGCCGGAGCGTCCCAGAATGGCGACGAACTCCCCGTCATCGACGTCCAGTTGGATGTCGTGCAGGGCTTCCACGGTCCCCCTGCGGCCGTCGAAGCTCTTCGACACACCGCGTACTCGGATCACGGGAGCCCCCTCAACACCGGTTCACCTGTAGCGGTACGAGCAGCGGATACAGCCGTAGGGCCGTACGGCCGAGGATAGGTCGGCGTACCCCGTGATCAATCGGTCGCTCAATGTTTGTTACATGTCAACCGGCTCTGTGGTCTCGACAACTTCCCCTCCAGCGACTCCACTTGATTTCCATGAGCCTTTGCATTTCGAAAAGGACATCACGACTGCTCGCCGCATTCCTGGCCGTCCTGATGACGGCGGCGCTCTCCACGGCCTGCGGTTCCGACGACGACAGTGAGAACGGCGGCGGCGCTTCCGGCGGCTCCGCTCCCGACAAGGTCACCTACATCACCGGGTTCGGCACCTTCGGCCGCGAGGCGTACGCCTATGTGGCCCAGGACAAGGGCTACTTCAGCGACGCGGGCGTGACCGTCACCATCCAGCCCGGCCAGGGCAGCGGCAACAGCCTGGCCGCGCTCGCCGGCGGCAGCGCACAGTTCGCCCCCATCGACCTCAGCAGCACCATCATGCAGCTCGGCAACGGCAAGGTCTCCGGGGTCACCGCGGTCGCGGCCGTCCATCAGACCACGGACGCAGCCGTCATGGCGCTGGCCGACAGCGGCATCAGCGAGCCGGCCGACCTGGAGGGCAAGAAGATCGCGGACCCGGCCGGGTCGGTCATCGGAGCCCTCTTCCCCGCGTACGCCAAGCTCGCGGGTATCGACGCCGACAAGGTCGAATTCGTCGCCCTGGAAGCCCAGCAGCTCGGGGTCAACCTGGCGACCGGCTCGGTCGACGCCGTCGGTCAGTACCGGGTGGGCCGCCCCAACATCGAGAACGCGGTCAAGGGCAAGGAGGTCGTCGTCCTGCCCTTCGGCGAGTACCTCACCGAGAGCTACGGCGCCGCGATCACGACCACCACGAAGATCGCCGAGGAGGATCCCGACCTGGTGAGGCGATTCACCACGGCGTTGTTCAAGGGCATGCGGTACGCGATCGACCATCCCGACGAAGCTGCGGCGCTGATGGCCGAGAAGTTCCCGACGCTGAACAAGGAGACCGCCGCCGCCGAGATCGAGCTCGTGGGGGCCGCCGTACAACCGAAGGAGGACGGCGCACCGATCGGCACCATGGATCCCGAGCGCGTGGCCGGGGCGATCAAGGCGCTGGAGGATGCGGGAGCCGTGAAACCCGGGCTGACGCCCGAGGAGTTGGTGTCCTTCGACCTGGTGCCGAAGTCCTGACGTGCGCCGAGGTTCTGACGTGAGCCGCGGTCCTGGCGTGGCTCGAAGCCCTGACGTGCCCCAAGATCCCGACGTGCCTCGAAGTCCTGACGTGCGCCGAAGCCCACAAGTGCTCAGGCGGGCCGGGGAGTTCGGCTGGCCGGTGCTCGGGCTGGTGACGGTGGTCGGGGCCTGGGCGCTGGCGGCGGCCGTCCTCGACGTACCGGAGATCATCCTGCCGTCCCCCGTGGCCGTGCTCGACGCTTTCCTCCGCGTCCCCGGCTATCTGCTGGACGAGGCGATGGGCACGCTCCTGGTCATCGTGCTGGGGTTCGCGCTGGCCGTGGGCGCGGGGCTGGTGATCGGAGTGGCGATCGCGGCGTCACGGATCGTGGAGCTGATGTTCGCGCCGCTCCTGGTGGCGTTCAACGCGGTGCCCAAGGTGGCGCTGGCCCCGCTTCTCGTGGTCTGGATGGGTTTCGGGTCGCAGCCGAAGGTGGTCATGGCGCTGCTCGTCTGCTTCTTCCCCGTCGTCCTGTCGGTCGCGAGCGGACTCACCTCGACACCGGTCGAACTCGTCGAGCTGGCAAGGTCGTTGCGTGCCTCCCGCGTCCAGACCTTTCTGCGCTTCCGCTTTCCCAGTGCGCTGCCGCAGATCTTCGTCGGACTGAAGGTGGCCATGCCGCTCGCGGCCGTCGGCGCGGTCATCGGAGAGTTCAGCGCCGGCGACGAGGGCCTCGGCTTCGTCATCATGCAGTCCGGCGCGAACTCGGACACGGCACTGGCGTTCGCCGCGATCGCGCTGCTGGGCGTGATGAGCGTGGCGCTGTTCTACGCCCTCATACTGGCGGAGCGGACGCTGCTGCCGTGGGTGAGGGAGACGACGTCGCAGCGGTAGGCCTACGAGGTGGGTGAGTCCCGATTCTCCCGCTGGGCTTTGACCAGGACCTCCCCGGCAGGGGCCCGGAAGTAGAGCACGGAACGCCCCGCCCGCCGTCGCTCCACGAGCCGCGCGTCCAGCAACACCTTCAGATGCCGCCCGACCGAACCCAGCCCCTGCCCGGTCACGGCGACCAACTGGCTGGTGGACATGGGCGATTCGAGGAGTACGAGGATGCCGGCCCGGGCGGTTCCGAGGAGTGCGCCCAGACTCGCGGGCACGGCCGCCGCGTCCGGGCCGCCGGCCAGCGCGCCCGCGCACGGGTAGATGACCGCGTACCGATGGGGCTCCTCCCAGGAAACCCACCCGATGCGCTGCGGAGTGACCGGTACGAAGAAGAGCTGGGCACCGGAGATCTCGCGGGGCGGGTACTCGTGCAGGTTGACCTGGAGCCGGTTGTCGCCGAGCCACCGCGTCCCCGGCCGCAGCGCGTCGAGCGCAGCCGCCCAGCCTCCCTGGCTCAACTGGGCGGTACGCGCGACCACATCGGCCTCCAGGACGCGCAGCCGCCGGGCCCAGTACGGACGTACGGCTTCCTCCCACACGTAGGTGAGGAGGTCGGCAGCGCGTTCCGGAAGGTCGTCGCGGTCGAGGCGGGCGGGGAGCGGGCCGCGCAGGGAGAGGGTGAGGTGCTCGCGCGCCGCCCGGGGGGAGACCGCGCGCACCCGCTCCACCTCCTCCTCGAAGGCTGCCCGGTCGTCGCGCGGGGTGGGCGTGAGGAAGTCGGCGATCCAGTCCCTGCCGAGTCCGGAGCGGATGAGCAGCGCGGTGACGGGATCGGCGGCCAAGTGCCGCTTGTAGGCGGGCAGATGGGTGCGCAGCCAGGCCTGCTCGCCGGGGTGCGAGGCGGTCTCCGCGTGCAGCATCTTCAGGCTCGCGAAGGTCTCGGCGAGCGGCGACAGCACGAAGCGGCTCCCGGCGAGGGTGTCGGCGTTGACCTGCCACCAGCCCACGTACTCCACACCCCTGACGTTTCGCTCCTGCGCGAAACAATACCGGCCGCCGCACACCGCACCCCAGAATCCGCGCATGCGCAGCTACTCGGATCTCTTCCGCACCCGGGAGTTCACCCCGCTCTTCCTCTCCTCCGCGCTCCACTCGACGGCCTCGACGATCGGCGGCCTGGCCATCGGAACGCTGGTGTACAAGGCGACCGAATCACCGCTGCTGTCGGCGGTGAGCATGTTCGGGCCGCAGCTGGCCCAGGTGGTCGGCGCGACCACCCTGCTCTCGGCGGCGGACCGCCTGCCGCCCCGCTCGACGATGACGGGCATCGCCCTGTCCTTCGCCCTCGGCACGGCGGCGATGGCGATGCCCGGCCTGCCCCTCTGGACGCTCTTCGCCCTCATCGCGGTCCTCGGCCTGGTCTCCTCGCTCGGCGGCGGAGTCCGCTGGGGCCTGCTGAACGAGATCCTGTCCAAGGACGGCTATCTGCTGGGCCGTTCGGTCTTCAACATGGTCAACGGCTTCACGCAGATCGCGGGCTTCGCGACGGGCGGCGTGCTCGTGGCGGTGCTGTCACCGAGGGCCACGCTGGGGATCGCGGCGGTGCTGTACCTGGCGGCGGCCCTGGTCACCCGCCTCGGCCTGTCCCGCCGCGCCCCCCGGGCAGCCGGCCGCCCGTCCATCGCACAGACCTGGCGCACCAACGCCATCCTCTGGTCCTCGCCCCCGCGCCGCAGGACGTACCTGCTCCTCTGGATCCCCAACGGCCTCGTCGTCGGCTGTGAGTCCCTGTTCGTGTCCTACGCCCCCGACCGCGCCGGCCTGCTCTTCGCCTGCGGCGCGTTCGGCATGTTCGTCGGCGACGTGACGACGGGCCGCTTCATCCCGCCGCCGGTCCGCCGCCGACTGGGCATCCCGTTCCTGCTGCTCCTGGCCACGCCGTACCTGTTCTTCGCCCTCCGCCCGGGTACGGCGATCGCGGCGGCCTGCATCGCCCTCGCCTCCGTCGGATTCGGAGCCAGCCTCATCCAGCAGGAACGCCTGATGGCCCTGACCCCGGACGAGCTGAGCGGCCACGCCCTCGGCCTGCACTCCTCAGGCATGCTCACCATGCAGGGCGTGAGCGCGGCGCTGGCGGGGGCGGTGGCTCAACTGACGTCAGCCGGTACGGCGATGACGGCCATGGCCGCCGCGTCGATCGCCGTGACGCTGACGCTCTCAGCCGCGGGCAAGCGTGAGGAACGCCGTCCAGGTGGCGGGGGCGAGGGCGGGGCTGTCGTCGGGGATCTTGGAGTCGCGGATGTGGATGGTGTGCGGTGAGGTGGCGACTTCGAGGCAGGCGCCGCCTTGCTCGCTGCTGTAGCTGGACTTGCGCCAGGCGTACGCGACCTCGACGTAGGCCACGCGCTGGTGGTCCTGCGTTTCGATGAGGACGAACGGTCCGCTCAAAGTCGATGAACTCCTCGGCCCACCGAGGAAACAGATCCACCTCGGGCATGTTCTCCACGGCGACGGCCAACGCCCCCTTGGTGTCGAGGAGTTCGTCCAGGAACACCGCGTATTCCGACCTCAGTGACCGTCTGCCCTGCTCGATCGAGGCGAGGGTCTGCTCGTCCAGCCTCAACTGCTCGTCCAGCTCCCGCCGGGTGTACCCGGCCGTCCTCCGGAAGACGCCGATCAACGCACCCACCATCTTCATGGCGGACGCGTTCTTCCTGCGGCTCTTGCCGCTCCCGCTGTTCACCCTGATGAACTCCCCCCTCGGGGGCGTACGTTCACCACAGAACACCCGTACAACGGATTCCGTACGGGTTCACGCATGCCATGGACACGCCATGAACGGGGGAGCTAGTCTGGCGGCGCATTGGATCGACAACGTTGTCAGTGGGAGTCGCTATCGACAACGTTGTCGAAAGCAGTCCTCGCCCGAGTCCAACGGGTCCGAACCGGTGCCTCGCACGAACTTCCCCTTCCCCACGAGGACTTGGATCTGCCGCCATGAAACGTACTGCTGCGTATCTCGGTGCCCTGACACTCGCTGCCACGGCATGGACGGCAGGCACCGCCAACGCCGCGCCGCACGCCCCCACCCGCGTCGACAGCACGTCCTTCTCGGCCGCGCAGCAGAACGCGGCGCTGCACTTCTGGACCACCGAACGGCTGCGCGCGGCAAAGGACTTGTCCGCCCCGGCCCAGCCGGCAGGAGTGACGGCTGAGACGGTCGCGCCGCAGACGGCGGGCACCGAGGTGACCGTCCCGCCGGTCACCGCGACGGGAACCCCCGCCACGAGCGAGTCCGCCACGGGCGAGTTCGCGGCCGCGTCCTCGCCCACCGCCTGGACCGGGGGCGGCCTGATCAGTACGACCGCCGGCAAGGTCTTCTTCCAGAACGCGACGGGCGGCACGTACACCTGCTCGGCCACCGTGGCCAACAGCGACAACAAGTCCGTGGTCCTCACCGCGGGGCACTGTGTCGTCAACGCCTCGACCGGTGAGGTCTACAAGAACTGGGTGTTCATCCCCGGCTACACCAACGGCACGCGACCGTTCGGCACCTTCACCGCCCGTAGCCTCCTCTTCGACACCGACTACGTCTCCTCGGCCGGGAACGCCAACTGGGACTTCGCGTTCGCGGTCGTCGGCACGGTGAACAGCCGCACGCTGGTCGACACAGTGGGGGCACAGGGCGTCGCCTTCAGCTCGGCGAACGGCCAGCACGTGCACTCCTTCGGCTACGGCGGCTCCAGCGCCGAGGGCAGCGGGGAGCGCCTCAACCACTGCGAGGGCAACGAGTTCATCGATGCCGGGCGGGTCGGTTCCACGATGTGGGGCATCGACTGCGTGCAGACCGGCGGTTCCAGCGGCGGAGGGTTCCTGTCCAGCTTCGACACCTCGACCGGCTCCGGCTTCCTGATCGGAAACATCAGCGTGAGCTCGGGCAGCAACGAGTACCACCCGGTGCTCGGCGACGAAGCCCTCGGCGTCTACCGCCAGGCGGGCGCGGCCTGATCGGACAGTAGCCGCCGCCGGGCCACCCCGTCAGGGGTGTGTCCCGGCGGCGTGCGCCGTCCCGGTCGTTTCACCCGCTGCTCTTCAGAAGTAGCTGTCCGCCACACGAGGCGAGGGCTGCGGTTGCCGGAGCCCCGACCACCGGAACCTGCTCACCAGTCTCGATGTCAGTGCCCCGGCCTAGTGTGGGGTCGACCGGAAACAGAGGAGGATTTCCCATGACGACCCTGCCCGACAGGCCGAACACCGCGCTTCTCGTCATTGACGTTCAGAACGGGGTGGTGGCGGATGCCCACGACCGTGACGGTGTGATCGCGAACATCAACATCCTGGTCGACAAGGCCCGCGCGCAGGACGTACCCGTGGTGTGGGTACAGCACTCCGACGACCAGCTCAAGCGGGACAGCGAGAGCTGGCAGTACGTACCGGAGCTGGTCCGGGACGCCGCGGAGCCGCTCGTCCACAAGCTCTACGGCGACTCCTTCGAGGCCACCGAGCTGGAAGCGCTGCTCGCCGAGCGCGGCGTGGGCCGCCTCGTCGTCGCCGGCGCCCAGACCGACGCCTGCATCCGGTCCACCCTGCACGGCGGCTTCGTCCGTGGCTACGACGTGACGCTGGTCGCCGACGCCCACACGACGGAAGACCTCACGGCGTACGGCGCACCGCCCCCGGCCCAGGTCATCGCGCACACCAACCTGTACTGGCAGGAGCAGAGCGCGCCCGGTCGGCTCGGCGGGACCACAGAGACCACCTCGGTGACTTTCTGAGCGGGTCCGGAGGGTGAAGGGTGGCCGCGCCCTCCGATCCGCACCCTTCCCCTCCGCACCCTTCCCCTCCGCACCCTCCCGATCCGCACCCTCCCGATCCGCACACTTCCGTTACGACAGGCACCCTTGACAGGGTGCGTACCTTTCGCGACGTTTGAGCCCCTGGGCAGGGAAGTGACGGGGCGGACGCGGAGGGCGCGTCATGGGGGATTTGGGGGAGCGGTCGTCTATGCGATCTTCTGAGACGGACATCACGATCCACAGACCCGAGGAGCTGAGTTCCTCGCTGTGCGAGGCCTGGCATCGGGCGATGGACGAGTCACCGGACTACGCGAACCCTTTCCTGGCACCGGAGTTCGCCGCCGGGATCGGCAGACACCGCAGCGGGGCACGGGTGGCGGTCCTGCACGAGAACGGAGAACCGGTCGGCTTCCTCCCGTACGAGCGCAACGCTTTCGGCGTCGGCCGGGCCATCGGGCTCGGCCTCTCCGACTGCCAGGCCCTCGTGCACCGCCCCGGGGTCACCTGGGACCCCCAGCGACTGCTGAAGGCCTGTGGGCTGTCCGTCTTCGAGTTCGACCACCTCGTCGAGGAGCAGAGACCTTTCGGCAGATACGTCACGGGGACGTTCGCCTCACCGGTGCTCGACCTGAAGGTCGGTGACGGCAGCTACGCGGAGTGGCTGCGCGGCGCCTACCCCGGTCTGGCCAAGACGACGCTGAAGAAGGAACGCCGCCTGGGGCGCGACCTGGGCGAGATGCGGTTCGTCTACGACGAGCGCGACCCGCGCATGTTGCACCAGCTCATGGAGTGGAAGTCCGCCCAGTACCGCAGGACGGGACGGATGGACCGGTTCGCGCGGCCGTGGATCGTGGACCTCGTGGACCAGCTGTTCCACGTCCGTGAGGAGCACTTCACCGGCGTGCTGTCCGTGGTGTACGCCGGCGACCGGCCGGTGGCGGCGCACTTCGGACCGACCTCGCGCACGGTGTTCGCCGCCTGGTTCACGACGTACGACCCCGAACTCCGCTACTACTCACCCGGGTTGATCATGCACCTGCGGATGGCCGAGGCGGCGGGTCGGCAGGGCGTGCGGACCATGGACATGGGGCGCGGCGACAAGGAGTACAAGGACTGGCTCAAGACCCGCGAGCTGCGCGTGGGCGAAGGGTTCGCCACCCGCCCCAACCCGGTGGCGACGGCGCACCGGCTGTGGCGCAGGCCCGTCCGCGGCCTGCGGAACACGGTCCTGGCCCACCCCGGGCTGCGGAAGCCGGCCGACCGGCTCCTGAAGACGGCCGGCACCCTGCGGACCTCGGCCCGCCCGGCCGCCACCCGAGCGGAACCCCGGGCCCGCCGAGCAAGCTAGTCCCCCTTTGTACCTATCCCCCTTCTGCCTACCCCCCCATCTCCCCTTCCCCCCACCCCCGTCGGCGCGCGACGCCGGGGGACTGCCCTGCGCGCTCTGTCCCTCCTGAACGGGTCGAACCACAGCGGAAGAACGGCACAGCGGAAGAACGGCACAACGGAAGAGGTGACGATGTCGTACGGATCACGGCTCGCTGCGACGATGTCACGGCGGCTCGGGCGGGAATGCGTCTACACACCCTCGGCCCGGCTCGCCCTGTATCTGGCGCTACGGCGCTGGTGTCGACCGGGCGCACGGGTACTGATGTCGCCGGTTAACGACGACGTGATCCTCTTCGTCGTCCTCGCGGCCGGACTGCGCCCGGTGCAGGCCCCGGTGTCGGCGTGGGACGGCAACATCGACCCGGCCGCCGTACCGGAGTCGACCTGGCGGAACGTGGACGCCGTCCTGACCACGAACCTGTACGGGATCCCGGACCGGGTAGCCGAACTGAGCCTTCGGTGCGAGGAGTTGGGGATCCCGCTGTTCGAGGACGCGGCGCACGCCATCGGCACGCGCGTCGACGGGCAGCCGATCGGGACCTTCGGGAGAGCGGCGGCGTTCAGCCTGTCCAAGCATGCCGCGTCGACGGCCGGCGGCTTCCTCGCCGTAGAAGACGCGCGCACCCGGCGGGAGTTGGAGGCCCTGCGCGACGAACTCCTCACGCCGCGCCGCCTCCACGACGACCTGACCGCGACCCTGCGACCGCTGGCCCGTTCCACCGTGCGCACCCTCCACCTGGTGCGTCCGGTCTGGCGGACGCTCCAGCGCCTGGGGTTGCTCGAACGCGACGACTACCGCATGGCCCTGCACGCACCACGGCTCGCCGACCGTGCGCGCGAGGCCCCGAGCCTCACGGCGTACGAGCCCTGGGTCCGTGTCGACCTGCACGGCTTCCGTTCCCGCCACGGAGCCCTGGTACGCGGGCAGTTGGAGCTGAGGATGGCCGGCCTCGACGCCAACCTCAGCCGACGTGGCGTCGGTGTCTCGCTGCTCGCGGGCACCCCCTGGGCGTCCCCGGCGCTCCGTGACAGTGCGGCGCACCCCGACCCGCTCCCTCTCTTCAGGGCCCCGCTCCTGGTCCACGACCGTGACGCCCTCATCGACCGTCTGGTGAGCCACGGAGTGGTCACCGGTTACGTCTACGACCCTCCACTCGACGACTACGCGGGCGCGGAGTTCGTGGAACCGTCGCCCGACCCGGTGGCAGCCCGCTGGTTCGCCTCCCACGTACTTCCCGCCGACCCGCTCCTGGCGCGCAGGATCGCCCGGGCCCTGACGAGTGAACGGACCGCACCCGCGTCCCCGCTCCGAACTACTTCGGGCTGAAGGTGATCACCGGGGTGTAGTCGGTTCCGGCGTGGAACTCCACCCGTTGGGTGCCGGTCGGTGAGCCGATCCCGGTCAGCGGCAGCGTCCAGGTCCGGGTGGCGCCGCTGACTGTCATCGTGGGGCCGGCCGCGGCCTCGGTCCAGTTCCAGCCGGTCGACAGGCTCTTGTAGAGGACGCCGTTCTCGATCATGTAGTCGGCACCGAGGGCCGACAGCGACGGAAAGGGGAGCCGGTATCCGGTCGTGGTGTTGCCGTCGGTGTTGATGAAGGCGTGGTAATACCTCTGCGCGGTGTTGAAGGTCGCCTGGAGTGTGATGATCCCGGGCGCGGCGCAGGCGGAGTAGTCGGTGAGCGGGCCGGAGCCTGCGGTGGGGGTGCAGGCGACGGCGCCTTGATCGCTGTTGCCCGACTCGGTGGGACCGCTGTTGCCGCCGGCAGCCGGGGTGGTGGACGGCTGCGCGGGCGCGGGCGTGCGGGTGGCGCCGTCGGTGCCGGATCCCGTGACCGACGGCTGCGGCGACGCGCTGGTGCCGCTCGCCGACGGTGCGACGGACGGCGGGGCCGATCCGAGCCCGCTCGGCGTGCTCTCGTACGCCCCGCCACCCCGGGTGGTGTCCGGTACGGCGCCGCGCACCGACTCCGACGATCGCGCGCCACTGGCGCGGACCACGAGGACGGCACCGCCGATCAGCGCGGCCCCGGCCACGACGGCGCCGACCAGTAACGCCGTCCGGGGTAACCGGCGTCCGGCTGGGGGGCGGGTCCTCGCCGGGGTGGCGGCCGTGCCCATGACCGGGTATTTCGGCGGCGTGGCAGTGAGCGCCTGATCCGTTGTCGTGGCGGCGAGCTCGGCCGCGAATGCGGCCGCCGCCGCGGACATCGGTGGCGCGGCGGGCTCGGGCTCGGCCCTGGGCGCGGAACCGGCGTGGTCCCCGGAACCGGAACCCGGCCCGACGAAGGCGGCGGCGATCGCCGACGGGCCCCTGGACCGGCGTGGCAGCGGAGCCTGCACTATTTGGCGTCCCTCCAGAAGAGCGAGCTGCGCCGAACGCGTCCGTCCTTCAGAAGAGCGAGCTGCGCCGAACGCGTCCGGCCTCCAGAAGAGCAAGTTACGCCGAACGCGTCCGGCAGCGCTGAGTCGCCGATCGTACCGGGGTTCGATAGGAGTCCGAGCCACATTGCGATGGCTCGTCGTCGTCAACTCGCCTAAAGGAGAAGGCTGTTGGTGCCGATCGCTGCACTCCCTGTCAGGGGGCCGGGCTGTCCGGCTGCCGGGCGCGGGGGAGCCGGATGGTGAACACGGCGCCGCTGCCGGGCTCGCTGTCGGCGGTGATGGTTCCCCCGTGCGCCTCGACGAACTGGCGGACGATGGACAGCCCCAGTCCGCTTCCGCCGGTGTGTCTGCTGCGGGACTCGTCGGCTCGCCAGAAGCGCTCGAAGACATGGGGCAGTTCCTCGGGTGCGATGCCGTTGCCCGTGTCCCGCACGGTGAGGACGGCCAGGTCGCCGCTCTGCCGGGCGGCGAGCGTGACCGTGCCGCCCGCGGGGGCGTGCCGGAGCGCGTTGGAGAGGAGGTTGCCCAGAGCCTGCCGCATCCGCACCGGATCGGCGTCCAGCCAGAGGCCGGGGTCGGTGTGCGTGCGCAGCTGGATGCCCGCGGTTTCGGCACGAGTGCTGTGGGCCGACACCGCCTGGGTGAGGAGTTCGTCCGCGGGCATGGGCCGGCGGTGCAGGGTCAGGGTGCCGGCGTCGGCTGCGGCGAGGTCGCTCAGGTCGTCGATGATGTGTTGCAAGAGCAGCGCCTCGTCGTGCAGGGACGCGAGGAGATCCGGGTCCGGGGCGAGCAGCCCGTCGCGGGTGACCTCCAGCCAGCCGCGGATGTTGGTCAGCGGCGTCCGCAGCTCGTGGGCGATGTCGCTGACCATGGCCTTGCGTTGGGCTTCGAGCTCTTCGCGGCGTGCGGTGAGGTCGTTGAAGGCGGCGGCCAGATAGCCGGTCTCATCCTTGGTGGTGACGGCGACGCGCGTGTGCTGCTGCGGCGGCTGCTGGGCGGCGGCCGTCAGGGCGCGCAGCGGACGGACGAGGCGGATCGCGACCACGGTGGTCATGGCGACGGTGACGGCCAGGACCAGCCCCGTGACACCGAAGATCTTGGTCTTGTTGGCGGGGGAGAGGTCGAAGCCCGCGGGCTGTCCGCCCAGGTTCCCCAGATAGAGCCTGGCCCGCGGGGCGACGTACGGGTCGAGTTGGGTGCGCCGCGCGTTCTCGACACAGGTCGGCTCCTGCTGTCCGCCACCGGCACGGCGGGCCGGTTCGCCCGCCGACGAGCCGGGTACGAAGTCGATCCACGGTTGGAGACCCTCGTCCCGACCCGGATCGAAGCAGGGCCCGGCCAGAGCGTTGAGTGCGCTGAGCGCCTTCTGCTCCGTGGGCGTGGGCGTGTCGAGTACTTCAGCGGTGCACTCGAGCGGCCTGGCCACCTCTCCGGCGTCGGCGACGATCACCGTACGGCCGCTGGGAAGCTCCCGGAGGCTGCCGTCGCTCTCGAACCGGTGCATGCACTTCTCGGCGACCGCTCTCACCAGTTCCCGTTCGTCCGCGGTGAGCCGGTACGGCCCCACCACCCGCGGGTCGAGTCCGGTGAGTTGGGCTCCCGGTTCGGTGTACGTGTCGGTGGTGAGCGGGTCGACGGTGGCCGAGGCGCGGGCGGGCAGGGCGGTTTCGGGGGCGGCGGAGTCGGCGATGACGCGCCCGGTCTCGGTCGTCAGGGCGATCCGCCGTCCCATGGTGCGGGAGAGCGTGCGCACCGAGTCCTGTACGCCCGTCCAGTCGGCGTGGGTCGCGGCGAAGCCGCTGAGCCGACGGAGGATGTCGGTGTCGTCCGAGAGCACTTGGCCCCGCTCGTCCTGGATGGCCCGCGTGGTGGTCTGCACGGCCAGCCAGGCGGTCGCGCCCACGGAGAGCACGGCGATGGTCATCGACGTGAGGAGAAGCCGTACCAACAGGCTCTTGCGCCAGGGTATGTGCGGGTTTTTGGGGGTCATGACGGCTGCCCGGTGAGTTTGTAGCCGACCCCGAAGACCGTCAACAGCCGGGCGGGGACACGGGGATCGGGCTCGATCTTCTTGCGCAGGTTCATGATGTGTACGTCGATGGCGCGTTCGGTGGATGCGCGGTCGTGGCCCCGGGTGTGCTGGAGGAGTTGACGGCGTGAGAAGACCCGGTCGGGTTCCGCGGCCATGGCGTGCAGGATGGCGAACTCGCCGGGAGTGCACGGGATGGGGAAGCCGTCGCAGGTCACCTCGTGGCGTAGGGGATCGACGGTGATGCCGCCCGCGCGGAGCACGGGGGACTGGTCGGCGGGCCGTTGGGTGCGACGCAGCACGGTGCGGATGCGGGCCAGCAGTTCCCGTGGGCTGTACGGCTTGGTCATGTAGTCGTCCGCGCCGAGTCCCAGGCCGAGCAGCACGTCGTCCTCGGTGGAGCGGGCGGTGAGCATGAGGACGGGGATCTCCCCGTTCTGCCGTAGCACCCGGCACACGCCGAGGCCGTCGACCTTGGGCAGCATCAGGTCCAGCACGACCAGGTCGGGTCTGCGGCGGGTGGCTTCGTCGATCGCGGCCCGCCCGTCGTGGACGACGACGGGGGTGTGACCCTCCTGAAGCAGTAGCCGTCGTATGAGCTCGGCCTGCATCTCGTCGTCTTCCGCGACCAGGATATGTGCGCACACGCCGCCGACTCTAAGCGCGCGCAAGCGGCGTTCAGAGCCCTGTGCGGGCTATCCCACACCCTGACGACTTCCTGACATCCGCGAGGGAGGCTGGGGTCCTGCCCTTTGGCGCGTACGGCGCCGACGCCCCGATGGTCGAAGTCGTCCGTTTGAACCCGTCCGTTTGAACTCGTCCGTTCGAACTCGTCCGGCCTGGTGACCCGGAGCTGACCAGTTCCTCATACGTCCTCTCCAAGCTGAGGATCATGACTTCATCGATACGTCGGCTGCCCCGACGGCGGCTTCTTGGCACTCACTGTCTGGGGATACCGGCTGTCGTTCTGGCCCTGTCCGTCACCATCGCCGGATGCGCGGGGGCGGGGGCGGGGGCGAGGGCTGGGGCAGGGACCGGCGCCGGAGCGGTCGACGCGGCCAGGTCTGCGGACGTCGGGACGCACGCCGCGTCGGGCAACGAAGTGTCCGCCGAGTCGGCCCCCACTCTCACTCCCACTCACACCCCCGCGCAACTGCCTGGCCTCGGTACGCACACACTGTCCGAAATCCCCGCGAACGCGCGCCAGGTCGTGCTGGTCACCGGACAGGGCAGGAACTCCTCGGCCTCGCAGGTGGTGCTTTACCAGCGCACCGGTACCGGCACCGGTACGGGCTGGGAGCCGGGAGCCGCCTGGCCCGCCCACAACGCCCTCAAGGGCTGGACGGACGACCACCACGCCGGTGATCTCCGGTCGCCCATCGGCGTGTTCGCCCTCACCGACGCCGGCGGACTGCTCGCCGACCCCGGCACCAAGCTGCCGTACGACCAGTCGCAGGGCTTCACCATCGGCGGCACGGGCTTCGAGGGCGAACCGCTCGCGGGCTCCTTCGACTACGTCATAGCCATCAACTACAACCGCGAACCCGGGACTTCACCCCTCGACTGGACCCGTCCCCTCGGCACGGGCAAGGGCGGCGGCATATGGCTGCACGTCGACCACGGCGGCCCCACGCACGGCTGCGTGAGCCTGGAGGAGGATCACCTAGAGCAACTCCTGCGCACGCTCGACCCCGACCGGCACCCGGTGATCGTCATGGGGGACGCCGAGTCCCTCGAACGGTGATCAGCTGGTAGGGCGTCCGGCGATCCACTCCGCCAGGGCGAGCAGAGTGGACTCCGCGCTGTCGGCCATGTGGTCGCGCAAGGCCTGGACGTCTTCGAGGGTTCTGCCCAGGACCGGATCGCTACGCAGCAACTGCCACGACTGCTGGACGATGCTGCCGCTGCCCTGCTCGCGGAAGTGCCAGTCCCAACGCACGATGCGATGGTCGGTTCCGCCGACGGCGAAGGCGAACGCGGTGCCCGGATCAGCTCGCACCACCTCGGAGTCGGTGACCCATTCCCGCCCGCCCCGGCGATTGCGGCCACTGAACCGGGCACCGACCCATGGACCGTCGCCCGGCGCGTAGTTCACCTCGCTGGCACTCGGGCTCCACGTCTCGATCAGTGACACGTCGCTGACGAGGCGGTAGACGAAATCAGGCGTCGCGCCGACCCAGCACCGCCGGGTGAAGGCGAAGGGGGTCAGGTCGATCCCCGCGAGGGGGTTCGGGTCGGTGTCGGTCGTGCTCATGGATTCCATGGATTCCTGCCGGCTGCGGTGCGTACGAATACGTAGGGGCATGCGGCTCATCGTGGGGTCCGGGGCAGGGGCGAGCCAGACCCTGCGGATCCCTACCCCGGCGGGGTCAGGCGCGGATCGTCGGCGGTGCGCATACTCGGCACCATGAACAAGCACGGGCAGCTCGCCGACTTCCTCCAGGCACGTCGGGGCCAACTGCGCCCCGAGGACGTCGGGTTGCGGACGTACGGCGAACGGCGTCGGGTGCCGGGGCTGCGGCGGGAGGAGCTCGCGATGCTCGCAGGCATCAGCGCGCCCTACTACACCCGCCTGGAGCAGGGGCAGTCACGCAACGCCTCGCGCGAGGTGCTCGACGCCATCGCCGGCGCCCTGCGCCTGGACGACTCCGAGCGCGCCCATCTGCACGCCCTGGCCCGTGCACCCAGACGGCCAAGTCCCGTCGTACAGCCGCGCGTTGAACGCATCACCCCGGCAACCAGCGCCCTGCTGGCAGCCATTGACGGCACACCCGCCATAGCCATCGGCCGCCGCGCCGACGTCCTGGCCTGGAACCGGCCAGGACATGGGCTGTTCGCCGGCCACCTCGATCCGGACAGCCCCGATGACCCGGACCGACGGCCGAACATGGCCAGGCTGGTCTTCCTCGACGCGCACACCCGCGAGCTGTACGCCGACTGGCCCGCCAAGGCCCGTGCGGTGGTGGGCAATCTGCGCCTGACGGCCGGCAAGCACCCGACCGATCCGCTGCTGGCCTCGCTGATCGGCGAACTGACCATGCGCAGCGGGCAGTTCGCCGAGATGTGGGCCGATCACCGGGTCCTGGCCTGCGATGTCGCCGACTACGAGATGCGACATCCCCTCGTCGGGACGGTGACAGTCACCCAACAGACACTGCAGAACCCGCAAGGCGACGGCCCGACCCTGGTGGTGGCCACCGCCGCCCCCGGTTCCCCCTCCGCGACCGCCCTGACCCTGCTCGCCCACGCGACCGCCCCACGAGAGGCGACGCTGCCGCGCCGGGGCGCTGATATCCGCACGACCACCTGACCTGACCTGACCTGACCTGACCTGACCTGACCTGACCCGGCCCGGCCCGGCCCGGCCCGGCCCGATCCGCTCCGCTCCGTCGCCTGAGGGCGCTGCGCCCGGCGCGTGAGTTCCGTATCCGCGCCAGCATCCCTTCGAAGGCGTCCTCCCGACCACGGCGCCGCACCATGGCTGCCGCCTGCCCGAAACCAGTGAAGGAACCCTGCCCATGCGCACGCCCATGTCCATGTCCATGCGAAGCATCAAGATCACCATGTCAGCCATAGCGGTGCTCGCATCCGTCGTTACAGCGGCAACCCCGGCCAACGCACAGTTGGCAGGCGAGCCCCTGACAGATGTGCGGATCGCCACCCACTTCGACCTGTCCGCGGGCCAGATGCCGGAGAACATCACCCTGCTCCCCGACGGCACGGCGGACGTCACCTTCGCCGCCAGCCGCCAGGTCGCTCAGATCACCCCCCAGGGCGCGACCCGCATCCTGGCAACGCTGCCCGCACCCACCGACGGCGGCGTCAACACACCAGCCCTCGGCTTCCCCCTGGCCACCGGCATCGTCCACACCTCGGACGGCACCGTGTACGTGCTCTACGCAACCGGCACGGCCGACCTGACGGGCCTGTGGCGGCTGCGCCCCGGACAGTCCCCGCTGCGCATCGCCGCACTCCCCGCGGGCGGCCTGCCCAACGGCCTGGCCCTGGACGAGCACGGCAAACAGCTCTACATCACCGACTCGGTGCTCGGCACCGTATGGACCGTCCCCGTCACCGGCGGCACGGCCACCGCATGGTCCACCGCCCCCGAACTCGCCTCGACCGGCTTCCTCGGAGCCAACGGCGCGAAGGTACACCGCGGCGCGCTCTGGGTGACCAACCTCGACAAGGGCACCCTCCTGCGCATCCCGATCCGCCCCGGAAACCGAGCGGGAACCCCGCAGGTCAGGGCCTCGGGCCTGACCGGCATCGACGACTTCGCCTTCACCGGCCACGGAGAAGAAGTCCTCGCCGCCCTCAACGCCCCCAACACAGTCGTACGCATCCACCCCAACGGCACCACCACCACCGTCCTGAACGCCACCAACGGCCTCCAGAACCCCACCTCCATAGCCCTGCACGGCAACAACGTCTACATCCTCAACGCCGCCTACTTCACAGCCACCGACCCCAACCTCGTACGCGCCCGCTTGCACAGCCACCGGTAGATGCCGGCGGGCAGGATGGTCCCATGACAAAACTGCCCGCACGGTCGGTCCGTCGTGCCTCCTCTGATTCGGTGCTGTCGCTGTGGTCCCAGGACTCTGTGTTGTCGATCGGCTCGGTGGGATCGGTGCTGTCGGTGGGGTCCGTCGGTTCGGCCTTGTCGGTGGGCTCGATCGGAAGCGCCCTGTCGGTGGGCTCGGTTGGGTCCTCCCTGTCGCTGATCTCTGCGGGGTCCTGGCTGAGTACGGGGTCGTTGTTGTCCGCGCAGTCGCGGTGGTCGGTGCTGTCCTGGCGCTCCACTCGCGGTTTCCTGGCCGCGGGAGCGGTCGGGGCCGGGGCAGCGGCCGGAGGCGCCCTGTTGCTGGCCCAGCTGCTGCACAAGGCCGAAACCGGTACCGAATAACTCTGTACCGCTCTGTACCGAGCAACTCTGTTGAGAGGATGAGGTGAGCCACTCCCCGCCAATTGGCCTGTGACCTGGGCGCAGCGCCCTGAGAAACTGCACTCCATCGCCGATTGCCGTGCTGTGAGGAGTTGCCATGCAGGTAGCCGTGGTCACCTTTGACGGATTCAACGAGCTCGACAGTTTCATCGCCTCCGCGCTGATCAACCGGTGCCGTAAGGACGGCTTGGAGGCCTTCATCACGACACCCACGCCGGTGGTCACCTCGATGAACGGCGTCGAGGTGACCGGGCAGCGCCCGATGGAGTACGTGACCGAAGCCGACGTCGTGCTGATCGGCAGCGGCGTGAAGGCGCGCGAGGTGGTCGCCGACGACCGGCTGATCTCCCGGCTGGCACTGGACCCCTCACGACAGCTGATCGGCGCGCAGTGCTCCGGCGCGCTGGTGCTCGCCCGGCTCGGGTTGCTGGACGGCATGCCGGCCTGCACGGACATGAAGACCCGGCCCTTTGTGGAGGCCCGCAACGTCACGGTGCTGGACGCGCCCTTCCACGCCGAGGGGAACATCGCCACGGCGGGCGGCTGCATGGCGTCCCAGTACCTCGCCACATGGGTGATCACCCGAACCCTCGGAGAGGCCGCCGCACGCGACGTCATCGACTACGTGGCTCCGGTCGGCGAGAACCAGGAAACCGTCGACCGCGCCATGCGCGCCGTCCACGCGGGCGAGGTCGTACTGCGCTGAGGTCCCACGACATCGCCCGGCCCCGCCCTGGAGAAGGACGGGGCCGGGCGATGTCAGGAGACCGGGACGACCGCGCCCGCAAGGGCGCTGATATTCGCTATCACGGCGTCCGTGAGAGCCTCTGGCGCGATCGCCTGCATCCAGCCGATCCGTTCGTTCGGTTCGGAGGCGCGACGTGGGGACCAGTGCTCCAGGGCTTCGCTCCTCAGTTCTGCGAGGGCCTGCTCCCGGTTGACCGGCGGTGGCGCGAACCGGCCATCCGCCACGCGGACGTGCTCCTCCCAGCGGTCGTGCCAGAACTCCACTGTCCAGCCGGGCCAGCGCGCGGCCATCTCCCCAGCTTCCGCTGTCGCGTTGAGCAGCCACCAGCCGACCCGCCGTCGCTCGGGATCGACGTGGATTCCGGATTCTGCGGCGATGGCGCACACCCCGTGGTCGGGTGTTCCCGCGAGCCGATTGACCAGGGCGGGCCCTTCGGTGATCGGGTGGTCGTTGACCGCGGACAACAGATGGCACCGGTCAGTGCCGATCGTGACCACGCGGACGCACGGGTCACGGCCCGCCAATTCCTCGTCGTCGGGCTCCAGCACCAACTCCGGGTACACGGACCGATCGGGGTCCCGGGACTTCTCCGGGTCCAGGCCGAGGCAGGCGAGCAGTTCGGCCTGGCCGTCGTAGGTCCAGCGCAGTTCCCAGCCTGGCCATGCGCGGCTCAGTACCTCCCAGGCGGCCGCACGGTGGCGCATCCGTGTGATCGCCCCCTCCCAGGTGAAGAGGAACAGCGTCTTGCGCCGCAAATCGATCAACGCCGCCGCCTCGCAGGCACTGTCGCCGCGCCAGGGCCACTGTCCCTGCACCTGGGGGCGTGCGCGGAGGAGGGACAGGACGGCATCAAGCCCGGCAAGCAGGTCCAGGTCGAGACCCACCGCTCCGAACCGGGCCTCGTACACATCGAGGCCACCGTCTTCCGACACCACAACGAAAGTCGCCCAGTTGGCCATGCCGGAAAGGGTCTCAACCTCTGCACCGAACACCAAGCGGATATGTCAGCCGCTCGACTCGCCCAGCCGATCGCCAGGACAGGCTCCAACGGTGCCGGCGACTTCCGTCGTCAGGGCGGGGAGCGACAACAGTCTCCACGCGACCGACGTTGCACCAGGGCTGGAGGCTGTGTGCCATGGCGGCTTGACGACGCTTGTCGGTCTGGGTGGTGATGGGCCAGACAGCACCTGCGCAGGTGATTCGGCGGTGCTTGGTTCGCGCTCGGCTGCAGCCTCGTACATCAGCTGGCGAGGGCCGGAAGCCCTCCCGCCCTACCGGGCAGAAGGGGTTCTGACCTGCTGCTTTGCTGTGCCCCCGGCAGGATTCGAACCTGCGACACCCGCTTCAGGAGAGAGGCTGGCGGATCGTGCCGCTGAGCTGGGGCTTCGATACCTGGCCAGGCTGCCTATACCTCAACTGCGAGACACGACCGTTGACCGTGGCTGACCCCCGCATCTGGCATGGCAGCGGCACGAACCTCGGCCGACGACAGTCAGCCACGACGGTGGGTGCGCCGGCCGACCACGCACGCGTGTGCCTCGCTGCATCTCCACCGGCCTTAGCCACGCTACTGCTTGTGTCGTCGACCACAGCAAGCTGCGACGGCTGACCGCGTGACGACGGTGCGCGAGTCTTGAGACTCGGAAACCGCATTCGTGGCGGATTGAAGCGCGAATGGTGCTCTTAGCTTGCAAAGTACGGAATTTCTCGCGCCGTGGCTGGGACAACAGTTCTACCCCATAAGTCCCCTCTCCAGCAGAGTGTTTCGGAGTCGCCGGTACTCGGCCGTTTCTTTCAAGGATTCCGCTGAAAGAAGGGAAGACTTGGCATAGCTGGCTACCTCCCTGCGGTCCCATTCCTCTTCAAGCCCTCGTACAAGCGCATCAAGGATTGCCAGTGTTTCTTTGCTTTGCGCTTGCGCGGATGCTCTCTCGGCGACGGATTGAGGCAGATCAACTTTCCCTTGAGTGGCAAGCAAAGTATTGAGCATGATGCCATTCCAGTCGCTATCCGCTATGGCGGACACGTCTGCCATCCATCCGAATCCAAAAAGATCGTGCGGATGCTTCGCTATAACAGCATTCCAGAAGTCTACGGCTACTGAGGCCTGATCAGAAATATCATCCTGTCCCCTGAGAGTCAGTCCCAGGTTCTTCCCCGCCTCAGATATCGTGGAATTTTCTGCGAGGAAGTTCAGTGTCTCTTCAGGAGAGTATCCTCGTGCCTTCCAAAGCATAGCAATCAAATAATGAGCGAGCGCATTCTTGACCTTGCGCCGGACAGCGTCTCTTACGAGGCCCCGATACTTCTCAAGAAGCCAGGAGTACGGTTGCCCCCATTGCAAAGCGAGATCGATGGAGATCTGCTTGAGATCCGATGGAGACTCATTTCCGAACAGTTTGGGCTCTATCGCCTCTAGCCATTCAGGCGAAACGTAGGAAATAAATCGCACCCTCGGGGCGATGATAGCCCGAGCTTCTGCCCCCTCGCGGCCTGTGAGCGTTAGCAGGGCCTCAATGGTACGCAAGCCATCGTCGCGAACTATACTCTTCTTCCGTTCCATCGATATGACGGAAAAGACCGCCTCGAGTGCACGCGTGAAAGGCCTATTTATTGCCGTTTCTAGGTAGTCATCTGAGTTCGATAGCACGCCAGAGGGCTCCGACATATCCGTGGCTTCCGTTTGAAGAATAGACCACACGTAGTCCACGCGGTCGGCGAAGCCAAGATCTGACTGTGCGAGAGCCTTAATCAGCGATATGCCTGCGTGCTCCGTCGGTCGCCACGTAGGGTCGTAATCGAAGTCGTTATTTCCTAGGGCTGTGACCGGCCATGGATGAGTGCGAGTGAGTTCGATCAAGTCGACTATCTGGCTAATGGATTCTGTCGTGATGTCAGATACCCCGTTAACGAGACCCTGAAGGTAGTGCGCAATATAAGTGGGATGATGAAGGCGACTGGCGGTTACTATCGGCTCTCTTGACCATTCTCTCGCGCCAGAAGAAACAGCCGACTCCAGAGCCCGACCGAGTTCGCGCGCGCTTACCAGGAAATCGCTATCGCTAGGAGACCAGTTGGCAATCCATTGGGCTGCGCCTTGCGGTGTCATGGCAGCAAGCTCTTCGCTGCTTATTGGGCTCCTACCAAACCCAAAGGTGGGCCGGATCGGCTCCAGCCTCCTTGCCGGCGGCCCGTATGCGCCGGATATAACGGCCACGGTCGTCGCCCAGGACGCGCTCACCTCGCTCGGTAGAAATGCACTCCATCGGTAGGCCCGGAGCCACTCCTCCTTGGGGTTTCGCTCAGCCAGAGCAGCTCCGAGTTCTTGAATATCCGGAGGATCGCCCAGGGCGGCTTTCCATGCGGATGCATATGAGTGAGCCGGTATCTCGGAAACTACACGCTGAATCAGAATCTCGTCGTCCGCTAGAGGGGCGCGTGTTGCGATGGCTGTGGTCAACTCTTGCGAAATTGTCTGTATATCCACATTCCGCGAATTGGCCAGAATCCACGACCGGGATCGCTCCTGGAGGGGCGCCGGGAGAGGAGTTATATGTGAGATAAGTTCATGGTATTCAACAAATCCGGCCAGCTTCTTGAGGCAGAGAATTAGGGCGTCCAAGAGCACAGGCAGAGATCTCCTCTCACTCACCTCTCCGGGGTAGTCGCTCAAGGATGCATTCTGCAACACGAAGAGCGCCGTTTCGATTTCCTCCTTTGGGGCGTCTGATACTCTATACGCCAGTATTTTTAGTCTCTTGAGTCCGTTTTCCTCGTTCACTCCCGAGATGTAAACTTCTAGGAATTTTTTGACATAGGCCTTTGTGTGCATCCAGTTAGAATGATTGAGGATAATGTTGGCTACGAATTCGATAAATTCACCTGTTGCGTCGGCCTTCTCGGCTGCGCTACTCGCGAAGCTAGATATTGGCGCCGAACGTGGATGCTTCTTAAGGCAGAGCTTTAGGATCGCGTGCCCATGCTCAGAGATATCTAGAGCCGCGCGCGCGGTGTACCAAGTTGCCACCTCACTGTGGATGGACCGTCTTGCGATCTGGTCGAGGATCATGGCAAGTTGTGGAGAGTGCTCCGCTTTGAGATTGTCGACTGCGGCGAACACTGGCCAGCCCTGATGCTCAGAGGGAGGATCCAGCAAACTGGTTTCTACCAGCACGGTGAGCCATGCCGGGGAATCCAGCTGCCCCAGGAATCGTCGAAGATGATAAGGGCTCACCACTAGTTGCTTGAGGCTTTCGATATTTTCGTCATTCGGGTTCTCCAAAGCAGCCAGTTCGTCAAGCTCCGCCAGGCGAACCTCAGGGGGTGTGAAAAGCTGGCGGAGAATGTTCACGGAGTCACGCCAGAGGGCTCGGGCCGCAGTGATCGTTATGCCGCTATGTAGACCCCTATCGAGGTGACCCAGGATTTTTTGATATGTTGAAATCGGGGCTATTTCTCCCGCGGAAAATGGTTGTGTTCCTGTGCGGTTAACGATTACGGCGATCAATCGTCGTTGATGTATGGCATCTTGCTTGTGGAATGTATCGAGGGAATCGATTTTACTCACAAGCTGCTGAAGAGAACTTTCTCGATCCGCTTCAGTTAGCTCGGCAGCCGCCAGCAATCGCTGCTTAGCCTCCACGACTTCACGGGACAATATCTTCCATTCACCCCCACTGCCAGCTACGCTTTGAGAGGAGGGAATAGCCTTCATTGCTTCTCTAAGGGTGTAAGCGACGAGTGATCCGTGCTCTGGAACAGAGTCATCTTCAAGGTCGATCAAAGCCCGAGCCGACCGCAGGAAGCTTGTCGCTCTCCTGCCTTCGTCGTTCAGCTCGTCTACGAGGTGATCAAGCAGCGCCTGCTCAAGCTCTGGTGCGTCCATATTTTCTTTTAGCACATCGCAGCAACATTCCGTGCTTGATTGTGCGCTTTGCAGATCCCGTACGACGAAAGTTGGTGAAGCGGCCTTAGGCACCTAGAGGTGCGGGGCGGAGACAGGAGCGCAGGCCCGCCGAGGCCCGTGCCGCGCGCGGGGAGCGGAGCGAGCCGCCTTGAACCAGTAGAGAAAGCTGTAACTCAGTCGGATGCGTGGGGCTGTGCAACTGACGATCACCTGCAGCCCGGTGAGAGTGACTGCCGCCTGGGTGGATCCCGACTCGTTCGAGCTCGAACCTCGATAGCCTGTCCGCCACAGTGGTGCGTGCTGAGAGTGCTGGGCAAGGGGGGCCGCCTGTGCGGGTGGATCTGAGTTTCCAAGGTGTGGACATGCCGGAGGAGGAACTGAGGTCGCTCCACCAGTGGTTGCTTGCGGATCCGATTGCTCGCCGCTGCGCACGGCCGAGTCTCGGCGCGTCACGTTCTTCGCCGCCGGGAGCGCAGGGAGACTTGATCGACCTTGTGTCGCTGATCGTCGGCAGTGGTTTCAGCACGGCATCCCTCGCCATGTCCTTGGCCGCCTGGCGGGCCACGCGTCCGCAGAATCCGACAATCACTCTGGACCACGAGGGCGGGGTGAGTATCACTATCTCGGGATCCTCGACTGAGGAAGCACGGCGTCTCATTGAGGTACTGAGCGCAGACCCGGTGGCCGGCGATGACGGCTCTGCCTGACCCGTCCGCATCACGAGCGGTCTTCATCGGCGCTGGCGCCTACGAGACGCTTGACGACTTACCGGCCGCGGAGCGTAGCGCGCAGTCTCTTGCCACACTCTTCACTCAACCGCATACCTGGGGTCTGCCAGCTGACCACTGCCGGGTAGTGATCAACCCTCAGACCCCTCGGCAGCTGTCCAAACCAGTGGCTGATGCGGCACAGGATGCCACAGACGCGCTGATCGTCTACTACGTGGGCCACGGACTCATCGAATCGCGTACCGGCCAACTGTGCCTGGCGGTGGGCGACAGCGATCGGGCATCGGTGCACGACACAGCGGCACCATTCGAATGGATTCGGCGTTCTATCGAGCACAGTCCCGCAGTTCGCAAGATCGTTATTGTTGACTGCTGTTACAGCGCCCGGGCCTTTGGTGTGCAGGCTGCCGAGGCTGCTTTGGAAGTGGAGGGCACCTATCTGCTGGCTGCCTCCGCCGAAAATTCGGTCGCCCTCGCCCCTCCCGGAGAGCAGTACACAGCGTTCACGGGAGAACTGATCAGGCTCCTCGACGATGGAGTCCTCGACGGTGGTGAGTTCCTCGACCTGGACACGATCTACAGGAAGCTACGTCTAGAACTCAGTATCAAGGCCAGGCCCGAGCCGCACAGGTTGTGCCGTAACAACCTCGGAGGGGCCGTTTTCGTGCGCAACACAGCCTACGTGCCTCCGTCGGCACCACGGGCTGACTGGAGATCATGGAGCGCTACCCAGTCGTCCGATGAGGCAACAGCGGGCCCCACTGAGTCAGAGCCCTACGTCCGCCTCGCCAGTCTTCGCAGCCTGTTGGATCAGCTGATCCAACAGGTCTCCCCGGCGCACAGCCTCGCCGACACGGTTCAGGCCATTACCGAAGGAGTGGTGGCGGGCTTGGGCTATGAGCTGGTAGCCCTCAACCTGGTGCGGCCGGACGGAGAACTGGTCGTTGCGGCCTTGGTCGGCAACCCCCAGGCAGAAGCTCTGATCACGGGCCGGATCGGTTCCCGGGCTGCATGGGAACGCCGTCTTTCCATGGGAGAAGCATGGGGGACGCTGCGATTCATTCCGTACACGGAAGGGTGGGCGCTCGATTCTGACGAGGTGCCCCAGTGGAAATCCGACGGGCTCGAGCCACAGGACGGCGATGGATGGCATCCTGATGATCGCCTTTTCGCTCCCATGTACTCCGCTGGTGGCAAGGACTTTGAAGACCTCGTCGGAGTTATATCGGTCGACCGGCCACGCAGTGGCCGGCGCCCGGGTGCGTGGGGGCGCGAGGCGCTTCAGGTGTATGCAGCTCACGCCGCGGTTGCGATCAGCAACGCTCGACTGAGAGCAAACATGCAACGTGCGCTAGTCCGCCTCGAACGGGAGCAGCAAGCACTGCGCGCGAGCGAGGAGTCCTTCCGGCAGGCTTTCGAATACGCGCCGTCAGGCATGGCGATCGCAGAAATGGGCGGTGAGCAGCATGGAAGGATCCTGCGCACGAATGATGCGCTGTGCCGGATGCTGGGAAGACCTGCTGCCGACATGCGCCGGTATTCCTTTTCTGACTTGGTCCATCCCGAGGACGTCGGCATTCTCCTGCGCACCTCCGCCGAAGGTGGCAGGGTGGAGGTGAGGTTTCGTCGCAGGGACGGCACGTACCTGTTGGTGTCGATGCGCAACAGCGTTGTCGCTGACAGTGCCTCCGGACCGCAGTTCATGCTCGTGCATCTCCACGACCTTTAGACGGTGTCCTACGTGGTGATCATTCGGTGGTCTGTTCATGGGGCGGGGTGCGTGGAGTTGGATTGTCCCGGACGGGCTGTGGGAGATCGCGAAGCCGCTGATCCCTCCGTCGAGGATGCGGCCGCAGGGCGGCGGAACGCAGGACACGCCTGATGAGACGCTGTTCGCGGCGATCGTCTACGTGCTGGTCAGTGGCTGCGCCTGGCGAGCCTTGCCGCCGTGTTTCGGGATATCGAAGTCGACCGCGCACCGCCGGTTTCTCATCTGGTCGAGGGCGGGAGTATGGGGCCGCCTGCACGAAGCCGTGCTTCACCGGCTCGACGACGTCGGCCTCATCGACGTCACCCGCGTCGTCCCCGACACCGCCCACGTCAGGGCTAAAAAAGGGGCCGAACTCACAGGCCCGAGCCCCGTAGACCGAGGCAAGCCGGGTCCCAAGATGCACATCCTGTCGGACGCGAACGGACTGCCTCTCCTCGTCGGCATCTCAGCTGGTAACACCCGCGACAGCGAAGGGCTGAAGCCCATGGTCGGGGGTCACCAAACGATTAAACGATTCCCAATGAGGTTGTCAAGCCTGGCTGGTGACGTGCTGTGAGCGTTCAGCCCAGTGCGACAGGAGGCGTGGGCGCGGTGATCTCGAAGGTGCGGCCATCGCGTATGAGGGCCCATATGACGTTCAGGCATCGTCGTGCGAGGGCGATGATGGCCTGCTTGTGGCTCTTGCCCTCGGCCCTCTTTCGCTCGTAATACGCCTTTGAGACGGGACAGCACCGGGCGGCGACCATGGCCGACATGTAGAGACTCGCAGCAGCCTTCGGCAGTAGCGTCGGGGGCGGCGCATGTTCCCGTTGATTCGTCCCGAGTCCTTCGGGACCGGGCCAGGCCGGCGACACCTGCGAGGCGGTCGGGACTCCCGAAGACGCTCATGTCTCCGCCGGTGTGGGCGATGAATTCGGCGCCCAGGATGGATCCGACGCCGGGCATGCTCAAGAGGGCCTCGGCGTGTGGGTGGTCGCGGAACCGGCTCTCGATCAGGGCGTCGGTCTCGGCAATCTCTGTATCGAGGGCCGTCACCTCCCGCGCGAGCTTGGCCACCACTGCGGCGGCCACCTTCTCTCCAGCCGCGGCGGTGTGCTGGGCCTCGGCGGCCTCGACCGCGGTGGCAGCAACCAGCTGAGAGTTGCGGACCTTGCGGTTCTTCAACTAGGTCGCAAGCCGGTTCTTCCCTATCCGCCGCAGGGCAGCCGGAGTCTGGTAGGCCGTCAACAGCACCAAGGACGCCTTCGACTCCTTGTAGTCGAAGGCTCGCTCCAGAGCTGGGAAGTACTCCAGCATCTGGGCCCGTAGCCGGTTGATGGTTCTCGTGCGGTCCGCAGCCAGATCCAAGCGACGCGAGGTGAGAAATCGCAGGTCGACCGCGATGTCGTCGCCGCGGTGCACCGGTTGAAGGTCACAGCGCATGCGCGCCTGATCTGCAATGACGAAGGCATCCTTCGCGTCCGTCTTCCCATCGCCCCGGTAGGAGCCGGAGGCGTGATGGACGGTGCGGCCGGGGATGTAGAGGACCTTTTGCCCGTTGTCGGTGAGCAGCGCGATCATCAGGGCAGCTCCGCCGGCGTTGAGGTCGATCGCCCACGTCACCGCCTCACCGTCGCTCAACTCCAGCACATCGCTGATCAGTTTGAGCAATGCATTCTCGTCGTTGACCACACGCTGCGACAGCTTCCGCCTGCCGTCAGCCCCGAGGACCACGCAGTGGTGCTCGGCCTTGCCTGCATCCACACCAGCCCACAGTTGGGGCACGGCCGCCTCCGTAGTCGTTCCTTAATCCGTCCCAGCAGACGACCTCGCCAGCGTGTCCTTACCAAGCGATCTTTTGCCGCGCGTCCCAATCAGTGGTCGAGTCGTCGCGGGATTGCCGGGCGGCCAACCGTTTGAAGCCACCACCGGGCTGGAGACACGCAGCCACACCCAGCATCCCTGGGCCTTCCGATCCTGCGAGTGACCGGAATCAACCCCAGGAACAACGTAAGGAGACACGACCCCCACAACGGCCGCTACTTCAAGCCCCAGCGCCTCCACGCAGACAAAGCCTACGACTACGCCAGCCTGCGGAGATGGCTACGCGGCAAGCGAATCGGAGTCCGGATCGCGCGCAAAAGCATCGAGTCCAGCGAACGGTTGGACCGCCGCAGGTGGGTGATTGAACGGACGATGTCGTGGCTGTCCGGCTACCCCAGACTCAGCCCCCGCTACGAACGCCACCCCCGCAACTACCTGGCCTTCCTCGGACTCGCCGCCGCCCTCTGCTGCTACAAGCGCCTCGTCCGCCTCACCACGTAGGACACGGTCTAAGTCGACTTCAAATGTTGGGGACCCTGTCCTGTGGACGGCTGACCACGCACAACACCAGCTCACGTCGGCCGCGCGGCCGTCAAGTGTCCCGCTCTGGGAGGCGTTCGCCCCCACGAGACCTGGCCGAGTGACGCTCTGGGCTTCTCGGGCGATGGTGTTCGGGCCACTTCTGATCGCCTCGGCGCGATGATCCGCAAGGACGGGGGCGACCCGCCCGCGTCCAGGGATGTGGCATCCAAGCGGCACTAGTGGCACGAAGCCGAACAAAGTAAAGGGCCAGCCGGGAGGAGACCCCTCCTGAGCTGGCCCTTAGTCGCGTGCCCCCGGCAGGATTCGAACCTGCGACACCCGCTTTAGGAGAGCGGTGCTCTATCCCCTGAGCTACGAAGGCGGGGCCCTGCCTGAGACACGGTGGGTAACTCTGGGTGAGTGGTCAGCCAGGTCTCTGCAAGGTCTGTGCTGCCGCTAGGAGCAGCTTCGGACAGGGTAGCGGATGTGGGCTGGGTGGTGGGGCGGCCGGGGTCGGGGCCGGTGACCGGCTTGCCGGTGGGGTGTCCGGGGGCGCCGCCAGAGCTCACCCCACCGGTACCCGCCTGAAGCGCCCCGCGACCCGCAGGTCCGCCTCGATTCGCCCGGCCGTGGTGTGGAGTTCGGGCAGGATGTCGTGGACGCACTCCTCGGCGGTACGGCGACTGCTGTGCACGGCGACGTTCACGGCAGCGACGGCCCGCCCGCCGCGCTCGCGCACCGGAACGGCGACGGATCGCAGCCCCTCCTCCAACTCCTCGTCGGTCAGGGAGTATCCGGCTTCCCGTACGCGGTCCAGTTCGGCCCGCAGCTGCTGGGGATCGGTGAGGGTACGAGGGGTCAGCGGGAGCAGCTCCGGAAGGTGCGCGTCGGGGAGGTCGGCGAGCAGGACGCGGCCCAGTGAGGTGGCGTACGCGGGCAGCCGGGTGCCGACGGTGACGTTGACGCTCATCACGCGGCTGGTGGCGACGCGTGCCGCGTACTGGATTTCGTCGCCGGTCAGCACCGCGAGCGACACCGACTCGTGCAACCGGTGGGAGAGTTCGGCGAGGTGGGGGATGGCGATGTCGGGGAGCGAGGTCCTGGACAGCGGGGGGAAGCCGAGGCCCAGGACGCGCGGGGTGAGCCGGAAGACGCGGCCGTGCGTGGTGACGTAACCGAGGTGTTCCAGGGTGATCAGGGCGCGCCGGGCGGTGGCGCGGGCCAGCCCGGTCGCCTGGGCGACCTCCGTGAGGGTCAGCTCGGCGCGGCCCTCGCCGAAGGAGGTGATCACGGTCAGTCCGCGGGCCAGCGATTCGATGAACTCCCGGCCCAGTTCCTGCTTGGAGGCGCCGGTCCAGGTGGCGAGGCCGGAGGGGGCGGTCGGTTCGGCGGCGGGCGGGGTCACGCGCAGTTCCCGTTCCATCGCGGCCACGGCCGCCCGCAGCCGGGGCAGCAGGGTGTCCCGCAGGTCGGCCGCGGTGTGCCGGCTGGTGTGACTGACCACGCTCACCACGCAGGCGATGCGCCCCGCCTCCCGTACCGGCATGGAAAGAGCGACTAGCCCGGGCTCGATGAGCTGGTCGTCGAGCGCCCAGCCGTCCTTGCGGGCTTCGTCCGTACGCGTCTCGAAGTCGTCGCCGACGGTGACGACCCGGACGGGCGGGGCGGGCCGGGCCGCGTGGTCACGGTTGGCGGACTCGCGGGACCCGGACGGTGCGTCGGCGAACGGCCGGCTCCGTGCCGGTACGGCGGGGAAACCGCGGTCCTCCGGATCGGCGGCCCGGCGTTCGTGCCACCGCGCCCACTCCGTCTCGCCCCACTCGGTGGCGAACAGGGGTCCGGGGGCGGTGCGTTCGGCGGGGAGCAGGTCGCCGATGCGGAAGCTCAGGGACATGGCGCGGCGCCGGGTCGCCTGGTGGATGAAGCGGATGCCGTCCCGGTCGCCGACGGCGAGGGACACCGACTCGTCGAGTTCGTCGGCGAGGGCGTCGGCGTGCGCGTCCAGGAGGCGGGGGAGGCGGAGGGCGCCGAGGTAGGCGTTGCCGAGTTCCATCAGGCGCGGGGCGAGTACGGCGTCCCGGCCGTCGAGTCGTACGTACCCCATGCGCGCGAGCGTCGCGGTGATCCGGTCGACGGTGGAACGCGCGAGCCCGGTGGCCCGCTCGAGGCCGCTGAGGCTGGACACTCCGTCGGCCTCGGTCAGCCGTCGCAGGACGGCGATCCCGCGCATGAGGGGGGTCACGGCCTCGGTGGGCACGGCGGTCCCGGTCAACACGGTCCCGCGTGCGCTTCCGCTTCTGCGTCCGCTTCCGCTCCCGTCTTCGGTCTCGGTCTCGTCCTCGGGGGCCGGCACGACGTTCAATGGCATGGGCTCTCCGTTTGCGGCACTCAGAAGAGACACGGTAGTCCTTGCCCGGCCGCCTCAGCAGGTTCTGAGCAGGTCCTCAGCAGGTCACCGGCGTACCGGCAGGCCTGGCCCCGGCTCAGCGTCGGGTCACGTACACCCGGTAGTTCCCCGCGAGATCCACTCCCGACACGGTGATCACGACGCCGGTCCTGGGGTCCTTGAAGGACTCGCCGGGGGCGAAGGGCGCGTCCGAGAGTTCCGCGTGCACGTTGGGGGAGCGGGTGCAGCCGCCGCTGTCGCGGTGGGAGTCGTACACGGTGATGGGGCCGTTGCCGGTGTCGACGTTCGCGTCGACCTTGTAGATCAGGATGCCGGGGCGGCAGACGGCCAGGTCGTTGCCGTCCCGGGTGCGCAGTTCGAAGGCGTACCCGGTCTTGGTGCCGGTCGGTACGAAGACGAGTTTGGCGCCGCCCGTCTTGGCCAGCGGGGTGAGTGTGTACTCCGTGGTGCCGGCCGCGGCGGCGCAGCCGACCTGCGTCTCGTCGAGCCAGCCGAGCTTCCACTTGTGCCAGCCGAGCAGGTCGTTGCCGGCCCCCCAGTCCTCGCTCATGATGTCCCAGTGCCCGACCGCGCCCCCGCCGTCCTGCGTGTACAGGTCGGGCAGGCCGAAGGTGTGGCCGTTCTCGTGGGGGAGTACCCGGTAGCCCGTCTCGCCGTAGGAGCCGGAGCCGTCGTCCTGGCGGCTGTAGACGAAGGACGCGTTGGAGACCACGACGCCGTCGGCGATCGGTGCCTCGGTGTTGCCGGCGAAGGTCACGGACAGGACGGTGTCCAGGGCGGAGGGCCCGGCGTTCGGCGTGACCAGCACGTTCAGGAGGTCGTACGAGCGGAAGTCCACGGTCGGGTCGGCGGTGGCCACGATGTCCTGGACCAGCGTGCGGTACCCGGGGTCGAAGGGCGCGCCGCGTTCTATGCCGTACGTCTTGAACGGCTTGGGCATCCGCAGCCAGTGCCGTACGGGCGTTTCGGGGCGGTAGTCGAGGCGGCCGTAGGAGCCGGTTCTGAACCATTCCTGGGTCTGCGGGAAGAACTCCGCGAGGCGGTCGAGCGCGCTGCCCTGGCCGGGCGCGTCGGAGAAGTCGACCATCAGGGTGAGGGCGCGAACGGTGCCGGTGGAGCGGGCGTACCCGGGTGACGTCGGGATGCCCTCGCCCATCTGTACGCCCAGCGAGCCGTTGATCATGCAGGGACCGAGCGCCGTGGAGCGGGCCAGCGCGATGGAGCCCGCCGTCGTGGAGTCCGCCGTCAGATGACCGGTGCCGGCGGAGGTGCTGACCGCCAGTGTCAGAACGGCCACCGAGGCGAGCGCGACCACGCGGCGCGGGCGTATCCGACGGCTGGTCGGCTGCATACGGGAGCCCTTCGCTCGACGGCAGCCGCCGGTCACCGACTGCACCCTTTCGATCACCCTGTGGCGAGGGGTGCCGGGGCGCGCGCTGGATGAGCCCGATCGTGGGTTTCTCGCCGCAGTGGATGTGACTCAGGTCACACCGAAGGCGGGAAATAACCGGGGACCGTTTCCCCGTTTAGTCAGGTGTCCGAGCGAAGCGGGGAGCTAATCCCCGGATCGCAACCCGGCCGTCATCTACGCGAACGGCCGTCAACCACCTACAAGGAGTACGCCGTGGAGACCGCAACCCGAGCGCAGCGCCGAGTGCCCCGGCCGCGCGCCGATGCCCTGCGTAACCGGGAGCGGATCGTGGGCGCCGCCCAGGAGATGTTCATCGAGTTCGGCTCCGATGTGCCGTTCGACGAGATCGCCCGCCGGGCCGGCGTAGGCAACGCCACGGTGTACCGCAACTTCCCGGACCGGGACGCACTGGTGCGGGAGGTCGTCTGCACGGTCATGGACCGTACGGCCGAGCAGGCGGAACTGGCGCTCACCGAGAGCGCTGACCCGTTCGAGGTGCTGAGCCGCTTCGTGCACGCCTGCGTCGACGAGCGGTTCGGCGCGCTGTGCGCGATGCTCTCCGGCAACTTCGACAAGAACCACCCGGATCTGCTCGCGTCACGTCAGCGGATCGAGGCGCTGGTCGAGGGAATGATGGAGCGCGCCCGGGAGGCCGGACAGTTGCGCTCCGACGTCGCCGCCGGAGACCTGATGGTCGCCGTCACCCAGCTCACCCGACCGCTGCCCGGCACGGCATGCCAGGGCTTCGACCGCTTCGTACACCGTCATCTGCAGCTGTTCCTGGACGGCCTGCGGGCACCGGCCCGCTCCGAACTGCCGGGTACGGCCGCGACCATGGAGGGGCTGCGAGGTGCGTGACCGATGGCGGGACTGACACCAGACCCATGGCGAGAACGGTGACCTGACCGGTCGGTCCCCGGTCATCACCAGCACGCACCACGAAGGCCACCCAGAACTCGTACAACGCCACCCAGAACTCGCACAGCCCTTTACGGCCGTCACCGTCGACGAGCCGACCCCTTCCCTTATCGCTTCCCTCTGTCCTCGTCTCATCGTCTTTTTCGCTACGAAGTCCCGGAGTGGGTACTCCCATGTCTGAAACAGGAAGTTCGACAGCAATGTCCGACGTCAACTCGGCACATTCCAACCGCTGGAAAGCGCTCAGCTTCATCGCGCTCGCCCAGCTGATGGTCGTCCTCGACGCGACCATCGTGAACATCGCGCTGCCCTCCGCCCAGCAGGACCTGGGGATATCGGACGGCAACCGGCAGTGGGTCATCACGGCCTACGCTCTCGCCTTCGGCGGTCTGCTGCTCTTCGGCGGTCGTATCGCCGACCTGTGGGGCCGCAAGCGCACCTTTGTCGCCGGTCTGATCGGCTTCGCCGGTGCGTCCGCCATCGGCGGCGCCGCCACGAACGAGGCGATGATGCTCGGCGCCCGCGCCCTACAGGGTGCCTTCGGCGCGCTGCTCGCGCCCGCCGCGCTCTCGCTGCTCGCCGTGATGTTCACGGAGCCCAAGGAGCGCGCCAAGGCGTTCGGCATCTACGGCGCGATCGCCGGTGGTGGCGGCGCTGTGGGCTTCATTCTCGGCGGCGTCCTCACCGAGTACCTCGACTGGCGCTGGACGTTCTTCGTGAACATCCCGTTCGCGATCATCGCCGCCTTGGGCGCGTACTTCGTCATCCGTGAGCCGGCCGGTGGCCGCAACCGCTCGCCGCTCGACATCCCCGGCGTAGTCCTCTCCGTCCTCGGTCTGGTCACGCTCGTCTACGCCTTCACCCGCGCCGAGTCCGACGGCTGGGGCGACTCCGTGACGCTCAGCCTGTTCGTCGCCTCGGCGGTACTGCTCGCCGGGTTCGTCCTCACCGAGTCCAGGGTCAAGGCCCCGCTGCTGCCGCTCCGTGTCATCACCGAGCGCAACCGCGGCGGCGTCTACCTCTCGCTCGGCCTCGCGATCATCGCGATGTTCGGCCTGTTCCTCTTCCTGACCTACTACCTGCAGATCGTGAAGGGTTACTCGCCGGTCAAGACCGGCTTCGCCTTCCTGCCGATGATCGCGGGCATGATGGTGGGCTCCACGCAGATCGGCACCCGCCTGATGACCCGGGTCGCGCCGCGCCTGCTGATGGGCCCGGGCTTCCTGGTCGCCGCGCTCGGCATGCTGTTCCTGACCCAGCTGGAGATCGGCTCCTCGTACGCCAGCGTGATCCTGCCGGGCATGGTGCTGCTGGGTCTCGGTATGGGTACGGCGTTCATGCCCGCCATGTCGCTGGCCACGTTCGGCATCGAGCCGCGTGACGCCGGTGTCGCCTCCGCGATGGTGAACACCTCGCAGCAGGTGGGCGGCGCGATCGGTACGGCGCTGCTGAACACGATCGCCGCCTCGGCGACGACCGCGTACATCAAGGACCACATCGGCGGCGCCGGTTCCCAGGCCCAGCAGCAGCTGGTCCAGCTGGAGGGCCAGGTGCACGGCTACACCAACGCGATCTGGTTCGCCGTCGGCATCCTCGTGCTCGCCGCGACGGTCGCCGCGACCCTCATCAACACCGGCCGTCCGGACATCTCTTCGGTCTCCGGCGCGGGTGCGGGCGAGGGTGCCGAGGACGAGCTGAAGGTGCCGGTGGTCGCCCACTGACGCCGGCTGTTCGTACCCCGTCGTACCCCCGGTACTTCGTACTTCGCGTACGGACGAGGGGTGGGGACGCCTCGTCCGTACGAATCCCAGGGTCCGCCCCGGTTCCGAGCACTTTGGAGCCGGGGCGGACCCGCGCCGGTCCCCTGGCTGCGTTACGGCTCCCCACGAGAGAGCCCTAACGCAGCCAGGGCAGGTCGGCGCCCGCGTCCTTCGGCTGGAGCCCCTCGGCGATGATCCGCATGGCCTCGCCGAGGGCCTTCTGCTGCTCGGGGGAGAGTCGGTCGAAGAGGGCCTGGCGTACGGCGGAGACGTGGCCGGGCGCGGTCCGGCTCAGGACCTCGTAGCCGTCGTCCGTCAGGACCGCGAACTGCCCCCGCTTGTCGGAGGGACAGTCCTCGCGCCGTACCCAGCTGTTCTTCTCCAGGCGGGCGATCGCGTGGGAGAGACGGGACCGGGTGATCTTCGCGTTCATGGCCAGCTCGGTCATCCGCAGCCGCCTGTGCGGCGCCTCGGCGAGCTGTACGAGCAGGCCGTAGTAGACGTGCGGCATGCCCGCGTCCCGCTGGAGCTGTCGGTCGAGATGGTCCTCCAGAAGGGTGGATGCGTGCATGTAGGCACGCCAGGTGCGCTGTTCCTCGTCAGTGAGCCAGCGCGTCTCTTGAGCGGATGCCGTGTTCATGTACTCCACTGTACGAGCCCCTTCTTGAAAATTAAACAAACGGGGACTATGGTGAGGATCAATATTGAGAGTTCAAGTATCGGCCGCTTGGGGGACCGATACTTCGGGCTGTGTGTTCGAACCCCGCCGGAGGGAGCCGCCGCGATGTCTCCTGTCACGTCTGCTGTCACGCCTGCTGTCACGCCTGTCACGCCCGTTGTCACGTCCGCTGTCAATTCTGTCGTCACGTCTGTCGTCACGTCTGTCGCGACCGAGGGGCGCGCCCCGCAGGAGCGCATGCCCGCCCTCTATCTCAGTCATGGCGCCCCGCCCCTCGCCGAGGACCCGGTCTGGCCCGGCCAGCTCGCCGCCTGGGCCGCCGACCTGCCGCGCCCCAAGGCGATCCTCATGGTCTCCGCCCACTGGGAGGAGGCCCCCCTCGCCCTCGGCGCGGTCGGGACGGTCCCCCTCGTATACGACTTCTGGGGCTTCCCCGAGCACTTCTACCAGGTGCGGTACGAGGCTCCGGGCGCCCCTCAACTCGCCGAGTCCGTACGGAAGTTGCTGCGCGCGCCAGGCATCCCGGTGCAGGACATCCCGGACCGCGGACTCGACCACGGCGCGTACGTCCCGCTGGTGGAGATGTTCCCCGAGGCCGACATCCCGGTCCTCCAGATCTCCATGCCGACCCTCGACCCGGTCCGGCTGATGGAGATCGGCAGGAAGCTGGCGCCGCTGCGCGACGAGGGCGTCCTGATCGTGGGCTCCGGCTTCTTCACGCACAACCTCGCGGCCCTGCGGCACACCGGCGGCGGCGTGCCTTCCTGGTCGAGCGAGTTCGACGACTGGGGTCACCGTGCGCTGGACGCCGGTGACGTGGACGCGCTGCTCGACTTCGAGCGCAAGTCCCCGGCGGGCCGTCTCGCCCACCCGCGCACCGAGCACTTCGCGCCCCTCTTCGTGACCATGGGTGCGGCGGACGCGGTCGGTGAGCTCGACGGGCAGAAGTCCGTGATCGACGGGTTCTGGCTGGGGATGGCGAAGCGGTCGGTGCAGTTCGGCTGAGCGGTGGCCACGCCCGGCCGTGCCTACCGGGTCACAGCTCCTTCTCGTACCAGGCCACGTCCCAGTACCGGCCGAACTTGCGGCCGACCTCCCGGTAGGTGCCGATGTGCCGGAACCCGAAGCGTTCGTGCAGCCGTGTGGACGCCTCGTTGGGCAGGGCGATGCCCGCGTAGGCGCGGTGCAGGTCCTCGCCCTCCAGGGCCTCGAAGAGGGCTTCGTAGAGGCGGGTGCCGATGCCGCGGCCGGCCGCTTCTGGGGCGAGGTAGATGGTGACCTCGACCGAGGTGGCGTACGCGGGCTTGGGGCGGTGCGGGCTGCTGGTGGCGTACCCAAGAGTTGCCTGTGAGTCCACGTCCGTGGCAACCATCAGGCGGTGCGGTCCGTCTTCAGGGTGGGAGAGCAGCCACGGACGACGCTCTTCCGCAGTGAAGACAGCGGTATCGAATGTGATGGGCGTCTCACGCACATAGTGGTTGTAGATGGCGGTGAGAGCATCGAGATCACCCTCGGATCCCGGCCTGACCTGCACTTCTGTACGTTCTGTCGTCATCTGGTACCCCTCTGTGGCGGGACAGGGTACTGCATGATCAGAAAAATCGAGGGGCGGGTTGGGAATTCTGTCCGGATTCCAGTCGTTGTTTCCTTCGGATGCCGGGCACCCGGGAGGGTGAGCCCAAAGTGTCCGGACCGACCCGCAAGCCCACCATCGCAAGGGAGCACGCATGGCAACCCGTGCCGTCGCCCGTCGTAAGTCCGCCTCCGGCGAGACCAGCGACGGTGCACGCAGTGTTCGCGTCGTAGGCGGCGAGATCGCCGACCGCGACCTGGTCGGCATGTACCTCGACGAGATCGCGCGTACGCCGCTGCTCGACGCCGCCAAAGAAGTAGAGCTGTCTCAGATCATCGAGGCGGGTGTGTTCGCGCGGCAGATCCTCGAAGGTGAGGCCCAGGCCGAGGCGGACGCGTCCCGCGAGGAGCTGGAGGCGCTGGTCGCCGAGGGCGAGCGGGCCAAGGACGTCTTCATCCGCTCGAACCTGCGCCTTGTCGTCGCCGTGGCCCGCCGCTATCCGCGCAGCGGCCTGCCCTTGCTCGACCTGATCCAGGAGGGCAACGCCGGCCTGGTGCGCGCGGTCGAGAAGTTCGACTACCGCAAGGGCTTCAAGTTCTCCACGTACGCGACGTGGTGGATCCGCCAGGCCATCACCCGCTCCATAGCGGACCAGTCGCGCACGATCCGCCTCCCCGTCCACCTGGTCGAGGAGCTGGGCCGGATCCGCCGCGTGCAGCGCGAGTTCAACCGCGAGCACGGGCGCGAGCCGGAGCACGCCGAGATCGCCGCCGAGCTCGCTTCCACACCGGAGCGCGTGGCGGACGTCCTGGACTGGGCCCGCGACCCGGTCTCGCTGAACATGGCGGTGGATGACAACGGCGACACCCAGTTCGGTGACCTGCTGGAGGACACCTCCGCGGTCTCGCCCGAGCAGTCGGTGATGACACTGCTGCGCAGCGAGGAGCTGGACGACCTGATCGGCCGCCTCGACCAGCGCACGGCCTCCATCATCAAGATGCGGTACGGCATCGAGGACGGCCGGGAGCGCACGCTCACGGAGGTCGGCAAGGAGCACGGCCTCACGCGGGAGCGCATCCGCCAGATCGAGAAGCACGCGCTGCTCGAACTGAAGAAGCTGGCACGCGACACAGGTTTCGACGCGGCTGCGTAAGCCCGCCTCTTCGTTACCGACAGATGTCGGCCACAGGCCGACCGGACATGGCCGTGTTAGGCCGCTTCAACTTGCTGGGCTCTGGGAACAAGACTTCAGGGCCCAGGGTTAGGCCCCAGGTTCCCGGGCATACGTCCGTGACCCCCGAAGCCGAGTCCCGACGCACACCCCCCCCGCGCCGGGACTCTTCCAGAGCCGAGCTCCGGCGCCTCTCCCCCCCCTGGCGCCGGGGCTCGGCTCCTTTTTGTCTGCGGGGCGGACGGCGAGTTCGTCTGCGGGGCGGACGGCGAGGCTCGTGTGGTTGCTGCTCGGGTGATTCGCGTGGCTGCTGTGCGGGCGACTCGTGAGGTTCATGCCCGGGCGATTCGCGTGGTTGCTGTCCTGGCGCTCGTGAGGTTCGTGCCCGGGCGATTCGGGTGATCCTTGCCGGTGACTCGTGCGACTGCTGCCCGGGGAGAGGGGTGGTGCGGGGCCCTGCGCCTCGTGGGGTTGCTGCCCGGCTGCCCGGCGAGAGGGGTGCGGAAGGCCCTGCGCCTCGCGCGTGGGAGGCTGCTTCCGGGCAGGTCGTTTGACGGGCCACCCCGAACCTGAACCCCGGGGTGACCCGAATGGCAGATTGTGCCACAGAGGCATAACCTGCCGTTCGTGACCGGTACCGAACCTGTGGCCCGGGCCTCAGCGGACGCGGCGGCCCCAGTGGCCTCGGCCTCCGACGGTCCGGCATCCGAGGAACGTCCCGCCAGCGCCCCTACTCGCCGGACCTCCGGCAATCGCGCGGCCCCGAGTTCCTCGCCCGACGGCCAGGCTCCCTCGCTGATCGAGCGGCGCAAGGCCGCCACCCGCATGGACATCGCCCGCGCCGCAGCCGGGCTCATCATGCGCAACGGCCTGCGTGCCACCCGCGCCGAGGACATCGCCCGCGACGCCGGCATCGCTCCGCGCACCTTCTACCGCTACTTCGCGAACAAGGAGGAGTCCCTCGGCCCCCTCTTCGCCGCGGGTGCCCAGAAATGGGCTGAGACGGTCCGCGACGCCCCGGCCCACCTGACCGTCCCCGAGGCCCTCCATCACGCGGTCGTCCAGACGATGACACCCGGGGTCGGGGTGCGCGCGGAGTCCCTGCAGTGGGTCCGCTCCCTGCTCCGGCTGGCCGAGGGGAGCCCGGCCCTGCTGAGGGTGTGGGGCGAGGCGTGCCATACCGCGGAGCGGACACTGGCGGCGGTGCTGGGGGCGCGGGCCGCCACCGCGCGGCGTGGGGATGGAGGCGCACCCGGTTCCCGGCCGCCCGGCGGTCCCTTGCCGCCGCTCTCTCCCGAGATCCGACTCGGCGCCGCCCTGGCCGGCGCGGCGGTGCGCGTCGCGGTGGAGGCGTGGGCCGCCGGCGACGACCCGGCAGACGGACCGGCCGGTCCCGTCGCGCTCGCGGTGCGCAACCTCGGTTCCCTTCGCGACTTTCCGTGGCACACCGGGTGACCGACGGAGGCGTGGCGCACCCGGTGTGCCACGGTGGCGCCACCCGGCGCCATCCTGAGCTCTAAGAAGCGTATGAGCGCGCGTGGCGCCATCTTCACTCAAATAGGTGCCAGTGAGTTTTCGCAGGTCGGATGGGTCATTCCATCTTGCTGCCCCCGAGGTGTCGCCCTGCCGCTTGCGCGTGGCACCACCGTGGTGCCACTATGGCGTCATGGACCTCACTCCGTATGTCGACACCCTCCGCCGCGAACTCGCGGTGGCCGCCGAAGCCGGCGGCGACGAAGCCCGTGAGCTGGCAGAGAGGCTCACCGCTCCCCTGGAGTCGGCGACCCGGCTGATCATGCTCAATGTGCTCTCCGCCGCGACGGACGAGATCACCCGCGAACTCGCCCCCGGCTCGGTCGACGTACGGCTGCGGGGGCTCGACCCCGACTTCGTGGTGACACTGCCGCCCATCGACCACGGCGTTCCCCCGGGGTCGGCCGAGGCCGTCGAAGCACTCAGGGCCCCGGCTCCGGTCGACGGCGACGAGGGCGGCACCGCCCGCGTCAACCTGCGCCTGCCGGCCCACCTCAAGGCCCGCGCCGAAGAGGCCGCGACCCGCGAGGGCCTGTCGGTCAACGCGTGGCTGGTGCGTGCGGTGTCGGCCGCGGTCGACGGCGGCACCCGACCGCGTACGACGGAGAAGACCCAGACCGTCGGACAGAGCATCACGGGCTGGGTGCGCTAACCGCTCCCCTGCCGCACCGCTCCCCTGCCGCACCGCTTCATCACCCACACCACTTCACCTGCACCACGTCCCACCAGCGGGGACGCCCTGAAGACCCAAGAGGACGGGACAGCCATGCCTTCTTTCGACACTCCCGAACCGATTTCGGTCACCGCCCACGTGGGCGCCGGTTCCCTCCGGTTCACCGCGAGTGACCGCACCGACACCGTGGTCGAGGTACGGCCCGGCAGCCCCAAGCGGGACAAGGACGTGCGGGCCGCCGAGCAGACCGAGGTCACCTACGTGAACGGCGTCCTGACCATCAGGACGAAGGAGCGCCGCTTCATCGGTCCCTCCGGCGTCGTCGACGTGACGGTCGACCTGCCTACGGGCTCGGGCATCGACGTCACCGGCTCCTGGGCCCAGGTGGTCGGCGAGGGTCGGCTCGGCGAGGCCCGGGTCAAGACCTCGGGCGGCGACGTCCGCCTGGACGCGACCGGGCCGCTCCACCTGACCGTCTCCCACGGCTCGGTCTTCGTCGACCGGATCGAGGGCGCGGCCGAGATCACCACCAGCTCCGGCAGCCTGCGCATCGGCACGGTCGACGGCCCCGCCACCCTGAAGAACTCGCACGGCGCCACGTCCGTCGCCGCCGTGACCGGCGACCTGCGGGCGAGCGGCGCCTACGGCGACATCGACATCCAGCGCGCCGAAGCCTCGGTCACAGCCACCACCGCCCACGGCGCCCTGCGCATCGCGGAAGTGGCCTCCGGCACCGTCCAGTTGGAGACGTCCTACGGCGCCATCGACATCGGCATTCGCCAGGGCACCGCCGCCTGGCTCGACGCCAGCGCCGAGCGTGGGCAGGTGCACAACACGCTCGCCGAGTCCGCGCCTCCGGCGGAGACCGAGAACACCGTCGAGGTCCGCGCCAGGACCCGCTGGGGCAACATCGACATCCGCCGCGCCAAGGCCTGACTCCCCCAACTCCCGCCGATCCCCCTTCCCTTCACTTCACTCACCGAGCCGGAGGGCCCCATGCCTTCATCTGTCATGCCCACGTCCATGCGGAGCGGCGGTCAGCCGTCACCGGCCGCCGTCTCCACCATCGGGCTGCGCAAGTCGTACGGCGACAAGACCGTCCTCGACGGCGTCGATCTGCGCATCCCGGCCGGGTCGGTGTTCGCGCTGCTCGGCCCGAACGGTGCCGGCAAGACCACCGCCGTGAAGATCCTCTCCACCCTCATCACCGCCGACGGCGGGCAGGCCCAGGTCGCGGGCCACGACATCGCCACATCACCGGACGGGGTGCGGGCCGCGATCGGTGTCACCGGCCAGTTCTCCGCCGTCGACGGTCTGATCACCGGCGAGGAGAACATGCTCCTCATGGCCGACCTGCACCACCTGCCCAAGGGGGAGGGGCGCCGGGTCACCGCCGAGTTGCTGGAGCGCTTCGATCTCACCGAAGCCGCGACAAAGCCCGCCTCCACCTACTCCGGCGGTATGAAGCGCCGCCTCGACATCGCCATGACGCTGGTCGGCAACCCGCGGATCATCTTCCTCGACGAACCGACCACCGGCCTCGACCCCCGCAGTCGCCACAACATGTGGCAGATCATCCGCGAACTCGTCTCCGACGGCGTCACCGTCTTCCTCACCACCCAGTACCTGGAAGAAGCCGACGAACTCGCCGACCGCATCGCCGTGTTGAACGACGGCAGGATCGCCGCCGAGGGCACCGCCGAAGAGCTCAAGCGGCTCATCCCCGGCGGACACGTCCGACTCCGCTTCACCGACCCCACCGCCTACCAGTCCGCCGCCACCGCCCTGCGCGAGACCTCACGCGACGACGAAGCACTCTCCCTGACCATCCCCAGCGACGGCAGCCAGCGCGAACTGCGCTCCATCCTCGACCGGCTGGACGCATCCGGCATCGAGGCGGACGAACTGACCGTCCACACCCCCGACCTCGACGACGTCTTCTTCGCCCTCACCGGCCCCACCACCCTCCCCAACCAGCCCAACCAGCCCAAGGAGAACGTCCGATGAGCACCCTCTCCCTCGCCGTACGCGACTCCACCACCATGCTCCGCCGCAACCTCCTGCACGCCCGCCGCTACCCCTCCCTCACCCTGAACGTGCTGCTCACGCCGATCATGCTGCTCCTGCTCTTCGTCTACATCTTCGGAGATGTGATGAGCGCCGGCATCGGGGACGGCGGGGCGGACCGGTCCGCGTACATCGCGTATCTCGTCCCCGGCATCCTGATGATGACCATCGGCGGCACCACGATCGGCACCGCGGTGTCCGTCTCCATGGACATGTCCGAGGGGATCATCGCCCGCTTCCGTACGCTCGCGATCCACCGTGGGTCCGTGATCATCGGGCACGTCGTCGGCAGCGTGTTGCAGTGCATCGCCAGCGTGGTCCTCGTCGGCGCCGTCGGTGTGGCCATCGGCTTCCGGTCCACGGACGCCACGGTCCTGGAGTGGATCGCGGCCTTCGGACTGCTCGTCCTCTTCGCCCTGGCACTCACCTGGATCGCGGTCGGAATGGGCCTGATCAGCCCGAACGCCGAGGCGGCCAGCAACAACGCGCTGCCGCTGATCTTCCTGCCGCTCATCTCCAGCACCTTCGTCCCGGTCGACGCGATGCCGGGCTGGTTCCAGCCGATCGCCGAGTACCAGCCCTTCACCCCGGCCATCGAGACCCTGCGCGGGCTGCTCCTCGGCACCGAGATCGGCAACAACGGCTGGCTCGCCATCGCCTGGTGCCTCGCGCTGACCGTGCTCGGCTACTTCTGGTCGAAGGCGTCGTTCAACCGCGACCCGAAGTAGCAGGTATGAGCGCGAGAGCTGCGCCCCGCAGTTCGTCCCGTCCCGTTGATCCCCGGTCTCCGCTCAGCCCGATGCCCCACTCACCCCCCACCCGGGCGGCCGCCCTCCGCCTCCCCGTCCGCCGCTCGCGTCAACCGCGTCCCCAACTCCTGTAGACACCGCACGAGTTCCGCCGGCTCCCGCACCGTGAACTCGCAGTCGACCATCGCGAGCCGCACCGCGAGCCACTCCACGGAGTCCCCGGCGGAGGAACGCAGCCGACAGCTGTGGTCGTCGATCGGTTCGGGCGCCCCGAGCCAGGCGGGCAGCCGTGCGGCGACGAACATGGCCGACGCGGCGAAGGTGACGTCGAAGTCGTACGTCTCCTGACGCCGGTACATCGACTGCCGCAGATACTCCGCCGCATTCCCCGTCGGCAACTCGCGCGGAGCGAACCGCGCCCCGGTCGCGAAGGGTTCGGCCACCCGGTCGACGCGGAACGTACGCCAGTCCTCGCGGTCGAGGTCGTACGCGACGAGGTACCAGCGACGGCCGGTGGAGACGAGGCGGTACGGCTCGGTCAGGCGGCGCGAGGGTGTTCCGTCCCCGGAGCGGTACGCGAACCGCAGCCGCTCCCGGCCGGCCACGGTCGAGGCCATCACGGTCAGCGTCTCGGGCGCGATACTCGCTCCGTCGCCGCTGGTGAGCGCGGTGGTCGCCGCCTGCAAGGTGGACACCCGATGCCGCAGCCGGGACGGCAGCACCTGCTCCAGTTTCGCGAGGGCCCGTACGGAGGCCTCCTCGATGCCCTCGACCGCGTGGCCGGCGCCGGCCCGCAGCCCCACCGCGATCGCCACCGCCTCCTCGTCGTCGAGCACGAGGGGCGGCATCGCCTTCCCCGCCACCAGCCGGTACCCGCCGTCGGCGCCCTTGGTCGCCTGCACCGGGTAGCCCAGTTCGCGGAGCCGGTCGATGTCCCGCCGGACGGTACGACGGGACACTCCGAGCCGCTCGGACAGCTCACCGCCGGGCCACTCGCGGGGCGTCTGGAGGAGAGAGAGGAGCTGGAGAAGCCTGGCCGGTGTGTCGGTGGTCATGTCCTCGCCCCTGTCGTCCTGTCCGGGCCTGCGCAGGCCTTCGCCCCGGTCTTTATTTCCACGCCCGCGTAGGCCTTCGCCCTGGTCTTCATTTCCGCGCCCGCGTAGGTCGGTGCTGCCGTCGTCATGTTTCTCAGAGTGCCGTACAACTAGGACACGATCTGACCTAATCGGGTCCTACTTTCGATGCATGACCTCCACCGAGACCCTTCTCGACAGCCCGGCCCCAGCGGCCGACCGACGCCGTTGGTTCGCACTCGCGATCGTGATGACAGCGGCCTTCATGGACCTCGTCGACGTCACGATCGTCAACATCGCGATTCCGTCGATCCGGCGGGAGGCGGGCGCCTCGGTCAGCCAGATCCAGTGGATCACGGCGGGTTACGCGTTGGCCTTCGCCACCGGGCTCATCACCGGCGGGCGGCTCGGCGACATCCACGGACGTAAGCGGCTCTTCCTGGTCGGCATTGGCGGATTCACGATCGCGTCGGCTCTGTGCGGCTTCGCCGCGAACCCCGAGATGCTCGTCGCCTCCCGCATCCTCCAGGGCGGGATGGCCGCGATGATGGTGCCGCAGGTGCTGTCGATCGTGCACGCGACCTTCCCGGCGCATGAGAGGGGGAAGGTGTTCGGGCTGTTCGGCGCGGTCGTGGGACTGGGTGCCGTGTCCGGGCCGCTCCTCGGCGCGCTGCTCACCGAGTGGAACCTGTTCGGTCTCGAATGGCGGCCGATCTTCCTCATCAACCTTCCGGTCGGTATCGCGGGCCTGATCCTGGGCCGTCGCTTCATCACCGAGTCCAAGGCCCCGCGGGCCCTCAAGCTCGACCTCGTCGGTGTCGCCCTCGTCGCGCTCGGCATGCTGATGCTGATCTACCCGTTGACGCGGGGCGAGGAGCTGGACTGGCCGCTGTGGGGGTACGTGTCGATGGTCGGCGCCCTCGTCGTCTTCGCGGCGCTGGTGGCGTACGAGAAGCGGAAGGCGCGGGTCGACGGTTCGCCGCTCGTCGAGCTCTCCCTCTTCAAGGTGAAGAGCTTCGCGGCGGGCATCGCCGTACAGACCGTCTTCGGGGTCGCGCTCGGCATCTTCTTCCTGGTCTGGACGCTCTACATGCAGACCGGTCTGGGCTGGAGCCCGCTGCGGGCCGGCCTGACCGGGGTTCCGTTCTCCATCGCGGTCTCGGCGGCGGCGGGGATGTCGGTGCAGCTGCTCGTCCCGCGCTTCGGGCGCAAGGTTCTCCAGGCGGGTGCGCTGCTCATGGCGGCCGGTGTACTCCTCTACATCTGGGAGTCCGAGCGGTACGGCATGTCCATCGCCTCCTGGCAGATGGCGCTTCCCCTGGTGGTCATGGGCGCGGGGATGGGCTTCATCGTGGCGCCGCTGACGGACGCGGTGCTGTCGGAGGTGCCGCGTGAGCACGCCGGTTCGGCGTCCGGGCTCATCAACACCGTGCAGCAGATGGGCAACGCGCTGGGTCTCGGCCTGGTGTCCGTCGTCTTCTTCGGCACGATGGGGGAGCGGCTGACCTCGGCCGAGGTGGGCCCGGCCTTCGTGAACGCCTTCGAGCACGCGTTGGGCTGGGTCGCGGCGGTGATGACGGCGATCTTCCTGCTGATGTTCGCGCTGCCGAAGCGGCCGGGGCAGCATGTGGAGGGCGCGGAGGACGTGGAGGGCGCGGGGGGCCCGTCGTCCGAAGAGGTCACGAAGGAGCCCGAGCTCGTTTCGTGAACCAAGACCGAAGGGGCCCGGCACTCCACGTGCCGGGCCCCTTGCGTTGTCCCGGTTGTGTTGCCCTCGGCAACCGAAGTCCGTTCATGCCCGGATCGCGCCCGTACCTGTTTACTTTGCGGAAATCCGGGCGTAGCCTCCGATTGAAACCACAGGTTCGGGCATGACTCGGAGGTGAACGGACATGTACGCACCGGAGCGGCAGCAGGAGATCCTCCGGCTCGCCCGTGACGGCGGCCGGGTGGACGTGGTGTCACTGGCCGAGGAGTTCCAGGTCACCGCGGAGACCATCCGCCGGGACCTGAAGACGCTGGACCGCGCGGGCCTCGTACGCCGGGTGCACGGTGGCGCGATACCGGCCGGGCGGCTGGACTTCGAGCCCGACCTCGCCGAGCGCGAGTACACGGCGGCCGACGAGAAGGACCGCGTCGCCCAGGCCGCCGTCGCCGAACTGCCGCAGGACGGCACGGTGATCCTGGACGCCGGATCGACGATCGCCCGGCTCGCCGGCGCGGTCCCGCTGGAGGCGACGCTCACCGTCGTCACCCACAGCCTGCCGATCGCGGCCCGCCTCGCGGACCACCCCGGCATCCAACTCCACCTCGTCGGGGGGCGCGTGAGGCACCGTACGCGCGCCGCCGTGGACGCCTGGGCGCTCCGCGCGTACAGCGAGATCCGCGCCGACGTCCTCTTCATCGCGGCCAACGGCTTCTCCGTCTCGTACGGACTGACCACCCCCGACCTCGCCGAGGCCGCCGTCAAACGCGCCACCATGCGCGCCGCGCGCCGTGTGGTGCTGCTCGCCGACTCCTCCAAACACGGCCAGGAGCACTTCGCCCGCTTCGGCGACCTGAGCGATGTGGACCTGCTGATCACCGACCGCGGGCTGAGCCCGGACAACGCCACCGCCATCGAACGCGGCGGCACCGAAGTGCTGTGTGTCTAGAGCGCTCTGCTTTCTGAGGCGCTGTGTGTATTGAGCGGCAAGCGGCAAGCGGCACGTGGTACGTGGTACGTGGCCTCTGTGTGTTGAGAAACGAGTGCGCATGATCCTCACCGTCACCCCCAACCCCTCCCTCGACCGTACGTACGAGGTCCCGTCGCTCGACCGCGGCGAGGTCATCCGGGCCACCGGCGAACGCATGGACCCGGGCGGCAAGGGCGTGAACGTCTCGCGCGCGGTCGCAGCCGCCGGGCAGCGCACGATCGCCGTCCTGCCCCTGGGTGGTGCGCCCGGCGCACTCGTCGCCGCCCTGCTCGACGCGCAGGGCATCGAGGTCGCGCCGGTCCCGATAGCCGGAGCCACCCGCTCGAACATCTCGGTCGCCGAACCCGACGGCACCCTGACGAAGATCAACGCGCCCGGCCCGGAACTCTCCGCCACCGAGGCCGAACTCCTCCTGGAAACCGTCCGCTCCCAGTACCGCTCCGGCGAGACCGACTGGATCACCTGCTGCGGCAGCCTGCCGCGCGGGCTCGGGCCTTCCTGGTACGCCGATCTCGTCGCCCGTGCGCATGCGGCGGGCGCCCGGATCGCGCTGGACACCTCAGGTCCCGCGCTGCTCGCGGCGCTGCGCGAGCGGCCCGACGTGGTGAAGCCGAATGCGGAGGAGCTCGCGGAAGCCGTCGGGCGCCCCCTCACCACGGTGGGCGACGCGGTCAAGGCGGCCGAGGAGTTGCGCGAGCTGGGTGCGCGCGCCGTGCTCGCGAGCCTGGGCGCCGACGGTCAGTTGCTCGTGGACGGCGAGGGTGCCTGGTTCGCGAGCGCACGGGTGGACGGCGTACGCAGCAACGTGGGCGCCGGCGACTCCTCACTCGCCGGTTTCCTGATCGCGGGCGGCAGCGGCCCGAAGGCACTGGCCTCCGCCGTCGCCCACGGCGCCGCCGCCGTCCAACTCCCCGGCAGCGTCATGCCGGGCCCTGCCGACCTCGACCCCTCCGCCGTGACGGTCACCTCGGAGATCCCGGTGGACCGCGTACTGACGGAGCCGGCGTCATGACTGCACACCACACCCGGCCGACCGGCCCTGGACGCCCTGGCGGCGGGCGGGCGGGCTCCGTGCTCACGGGGGCCGAAGAGGCGGGCCGTGTGGTTACCGGCCCGGTGCTTACTGGCACCGTGCTTACCGGCTCCGTGCCTACCGGCCCGGGGTGGGTGGGTCACGTGGTCGCGGGCGGCGGGGAGGTGGGCTCTGTGCTTACCGGCGCTGCGTTTACCGGCCCGGGGTGGGTGGGCCGCGTACTCACCGGCGTTGGGTGGGTGGGCCGCGTACTCACCGGCCCCGTGCTCCCTGGCCCCGGGCAGGCGGGCTCCGTACCCACCGGCCCCGGACGCAGGGGTCCCGTACCCACCGGCCCCGGGCACAGGGGTCCCGTACCCACCGACCCGGTACTCACCGGCCTCGCACCCACCGTCTCCGTACTCACCCGCCCCGCATCCACCCGCCCCGCATCCACCCGCCCCGCATCCACCCGCCCCCAACCCCCTGAACCGGCCCCGAAGCGGCGGGGTTTCCCCGTCCCCGCCGCAGCCATACGACGACGGGGCCTGCCCGGTCCCGCCGCCGGGTGGAGGCAGGGCTCCCCCGGTCCCGCCTCCACCACCCGGCCGGCACCTCACCTGAGGTTTGTCCCCGCCCCCGCCCCCGTACGCATACGCATACGCATACTCACACCCGCACTCACCCCCGTCCCCGCCCCCGCCCATGACGTCCCCCGGGCGATACGCGTGCGAAGGAGCCCGCGATGAGCGAGATGATCACCGCGGACCTGGTCGACCTCGACCTGTCCGCCGACACGAAGGAAGCGGCGGCACGAGCCCTCGCCGAGCGCATGGTGGGCCTGGGCCGGGTGACCGACCTCGACGGCTTCCTCGCCGACGTGGCCGCCCGTGAGGCCCAGATGCCGACCGGCCTCGACGGCGGCATCGGCATCCCGCACTGCCGCAGCGAACACGTCACCGAGCCGACGCTCGCCTTCGGGCGCAGCGCGGCCGGGGTCGACTTCGGCGCGCCGGACGGCCCCGCCGACCTGATCTTCCTGATCGCCGCTCCCGCGGGCGCGGACGACGCCCACCTCACGATGCTGTCGTCCCTGGCCAGGCATCTGATGAACGCCGAGTTCACGACCGCGCTGCGGTCGGTGGACGACGCGGCGGCTGCGGCCGCGCTCATCCGCGGGGACGAGCCCGAGGCGGCAGCCGCCGCCTCCCATAACTCCGACAACTCCGATGACTCCGATGACTCCGCGGCGGAGTCGAACGCGGCGGCCTCCGCCGACCCCGCCACGGACGGCGCGGCCCCGGCGCCGGGTGCGACCGTCGATGACGGATCCGCCCCGGCGCCGGGCGCCACCGCCACCTCCGACGAGCGCCCGTTCCGTATCGTCGCCGTCACCTCCTGCCCCACCGGCATCGCGCACACGTACATGGCGGCCGAGTCGCTGGAGAACGCGGGACGCGAGGCCGGTGTCGAACTCGTCGTCGAGCCGCAGGGCTCGGCCGGTTTCACCCGGCTCGACCCGGCGCTCATCGCGGCGGCCGACGGCGTGATCTTCGCGCACGACGTGCCCGTACGGGAAAAGGACCGCTTCGCCGGGAAGCCGACCGTCGACGTCGGTGTGAAGGCGGGCATCAACCGCCCCGCCGAGCTGATCTCCGAGGTCCGCGGCAAGGCGGAGCGCGGCGAGGTCTCCGCGGGCTCCGCGCCCGGCACGCCGGTGGAGCGCACCGGCGAGTCCGGCGAGGGCTACGGCAGCAAGCTCCGCAAGTGGCTGATGAGCGGCGTGAGTTACATGGTGCCGTTCGTTGCCGCGGGCGGCCTGCTGATCGCCCTGGGTTTCGCGATCGGCGGCTACCAGGTCAACAAGGCGCCGTCCGTCATGGACCACTTCATGTGGCTGCAGGCGGACAGCTGGGGTGCGCTGTTCTTCCAGATCGGCGGCGTGGCCTTCGGCTTCCTGGTCCCCGTCCTCGCCGGCTACATCGCGTACGGCATGGCGGACCGGCCAGGTCTTGTCCCCGGCTTCGTCGGCGGCGCGATCTCCCTCACCATCAACGCGGGCTTCCTCGGCGGTCTTGCCGCCGGTCTCATCGCCGGTGCCGTGGTGCTCGCGATCCAGAAGGTCAGGATCCCGAAGGCGCTGCGCGGCATCATGCCGGTGGTGGTGATCCCGCTGATCTCCGCGGCGATCGTCGGGTTCCTGATGTTCGTGGTCATCGGCAAACCCATCGCCTCCGCGCAGAAGGGCATGACCGACTGGCTCAACGGCCTCACCGGCACCAACGCCATCCTGCTCGGCACCCTGCTCGGCCTGATGATGTGCTTCGACCTCGGCGGCCCGGTCAACAAGGTCGCGTACACCTTCGCCACGGCGGGCATCGCGGTCGCGAGCCCCAGCGACTCGGCGATGAAGATCATGGCCGCGGTGATGGCGGCCGGTATGGTCCCGCCGCTCGCCATGGCGCTGGCCACGACCGTTCGCGCCAAGCTCTTCACCCAGACCGAGCGCGAGAACGGCAAGGCAGCCTGGGTGCTTGGCGCCTCCTTCATCTCGGAGGGCGCGATCCCGTTCGCCGCGGCGGACCCGCTGCGGGTCATCCCGTCGTCCATGGTGGGCGGCGCGGTCACCGGCGCCCTGTCGATGGCGTTCGGCGCCACCCTGCGTGCCCCGCACGGTGGCATCTTCGTGGTCCCGCTGATCGGCAACCCGTTCCTCTATCTCGTCGCCATCGCCGCGGGCGTCTGCGTCACCACCGCCCTGGTGGTCGTCCTGAAGGGCATGCGCAGGCAGGCCCCCGAGGGCACGGGTACGGGGGTCGCCGACGCTCCGATATCGGGGAAGGCCGAGCACAAGGAGCCGGTGGCGGCCGCCTGAATCGCCAACCACCGGCCGCCTGCCCCTTGAGGAAGCCTGTGAGCAGTTCACCGCATCTGTGAGCCATTTATTGCATCTGTGAGCTGTTCGCCGCATCTGCGATATACGTCACGGTCCGGGACCAAAGTCCCGGACCCTGGTGTCTACTGGGGAGTATGCCCGAGCAAGTGTCGATCCTTCAGCTCACAGGTGCGGCCGCCCTCGCCCTGGCGACGGTCATCTGGGTTGTCGGGCTGGTACGCCTCCTGCGCGGAGGCCGGGGCCGTGACCGCTCGGAAGTCGCGGTCCAGCGCCACGGCGACGCGCTCCGGCGCCACGGCGACGCGCTCCGGCGCCACGGTGACGCGGTCCAGCCTCACGGTGACGCGGTCCATTCTCACGGCGACGCGCTCCGGGCGATGCCCCGCCAACGACGGTCCGGTCCCGACACGGCGCCCGTCGAACTGACCCCGCAGGAGCACGCGGCTTTTGCCGGTCTTGTACGTCAGTTCAGCGAAAGCCGTCCGTAGACGGCCTCCGGTGACCCACTGACTCCGTGGGTGTCAGTTGAGCCGAGCCGCGAGCCGCTCCATCGCGTCACGCGCCGCGCCCTCCGTGGCGTACACCTCGCACATGTGCCGCCGGTCGGGCGTCGCCGTGTGCTCGACCTCCCACAGGGAGATCTCCTGCCCGTCACGCAGCAGGAACGCGTGCTCGTAGAGCGAGAAGGACATCCCCGGCCGGCCTGTCCGGCAGGGGCGGCCGAAGGCCTGGGTGATCTGGTGCGCGCACGCCTCGCGTGTCAGCAGCGCTGCGATGTCGGCCTCCGGCTGATCCGGATTCTCCGCCCGGCGTAACAGCCTTCGTGCGTGATCCGCCGAGTCGTCGGGCACGTACTCGTGGCGCGGCTCCGGGAACGGCGACAGGTGTACGAGCACGGCCAGTTCGAAGTCCGGTGTGTCCGCGGGCAGCGGCAGCCGGTCCGTGGCGGCGCGCAGCTCCTCGTCGTCGACGTACACCTCGTGCTCCGGATCGCTGCCGGGTGCCGTGTTGTGCACCAGCTCCCACAGGGTGACCGCCGAGCCGTCGGCGAGCAGCCACGTGTGTCGGTACGTCTCGCGATGCAGCCCCGCGCTGTGGTGCGCGGAGTGCAGCGAACTGTCGTGCGCCAGCGCACAGTCGAGCCGCCGTATCGTCTCGTCCGGCAGGTCGAAGGAATTCAGGGCACGACCAAGGAGTCGCGCGAGATGCTCCTCCGGAGACTCGGGCGACTCGGGTGGTTCGTACGCTGCTGTCTCGTACGGAACGCTCAAGGTTTCTCCCGGCGTTGCTGCATGTCACCTTGTGGGTGCATACCGTAGCCCCTCGATCGGACATCATGTCCGCGAACCGAGAAAACGTACGGCCGGAAAACGGGCAGGCCGCGCGGCAAGTTCCCGCACGACCCACCCGCGAGGCAAAAAGCCCTCGTCAGACGGTACTTCCGGTGGTCCAGGAGCTCCACGACATGTTCCAGCCGTTGAGCCCGTTGTCCGGCGCGACGGTCTTGTCGGGGGAGTTCTTGACGATCACGACGTCCCCGACGAGGGAGTTGTCGTAGAACCACTTGGCGCTGGTGTCCCCTTGTGCGCCCTGCACATCGGCGAGCCCCACACAACCGTGGCTGGTGCCCTCCCGGCCGAAGGGTGGATTGCCCTTGCTGTACCAGTAGTTGCCGTGAATGAACGTCCCCGAAGTCGTCAGGCGCATCGCGTGCGGCACATCCGGGATGTCGTACTCGCCGCCGTAACCGACCGTCGATCCGTTCATCCGCGTCTGCACGAACTTCTCCGAGATCACCATCTGCCCGTTGTACGTCGTGTGGTCCGGGCTGCCCGCCGAGATCGGGACCTTCTTGAGGGTCTTTCCGTCCCGTACGACCGTCATGGTCTGCGTGTTGACGTCGACCGTGGACACCTGGGAACGCCCGATGGTGAAGGTGACGGTCTTCTTCTGCACCCCGTAGACGCCGTTCGCGCCCTCGACTCCGTCCAGGTCGATCTTCATCGTGACCTTGGAACCGGCCTTCCAGTACTCCTCGGGCCGGAAGTCGAGCCGCTGCGTCCCGAACCAGTGCCCCACCACCTGCTGCCCGCTGCTGGAGGACACCGTGATGTGCGACTGCACGGCCTCCTTGTCGCTGATCACCTTGTCGAAGTTGAACGAGACCGGCATCCCGACGCCGACCTTGGTGCCGTTGTCGGGCGTGTACGTGCCGATGAAGCTGTTGCTCGAGGTGACCGTCGTGAAGATGGAGTTGGCCGCGGCGGTGCGCCCACTCGCGTCCTTCGCCGTGGCCGATATCTGATATTTCGTCCCGCGCTCCAACTGCTCCTTCGGCGTCCAGGACCGGCCGTCCGCGGATATCGCCCCGGCTACGGCCGCCCCCGTCCCGGACACCGTCATCTTCACGTCGGTGAGCTTGCCGTTGCTGACCTTCACGCCGGTCGCATTGATCGACGCGCCCGTCGAACCGTCCTTGGCCGAGATGACCAGGGTCGCCGTGGACGACTTGGCCGAACTCGCGCCGCTCCCCGCGTCCTTGCCGTCCTTGCTGTCCGCTTTCGCGCTGCCACCGCAGGCGGTGAGGGTGAGGGCGCCGACCACCAGGGCGGCACAGGCCCCCAGTGCGCGCCGCGCAGTTTTGTCCGGCGTTGCCACGGGCTGCTCCAGATTCTCGTGATGTGGGTGATCCGCTCCACTACGTCGAGAAAGAGCGAGCGGCGGCGGGAAGGGTTCCCTCCGTCCGCCGTGAACGCCATCACGTGACAGAACCGCGACAATCCCCCAAGCCCTGGCGACAAAACCCAACGCGGAAATCCCGGCCCGCCCCGGCCCCACCGCCCTGCCGCCCTGCCGCCCTCCACGTTTCGCGCCTCGCGCCCCGCGCCGCCCCAGTCACCCAAGCTCCGGGTGGTTACCCCCGCCGCCCCCGACCCCCGTACAACTCCTCGTACGTCGGCCACACCCCTCCCGCCCCGTCCACCGACTCCGCCGCCCGCACCGCCCGTACGATCGCCCGCGTCACCAGGTCCGCGCCCGCCGCAAGAATGTCGTTGAGGGCGAGGGGATGCGGGTCGGCGAAGGGCTGGGCGCCTGTGGCCAGTGCGAACACCGTGTCCCCGTCGTTCAGCAGATGCACCGGACGCACGGCGCGCGCGATGCCGTCGTGCGCCGTGCCCGCGAGCTTCTGCGCCTGGGCGCGTGTGATGTCGGCGTCGGTGGCGACGACCGCGAGCGTGGTGTGCAGCGGGGGAGAGCCGTTCTTCGCGCCGGTTTCGGCCAGCCGCCGCTGCGCCGCCTCGTGCACCTCGGCGGGCGGATACGGCGTACGCCCCTGCACCAGCTCCCCGTAGAGCGCCCCCGTTTCCGGCTGCACCACCGACCCCGCCGCGTTGACCACCACCAGCGCGGCCACGGTGATCCCCGAGGCGAGCACGACGCTCGCGGTGCCGATCCCACCCTTGAGCACCCCGACGACCGCCCCGGTACCGGCGCCCACGCAACCCTCACGCACCGGAGCGCCGGGCTCGCTCGCGGCGGCCGCCTCGACCGCCGCGCGGCCCGTCGACGCGTCCGGCCTGGCCCGGAAGTCGCCGCCGCGCCCCAGGTCGAAGACCGCGGCGGCGGGAACGACCGGCACGACGTGCGCCGGATCGGAACTCACCCGCACCCCGCGCCCGCGCTCCTCCAGCCAGGCCATCACACCGGACGCCGAATCCAGCCCGTACGCGCTGCCGCCGGTCAGTACGACCGCCTCGACCTTCTGCACCAGGTTGCGCGGGTCGAGCGCGTCGGTCTCCTTGGTGCCCGGCCCGCCGCCGCGCACGTCCACGGCCGCGATGGCGCCGCCCGGAGGGGCGAGTACGACCGTGGTGCCGGTGAGCCAACCGTCGTCGGTACGCGTCGCATGCCCCACCCGCAGACCCGCGACATCCGTCAGAGCGTCAACTGTCATGGCGACAGTGTTTACCGCTGGGCGGCCCGCGCCTCCTCTCGTGTCACCATCCGCGCCGTCAATGTCACCCCGACCGCCACGGCCAGCGCCGATACGATGCCCGCCGCGAGCACCGCCCGGTCGCCCAGGAACGTGCACAGGATGACCAGCAGGGCGGTGGTCGGCAGGACGGCCTGCTGGGCGATGCCCACCTTGAAGTAGCGCGAATGCAGCACCCAGACGGTGAGGAGGTACAGCGCCGTCGGCAGTGTCACGGCGGAGGACGCGGCGAGCGTCGAGATGTGCGCCTTTCCGACCGCCTGCTCGACCGCCACCTCGAGTCCCGCGCCGATCGCGGCCGCCGACGCGTAGATCAGGTAGTGGCCGTAACCCCACAGGAACGACTGTCTGTTGGTCCGCAGATGCCCGTGGATGGGTACCACGAAGTAGATCCACCACGCGGAGAAGACGATCAGCAGCCCGCCCGCGGCGATCGGCAGCAGTTCTCCGAGCGCGTCGTTCTCGTCCACACCCGACTTCACGGCGACCGTGGCCGCGGCGATCGTCTCGCCCAGGACGATGATCGTGAACAGGCCGTACCGCTCGGAGATGTGGCGGGGATGCCAGGACGTCGCGAAGTCCTTCTCCGCGAACACCGGGACACACAACTCGGCGAGGGCCATCACCAGGAACACCCAGGGCCGCCCGTGCTCCGGCAGGACCAGCAGCCCCAGCCAACCGACCTGGCACAGCAGCACGCCGCCCGCATACCGCAGTGCCGTCGTCCTCTCGGCACCCTCCGTCGACCGCACCACCCGCAGCCACTGCGCGATCATCGCGAACCGCATGATCGCGTACCCGAGCCAGACGACCACGAAGTCGTGGTCGTCGGTCGCCCGCGACACTCCGGCGGCGAGTACGAGGACGCCGGCGATCTGCACCAGCGTGACGACCCGGTAGAGCGCGTCGTCGTTGTCGTACGCCGAGGCGAACCAGGTGAAGTTCATCCAGGCCCACCAGATCGCGAAGAAGATCATCGCGTAGTTGAGGATGCCCTCACCCGCGTGCCCCTCGGCCACGGCATGCACCAGCTGGACGCCCGCCTGGGCGATGCCCACGACGAAACACAGGTCGAAGAAGAGCTCCAGCGGCGACGCGACCCGGTGCGCCTCGTCGCGGCCGCGGGCGGTCATTCTGCGCAACGGCCCGCGACCGGCAGGCCGTGGCGTCGCAGCGGATTCGGAGGCGGAACGGGACGTCATAGGGCCAAGCACAGCAGAAAAGTTCCGGAAATTCTTGTGAATGTGATCACAAGCAGGCTGGGGTCCGGTATCCGCGGGTGAGGGGCCGTGGAACCCACTTGCTTCGGCGTCTGCCGTCGGTTCCACGCCCGTCGACCCTCTGGGGCGCCTGGTTCGGCCGGGGTGGGTCGTCGCCCCCGCCGCGTACCCTGGAGGCATGAGCACCGCTTCCGCCCCCGAACCGCGCGATCCCAAGCCGGCCGCGCTGGTCTTCGACGACCCGCTGAGCCAGCGGTCCTCGGACGACACGGACCGCGGGTGGGGCGAGCGGCCCGGTGGCGACGGCGACAGCGCGGCCGACCTCAAGCGCTTCCTCGACGAGAAGCCGCCCCACCACATCTGAGCCGCGCGCGACCACGTCCGGACCCCGGCCCAGATCCTCCCCGCTAGTCCTCGCTGTGCCCCGAACCGCGCTGCGCCACCAAGGCGTCGCGGATCTCCTTCAGCACCTCCAGCTCGGTCACCTCCATCATTTCCTGCGTGCCCTCCTTCGCCTTCTGGCGGGCCGCCTGCCGGGCCAGGTACTTGGACATGGGCAGGACCATCAGGAAGTAGACGACGGCCGCGGTGATCACGAAGCTGAGCGTGGCGCCCAGCACCGAGCCCCACATGATCCGGATGCCCGTCGCGGTGTCGCCCGTGCCTTTGCAGGGGGACTTGAGGCAGGAGTTGTAGCTGTCCAGATTCTTCGTGCCGAACGCACCCACCAGCGGGTTGATGACTCCCTTCACCACCGAGTTGACGATGTTGGTGAAGGCCGCGCCGATGACGACCGCGACTGCCAGATCGACGACGTTTCCCCGCGTCAGAAAGGCCTTGAAGCCGTCCAGGACACTGGGTTTCTTCTTCTCGCTCACCGAGGGGCCCCTCTGCACAAGTTGTGGAACAAACAGCTCCGCAACCTACGTCAGGGCGTGCCGTGCCTGTCCAATTCGGTAGCTCTAACGAGGGACTTGACACCGATTCTTCACTCACGGTGTCCCCACCGGCCGCATTACTCAGCACAGCGTCACCGCCAGCCGTGAGGTCGCGCTCGCGCCCGCCAGTCGCGTCGCCGTGGTCCGCGGGACGGACAGGACGACCAGCGCCCCGGTCTCGTCGGCGTCGACCCGCGGGACCTCGGTGACCCGGACCCCGGCCGCGACCACCTCCGCTTCGCCGCCAGTGTCCGCCGCGACCACATCGACCCGGTCGCCCCGCCGCAGCAGCCGCACCGTGGCCGCGTCGGCGATCCGCACCGGCGCCGTCACCATCTCGACCGCACGGCGCTCGCGTACGTGAGCCGATGCGGACGCGGATGCGGAAGAGGAAGCGGCGGCACTCGCCGGATGCCCCCGTGCCCGCTCTGCGCCGCCAGGGCTCGCCGCGATGAGCGCGGCCGCTGTGACCGCCAGCCCCGCGGCCACGGCCCGCCGCCTGTGCCGGGCCAGGCGCCGCAGTTGATACCGCCCGCCGCGCACGCGTACGGGAGCGAAGTGAGGCACCTCGCAGGTCGGAGGCGCGTCCGCACCCGGCGGACGTACAGGATCCGTGTCGGTCGGCCGTACTACCGGAGCGGGAGGCGCGGGAGGCGCGAGGGAAGCGAGGGAAGTGAGGGAAGTGAGGGGAGCGAGCTGTGCCATTGAGACCACCACCTGTGACGAGAGATCGGCTTGCGATCCCACGATGACGCCTCGTGGCCGAGCCCGCCGGAGCCCGTGGACCACCGACGGGTTGTGGACAACTCCCTCACCCGAACGGGAAGTTCCACCCCCGTCCCAAACCGCCCCGGCCAGTTTCCACACCGCCCCGAACCGCCCGCGCCGACACCCACCCCCTCGCGCCCGCCCCCGCTACGGAAGCGCGAACCCCGGATCCATCCCGCCCAATGCCGTCGTGCACGGACAGTCCCGCGTCCCGTTCGCCGGCAGTCCCGCGACCGCGTCGAAGAGCACACCCCGCAGCCGGTCCACATTCGCCGCGAACACCTTCAGGACGTCGTCGTGCGAGACGCCCTCGCCGGTCTCGGCCCCCGCGTCGAGGTCGGTGACGAGGGTCAAGGACGTGTAGCAGAGCTCCAGTTCGCGCGCGAGCGCCGCCTCGGGGTGGCCGGTCATACCCACCACGGACCAGCCCTGCGCCTGGTGCCACAGGGACTCGGCACGGGTCGAGAACCGGGGCCCCTCAATGACGACGAGGGTGCCACCGTCCACCGGCTCCCACTCCCGCCCGCGCGCCGCTTCCAGGGCGGCCTTGCGCCCGACCGGGCAGTACGGGTCGGCAAGCGACACGTGGACCACGTTCGGCACCGTGCCGTCAGGCAGCGGAAGCCCGTCGAAGTACGACTGGGCGCGGGACTTCGTGCGGTCCACCAGCTGGTCCGGTACGAGCAGGGTCCCCGGTCCGTACTCGGGTCGCAGTCCGCCCACCGCGCAGGGGCCGAGGATCTGACGGGCGCCGACGGAGCGCAACGCCCACAGGTTGGCCCGGTAGTTGATGCGGTGCGGCGGCAGATGGTGGCCGCGGCCGTGCCGGGGGAGGAAGGCGACCCGGCGCCCGGCGATCTCCCCCAGGAACAGGGAGTCGCTGGGCGGCCCGTAGGGGGTGTCCACCTGTATCTCGGTCACGTCGTCGAGGAAGGAGTAGAACCCCGAGCCGCCGATGACCCCGATCTCGGCCCTGCTCGCCGCCCGCTCTCCGGCAGGGCTCTGCGCGTTCTCCATGTTCGCCATGAACGGCACCCTAGCCCGGGTCGGAAAACGCCGAAGACCCTGTCGTCGTACGACGACAGGGTCCCGTAAGAACGACGACAGGTTCCCGTAAGAACAAGGTTCTACGCGGCGGAACTGCTACTGCTGGACGAGCCCGTTCCCGACGACTTCGAGTTCGACGAACCTGACGAACCCGACGAACTCGAAGAACCCGACGACTTCGAGTCCGAAGAGGACGACGAAGAGGTCGAAGGTGTCGACGACGGCTTGGAAGCCGACGCCGGCGCCGGCGAGGTGCTCGTCGACGAACCGCGGCTGTCATTGCGGTAGAAGCCGGAGCCCTTGAAGACAATGCCGACGGCCGAGAACACCTTCTTCAGGCGGCCACTGCAGTTGGGGCACTGGGTCAGGGCATCGTCGGTGAACTTCTGCACCGCCTCGAGGCCCTCGCCACACTCGGTGCACTGGTACTGGTAGGTCGGCACTGGTCTTCCTCCTGGCACTCTCACTCAATGAGTGCTAACGACGGTCCATACTGACGTATTCCGAGAGATCAGTCCACCGCCACTGGCACTCGGTGACCCACGCCACGTGCGACGGTGCGGCTCGTGGGCCGCGTCGCCAGTCGTGATCGCAGGGCCACAAGGGTTATCAGAGCCAGTGCGGTGCCGGCCATCGGCACCAGGAAACCGGCGCCGTCCCAGAAGCGGTCCTCCAACTGTCCGGAGGCTGTGACGGCCGCCGCCTGGCCGAGCGCGACGGCGCCGGTCAGCCAGGTGAAGGCCTCGGTGCGGGTGCCGGCGGGCACCAGACCCTCGACCAGTGTGTAGCCGGTGATCAGGGCCGGAGCGACGCACATGCCGGTTAGGAGGCCGATCCCGGCGAGCGCGATCACGGAGTGGGCGGCCCAGAGCCCGGAGGCGGTCAGGGCGAGGGCCGCGTACCCAAGGACGAGCCGCCGCTGTGGGGCCACCTTCCAGGCGACGGCGCCGCAGACGATGCCGGAGATCATGTTGCCCGCGGCGAAGACGCCGTACAGGACCCCGTTCAGGCCGGGTTCGCCGATGGACTCACTGAACGCGGCGAGCGAGACCTGCATGCCGCCGAAGACGGAACCGATGCCCAGGAAGGCCACGATCAGAACCCGCACACCGGGGACGCGCAGCGCCGAAACGTGCTCCACGCGCGCGTGCCCGTCACGGGCGACAGTGGGCTGTGTGCTCTTCTGCGCGGCGAACAGCAGGCCACCGATCAGGGTCAGCGCGGCCTCGGTGAGCAGGCCGGCGGCCGGGTCCACGGTGGTGCACAGCGCGGTCGCCACCAGCGGCCCGAACACGAAGGTCAGCTCGTCGGTGACGGACTCGAAGGCCGCCGCGGTGGTCATCAGGGGCGAGCCCTGGAGCTTCACTCCCCAGCGGGCGCGCACCATGGGGCCGACCTGCGGCACCGAGGCGCCGGTCGGCACGGCTGCGGCGAAAAGGGCCCACAAGGGGGCGCCCGTCAGCGCGAGCGCGGTCAGGGAGAGGCCCGACAGGGTGTGCACCAGGACGCCCGGGATCAGCACCGCCCGCTGCCCGAACCGGTCGGCGAGACGCCCCGTGAAGGGCGCGAAAAGAGCCATGGAGACACCGGTTACGGCGGCGACGGCGCCGGCGGCTCCGTACGAACCGGTGGTGTGCTGTACGAGCAGCACGATGGAGATGGTCAGCATCGCGAACGGCTGGCGTGCGGCGAAGCCGGGGAGCAGGAACGTCCAGACGCCGCGCGTGCGCAGCAGCTGTCCGTACCCGGGGCGGGAGGTGACCGTGGATGCCACGGCCCGTGCCTTTCTGCCACCTGGTAGCGCGCCCGTGCGGGGGGCGCCGAGAGCTGTCCTCTTGCGCGGAACTGCGGTAGATACCGGCTGCCCGCTGCAAGGGCACCGCGGCCGCCATACGGTCGCGCCAGCTCTGCGTCAGGCAGAGTTGGTTCGATTTAGTTCGATTTTCGTTCGATCGAAGTCTGCCTTCATCATACAGGGATGAAGGCGTCCGGTCCTGTGAAACCCAGCACCGCGGCACTGTTCGCCTGCGAATACATATGGACCCTTAGGGTGCAGTTCGCCTTGATGTCCTGCGCCACTGACCGGTCAGCGCTCGGTTCGGGCGCCCGCCGGTCCCAGCCAGCCGGCCAGCTTGCCGCCCTGGCCCACCGCGCGCAGCCGCCCCTCGGCGGCGTCCCGGACGGGATCGGTGGCCACCACGAGAAGCTCGTCACCGCGCCGCAGCACGGTCGTGGGCAGCGGCACGAAGGACTTCCCGTCGCGTACGACGAGTGTGACGGCGGCGCCCGCGGGCAGCCGCAGCTCGCCCACCTCGACGCCGTGCATGCGCGATCCGCCCGGGATCGCGACGGACAGCAGATGGCCGCGCAGCCGCTCCAGGGGCGCTGATTCGATGCCCAGGTCGGCGGGCCCCTCGGACTCGCCGAGCCGCAGCTTGCGGGCCAGCCAGGGCAGCGTGGGGCCCTGGATGAGGGTGTAGACGACGACCAGTACGAAGACGATGTTGAAGATGCGACGGCTTTGCTCGATGCCGCTCACCATCGGGATGGTCGCCAGGATGATCGGCACGGCGCCGCGCAGCCCGGCCCAGGACAGCAGGGTCTGTTCCTGCCAGGGCAGGCGGAACGGCAGCAGGCTCAGCACGATGCTGAGCGGCCGCGCCACCATGGTCAGCACCAGGCCTATGACGAGCGCGGGCCAGATGTCGTCGCCCATCTCATGCGGTGTGACCAGCAGGCCGAGCAGCACGAACATGCCGATCTGGGCGATCCAGCCGAGTCCTTCGGCGAAACCGCGCGTGGCGGGCCAGTGCGGCAGTTTCGCGTTGCCCAGCACCATCGCCGCGAGGTACACGGCGAGGAAGCCGCTGCCGTGGGCGAGCGCCCCGGCGGCGTACGCCACGACCGCGATGGCCATCACGGCGATCGGGTAGAGGCCGGAGGCGGGCAGTGCCACATGCCGCAGCCCGTAGGAGCCCAGGAAGCCCACCGTGATGCCGATGGCCGCGCCGATGGCCAGTTCCAGCGTTATCTCGCCCAGCAGCACGTACCAGTGCTCCACCGGGCCCGCTGTGCAGAACGCGACGACGAGGATGACCACGGGGGCGTCGTTGAAGCCGGATTCGGCTTCCAGGACGCCCGTCACGCGCGTGGGGAGGGGGACTTTCCGCAGTACCGAGAAGACGGCCGCCGCGTCCGTCGAGGACACCACCGCCCCGACGATGAGCGCCTGACGCCAGTCCAGGCCGATCAGATAGTGGGCCGCCGTGGCCGTGACCGCCACGCTCACCGCGACTCCGACCAGCGCCAGCGAGGTGGCGGCGGGGAGGGCCGGCTTGATTTCCTTCCACTTCGTGCTGAGGCCACCCTCGGCCAGGATCACGACCAGGGCCGCGTATCCGATGACCTGGGTCAGCTCGGCGTTGTTGAAGTGGACGTTGCCGATTCCGTCCTGGCCCATCGCGATGCCGATGCCCAGGTATACGAGCAGCGTCGGGAGCCCGCTGCGCGAAGAGATCCGAACCGCTGCCACCGCGACGAGCAGAACGAGCGAGCACACGAGCAGGAGTTGGTTGAGGTGGTGGACAGTCAGCGGCCGTTCCCTTCTCGTCAATCCGGACACGCGGATCGGAAAGCTCGGATCGGCACACGCGGATCGGAACCCTCGGATCAGAACACCGGAAGCCGAGCACTTCGGTGCAAGTACTTCGTTACCTTACCTAACTCTTGACGCTTTCTTGACGCTCGCCGACGCAAGATCGAACGCCCGTCCGTTCGGGTACCCGACACCGCGTCAAGGTGCGGTGGGCCCTGCGCCTATGGTTGCTCCAGCGCTCAGTCAAATGCACAGCCCCGCCTGCCGCTCGCGTTAGGACAGCAAGGACAGCGATGCCCCCCACCACCACCGCCTCTTCCGGCCAAAAGCCCGGCAAGTCCGGCAGGAAGAAGGGGCGCAGAGCCCGACTGTTCTTGATCGTCCTGGTTTTGGCCGTCATCGGCGGCATTGCCTTCGGCGGGTTCTGGACCGTCAGCACAGTGCGCGCTTCCTTCCCGCAAACCACGGGCGAGATCACCCTCGACGGCCTGTCAGGACCCGTGGACGTCAAGCGGGACAGCTACGGAATCCCGCAGATCTACGCCTCCTCCGACGAGGACCTCTTCATGGCGCAGGGCTTCGTCCAGGCGCAGGACCGGTTCTACGAGATGGACGTGCGCCGTCACATGACCTCGGGCCGGCTGTCCGAGATGTTCGGCTCCTCGCAGGTCAAGGACGACGAGTTCCTGCGCACCATGGGCTGGGACCGGGTCGCGCAGGAGGAGTACGACACCAAGTTGTCGGACTCCACGAAGAAGTACCTCCAGGCATACGCCAAGGGAGTCAATGCCTACCTGAAGGGCAAGGACGGCAAGGACATCTCGCTGGAGTACGCGGCCCTCGGCTTCCGCAACGACTACAAGCCCCAGGAGTGGACCCCGGTCGACTCGGTGGCCTGGCTCAAGGCGATGGCCTGGGACCTGCGCGGCAACATGCAGGACGAGATCGACCGCTCCCTGATGACCAGCCGCCTGGGCCCGCAGCAGATCAAGGACCTGTACCCGGAGTACCCGTACAGCCGGAACGAGACGATCGTCCAGGACGGCGAGTACGACAGCGCCACCGGGACGTACGTCCAGGGCGACGGCACCACCACGACGGGCTCCACGGCGGGCACCGGGCTCGCGGGCGACACCGCCGCGCCCTCCGACCTGGAGAGCCAGCTGTCGGGGCTCTACAACGTTCTCGATGACCTGCCCACGGCCGTCGGAGTGAACGGCAACGGCATCGGCTCCAACGCCTGGGTCGTCTCGGGCGCCCACACCATCACGGGCAAGCCACTGCTGGCCAACGACCCGCACCTGTCGCCCTCGCTGCCCTCGGTCTGGTACCAGATGGGCCTGCACTGCACCACCCTCTCGGCCACCTGCCAGTACGACGTCTCCGGCTACACCTTCGCGGGCATGCCCGGCGTGATCATCGGTCACAACCAGGACATCGCCTGGGGCATGACCAACTCCGGCGCCGATGTCACCGACCTCTACCTGGAGAAGCTCACCGGCGACGGCTACCAGGTCGACGACAAGGTGAAGCCGTTCACGACCCGCGAGGAGACCATCAAGGTCGCCGGCGGCGCGTCCAAGACGATCATCGTCCGGGAGACCGACAACGGACCCCTGCTGTCCGACCGCGACGACGAACTCGTCAAGGTCGGCCAGAAGGCCACCGTCAACTCCGCGGCACCCGACCGCGGCGACGGCTACGGCATCTCGCTGCGCTGGACCGGGCTGGAAGCCGGCAATTCCATGGACGCCGTCTTCGAGTTGGACAAGGCCTCCGACTGGACCGAGTTCCGTGACGCGGCGGCGTCCTTCGACGTGCCCTCGGAGAACCTGGTCTACGCCGACACCCAGGGCAACATCGGCTACCAGCTGCCCGGCAAGATCCCCACGCGCGGCAAGGGCGACGGCTCGCTGCCGGCACCGGGCTGGGACTCCAAGTACGACTGGACCGGCTACATCAAGCAGGCCGAGCTGCCCTACGACTACAACCCGGAACGCGGCTACATCGTGACCGCCAACCAGGCTGTCATCGACAAGGACAAGTACCCCTACACGATCACCACGGACTGGGGCTACGGCACGCGCAGTCAGCGGATCACCGACCTGATCGAGTCGAAGATCAAGGACGGCGGCAAGATCTCGACCGAGGACATGCGCCAGATGCAGCTGGACAACAGCAGCGAGATCGCCAAGCTGCTGGTGCCCAAACTGCTCAAGATCGACGTCGACGACCCGGACGTCCGCGAGGCGCAGAAGCTCCTGGAGGGCTGGGACTACACCCAGGACGCCGATTCCGCGGCGGCCGCCTACTTCAACTCGGTCTGGCGCAACATCCTCAAGCTCGCCTTCGGCAACAAGCTGCCCAAGGAGCTGCGGGTCGAGGGCCAGTGCCTGAACGTCGCCCCGGTCGACACCACCGGTCCCGCGGACGAGGACCAGACGGTGCTCGAGTGCGGCGAGCGCGCCGCGGACCAGGCGCAGCCGGACGGCGGCGACCGCTGGTTCGAGGTGGTCCGCAACATCATCGACGACGAGGACAACGACTGGTGGAAGTCGCCGGCGACGCGCACCGACGAGGCCACCGACACCCGTGACGAGCTGTTCCGCCGGGCCATGACGGACGCTCGCTGGGAGTTGACCGCCAAGCTCGGCAAGGACATCGACACCTGGAACTGGGGCCGGCTGCACCGCCTGTTCCTGAAGAACCAGACCCTGGGCGTCGACGGCCCCGACGTCGTGCAGTACATGCTCAACCGCGGCCCCTGGAAGCTCAGCGGCGGCGAGGCGACGGTCAACGCGACCGGTTGGAACGCGGCGGGTGGCTATGGCGTGGTCTGGGTGCCGTCCATGCGGATGGTGGTCAACCTCGGAGACCTCGACAAGTCCAAGTGGATCAACCTCACGGGTGCCTCGGGGCACGCCTACAGTGCCCACTACACCGACCAGACGGACATCTGGGCCGAGGGTCAACTGCTGGACTGGTCCTTCTCGGAGAAGGCGGTCGACAACTCGACGAGTGACACGCTGGTCCTGAAACCGTCGTGACGCGGTGACGTCGAAAGGGGCCCTCCACGCGCGTGGAGGGCCCCTTTCCGTATGGCCGGGGAGGTCAGCGGAAGCGCCGTACACCCGTCGGGGTCACCACTGCCTGGACGGGCCGGTCGTGGGGTTCCCCGGGCACCCGCTCGACGACCTCCGAGTCGTACAGCAGCACCACCAGTGCGGGACCGGCCCCCGCGCGCTCCAGACGGGCCAGTACGCGGTCGTACGAGCCCCCGCCGCGTCCCAGGCGCATCCCGCGTGCGTCGACGGCGAGACCGGGCAGCAGGACGGCGTCCGCCTCCTGGACGGCCTCGGGCCCCAGTCGCTCGCCCGCGGGCTCCAAGAGGGCCATCTTTCCGCCGTGTTGGACACGAACGAGAGCGCCCGCTCCCGCGTACGCCCCCCAGTCCAGGTCGTTGTCCGCCAGCAGGACGGGAAGCAGCACACGCACCCCGCGCGCGTGGAGCGCGTCCAGGAGCGCGAGCGTTCCGGGTTCGCCCCCCACCGAGACGTACGCCGCCACCGTGCGCGCGTGCGCCAACTCGGGCAGTTCCAGGGCGTGGGCTGCGAGAGCCGCGGTGGATTCCCGCACATCGTCGGCCGTCAACCCGGTTCTCACCGCGAGGAATTCCTGCCGCAACATTCGCTTGTCATGATCTTCATTGGATCCGACGTGACTCACAGGTGGCTCCCGCAGCTTCGCAATGGGCTCATATGAGAACAAATTAACCGGAGCCACAGATTCTCAACATAGCCACCGGATATGGTTCGGGCATGACTGAGTCACACCCCAGGATCACCAAGGCTGTCATCCCCGCAGCAGGCCTCGGTACCCGGTTCCTGCCGGCCACCAAGGCCACCCCCAAGGAGATGCTGCCGGTCGTCGACAAGCCGGCGATCCAGTACGTGGTCGAAGAGGCCGCGGCAGCGGGTCTTGACGACGTTCTGATGATCACAGGTCGCAACAAGCGCCCTCTTGAGGACCACTTCGACCGCAACTACGAGCTCGAATCGGCCCTCCAGAAGAAGGGCGACGCCGACCGGCTCGCCAGGGTCCAGGAGTCCAGCGACCTCGCCACCATGCACTACGTGCGTCAGGGAGACCCCAAGGGACTTGGCCACGCCGTCCTGTGCGCGGCCCCGCACGTCGGCCATGAGCCCTTCGCGGTGCTCCTCGGCGACGACCTGATCGACCCGCGCGACCCCCTGCTCGCGCGCATGGTCAAGGTCCAGGAGCAGCACGGCGGCAGCGTCATCGCGCTCATGGAGGTCGCCCCCGAGCAGATCCACCTCTACGGATGCGCCGCCGTCGAGACCACCGACGAGGACGACCTCGTGAAGGTGACGGGCCTGGTCGAGAAGCCGGACCCGGCCGACGCGCCGAGCAACTACGCGATCATCGGACGTTACGTCCTCGACCCGCATGTCTTCGACATACTCCGCAGGACCGAGCCGGGCCGCGGCGGCGAGATCCAGCTCACCGACGCCCTCCAGCAATTGGCCGACGACGAGAAGGTCGGCGGCCCCGTGCACGGCGTCGTCTTCCGTGGCCGCCGCTATGACACCGGTGACCGCGGCGACTACCTGCGTGCCATTGTCAGACTCGCATGCGAACGTGAAGACCTGGGCCCGGACTTCCGGACCTGGCTTCGCAGTTACGTAGCCGAGGAGATGTAGCGATTTGAGCACCGCCGCGACCCGTGTCACCGGCCAGGACCACATCTGGTCGGTGACCGAACACCTGGAGGACATCCTCGCGACCGTGCGCCCCCTCGAACCCATCGAGCTGCAACTCCTCGACGCCCAGGGCTGCGTCCTGGTCGAGGACGTCACGGTGCCGGTCTCCCTGCCGCCGTTCGACAACAGCTCGATGGACGGGTACGCGGTGCGGGTCGCGGATGTCGCGGGCGCGAGCGAGGAGTTCCCGGCCGTTCTGACGGTCGTCGGCGATGTCGCGGCGGGCCAGGCCGAGCTGCTCCACGTGGGCCCCGGCCAGGCCGCCCGCATCATGACCGGCGCCCCGCTGCCGCCCGGCGCCGAGGCCGTCGTCCCCGTGGAGTGGACCGACGGCGGCCTGGGCGAGGGCCCGGTCTCCGGGATGCGGGCCCACAGCGCGGCCCCCGAGGGCGCCTTCGGGCAGGTGCAGGTCCACCGCCCGGCCCATGCACGCGCGCACGTGCGCGCCAAGGGCAGCGACGTGAAGGCCGGCGACCGCGCCCTCGACGCCGGTACGGTCCTCGGCCCGCCGCAGATCGGCCTGCTCGCCGCGATCGGCCGCGGCACCGTACGCGTACGCCCCCGCGCCCGCGTGGTCGTCATGTCCACCGGCAGTGAACTCATCCAGCCCGACGAGGAGTTGGGCGCCGGCCAGATCTACGACTCCAACAGCTTCGCCCTCTGCGCCGCCGCCCGCGACGCCGGAGCCATCGCCTACCGGGTCGGCGCGGTCGCCGACGACGCCGAGACACTCCGCGCCACCATCGAGGATCAGCTCATCCGAGCGGACCTGCTGGTCACCACGGGCGGGGTGAGCGTCGGCGCGTACGACGTCGTCAAGGAAGCCCTCTCCTCCGTCGGCGACGAGGACGAGGAGGGCAGCGGCATCGAGTTCCGCAAGCTCGCCATGCAGCCCGGCAAACCCCAGGGCTTCGGCACCATCGGCCCCGACCACACCCCGCTGCTCGCGCTCCCGGGCAACCCCGTGTCCTCGTACGTCTCCTTCGAACTCTTCGTGCGCCCCGCGATCCGCACCCTGATGGGCCTGAAGGACATCCACCGCCCGACGGTGCGGGCAGTCGTCGCGACCGACAAGGCACTGACCTCGCCCGCGGGACGCAGACAGTTCCTGCGGGGGACGTATGCGGACGGCCGGGTGACGCCCGTCGGAGGTGCCGGATCGCACCTGGTCGCGGCCCTCGCACAGGCCGATGCCCTGATCGTCGTCCCCGAGAACGACACCTCGGTCGAACCCGGCGCCGAGGTCGACGTGGTCCTGCTCGGCTGAGCGCCCCGGGTTGGCGGTACCGTGTCGCGCACCACAGGCCCGACCGGGAGCGCCGCAGCACATGACAGTTCCATTCCGGGGGGAGACCCCCGGACCCCCTGTACAGGACCGGCTCACGCACATCGACGAGGTGGGCGCCGCCCGCATGGTCGACGTGTCCGGCAAGGACGTGACCGCGCGCACCGCCCGTGCCAGCGGCCGCGTCCTGGTCTCACCCCGTGTCATCGAGCTGCTGCGCGGTGAGGGCGTCCCCAAGGGCGACGCCCTCGCGACCGCACGCATCGCCGGCATCATGGGCGCCAAGCGCACGCCGGACCTGATCCCGCTGTGCCACCCGTTGTCGGTGTCGGGTGTCAAACTTGATCTGTCGGTCACGGACGACGCCGTCGAGATCCTCGCCACCGTGAAGACCACGGACCGTACGGGCGTCGAGATGGAGGCCCTCACCGCGGTCAGTGTGGCGGCCCTCACCGTGATCGACATGGTCAAAGCGGTCGACAAGAGGGCGGTCATCACGGACGTACGCGTGGAGGAGAAGACGGGCGGCAAGTCGGGTGACTGGAGCCGGGAATGACGGCCCCACCGTCGTACCGAGCCCTGGTGGTCACCGCGTCCAACCGGGCCGCCGCAGGGGTCTATGAGGACAGGGGCGGACCGCTGATCGCCGCGGGGCTGGCCTCGTACGGCTTCGAGGTGGACGGCCCTCGGGTCGTCGCGGACGGGGACCCCGTCGAGGCCGCGCTGCGCGCCGGTGTGGACGCCGGGTACGACGTCATCGTCACCACTGGCGGCACCGGCATCTCGCCCACCGACCGGACCCCGGAGGCCACGCGCCGCGTTCTCGACCACGAGATCCCGGGGATTCCCGAGGCCATCAGGGCGTTCGGCAGGGAGAAGGTGCCGACGGCGGCGCTGTCCCGGGGGCTCGCCGGAGTCGCGGGAGGGACGCTGATCGTCAACCTGCCGGGTTCCTCCGGTGGGGTGAAGGACGGACTGGCCGTCCTGGAACCCCTGTTGACCCACGCCGTGGACCAGATCCGCGGCGGCGACCACCCCAGACCCAGCGACAGTGGGGGTGTGCGCTGAACACCCCATCCTGGCCCGTCGAGCTGGTGGAAGGCGATGTCGTCCTCCGGCCGATAAAGGTGCGCGACCAGCGGACCTGGCGTGAGGTCAACCGGCGCAACCGGGACTGGCTGCGGCGCTGGGAGGCGACCATTCCGCCGCCCACGCCCAGCGGTCCGATCGCGCACCGGCCGACCTACCGGCAGATGGTCCGGCACCTGCGCGCCGAGGCCAACGCGGGCCGGATGCTGCCCTTCGTGATCGAGTACCAGGGGCGGCTCGTCGGGCAGTTGACCGTCGCCGGGATCACCTGGGGCTCGATGTGCTCCGGGCACATCGGCTACTGGGTCGACCAGTCGGTGGCGGGACGCGGAGTGATGCCGACAGCGGTGGCGCTCGTGACCGACCACTGCTTCCGCACCGTCGGACTACACCGCATCGAAGTCTGTATTCGCCCCGAGAACGGGCCCAGCCGCAGAGTCGTGGAGAAACTCGGATTTCGCGAGGAAGGCCTTCGTCCACGTTATCTTCACATCGACGGAGCCTGGCGCGACCATCTTGTCTTCGCGCTCACCGCCGAAGAGGTCCCGGAGGGCTTGCTCGGGCGCTGGCAGCGGGCGCGCGCGGAGCGGGCACGTTCCGAACAGGCGCGATTGGACCAGACCAGGCCGGGTCAGGCAGGGCACGAGCAGGTGCGACCCGGGCAGACGGGCGCGCAGAATCCGAGCAAGCCCGGCAACGCCAGTAAATGAAATAGGTGTTCGAAAATGATCGCCCGGCGATCGTCTCGGGGCATTAAATTCGCGGTCCCGGCGGCCAGCTGATCGCATCGGTCACAAAAAAAGCTCGAAATATCAGCCAGATCGTGCGACACACCGACTCAATTGGCAGATGGCCTCACGCAAACCCCTCTACCGTGTGAGGCGTGAGCAGCAGCGGCCTCATCTACGCAGTCATCGTCGGGGCCTGGGCCGCCTACTTGGTGCCGATGTGGCTCCGTAGGCAGGACGAGCTGAACGAAGCCCGTCCGACGGAACGCTTCAGCACCGCCATCCGGCTGCTGTCCGGACGGGCGGGCATGGAGCGCCGATACGCCAAGGACCTGCGGGCGCGCTCCACCGAAGAGGGGGAGCCCAGCGCCGATACGTCCGGCGTCACCAACTCGGTGGACGTCCGGGCCTTCGCCATGCCTCCGACCCCGCCGCCGGCTCAGCACCGGCCGCAGGCGCACGCGCAGGCACAGTCCCGGCCGCAGGTACGGGAGCGGGTTCAGACGCAGCCTCCCGTCCAGCCGGAGTCGGAGTCGACGCATCATCAGAGCGCGGGCAGGCCCGGAACCCAGCACGGGACACCGGCGCACGCGGCGCAGGAACCGGCGCGCGGCGCGCACTCCGCGCCGGCCGCCTCCAGGCCCGTACCGCAGCAGTCGACCAGACCCGCGCCGAAGCAGTCGGCACGGCCCACCGCCGAGCCCAAGCCCATGTCCCGGCAGACCCCTGCCGCGCGGCGTGCTGCTTCGGCGGAGGCCGCGGCGCGCGCCCGGCGCTCGAAGGTGCTCGCGCGCCGACGGCGTACGACGGTGATGCTCTTCCTCGCCTTCACGCTCGGCGCGATCGTGGCGGCCGTCGGGGGGCTCGCCTTCCTGTGGGCACCCGGCGTACCGGCGGTGATGTTGAGCGGGTACATCGTGTATCTGCGTGCCCAGGAGAAGCGCCGCTTCACCTACACGATGGACCGGCGCCGGGCCGAGGCCGCCGCGCAGCGGCTGCGGGAACGGCAGCCGCGACGTCGGCCGACCGTCGACCCCGGGGCCGACGAGCCGGACGACGGACCCGAGCCGGAGACCGACCCCGGTCTCTCCGCGCTCGCCGCCGACCGCCGCGCGCTGGTCGAGCAGACCGACCACGCGGAGTGGGTGGATCAGCAGCGCGAGCGCCAGCGCGGCCCCGGCAGGGGCGACAGCTGGGATCCGGTGCCGGTTCCGCTTCCGACGTATGTGACCGCACCGGTCGCGCCCCGGGCCACGTCCAGTGTCGACCTCGGGGGACCGGACGCGTGGAGCTCGGCGCGGTCCAGCGCCGTCGAGCCGAGCGCGTCCGACGCGGAGCGGGTCGCCGAGGAGGACTGCGAGGACGACGGGGGTGTCGACGGCGCGGACGGTACCGACGGTAGTCGCAGCGACGCCCGTCGCGCCGCGTCCGCACGGCGCGCCCGCGAGCGCGGTCGCACCCCGCTGTTCGACCAGTACGAGGACGGGGATCGGCCGCGCGCAGCCAACGAGTGAGGCTGCCGTGACGGCCCCTCGGCGCCACCGGCTGACCAGCCAGGAACGGATTTCCGGGCACCCTTATGGGGATGCTAGAGTTTCTCTCGTTGCAAGGGCCTGTGGCGCAGTCTGGTAGCGCACCTCGTTCGCATCGAGGGGGTCTGGGGTTCAAATCCCCACAGGTCCACCGCAGCTCAAAGCCCCTACTGGTGATCACCAGTAGGGGCTTTTGCATGCCGTACAGCAGCGAAGTACAGCAACTACTTTCGATCTTGCTTCTCAAGGTGCTTGCCGAGCTTGCGCAGTGCCCGACGTGTCGACTCCGACGGTACGTGCGTGTAGACCTCCATCGTCACCGCGATCTTGCTGTGCCGGAGGATCTGCATCGCGACGCGAGGGTGTACGTCGAGGGCCGCCAGGAGTGAGCCGCACGTGTGCCGGGTGTCGTGCAGCCGGATACGGCGGACGCCTGCCCTGGACGAGCGATCGGTGAACCGGCGGTTGAAGTTGCGCGGCTCGAACGGCGTGCCGTAGCGCGTGGTGAACACGAAGTCGGAGTGCCGTGATGCAGATCTGCGGTAGTGGCAACGTGGCCGTGGACGTCTCGGTCTTGGTCTCGTCGTGAACGAGCCGCCGGTTGATCCGCTGTAGCTGCATCTCCACCGTGACCTCGCCCGCGTCCAGGTCCACGCTCTTCCAGGTGAGGCCCAGCACTTCGCCCCGCCGGAAGCCCAGAACCAGGATGAGCACGTAGGCCGCGTACAGCGAATCATGGGCAGTACTGGCCGCTTCCGGGAACTGCCGAGCCTCTTCCGCGGACCACGGATAACGCTTCACCTTGCGGGCCGACCGCACCTTGACGAGGCCGGCGACGTTCTTCGAGATCAGCTCTTCCGTCATCGCGTTGGTCAACGCCGACCGCAGTACGGCGCGCGCGTCCTGCACAGTACGGCGCGGCGGGATGCGCTCGCAGCAGTCGCCCGCGGAGCAGCAACGCGGCGTATCCCGCTTCGCGTCCAGGCCCTGAGCGCAGCACTGGCACTGCTCCAACAGGGTGTTGACCCAGTTCCGGACGTCCCGCACGGAGAGCTTGTCCAGGTGCTTCGAGCGAGCCCCGGAGCGATGTAGAGCCGGACGTGCATCGCGAAGGCCTCAGCAGTCTTGGGCTTCAGGTCAGGCCCTACGACCTCCCTCAACCAGCGTGTGAGGTACTGCGCCACGGTCGGCGTCGACGTCGCCACAGGCCCCTTCTGGGCTTCAGCGTGCAACTTGATCCACTTGCTGTGTGGACGTCGTCGCGCGTCTTGCCGTAGACGTACTTCCGCTTGCGGTTTCCGTCGGGCGTGGTCACCCAGGCGTATGCGGCGAAGCCGTTCTTGTACGGGTAGATCGAGTCTTCACCGTTTCCTCGCTTGCCAGTTGACTACGGCGAGTGGGCCCTTAAGGGCGACCGCCGATCGTTGCCGTCAATGCTCTTGGTCAGCCGCGAACTGGCCGCAGTCGTGAATCGCGACTTCTCCAGCGAGAGCGCGGGGCGGGGCTACCTTGACCACCTGAACACGCTGAGCCGCGCCAAGTAGATCTGTCTTGTCTCGGTAGATGCTTGACAGTCCAGTCCCAGCTGACGGTGGCCCCGATCGATCAAGGGGCGAGATCGTCGCTGGATGAGCAGGCGCTCTGCTCGAAGCGTTCAGGCAGGTCCCGAGAGCGGCGGTAGCTGAGGCGGGCCTCGAACCAGCGGCCTCGACCACCGTTTGCCACTGATCTTGAGTCTATTGCTCTGACAGTCGCGACATACTTCGCGTAACGAAGGCGTGCATCGGTGAGGCTATCCGCTCCGTTGGGGCCGCCCCATACTTCGTCGGCGTTCAAGTCGTCCTGGCCGTCGTCTTCCCAGCTGCATTCGCGGCAGATCTCCCACATAACGCGTGCTTCCAGGGTCGGGAGCTTGCAGCAGGGGCAGGCGTAAGGACCTCCGCCCGCCGGGCATTTCTCACGCAACTCTCTGGGTGTCATCACGTCGTGAGTGTCGCATTCACCGCCAACCATCAACTGGGACTGGACTGTCAAGCATCTACCGAGACCGGATAAGCGCCAAGTAGATCCGTGCGGCCAGACTTTCCCTACATCATCAAGGCTCGCTGCGCTCGCGGCTGATGCTTCAGCCGCGAGCGTCGACCACTCCATCCGCGGGGCAGCAGTCCACGGTCACGCGGGAGAGCACGCAGCGCACCGCCGCCACGATCCGACCTCTGTAGGGAGAACACTTCAGTACCTGTTGCCTCGCATGTGCAGGCCGACCCCTGAAGCCTCACCAGCACCCGCACTGCCTGACAGGTCAGGTCGATCATTGATCGAGGGCCGCGCACGCGCGGCGGCGCCGGTCGGCCGGCGCCGCCCTGCCTCTATGTCTTTCGCCACCGGCTGGGCCGCGCCGTCCGCCCGTCGCCACCAGCAGCGGCCTAAATGCAGCACTGGGATAGGTGAGGATCAATGACCCTCTCCATTGGGTCGAGTGTAATTGCCCCCTTTCATGCTCTCGCCCCACAGATCACCAGACCTCAAACTCTCTCCCCCGGCCGTGTGGGGCAGTGCAGGCTCCCAACACATCACGATCTTCAGCGGGACTGCCATGGTCGCGGCCTACAGAGCAGGACCATTAGTCGCAGGGCAGTGGGTCGACGACTCTTGTGCAAGCCCATACTGGGGCGCATCATATGAATACGTATCAAACCGCACAAGCACTCCCAGAAGGAGGCGGGCAGCATGAGCACCGCCCCGATGGAGCTTCAAAGTGAGCGCGTGATCGTCCAAGCTCCGCTGTCATTCACCGGTTCAACCAAGCGAATCTTGCGCCTCACCGAGCCAAGCCGGTCCTTGGCCTTGAAGACCGTCGTCGGCCCGTGGTGGAAAGGCACCCTGCGGGTCTTGCTCGATAGCCTCCTCGTCTTGGCCTTGGGCGTCTTGATGCTCCTGGCATGGACCTTCATCGCGGCTTGGTACCTCTTGTGGGGGATCTTCCTGGTCCCCTACCGACTCATCCGGCGAGGCGACCGCAACCGGAAGCGTGATGCTCTCCAGCACCGCGAGATCCTCGACGCTGCCATTGCTGCTCAGGCACTCGCCAACAAGCATGTAGCCGGGCGGGATTGAGTCCAGGACCTTCGGAGCCGTTGCTGTACAGCAACGGAGTACAGCAACTCCGCCGACAAGCACCGACCGTCCATGTCTCTCATGGCCCGTCTGACCAGCCCAGCAGACCTCAGCGCCCGCCGTGCCCGTAGTTCGCATCGACGGGGTCTGGGGTTCAAATCCCCACAGGTCCACCGCAGCATTTCCGACTGTTCTTGAGTTCGCTCAGGGGTAGTTGACGAGATCCCGTCCGATCGTTCCGATCGGGCGGGATCTTTGTGTTTCCGGGGTTTGTTCGAGGTGATGTCCGAACGCGTGGGAGGCCGCGAGCGGTTGCTCTGTGGTGTGTGCCTTGAGGCCAGGGGTGGGGTGGTTCGGGTGCGGGGGCCGTGTCGGAGCCGTTGCCGACGGATGGCTGCGAGGGGGTCTGTTCCCAGGCGATGTTGGTGCGGCCGGGACATCGCGTCCTGCGGTCCTCTGTCGATCCAGGCCCGCACCGGGGCGCCGGACCGCCCGCCGACCTGTCCGTGCGAGGCTGCACCCCTTGACGTCGGGGGGCCTGTTGTGGCTGGTCAGGGCGGTGAAGGGGGCCGTCGCCCGGTCGTTCATAGTGAGCGCCATGGACTATGACGTAGTGGTGGCCGGAGGCGGCCCGGTCGGACTGATGCTGGCCTGTGAGCTCCGGCTCGGGGGCGCGCGGGTGGCCGTCCTGGAACGCCTCACCGAAGCGGACACGACGATCAAGGGCGCGGCGATCACCACGCCCAGCGCCGAGGCGCTCTACCGCCGGGGCATGCTGCCCGCGCTGGCAGAGGTGCAGCGGCAGACGATGGACCGCTTCCGGGCGTTCCTGCGCGAACGGAACGACGAGGACGGGGACGGAGCCCCCGGCCAGGGGCTCAGGTTCGTCGGGCACTTCGCCGGGATCATGCTGCGCGCCGACCTGGTCGACCGTACGGGGCCGGGCCTCGGTGACGCCGGACCCGCCGCCGGGATCAGCTACGTGGCGCAGCAGGACGTCGAGCGGCTGCTCGCCGTACGGGCGGACGAGCTCGGCGTCCACGTACGCCGGGGAGCGGAGCTGACGGGCTTCGACGCGGACGACAGAGGCGTCACCGTGCGGACGAGCGGCGAGACGATACGCGCCGGCTGGCTCGTGGGCTGCGACGGCGGCCGCAGCATGGTCCGCAAGCTCGCGGGGTTCGACTTCCCCGGTACGGATCCGGAGATCACCTGTCACCAGGCGGTCGTGGAGATGACCGGGACCGAGGACCTGAACGTCGGCTGGACCACGACGGACACCGGGGTGTACGCCTACGGGCCGATGCCGGGCCGCGTCGTCACCGTGGAGTTCGGCGGGCCGCCGGCCGACCGGGAGGCGCCGGTCACCGCCGAGGACCTCCAGGCGCGGCTGCGCCACGTCTCCGGCGTGGACGTCACGATCACCGAGGTGCGGACCGCGACCCGCTTCACCGACCACGCCCGCCAGGTCACCGAGTACCGCAAGGGCCGGGTGCTGCTGGCGGGCGACGCGGCGCACGTGCACTCCGCGTTCGGCAGCCAGGGGCTGAGCCTGGGCATCGGGGACGCGATGAACCTCGGCTGGAAGCTCGCCGCCGTGACCGGCGGCCGGGCGCCGGAGGGGCTGCTGGACACGTACACCGCCGAGCGGCACCCGGTCGGGGCGTGGGTCCTGGACTGGACCCGCTCCCAGATCGCGGCCATGCGCCCGGACCCGCAGTCGCGGGCCCTGCGGAAGATCGTGAGCGATCTGACGGAGACGGTCGCGGGCACCACGTACTTCGTCGCGCGGCTCTCCGGTGCCGGGGTGCGGTACGAGCTGCCGGGCGACCACCCGCTGATCGGCCGCAGCGCCCCGGACCTCGAACTCGCCGACGGCAGCCGGCTCGCGGACCACCTCCACGGCGGCCGGGCGCTCCTGCTGGACCTCGCCGACGACCCGGAGGTGAGGGCCCGCGCCGCGGGGTACGCCGGGCGCGTCGACCTCGTGACGGTCGGCTGCCCGTCCCGCCCGGAACTGGGGGCGGTCCTGGTCCGGCCGGACGGCTTCACGGCCTGGGCGGCCGACGCGGGGGCGCAGCCGTCGGCCTCGACGGACGGGCTGGCGGAGGCGCTGGGGGAGTGGTTCGGGGTGCCGGAAGGCGCGGTGGCGGCGGGCTGATCCGCCGCCCGGAGGGCGGGGGGCCGGGGGCCGGGGGGCTCAGGCCCCCCGCAGCCCGGCCGTCCGGGCAACCCTTCGCGAACCCTTACGTGTTCGGGGCGTCGTACGTCAGCTCGCCCCCGCATGGTGGTTGGTGGAGATACGGCCGGAGCCGCTCAGCTCTGCGCTTTCCGCCGCATCCTGGACCTGACGTAGGCGCCCACCGAGACCACGGCGATGAGCAGGGCCGTGTCCTCGGCCAGGGTTCCCAGCGCGTTCGTGACGGAGTGGCCGAAGGCGACGGCGGTCGCGAAGTGGGCGATCGCGATGGCGAAGAGCATGAGGGTGAATCGCCGCAGGGAGAACCCGTACCTTTTCGCGTCCGACTCGGCTGTTGTCTCCGGGTCCATCGTTGTCTCCCGCCTATCGTGGCTCTACATACCAATCGTAAGTATCGAGGTCACGCCGCTTTTCCTGGTGCAGATCGCCTCTGGCCGACGCACACGGACGGGCCCCCTCGAAGCAGGACCGGTCGTGTGCCGCGCCGACGCCTACTTCGCGCGCAACGCCTTCGCGAAGCAGCAGCTCATGGGGGAGTCGCGGTAGTGGCCGAACTTGGTGCATGGTTCGTAGCCGCTCGACTCGTAGAGGGCAATCGCCTCGGGCTGTTCGGTGCCCGTTTCCAGGACCATGCGGGTACGTCCGGCCGTGCGGGCGTCGGTCTCCAGGGCGGCCAGGATGCGGCGGGCGAGGCCGAGGCCGCGGGCCTGGGGGATCACGTACATGCGCTTGAGCTCGGCGTCGCCGTCCGCGTATCCCTCGTCGTTCTCGTCCTGGGTGCGCCAGCCTCCCGTGGCCACCGGTCGGTCCTGGTCGTCGTACGCGAGGAGATACCGGCCGAGCGGTGGCTCGAACATCGTCGCGTCGAGCGGTGTGACATCACCCTCGTCGCCGTAGCGCTCGGCGTATTCGGCCTGCACCTGGTCGTTGAGCTTGACGGCGTCGGGGTGGTCGAAGGGAACCCGGCGGATATTCATGCGAACTACCGTACTTCTATGCGTAGGGTGGGCGGTACGGATTAAGTATCGTGCTCGCGTGCTGACCATTACCTCTGTGAACGTGAACGGACTCCGGGCCGCCGCGAAGAAGGGTTTCGTGGAGTGGCTCGCGGAGACCTCCGCGGATGTGCTGTGCCTTCAGGAGGTGCGGGCCGAGCCGCAGCAGCTGCCGGACGAGGTCCGCGCGCCCGACGGCTGGCACGTCGTGCACGCGCCCGCCGCCGCCAAGGGCCGCGCGGGTGTCTCCCTGTACACGCGGCGCGAGCCCGACCGGGTGCGGATCGGGTTCGGGTCCGAGGAGTTCGACTCCAGCGGGCGGTACGTCGAGGCCGACCTGCCCGGTGTCACCGTCGCCAGCCTCTACCTGCCCTCGGGGGAGGTCGGGACCGACCGGCAGGACGAGAAGCTCCGGTTCATGGGGGAGTTCCTCGCCTACCTGAAGGGGCTCAGGGAGCGGGCCGCCGCCGACGGGCGTGAGGTCGTCGTGTGCGGCGACTGGAACATCGCCCATCGTGAGGCCGACCTCAAGAACTGGCGGGCCAACAAGAAGAACTCCGGGTTCCTGCCCGAGGAGCGGGAGTGGCTGGGGCGGGTCTTCGACGCGGCCGACGGTGGGTACGTCGATGTCGTGCGCGCGCTGCATCCGGACGTCGAGGGGCCGTACTCGTGGTGGTCCTACCGGGGGCGGGCGTTCGATAGCGACGCAGGTTGGCGGATCGACTACCAGATCTCGACGCCGGGGCTCGCGGACAAGGCAGTCAAGGGGTTCGTGGAGCGGGCGGCGACGCACGCGGAGCGGTGGTCGGACCATGCGCCGGTGACGGTGGTCTACCAGCTGTGACGGTGTAGGTCTTCGATCTGTGGCCTGTGGCCTGCGGCCTTGGATCGACGATCTTCGAACTCCGGCCCTCGAACTCCGGCCCTCGAACTACGCCTTGCGGTCGCGTAGCCGTCTGTCCATCGCCATCGACAGTTCCGCCTCGACCACCGTCTTCGCCAGTGGGCGTAGGCGTTGGAGGTCGGCCGGGGTGTGGTGGGCGGTGAGGACCAGGTTGATGAAGAGGTCGGCGAGGGCGTCTGCGTGGTCGCGGACCTGGCGGGCTGTCGAGAGGACGTCCGCCAGGGGGATGCCCTCGCGGACGAGGGCCGCCGAGGCGTCGAGCAGGCGGCGGCTGATGTGGACGATCGCGCCGCCGTCGGTGCCGAGATAGCCGAGGTCGAGGGAGGCGGCGAGGTTCTCCGGGGTGGCCTGGCCGGCGAAGACGTCGGCCAGTTCCTCGGGGGAGAGGCGGACCGGGGTTTCCTCGCTGGGCTCGCCGAGGCCCAGCAGCGCACCCACGTCGCGGCCGTGGTCGAAGGCTTCCGCCAGTTCCGCGATGCCGTTCAGGGTGTGGCCGCGTTCCAGGAGTGCCGTGATCGTGCGGAGGCGGGCCAGGTGGGTGGTGTCGTACCAGGCGATACGCCCCTCGCGGCGGGGCGGTGGAATCAGTTTGCGTTCGCGGTAGAAGCGCAGGGTGCGCACGGTGATGCCGGCCTCCTTGGCCAGCTCCGCCATCCGGTACTCGCGCTTCTCCGTCACGAGCGCACCCTACGTCGTACCGTCGGTAACTTTCCCTGCCGCGACCCCTACCCATGAGTACGAGCCTGCCCTACCCTCCCCATTGTGCCAGTGTTCACTGGCAGAGTCGTACGGCCAGGGAGGCTTCGGGATGACCGAGCACGAGCATGTGCGGGTGGCGGTGATCGGGTCGGGGTTCGGCGGGCTGGGGGCGGCCGTGCGGCTTCGCCGTGAAGGGGTCACCGATTTCGTCGTCCTGGAGCGGGCCGACAGCGTGGGCGGCACCTGGCGGGACAACAGCTATCCCGGGTGCGCCTGCGACGTACCGTCCCATCTGTACTCGTTCTCGTTCGCGCCCCATCCCGACTGGCCGCGCACCTTCTCCGAGCAGGAGCACATCCGGGCCTATCTGGAGCATGTGGCGGACGCCTTCCGGCTGCGGTCGCATCTTCGCCTCAACTCCGAGGTGAAGACGCTGACCTGGGACGCGGAGAAGCTGTGGTGGAGGATCGAGACCAGTAGTGGATTCCTCACCGCCGACGTCGTCGTGTCCGCCACCGGGGCGCTGTCCGACCCCAAGGTCCCGGACATCGCGGGGATCGACACCTTCCCCGGCAAGGTCTTCCACTCCGCCCGCTGGGACCACGACTACGACCTGCGCGGCAAGCGCGTCGCCATGATCGGCACGGGCGCCTCGGCCATTCAGATCGTGCCGGCCATCCAGCCGGAGGTCGCGCACCTCACGCTCTTCCAGCGCACCCCGCCGTGGGTGATGCCGCGCGTCGACCGGGCCATCAGCGGCGTCGAGCGGTGGCTGCACCGGCAGTTGCCGTTCACGGCGCGGGCCAGGCGCGGACTGCTGTGGGGGATCCGGGAGTTGCAGGTCCAGGCGTTCACCAAACGGCCCGACGAGCTGGGGATGGTGGAGCGGTTGGCCAAGCGCAACATCGCCCGCGCCATCAAGGATGCCGGCCTGCGAGCCCGGCTGACCCCGGACTACCGCATCGGCTGCAAGCGGATCCTGCTCTCCAACACCTACTATCCGGCGCTCGCCCAGCCCAACGTGGACCTGGTGGGCGGCCTCAGCGAGATCAGGGGCTCCACCCTCGTCGCGGCCGACGGCAGCGAGGCCGAGGTCGACGCGATCGTCTTCGGTACCGGATTCCACGTCACCGACATGCCGATCGCCGACCGGGTCGTCGGCGCGGACGGCCGGACGCTCGCCGAGTCCTGGAAGGACGGCATGAAGTCGCTGCGCGGCAGCGCCGCCGCAGGCTTCCCCAACTGGCTGACGATCGTCGGGCCCAACACCGGGCTCGGGAACTCCAGCATGATCCTGATGATCGAGTCCCAGCTGAACTACATGGCCGACTTCGTACGGCAGTTGGACGTTCTCGGCGGGAGGGTGGCCCTCGAAGCGCGCCCCCACGCCGTGGACGCCTGGAACCGCGAGGTCCAGGGGCGTATGAAGCGCACGGTCTGGAACCGCGGCGGCTGCGACAGCTGGTACCTCGACGCCAACGGGGTCAACACGACCATCTGGCCGGGGACCACGACCGAGTTCCGCAGGGCGACGCGGCGTATCGATCTGGCGGAGTACGAGGTGCTGCGGGCGACCGGGCCGCGCACGGAAACCACGAGCAAGAAGACCGTGGAGGCCGGAGCGTGAGCCGGCTCATGCATGTGGCGCACGGGCCCTACGCCCCGCCCGTTCCCGCGCGCGAGCTGACCGCCGTCTCCGCCGACGGGTCGCGGCTGCACGTCGAGGTGCACGGGGTGGAGGGCGCGCCCGCCGTCGTCCTCGTACACGGCTGGACCTGCTCAACCGCCTTCTGGGCGGCGCAGATTCGCGATCTCGCCGTCGACCACCGGGTCATCGCGTACGACCAGCGCGGGCACGGGCGCAGTCCCGCGAGCGACGCGTGCGGTACGGACACGCTCGCCGACGACCTGGAGGCGGTGCTCGCGGCCACGCTCGCGCCGGGCGAGAAGGCCGTACTGGTGGGGCACTCCATGGGTGGGATGACGCTGATGGCGGCCTCGGCGCGGCCGCGTCTGCGGGAGCACGCGGCGGCTGTGCTGCTGTGCAGCACTGGCAGTTCGAAGCTGGTCGCCGAGTCTCGGGTGGTGCCGTTGCGCGCCGGGCGGCTGCGAACCCGTATCACCCGCTCGCTCCTCGGTTCGCGGGCGCCGCTCGGTCCGGTCACGCCGCTCGCCGGGCGGATGCTCAAGTACGCGACCATGGGCGCCGGTTCGTCGCCGGGCATGGTCGAGGCCTGCGCGCGGATCGTGCACGCGTGTCCGCGGCGGGTGCGGTACGCCTGGTCGGTCGTGCTCGACAGGCTCGATCTCGACGGCGGCGTAAGGGAGTTGGTGGCGCCGACCGCCGTGCTGGCGGGTACGGCGGACCGGATGACGCCGGCCGTGCACGCGCGCGCCCTGGTCGCCGCGCTGCCGAACTGCGTCGGGATCACCGAGTTGGCCGGGCTCGGGCACATGACGCCGGTGGAGGCGCCCGAGGTGGTCTCCTCCCGCATCCGCGAACTCGTGACCACGTACGCACAGATCAAGGAGGGCGCATGAGCAGGGTGAGCCTCGAAGGGCAGGTCGCGGTCGTCACGGGGGCCGCGCGGGGAGTTGGCGAACTCCTCGCCCGCAAGCTCTCCGCGCGCGGGGCGAAGGTCGCGCTCGTCGGTCTGGAGGCGGACGAGCTGAAGCGGGTCTCGGAGCGGCTGCACGGCGAGAGCGGTCACTGGTACGCCGATGTCACCGACCACGAGGCGATGGCGCGGGTCGCCGGGGAGGTGAAGGAACGCTTCGGGAAGGTGGACATCGTCGTCGCGAACGCGGGGGTGGCCAACGGCGGGCCCTTCCTGGAGTCCGACCCGGTCGCCTGGCGGCGCGTGATCGAGGTCAACCTCATCGGTTCGGCGGTGACGGCTCGCGCCTTCCTGCCGGTACTGATGGAGAGCCGCGGATATCTGCTCCAGATCGCCTCGCTCGCCGCGATCACTCCGGCGCCGATGATGACCGCGTACTGCGCGTCCAAGTCGGGTGTGGAGGCGTACGCGCACAGTCTGCGGTCCGAGGTCGGGTACAAGGGCGTGCGGGTCGGGGTCGGTTACCTGTCGTGGACGGACACCGACATGGTGCGCGGGGCCGACCAGGACGACGTGATGCGCGAACTGCGGCAGCGGCTTCCGTGGCCGGCCAACAAGACGTATCCGCTGGGTCCTGCCGTCGACCGGATCGTCGCCGGGATCGAACGGCGGTCGAGTCATGTGTACGCGCAGTGGTGGCTGCGGGGGACGCAGGGCATTCGCGGTTACCTTCCCGGGATCATCGCGGCGGTCGGGGAGCGGGAGATGCGGCGGTTCGAGCCACGGCTCAAGGGCGTGGGCAGGGGACTTGTGGGCGCGGGCGGGGTGGCGGACGAGGAGGAACGACAGGGCGTCTGACCTGGGGTTCCTGGCCGCACTCACCGTGAGTTATTGATCGAAATGCATGCTTTGTTCCCCCGTGTAAGTCTGGTCGAGGCTTGACCCCCTCACCCACAAACGGGAGTGAAAACTCATGGGTATGAAGGACCAGTTCCAGGACAAGGCCGAAGAGATGAAGCAGCGGGCCAAGAAGAAGATGGGCGAGAGCCAGGACGAGGCGAGCGAGCGTTCCGCGCAGCAGCCTGAGCCCGGCCGGGAACAGCGTGACCGTAACCAGATGGACACGGACCGCATGCAGCAGGAGGCTCAGGACCGCTTCGACCAGGACTACGACGTCTGAGCGGTATGAGCCGTACCGGAGTGGGGCGCTCTCGCGAACGAGGGCGCCCCACCTCTGTGTTCAGTTGCGAGGCGGCAGCTTCGGCCTCGTCCGGTCCGGCACGTTCGAGTAGTCCGGCGGGGAGGCTGCCGGTTGCGTGTTCAGCAGGTCCAGGGCGAGTTGGACGGCGTCGTCGAGTTGAGCGTGGCGGCCCTCCGCCCAGTCCAGCGGGGTGCGGAGGATCTCCAGGTCCGGGTAGACGCCCTTGTTCTCGATGGACCAGCCGTACGCGTCGAACCAGGCGGCGTTCATCGGGACCGTGATCACCGTCCCGTCGCCGAGGCGGTGCCGGCCGGTCATGCCGACGACTCCGCCCCAGGTGCGCTGGCCGACGACCGGCCCCAGCTTCAGCAGCTTGAAGGCGGCGGTGATCATGTCACCGTCGGACGAGGTCGCTTCGTCCGCCAGCGCCACCACCGGACCGCGCGGGGCGCTGGAGGCGTACGACACCGGCTGGGCGTTGCGTGTCAGGTCCCAGCCCAGGATCTTGCGGGTCAGCTTCTCGACGACCAGTTCGCTGATGTGGCCGCCCGCGTTGCCGCGTACGTCGACGATGAGCGCGGGCCGGGACACCTCAAGGCGCAGGTCGCGGTTGAACTGGGCCCAGCCCGAGCCACCCATGTCGGGGATGTGCAGGTAGCCGCAGCGCCCGCCGCTCAACTCCCGTACGACGTCCCGGCGTTTGGCCACCCAGTCCTGGTAGCGCAGCGGCCGCTCGTCGATGAGCGGGACCACCGCGACCCGGCGTGAGCGTCCTTCGCCCCGCACCGACGTGGACCCCGCCGACGTGGACCGCACCGACGTGGACCGCACCGACGTGGACTCCGCCGACGTGGACCGCACCGACGTGGACCCCGCCGGTGTGAACGTCAGCTCCACCGTCGTACCGCCCGCCCCCGCCAGCAACGGATACGGGCCGGTGACCGGGTCCACCGGCCGCCCGTCGACGTGGGTGAGCACCGCGCCCTCACGGATCCCCGTGCCGGCCAGCGGTGAACGGGCCTTGGAGTCCGAGGAGTCGCCGGGCAGGATCCGCTTGAGCATCCAACTCCCGTCCCGTCGGACGAGGTTGGCACCGAGGAGGCCCTGTCGGCGCTGGTAGTGGGCGGGGCCCTCGTTGCGGCGGGCGGCGGAGACGTACGCGTGCGAGGTGCCCAGTTCGCCGAGCACCTCGCGGAGCAGATCCGCGAACTCGTCGGGGGACGCGACCCGTTCGACCAGCGGGCGGTACTGCGCGAGCACCGCGTCCCAGTCGATGCCGCACATCCCTGGCTCCCAGAAGTACGCGCGGATGATGCGGCCCGCTTCCTCGTACGCCTGGCGCCACTCGGCGGGTGGATCGGCCTCGTGCAGGATGCGGCGCAGGTCGATCCAGACCGTGGAGTCGCCGTCGCCGGACTCGGTGGAGGGGACGGCGCGCAGGTCGCCCTCGTCGACCACGACAAGGCGGCTGCCGTCGCCGCTCACCGCGAACCAGTCGAGATGGTCGACGAGTTCGGACTTCTTCGCCTTGGCGATGTTGAAGTACTCGAGGGTGGGCTGGCCGGAGGTGTCGTCGGGGTTGGCGAAGGTCTCCCCGAGTGCGCCCGAGATCGGCCAGCGCAGCCAGACCAGGCCGCCGCCCGCGACCGGGTAGAGCGCCGAGTACTTGGAGGCGGTGACCGGGAACGGCGTCACCCGGCTCTCCAGGCCCTCGATCTCGACGGTCACCGTGGAGCCGTCGCCCGCGTCGTCCTCGACCGGGTCCAGGCCTCCCGCGACCGGCCGCCCGTCGGGGTTGAGCGCGAAGGGGGAGGGGGTCGCGGACGACAGAGGTACCAGGTAGGGACGGCAGCCGAGCGGGAAGGAGAGGTCCCCGGTGTGGACGTCGTACACCGGGTCGAAGCCCCGCCACGACAGGAAGGCCAGATAGCGGCCGTCCCGCGTGAACACCGGATTCTCGTCCTCGAAGCGGCCGTTGGTGACGTCGACGATCAGACGGCCCCCTTGTCCCTTCGGGGAGATGCGCGCCATCTTGATCTGGCGCAGGGAGCGGCCGATCCCGGGGTGCGCCCAGGTCAGCCAGGCCCCGTCCGGCGAGAAGGCGAGATCGCGCACCGGTCCGTTGATGGACCGGATGACCTCGGTGACCTCGCCGTTCGACTCCTCCGAGGCGTCCAGGAGCAGCAGCCGCCCGTCGTTCGACGCGATCGCGAGGCGCTCGCCCTGTGGATCCGACACCAGCTCCTGTACGCGGCCCAGTTCGCCGGAGGCGAGGCGGCGCGGTCCGCGTTCGCCGCTCGCGCGCGGGAGGTAGGCGATCTCGACGGCGTCCTCGCCGTCCGCGTCGGTGACGTAGGCGACCTGGCCGCCGGAGCCGAGCATCTCGGGGAGCCGGACCCGTACGCCCGGGGTGTCCGCGATGGTGCGCGCGGGGCCGTCGCGGTGGGTGAGCCAGTAGAGGCTGCCCCGTACGACGACGGCGCTCGCCCGGCCCGTCTCGTCCACGGAGATGCTGTCGACGTGCTGGGCGGCCGGCACCTGGTACGTACGGCGTCCCGCGCGCGGACCGCCGAGCCGGACGTCGAGCCGGCGCGGGATCGAGTCGACGGACAGGTCGTCGACGATCCACAGGTCGCCCGCGCACTGGTAGACGACCCGGGTGCCGTCACTGGAGGCGTGCCGGGCGTAGTACGCGTCGTGGTCGGTGTGGCGGCGCAGGCCGGAGCCGTCGTACGCGCACGAGTACAGGTTCCCGACGCCCTCGTGGTCGGAGAGGAAGGCGATGCGGCCGCCGACGAACATGGGGCTGTCGAGGTGGCCTTCGAGGTCGGCGAGGAGGCGCCTGCCGTGCAGCCAGAGCCGTCCCGTGGCGCCGCCCCGGTAGCGCTTCCAGGCGGCCGGCTCGTGCGGTGGGGTGCCGGTGAGAAGCAGCGTCCGGCGCTCGCCGCCGATGTCGGCGACCGCGATGTCGGAGACCGGGCCCCAGGGGAGCTTGCCGCCGGGGTCGCCGGTGGTGGGGACGCTGTAGGCCCAGGTGAAATAGGAGAAGGGCTGGCCGTGCGAGGCGACGGCGAGGATGTCGCTGTTTCCGTCCTTGTCGGGGGGTGACCAGCCGCAGACCTGGGTGTCGGCGCTGCCCCAGTAGGTGAGCTGTCGGCCGGGACCGCCGTCCACCGGCGCCAGATGGATCTCCGGGACGAAGCTGCGCCAGCTCGTGTAGGCGATGTGGCGGCCGTCGGGGGAGAAGCGGGGGTGGCCGATCTTGGTTCGGTCGACGGTGAGGCGCCAGGCGCGGCCCGGTCCTTCGAGGGGGGCCACCCACAGGTCGTCCTCGGCCGCGAAGCACAGCCGGTCGCCACTGAGGTGCGGGAAGCGCAGGTATCCGGGGGCGCTCTCCCCGGGGGTCGCGTTCTCGTACGTGTCCTTGGGTTCGTCCTCGTGCGCGTCGCTCACCTCCCTATGCTTTTCCGCTCGGAGGGCCTCGGCAACTTGTGCGCGGGGGTCGGTTGCGGGGTTGAGCCACGAACCCGTGACACACGACACGTACGAAACGGTTTCGTTTCGCTCGCTCTCGGGGTATGTTCGGAGACGTAAGAACCATGCCGTCCGGAGCTCTCCCGCTCCGTGCGCCGAGCAGGAGAAGGTGAGTGGGATGACTGAAGCCGCAACGGCGCGACGCAGTCGGATCACGCCCGAGCGTGAAGCCGAGCTGTACACGGCTGTGCTCGACCTGCTTCGGGAGGTCGGTTACGACGCCCTGACGATGGACGCCGTCGCCGCCCGCACCAAGTCCAGCAAGGCCACCCTCTACCGCCAGTGGGGCGGCAAGGCGGAGCTCGTCGCCAAGGCGATGCGGCACCAGAAGCCGGGTTTTCACGGCAACGTCGACACCGGGTCCCTGCGGGGCGACTTCCACGCGATGGTGGTGCGTGAGGACGACTGTCACATGGAACAGAACTCGGCGTTGATGCGGGGACTGGCCATGGCGACGCACACGAACCCCGATCTCCTGCGCGCCTTCCGGGAATTGCTCATCGAGCCGGAGATGGCGGAGATTCGGCGCATGCTGCAACGTGCCATCGACCGGGGCGAGGTCCGTCCGGACAACCCCGCGATCGGCTTCGTGATGCACATGCTGATCGGTGGCTTCGCGGCCCGGACGCTGATCGACGAACTGCCGCCGACCCGGGCCTTCCTCACCTCGTACGTCGATGCCGTGATCCTCCCCGCTCTCGGCGCCTGACCCCCAACCCCCTTACGAATCCCTGTAGTTGTACCTGACGCGACCGCTCACGTCGTCGGGCTGATCCCCTCTGCCCTCTCCCGTTCCCCAGCGGGTGATCGCACCAGCCCCTTGCCATCCCACGACCTGACCGGGAGTACGCCCTCGTGGCTACGTTTCTCTACAAACTCGGCCGACTCGCCTTCAGGCGACGGCACTTCGTCGCCCTGATCTGGGTGGCGCTGCTCACCCTCGCGGGTGTCGGCGCGGCAAGCGCACCCGCCGCGGGCACCAGTTCCTTCTCGATACCCGGCACGGAAGCGCAGAAGGCCTTCGACCTGCTGGAACAGCGCAACCCCGGCATGAGCGCCGACGGTGCGACCGCGCGGGTCGTCTTCAAGGCGCCCAGTGGCGAGAAGATGAAGGACGCGGAGAACAAGGCGACCGTCGAGAAGGCCATCGAGGCACTCGGCGACGGCTCCGAAGTCACCTCCGTCACGGACCCGTACGAGAGCAAGTCGATCTCCAAGGACGGGACGATCGCGTACGCGCAGGTCTCGTACAAGGTCTCCGGCATGGAGTTGCAGGACTCCTCGAAGGAGGCCCTGGAGGACGCGGCTCAGGAGGCGCGGGCCGGTGGGCTGACCGTGGAGATCGGCGGTGACGCGCTCCAGGCGGTGCCCGAGACCGGGTCCACCGAGATCATCGGTATCTCGGTCGCCGCGGTCGTCCTCGTCATCACCTTCGGCTCGCTGATCTCGGCCGGACTGCCGCTGCTGACCGCGCTGATCGGCGTGGGCATCGGCATCTCGACCATCACGGCCCTGGCGAAGACGCTCGACCTCGGCAGCACCACCTCCACCCTCGCGATGATGATCGGCCTCGCGGTCGGCATCGACTACGCGCTCTTCATCGTCTCCCGCTACCGAGCCGAGCTGGCCGAGGGCCGCGAACGCGAGGAAGCGGCCGGGCGGGCCGTCGGCACGGCGGGCTCCGCGGTCGTCTTCGCCGGTCTCACCGTGGTCATCGCGCTGGTCGGCCTCTCGGTCGTGAACATTCCGATGCTGACGAAGATGGGTGTCGCGGCGGCGGGCACGGTCGTGATCGCCGTACTGATCGCTCTGACGATGATCCCGGCGCTGCTCGGCTTCGCCGGCAAGAGGGTCCAGCCCGCGGGCAAGAAGAGCAAGCTGCTCGGGGGAGGGCGCGCCGCCAAGAAGGAGGGCAAACCCAACATGGGCACCCGCTGGGCGAGCTTCGTCGTACGCCGTCCGGTTGCCGTCCTCCTCTTCGGTGTCGTCGCGCTCGGCGCCGCCGCGATTCCGGCGACCTCGCTCGAACTGGGCCTGGGCGACGACGGTTCACAGCCGACGTCCACGACCCAGCGCCGGGCGTACGACCTGCTGTCCGACGGTTTCGGACCCGGCTTCAACGGTCCGCTGATGATCGTCACGGACGTGAAGGACAGCGACGACCCGGAGGCCGCTGTCACCACGGTGACCGACCGGATCAAGGGCCTCGACGATGTGGTGTCGGTGACGGCGTCGCCGCTGAACGAGGCCAAGGACACCGCCACGATCAACGTCGTCCCGGACTCCAAGCCCTCCTCGATCACCACCGAGGACCTGGTGCACGCCATCCGTGGCGAGGCCGGCGACATCAAGGCGGACACCGGCGCGCAGGTGCTGGTCACCGGCACGACGGCGATGAACATCGACTTCTCGCAGAAGCTCAACGACGCGCTGATCCCGTACCTGGCGCTGGTCGTCGGCCTCGCCTTCCTCCTGCTGATCGTGGTCTTCCGCTCGATCCTGGTCCCGCTGAAGGCGGCCCTCGGCTTCCTGCTCTCGGTGCTGGCCGCGCTCGGCGCCGTCGTCGCGGTCTTCCAGTGGGGCTGGTTCGGCGGCCTGCTGGGCGTCGAGGAGACCGGCCCGATCATGTCGATGATGCCGATCTTCATGGTGGGCGTCGTCTTCGGTCTCGCGATGGACTACGAGGTGTTCCTCGTGACCCGCATGCGCGAGGCGTACGTCCACGGCGAGAAGCCCAACCAGGCGATCGTGACCGGCTTCAACCACGGGGCCCGCGTCGTCACCGCGGCCGCCGTCATCATGATGGCCGTCTTCGGCGGCTTCATCGGCTCCACCGAGTCGATGATCAAGATGATCGGCTTCGGCCTCGCCATCGCCGTCTTCTTCGACGCCTTCATCGTCCGCATGGCGATCGTCCCGGCGGTCCTGTCCCTCCTCGGCAAGAAGGCCTGGTGGCTGCCGAAGTGGCTCGACCGCGCCCTCCCCAACGTCGACGTCGAGGGCGAGGGGCTGCGCAAGCTGGACGAGGAGCGACGCGGCAAGGACGAGGACCGGGAGCTGGCATCGGTCTGAGGTTCGCGTAGCGGTTGGCAGGGCGTCCCACTTGAGGTGGGGCGCCCTGTCTTGTGTAGGGCTCCTATCTGCTGTTGGTCGGCCTCACCGGGATGACGGGCCTCGTCGAGCGGGGCGATGGTGCTTACAGGGCGGCGAGCCATTGCGGCCACCGTGGGTCGGCCATGGCGGCGCGGGCCCGGGCGAGCTTCCAGGTGCCGTACTTGAAGTAGTCGAAGTCCCAGCTGTCGTTGAGCTGCTGGTTCACGCAGCCCCACAGGCCCCACTTCACATCGGCGAGTGCGGCACAGACGCGGACCCGTGAGACCACGTCCCAGGTTGCGGCTCCGTAGAACTCCTCGATGCAGGCCATGGAGCGTGGCTCGTCGTAGAAGAACTCCGCCAGCACCAGCGCCAGTTCATAGGCCCGTTCGTTGTTGGCGGCGAACTCGAAGTCGATGAGCTTCATCGGCCCGTTCGGGGAGGTCAGGAAGTTGCCCGGCATGGGGTCGTTGTGACAGGGGACGAGGTCCAGTCCCGAGGCCTCCAGGCCCGCGCGGGCGGCCTGTGTCTCGCGCAGCAGCGCGGGAGCTGTCGGAGGCAACACGACGCCGAGCTCGTGGACCTGCTGGAGATGCTCGTCGATCATGTCGAACAGCGTTTTGGTGACCGGAAGCGGACCGGTGGTGTGGAAGGTGCGGAAGAGGTTCAGGACGCCCTGGGTGATGTGCTCCCTCTTCATGTCGCCGTTGGTGCAGGCCCGGTACCCGTCGAGGAATTCGACGATCTCGATGCCGCTGTCGGGAAAGAAGGCGACGATCCGCGGGCTGATGCCTGCTTGCGCGGCGCGCATCCCGGCGGTGTGGGCGTTGCCGCGGTCGATGTACGTCTCCGTGCCGGCCCCGGGCAGCTTGACGAAGTACTGCTGTTCCTCGTTGTCGAAGCGCACCCGCCAGTTGCTGTTCTGTAGCCCTCCGAAGACGGGGCTGGTGGTGAACCGGCGGTCGGCCCACCCGGGCACCGAGCGCACCGCGTCGTGCAGGGCCTGGGCGGCGTCCGCGTCCGGCGTGCTGGATGGGGTGGCGTCGGGCGTCGGGGTGCCGGTGATGGAGGTTTCCTGGTCGATGGTCATGCCATCCCCCTCACAGGTTGCGCAGTCGGTCGTCGAACTGCGAGGCGGTCAGGGCCCACCGGGCCCGCAGAAACTGCCAGTCGGAGAACTTGGAGTACTCGAAGGTCCCGGGGTCGACGCTGTCGACGTAGGCGCCGGTCAGCCCCCAGCGCACGAGGTCGGCGGCGCCGTAGACACGGGCGCGGTCGAACAGCTTCGCGTCCCATATCCCCCAGGCGGACTCGAACAGCTCGCGTGCGTCGTCGTCGGAGGGAGCCAGCTCGGCGAGGGAGGCCCCGATGTCCTGCAACGGGTCCATCACCGCGGCGCTGTCCCAGTCGACGAGGTACGGGCGTCGCCTCTCGTCGATCAGGACGTTGGAGACGTTGCCGTCGCCGTGGCAGAACTCGGTGTCGTATCCGGTCGCGGCGATCCGCTGCTCGGCGTCATCAAGGACCCTCAGCATCCACGGAAGGTCTCGGGGCAGCACGGTTGCCTGCTGTGCGGTGAGCGCGCACAGGCTGCGGATGTCGTCGAACACCGATGCCCGCCGGGGGTCCGGGACGGCGAGGCTGCCCACGGCGCGGCGCAGCGCCAGGTAGCGGTGCACGAGGTCCTGGTCGAGGAAGTCATGGAGCGTGGCGGTCTTGGCCCGGCCGGTGAGGTCCTCCAGCACCAGGGTGCGCTCCGCCATCGAGGCATGGAGCTCCCGGGGTCCGATGCCGGCCTCGCCGGCGGCGAGGGCTGCCCCGAACGCCGTGGGCAGGTGGACGTAGGCGGTCGTGGCCGGCCGCATGACCTTCACGAACGCACCCTGGGTGGCGCCGTGGCCCGGCAGTACGCGGTGCCGGTCGGAGTCCGCACCCCACCAGCTGGGGCTGGCCATGGTGGGGGGCGCGGGCCGGATCAGCTCCGGGTCGGCGGTCGTGGTCATGGCTTCTCCTCGCGTCTGTCTGTCGTCGGGTGGGCGGCATCAGGCCGAGGCTGCGGCGTGCCCGGCGCCCCGGGGGACGAGAGGCCAGTCGGGGGTGAAGCCTCGGTATGCCTCCAGCCAGCGCGTCACGGCCAGGACGCGCTGGTCGGCGAACCGCGGCCCTACGACCTGAACGCCGACGGGCAGGCCCTGGGACATGCCGAAACACAGTGCCGCGGCGGGCTGGCCGGTCTGGTTGAACCAGCAGGTGTAAAGGCAGTGGGCCAGGGGCCGCTCGGGGTCGAGGCCGACGCTCTCGGCCGGGAACGACACGACCGGCAGGACGGGGGCCAGGACGAGGTCGTAGCCACTCAGATGCTGGGCGATGCGGTCACGGGATCGGCCCACCGCCGCGGTGGCCCGTTCCAGGTCGGTGGCTGACAGTTCGTCGGCCCGCTCGGACCAGGCGACCAGCTTCGGCAGGACCCGTGCGCGGCCGCCTTCGTCGAAGGCCTCCCACTCGGTACGCGCGCGGACCTGGAACAGCGTGTCGAGGGCGGGATAAGGGTCCTCGTCGAAGGGTGGCAGCACCGTGTGCACGCTCGCACCCGCCGCCGCGAGGGTTTCCGCGGCCCGCCGCACCACCGCCGCGACGTCTTCGGACGCCCGGTACCCGTAGCCCATGTCCAGCAGGACTCCGATCCGTGCACCGCGCACGTACGCAGCGGCGAGCAGGTCGGCGGCCGGGTCGAACTCCTCGCCAGGCAGGGACAGTTCGTCGCGGGTGTCGGGGCGCGCAATGACCGAGTACAGGGCCACGAGATCACCGGCCGTCCGCGCCATCGGCCCGGCCGAGCGGACGGTGCTGGAGGGCAGATGCGGGATGCGTCCCTGTGTCGGCTTGAGCGCCACCAGGCCGCAGTGACCGGCCGGCAACCGGACGGACCCGGCAATGTCGGAGCCGACGGCAGCCCAGCCGATGCCGGCAGCCAGTGACGCCCCCGCGCCCGCGCTCGACCCGCCGGGGCTGACCGCCAGGTCCCAAGGGTTGCGCACGATGCCGTAGAGGGAGCTGACCCCGGAGGCCAGCATGCCGAAGTCCGGCATCGTGGTCTTCCCCACGATCAGTGCCCCGGCTTCCCGAAGCCGCGCCGCCGGAGGCGAGTCGACCGTGCAGTCGGGCAGCTTGTCATTGGGCGCGGTTCCATGTCGCCACGGCATCCTGACCGCCCGGACGCTGTCCTTGATCGTCACCGGGACACCGTCCAGTACGGACAGTGGGGAGCCCGTCTCCCACCGGCGCCCCGCCTCCTCGGCCGCCCGCGTTGCCCGCTCCCGGTCGACAGCCACGACGGCGTTGATCTCGCCGTTGACGGCGTCAATCTGGTCAAGTGCCGCTTCGAGGGCCTGCCGTGGCGTGATGTCACCGCTTGCGAACCCTTTCCGAAGCTCAGCTGCGGTCAGGGCGAGGAGTCGGTGCATGAATCGACCTTCCCGAAGGAGAGGGGGGAGACATCGAAAGGTTCATTGCAGACCATTACTGGTATCGATTGGTCTGCGTTTCTTCGACGTAAAAGGTCTGCCCGCACCATCGCCGGTAGCCCGTCGGCGGGGGAGGATCCCCCACAGCGAGCGGCCGACGAGAGGAGGAACCCGTGACGTACGAAGAGGCCCACGAGGCGGTCATGCGGCTCGCCGAGGACCTCACCGCGCGAGCACAGGCGAAACTGCCCTCCGAACGGGAGCTGGCGGCCCGGCTACAGATGTCGCGCACCACGGTGCGCAAGGTGCTGGCCGACCTGGAAGAGCGCGGCATCGTCCGACGGGTGCAGGGCCGCGCGGGCGGCGCCTTCCTCACCGGCGTGGACACCAGTCTGAAGGGACCGGAGCAGGTCCAGACCCAGGGCATCCGGCGCAAGGTCCATCGCGACCTCAACCGGGTCAGCGGCGTCCCGGAGATGCTCAAGTCCCAGGGTTTCAGGTCCGGCACGCGGGTCATCGCTGCTGCGCTCGAGCCACCGCTGCCCGAGGTCGCGGAGTTTCTCGGGCTGCGTCCTGGCGACATGGCCGCATCCATCCTGCGGCTCCGCTTCGCCGACGGTGACAGCCTGTCGCTGGAGCGTATGTATGTCAGCTCCCGTCGCTTCCCCACGCTCATCGAGTGTGACCTTCAGGGATCGATGTATGAACTGTTCGAGGCGCGATTCGGCGCGACCGTGGGGCGGGTGGAGGAGACGATCGAGGCCGCGCCCGCTCCGTCCCAGGTTGCCGAACTGCTCGGCTGTTCCGACGGTGACCCTCTGCTGAAGCTGACCCGGCGCGCCCATGACTCCGAAGGAGTCCCGCTGGAGTACTCCGTCGACCTGTTCCGCTCCGACCGGACCCGGCTGACCGTGCATACCAGCAACCCGGCGCATCGGGTGCGCTCCGAGGCCGCCGAGCTCACGAATGTGACCACCGCAGGACCATTTACGCGCACGTAAAAGACCGACCACAACACCAGTAATGGTCTGCTCCCACTCTGAACGGCATCCCCAGGGAGTACCGACCGGCGCTGACGGCGGCCCCCCGAGCCACTCCCTGGCAGGCGTCCTGCCACTCCAGGTGAGATCAACCGCGAGGTGGACCGTGAAAACCCTCATCAAAGGCCTGCCGTCGGCAGCCATCCGGGCGGCCTTCGGCCTCGTCTACGCCATCACCCTGCTGATGGCCTTGTGCCCGCCGCTGTACCTGGCCGCCAGCGGCGTGCGCACCAGCGTGCTGGGCATTCCCTTCAGCGTCTTCTACTGGATTGCCGACGCGGCGATCGCCGGCCTGGCGCTGTGGGCCCTGTACGCCGTGGAGAACATCCGGGGTGAGCTCGACGAGGAGATCACCCCGGCGGTCTCCGCCGCCGTCGGCCGTACCGAGGGGAGCATCGCGTGATCACGACGCTCGCCATGCTGACGGTGTTCTACGGCATCGTCATCGGCATCCTCTACTCCACGCAGCAGACCGCGAAGCCGACGTTCAACGAGTACGCGGTGGGTGGTCGCAGCTACGGCCCCTGGTACGTCGCCATGTCCTACGTCAACTCGTGGTGGCCGGGCGCGACGTTCATCGCGTTCTTCGGCCTGGCCGCCGGTGCCGGCGTCTTCGGCCTGTACGGGCTGGCCTACTCCATCCTCGGTGTCACCTTCATGTACCTCATGGCGACTCGGGCATGGCGGTGGGGCGCCAAGTTCAACCTGCGCACCCAGCCGGATCTGCTCGGTATGCGTTACGGGTCCGGGGCCGTGAAGTTCATCGCCAGCGTGATCGGGGTCGTCTCGCTGTTCCCCTGGGTCGTCCTCGGCATGCAGGCCCTGGGCAGCCTCTTCGAGATCGCCGGCGACGGCGCCTGGTCGCTGACCGCCTGTCTGGTCATCGGCTTGGCGGTCATCGTCATCCGCCAGTTCTGGACCGTGAAGATGGGCATGCGGGGCCTGATCATGACCGACATGTTCCAGGGCGTCGTCGCCTACGTCGTCTCCGCCGTCGTGTGTGTGGTGATGCTGACCGGCGTCGGCGACTCCCCGATCAGCTTCGCCGACCTCGGGCGGGTCGGTGACAAGGTCCTGACCCTTCCCGGTGACGGCGGCGCGTACGGGCCCTGGTACATCGCCAGCCTCATCTTCACCGGTGTCGTCGGCTCGCTGTGCTGGCCGACCAGTTTCCAGCGCATCTACACCGCCTCCAGCGTCCGCGCGGTGAAGGCCGGCACCGTCCGGACGATCCTCATCTCCGGCGTCTTCTACACACTGCTCATGCTCGTCGGCATTGCCGGGACCCGGGTCCCCGAAGTGATCAACGACCCGCAGAACGGCTGGTTCACCCTGCTCGACCAGTTCGGCGGCACCTGGATGCTGGGCCTGGCGGTGGTCATCGTCTTCGCGGCGTCGATGGGCCACATCGACGGCGCCGTGCAGGTGTGCGGCCTGCAAATCGCCAACGACATCATCAACAGCGGAAAGCGGAAGTTCACCGACAGCCAACTGACCACGATCGCGAAGACCAGCATGGTCATCTTCATGGCCCTGGCCGCAGTGGTCGCCTACCTCACCTTCAACATGAGCCGGCTCCAGCTACTCGCTCAGATCTCCTACCAGGGCATCGTCCAGCTCGGCGTGCCGCTGTTCCTGGGCATCTTCTGGCGCTGGGGCAACAAGTGGGGGGCCATCTCCGGCATGGTGTCCGGCTTCACCGTCGCCGGGGTCCTGACCCTGATCTACCCCGACGACATCCGCGTCCTGGGCAGCATCACCGGCGGGATCATCGGCTTCACCGTCAACCTCGCCGTCTTCCTCATCGTCTCGGCGATCACCAGCCAGTCCGCAGCGGAACGCATCCGCGTGGCCCAGCTGTTCGAGGCCGCCAAACGTTCCATCCCGCAGGCCGACCGGCCGCAGCCGAGCTCGCCTGCCTCCGTACTCGAGGTGGACCCTGCTTCCTGATGCCGTTGTCCAGCGGCTGTAGTCATGGTGCGGCCGGCGGCGGCCTCGCTGGAACTTCAGCCAATGGGCGATGATCATCCTTGTGGGTGACGGGCCCTGCCCACCTCCATCTCAGCCCAGACCGTTTTGCGTGGCGGCAGTCCCAATGTCACGCCCCAGCGGTCCGCCAGTGCCTCCACGAGTAACAGGCCGCGCCCCGAATCCGCTTGCGGCGCCGCCGGGTTGAGCCGGGGGAGGCGGTCACCGCGGGTGTCCGTGACCTCGATACGGAGCGTGTCGCCGACCACGTACAGCGTCAGGCGGAAGTCGCGGCCCGGGATCCGCCCGTGAGTCGTGGCGTTGGCCGCCAGCTCGGCGACGATCTGGCTCGGCGCCTCCAACGGCAGCTCCCAGCTGCGAAGTTGTTCGACAGCCAGCAGCCGGGCCAGTCGGGCGCCGCGTGGCGTGGGCGACAGGAGGACGCTGAAGTTGCGGATGGGGTCGCCGAGTTGGGGGTGGGAGACGGCGGTTTCTTGATTCACATCACTCAGCGTGGCCGACTCTGCGTACGGTGTGGAGTCGCGGCGCGTGTACGTACCGTTACTGTCCGGCGTTTGTCTCGGGCTGTCTCGGCTGTCTCCGTGCCGTACGGGTACGAGTGCGCGTGGGAGGTGGGCGATGAGCGAGGGCGTGGACGAGGCGGGCTGGGGCATCGAACCCGGCGACGAGATGGCGCCGATGATCGAGGTCGTCGGCGGTGTCATCAAGTTCCACCGGGAGGCCGCGGGGATGAACGCGGCCGACTTCGGGGAGGCCATGGGATACGGCGAGGACATGATCCGAAAGATCGAGCGCGGGGCGCGGATTCCCCGGCTGGAGTTCCTGTACCAGGCGGACGAGGTGCTGCACGCGGGCGGCGCGATCGCCGCGCTGCGGGTGCACACGGAGAAGGCCCGCTATCCGAAGAAGGTGCGGGAGCTTGCTCAGCTGGAGGCGCGGGCGGTTGAGTCGGCGTGGTATCGCAACCACAACATCCATGGACTGTTGCAGACGCCGGAATACGCGAAGGCGCTCTTCGAGACGCGTCAGCCTGCGTACTCTCCGGACGTGGTGGCCCGGGAGGCTGATGCGCGGATGGCCCGAAAGGTGATCTTCGAACGGGATCCTGCCCCGACGCTCGGCTTTGTCCAGGAGCAGGTGACGCTGGAGCGCCCCATCGGAGGCAGGATGGTGTTGCGGCGACAGCTCGAACACCTGCTGGAGGTGGCGAAGCTGCGGAACGTCACGTTTCAGGTCATGCCGACCGACCGGGAGGACCACGCCGGAATGGACGGCCTGATCGACGTGCTGAAGTTTCAGGACGGCACGGCGGTCGGGCGTTCCGACGGGGCGTTCAACGGACGCCCGGTCTCAACTCCCAGGGATCTTCGTATCCTTGAACTGCGCTACGGCATGATCCGGGCGCAGGCTCTCACGCCGAGGGAGTCGCAAGCCTTCATCGAGCAACTGCTGGGGAGACTATGAGCACCAGGGAACTCCACTGGTTCAAGAGCAGCTACAGCGACAGTGGCGAAGCCGGCGACTGCGTCGAGGTGGCGCTGGACTGGTTCAAGAGCAGCTACAGCGACAGCAGCGAAGCCGGCGACTGCGTCGAGATAGCCGTGGCCCCCGCCACCATCCACGTCCGCGACTCCAAGAACACCCAGGGCGCCCACCTCGCCGTGGACCCCACCACGTGGACGCACTTCGTGGCGTACGCATCGGGGATGTAGCCCCCAGCGCCCTCGCCTGGATGGAGACGCCTCAGCCCAGATTCCTATCCCGGTGAAGGAGGGCGACGCAGTGCCACTGCATAACAAAATAGGGCGTAACGACGCTGCGTGGTCGACGATGAAGATGTGGCTGGCTGAATGGTCGGTCTTTGCCGTCGCCTCGGCGGCGACGTTCGTTGCTTGCTTGGCGTCACTCTCCCGCCCGGTCACACTGGATGCTGGAGCCACAGCCTTGCTGATCGCTGTATCCGCCGGTGTGGGCATCTTTGCGAGCAGCCGCTTCCGTGCCTGGGGGATGCGCCGCAAAACGAAATAGCCCCGCTCGTCAACCTCGCGGCTGCTCTGCCTGTCGACGTGTTCGTATCGACGGTCGTGGCACTGGTCGTCGGGTTCCTGGTGGCCGCCACCGGGTGAACCCCGTGAAACTTACCTCACGTCAGCGAGCCACCGGCGCCGCCGCCATATACGTACGACGCAAGAACCGCAGCAGCGTCTTCGACTCGAACTGCACAACCGCTACGCCCTCCGCGGAGTGGAACTCCACGACGGCCTGCACGCGACCGAGGGGCCAGACGCGTACGTCGCCGTCGCTGACCGGGACCCGGAGGCCCTGTTCGAGCAACTCGCGGGCGAGGACCCACTCGTGGGGGCCGGGCAGGGTGACGTGGACCTGGCGGGGGTCGGCTTCGGGGTCGTAGCGAAGGGCGATGGGGACGACCCGGTGTTCGTCGGCGGCGGTGTCTGCGGTGTCGGTGACGATATGAGCGCGTGCGTACTGTTCGACAGCGGACATGAGCCGACTCCTTACGCTGTGTAACCTGTGCGGAATCTATGAATCCGTCACCTCTCCAATGTCGCACACTCGGCGGATTCCGCTCCCGGGCGCACGTCCGGCCTCTCCAGGACCCGTCCCAGTGCTCCTGCCCGATGTCCGCCCGCTTATTCGTGGCCATCTCGCTCTTGCGAGGTCTTCGCAACAAGGCGCTATTCTCGTACGGTGCATGTGCCAGATGGATTCATCAACGCCCCCGTCTCCGCGGTCACCGGAGTAGTCGCCGCCGGTGCCATCGCCGTGAGCCTCAAAGGGGCGCGTCGCGAGCTGGACGAGAAGACCGCGCCGCTCGCCGGCCTGGTCGCCGCCTTCATCTTCGCCGTGCAGATGCTGAACTTCCCGGTCGCCGCCGGGACCAGCGGACACCTGCTGGGAGGTGCGCTGGCGGCGATACTCGTCGGCCCCTACACAGGGGTTCTCTGCGTCTCCGTGGTCCTGCTGATGCAGGGCATCCTCTTCGCGGACGGCGGCCTCACCGCGCTCGGCGTGAACATCACGGACATGGCGATCGTCACCACGGTCGTCGCGTACGCCGTGTTCCGCGGCCTGGTGAAGGTGCTCCCGCGCGGGCGGCGTTCCATCACGGCCGCCGCCTTCGTCTCGGCGCTGCTTTCCGTACCGGCCGCCGCCGTCGCCTTCACCCTCATCTACGCGCTCGGCGGCACCACCGACGTCTCGATCGACAAGGTCGCCACCGCGATGGTCGGCGTCCACATCCTCATCGGCATCGGCGAGGCCGCGATCACCGCGCTCACGGTCGGCGCCGTCATCGCCGTACGACCGGATCTCGTGTACGGAGCGCGTGGCCTGACCCAGCAGCTCAAGCTGCGTGTCAACGGCGAGCTGGTGGACGCACCCGAGGCCGCCCCGGTCCCCGTCGCCGCCCGCACCTCCCACCGCAAGGTGTGGATCACCGGACTCGTCGCCTCCCTGGTCCTCGCCGGGTTCGTCAGCTTCTACGCCTCCGCCAGCCCCGACGGCCTGGAGAAGGTCGCCACGGACAAGGGCATCGACACACACGTCGAGGAGCACGACGCCGCCGACTCCCCGCTCGCCGACTACGGAGTCAAGGACGTCTCGAACGCCCGCCTCTCCGGCGGCCTCGCGGGTGTCATCGGCGTCGGCGTCACCGTCGTCGCGGGCACCGGCGTCTTCTGGGCGGTCCGCAGGCGCCGTACGACCGAAGTGTCCCCCTCGCAGGTCGCCTGACATGGGCGCCGGTCACGCCCACAAGCTCTACCGGCGCGGCCACTCGCCCGTGCACGGCCTACCCCCGCACACCAAACTCGCGGCCACCTTCGCCTTCGTGATCGTGGTCGTCTCCACCCCGCGCGAGGCGATGTGGGCGTTCGCGTTGTACGCCGTCCTCCTCGCGGTGGTCGCGTACCAGGCCCGGGTGCCCGCCCCCTTCCTGCTGAAGCGGCTGCTCATCGAGGTCCCGTTCGTCGCCTTCGCGGTGCTCATGCCGTTCGTCGCGGAGGGCGAGCGGGTCGACGTCCTCGGCATGTCGCTGAGCGTCAACGGGCTGTGGGGCGCCTGGAACGTCCTCGCCAAGGGAACCCTGGGCGTCGCCGCCTCCGTACTCCTCGCCTCCACCACCGAACTGCGCGAACTGCTCCTCGGCCTGCAACGCCTGAAGCTCCCGCCGCTGCTCGTGCAGATCGCGTCCTTCATGATCCGGTACGGCGATGTCATCGCGGACGAGATGCGGCGGATGCGGATCGCGCGGGAGTCGCGCGGCTTCGAGGCGAGCGGCGTCAAGCACTGGGGGGTCCTCGCCAAGTCCGCGGGCGCCCTGTTCATCCGCTCCTACGAGCGCGGGGAGCGCGTGCACCTCGCCATGGTGAGCCGGGGGTACGCCGGTTCGATGCCGGTCATCGACGAGGTGACCGCGTCCCGGGCGCAGTGGTCGTACGCTTTCGCCCTCCCGTTCGCCGCGCTCGTCGTATGTCTTTTGGGATGGACCCTGTGACGACCCCTTCTCTTGAAGTCGCCGGACTGGCCTTCGCCTACCCCGACGGGCACCAGGCCCTCTTCGGCGTCGACTTCACCGTCGCGCGCGGTGAGCGCGTCGCGCTGCTCGGGCCGAACGGCGCCGGCAAGACCACCCTCGTACTGCACCTCAACGGCATCCTGAGCGGCGGTGCCGGGACCGTGACGGTGGCCGGACTCCCCGTCGGCAAGCGGCACATGGCCGAGATCCGGCGCAAGGTCGGCATCGTCTTCCAGGACCCGGACGACCAGTTGTTCATGCCGAGCGTGCGCGAGGACGTCGCCTTCGGGCCGGCCGCGGCCGGGATGAAGGGCGCCGAGCTGGAGCAGCGTGTCCGCACGGCCCTGGAGCAGGTCGGCATGGCGGACTTCGCCGAGCGCCCGCCGCACCACCTCTCCTTCGGCCAGCGGCGCCGGGTCGCCGTCGCCACTGTCCTCGCGATGGAGCCGGAGATCCTCGTCCTCGACGAGCCGTCCTCCAACCTCGACCCCGCCTCACGGCGCGAACTCGCCGACATCCTGCGGTCGTTGGACGTCACCGTCCTCATGGTCACGCACGACCTGCCGTACGCCCTCGAACTGTGCCCGCGTGCCCTCGTCCTCAGCGACGGCGTGATCGCGGCCGATGGACGGACCGGCGAACTGCTCGCCGACGACGAGCTGATGCGCACCCACCGTCTGGAGCTGCCCTTCGGCTTCGACCCGCGCCTGACCGAGGACAAGGTCGCGAAACCCCGTTGAGCCGTGGCTGCCTCCACCTTGCTACCCCCGGTAACAAGGTGCCCGTGCCCCTCGATAACGTGTGCACGATGCAATCGCCCGCTCCTGCGCCGCCCGCCCCGGGGGAGGTCCCGCCATGATCGACGGCACCACTGTCAACGCCCGCCCGACGAAGATCATGTACGTCGCGGAGGCCACCGCGCACGGCGGCCGGGACGGCTATGTGACCAGCCAGGACGGCCAGCTCGAACTGAAGGTCGCGATGCCGCCGGCGCTCGGCGGGGACGGCAACGGCACGAACCCGGAGCAACTGTTCGCGGCCGGCTACTGCTCGTGCTTCCACAGTGCGCTGGTCATGGTGGGCCGCCGCGCCGGCTTCGACCTCTCCGGCTCCACGGTCGCCGCGAAGGTCGGCATCGGCCCCAACAAGCAGCGGGGGTACGGCCTCGCGGTCGCCCTCAGCGTCTCGCTCCCCGTCGTCGACCAGGACCTCGCGGCCAAGCTCGTCGACGAGGCCCACGACGTCTGCCCGTACTCCAACGCCACCCGCGGCAACATCGAGGTCACGATCCTGCTCGGCTAGGAATCGCGGGCTCTGCATGTGTGTTGCACGCAGTGTTGGCAGTCGGGTGGCGACAGGGAGTGCGGACGTGGACGTGAACGGCACAGTGGCCGAGGGCTTCGAGCCGGTCAGGGAGGTGTTCGCGGCGAACTTCGACGCGCTCGGGGACCGGGGCGCCGCCGTCGCTGTGTACCGCGACGGGCACAAGGTCGTCGACCTGTGGGGCGGCACGCGGGACGTCGACGACACCGCCGTGCCCTGGGCGCACGGCACCGCGCAGATCGTGCGCTCCGCGACGAAGGGCGTCACCGCCGCCGTACTGCTCATGCTGGCCGAACGCGGGCAGCTGGACCTCGACGCTCCGGTCGGCACGTACTGGCCGGAGTTCAAGGCGCGGGGCAAGGAACGGACGCTCGTCCGGCATGTCCTCGCGCACCGGGCCGGTGTGCCCGTCCTCGACCGCCCCCTCACACCCGCCGAGGCGGCGGATCCCGATCTCGGGGCCGCGGCGGTGGCCGCGCAGACACCCCTGTGGGAGCCGGGCACCGACCACGGATACCACGCACACACGTACAGCTGGCTGACCGGCGAAGTGGTACGGCGGGTGACCGGGCGCTCGATCGGTGACTGGATCGCCGACGAGATCGCCGGACCGCTGGGACTGGACCTGTGGGTCGGGCTGCCGGACGCGGTGGCGGCGCGGGTCGGCCGGGTCGGGCAGGTCGAGGGACCGCCGGCGGCGGGCGGTCTGCACACCCGGCCCAAGCGGTCGGTCTCCGAGGCGTACGCGGATTCCGCGTCGCTGACGCGCCGCGCGTTTGCCGCGATCACCCCGCCGGCGGACGAGAACGATGCCGCGTACCGGGCGGCCGTCCTGCCCGCCTCCAACGGGATCGCCACGGCGGAGGGACTCGCCCGCTTCTATGCCTCGCTGATCGGGGAGGTGGACGGCGTGCGGCTGTTCTCCCCGGCCACCGTCTCGGCGGCCCGCGCGGAACAGTCCGCCGGACCGGACCGCGTCCTCGTCGTCAACACCCGCTTCGGGCTCGGCTACATGCTCCACGGCACCGCGTCCCCCCTGCTGTCTCCCGGTTCCTTCGGACACCCCGGCCGAGGCGGCGCACTCGGCTTCGCCGACCCCGAGTCGGGGATCGCCTTCGGGTACGTCACGAATGGCTTCCGCAAGAGCGTGACGGCGGATGCGCGGGCGCAGGCGTTGGTGGGGGCGGTGCGGGGGGCTGTGGCGCGCCTGGACGCCTGACCGGCGGTACCCGCGGTTGGAGCTGAGATTCGTCGGTGCGCTCACCGGTGCCGGTCCGGGTCACAGCCGACCTGGGTCAGCCATGCCCCGTCGACGTACGACGGGACCGGTGGTGTCAGCCGGTCCCTTCGACGTACGACGCCAGGTTGGCGAGCGAGGAGGCGATCCCGGCCTCGTGGGCCGCCCGGTCGATGCCGGGTGGCACATCCGTCGCGGTGACGGTCACCTCGGTCCCGTCACCGGCGGCGGCGAGCTGCCAGGTCATCGTCATGGTGCCCGCGTACGCCGGGTCGTCGGCCTCGAACACCGCCCGCTGCACCACGCGCTCCGGCGCCACCAGCTCGGCGAACCCGACCTCGACGACATCCGTCGCGTCCGAGGACTTGCCGGGGCTCCCGGCCGGGTCAAGGTAGGTGAGGACCATCCGGAACCCGCCGCCGGGCCGGGGATCCCACCGCTCGATCCGCCCGCGCATGCCGTCCGGCGGCAACCAGGTTTCCAGGGACTCCCGGTCGAGGAGGGCGCCGTAGACGGTCGCCTGTGATGCGGCGATCACCCGGCTGGCGCGGTCGGTCCTGTCCATGGCCCGAGTCTAGGACCGAACCTTCGTAGCGACCGGTTCCGCGCAGTCTGCTCTGTCGGGACGGGTCCCGCGCAGTCCTCCTGTCGCCGTCTGTCGCCCTGCGCATCACCTGCGTGGCAGAGGCCATGGGTGCCGGTCCTCAACCCCGGCCAACCGCTCACCCCGTGTGCAGCATCAGCCCGATCCCCACCACCAGGAGCCCCGCCGCCGCGATCCGGGGCGCCCCGAACTGTTCCTTGAAGAAGACCGCGCCGATGGCCGCGCCGACGATGATCGAGGACTCGCGCAGCGCGGCGATGGGCGCCAGTTCGGCTCGGGTCTGGGCCCAGAGGACCAGTCCGTACGCCGTGACGGAGAGGGCCGCGCCGAGCAGGCCGAGGGCGGCGAACGGGCGTAGGACGGTGATGAGTTCGCCGCGCCAGTGGTACGCCGCGTACACCGGGATCACGAAGCCCTCGATGGCCATCAGATAGGCGATGTACCCGAGCGAGGAGCCGGAGGCGCGTACGCCCAGGCCGTCCACGACGGTGTACGCGGCGATCGTCACCCCCGTCGCCAACGCCGCGCCGATCGCAGCCCAGTTGGGGCGGCGCCCCCGCAGCCCCCACAGCGCGACGCCGGTCAGCCCGGCGCAGGACAGCGCGATCCCGGCCGCCGCCCACCCGTTGGGCACCTCGTGCGCGAAGACCGCCGCGAGCGCGGTGACGAGGAGGGGAGCGGTGCCCCGGGCGATGGGATAGGCCTGGCCGAAGTCGCCGAGCCGGAAGGAGCGCATCAGCAGGACGTAGTACGCGATGTGGATCACGCCCGACGCGATCAGATACGGCCACGCCCCGGACGCGGGCACCGGTGTGAACGGCACCATGGCCAGCCCGATCAGCATGCCGCCACCCGCTATCAGCGTGAAGCCGGCCAGCTTGTCGGTGATGCGGTGGGCGATCGCGTTCCAGCAGGCGTGGGTGACCGCGGCGAGCAGGACGGCCGCGGTGACCAGGGGGGTCACGGGGTCTGCTCGCGCACGTCCACCAGGGTGCCGCCCGCGTGGGCGATCAGGGCCTTGGGGTCCATCGGGAAGACGGCGTACGGGGTGCCCGCGGCGGCCCACACCGTCTCGTGGTCGAGCAGCGAACGGTCCGCCAGGACACGGGTCTTGGTGCGGTGCCCGAAGGGCGGTACGCCGCCGATGGCGTACCCCGTCGTCTCCCGCACGAGGTCCGCCTTCGCCCGGGTCACCTTCTCGGCGCCCAACTCCCGCCGTACGAGCTCGACATCGACCCGGGACGCGCCGTCCATGAGGACGAGTACAGGTACCCCGTCCGCCGCGAAGATCAGCGACTTGCAGATCTGGCTCAGCTCACAGCCGATCGCTGCGGCGGCCTCGGCGGCGGTGCGGGTCGCGTCCGGGAAGCGCCGGACCTGGGGGATCAGGTCGCCGAGACCCAGCTCGCGCAGGGCCTCGGCGAAACGGGGGTTGGCGGCGTTTTCTTCTGCTGCGGTCATGACGGGCACCGTAGCGGTGGGTGTACGGGGCATGCGAACGAGTTCCGGTGGGTGGGCCCGGGGGTGGTGCTCACGTCGGGGGCGGGTGGGCCCGGGTGGTGCCGGCGTCGGGGTGGGTGCGCTTGCCGGCGCTTGCAGGGTGCCGCTGCGCCCACCCGTGCCGCCCCTAGCGGCACGCATGCCCGCAGCTAGGCGTGGACGGGTGGGCTGCACACGCCCGCCGCGCGGGAGTGGCTAGCTTCCCGCCTTCAGCAGCGCCGCCACGATCGGTCCCGCCGTGTCGCCCCCGTGGCCGCCCTGCTGGACGACGCCCGCGGCCGCCAGGTCGCCCTTGTACGCGGTGAACCAGCCGTTCGGCTTGTCCTGGCCGTCGACCTCGGCGGAGCCGGTCTTCGCGCCGTAGTCGGGGCCGAGGCCGGACATCGCCTCGGCGGCGGTGCCGGACGAGGCGGTGTACTGCATGAGTTCCCGGAGCTGGGAGAGGGTGTCCGCGGACAGGGTGCGGGAGGCAGTGGCGAGCTTGCGCTTGTCCACGGTCGGGGCCACCAGGTACGGCTGGTGGAAGGTGCCCGTCTTGACCGTGGCGGCGACCGACGCCATGTTCAGCGGGTTCATGCGGACGCCGCCCTGGCCGATCAGCGAGGCCGCCATCTGCGCCTCCGACTGCACGGGCACCGCGCCGTCGAAGGACGGGACGCCGATGGCCCAGTTGTCCATGCCGAGGCCGAACGCCTGCTGGGCCTGCTTGGTGAGGCTGTCGTTCTCCAGCTCGGGGGCCTGGCTGATGAAGGCGGTGTTGCAGGAGCGCGCGAAGCTCGCCTTGAACGTGCCGTTCTTGATCTCGAAGTCGTCGTCGTTGTGGAACTTCCAGTTGCCGTACGTGAAGGTCTTGGGGCACGGGTGTGGTTCGTCCGCCGAGGCGAGGCCCTCGTCGATGAGCAGCGACGCCGTGATGACCTTCATCGTGGAGCCGGGGGCGAGGGAGCCCTGGAAGGCGGTGTTGAAGCCGTGGCTCTGGTTCGCGACCGCGAGGATCTCGCCCGTCGAGGCGCTCAGCAGGACCACCGACGATTTGGCCTTCTTGGCCACTTCCTCCTCGGCGGCCGCCTGGAGGGTGGGGCTGAGGGTCGTCTTCACGGTCCCCGGCGTGCCCTCGCTGAGCGTCAGCAGCGACTTGTCGGGCGTCTTCTCCTCGCCCTTCGCCGCCGCCTTGCGGATCACCTGGAGCTCGACGCCCGCCTTGCCGCCGGCCGTCTTGCCATACTTCTCGCGCAGCCCGTCGAGCACTGTGCCCAGAGACGGGTACTTGGCCGTGGTCAGCTCGCCGCCGTGCTTGTCGAGGGCCTTGATCGGGGGCGTACCGGACTCGCCGGTGACCAGCCGGTCGCCGTCCTGGAGGTCCGGGTGCACGACGGACGGCTGCCAACTCACCAGCGGAACACCGTCCTTGGCCCGTCGCACGACCGTCAGCTTCGACTCGTACGAGAGCGGCTTACTCGTGTCCTCGTACGTGACGGTGCCCTTGACGGAGAACGGGACGACGGCTCCCGACCGGGTGCCGCTCGTCAGTGTCACGCCCGTGATGTGCGCGTCCTTGGTGTAGCCGGTCAGCAGGGTCTTCGCGGCCGCCGAGTCGTCGGTGGCGGCGGACGCCGTCGTGACGTCACCGCTCTGCCAGGCGGTGAGGAACTTGGTGGCCGCGGTGGTCACCTCGGTGGCGGACAGCGGGCCGGTCTTGACCGCCTTCTCGTCGGTGGTCGTCGACGACGCCCTGTCCTCGGCCGCCGCGTCACCGCCGTACAGGGTGTAGGCGCCGAAAGCCCCGCCCGCGACGACCACGGCGATCACCCCGCCGAGGACGGCCGGCTTCGTCTTCTTCTTGCTCGTGCCCTCGGCGACGCGTCTTCTGTTGCCCACAGCTAAATGTCCTCCGCTGGATCCCCTGGTGCCCCCGTGCCCACATGCTCCTCAACGAGAGGCACCACCCTAGGGTCCCGCCCTGTGAGGAGTGACTTCAGCCACCGCTTCGTAGCACAGCTGCGACGATCGGGCCGGCCGCGTCGCCTCCGTGGCCGCCTCCCTGGACCAGCGCGGCGGCCGAGACGTCGTTCCGGTAGCCGGTGAACCAGCTGTCGGAGACGGCCTTGCCGTCGATCTCGGCGGAGCCGGTCTTGGCGCCGATGCTGCCGCCGAGTCCCGCCATGGCCTTGGCGGCGGTGCCGCTGACCGCGGTGGCGTTCATCATAGAGCGGAGCTGCGACACCGTGTTCGACGGCAGTCCCTTGGCGGTGGCCAGTTGGCGGCCGTCGAGCTCGGGGGACACCACGACCGGCTGCCGGAAGGTGCCGGTGATGGCGGTCGCCGTCACCGAGGCGAGGTTCAGCGGGTTCAGCTGGACCTCGCCCTGGCCGATCGCGTTCGCCGCGCGGTCCGGGCCGCCGGAGGCGGGGACGCCGCCGTCGAAGGACGCGATGCCGGTCTTCCAGTTGTCCTGGCCCAGACCGAACCGGGTCTGCGCCTCGGTCGTCAGCGACTCGTCGGTCAGCGGGTTCGCGTCGGTGCCGTCGATGAGATTGATGAAGGCGGTGTTGCAGGACCGCATAAAGCTGTTGGCGAGGCTGGCGTTCTCGTTGGGCGCCATGCCCGTGAGGTTCTTGAAGGTCTGGCTCTGCCAGACGGCGGTCGACGTACAGGGCGCCGGGCCGTTCATCGAGGTCACGCCGTTGTCGATGAACATCGCCGCGGTGATGATCTTCATCGTGGAGCCGGGCGCCACCTTGCCGAGGAACGCGGCGTTGAAGCCGTCCTCGCGGTTGTTGGCGACCGCGAGCACCTCACCGGTGCTCGGCTTCACGGCGACCACGGACGAGTTGTCGTACCCCTTGACCGCCTTCTCGGCCGCCGCCTGCGCGTTCGCGCTGAGCGTCGTCCGCAGCTTGCCCGGCTCGCCCTTGGCGAGGGTCAGGAGCGTCGTGTCGCCCGCGCTCTCGTCCGCGTGCCGGATCGCCAGCTCGACGCCTGCCGTGCCGCCCGCCGACTCGCCGTACTTGCCGCGCAGTTCGTCCAGGACCGGACCCAGCGACGGGTACTTCTCCGCGGTCAGGACAACGTTGTTCCGGTCCACGGCCTCGATCGGCGGATCCGCCGCCTCGCCCGTGACGAACGTGTCGCCCTTCTCCAGCTCGGGGTGGATGACCGACGGCTGCCAGTCGACCAGCGCCTTCCCGGTGGTGAGCCCGCGTACGACGGTCAGTTCCGAGTCGTACGAGAGCGGCTTGCTCTTCCCGTCGAACGACACCGTCGCCTTCACCGAGAACGGCACGGACGCACCGGACGGTGTGCCCGGCGTGATCTGCACCTCGGTGATGTGTCCGGCGGCGCCGTAGCTGTCCAGCACCGGCTCCGCGTCCGCGTCGTTGTTCGTCAGCGCCGCCGCCGTGACCGCGTCGCCCTTTTCCCAGGCCGCGAAGAACTTGGCCGACGCGTCCTTGGCCTCGTCGGCGCTCGGCGGCCCGGTCTTCACCGGCGCGGGCCCGGACGACCCGCTGGTCCCCGCGTCCCCGCTGATCGCGGTCACCACGTTGTACGCGCCGTATCCGGCGCCCCCCACCATCACCGCGAACACACTGCTGACGATGGCGGCCTTTGCCCCCTTGCGCATCGCGCGATCCCCTCCCCGTGGACCCCTCCCCGAACTTCTGAACGCGTTCAGAAAGGGTCGTCTCTTCGCACTCTATGCGGGGGGAGTGACATGAGGGGGTGAAGTTTCCACGATTGTTAGCCCCGGGTGCAGAGCCGCATACCCGAACGCGAGGCGCGTCAGGCGGCTCGGGCATCGGTGGACGCGACAACCGTCGTAACGCGTGCGGGGGACACTTCGGCGGGGCCATCCTGGTGTGGACGAGGGGGCTCACATGGAGGTGCAACAGGCCCGGACCGTGGTGCTCGGCAGCTTGGTCACGCGCGACGTCGACGAGCTCCGGACGGCGCTTGGCATGTCGTTCGCCGATGCGTGGCTCGACGTACGGGGAGACGCCGGTGACTTTGTCGCGAAGCTCTCGTTCGTCGATCTGGGCGCGCTGACGGTCGGCAGGGTGACCTACGGCACGCAGATCAAGGGGCGGACCAGTGAAGTGGGTTGCTACAACGTGGCGGTGCCGATCACCGGCTTCTTCTCCACGCGGCAGGGCCGGGCGCCGGTCGCCTATGCCGACCCCGGCAGCGCGGTGGTCCGCGACCCGGCGGGCGACAACCTCGTCGACGACTGGTCGCCCGACTGCGAGATGTTCAACGTGAGGATCGACAAGGCGCTGCTGGTAAGGCAGTTGGAGACATTGCTGGGCCGTCCGGTGCACCGCCGCCCGGTCCTCGCGCCGTCCTTCGACGTCAGCCAAGGTCCTGGGCGCAGCTGGCTGAACCTGGTGTCGTGGTGCCTGCTCGAAAGGGACGTGCCCCAGGGCCTGCTGCGCCAGCCGATGTTCGCCGGCCGGATCGAACAGGCCCTGCTGGAGGGCCTGTTGCTGTCGAGCGACCACCGGTACCGCGAAGCGCTGGAGGCACCACCGCCGTCCATGCGGCCCGCGGCGGTCAAGCGGGTGATGGACGCCGTACGCGAGCGGCCCGCCGAGCCCTACGACGCGGCCAGGCTCGCCGCCATCGCCCAGGTCAGTGTGCGCACCCTTCAGGAGGCGTTCCGCAAAAACCTTGGCATGTCCCCGATGAACTACGTCCACGAGGTCAGGCTTCAGCGAGTACACGAGCAACTGCTCCTCGCCGTCCCCGGGACGGTGACCGTCACGGACGTGGCCTACCAGTGGGGGTTCGCACACCTGGGCCGGTTCGCACAGCGCTACCGGGCCCGGTTCGGCGAGGTGCCGTCCCAGACCCTGCAGTCCGCCTGAACCTGAACGACGGATGGCGCGGCGGTCCGCCGCGCCATCCGTCGTGCGTTCGTGCAGCTAGACCCAGGTATCCAGCCACATCCGCGACCGCCACTGGTCGATGGGGATGGCCTGGCCCGTGTAGATCGGCCAGAAGTAGATGAAGTTCCAGGCGATCAGCAGGACCAGGACGCCCGCGGCTGTGGCGCCGATGACGCGGCGGCGTTCGGTGGAGCCAGGTGGGCCGATGATGGCGCCGATCATCATGGCGACGGCCAGGCAGAGGAAGGGCACGAAGACGACGGCGTAGAAGAAGAAGATCGTGCGCTCCTGGTACATGAACCAGGGGAGGTAGCCGGCCGCGATGGCGCAGGCGACTGCTCCCGCGCGCCAGTCACGGCGGAAGGCCCAGCGCCACAGGATGTAGAGGATCGCGAAGCAGGCCGCCCACCACAGGAGCGGGGTGCCCAGCGCCAGCACCTCGCGGGCGCACTTCTCGCCCGCGTCCGTGGGACAGCCGTCCTGGCCGGGGGCCGGGGACTCGTAGAAGTAGGAGACCGGGCGGCCCAGGACGATCCAGCTCCACGGGTTCGACTGGTAGGGGTGCGGGGACGAGAGGCCGACGTGGAACTCGTACACCTGGTTCTCGTAGTGCCACAGGCTGCGCAGCCAGTCGGGCAGCCAGGTGAAGTTGCCGCCCTTGCCGTCGGTCACCGCCCAGTTGCGGAAGTAGCCGCCCTTGCCGTTGTCCGGGGAGAGGATCCAGCCGGTCCAGGAGACCAGGTACGTGGCGATCACGACGGGGACCGTCGCCAGGAACGTGATGCCCGTGTCGTGCTTCAGGACCGCGATGTACGGGTGGCGGGCACCGGCGACGCGGCGCGCGGCGACGTCCCAGAGGAGAGCCATCACGAGGAACGCGGCCAGGAAGTAGAGGGCGTTCCACTTGGTGCCGAGGGCCAGCCCCAGCATGAGGCCGGCCGCCCAGCGCCAGGGGCGCCAGCCGAGACGGGTGGTCTCGGCGACATACGCGTCGGGGCGTACGAAACCGTCCTCGTCCGGCGGGAGCGCGGCCGCCAGTCGGGCGCGGGACCTGTCGCGGTCGACGACCAGGCAGCCGAAGGCGGCGAGGATGAAGAACATGAGCACGCCGTCGAGCAGCGCGGTGCGGCTCATCACGAAGTGCAGGCCGTCGACCGCCATCAGCGTGCCGGCCAGACAGCCGAGGAAGGTCGAGCGGAACAGGCGGCGCCCGATCCGGCACAGCAGCAGCACCGACAGCGTGCCGAGCACCGCCGTCATGAAGCGCCAGCCGAAGGGGTTGAACCCGAACATCCATTCGCCGAGCCCGATGACGTACTTGCCGACCGGCGGGTGCACGACATAGGCGGCGTCGGTCGGGATCCGGACGTTGCCGTCGCCCTGGAGGATCAGGGTGTTGGCGTCCTTGGCCCAGTTGACCTCGAAGCCGCGGTTGAACAGCGCCCAGGCGTCCTTGGCGTAGTACGTCTCGTCGAATATCACCGCCCTGGGACTGCCCAGGTTCCAGAACCGCATCAGCCCGGCGACCAGCGTCACCAGGAGCGGTCCCACCCACGCCGACCAGCGCGTGAGGCGCTCGGCGAGCTCGTGGCGCAGCCCGATCGTGGCCCAGATACGGGGGCTGGGCTCGGCGTACGGCGGCACCAGCCGGTCGCGTACGTCGATGGTCGGCCCTGCCGTGTATCCGAAGCGGCGCAGCCGCTGCTGCCACGACGGCCGCTGGTCTTCGGCGGCCTGGCCCTGTCGGGTGTCCGTGGAGGACGCGGTACTGGTCACCGCGCCATCGTAGGGAACCCTTCTGTGGGAGTCCCGCGCCCGGGCCCTTCCGGCCGGATGAGGTTCTCCCGCCGGTGCCCTGCGAGGATGGGGCCGTGACAGGAATCCTCGTGTTGGCAGGCACCCCCATCGGCGACATCTCGGACGCGCCGCCCCGGCTCGCCCAGGAGCTGGCCGGGGCCGATGTCGTCGCCGCCGAGGACACCCGGCGGCTGCGGCGGCTCACCCAGGCGCTGGGCATACAGGTCGGCGGGCGCGTGGTCTCGTACTTCGAGGGCAACGAAGCGGCCCGGACGCCCGAGCTGGTCGAGGCGCTGGTCGGCGGGGCGCGGGTGGTGCTGGTGACCGACGCCGGGATGCCGTCCGTGTCGGACCCCGGCTACCGGCTGGTCGCGGCCGCCGTCGAGAAGGACATCAAGGTCACCGCCGTACCGGGCCCGTCCGCCGTGCTCACCGCGCTCGCGCTGTCGGGGCTGCCCGTCGACCGCTTCTGCTTCGAGGGCTTCCTGCCGCGGAAGGCGGGCGAACGGCTGTCCCGGCTGCGCGAAGTCGCCGACGAGCGCCGGACGTTGGTCTATTTCGAGGCACCGCACCGCCTGGACGACACCCTCGCCGCGATGGCCGAGGTCTTCGGCACCGGGCGCCGGGCCGCCGTCTGCCGCGAGCTGACGAAGACGTACGAGGAAGTCAAGCGCGGCCCGCTGGGCGAGCTCGCCACCTGGGCCGCCGAGGGCGTACGCGGTGAGATCACCGTTGTCGTCGAGGGCGCCCCCGAGAAGACCGAGCAGTTGGACGCCGCCGAACTGGTGCGCAGGGTCCAGGTACGCGAGGAGGCGGGGGAGCGGCGCAAGGAGGCGATCGCGGTGGTGGCGGAGGAGGCCGGGCTTCCGAAGAGGGAGGTCTTCGACGCGGTGGTCGCGGCGAAGAACGCGGCCCGGAGCGGTACCTCGTAGGTCCGGAGCGGTACCTCGTCGGTCCCGTGGGCACCATCGGAAACGTTCCGGAAGAGCCCGCTCCGCAGGCCGTCACAAGCACGCTGCCGGCACTGCCCCATAAGCGGGCAAAGGGCTACTGTTGAAGGCAAAGCACAGGCCCCCCACCAGGAGCGTTGTGGCAAGGAAAGGCCAAGACGGCTCCAACACTCGACAGGTCTCGTGCACTCGCGCCGGGAGAAGCGTCCACTGATTGAAGGGACGCACCGTCCCTCCGCCTCCGCCAGCCGGAGGCGCTTGTCCAGCGGACAGAGGAGCTGGCATGAGTGAGATCGCAGGACAGACCGGTCCCCGCAGCGCAGCGGCAACCGCCGTCGTCAACGAGTCGTATTCCTTCGCCTGCATGCGCTGTGGGCACGGGTGGGAGCAGTCGTACGAGATTGAGCACCACCACGACGCCGAAGGCGCCGAGTTCGTGATGTACGTCGCGGACGGCCGCGTCGTGCCGTCGCCGCTGAGCCGCCCCACCTGCCTGAACTGCGACAACCACGTGGTGCGCATCATGCGCGCCGGCCAGGTGTCCTCCGTCCAGGAGTCCCTCCAGCGCCTCCAGCAGCGGACCCAGCCGGGGCGCAAGCTCGAGGCGGCGCGTGACGAGACCCTCGGGGAGACCGGGGAAGTCTCCAAGGAAACGCACCACTGGCACCTCTCGGATCTGCTGCACCCCTTCGCGCACCGCAAGGCCGGCTGACCAGGCGCCCCTGGCAGGGAATCAGGGTGAGAACGGGCATGCCCCTTTCGTAGAATCGGGGTATGCCCTCCCGGACGACCGAAGCCCCGCCCCTCCCCGTGCCGCTGCGCGTGCCCGTAGCCGACTCGCACACCCACCTCGACATGCAGTCCGGCACGGTGGACGAGGGCCTCGCCAAGGCCGCGTCGGTCGGGGTGACGACCGTCGTTCAGGTCGGCTGCGACGTGAAGGGCTCGCGCTGGGCGGCCGAGACGGCTGCCGCGTACGCCGCCGTGCACGCCACGGTCGCGCTGCACCCGAACGAGGCGCCCCGCATCGTGCACGGCGACCCCGACGGCTGGTCCCGGCAGGGCGAGCGGGCGCCGGGCGGTGCCGCCGCGCTGGACGAGGCGCTCGCCGAGATAGACCGGCTGGCCGCTCTGCCGCAGGTCAAGGGCGTCGGCGAGACAGGGCTCGACCACTTCCGCACCGGCCCCGAGGGCAAGGACGCCCAGGAGCGGTCCTTCCGGGCCCACATCGAGATCGCCAAACGGCACGGCAAGGCCCTGGTCATCCACGACCGCGACGCCCACGCCGACGTGCTGCGCATCCTCAAGGAGGAGGGCGCTCCCGAGCGGACCGTCTTCCACTGCTACTCCGGCGACGCCGCGATGGCCGAGGTGTGCGCCCGCGCCGGCTACTTCATGTCCTTCGCCGGCAACATGACCTTCAAGAACGCCCAGCCGCTGCGCGACGCGCTCGCCGTGGCGCCGCTGGAGCTCGTCCTGGTGGAGACCGACGCGCCCTTCCTGACCCCCGCGCCGTACCGCGGACGGCCTAACGCGCCGTATCTCATTCCGGTCACGGTGCGCGCCATGGCCGCGGTGCGGGGCATCGACGAGGACGTGCTCGCGACCTCGATCTCCGCGAACACAGCCCGTGCGTTTGATTACTGACGAATAACGCTTCCGGGGGTTCTTCCGGGCTCTACCTCAGGGCAGTGTCGCGACACAGCGTAGCCGCGTTGCTTTGGAGAGTGACGACCGCTCCGCTAGGTTCTGGTCGCCCGATCCGGACTCTCCTGGAGCGTGTCGTCGTGAGCAACTCGCAGTACGAGACGTACGGAACCACAGGAACCGCAGGAACGCCGTACGAGCCGCCGTACGGACGTGATGGCGGCGTCTACGAGGACATGTACGCGCCCGCCTACGGGGCGTACACGCCCGTGGCCGACCTCCCCACCGAGCCCCGGCTGCCCCGGCAGGCCGCCCCGCGGCCCGGCGGACGTGCCGAGGCCCGGCGCGCGGCCCGGCACAAGAGCACCGGCGAGCGCCCCGACTCCCTGCGGCGGCTGCTCCCGCAGGCGCTGGTGGTCGCGTTCCTGGCCGGCGGCACCTCCGCCTTCGTCGCCAACGACAAGGCGATCGAGCTCACCGTCGACGGGAAGCCGCGCACGCTGCACACCTTCGCGGACGACGTCACCGAACTGCTCGCCGACGAGGGCGTCGACGTAGGGGCGCACGACGTGGTCGCGCCCGCCCCCGGTACGGCGCTCGCGACCGGCGACGAGGTCGCCGTGCACTACGGCCGCCCCGTGCACCTCACCCTCGACGGGCAACGGCGCCAGGTGTGGACGACGGCGCACACGGTGGACGGGGCGCTCCGGCAGCTCGGGGTGCGCGCGGAAGGGGCGTACGTGTCGACCTCGCGCTCCCAGCGGATCGGCCGGGCCGGGCTGACCCTCCACGTCCGCACCGAGCGCACCGTGACGATCATGGCGGACGGGCGGGCGCGGACGATCCGTACGAACGCGGCGACCGTGCGCGAGGCCCTCGACCAGGCCGGGATCACACTCCGCGGGCAGGACACCACCTCCGTCGCACCCGGCAGCTTCCCCCGCGACGGGCAGACCGTCACCGTCATGCGGGTCACCGGGAGCAAGGAGGTCCGCGAGGAGTCGATTCCGTTCGCCGTGGAGCGGACCCGGGATCCCTCGCTGTTCCGGGGCACCGAGGTGGTCGAGCGGGCCGGGCAGCCGGGGGCCCGGCGGGTCACGTATCTCCTGCGGACCGTCAACGGCGTCAAGCAGAAGCCGCGGCTGGTCGGTTCCGAGGTGGTGCGGGAGCCGCGGGCGCAGCTGGTGAGGGTCGGTACGAAGCCGATGCCCACGTCCGTCGGCGGGGCCGATCACCTGAACTGGTCCGGGCTCGCGGCCTGTGAGTCCGGGGGGCGGCCCGGGGCGGTGGATCCCTCCGGTACGTACGGAGGGCTCTACCAGTTCGACACCCGGACCTGGCAGGGCCTCGGCGGCGCGGGACGGCCCCAGGACGCCCCCGCGGCGGAACAGACCTTCCGCGCGAAGAAGCTGTACGTACGGCGGGGGGCCAGTCCTTGGCCGCATTGTGGGGCGCGGTTGGGTGGGTGAGGGGCCCGCGGCGGAGCCGCTGATAGATGCGGTCGCCCCCGCCGCCCCTACCCGTCCCTTGTTCCTGAGGGCTCCGCCCCCAGACCCCCGTTCGCGCTGAACGCGCTCGTCCTCAAACGCCGGACGGGCTGGAAATCTCCAGCCCGTACCCTTGGTCCGTGACCAGCCCCACCCCCGACGCCCTCCTGGGCCCCGCCGAGATCCGCGAACTCGCGGGAGCCCTCGGCGTACGGCCCACCAAGCAGCGCGGCCAGAACTTCGTGATCGACGCGAACACGGTGCGCCGCATCGTCCGCACCGCCGGCGTCCGCCCCGACGACGTGGTCGTCGAGGTGGGCCCAGGGCTCGGCTCGCTGACCCTCGCGCTGCTGGAAGCAGCGGACAGGGTCATCGCCGTGGAGATCGACGACGTACTCGCCGGAGCGCTCCCCGCGACCATCGCCGCGCGCATGCCGGACCGCGCCGGCCGCTTCTCCCTCGTGCACGCCGACGCGATGCAGGTACGGGAGCTCCCCGGGCCCGCCCCCACCGCACTCGTGGCGAACCTGCCGTACAACGTCGCCGTTCCCGTACTGCTGCACATGCTCGACACCTTCCCGACCATCGAGCGCACGCTGGTGATGGTGCAGGCCGAGGTCGCCGACCGGCTCGCGGCTCCGCCCGGCTCGAAGGTGTACGGCGTCCCGTCGGTGAAGGCCAACTGGCATGCGGACGTGAAGCGCGCGGGTTCCATCGGGCGCAACGTCTTCTGGCCCGCGCCGAACGTCGACAGCGGGCTTGTGTCGCTCACCAGGCGCACCGAACCCGTCAGGACCACGGCCACGAAGCGTGAGGTGTTCGCGGTGGTGGACGCCGCCTTCGCGCAGCGGCGCAAGACGCTGCGCGCCGCCCTCGCCGGGTGGGCGGGTTCCGCCGCCGCCGCCGAGACCGCGCTCGTCGCGGCCGGTGTCTCCCCGCAGGCCCGCGGCGAGTCGTTGACCGTCGAGGAGTTCGCCCGTATCGCCGAGAACCGTGTCGGCGGGAACGTCGGCGAGAACCGTGCCGCCGAGAACCGCATTGCTGAGAACGTCGCTGAGAACGTCGCCGAGAACAAGGAGTCCACGGCAAAGTGACCGTGCCCGTGACCGTGCGTGTCCCCGCCAAGGTCAACGTCCAGCTCGCGGTGGGCGGCGCCCGCCCCGACGGATTCCACGACCTGGCCAACGTCTTTCTCGCCGTCGGCCTGTACGACGAGGTCACGGTGACGCCGGCGGACGAGCTGCGCGTCACCTGCACCGGCCCCGACGCCGACCTGGTTCCCCTCGACGCGACGAACCTGGCCGCCCGCGCGGCCGTCGAGCTCGCCCGCCGGTACGGCATCGACCCCGCCGTCCACCTCCACATCGCCAAGGACATCCCCGTCGCGGGTGGCATGGCGGGCGGCAGCGCCGACGGAGCCGGCGCCCTGCTCGCCTGCGACACCCTGTGGGGTACGAACGCCTCGCGCGAGGAACTCCTCGACATCTGCGCCGAGTTGGGCAGCGACGTGCCGTTCAGCCTGGTGGGCGGGGCGGCGCTGGGCCTCGGACGGGGGGAGCGGCTGCGGGCACTGGAGGTCGGCGGGACCTTCCACTGGGTGTTCGCGATGGCCGGGCGCGGGCTGTCCACCCCGGCGGTGTTCCGGGAGTTCGACCGGATGAACGAGGGCGTACGGATCCCCGAGCCCGTCGCCTCCCAGGAACTGCTCGACGCTCTCGCGAAGGGAGACGCCGCCGCCCTCGCGTCCACCGCCTCCAACGACCTTCAGCCCGCCGCCCTTTCCCTCTTCCCGGAGCTCGCCGACACCCTGGCGGCCGGCCGAGCCGCCGGCGCCCTCGCCGCACTCGTCTCCGGTTCGGGCCCGACCACGGCGTTCCTCGCACCCGACCCGGATGCGGCGGCCGAGGTGGCCCGCGCGCTGTCGGCCTCCGGCACCTGCCGGACGGTGCGCACGGCGTCGGGGGCGGCGCCGGGTGCCACGGTGCTCGGGCGCTGACCCGGCCCGGGGCCTCGTCGTCGACCCGGGAAGGCGACTGCGCGGTGCGCCTTTGCCCAGCCTGTACGCGGAGTTGACCTTGCCGCGGCCTGGGGCGGCGAAGATGGGGAAGGGGATGTCGGACAGTTGATCAACCTCAAGCACTTGACCGAGTCACGATGGAAGGCACCCCCCCGTGTCAGCAACTCCCCCTCCCCCCACCCCTGCTCACCGCCGGAAGCGCTCTCTCTCCCGTCGTGGCGTGATCGGGGCCGCCGGTGGCGTGGCCGCCGCCGCCGCTCTGACCCCGGTCGTTTTCGCGGCGACCGAGTCCGACGAGCCGAGCGGCACGCAGGACGTCGACTCGGGTACGAAGGCCGAGACGTTCCCGGCGACCCGCACCGACGCGGCCACCGGTACGGGTGAGGCCACCGCGGACTTCGCCATCTCGTACGTCGGCCTCCGCTGGGCCGGCGCGCAGGACGGTGCCGGGATCCGGTTCACGGACGGTGCGGCGACGTCGGGCGAGTGGCAGGCGCTGGGCGGCGGATGCGCGACGGTCGAGGACGGCGGTACGGCGCTGGTGGCGGCGGGGGACGCCACCGCGTACGAGGTGAAGGCGCCGGACGGCGCGAGCGGGGTGCGGTCGCTGGCGATCGACACCACCGGCGGGGCCGACAAGACGTTCCAGGTGCCGTCGGAGACGACGCGGGTGCGTGGCGTCGGGTATCTGTCGCGGCCGGCCTGGGGCGCCGACGAGTCCAAGCGGTACAAGGACGGGAAGGTCAACTCGCCCGAGACGTACTACCCGTTGCAGACGATCACCGTCCACCACACCGACACCCCGAACGCCGACCCGGACCCGGCGGCGACCGTGCGGGCCATCTACGAGTACCACGCGGTCACCCTCGACTGGGGCGACATCGGCTACCACTTCCTCATCGACGAGGCGGGTGTCATCTACGAGGGCCGCTACTCCGGCGACGACGGCGTCCCGGCCTTCGACGCGGACGGCAAGCTCGTCACCGCCTTCCACACCTCCGGCTACAACTCCGGCAACCTCGGCATCGCCCTCATCGGCACCCTGGTCGAACAGGCCCCCACGGACGCGGCCAAGGCGTCCCTGACCCGGCTGATCAAGGTGATCGCCCGCTTCAAGGGCCTGGACCCCCAGGCGAAGGTCACCTTCGTCAACCCGGTCAACGGCGTCACCAAGGACGTGACCACCGTCGGCGGCCACCGCGACTGGCTCCAGACGGACTGCCCCGGACAGACGATGTACGACCTCCTCACCGAGGTCCGCGCGGCTGCGTCACGCTGACCTGCGGGGATCGGTCACCGGTCGGCGCACATTAGGCTGGGAGGCTGAGTCCCCCTTGTCAGGAGAGAAATGGCCGTCAACCTGGTCAATGTCGAGTCCGTCAGCAAGGTGTACGGCACCCGTGCACTGCTCGACGGGGTCTCCCTCGGCGTCAGCGAGGGAGACCGTATCGGCGTGGTCGGCCGCAACGGCGACGGGAAGACGACCCTCATCCGGATGCTCGCCAAGCTGGAGGAGGCCGACACCGGACGGGTCACCCACTCCGGCGGGCTGACCTTCGGCGTCCTGACGCAGTACGACTCCCTCGACCCCGAGGCCACCGTCCGGCACGAGGTCATCCGGGACATGGCCGACCACGAGTGGGCGGGCAACGCCAAGATCAGGGACGTACTGACCGGCCTGTTCGGCGGTCTCGACCTGCCCGGCTTCCCGCAGGGGCTCGACACCGTCATCGGCCCGCTGTCCGGCGGCGAGCGGCGCCGTATCGCGCTGGCCAAGCTCCTCATCGAGGACCAGGATCTGGTCATCCTCGACGAGCCGACCAACCACCTGGACGTGGAGGGCATCTCCTGGCTCGCCCGCCACCTGAGCAAACGCCGCTCGGCTCTCGTCTGCGTCACCCACGACCGCTGGTTCCTGGACCAGGTCTGCACGCGTATGTGGGATGTGCAGAAGGGCGACGTGTACGAGTACGAGGGCGGCTACTCGGACTATGTCTTCGCGCGCGCCGAGCGTGAGCGGATCGCCGCCACGGAGGAGGTGAAGCGGCAGAACCTGGTGCGCAAGGAGCTGGCCTGGCTGCGGCGCGGCGCGCCCGCCCGTACGTCCAAGCCGCGCTTCCGCGTCGAGGCCGCCAACGAACTGATCGCGGACGTGCCGCCGCCGCGGGACAGCTCCGAGCTGATGAAGTTCGCCAGCTCCCGGCTCGGCAGGACCGTCTTCGACCTCAAGGACGTCACCGTCCAGGCCGGGCCCAAGGTGCTGCTCAAGCATCTGACCTGGCACCTCGGCCCGGGAGACCGGGTCGGCCTCGTCGGCGTCAACGGCGCGGGCAAGACCTCGCTCCTGCGGGCCATGGCCGAGGCCGCCCGCAGCGAGGGCGAGAAGCAGCCCACCGCCGGACAGATCATCACCGGCAAGACCGTCAAGCTCGCCTACCTCTCCCAGGAGGTCGCCGAACTCGACCCCACCTGGCGGGTGTTGCAGGCCGTGCAGGCGGTACGCGACCGGGTCGACCTCGGCAAGGGGCGCGAGCTGACCGCGGGGCAGCTCTGTGAGACGTTCGGCTTCAACAAGGACAAGCAATGGACGCCCGTCGGGGACCTGTCCGGTGGTGAGCGGCGGCGGCTTCAGATCCTGCGGCTGCTGATGGACGAGCCCAACGTCCTCTTCCTCGACGAGCCCACCAACGACCTCGACATCGAGACCCTCACCCAGCTCGAGGACCTGCTCGACGGGTGGCCCGGGTCGATGATCGTGATCTCCCACGACCGGTTCTTCATCGAGCGGACGACGGACAACGTGTACGCGCTGCTCGGTGACGCCACGCTGCGGATGCTGCCGCGCGGGATCGACGAGTACCTGGAGCGGCGCAAGAAGATGGAGGCGGTCGTGGCCGCCACCGTACTTGCCTCCGCGCCGGCGCCCACCGCCAAGGCCGCCTCGTCCGCGGACGCCCGCGCCGCCAAGAAGGAACTCCAGAAGGTCGAGCGGCAGTTGGACAAGGTCTCGGAGAAGACGGCCAAGCTGCACGCCCAGATCGCCGACAACGCCACGGACTTCGCGAAGGTCGCCGAACTCGACGCCGAGCTGCGGGAGTTGGTCGGGGAGCGCGATGAGCTGGAGCTGCGCTGGATGGAGTTGGCGGAGGACGCGTAACCGGAACGCGTAACCGGCTGCGCAAGCCGGGCGCGTGCGCTGTGCGCGTGCGCCGTGCGCGCAGGGCGTGAAGGGCACGTGAAGGCGCGTAACGACCCCATTACGGGCCGGTCCTCCCTTGGGAACAGGAGGAGCACCGGCCCGGTGTCAGGGGCCGTCACAGTGATAGAAAGAGCCGTCTGAGAAAAGTCTGAGAACCACCGGGTGCAGCGGGAATCCAGCGCCGCCGGTGGGGCGCCACATCAGTGAAGAGGGGGACGCGCTGATGAGTCAGCCGCCGAATCAGCCGCCGCAGGACGGCTTCGGAGTACCGCAGGACCAGCCGGGGGCGGGTGGTTTCGGTCCGCCTCAGGACCAGTCGGGGGCAGGTGGTTTCGGCCCGCCTCAGGACCAGTCGGGAGCGGGTGGTTTCGGCCCGCCTCAGGATCCTCGTGCGCAGGGCGGTTTCGGCGCGTCCCCGAGTACACCGCCGAGTTCGCCGCCGAACTCACCTCCGGGTACGCCTTCGAGTGCGCCCCCGGGTCCGCCTTCGGGTGCGCCGCAGGGAGCGCCCCAGGGTGCTCCGCCTCCGCCCGCGCAACCCCCGCACGCCCCCGCGCCCCCGCAGGCGCCGCCCGCCGGAGCCCCCCAGCCGGGTTACGGATACCCCCAACAGCCCGCCCCCTACGGCCAACCGGGCCCGTACGGCCAGCCGCAGCAGCCGGGCCCGTACGGCCAAGGTCCCTACGGCCAGCAGCCCGGCTACGGCTATCCGCCGCAGGCGCAGTACCCGGGCGCACCGGGCATGCCGCCTCCCGGCGGCGGTTCCAGGAGCCCCTTCAAGGGCAGGCCCGCGGCGATCATCGGCGCCGCGGTGGCCGCGCTGCTCGTCATCGGCGGCACCGTGTTCGCCGTCAGCAGCGGCGGTGACGACGAGGGCAAGAAGCCGGTCGCGGAGAAGAGCGACGACGGCAAGGCGACGGGCTCCGCCGCCCCGGTCAACCCGGGCGACGGCAGCGGCGACGGCGGCGATGACCCCGAGAACCTCAACGAGGGCCGTCAGGCAGGTGAGTCGAAGGTGCTCTGGTACAAGGAGGCGCCCGACGCGCCCGGTTCCGGCGCCGACGCCCCCGGCCAGTGGGTCACCGACAAGGTCGCGGTGAAGGCGGCGTACAAGCAGGTTTTCGCGTACAACGTCGGTGACGGGCAGCCCGCTTGGGACGCGCTCACGTTCCCGCAGAAGATCTGCGCGGTCACCCCGCAGAAGACGTCCGCGGACAAGGTCGTCATCGCCTACATGAGCGGTGCGAGCGACAGCGCCAAGTGCAACCAGCTCCAGGAGATCGACCTCGCCACCGGTGCGAAGGGCTGGACCGCGGAGGTCGCCGACGGCGGGCTCTTCGACAGCGCGCTGTCCATCGCGCTCTCCCTCGTCGGCGACACCCTGATGGTCGGCCGCTCGATGTCGGGCACCGCGTACGTCGCGGCCACCGGCAAGAAGCTCTGGGACAAGGAGAAGTACGGGCAGTCCTGCTACCCCGCCGCGTTCACCGGCGGCGCCAAACTGCTCTCCGTCTCCTCCTGCGGCGCAAGCACCGACAACGAGCACGACGAGGTCCAGGAGCTGAACCCGGCGACCGGCAAGGTCAAGTGGACCAAGACGATCCCCAAGGGCTGGACGGTCGCGCGTACTTACTCCGTCGACCCCGTCGTCCTCTACCTCACCAACGAGGACAAGGATCAGTGGAACGTCTCCACGCTGAAGAGCGACGGCACGCTTCTCTCCCAGGTCGACGTCGACGAGTCCTTCGCGCCCGAGTGCGGCTGGGCCATCCTCACCCGTGACCTCCAGGGCTGCACGGGCACGGCCGCCGACGCCGACACCCTCTACCTGCCCACCGAGGCGACGACCGGCGCCAACGAGATCGTCGCGATCAGCCTGGCAACCGGCAAGGAGAAGTGGCGCGTCAAGTCCCCGGCGGACGAGACGATGCTGCCGCTGAAGATGGACGGCACGAATCTCATCGCCTACGTCCAGCCGTCGTACGACGCCGGTGGCCAGGTCGTGTCGATCCCGACGACCGGCAGCAGCCACAAGTCCACGAAGCTGCTGCAGAACCCGCAGGGCACCGCAGATATCGAGAGCGGCTTCTACTCGAAGGCGATCGACTATGTGGACGGGCGCTTCTACATCTCCACGACCCGGCTCACGGGCACGGGCGACGAGAAGGAGAAGCTGATGCTGGCGTTCGGCGAGTGACCGGGCTCTCCTCTTCCGCTGCCGTCTCCCCTCCCGTCTCCTCCTTCGTCCGGACAACCGAGGTATCCACGTCATGAGCCAGCCGCCGCCCCCGAACCAGCCCCCGCAGGGTGGATTTGGTGCGCCCCAGGACCCGCCTCCGGGTGGTTTCGGCGCACCGCAGGACCCGCCTCCGGGTGGTTTCGGCGCACCGCAGGACCCGCCTCCGGGTGGTTTCGGCGCACCGCAGGACCCACCCCCGGGTGGTTTCGGCGCGCCCCAGAGTCCGCCTCCGGGTGGATTCGGCGCCCCGACGCCTCCGCCGCCCGTGCAGGGCCCCGGCTACGGCTATCCGCAGGCGGGCCAGCCGGCTCCGCCCACCCCGCCGCAGCAGCCGTACGGCTATCCGCAGACCCCGCCGCCCACGCCCCCGGCAGGCGGTCAGCAGCCGGGCTACGGATACCCCCAGCAGCAGCCCCCGTACGGCTATCCGCAGCAGCAGCCCTACCCGCCGGTGCCCCAAGTCGGGGGCGGTGGGCGGAAGTCCAACAGCTCGGTGGTCATCGTCGTGGCGGCTGTGGCGGCCGTCGCGCTGATCATCGGCGGCGGTGTCTGGTACGCGAACTCCTCCGGCAAGGACGACAGCAAGAACAACTCCTCGAGTACGACGGGCGGTACCGGCGGCAACGACGACAAGGGGGAGGACACCCCGGGTGGCGGCGGAGGCAAGGAGAAGGCCCCCGCCGACCCGAGCGCCGGAGTCCTTCTCCAGGTGCCCGCGCCGGAGATCAAGGACGACCAGATCGACAGCGTCGTGGGCTCCTGGCTCACCGACTCGGTGTACGCCAAGAGCGGTCTCAACGAGATCGTGGGCTACGACCCGGACACCGGCAGCAAGAAGTGGACGCTTCCGCTGTCCGGCCAGACCTGTGCGGGCTCGCGGGAGGTCACCGAGGACGGCATCGCCGCGGTGGTCTCGGAGGAGGCCGAGCGCAACAGCAAGGGCGATCACGAGGACTGCACGCAGGTCACCGCCTTCGACCTGAACACCGGCAAGCAGCTCTGGTCGAAGAGCGCCGAGAGCAGTGGCCGGAAGGTGGCGTTCGAGGAAGTCACCATCTCCGGCACCACCGTCGCGGTCGGCGGCGGCTACGACGGCGGAGCCGCCTTCGAGGTGAAGTCCGGCGAGGTGCTGTGGCAGCCGAAGGTCGACACCTGCACGGACGTCGGCTACGCGGGCGGCGAACAGCTCGTCGCGGTCCGCAAGTGCGGTGACTACGGCAGCGAGACGTACGAGGTCCAACTGCTCGACCCGGCGTCGGGCAGCGTGAAGTGGACCTACAAGCTGCCCAAGGGCATCGACAACGCCAAGGTGATCTCCACCAAGCCCGTCGTCTTCGGCGTGGACTCCGCCGACATCACCGTCACCGGTGCCACGGACGTCTTCTCACTCGACGACAACGGCAAGCTGCGCATCAAGATCACGCTGGAGGACGGCAAGTACGCCCACGACTGCGGTGTCGGAGAGGTGTACGCCTGCAAGGCGATCGCGGTGGGCAACGACAAGCTCTACGTCCCGACCAAGCAGCACGACGGCACCGCCGAGTACACCCAGACCAACGAGATCGTCTCCTTCTCGCTGGCCACCGGCAAGACCACCGGCGACAGGATCGACGCGGGCGACGGCAACGAGATCTTCCCGATCCGCATGGACGGCGGGAACATCCTCGCCTACCGGGACGGTTCGGTCGACAAGGGCCCGCAGGTCATCTCCGTGGACGGTACGTCGCTGAAGCAGACGACGCTGCTGGAGACCCCGGCCTCCGACAGCGTCCTGAGCGCCATCAGCTCCATGGTCCCCAAGAGCTCCGAGCTGCTGTTCACCAGCGGCCGCCTCTTCATGGGCAAGGACCTGATCGCCAAGCCGTACTCCGCGGACGACAAGGAGTACACGGCACTCGGGTTCGGACCGAGTAACTCTTAACCCCTCATCACTCCCGAATACGAGGAATTTCGGTAATCCGGGGCACTTCTCTCCAGTAGGGGAAGCGCAACGTCGAACAAGCGTGTAGCTTCCGGTGGATGGAGAGCCGGGGGGCTCCTAATCCACGGGGAACCAGTGGGGATGCTTGGGGGAACTGGGGGGTTGCTCGATGGGAGTGCGGCTCATGGTGGTCGACGACCACCGTCTGCTCGCCGAGGCGTTGGCCTCGGCGTTGAAGCTGCGCGGGCACCGGGTGCTCGCCGCTGCGGCGCCTGCCGCGGGGGCGGCGGAGCTGGTGATCACCAGGGCACCCGAGGTGTGCCTGATCGGTACGGCGACACCCGACGAGCCGGGAATCTTCGATCCGGTGGTGAAGATCAAGAAGGAGCGCCCACAGGTGGCGGTCCTGGTCCTGGGCCCGGTCCCGAACCCACGCGGCATCGCAGCCGCGTTCGCGGCCGGCGCCTCCGGATACGTACGTCATGACGAGCGCATAGAGGGCGTCGAGCGCGCGATCATGAAGGCGAGGGCCGGGGAGGCGGCCGTCGCCCCACAACTGCTCCAGGGCGCCTTCAGCGAACTGCTCAACCCGGCGGCCCAGCCCGACGACGAGGGTCAGCGCCTGCTCCAGATGCTGACGCCGCGGGAGGTGGAGGTCCTGGTGCGGGTCGCGGACGGCGAGGACACGCGACTCATCGCGGCCGGCATGGGTATCGCGCCGTCCACCGCACGGACCCATGTCCAGCGGGTGCTGATGAAGCTGGGAGTGGGATCCCGGCTGGAGGCGGCGGCCCTGGCGGCCCGCACGGGGCTGCTGGACCGGGCGGGGCCGGTGACGCCGTCGTTCGCCGACGTCCCGCAGGATCTGCGGTAGCCGTGTCGTCACCACGCGGGGTCCTGGCCGGGGCGGCGCGTCCCGCGCGCTCCCCGGTTCTGGGGAACCGGCGACGATCTCGGTGACGGCCGGTTCCAGACGGCGTCGGACCGGCTGATGATCTGGCGGAGTTCGCGGGCGCTTCGGGATGACATGGCCCGCATCACGGTGTCGAGGAGAGCGCGGGCTTCGAGAGGGTTGCCGCAGCAGTACCAGTGCACGTTGCCCCACTCGTGGTCGTGCCACAGTTGGCGCTCGGGACGGCGGACGTAGTCCTTCCACAAGCGCAGGGCTGTGCGGACGTCTCCCGGCTGCAGGTAATTGCGGGTGCGCTCGAGACGGAAGATCTCGGAAAGTGCGCGTGCGGACAAGCCGTCGATGACCGGCATTGCGGCAGGTGCCATATGGCGGGCGGTGCCGGTCCGGATGTGCCCTGGCCGTCTACGCGGCATGGGCCTTTCGGTTCGTCGTCATGCCGCACATGGTGCCACGATCGCGAACGGTTTCCCGAACGGATTTGCCCGGCTGGGGATTCGCTGGACATGCGGCCTGGTTCGAGGGGCGTTTCGGCTCACCGATAGCCTGCGTCATCATGATGCGTGCTTGGATCTTGCCGGTGCTGCTTGTGCTTTGCGGTTCAGCCGTTGCGACTGCGCAAGTCGTCAAGGGGAGCCCCGTTGCCGCCGCAGCCCTCCTGCTGGTGTTCGTGCTGCTCGCAGGCATGAACTCGCCTCTGATCTTCCCGAGGTCGATCAGTGCGCTGGAGGCACAACGCCGCAGCGCGGTCGACGGCCGGCCGGTCGTCTTTTGGCGGTCGGGCTGCAAGTACTGTCTGCGGCTGCGCATCCGGTTGGGCCGTAGCGCCCGCCAGTTGCACTGGGTCGACATCTGGCGTGACCCGGCCGGTGCGGCAGCGGTGCGGGCAGCCAACGACGGCAATGAGACCGTGCCGACCGTCGTCGTGGCGGGTCGGCCACATGTCAACCCTGATCCCGCTTGGGTGCGCGAACAGCTCTTCCCTCCCGCGTGATCGGAAGCGGTGCCTCCCGTTATCGCGGTGCGAGGGCTTTGAGCCAGTCCTCGACGGTGATGACATCTGCCCACTGCGGGAACAGCTTTTCGATGAGCATCGTGTGCACCTGGGGGTCGGTGTCGAGGCAGCCGTCCGCCAGGACGGTGAGGTCGAAGTCCAGGTCGATGGCGCGCCACAGAGTGGACAGCACTACAGCGCTGGTGGCGATGCCGGTGAGAACAAGGCTGTCGATATCGCGAGCCCTGAGTACCAAGTCGAGGTCGCTGCCCGAGAACGCGCTTCCCCGCCTCTTGGTGACCACGACGTCGCCCTGCTGGGGCGCGATGTCGGGGTGGATCTCGGTGCCGGGGTCGCCCTCGGTGAAGAGACCGGCCCGCACGGCGTTGGTGAGCACCCGGTTGCGCGGGCTGACTTCTGGATTGCCCGGCCGCAACCCGATGACCACGTAGATCACGGGGATGCCCGCCGCGCGGGCCCCGTCGATCGCCCGGCGCAGGCGCGGCAGGTATCCCGAGCCGTCGTCGGCGATGCCAACGATGTCCCGTTGGACGTCCATCACGAGGAGTGCGGTGTTCGCCATGCTTGCCGTCCCTTCGTCGCCGGGAAACAGACCGAGTCCGACTTCACGTCGTGGGCGCGGCGAGGGTGCCGGACTTTATGTGGTGGAGGAGGTGCGCCAGGGGGGCGGGGGCGGTGGTGAGGTGAGTGGTGGGGGTGTCGCTTTCGCGGAGGTGGATGGAGCGGGCGCCGGTGGCGGCCAGTTCCAGGCAGTCGTTGCCTTCTCCGCCGCCGGAGAAAGAGGACTTCTGCCAGTTGGCGGGGGCGGTCATGACGTCACCTCACAGTTCCTTGGCCATCTTCCGGATGAAGTCGCGTGAGTGTCCGGGGCTCAGCGATGCCGCCTCAACTTTACGGAAGAGTGTTCGGAAGTGGGCCAGTTGGGCTTCGGAATCGACGAACGCGGTGCCGTGTGGTGCGTCGCGTACGACGGTGTCCAGGCGGGGCACGGGGCCACCCAGGTATCCCATCGCGCTACCGGCGCCCGCGAAGTCATCCAGGTCGAACGGGATGACCCGGACTGTGATGTGCTCCGCGTCCGAGAACTCCAGGATGCGCTCCAACTGGGCCCGTGTCACAGAGCGGTTGCCTACTCGGATGCGCAGTGCCGCCTCGTGGATCACGGCTTCGTACGTGATCGGGTCGGGCCGCTCGATGACCACGCGTCGCCGCATTCGATGGCTCACCCTCGGATCCACCTCGCTTCGGGGAAGCTCTGGCGCCATGTACGAGAAGAGGGCGCGGGTGTAGTCCTCCGTCTGGAGAAGCCCCGGCACGTGGATGACCGCCACGTCGTGCCGGAAGGCCGCGTGATGGTCCAGCTCGGACAGGTCCAGGAACGGGGTGGGCAGCACACCTCGGTACTCCTCCCACCAGCCACGGGTACGGTCGGTCGTCATCGCCACCAGCGCCTCGATCAACTCCGTGTCCACGCAGGCGCAGTGAGCCGCCAGCCTGCGCAGACGCTCCTCGCTGATGCCTGAGCTGCCGGCCTCGATCTGGCTCATGTGGGTCGAGCTGGAGCCGAGCAGCCCCGCTACCTCCCGCGCTGATTTGCCCGCGGCCTCCCGCATCTTGCGCAGCTCGGAGCCCAGGCGCACCTGTCGCGCCGTGGGCTGGTTCCGCATCGTCATCCGGTGTTGCCTCCTCAACGAACCTGAGAGCAGGTGAGGTTGGGACTCCCCGTTCGGGTGCCAGATTACGCGAGCCCCTTGCGAGGGTAGGAATTCCTACCCTACCGTCAGTGACGCGACGCACACACTGCGGAACCCCGGGACCCCGGAAGCGCACCACCCCGTCATGCCATGACGGCGATGAAACTGCCACCGCCCGCTACCCGCAGCGACCCCTCAACCCCCCTCACCTCAACCGGAGTTCACGCATGCCAAAAACAACACACGAACCCTGGGAGTACGTACTCCACATCCCCCACGACCCCCGGGCGGTGACCGTCTGTCGCCGTACCGTCCGGCTGGTCCTCACGATGCACGGCCTGATCCGCCTCGCGGACGTCGCCGAGTTGCTGGCGGCGGAGCTGGTCTCCAATGCCGTACGGCATACGAAGGGCCCCGCGGCCCTGCGCCTGCACCATCGAAACGGAGTGCTCCGCATCGGCGCGTGGGACGCGAGCCCCGAACCGCCCCCGTACGAGCTGACGGTGGTGGCCTCCGACGCGGAAGCGGGCCGCGGCCTCGCCCTGGTCCGGGCGTGCGCCGACAACTGGGGCTGGCATCCGTTGAGGCAGGGCGGCGACACCGGCAAGTACGTGTGGTGTGACCTTGCTGCCGCGTAGCTCGCTGGGCACAAAGGGCAGAAAACCGTACGCGGGGCCGGGGTCCCGAACAGCGAACTCCGGCCCCGCGTAACGGCGTTACTCCGACGGATGCCCCTTCTCGGCGTCCGGCAACAACTGCTCCACATCCACCGGCGGAGCAACCGGCCGGAGCCAGAGCCAGGCCAGGAAGAACAGGCCGAGGGCGAGCATGCCCAGGCCGGTCCAGAGGTTGATGTTGATGCCCTCGGCCTTGTCGATGTCGGCGTCGGACGCGACGATGCCGGCGATCGTGATGATGATGCCGTACAGGACGAAGAGGCCGCCGATGATGCGGCGGATGTCGAAGAGGCGGGCGGCCGTCTCGGACTTGCGCTCCAGTTCGGTGATCTCGCGCTGGAGTGCCTCGCTGGAGTGATCGGGGCGATCGGGGTGCTGCGGGTTGTCTGTCATGGTCTCTCAGCCTCCGGCGGTCAGCTCGGTCATGGTTGGTCGGCCTCCGGGGGTCAGAAGGAGAACGGGATGTAGCAGAGCGCGGCGAGGATCACGGCGCCCCAGCCCAGCAGTGCCGGCTTGCGGTACCAGGCGTCGTCGCCCTCGGCGGCCGGCTCGGTCATGCCGGGGGAGGTAGTGCCGTAGACCAGGCCCTGGAGTTCCGCCGACGGTTTCGGGGCGGTGAAGAGGGTGACGGCGACCATGACCACCGCACCGGCCACGAAGCCGGCGATCGCCGAGACGAAGTTGGCGCCCTGGTCGGAGGGGATGTCGATGATCCCCTGCTTGTAGATGACGAAGTAGTTCACCATCGCCGCCGTGGTGCCCGCCAGCAGACCCCAGAAGCCCGACTTCACGGACGCCCGCTTCCAGAACATGCCGACGATGAAGACGACGAACATCGGCACGTTGAAGAAGGAGAACAGGGTCTGGAGGTAACTCATGATGTTCGAGAACGACGAGGCCAGGAACGCCGTGCCCATGGACGCCAGGACGCCCACCGCCGTGATCAGGCGGCCGAACCGGACGTAGTACGCGTCCTCGCGGTCCTTCGCGACGTACCTCGCCCAGATGTCCGTCGTGAACACCGTGTTGAAGGACGAGATGTTCGCCGCCATGCCCGCCATGAAGGCGGCGAGCAGGCCCGTCACCGCGATGCCGAGGACTCCGTTGGGGAGCAGCGACTCCATCAGATAGGGGATCGCGTCGTTGTACTGGAGGTCGGAACCGCTGGTGCCGATCTTCGGGACCAGGACGGCCGCGACGAGCCCCGGGATCATCACCAGGAAGACGATGAAGATCTTCGGGAACGCGGCGATGAGCGGGGTGCGCTGGGCCGCGCTCAGGTTCTTCGCGGACAGCGCGCGCTGCACCTCCGCGAAGTTCGTCGTCCAGTAGCCGAAGGACAGCACGAAGCCGAGGCCGAGGACGATGGTCAGCCAGTTGGCGCCGAGCGGGTTGTCACTGCCGATGCCCGTGCCGCCCCAGGCGGTCGTGAAGTTGGTGCCGTGGCTCTTGTCGAGCGAGTCGGTCAGACCGTTCCAGCCGCCGACCTTCTGCAGGCCGAGCACGACGATCGGGATCAGCGCGGCGAGGATGACGAAGAACTGCAGCACCTCGTTGTAGATCGCGGACGACAGACCGCCGAGGGTGATGTACGCGAGGACGAAGATGCCGGCGACGACGATCGCCACCCACTGCGGCCAGCCGAGCAGCGCCTCCACGACGATCGCGAGGGCGTAGAGGTTCACGCCCGCGATCAGGATCGCGGCGAAGGCGAACAGGATCGAACTGAGCAGGTGGGCCCACTTGTCGAAGCGCAGGAGCAGGAACTCCGGGACCGACCGGACCTTCGAGCCGTAGTAGAAGGGCATCATCACGAGGCCGAGGAAGACCATCGCCGGGATGGCGCCGATCCAGTACCAGTGGACCGTGTAGACGCCGTACTGCGCGCTGTTGGCGGCCATGCCCAGGATCTCGGTGGCGCCCAGGTTGGCCGAGATGAAGGCGAGGCCGGTGACCCAGGCGGGCAGCGAACGTCCGGAGAGGAAGAAGTCGAGACTCGTCTTCACCGAGCGCCGGGCTGCGAAGCCGATGCCCAGCACGACGACGAAGTAGATGGCGAGGATCGTGTAGTCGAGTGCGTTCGTGGGGAGCCGGAGCTCAGCGGCCAGGTCGATGCCCGGCGCAGCCAGGTGTGTGGGGGACTGCATAAGAACTCGCTTCGTTGCGTGAACTGATCCGGTCGTTGCGCGTGGTGGGTGAACTGATCCAACGCATGGTGATGGAACTGATCCAAACGGAACTTACGCCTCCACCTACAAGAACTGAACACCCGCCGTGGTGTCCTTTGTTTGATTGTGATGTTGACGTGGATGGTGTTTTGTGGTTCATTGTGTTTGGTTATGTTTGATGAGGGCGGATGGGGAGTTCCACGGTGAAGAAGACCTCGACCCGGCTGGCCGACGGTCGTGAGCTCATCTACTACGACTCGCGCGACGACACGGTGCGCGACGCGGTCGACAGGCGTCCGCTCGACCCGATCGTCACCACGTCGGAGGTACGCCGCGACCCGCTGCTCGGCGACTCGGTCGCGATCGCCTCGCAGCGCCAGGGCCGCACGTACCACCCGCCGGCGAACGAGTGTCCGCTGTGCCCCTCCCAGGGCGAACGGCTGAGCGAGATCCCGGACTCCTCGTACGACGTCGTCGTCTTCGAGAACCGTTTCCCCTCCCTGGCCGGTGACTCCGGCCGCTGTGAGGTCGTCTGCTTCACCTCCGACCACGACTCCTCCTTCGCCGACCTGACGGAGGAGCAGGCGGGCCTGGTGCTCGACGCGTGGACGGACCGGACGGCCGAGCTCTCCCACCTCCCCTCCGTCGAGCAGGTCTTCTGCTTCGAGAACCGCGGCGCCGAGATCGGTGTGACGCTGGGGCACCCGCACGGGCAGATCTACGCCTACCCGTTCACCACGCCGCGCACCGCGCTGATGCTGCGTTCACTGGCAACTCATAAGGAGGCGACGGGCGGTGAGAACCTCTTCGACACGGTCGTCGCCCGCGAGGTGGCGGACGGCTCGCGGATCGTCCTGTCGACCGACCACTGGATCGCCTTCGTGCCGTACGCGGCCCACTGGCCCTACGAGGTCCACCTGTACCCCCGCCGTCGCGTGCCGGACCTGCTCGGCCTGGACGAGGGCGCGCGCACAGAGTTCCCCCAGGTCTATCTGGAACTCTTGAGGCGCTTCGACCGGATCTTCGATGGGCGGGATGGGGGGAAAGAAGGCGTGGGTGAGTCGGCGACGCCGTACATCTCCGCCTGGCACCAGGCACCCTTCGGCTCGCTGGAGGAGTTCGAAGGCGTCAACCGCGACGACTTCGCACTGCACCTGGAGCTTTTCACCATCCGCCGCACTTCCGGCAAGCTGAAGTTCCTCGCGGGATCCGAGTCCGGGATGAGCGTGTTCATCAACGACATCCAGCCGGAGTCCGCGGCTCAGCGACTGCGAGAGGTAGCGAGTTCATGAGTGGGAAGTACCTGGTCACGGGTGGCGCGGGCTATGTAGGCAGCGTGGTCGCGCAGCACCTGATCGAGGCCGGCCATGAGGTGACGGTCCTCGACAACCTCTCGACCGGCTTCCGCGCGGGCGTCCCCGCGGGGGCGGCCTTCATCGAGGGTGACATCCGCGACGCCGCCAAGTGGCTGGACCCGTCCTACGACGGCGTCCTCCACTTCGCCGCCTTCTCGCAGGTCGGCGAGTCCGTCGTGAAGCCGGAGAAGTACTGGGACAACAACGTCGGCGGCACCATGGCGCTGCTCGGCGCGATGCGCGAGGCGGGCGTCCGCAGGCTCGTCTTCTCCTCCACCGCGGCGACGTACGGCGAGCCGGAGGAGGTGCCGATCGTCGAGTCCGCGCCGACCAAGCCGACCAACCCCTACGGCGCCTCGAAGCTCGCCGTCGACCACATGATCACCGGCGAGGCAGCGGCGCACGGCCTGGGCGCGGTGTCCCTGCGGTACTTCAACGTGGCGGGCGCGTACGGCAGTTACGGCGAGCGGCACGACCCCGAGACGCATCTCATCCCGCTGGTGCTCCAGGTCGCGCAGGGCCGCCGCGAGGCGATCTCGGTCTTCGGCGACGACTACCCGACGCCGGACGGCACCTGCGTACGCGACTACATCCACGTCGCCGACCTCGCCGAGGCGCACCTGCTGGCGGTCCAGGCGGCCACGCCCGGCGAACACCTGATCTGCAACCTCGGCAACGGAGAGGGCTTCTCCGTACGCCAGGTCATCGAGACCGTCCGTCAGGTCACCGGGCACCCGATCCCCGAGGTCCTGGCCCCGCGCCGGGCCGGCGACCCGGCGGCGCTGGTCGCCTCGGCCGCGACCGCCCGCGAGCGGCTCGGCTGGAACCCGTCCCGTGCGGATCTCGCGGGGATCGTCGCGGATGCCTGGGCGTTCGCGCAGCACATCGCGAAGGGGCAGTAGGTGGGGGTTCACGAGGTTCGCGAGGGTTTCGAGGCGCTGTACGGGGCTGCCCCCGAGGGCGTCTGGGCGGCTCCCGGCCGGGTCAACCTGATCGGCGAGTACACCGACTTCAACGAGGGGTTCGTGATGCCCCTCGCGCTGCCGCACACAGCGGTGGCAGCGGTGTCGCGGCGCACCGACGGTGTGCTCCGGCTCCACTCGGCGGACATCGAGGGCCCCGTCGTCGAGCTGCACCTGGACAGGCTCGCGCCGCTGACGAACACCAGCTGGGCCGCGTACCCCGCCGGTGTGGTGTGGGCGCTGCGCGAGGCGGGCCACACCTCGGTCACCGGCGCGGACGTGCACCTCGCGTCCACGGTCCCGACCGGTGCGGGCCTGTCGTCCTCGGCCGCACTGGAGGTCGTGATCGCGCTCGCCCTCAACGACCTGTACGAACTCGGCCTCACCCGGCCCGAGTTGGCCAAGCTCTCCCAGCACGCCGAGAACGACTTCGTCGGCGTGCCCTGCGGAATCATGGACCAGACCGCGTCCGCGTGCTGCACGGACGGTCACGCCCTCCACCTCGACTGCCGCGACCTGACCATCCGCCAGGTCCCCTTCGACCTCGCCTCCCAGGGGTTGTCCCTCCTGGTCGTCGACACCCGCGTCAAGCACGCGCTCGGCGACGGGGAGTACGCAGAGAGGCGTGAAGGGTGCGAGGAGGGCGCGCGGTTGCTCGGCGTCTCGCATCTGCGGGATGTCGCGTACGAGGGGCTCGACGCGGCCCTCGCGCGCCTGTCCGACGAGCGCGTACGCCGGTACGTACGCCATGTCGTGTCCGACGACCACCGGGTCGAGCGGGTCATCGGCCTGCTGGACGCCGGTGACGTCCGCGCGATCGGGCCCGTCCTCACCGAGGGACACACCTCCCTGCGGGACGACCTGCGAATCTCCTGCCCCGAGCTGGACCTCGTGGTCACCACGGCCAACTCCGCCGGGGCGCTCGGCTCCCGTATGACGGGCGGCGGCTTCGGGGGATCGGCGATCGTGCTCGTGGAGTCCGGGGATGCGGAGAGCGTCACCAAGGCGGTGGAGGAGGCGTTCGCCGAGGCGGGCTTCACGGCGCCGCGGGTGTTCCCGGCGGTGCCTTCGGCGGGGGCGCGGCGGGTGGGCTGATTATTCCAACACCGTTGTCGCCCTGACCGTCAGCCAGGGCGACAACAGGGGAGCCGTGCGGGTGTTCCGGGCAGCCTGGCCCGCCACCCGCACCGGTCACTCGGGGGTTCGGCGTAGGACAAGGGTGATGAAGCCGAAGCTGTCGCGGTAGCTGTGCAGCCATTGCGAGCGGTGGGTGGAGGCAACGGCGAGAACCTCGGCGCTGTCGGGGTGCTCGGGGTGGTCGAGCGCCCACGTCGCCAGGGATCCGGTCCAGCACCACTCGAAGTCGTCGAGTTCCTGGCGTGTGCTGAGGTGCCCGAAAACGGGGGTCCAGCCGTGGGCGACGACGCGGTCCATGGTGGTCGCCAGGTCCTCGTACTCGCCCAACATCTCGCGGGCTGCGGCCGTGGGCTCGCACTCCCAGTAGGCATCGCCGACCAGGACGCTGCCGCCGGGGGCGAGGTGCCTGAGGGCAGCGTCGAGAGTGGGCAGGAGACCGCCGAAGGCATGGGTGGCACCGACGCTGAGCACTGCGTCGAAGGGGCGGGGGGACGCGAACTCCGTGGCGTCCTGGTGGTGAAGTACGAGCCGTCGGTCGACTCCCAGACCGGCCGCTTCCCTCCGGGCCTTGGCCAGGAGCTCGGCTGAGTTGTCCACACCCTCGGCGGTCACATTCGGATGAGCGGTCAGGGCACGTAGGAGCCAGGCCGCCTCCCCGCAGCCGAGGTCGAGTACGCGTTCATCCCCCCGATCAACGGTTCGATGGAGCAGCCGGCGCACCGACTCATCGTCAAGGGGGCTGTTGATCGGATGATCGGCGTGTGACAGCTGAGAGATCATTTCGCGGTTCATGGCGCGCAGCGTGACAGCGTCGGACGCTCATCGCATCTGCTTTACCCGGCCGATGAACGAGTAGGGGACAACGGCAGAAGGGGCGAAAACCGCCCTGCTCAGCCCAGTCGCTTCGTCAGCGTGTACTCCGTGACCCCCGGTGGATAGTCCGGGATCGCGCACACCACCTCGTAGCCCTGCTTCCTGTAGAAGTCGGGGGCCTGGAAGTCCCAGGTTTCCAGGCGGGCGGCTCCGCAGTCGCGGTCGTGGCGGGCGATGCGCTCGGCCTCGGACAGGAGGCGGGAGCCGAGGCCGGTGCCGCGGTGGAGGTCGTCGACCCAGAGGTAGGTCACGTGGAGCCAGGCGGCCCAGGTGTGGCCGACGAGGCCGCCCGCGAGGGCACCCGCATCGTCCAACGCCCAGACGTGGAGCGGAACTTCGCGTTCACCCGGCGTTCCGCGGAGGGCGCGGAGGACGGGAGACGCCGCCGTGTTGGCATCCAGCAGTCTCCTGCGGAGCAGATCGCGGCGTTCTTTGTCGTCTCCTGTCTCCATACGAAACATAAGTCCCACCATAAACGGGTCGGCCAAGCAGTTCTGTGAATTGCCTTCCCCTCCAGGCCCCCGGCCTTACTCTGTGAACAGCGCCGGTGGGGGCCGGTGCTGATCAGGGGGCGAGACAGTCGGGTACGACGCCCGAAGTGGGGGTAGCAGTTACGCACGGCGGCGGCCGTGCGGCTGCGGCACCCCGCCTCCCGAGTCGCAGATGCGGTCTCGGGATCATTTCGGGCGCCGTACCCGCACCGGTCGTCCCCCGACAGTGGGGGTTTCAGTGGTTCGCATCCGAGTACTGGTCGTCGACGACCACCGCATCTTCGCCGAGTCGCTCGCAGCCGCCCTCGCGGCCGAGCCCGACGTCGACGTGTCCGCCGCGGGCAGCGGGCCAGCCGCGCTGCGCTGCCTGGAGCGGGCGGCGGCGGAAGGCCGCAGATTCGACGTCCTGCTCGTCGACGCGGACCTGGGCGGCAATCTGCCCGGTATGCGTCCGGCGGTGCCCGTCCAGGCGAGCAACGAGGACGGGCTCGTGGACGGGATCTCGCTCGTCGCGGGTGTCCGGACCGGACAGCCGACCGTACGGATCGTCGTGCTCGCCGAGAAGGACGATCCGCGCCGGGCCGCGCTCGCGCTCCAGGCCGGCGCCTCGGGCTGGGTCGCCAAGGACTGCTCGCTGTCGCGGCTGCTCACCGTCATACGGGGTGTGCTGCGCGACGAGACCCATCTTCCGCCCGCCCTGCTCACCGGGGTACTGCGGGAACTCACCGCCGCCCGCAAACACCGCACCGAGAGCGAACGGCTCGTCGAGTCGCTCACGCCGAGGGAGCGGGAAGTGCTGCGGTGCATGGTCGCCGGGCTGGGACGCAAGGCGGTGGCCGAGCGGCTCTTCCTCTCACCGCACACCGTCCGCACCCACATGCAGAACGTGCTGGGAAAGCTGGGCGTGCACTCCACCCTCGCGGCCGTCGCGCTCGCCCGCCGTGCGGGGGTCGGGCCCGTCGACCTAACCGGGGATGTTGTCGAACGGGGCGGTCAACTGGCGTAGCAGGCCCGCGAGTTCGCCACGCTGCGCCTTGCTCAGTTCCGCCAGGATCGCGCGCTCCTGCTCCAGCAGGCCGGCCAGTGCCTGGTCGGCGCGGTCGCGGCCCTCGTCCGTGAGGCGTACCAGCACGCCCCGGCGGTCGGTGGGGTCGGGGAGCCGCTCCACCAGGTCCTTCTTCGTCAGCCGGTCGATGCGGTTCGTCATCGTGCCGGAGGTGACGAGGGTCTGGGTGAGCAGTTGGCCGGGGGAGAGCTGGTACGGGTTTCCGGCGCGCCTCAGCGCCGTCAGGACGTCGAACTCCCAGGGCTCCAGGCTGTGCTCGGAGAACGCCAGCCTGCGGGCGCGGTCCAGGTGCCGGGCCAGTCTGCTCACCCGGCTGAGCACCTCGAGCGGTTCCACGTCGAGGTCAGGGCGCTCCCGGCGCCACGCTCCGACCAGCCGATCGACCTCGTCCTCCATGACGATCAGTGTAGTGGTTGTGTCGACGTGAAGTCTCTTGACGTCAAGATAGTTGGGGTGTGAGGCTGGAGACCGGCCCGAAGTGATCACTTCACCGCGACTTCGAGGAGGCCCACCCATGCCCGCCACCCCCACCGCACCCACCTGGGACCCGAGCCAGTACCTCCGCCACGCGGACCACCGCGCCCGCCCCTTCGCCGATCTCCTCGCCCGCGTCCCCGCGCTGCCCCGCACCCCCGCCCGCATCGCCGACCTCGGCTGCGGACCCGGCAACGTCACGGCCCTGCTCGCCGAACGCTGGCCGGCCGCGCACATCACCGGCTACGACAACTCCCCGGAGATGCTGGCCAAGGCCGCGGCACTCGCGGGCCCCACCCCCGGCGGCGGCCGCCTCGACTTCGCCACCGGTGACGCCCGGACCTGGACGCCCTCAGCCCCGTACGACCTGATCATCAGCAACGCCACCCTCCAGTGGGTCCCCGGGCACACCGACTCCTTCGCCGCCTGGGTGACGGGCCTGGCGCCCGGCGGCACCTTCGCCTTCCAGGTGCCCGGCAACTTCGACGCCCCCAGCCACCGGCTGATGCGCGAACTCGCCCACTCCGCCCGCTGGAAGAACCGCCTGGCCGACGCCCTGCGCCACGACGACGCCGTGCACACCCCGGCCGCCTACCTCGAACACCTCACCGCCCTCGGCTGCACGGCCGACGTCTGGGAGACCACGTACCTCCATCTACTGGAGGGCGAGGACCCGGTCCTGGACTGGGTGAAGGGGACAGGACTGCGACCGATCCTCACCGAGCTGGGGGCGGCGGACTCGGAGGCCTTCGTCGCCGAGTACCGGGCCGCTCTGCGCGAGGCCTACCCGGCCACGGAACACGGCACGGTGTTCCCGTTCCGCCGCATCTTCGCCGTGGCCAGGCGGGCCCACTGATGCTCACCGCCGTCGACCACGTCCAGCTCGCCGCCCCACCCGGCAGCGAGCCCCGCCTCCGCACGTACTACGTCGACGCCCTCGGCATGACCGAGATCCCCAAGCCGCCGGTGCTCGCGGCGCGCGGGGGCTGCTGGTTCCAGGCGGGGGCCGTGCAACTGCACCTCGGGGTAGAGGCGGACTTCCGGCCCGCCCGTAAGGCGCACCCGGGGCTGCGGGTCCACGACATCGAGGCGTACGCCGCCCGACTCGAAGCCCACCACGCACCCGTCACCTGGGACGACGACCTCCCGGGCCACCGCCGCTTCTTCTCCGAGGACCCGGTGGGCAACCGGCTGGAGTTCCTGGAGCCGACGGACTGACGTAGGGCGCCCACGCATTCTCGGCGGACGGTCACAGCTGCTTGAGGGCGTCCAGGGTGATGTCGATGTCGATGTCGTACGGGACGCTGAGCTCGAGTTTTTCGTGGTGGATGCCGGTGATCGCGTACGTCTTGCTCACCGGGTCGAGCTCGTAGGTCCGGACCACCGGGTGCTGGTTCCCTTCGGACATCTCGACCAGCCAGAAGTGGGGGATGCCCGCGGCGGCGTACTTCCGCGGCTTGGCATCCCGGTCGCGGGCTCGGAGTCCGGGGAGACGACCTCGACGGCCAGCACCACGTCCTCGGCCTGGAACCGGGTCTGCTCCAAGCCGGTGACGGCTTCGCTGCGGACGACCGACACATCGGGTTCGGGACCGTTGCGTTGGTCCAGGATGACGGTCATTTCGCGGCGGACCTTAAGGGGCCGGCCGCGAACTGTGCGACGAAGGCCGGCCACCAAGAGATCAATCATGGTGCTGTGGAAATCCCGCTGCGGACCCACGAAAACAAGGCTCCCGTCGATCAGCTCGGTGTGCGGCGGGAGGCCGGGCAGGGTGAACAGGTCGTCCACGGTGTACCCGTCCTGCGGCGGCACCGGCCAGCGGGAGCCCTGCTCGTGCTCGTGCTCAGGCTCGTGCTCGGCGGTCATGGTGGTTCCTCCCATGAGCGGGATTCTGGGCCTGCGTGTCCACCGTAGCGGGGGGAACTGACCAGCGTCATCACAAAGGGTGACGAGCCCGACCGTCGCGCCTCAGCTCTTGCGGTGGCCTATCAGTCGCGGCTTCGCCTCCAGGCCGTCCAGGCCGTGCCAGGCGAGGTTGACCAGGTGGGCCGCCACTTCCGCCTTCTTCGGGCGGCGGACGTCCAGCCACCACTGCCCCGTCAGCGCGACCATGCCGACGAGGGCCTGGGCGTACAGCGGCGCGAGCTTGGAGTCGAAGCCGCGGCTCTTGAACTCGCGGCCCAGGATGTCCTCGACCTGGGTGGCGATGTCCGAGATCAGGGAGGCGAAGGACCCGGTCGACTGGGGGATCGGGGAGTCACGGACCAGGATGCGGAAGCCGTCCGTGTACTCCTCGATGTAGTCGAGGAGCGCGAAGGCGGCCTGTTCGCACAGCTCGCGGGGGTGACCTGCCGTGAGAGAGCTCGTCACCATGTCCAGCAGGCGGCGCATCTCGCGGTCCACCACCACCGCGTACAGGCCCTCCTTGCCGCCGAAGTGCTCGTACACCACCGGTTTGGAGACGCCGGCCTTCGCCGCGATCTCCTCGACAGACGTGCCTTCGAAACCCTTGGCCGCGAAAAGGGTGCGACCGATCTCCAGCAGCTGCTGACGACGCTCGGCGCCGGTCATGCGGGTGCGGCGAGCGCGCCGCGGTTTTTCGTTACTGCTCGGGGTGCTGCTGGAGTCGGTCGCCACGCCGTCAATCATGCCGCGTCAGCGGTTTCCGTCTTGCGCGGGGAGTCCGACTCGTCCGTATTCCGGCGGGAATCGATGCGCGAGCGTGACGGCCAGCGCACGTCAGAGGCCCAGCCGAACTGCTCGCACCAGCGGATGATCCGGGCCGAGGAGTCCAGCTGACCGCGCTCCACACCGTGCCGGGCAGAGGTCGGGTCGGCGTGATGCAGGTTGTGCCAGGACTCACCGCAGGACAGGACGGCCAGCCACCACACGTTGCCCGAACGGTCACGCGACTTGAAGGGGCGCTTGCCCACCGCGTGGCAGATCGAGTTGATCGACCAGGTGACGTGGTGCAGCAACGCCACCCGGACCAGTGAGCCCCAGAAGAAGCCGGTGAACGCGCCCCGCCACGACATCGTCGCCAGACCGCCGATCAGCGCGGGCAGAGCGAGGGAGAGCAGCGTGTAGTAGATGAAGTGGCGCGAGATCGCACGGATCGCCGGGTCCTTGATCAGGTCCGGTGCGTACTTGTCCTGCGGAGTGCGCTCCTCGTCGAACATCCAGGCGATGTGCGCCCACCACAGGCCCTTCATCAGCGCCGGAAGTGTCTCACCGAAACGCCACGGCGAGTGCGGGTCGCCCTCGGCGTCGGAGAACTTGTGGTGCTTGCGGTGGTCGGCGACCCAGCGGACCACCGGCCCCTCGACCGCCATCGAACCGGCGACCGCCAGTGCGATCCGCAGCGGGCGCTTCGCCTTGAAGGCGCCATGGGTGAAGTAGCGGTGGTAGCCGATCGTGACGCCATGGCAACCCAGGTAGTAGAAGAAGACGAGCAGGCCGAGGTCGAGCCAGCTCACTCCTCCCCAGTTCCAGGCCAGCGGCACCGCGGCCACCAGGGCGAGGAACGGGACGACGATGAAGAGGAGAAGCGCGAACTGTTCGAGCGACCCCTTCTTCTCACCGCCCAGCGTGGCGGGTGGAAGCGGGGAGTCATGGTTCGCCTGCGGGGCGTCGTCGATCACATCGGAGCTCGTGGTCATGGGTGTCCCCTGTGGGGTTCGAGGGTGGAGACGGTTGTCCGGGGTGAGGGAGAGAGCCGGATACCGGGGAGCGGTGGGCCGGACGTTCGGGGAACGGATCCCCGGAGCCTCCAGCCCTCCCGGTACCGGGATACGGGGCCCAGGGTCCTCCCTCTGTCCGACGGCATTCCCTACGCTTCCGTAACCTACGGCGTCGTAAGTATGGCAGCGCGCCGCTCGGCGGCAAGAGCCCGAGAGCCTGCGCGTCCCTGTGGACACCTATCCTTGGAGTCGGTCGGACAGCGCGGTCCGTTCTGATTAATTCCCGGATGCCACGTTCCTAAGCGGCACCCGCCGCGCGGTCGCCACCCGGGTTCCCTCCCAGACGAGCTTCAGACGAACTTTCACTCTTCAGATGAGCTTCAACACTGCAAGGAGCCGCACCTGTGAGCAGTGCCGACGACCAGACCACGACGACCAGCAGCGAGCTGCGCGCCGATATCCGCCGCTTGGGTGACCTGCTGGGCGAGACCCTGGTCCGCCAGGAGGGACCCGAGCTTCTCGAACTTGTCGAGAAGGTCCGCCGACTGACCCGCGAGGACGGCGAGGCCGCCGCCGAACTGCTGCGCGGCACCGAACTGGAAACCGCGGCCAAGCTGGTCCGCGCCTTCTCCACCTACTTCCACCTCGCCAACGTCACCGAACAGGTGCACCGCGGCCGCGAACTGCGCGCCAAGCGCGCCGCCGAGGGCGGCCTCCTCGCCCGCACCGCCGACCGCCTCAAGGACGCCGACCCCGACCACCTGCGCGAGACGGTCAAGAACCTCAACGTCCGCCCGGTGTTCACGGCCCACCCCACCGAGGCCGCACGCCGCTCCGTCCTCAACAAGCTGCGCCGCATCGCCGCCCTCCTGGAGACCCCGGTCATCGAGGCCGACCGCCGCCGCTACGACACCCGCCTGGCCGAGAACATCGACCTGGTGTGGCAGACCGACGAGCTGCGCGTCGTACGCCCCGAGCCCGCCGACGAGGCCCGCAACGCCATCTACTACCTCGACGAACTGCACGCCGGCGCCGTAGGTGACGTACTCGAAGACCTCACGGCCGAGCTTGAGCGAGTCGGCGTGACCCTCCCCGACGAGACCAGGCCGCTCACCTTCGGCACCTGGATCGGCGGCGACCGCGACGGCAACCCGAACGTCACCCCCGACGTCACCTGGGACGTCCTGATCCTCCAGCACGAGCACGGCATCAACGACGCCCTGGAGCTGATCGACGAACTCCGCGGCTTCCTCTCCAACTCGATCAGGTACACGGGCGCCACCGAAGAGCTGCTCGCCTCCCTCCAGACCGACCTGGAGCGGCTCCCCGAGATCAGCCCCCGCTACAAGCGGCTGAACGCCGAGGAGCCCTACCGGCTCAAGGCCACCTGCATCCGCCAGAAGCTGGAGAACACCAAGAAGCGACTGGCCACCGGGACCCCCCACGTGGACGGACGCGACTACCTCGGCACGGCCGAACTCCTCCACGACCTCGTCCAGATCCAGAGCTCACTGCGCGAGCACCGCGGCGCACTGTTCGCCGACGGCCGCATGAACCGCACCATCCGCACCCTCGCCGCCTTCGGCCTCCAGCTCGCCACCATGGACGTACGCGAACACGCGGACGCCCACCACCACGCCCTCGGCCAGCTCTTCGACCGCCTCGGCGAGGAATCCTGGCGCTACGCCGACATGCCCCGCGACTACCGCACCAAGCTCCTCGCCAAGGAGCTCAGGTCCCGGCGCCCGCTGGCCCCGACCCCGGCTCCGCTGGACGCGGCAGGTGAGAAGACCCTGGGCGTGTTCCAGACGATCAAGCGGGCCCTGAAGATCTTCGGACCCGAGGTCATCGAGTCGTACATCATCTCGATGTGCCAGGGCGCCGACGACGTCTTCGCGGCGGCCGTACTCGCCCGTGAGGCCGGACTCCTCGACCTGCACGGCAACTGGGCGAAGATCGGCATCGTGCCCCTCCTGGAGACGACGGATGAACTCAAGGCCGCCGACACCATCCTGGAGGACATGCTCTCCGACCCCTCCTACCGGCGCCTCGTCGCGCTGCGCGGAGACGTCCAGGAGGTCATGCTCGGCTACTCCGACTCCTCCAAGTTCGGCGGCATCACCACCAGCCAGTGGGAGATCCACCGCGCCCAGCGCCGCCTGCGTGACGTCGCCCACCGCTACGGGGTGCGGCTGAGGCTGTTCCACGGCCGTGGCGGCACCGTCGGCCGCGGCGGCGGCCCCTCGCACGACGCGATCCTCGCGCAGCCCTGGGGCACCCTGGAGGGCGAGATCAAGGTGACCGAGCAGGGCGAGGTCATCTCCGACAAGTACCTGGTGCCCTCACTGGCCCGCGAAAACCTGGAACTGACCGTCGCGGCCACCCTCCAGGCATCTGCGCTGCACACCTCCCCGCGCCAGTCCGACGAGGCACTCGCCCGCTGGGACGCGGCGATGGACGTCGTCTCCGACGCGGCGCACACCAGGTACCGCAAGCTCGTCGAGGACCCCGACCTGCCGACGTACTTCCTCGCCTCCACGCCGGTCGACCAGCTCGCCGACCTGCACCTGGGCTCGCGGCCCTCCCGCCGCCCCGGCTCGGGCGTCTCGCTCGACGGCCTGCGCGCCATCCCGTGGGTGTTCGGCTGGACCCAGTCACGGCAGATCGTGCCGGGCTGGTTCGGAGTCGGCTCGGGCCTGAAGGCACTGCGCGAGGCGGGCCTGGACACCGTGCTCGACGAGATGCACGAGCAGTGGCACTTCTTCCGCAACTTCCTCTCCAACGTCGAGATGACCCTTGCCAAGACCGACCTGCGGATCGCCTCGCACTACGTGGACACCCTGGTGCCGGACGACCTCAAGCACGTCTTCGACGGCATCCGCGCCGAGCACGAGCTCACCGTCCGCGAGGTGCTGCGGATCACGGGCGGCGAAAAGCTGCTGGACACCAACCCCGTCCTCCAGCAGACCTTCTCCATCCGCGACGCCTACCTGGACCCGATCTCCTACCTCCAGGTCGCCCTGCTCAAGCGCCAGCGCGACGAGGCGGCGGCCGGCTCCCCAACGGATCCGCTGCTGTCGCGAGCGCTCCTCCTGACCGTCAACGGTGTGGCGGCAGGGCTGCGCAACACCGGCTGATCGCCGTTCGGACGACGATGCCCCCGTGTTCGTACGAACACGGGGGCATCGCTATGAGTTCACAAGGCCAGGAACGTCACCGTCAGCTGCACGAACCCCGCCGCCGCCAGCGCCCACGCCACCCGCGTCAGCCGCAGACCCCCCGCCACCACCACCGCGGCGAGCAGCAGCGCGCCACCGAAGGGAACCCAGGAGTAGAGCAGTCCGGCCGGCCCCGAGCGCACCACGTCACTGGTGCCCGGCTTCACGGTGACCGAGTAGACCCCGCCCTTCCGCACCGCCACCGACTCCTCGATGGAGACCCGGGCCCGCGCCTCCGATCCCGTCGACGTGGGCGAGTACGGCCCCGTGCAGGTCTCGCCCGAACACGCCGTGACCGTCATCGTCCCCTGCTCCCGGCCCCGACTCAGCATCACGTGCTGCGCCGTGCCCCAGGAACCCCAGACACCCGCGATCAGGATCAGCGCCGCGACCGTACCCATCGTCGCGAGCTGCCCGAACCGCAGCGCCACGTAAGCGTTCTGGCGGGAGCTCTGACCTGACGTGGCGGCGGGCATGGCGGGGATCATTGGCCATGGCCATGCGCCTGGTCAACTCAGGCAGGGGACAAGTCCTGAGTTGTACGTACCTTTCGACGCCCGCGAGAGCCGACGGTCAGGACTTGTACGTACCTTTCGACGCCCGCGAGAGCCGACGGTCAGGACTTGTACGAACCTTTCGACGCCCGCGAGCGCCGGAGGCTCAGGAGTTGTACGAACTCTGCGCCCGCTCCAGCCCGTCGATCACCAGACACTCCACAGCGTCCGCCGCACGGTCCACCAGGTAGTCGAGCTCCTTGCGCTCCGCCGACGCGAAGTCCTTCAGAACGAAATCCGCGACCTGCATACGCCCCGGAGGACGCCCGATACCGAACCGCACCCGGTGGTAGTCCGGACCCATCACCTTCGTCATCGACTTCAGCCCGTTGTGGCCGTTGTCCCCGCCACCGAACTTGAGACGCAGCACGCCGTAATCGATGTCCAGCTCGTCATGGATCGCGACGACGTGCGCGAGCGGCACCTTGTAGAAGTCGCGCAGCGCGTTCACCGGACCACCGGACAGATTCATGTACGACATCGGCTTGGCCAGAATCACCCGGCGATTCGCCGGCCCCGGCGGGCCGATACGCCCCTCGATCACCTGCGCCTGCGCCTTGCCGGCCCGCTTGAACTTGCCGCCGATCCGCCCCGCCAGCAGATCGGCCACCATGAAGCCCACGTTGTGCCGGTTCATGGCGTACTCGGGCCCGGGGTTGCCGAGCCCCACGACCAGCCAGGGGGCGGCTGCGTCGTCGGTCGTCGTCGTCACGTCCGTGTCTCCCATGTGTCCTTGACAGGCGGCGCGCTGTCTTTGATACGCGTCAGCCGCCGCTCCCTGGGGAACGGCGGCTGACGGAAAGCCATGACCCGGTGAGGGATCAGGCCTCGGTGGTCTCGGCCTCGTCCGCGGAGGCCTCCTCCGCCTGGGCGGCCAGGACCTGGAGGACGACCGCGTCCTCGTCGATCACCAGCGTGGTGCCCTCGGGGAGCGGGATGTCCTTGGCGAGGATGGCGGCGCCGGCCTCAAGGCCCGCGATGGAGACGGTGACCGACTCGGGGATGTGCGTGGCCTCGGCCTCGACCGTCAGCGTGCTCAGCACGTGCTCGAGCAGGAAGGCACCCGGGGCCAGCTCGCCCTCGGTGTGGACGTAGACCTCGACGGTGACCTTCTCGCCGCTCTTCACGGTGAGCAGGTCGACGTGCACGAGGGAACCCCTGATCGCGTCACGCTGGACGGCCTTCGGGATCGCCAGCTCGGTCTTGCCCTCGATGTCCAGGGTGAGCAGGACGTTCGACTTACGCAGAGCGAGCTGGAGCTCGTGACCCGGAAGCGTGACGTGGACGGGCTCGGCACCGTGACCGTAGACAACGGCAGGAACCTTGTTCTCGCGACGGATACGGCGGGCGGCGCCCTTGCCGAACTCGGTGCGGGTCTCGGCGGCGAGCTTGACGTCGGCCATGTTCACTCCTCGTAGATCAAATGGGGAAGGTGGTCACCCGGCCGAACATCGGCCTGCTACGAAGAGCGCGTCGATAACGGACCGCCGTACCCGCCTCGTAAAGCGGTACGGCCTCCCTCGCCGAGCAACTGTGACAGCTTACTGGGCGGGGAGGCCGTATCAGAAATCGATCTACGGGACCTACGGGATCGACCGGTGGAGCGTGGGTCTACTGCTCCTCGAAGAGGCTCGTCACCGAGCCGTCCTCGAAGACCTCGCGGACCGCGTTCGCGATCGTCGGCGCGATCGACAGGACCGTGATCTTGTCGAGTTCCAGCTCGCCCGGGGTCGGCAGAGTGTCCGTGAAGATGAACTCGCTGACCTTGGAGTTCTTCAGGCGGTCGGCCGCTGGGCCGGAGAGCACACCGTGCGTGGCCGTGACGATGACATCCTCGGCGCCGTGCGCGAACAGGGCGTCGGCGGCGGCGCAGATCGTGCCGCCGGTGTCGATCATGTCGTCGACCAGGACACAGACACGGCCCTCCACATCACCGACGACCTCGTGGACGGTGACCTGGTTGGCGACGTCCTTGTCGCGGCGCTTGTGCACGATCGCGAGGGGAGCGTCGAGACGGTCGCACCAGCGGTCGGCGACGCGCACCCGGCCGGCGTCGGGGGAGACGACGGTCAGCTTGGCGCGGTCGACCTTCGCACCCACGTAGTCCGCGAGGATCGGCAGCGCGAAGAGATGATCGACCGGGCCGTCGAAGAAGCCCTGGATCTGGTCGGTGTGCAGATCGACCGTGAGGATGCGGTGGGCACCGGCCGTCTTCAACAGGTCGGCGATCAGCCGCGCCGAGATGGGTTCACGCCCGCGGTGCTTCTTGTCCTGCCGCGCGTAACCGTAGAACGGCACGATCACGGTGATGCTCCGCGCGGAGGCCCGCTTCAGAGCGTCGATCATGATCAACTGCTCCATGATCCACTTGTTGATGGGGGCCGTGTGGCTCTGCATGAGGAAGCAGTCGGCGCCGCGCGCGGACTCCTCGTAGCGGATGTAGATCTCGCCGTTGGCGAAGTCGAAGGCCTTCGTCGGGACTACACCGACCCCCAGCCTGTGGGCGACCTCCTTGGCAAGCTCGGGGTGGGCGCGGCCGGAGAAGAACATCATCTTCTTCTCGCCGGTCGTCTTGATCCCGGTCACAGCACTGTCTCCTCAGAGGTGTCTCAGCTGGGTGCGAGAGGACTTCTCGGCCGCATATGACCGACTCGCACGAGTCAGCCGCGTGCGAGCTTGCCGCGAGAGGCACTACGGCTACTAGGAGCTACTAACAGCTACTAGGAGAGGTCTTCTCAGCTGGGGGTGTGCGGATGTGCGTTTATCACGGTACGCCGTGCAGGACGCACCGGTTTCCGGTCAGGCTTCGCCTTCCGGCTCCCGGGAGGCGGTCTCGGCGGCCTTCGCGGCGGCACTTCCCGGACGCTTGCGCGCCACCCAACCCTCGATATTCCGCTGCTGGCCACGGGCCACGGCCAGCGAACCGGCCGGTACGTCCTTGGTGATGACCGACCCCGCCGCGGTGTAGGCGCCGTCCCCGATGGTGACAGGCGCCACAAACATATTGTCCGATCCAGTACGGCAGTGCGAACCGACCGTGGTGTGGTGCTTGTCCTGCCCGTCGTAGTTCACGAAGACGCTGGCGGCACCGATGTTGGTGTACTCACCGATCGTCGCGTCGCCCACATACGACAGGTGCGGGACCTTCGTGCCCTCGCCGATCGTCGCGTTCTTCGTCTCGACGTACGTGCCGATCTTGGCCTTGAGACCGAGGCGGGTGCCGGGGCGGAGATACGCGAACGGCCCGACGCTTGCCTGCGGGCCCACCTCGGCGTTGTCCGCGACGGTGTTGTCGACCCGCGCCCCCGCGCCCACCTTCGTGTCCTTCAGGCGGGAGTTGGGGCCGACCTCGGCGCCCTCCGCGAGATGCGTGGCGCCCTGGAGCTGGGTGCCCGGGTGCACGATCGCGTCCCGCTCGAAGGTGACGGCGACGTCGACCCAGGTGGAGGCCGGGTCGATGATGCTCACCCCGGCGAGCATGGCCCGCGTGAGCAGCCGGTCGTTGAGGATGCGGCGGGCCTCGGCGAGCTGGACGCGGTTGTTGATCCCGGCGATCTCGCGGTGGTCTCCCGCGATGGAGGCGCCGACGCGGTGCCCGGCCTCGCGCAGGATGCCGAGGACGTCGGTCAGGTACTCCTCGCCCTGGCTGTTGTCCGTACGCACCTTGCCGAGGGCGTCCGCGAGGAGCTGCCCGTCGAAGGCGAAGACACCCGAGTTGATCTCACGGATGGCGCGCTGGGACGCGTTGGCGTCCTTGTGCTCGACGATCGCGGTGACCGCGCCGCTGACGTCGTCGCGGACGATGCGGCCGTAGCCGGTCGCGTCCGGGACCTCGGCGGTCAGCACGGTGACCGCGTTGCCGTCCGTGGTGTGGGTCGCGGCGAGGTTCCTCAGCGTCTCCCCGGTGAGCAGGGGAGTGTCGCCGCAGACGACGACCACCGTGCCGTCGACGCCGCCGCCCAGCTCCTCCAGGCCCATCCGCACCGCGTGCCCGGTGCCGTTCTGCTCCGCCTGTACGGCGGTGCGTACGCCGGGGTCGATCCCGCCCAGGTGCGCGACGACCTGCTCGCGGGCGTGACCCACCACGACGACCAGGTTCTCGGGCTCCAACTCGCCCGCTGCCGCGAGCACATGTCCCACCAGGGAACGGCCACACAGTTCGTGCAGAACCTTGGGTGTGGCCGACTTCATACGGGTGCCCTCACCCGCTGCGAGTACGACGACGGCTGCCGGGCGATTGGCGCTCACGGGGTATGCCCTTCGGCTTCGGATGGCTGGGGTGTGGACATCCGCAGGATACCGGGGGGTTTCAGGGGGGACATGGGAGCGGGCCCTGACTTGACTGTCAGGGCCCGCGTGCTGTGAGCTCCCGGGGAAGGAATCGAACCCTCATTCAATGGACCAAAACCATTTGTCCTGCCATTAGACGACCCGGGATAGTTCGTCTGCTATGTCCGATTCAATCCATCGGATTCGCGTGCGGACAACACTATGCCGTACCACCAGCCCTCGATGCGACGGTACAAGTCAGCTCCGCCTCGCGCGTCGATGCGTAGGCAGCCGTAGTAGTTGTCGTCGGTGTTCTTGCGGTTCGTGCTTGGGTTGTGCTTCTTGAGCGTGGTCTTGAGGAGTTCGGCCGGCTCGATACCGACGTGGTGCGCCCAGAACTTCTCGGCGGTCGGCACGTCTGCGGTTTCGTGGATCTGTACCGAGAACCTGAGGCGCTCCTGTTCAACTCGCAGCAGGCGCAGCCAGGCCAGGAAGACTGTGATCATGTTCGGATCGCTGTTCACGAAGGTGATGCGCTCCTGTCGGCGATATGGCTTGCTCTTGGATCCCTCGGCCCAATAAAGGCCGACGCCCACGAGGAAGAGCTCTCGGTCGGTCATGGTGCCAATCTCCCCGGCTGACAGGCGCTTGGTCTGCTGGCGTTCTTCCTCCCGCCTCTGAAGCGTTGCCTCCCATCCGCGCTTGGCGATCGCCGACGCCTCCTCCCGGGTCCGCGTTTTCCGTTCCGGCTTCGGCAGATTGCGTACCCATAGCGAGATCGAACTCTTCGAGCAGCCCAGCTCGACCTGGATCTGGTCGTAGGTCCAGCCCTGGAGCCGTAGCTCCTGGGCTCGCCCGCGGACGTCGTCCTTCGCGTTCGGGCGCTTGGTCCACTCCGGGGGCGGCTCGCCCTCCAGGAGTCGGTTGAGGATGTCGTTGTTGTCGACGTGGAGCCGGTCGCGGATCTGGCGGCGGCTGAGTCCCGCCCGTCGCAACGCGACCGCCCGCTCCCGCAGCCCCTCGAAATCCGCGTACTTGCCCTGTGCGTGTGCCATAGGCATACCGTCCGGGCGGAATGTGAGCCTCCGGGGTCGAACGGTGATCGATTCAGCAGTTCGAGGGATTCTGGTGGGTTTCGCTTCTGTTCGATTGCGGGGTGTGGTGTAGGCCAGTAGGCGAAACTCACCGGAAAAGGGGCGGGTGGCGACCGTAGGCTGGAGGCATGACCACGACGGGGGAAGAGCACACCGCGGCCGGGACCGGGCCGTGGTGGTGGGTCAGGTGGCGTAGTGCGGTACTTGACGCGGGTCTCGCGGGGGTGTCTGCGGCCGAGTCCGGCATCGAGGGGATCGCGTTCGCCCATGACGCGGGCCTGCCGGTTCCGGTCGGGGTGGGGTTCGGGCTGGTCGCCGGCTTCACGTTGTTGCTGCGGCGGAAGTGGCCCATCGCCGTCGTCCTCGTGTCGATCGCCATCACGCCCGCCCAGATGGGCTTCCTGATGGGGCTCGTCGGGCTGTACACGCTGGCCGCGTCCGAGCTGCCGCGGCGGATCATCGGGTCGCTGGCGTTGATGTCCTTCGCCGGGATGCTCATCGTGACGTACGTACGGGCGCACCAGGCTGTGGTGAGTGGTGACGTGCCCATGGGGAACTGGTTCGTCCCCTTCATTTCCATCGCGACCGCTCTGGGGATGAACGCTCCGCCCGTACTCCTCGGGCTATACGTCGGTGCGCGGCGGCGGCTGATGGAGAGCCTGCGGGAGCGGGCGGACTCGCTGGAGCGGGAGTTGCAGTTGCTCGCGGAGCGGGCGGAGGAGCGGGCGCAGTGGGCGCGTAACGAGGAGCGGACGCGGATTGCTCGTGAGATGCACGATGTGGTCGCGCACCGGGTGAGTCTGATGGTTGTGCATGCCGCTGCCCTTCAGGCCGTTGCCCGGAAGGATCCCGAGAAGGCCGTCAAGAACGCGGCGCTCGTGGGGGACATGGGGCGTCAGGCGCTGACCGAGCTGCGGGAGATGCTGGGTGTGCTGCGTACGGGGGGCGGGGTGGATTCGCGGGACCGTTCGATGCCTCTTGCCGCGGTGGCTGTGGCGGCGGCGGCCGCGGCGTCGCGGGTCGCCGACGATGCGATGGACGGGCCCTCGCTCGCGGAGCTCGATGAGCTGATCGGGCAGTCGGCGGCGGCCGGGATGGTGGTCGATCTGTCGGTCGAGGGGGATTCGCCCGGGTACGCCGGGGAGGTCGAGCAGACCGCGTATCGGGTTGTTCAGGAGGCCCTTACCAACGTGCACAAGCATGCGGCCGGTGCGAAGACGCATGTGCGGTTGGCGCACCGGGTTTCGGAGATCGCGATGCAGGTGGAGAACGAGTGTCCGCCGGAGCCGGGGGCGGCTTCGTCCGTGCATCTGCCCAGTGGGGGGAATGGGTTGCTGGGCATGAAGGAGCGGGTGAGTGCGTTGGGGGGAGTTTTTGTGTCGGGGCCTACGGATGCCGGGGGGTTTCGGGTGTCGGCGGTGATTCCGGCGGGGGGTGGTGGGTGACGGGTGGTGCGGGGGCCGTGTGCGGTGTTCGGTGCGGGTGCGTTTGCCGTCCGGTGCGTGTGCCTGTGCCGGTGTCGTCTGGTGGGTGGGTCGGGGGCGTGCCGGTAGGTCCCGCCCGTCGCCGACGGATCAGACGTCGGGCAAGGGTGTGGGGGTCCGGTGACGCGGGCGTACGCGACGGGCATCTGGACGTACCGGCACGCCCCCTTCCGCCGTCCGGCGGGTGCGGGTCGTGGGGCGGCGGCAATGCTTTTCGGTTCCGGCCCGGCGGTCCTTGAGCTCTTCAGTCCCGGCCCGGTGGGAGACCTTGGAGCCGATGCGGGGTCTGGGGGCGGTAGGCCCCAGGGACAAGGGATGGGTAGGGGTGGAGGGGGCGAAGAAATTCCTCCGGCCCTGGTGGCGTCGGCTAGGCGGTGGTCAGGCGGGTGGGGGCGGTGCCTGTGAGGAGGGTGTTGAGGGCGGTGTCGATGTCCGGGCCGAGGAACCAGTCGCCGGTGTGATCGAGGGCGTAGACGCGGCCCTCCGCGTCGATGGCGAGGAGGGCGCGGTTGTCGGACTCCTCGCCGAGGGGGCAGACCTCGGTGTCGAGGGCGCGGCCGAGGTCGCCGAGGGTGCGGGCCAGGTGGAGGCCGTGGAGCGGGTCGAAGTGGAGGGCGGCGGGGGCGTTCTGGCGGCCGGGTCCGGACGAGGTGACGTGGAGCCCGCCGAACTCCGCCCACGCCTCCACTGCCGCAGGGAAGACCGCGTGCTGGTGCCCGGCCGACGACTCGTGCCCGCGCAGGGCGTCGGCCCAGTACTCGGCCTGTTTTATGTCCCAGTGCCCGGGCTGCCACCCGGCGGAGCGCAGCGCGGCGTCCACGGGGACGGGGAAGCGTGTGGTGGAGGTGCGGTCGGCGTGCATCTGCCCTTCAGTTCGTCGAGGGTCGGGGAGGCGGGGTCGTAGGACCCTGGTGGGGACGGAGACGGGCGTCATCACCGTTGGTACGTGCGCGGGGCGCGGGGAGTTCAGGCGTCGGGTGCCGTCGGGTCGACGATGAGGACGCCGAAGTGGTCGCTGAGGGCTGTGCAGGAGCGACAGGGCGCGGCGAAGCTGCCGTGCAGTGGGTCGCCGTCCTCGCGGATGTGGCGGGCGGTGAGCTTGGCCTGCTTGAGGGCCTTGCGGGCCTCGCCGTTGGTCAGTGGCTTGCGTGCGGCGCGCTTGCTGCGGGCGGCGTCCACGGAGGCGATGTGACGGGAGATCAGGATCGCCTCGGCGCAGCGGCCGGTGAAACGGTCGCGCTGTGCGTTGGCGAGGGTGTCGAGGAAGTCCTGGACCAGCGGGTGGAGGGCAGGTGGCTGGTCGCCGCGTGCGGCGGTGCCGGTGAGGGTCTCGCCGCGTACGGAGAGGGCGGCGGCGACGGTGGGGAGTATGCCGTCGCGGCGGTGCAGGAGGGTAGGGACGTGCGGTGTCTCGTCGCTGCTCCAGCCGACCCGCGGGTCCCCGGACGTGCCTGTATGAGTCGCATTCATGATCGTTTCCCTCCCGTGCATCCCCCGGTGCGGAGACAGACTGCCAAATGGCGTGGCGGGTGGGGAAGCTGGGGCTCCGCGACACGCCCGGTCTTCGTCGCACCGTCACGGCGAGGTGACGGCAGGTCACGGAACCGGAGGCCCGGTGACCGGTGCCGTACGACCGCATAGGCTGTCGACATCCGCGATCCATACCGCTATTGACGACGCCGCAGGGGGCAACCGCCATGACGACAGGTCGGCTCGGGCAGCAAGCCGCGCCGCCGAACGCGGCATACGCCGGGCAGGTCGTACGTTTCCCGGACCCGGTCCGGGCTGCCCGCCACCCCAGAGGTGTGCGGGTCGACGAGTACGGCTATCCCGATTTCTCGGCGTACGCGCGTGCCGCCGCGGAGATTGCCGAGCCCCCTGAGGGTTTCGGCGTGGACGAGTTGCGGCTCACGGACTATGTCTCCGCGAACGCCGCGCTCGCCGCCTCCGGACACGACCTGTGGGACACGATTCCCGCGGTGGCGACCCCGCACGGCTGGACCTGGCATCACGTGCCGGGCACGCGGCGGCTGGAACTCGTGCCCGTCGACGTGAAGGCGTTGCTGCGGCACCACGGGGGGCTGTCGACCGCGCTCGTGGACCATGACAAGCGGGGTACGCGGCCGTTGCAGGAGACGTGGCCCGCGCACTTCGGGTTGCCGAAGTCCTCGGTCGCGGTGACGGAGCAGCAGGTGCAGGGGGTCGAGGAGGACCTTGGCTACCGGCTGCCGGGTGCGTATCGGTCCTTCCTGAAGGCGGCCGGGGGCTGTGCGCCGGTGGGCGCCGCGCTGGACGCCGAGTTGGGCCTCCTGGTGGACCAGCCGTTCTTCACGGTGCGTGACGAGGCCTCGCTCAATGACCTCGTCTACATCAACAAGTGCCTGCGTGACCATCTGACCAAGGACTACCTGTGCGTCGGTTTCGTGCAGGGCGGTCTGCTCGCCGTGAAGGTGAAGGGCGACGGGGTCGGGTCGGTCTGGTTCTGCGCGTACGACGATGTCCGCGACCAGGACGCCTGGCCGCCGGCGGAGCGGGTGCAGCGGCTGCTGCTGCCCTGTGGCGATGACTTCGACCAGTTCCTGTCCCGGCTCGCGGGTAATCCGCCGGAGCTGGAGACGGTGGCGAACCTGATGGTGGACGGCGGTTTCGCGCGGGCCGTTCCCGTCGATGCGGTGGCGTCCGCGACTTCGGTGGGGGAGTGAGCGTTCGATGGTGACCTTCGCGCAGGCGCAGGAGCGCGCGGAAGAGTGGATCAACGGGGACGTGGTCGCGTATCAGCACCGTGAGGTGCGGGTACGGGAGTTCGAACTCGGGTTCGTGGTGTGGGCCGAGGACCGTGTGGACGGTCCGCGTTCCGACGGGGGTGCGCAGCGGCTCGTCATCGCCCGCGACAGCGGTGAGGCCACGTTGTGGCCCTCGCTGCCGGTGGGTGAGGTGATCCGCCGGTACGAGGAGCAGTACGGCGCGCAGGACGCGGCTCCGGAGACGGCGCCGGCCCCTGCGGCTCGTGTCGATCTGAACCAGACGTCCTTCTTGTTGAGTCCCCCTGAGTGGTTGCAGGAGGCCGCGGACAAGCTGGGGATTCCGGATCGGCGGACGGGGGCGCCGGGTGGGCCCTCGGGCGCGCCCTCCGACGGGGTCGGGTCTCGTGCGGCTGCGGCGGCGCACGGTGTGGGTGCGGGCGTGCACGGTGCGGCTGCCGGGGGCGGGGTGCCGAACGGGTCCTCGCCGGCCCCCGTTGACGCGCCGCCGGCCGATGCGCCTCCGGCGCACTACGCGCCGGGTGCGCCCCCCTCGGTTCCCGGTGGGGGTCAGGCGTGGCCCGCGGCAGGTGGCCGTCAGGACGCGGGGGCGCCCGGTGCGCCCGTCGACGTGACCCCGTGGGCCGGGACCGACACCAACGCGGACGTTGGCGGCGACGACCGTTCCGTACCGCTGCCGGCGACCGTCTTCGCGCCGCCGCTGACCGACGTCGACGACGCCGGAACCCCGCCGCCGGATGCCAAGACCGCCCTGATGTCCGGGGGCAGCCAACTTCCGCGTACGGCGATGGCTCCGGCGGTCGACGACCCCCACCCGCCGCAGGGTCCGAGTGCTCCCCGGAGCACGACTCCGCCGGTCGCACCCTCGTACGGCTATCCGCAGGGTCCCGGTGGGCCGCAGGGGGCGCCTGCTCCGGGTGCGCCTGCGTATGGGTTTCCGCAGGGGCAGGGTGGTGTTCCGGGGACGCCGCCGGTTCCGGGTGGGCCGCAGGGGGCGCCTGCTCCGGGTGCGCCCGCGTATGGGTTTCCGCAGGGGTCGGGTGGAGTTCCGGGTGCGCCGTCGGCCGGTGGACCGCCGGTTCCGGGTGCTCCTGGTACGCCGCCCGCGGCGCCTTCGCACCCCCTGCCTGCCAACGCCAGTGACATCGCCGACGCCGCGACCAGCAAGGCGCAGCCTCCGAGGGGTGCCCGGGGTGCGGCGAGTGCTCCGCCTCCGCCTAGTGCGCCGGGAGTGCCGGGCGCGCGGCCGGGGAATGTGCCTCCGCCGTCCGGGCCCGGTGCGCCGGGCGCGCCCGCGGGCGGGTATGTGCCGACTCAGCTTGTGTCGCAGCTCGGTCCGAACGGGCCCGAGGGACCTGCGGGGCCTGGAGGGCTTGCGGGACCTGGAGGGTCTGCGGGAGCTGCGGGGGCGGGAGCGCCCGGTGCTCCCGGGGGGCCGAATGCTCCGGGTGGTGGTCTCCATCACGCCGCGACGATGTTGTCGGGTCCGCCCGTCGGGGGGCCCGGCGCGCCTCAGCCGCCGGGTGTTCCGAAGCCTCCGGGCGCGCCCGGTGCGCCCGGTGTGCCCAGCGCTCCTGGTGCTCCTGGGGCACCGAACCCTCCCGGTGGTACGCCTCCCGGCGCTGTTCATTACGCCGCGACCATGCTTTCGGGTCCGCCGGTCGGGGGGCCCGGCGCACCGCCGCCCCCGCACGCCCCCGGCATGCCCCCGGGCGCGCCCCAGCCGCTGCCCGGTCAGCAGCCGATGGCCGGGCAGCCTCTGCCGGGTCAGCCGGGGAACTCCGGTCAGCAGCCGCCGGCGTACGGCTATCCGCAGACGGGGCAGCCGACCGTCGGGCCCGGGTATCAGGCCGTACTGCGGTATCGCGCGCAGGACGGTTCCGAGCAGCAGCTGATCCGGCGTTCGGCGCCGGGTACGCCGCATCCGGAGTGGCAGATGCTGCATGAGCTGCGGGCGATGAACGTGCCGCCGCAGCAGGTGCTGGAGCTGCACACGGAGTTGGAGTCCTGTGAGCTGCCGGGCGCGTACTGCGCGCGGATGATCAGGGAGACCTGGCCGCAGGCGCGGATCACGAGCATCGCCCCGTACGGCACGGATCATGCGAGCCGTCAGCAGGGAATGGGGCAACTGCTCGCGCATCAGGGGGAGTTGCACCAGGTGGCGGACGGGCCGGCGCGGCCCGCTCCGGTGCGGGCGCCGATTCCGCCGGTGCAGCCCGCGCCGCCGATCGCGCCGGAGGCGATCGGGCAGGAGCTGGCCGCGGCGTTCGGACCGGGGGTGTTCCGGTTCGACCAGGTGGCGGTGTCGCGGCAGGGTGTGCCGAACGTCGTGGCGCACACGCTCGTGGTGGCCGGGCTTCCGGTCGACATGGGCCCGTTCTTCTGGGCGCAGGCCCAGCCGGGCCGGCCGGTGCCGACGCTGGCGGAGCTGGCGATGGAGCGCGGGGTGCAGCCGGCCTCGGACGCGGGCTCGTACCTCGTGATGGGCAGTGACTTCGGCAAGGCGATCTGTGTCCAGTACGGCACGGCGAACATCGTGGCCGTGCCGGTCGAGGCAGGTCCGGGCGGTGCTACGGTGCCGCCGCAGTTCGTGAACACGGGGCTGCCCGAGTTCGCGCGCTGCCTGGCCCTGCTCGGCCGGATGTGGCGGCTGCGCTTCGGGCTGAACCAGGAGCAGGCGGGCCGCTGGACCGTCGACTTCCAGGCCCAGCTCGCCTCCCTCGACCCGGCGGCCCTCGGGTCGCCGGAGAGCTGGTGGTCGGTGCTGCTGGAACAGATGTGGGACGGGCTGCTGTAGGCCCGCTGAGGTACGTACGAATGAGGCGCTCGACCTGCGCGACGGGTCGGGCGCCTCGATCATGCGGTCATGAGTACGTGGCCCGAACGGCGAGAGCGCAGGCGCGGGAGCAACCGAGGGCGTCGGTGGCCCAAGCGGCTGGCGCTGACCCTGCTGACCCTTGTGCTGTGCGTCGTCGCGTACGCCATCGGCCTGTATTTCTGGGGGGATTCGCGGCTGCGGCACACCGACGCGTTCGACACGTACGCGGACCGGCCGAGGGCGGACCCCGGTGCGGACTGGTTGCTGATCGGGTCCGACAGCCGTTCCGAGCTGACCCCCGAACAGCGCAAGGAACTGCACGTCGGCAATGACGACGTGCTCAACACCGACACGATCATGCTGCTGCACTACGGGAAGAGCGGACCGTATCTGGTGTCCCTCCCCAGGGACTCGTACGTCGACATCCCTGGGCACGGGCAGAACAAGATCAACGCGGCGTACGCGCTCGGCGGCGCCAAACTCCTCACCCGCACCGTCGAACAGGCCACCGGGCTGAACCTCGACCACTACGCCGAGGTGAACTTCCTCGGTTTCGTCGACGTGGTCGACTCGCTCGACGGCGTCACGATCTGTGTGGCGAAGGGCGGGCTGCATGACACGAAGTCCGGGGCCGACTTTGACGCTGGGTGCCAGCGGATGAACGGGACGCAGGCATTGGCGTACGTCCGTGCGCGGTACTCCGATCCGCTGGGTGACCTGGGACGGGTGAAGCGCCAGCGGCAGTTGGTGAGTGCGGTCGCGGACAAGGCGTTGAGCCCGGCCGTGGTGGTGCCGCCGTGGCGGTTGATTCCCTGGCTGGGGGCTTCCTTCGACGCGCTCACGGTGGACGACGGGACCGGGGTGCGGGATCTGGCGCAGATGGGGCTGCGGATGAAGGACCTGGCGGACGGCGAGGGGGCCACGACGACCGTTCCGGTGGGGGAGGAGACCTCCGTCGACGGGGTCGGTGATGTCGTCGAGTGGGACTCCGCGAAGGCCGAACAGCTCTTCTCCGCACTCCGCGACGACACCCCGATTCCGGCTTCTGACCTCAAATGACGCACCCTTGACCGGATGGATGGGCGGAGTGTCGCGTTATGAACACTTCCGTGTGATCCATCAAGATGTGCGCGAAATCGTTCGTCATAAGTCGTTCGTCATTTCGTGTGTGTCCGGCGGAGAGGGGTTCAAGGATGAGCAGCGCATCGGAGGCGCCGCACGGTTTCATGGCCGTACGGGGGCGTGGTTACCGTCCCGAGCAGGTCGACGCGTACGCCGCGGGGCTCTCCCGGGCCCGGGACGCCGCGTGGGAACGGGCGGCCCGGCTGACCGTGCTGGCCAAGGAGATGGACGCGGAGGCGGAGCGGCTGCGGGAGGTCGTGGCGCGGCTCGTCCCGCAGACGTACGAGACGCTCGGGGAGGGCGCCAGGCGGATCTTCGAGCTGGGCGAGGAGGAGGCCGCGGCCGTACGGGACACCGCGCGCCGGGACGCCCAGCGGACCGTCGACGAGGCCGAGGCCGCGGGGCGGCAGATGCGGGAGACCGCGGCGGCATACGCCGACGAGGTGCGCGGCGAGGCCGAGGAACGCGTCCGGCAGCGGCTCCTCGCCGCCCGTGCCGAGGCCGACGAGATGCGGATCTCCGCCCGGCGCGACATCAAGGAGAACCGCGGTGAGGCGCTGGCCGCGCTCCGGGAGGTGCGGCAGCGGACGGAGGGGCTGCTCGCCGACCAGGAGAAGGAGCACGCCGAACGCTGGGAGGAGGCCGAGCGGGCCGCCGCCGACCGGGAGGCCGCGCTCGACGCGCACCACGTGGAGCGGGTCGCGCGCGCCGAGGCCGCGTTGTCCGAGGCCAAGCGGGCCTTTGCCGAGGCCGAGGAGTCGGCGCGGCACGGGCAGGAGGACGCGGGGGCGCGGGCCGCCGAGGTGCTGGCGGAGGCGCGGGTGCGGGAGGATCGGATCGCTCGGGAGACCGAGCGGGTGCTGCGGGAGCACGGTGAGCAGTGGGATGACGTACGGGCCCATATGGACCACGTACGGACGAGCCTTACCGCGCTGACGGGGCGGGCCCCGGCGGAGTAGCTGCGCCTTGCTTTGGCGGGGGTTCCCCGCCGCTCCGCGGCGGGGTTGCTGCTCGGGCTCCGTCCGCCGGGCGTGCCCTGCTTCGCCGCTTCGCGGCGTGTTTCCCGCCCACCCGCCCGTCTCGGTCTGTTGGGGGGTGGGCCTCTCAATGGTTCTCCCTCCGCACCGCCCCCGCCAGAATCCACCCCTCCACCGCGTCGTACTGCCTCCGCTGCTCCTGCGCCTTCCTCCTTCCGGAGGCGACCGTGCCCAGCCACCCGTAGGCGAACCCCAGCGGGATCGACACGAGGCCGGTCGTGGTGAACGGGAACCAGTTGAAGTCGGCGTCGGGGAAGGCGGAGGTGGGGGTGCCGGAGACGAGGTTGGTGCCGGGGATGAGGAGGAGGACGGTGAGGGTGCCGCCGATGAGGGTGGCGAGGAGGCCGGTTCGGGTGTAGCGGCGCCAGAAGAGGGTGCAGATCAGGGCAGGTGCGAGGGCGGAGGCGCCCAGACAGAAGGAGAGGGTGATCAGCGGCTGGAGGCTGCGGTGTTGGACGAAGGTGGCGAGGAGGACGGCGAAGGCGCCGACCGCCAGGGCGGACACCCGGGCCAGGAGCATCTCGCGGCGCGGCGAGAGCTCGTCCGAGTGGCGGCGGTTCCCTCGGAAGAGCCGCGCGTGCGCGAACAGGTCGTGGGCGAGGGAGTTGGCGCAGGCCAGGATCATTCCGGCGACCGAGGCGAGCAGGGTCAGGAAGATCGCCGTGGTGACGGTGGTGAAGAGCAGGGTCTCGGCCGTGGAGACGTCGGTGCCGAATGCCGCCCGTGAGCCCAGCAGGTAGGCCGTGTTGCCCTGCGGGTCGGCTGCGGCGATCGACGCACGGCCGATCAGGGCCGTGGCGCCGAAGCCGATGACCGTCATGACGAGGACGAACAGCGCCACGCACGGCACCGCCCAGGACATCGAGCGGCGTATCTGCGGGGCGCTCCTCGCCGTGTACATACGCATGGTGACGTGCGGCAGACATGCGCCGCCGAGGACCACGGTCAGCTCTGAACTGATCATGTCCAGGCGGGGGTTGGGCCCCTGCGAGAACTGTAGTCCCGACTTCAGGAACGCCGGCCCCACGCCGCTGCCCTGCGCCGCCGAGTCCAGCAGCGCGCCCGGATTCCAGTCGAACCGGTTCAGGATGAGTGCGGCGACGACGACACCCGAGCCGAGCAGCATCACGATCTTCATGATCTGGATGAGTGCGGTGCCCTTCATGCCGCCGACGGCCGCGTAGCTGATCATCAGCATGCCAAGTCCGATGACGCAGCCTGTTTTGAGCGAGTCGCCGGAGAATCCGAGGATGAAGGCCAACAGGTCGCCGGAGCCTGCCAGTTGGACCAGCATCAGCGGCAGCAGCGCGATGATCGTCGTGGCGCACGCGGTGATGCGCACCGCGCGCCCCGGCATCCGCCGTGCGAGCGCGTCCCCCATGGTGAACCGGCCGGCGTTGCGCAGCGGTTCGGCCAGCAGGAACATCAGCAGCACGAGGGAGAGGCAGACGCTCAACGCCAGTACGACCCCGTCGTACCCGGCGAGCGCGATGACGCCGCTCGCGCTCAGTACCGTCGCCGCCGAGATGTAATCCCCGGCGATGGCAAGGCCGTTGCGCATCGGCGACAGCGACCGGTACCCCGTGTAGAACTCGTCCAGGTCGTCGCGGTCCGGTCCGGTCAGCACGCACAGGAGCAGCGTGATCGTCGCCACCGTCGTGAACGCCACCAGCGACATCGCCTGCGCCGAACTGCTGAATCCGGTCATCGTGCGGCCTCCCGCCTGGCGTCCAGCTCGGTCTGTCTGCGGATCCGGTCCGCGAGCGGGTCGACACTCCGGCGCGCCGTGTACTCGTACAGCCCGATCGCCAGGCAGGTCACGGGTAGTTGGAGCAGGCCGAGCAGCAGGCCCGTCGACAGGCCGCCGGACACCTTGCTGGTCATCAGGCCGGGCGCGTACGCGGACAGCAGGAGGAAGAGGACGAAGTAGCCGAGCGCCGTGAGCGTCGCCACACGCCGCTGTCGGCGGTACGCGGTCCGCAGCACGCGCATGTCGCTGTGCCGGCCCAGCGCGTGGTGGCGCGGCAGTCGCCGTCTCGCGGGTTCGGGGGGCGGTGGCTGCCAGGGGTAAGTGAGGTGGGACTGGGAGGGCGGGGAGTTGGGGTGGATGGGGGGATTGTGCGGCTGTTGGTAGGGGTGCTGATGCGGGTACTGGTGTGGTCGTTGGGGCTCCGGGGGCGGGTGCGGGGACGAGTACGGGTCGGACATCCCGTTTCTCCTTGCGTGGCTCGGGTCCGGTGCGGACCGCAGGGAGCCGGGGGTGCGGGCGACGCACGCTACTCGTACGTAGTCGGGATGTGTGGGGATTTCGGTGAACCGCGTGGTCGGTCGGTGTGCGCTCGCGTCTTTCGCCCCACCGGCGTCCGAGGCGCAGGCCCTTCACCTGGACTGGACCAGCAACACCGGCGGCGGCACCTCGTCGTCGTCGAGCGCCGCCGCGAACTCCAGGCGGTGGTCGGCCCGGTGAATGATCCGGCGCCGCCCGCCGGGAGCGTGAACTTCACCGTCGTACGGTCCCGGGGGCGGGACCACGACCTGCGCGGGATGGGCCGCCCGTGCCGACCAACTCCCGGCGGGACAGGCGGAATCCCGGTGAGAGCTCGAACGCATCCGGCGTCTTCGGCGTCTCAGTACCGAGCCGATGTGGATGTGGGTGGGAAGGGGAAGGGGAAGGGGAATCGTGGGGAGGGGCGGCCACGTGAAGAAGCTCGGTGAGGCCAAGGGCGCGACGGGTGCCGCCGTGGCGGGGGCGTTGGCACTCGTCCTGCTTCAGGGGTCCAGCGCGGACGCCGGCGACGACGGGAGCGCGTCGGGCGCCTCCCCCACCGTGTGCGTCGGGACGCGGCCGGTGGGCAGTCTCCCCGGGCCGGGGCCCGGGGTCGGGCCGCCGGACGACACCCCGCTGTTCCGGGTGCTGGCGTACGTCGACCGGCTGGGCAAGGCGCGTTACTCCGGCGTCTTCACCGGTCTCACCGTCGACACGGACGACCGGGCCGCGGACGTCTACCGCATCCCGTCCGAGGAGTTCGACTCCGACCTCTGCGGCGCCGCCGAAAAGGGTGTGACGCTGCGGCTGTACGACACGGAAACCACCAAGGTGGAGCTGGAGGCCCTGGTCGGCGAGATCGGTGAGGACATGCACCGCTGGGACGGCACCTTCTCGCTGCGCGAAGTCGCCGCGGACGAGGCGGGTTTCGTCCTCGTGGGCGTGGACGACGCCGCGAAGGCAGGGCCCATCCTCAGGGAGGCGTACGGGGAGTTCGGGAAGAAGTTCATCAAGGTGCGCCACGTGGAGCAGGCGACGGATCTGTGACCTCCGTGCCCTCGGTGTCCTGCGTTCCCTCGTCGTGCGTCAGTACCGGGAAGTGTCTCGGTGCCACGAACAGCAGGACCAGGAAGGCGAGTCCGGCGGCGATCGCCGCGCCGAGGTAGACGGCGTGGACCGCTTCGGCGACCGCGTGGCGCACCTGTTCGCCGGGCGCGCCCGAGTCCAGGGTGCGGGTCACCGAGTCAAGATCGCCCGCCCCGCCGAGCCGCGTGGCGAGCACCCCGTTGGCGATGGCGCCGAACAGCGCGGCGCCCACGGTCTGGCCGGTCTGGCGGCAGAAGAGGACGGATGCGGTGGCGGTGCCGCGTTCGGCCCAGCCGACGCTCGACTGGACGCCGACGAGCAGGGGGAGTTGGAAGAGGCCCAGCGCGCCGCCGAGCAGCAGCATGAGGAGAGTCGGCTGCCAGGGTTCGCCCGGGTAGGGCAGGAAGGGGAAGGCCAGCAGGAGGACGGTCGCCGTGCCGATACCGATCATCGCGGTGTTGCGGAAGCCGATGCGGCGGTAGACGTGCTGGCTGAGCGCCGCCGACAGCGACCAGCTCAACGTCCATACGGAGAACACGAATCCGGCGGCGATCGGGGCCAGGCCGAGGACCGCCTGGGCGTAGGTGGGAAGGAACACCGTCGGGGCGACCATGAGCAGCCCCAGCGCGCCGCACGCCAGGTTCACCGCGGCGATGGTGCGCCGCCGCCACACCCAGCCGGGGATGATCGGTTCGGCGGCCCGTCGCTCGACGGCCACGACGACCGTGACCAGCACAAGTCCCGTACCGAACAGGGCGATTGACGGTGCCGACAGCCAGTCCCAGGCGACCCCGCCCTGCACCAGCGCGGTCAGCAGGACGCCGCCGCAGGCGAAGACGCCGAGCGCGCCGGCCCAGTCGATGCGGGGCTTGGGGGCCGGTTCGCGCCGGGGCTCGTGCAGGTGGCGGACGATCAGCCACAGGGCGACTGCGCCGATCGGCAGGTTGATGAGGAAGATCCACCGCCAGTCGGCGTACGCCGCGATGACACCGCCGAGCGCGGGGCCCGCGATCGCCGAGGTCGCCCACACCGTGGACAGCTTGGCCTGGATCTTGGGGCGTTCCTTGAGCGGGTAGAGGTCGGCGGCGAGTGTCTGCACCGTGCCGTGGAGGGCGCCGCCGCCCAGGCCCTGGATGACGCGGAAGGCGATGAGCGCGGCCATGCTCCAGGCGGTGGCGCAGAGCAGTGAGCCGACAAGGAAGAGGACGGAGCCCGCGACCAGCACCGGCTTGCGGCCGAAGGCGTCGGAGAGCTTGCCGTAGACGGGCAGCGTGACGGTCACGGCCAGCAGGTAGCCCGAGAACAGCCAGGAGAAGACCGAGAAACCGCCCAGGTCGCCGACGATCTGCGGGACGGCCGTCGACACGACGGTGGCGTCGAGTGCGGCCAGCGCCATCGAGAGCATGAGGGCGGCGACGACGGCCCCGCGTTTGTCGGTACCGCCGCCGGTACCGGGGTGCTGGGCGGCGTCGGGTATCGCGGGTCGGGCACGGCCCACTGGATTCCTTTCCCCTTGCATCTATCTGTCGGGGACACTCTGCCACTTGACCTTCCCGTCGCGGCAGGGCGGACGCTGGGCCCGGTCCGAGGGTGGAGGCGACCCTGAGGCGTACTCCACCGGAGGGTGGACTGCCCCTAGGGGTCTCTCCTTACCAAGGCTCGGGGCGAGCTCGTACCGGCGGAGGACGAGACGGGGCGGGGTGCTTCCTTAACCTGGCTTTATGCCGCTGAGGGCAGTGCGACGGCACTGCCCGAGGAGGCGGACCGCACCTTCGGGGGTGGGGTTTTCCCCAGCACAAGACGGGTCCGGGCACCAGCGCGCCGGACCCCCTCCGGCCAGCAGACTCATCCACGTAGCCAGTTCAAGTGACTTATCCACGTGGCCAGTTCAAGTGACCCATCCACGTGGCCAGTTCACGCGGATTGTCCACGCACCACCTCAGCGAGTCATCCACGCACCACCTCAGTGGCTTTTCCGCTGACCGACTTAGGAGACATACCGTGACTTCGGCTGTAACCATTCCCAGGCACGGGGGCACTGGAGGGCGTACGGCCGTTGCCGCGCGAGCGCGGCAGGTCGTGAAGGCGTACGGGTCCGGTGAGACTCGCGTCGTCGCCCTCGACAACGTCGACGTGGACATCGCGCGGGGCCAGTTCACCGCGATCATGGGCCCCTCGGGGTCCGGCAAGTCCACGCTGATGCACTGCCTCGCCGGGCTCGACACCGTGTCGAGCGGGCAGATCTACCTCGACGAGACCCAGATCACCGGGCTCAAGGACAAGAAGCTCACGCAGCTGCGCCGGGACCGGATCGGCTTCATCTTCCAGGCGTACAACCTGCTGCCGACGCTGAACGCGCTCGAGAACATCACGCTGCCGATGGACATCGCCGGCCGCAAGCCCGACAAGGGCTGGCTGGCCCAGGTCGTCGAGACCGTCGGGCTCGCCGACCGCCTCAAGCACCGGCCGACCCAGCTCTCCGGCGGACAGCAGCAACGTGTCGCCGTGGCGCGGGCGTTGGCCGCCCGGCCCGAGATCATCTTCGGTGACGAGCCGACCGGAAACCTGGACTCCCGTGCGGGAGCCGAGGTGCTGGGCTTCCTGCGGCGCTCCGTGGACGAGCTCGGCCAGACCATCGTGATCGTCACGCACGACCCGGTGGCGGCCTCGTACTCGGACCGCGTGCTGTATCTGGCGGACGGCCGGATCGTCGACGAGATGCACCAGCCGACGGCCGATCAGGTCCTGGACCGTATGAAGGACTTCGACGCCCGGGGGCGTACGTCATGACTGTCATGAAGACCTCCAGGCGCAACTTCTTCGCGCACAAGGGGCGGATGGCACTGTCGGCCGTGGCGGTCATGCTGTCGGTGGCGTTCGTCTGCGGCACGCTCGTCTTCACCGACACGATGAACACGACGTTCGACAAGCTGTTCGCGGCCACTTCCTCCGATGTGACGGTCAGCGCCAAGGACGCCTCGGACACCGGGGAGACCCAGTCCGACAACGGCAGGCCGCCCGTCATACCCGCCGCCGTGGTCGGCGAGGTGCAGAAGGCCGACGGCGTGAAGTCGGCCGAGGGCACCGTCTTCTCGACCTCGGTGACGGTCGTCGACGCCGACAAGGACAGCCTGTCGCCCTCCAGCGGCGCACCGACCATCGTCGGCAGCTGGAACAGCAACGACGCCCGCACCATGAAGATCGTCTCCGGTGCGGCGCCCAAGTCCGCGGACCAGGTCATGGTCGACGCCGACACCGTCGACAAGCACCACCTGAAGCTGGGTGACGAGATCGGTGTCATCAGCGCGGTCGGCACCCACCTCGCCAAGATCTCCGGGATCGCCGACTTCACCGTCACCAACCCCGGTGCCGCGATCTTCTACCTGGACACCAAGACGGCCCAGCAGACCCTGGTCGGACAGTCCGACGTCTACACGAACGTCAATGTCACCGCGGCCTCCGGCATCACCGACGCGCAGCTGAAGCAGAACGTTGTGGCCGAACTCGGCGGCGGCTACCAGGTGCAGACCGCCAAGGAGCTCTCGGACGCGAACGCCAAGGACGTCGAGAGCTTCATGAGCGTGATGAAGTACGCGATGCTCGGCTTCGCCGGGATCGCCTTCCTCGTCGGCATCTTCCTGATCATCAACACCTTCTCGATGCTGGTCGCCCAGCGCACCCGCGAGATCGGCCTGATGCGCGCCATCGGCTCCTCCCGCAGGCAGGTCAACCTGTCGGTGCTCGTCGAGTCGCTGCTGCTCGGCTTCTTCGGCTCGGTGCTCGGGGTCGGCGCGGGCGTCGGCATCGCCGTCGGGCTGATGAAGCTCATGGGCTCCGTGGGCATGCAGCTGTCGACGTCCGACCTGACCATCGCCTGGACGACCCCGGTGGCCGGGCTCCTCCTCGGCGTGCTGGTCACGGTGTTCGCGGCGTACGTACCCGCCCGGCGCGCCGGCAAGGTCTCGCCGATGGCCGCGCTGCGCGACGCCGGTACGCCGGCCGACGGCAAGGCCGGCCTCGTACGCGGTCTGATCGGCCTGGTCCTCACCGGTGCCGGAGTCGCCTCGCTCTACGCGGCGTCGACGGCCGACAAGGCGAGCGAGGGTTCGCTGGTCCTCGGTGTCGGTGTGGTGCTGACCCTCATCGGATTCGTCATCATCGGCCCGCTGCTCGCGGGGGTGGTGGTCCGCGTGCTCAGCGTGGTGGTGCTGCGCGCCTTCGGCCCGGTCGGACGGATGGCCGAGCGCAACGCGCTGCGCAACCCGCGCCGCACCGGCGCCACCGGCGCGGCCCTGATGATCGGCCTCGCGCTGGTCGCCTGCCTTTCCGTGGTCAGCTCCTCGATGGTGGCCTCTGCCACGGACCAGCTCGACAAGACCGTCGGCACGGACTTCATCATCCAGTCCGACAGCGGGCAGCTGATCACCCCGCAGGCGGTGCAGGCCGTGAAGGCGACGGAGGGACTTGAGGGGGTCACCGAGTACAAGTGGACCAAGGGTGACTTCACCACTCCCGACGGCGAGACCCTCAAGAAGACGGCGATCACGGCGGCCGATCCGTCGTACGCGCAGGACCTGGCCACCAAGACGGTCGCCGGCAATCTCGCGGACGCCTACAAGCCCAACTCGATGTCCGTGCACGAGACGTTCGCCAAGGACCACGGCATCACGCTCGGGTCCAAGATCGGCGTCGACTTCGAGGACGGCTCCGAGGCGCAGCTGACGGTCCGCGCGATCACCAGCAGCGATGTCGTCATCGACGCGGGGGCGATGTACACGTCGATCGACACGCTCGCCAAGTACGTCCCCGCCGACAAGATGCCCCTCGACGAGATGGTCTTCGCCTCGGCGAAGGACGGCCAGGAAGCGGCCGCCTACAAGTCGCTGAAGTCGGCGCTGCACGACTATCCGCAGTACACGGTCCGCGACCAGACCGACTACAAGGAGGCGATGAAGGACCAGATCAGCCAGCTCCTCAACATCATCTACGGGCTGCTGGCCCTGGCGATCATCGTCGCGATCCTGGGCGTCGTGAACACCCTGGCCCTGTCGGTGGTGGAGCGCACACGTGAGATCGGCCTCATGAGGGCGATCGGCCTCTCCCGCCGCCAGCTGCGCCGCATGATCCGCATGGAGTCGGTCGTCATCGCCCTCTTCGGCGCCCTCCTGGGGCTCGGGCTGGGCATGGGCTGGGGCGCGACCGCCCAGAAGCTGCTGGCGCTGGAAGGCCTGAAGATCCTGGAGATCCCCTGGCCGACGATCATCGCCGTCTTCATCGGCTCCGCGTTCGTGGGCCTCTTCGCCGCCCTCATCCCGGCGTTCCGGGCGGGGCGGATGAACGTCCTGAACGCGATCGCCACCGAATAGTCGACCATCCGAATCAACCCAATAGCCACCGCGTACGGGGGTCGCGGGGGAGTGGGCCCGGTGGCCGGAGGGAGTGTCCTCCGGCCACCGGGCCCGAGTCATGCCGGATGCTTTTGAGGTCCGGGGCTGAATGTTTCCCGGCCGGGGCTGAGATCTTTCACCCCGGTCGGGGGTAGAGGTTTTCAGCCCGTCCGGCGTTTGAGGACGAGCGCGTTCAGCGCGATACGGAGGTCTGGGGGTGGAGCCCCCGGGGGACGCCCGCGCCCACCCCGGGTACCTCACGACCCCACAGCCGGCGCAGCGCCGACGTACGCTGGAGGACCCCGGCCCGGAACACGTGTCGGGTCGTTCGCGTTGCCCACTCCCCGGGATGGAAGCCCTTCATGAGCCTGCACGGTCTGCTCGACGCCGTCGTCAAGGACGCCGCCCTCAGGGAAGCGGTGAAGGCCGCCGGCGACGGCAACCGGATGCACATCGACCTGGTCGGCCCGCCCGCGGCCCGTCCCTTCGCGGTGGCGGCACTGGCCCGTGAGGCCGGCCGTACCGTACTGGCGGTGACGGCGACGGGCCGCGAGGCCGAGGACCTGGCGGCCGCGCTGCGTTCCCTCCTCCCGTCGGAGGGAATCGTGGAGTACCCCGCCTGGGAGACACTCCCGCACGAGCGGCTGTCCCCGAGGTCGGACACGGTGGGCCGCCGCCTGGCCGTACTGCGCCGCCTGGCGCACCCGCGCCCCGACGACCCGGAGACCGGCCCGGTCTCGGTCGTCGTCGCGCCGATCCGCTCCGTGCTCCAGCCGCAGGTACAGGGCCTCGGCGACCTGGAGCCGGTCTCCCTGCGCACGGGCCAGAGCGCCGACCTGGGTGAGATCGTCGAAGCGCTCGCGGCAGCCGCGTACTCCCGGGTCGAGCTGGTCGAGAGGCGCGGCGAGTTCGCGGTCCGCGGCGGCATCCTCGACGTCTTCCCGCCCACCGAGGAGCACCCCCTGCGGGTGGAGTTCTGGGGCGACGACGTCGAGGAGATCCGTTACTTCAAGGTCGCCGACCAGCGCTCGCTGGAGGTCGCCGCGCACGGGCTGTGGGCCGCGCCCTGCCGTGAACTGCTGCTCACGGACCAGGTACGGGAGCGGGCGGCGCGGCTGGCGGAGGAGCACCCGGAGCTGGGCGAGCTGCTCGGCAAGATCGCCGAGGGTATCGCCGTAGAGGGAATGGAATCGCTGGCTCCGGTCCTGGTCGACGACATGGAGCTGCTGATCGACGTACTGCCCGAGGGCTCGATGGCCGTCGTGTGCGACCCGGAGCGGGTGCGGACGCGGGCTTCGGACCTGGTGGCGACCTCGCAGGAGTTCCTCCAGGCGTCCTGGGCGGCGACCGCGGGCGGCGGCGAGGCACCCATCGACGTCGATGCGGCGTCCCTGTGGTCCATCGCCGACGTACGGGACCGGGCGCGCGAGCTGGACATGATGTGGTGGTCGGTGTCGCCCTTCGCCGCCGATGACGAGCTCGACGCGGACACCCTGAAGCTCGGCATGCACGCCCCGGAGACCTACCGCGGCGACACGGCCAGGGCGCTGGCCGACACCAAGGGCTGGCTGGCCGACGGCTGGCGCACGGTGTACGTCACCGAGGCGCACGGCCCGGCCGCCCGCACCGTCGAGGTCCTGGGCGGCGAGGGCATCGCGGCCCGGCTGGACACCGATGTGGCCGACATCAGCCCCTCGATCGTCCATGTCTCCTGCGGCTCGATCGACTACGGCTTCATCGACCCGGCCCTCAAGCTCGCCGTCCTGACGGAGACCGACCTCTCCGGCGCGAAGGCGGCCGGCAAGGACGGCGTGCGGATGCCGGCCCGCCGCCGCAAGACCATCGACCCGCTGACGCTGGAGATGGGCGACTACATCGTCCACGAGCAGCACGGCGTGGGCCGCTACATCGAGATGGTGCAGCGCACCGTCCAGGCCGCGACCCGCGAGTACCTGGTCGTCGAGTACGCCCCCGCCAAGCGCGGCCAGCCCGGCGACCGCCTCTACATCCCCACCGACCAGCTGGAACAGATCACCAAGTACGTCGGCGGCGAGGCCCCGACCCTGCACCGGCTCGGCGGCGCGGACTGGACGAAGACCAAGGCGCGGGCGAAGAAGGCGGTCAAGGAGATCGCCGCGGACCTCATCAAGCTGTACTCGGCGCGGATGGCGGCGCCCGGGCACGCGTTCGGTCCCGACACGCCCTGGCAGCGCGAGCTGGAGGACGCCTTCCCGTACGCGGAGACCCCCGACCAGCTCACCACCATCGCCGAGGTCAAGGACGACATGGAGAAGACGGTCCCGATGGACCGTCTGGTCTGCGGCGACGTCGGCTACGGCAAGACGGAGATCGCGGTCCGCGCCGCCTTCAAGGCCGTACAGGACGGCAAGCAGGTCGCGGTGCTCGTGCCCACCACGCTGCTGGTGCAGCAGCACTTCGGGACCTTCTCCGAGCGCTACTCCCAATTCCCGGTCAACGTACGGGCGTTGTCCCGCTTCCAGACGGACACGGAGGCGAAGGCGGTCCTGGAGGGCCTGCGCGAGGGCTCGGTGGACCTGGTCATCGGCACCCACCGGCTCTTCTCCGCGGAGACCAAGTTCAAGGACCTGGGCCTGGTCATCGTCGACGAGGAACAGCGCTTCGGCGTCGAGCACAAGGAGCAGCTGAAGAAGCTGCGCGCCAACGTGGACGTACTGACGATGTCGGCCACCCCCATTCCCCGCACGCTGGAAATGGCCGTGACCGGCATCCGCGAGATGTCGACGATCACCACCCCGCCGGAGGAACGCCACCCGGTGCTGACCTTCGTCGGCCCGTACGAGGAGAAGCAGATCGGTGCCGCGATCCGCCGCGAACTGCTGCGCGAGGGCCAGGTCTTCTACATCCACAACCGCGTCGAGTCGATCGACCGCGCGGCCGCCCGCCTCCGCGAGATCGTCCCCGAGGCGCGCATCGCCACCGCCCACGGTCAGATGTCGGAATCGTCCCTGGAACAGGTGGTCGTCGACTTCTGGGAGAACAAGTTCGACGTACTCGTGTCGACGACGATCGTCGAGTCCGGCATCGACATCTCCAACGCGAACACGCTGATCGTGGAGCGCGGCGACAACTTCGGCCTCTCGCAACTGCACCAGCTGCGCGGGCGGGTCGGCCGAGGCCGTGAGCGCGGATACGCCTACTTCCTGTACCCGCCGGAGAAGCCCCTGACCGAGACGGCGCACGAGCGCCTCGCGACCATCGCCCAGCACACCGAGATGGGCGCGGGCATGTACGTCGCCATGAAGGACCTGGAGATCCGCGGCGCGGGCAACCTGCTCGGCGGCGAACAGTCGGGCCACATCGCGGGCGTCGGCTTCGACCTCTACGTACGCATGGTCGGCGAGGCGGTCGCCGACTACCGGGCCTCCCTGGAAGGCGGCGTCGTGGAAGAGCCGCCCCTGGAGGTCAGGATCGAGCTCCCGGTCGACGCGCACGTCCCCCACGACTACGCGCCGGGCGAGCGGCTCCGTCTCCAGGCCTACCGCTCCATCGCCTCCGCCAACACGGAGGAGGACGTCAAGGCCGTACGCGAGGAACTCGTCGACCGCTACGGCAAGTTGCCTGAGCCGGTGGAGAACCTGCTGCTCGTCGCGGGCCTGCGGATGCTCGCCCGCGCCTGCGGAGTCGGCGAGGTCGTCCTCCAGGGCAACAACATCCGCTTCGCACCCGCGGAGTTGAGGGAGTCCCAGGAACTGCGGCTGAAGCGGCTGTACCCGGGCACCGTCATCAAGCCCACCGCACATCAGCTGCTGGTACCGCGCCCGAAGACGGCCAAGGTGGGGGGAAAGCCGTTGGTGGGGCGGGAGTTGCTGGGGTGGACCGGGGAGTTCTTGGCGACGATCCTCGGGTCGTAGGGGTTACGAGGGGTTAGGGGGCGTAAGGGTCCCGTGGTGGGTGTTGAGGCGGAGGCAGAGGTGCGGATCGGAGGGATCGTCGAACCCTGACATCGGCGTCAGGACCAAGCCCGATTTCAAGGCCAAGGGCTAACAGGTTCGGGCCAAGGCCAAGCCGGTCAGGCTGACTTGGGGCGGAACAGCATTTCCGACAGCGTGCGGAAAACCTCCTCGGGATCCTGGTCGCCGACCGGGTCGTCCAGGTTGTGGCCGAGGAGCAGTGTGGCGAAGCCGTGGGCCAGGGACCAGGCGGCGACTCCGGCGAGGCGGGGGTCGACGCCGCGGCCCTCGGGCGGGACCGCGGAGACGGCGGTGCGGAGGTGTTCGCCTGCCAGGGCCCGGGCGGTGGTCAGCTCCAGGTCGTTCGTGCGGAGCAGCTCCGGCGTGAACATCACCTGGAAGTGCGCCGGGTGCTCGCGTGCGAAGCGTACGTAGCGGACGCCCACGTCCTTGAGATCCGCGGCTTCCGACAGCGTGGCCGCCAGTAGCGCGTAGCCCTCGGCCGCGATCGCGGTGAGCAGGCCGGTGCGGTCCTTGAAGTGGTGGGCCGGCGCCGCGTGCGAGACGCCGGCGCGGCGGGCCAGGTCACGCAGGCTCAGCGCGGACGGACCGTCGGCGCTGATGACGTCGAGCGCGGCATTGAGGATCGCGCGGCGCAGGTCGCCGTGGTGGTACGGGCGGGGGCCGTCGCTGGTCATGGCGATGGCATCGGTGTCGGTGTCGGTGTCGGCGCGGTTGGGGGTATCGCTACTCGCGTTGGTGTCGGCAGGGGCCATGGTCAGCAGCGTACGCGGAATCTAGGCATTGACAAGTTGTGGGGGCTCGGGCAATCTTGTCAGTGTCAAGTTGTGGGGCGCATCGCGACGGTCGGTGCGGGGCGAGGGGGTGGGTCATGTCTGAGAACGTCAGTGAGGCGAGCAAGCGTGGCGCGGTGGAAGGTGACCGCGTCGAACACGGCCGGGTCGAACTCGACCGGGTGCGCCAGATGTGGCACCTGCTGGAGCCGCTGCACGCCGTGCTCTATTACGCACCGGAGGCCTTCGAGGAGGCGGCCGCGCTCGGGTACGGGACCGAGGAGCGCTGGCCGAGCTACTTCCCCTACCGCGCTGCCCCGTTGGGGGAGACCGGGAGCGGGCGCGTGACCTCCGCCTTCTACAGCTTCAGCCCACGCATGGTCAGCGAACACATGGACTCCGCGTGGCGGACAGCGACTGCTGAGCAGGTGCTGAGGGCACGGGAGCGGGCTGTCGACCGGGCTTACCGCGCGATATTCGGCGAGCGCATATCCAGTCCCGAACTGGCGCAGGCCGCCTCGCTGGCCCGCCGCGCAGCCGAGGCCGCGAACACCGCAGGTCGCCCACTGGCCGCCGCCAACGAGGAGTTGGCATGGCCGAAGGCTCCGCATCTCCAGCTGTGGCACGCGGCAACGATCCTGCGTGAGCACCGGGGAGACGGCCATCTTGCGGCCCTGCTTGTCGCGGGGCTGGACCCCGTCGAGTCCCTCGTCTCCTTTGCGGCGATCGGCGCGGCCTCCGTGGAGCGTTTCGAGAGCCGTGGGTGGAGCCCCGAGGAATGGGCCGCCGCACGCCAACGGCTCGTCGGGCGCGGCCTGCTGACCGAGACGGGTACCGCCACTGACACCGGCCGTGAGCTGCGGCGCCAGGTCGAACAGCACACGGACGAACTGGCCGCGGCCCCCTGGCAGGCGCTCGGGCCCGACGCCGTGGGACAACTCGCCGGACTTCTGGGTGAGTTCTGGGTCGCGGTGCTGGGCTCGGGGCTGCTGCCTTCGGAGACGACGCTGGGAATTGGGAAGGTTTGACGGGGACTGGGGAGACTGACGCCTAGAAAAGAGGGGAGACGGGAGGGGGCCCGAAGACGCTCATCCAGAGGTCCTTTCAGAGGTGGCTCGCGCCGGCCATGCACCCGATGCACCCGGTGTGCACCTCTTGCCCGTTGAGGGCGGGTATGGCGCGAACATTCGGGCCGTTACCGTGGGGCCAGGGGACACGCGTTCGTACAAGTCCTAGACAGTTCGTACAGGTCCTAGACAAGGGGAGAGTGTCGTGGCGCGACTGCGGGGTGGGGGTGCGGGGTCCGCGCTGATGGTGTTCGTCGTGGGCGTCAGCCTCGGTGTCAGTGGCTGCAAGGTCGAGCCCGAGGACGGAGCCGCGGGCCCGGAGGAGACGGTGGCGGGCGGCGCCGCTCTTACCGCCGTGGACTCACTGACCGTCAAGGGGCGTGCGCCCAAGACGGGTTACACCAGGGAGAAGTTCGGCACGGCCTGGGCCGACACGGACTCCAATGACTGCGACACCCGCGACGACATCCTCAAACGGGACCTGGATGACGTGAAGTTCAGCGATGGCGACTGCAAGGTGTCCTCCGGGGTGCTCAACCCGGACCACTACACGGGCAAGGACGTGACGTTCACCCGCGGTCGCAGCCTGGTGGACATAGACCACGTCATCGCGCTCTCGGACGCCTGGCAGAAGGGCGCCAAGTACTGGGACGCCAGCAAGCGGATAGCTCTGGCCAACGACCCGCTCAACCTCCGTGCCGTCGACTCCAGTACCAACCGCAGCAAGGGCGACGGCGACGCGGCGACCTGGCTCCCGCCCAACAAGGCGTACCGCTGCACGTATGTCGCCGCCCAGGTGGCCGTCAAGAAGAAGTACGAGCTGTGGGTCACCAGCAGCGAGAAATCCGCGATGCAGCGGGTGCTCGCAAGCTGCCCCGACCAGAAAATACCGTCCGGCGGCAACCCGACGGACGCACCGGCCCGCTTTCACGCGAACTGAGAGCATCGCCGGAAACGCCATATGGCCTGGCGCTTGAGTGGGGCGACCACGGCCGGGCGTCTGAGGCAGGCGTCAACCCTTTCGTTGTGGACCGGCGCCGCCCTACCGTCCCTCCCATGCAGTTGAAGGTGTCGAGATTCGCCGAGCGACCCGAGATGCTCGGTCAGGTGGTCGGGATGGCCACCACCTGGCCGGAGTTCCTGCTCCACGACCCGGTCGGCAACGCGCACTACGGCCGGATCGCCACCGACCTCCCCGACTACGTGCTGTTCGCCGAGGACGAGCACGGGGCTGTAGTCGTAACTCCTCGACGACGACGTCGACCTGGCCCCCGCCCGCCATCTGCCGCCGCCCGGCGCGGGCGCCGGAAGCGAGGGGTTCGAGGCCGTACACGAGCGCGGCGGCTCGACCCTGCGCCTGACCGCCGATCTGACCCCACCCTGCGCCGACATACGCGCCGTCCGTGCGTTGGCCGCTCATCACGGTCGGTGAACTCGCACGCGGGGGCGCCGAGTTCGAGGGCGCGCTCAGGCGCGCGGGCCGCCTCGGCGAGCAGCTCGTGCGCGGCATGCACGACGGTCTGACGGACGGCACGATCGCACCCGACGGAGACGGAGCACCCGCCCGAGCACCGGACTGAGCACCCGCCCGAGCACCCGCCCGAGCACCGCACTGAGCACCCAATTACGCGCCCGGCTACGCACCGGCTGGGCAGCCCTCTGAGTACCCGTTGAGCACCCGTTAGCACGCAGCGGTGTGGCAGGTGAGCGCCTGGTTGCGCGCTCGTCGAGTTCCCGCCGTGCGGGCGATCCGATCAGCCCGGCAACGGTTCGGTACAACCCGGGACCGGTTGTCCTTGTCGGCCTATACGCTCGGACTTCGAACTTGTCGGTCCTTCCTCATCAGTCCGTCCTCATCAGGTCACCGGGAGAAGTCATGTACGGCCACGGCGCGGCGCCGCCCTCCCGTAGTTCGGGCACGGTCATCACCCTCCGTGTGCTGATCGCCGCTGCCGGATTCCTCACCTGCGGGCTGCTCGCGTGCGTCCCGCTGTTCAGGGTGGCCGTGCTGCGCGGCAAGTGGTTCGACTGGGCGCTGGCCTGGGTGAGTCTGCCTCTCGCGATCGGCGGTCTCGCCGTGATCGGCTCGCTGCCCGAGGAGGACGCCAGGACCGACGTCGCGCTGGCCGTCATCCTGCTGCTCGGCGCGTTCGCCTCCGTGCACTTCCTGATCGCCGACATCCAGCACCCCCGTCAGGGGCCCCCGTTCCCCGGCTACATACCCCAGCGGCCGCCGGTAGCCGGATACGGCTACCCCCAGGCCGCTTCCCCGTACGCCGCCACGCGCTCACAGACGCCGATACCGCCGACTCCCGCGCCGCACACCGTCGTTCCGCCGCACACTCCCGTCCCGCCGCACACTCCCGTCCCGCCGCACGCGCCGCCGCAGCGCCCCGCGCCCGCCCGGATCGACCAGGTGCGCGCCGAACTCGACGAGCTCAGCGACTACCTGCGCAAGCACGAGAGCAACCCCGAGGACGGCCGGTGAGCGTGGCGGCAAAGCGTATGGTCGCCGACCGCTATGAACTGTCCACGCTCATCGGGCAGGGCGGCATGGGCCAGGTGTGGACGGCCTACGACCAGCGCCTGGACCGACGTGTCGCGGTCAAACTGCTGCGCCCCGACAAGGTCGCGGGCCAGGAGGCCGACGAGCTGCGCCGCCGCTTCGTGCGCGAGTGCCGCGTCACCGCGCAGGTCGACCACCCCGGCCTGGTCACGGTGCACGACGCGGGCAGCGAGGGCGAGGAGCTGTTCCTCGTCATGCAGTACATCGACGGGGCCGACCTCTCCGACCACCTCGCCGAACACGACCCCTACCCCTGGCAGTGGGCCGTCGCGGTCGCCGCGCAACTGTGCGCCGTGCTGAGCGCCGTGCACGCCGTCCCGATCGTCCACCGCGACCTGAAGCCGCGGAACGTGATGGTCAAGCAGGACGGCACGGTCACCGTCCTCGACCTCGGGGTCGCCTCCGTCATGGACACCGATACCACCCGCCTCACCCACACCGGCTCACCCATCGGCAGCCCCGCCTACATGGCACCCGAGCAGGCGATGGGCGGCGCGGTCGGCCCGTACACCGACCTGTACGCACTCGGCGTGCTCCTCCATGAACTCCTCAGCGGAGACGTGCCGTTCTCGGGCTCGACCGCCCTCGGTGTCCTGCACCGGCACCTCTACGAGCCGCCGCTCCCGGTGCGCCAACTGCGTGCCGAGGTCCCGCCCGCCCTGGAGGACCTCGTCCTGCGCCTGCTCTCCAAGGACCCCCAGCACCGGCCGGCGTCCGCGCAGGAGGCGTACGAGCAACTGCTCCCGCTGCTACCGGCGCGTGGCATGCCCACCGGCGCCCCACTTGACCCCATGCGCCCCTTCCTGCGCCCGCACGCCCCCTGGCCGGACCGTGCGCGCACGCCCGCTCCCCAGCCACAGGCCGCGCCCGCGGTGGAGAAAGCGGAGAGGCCGGACGTCGTGGGCGCCGTCGACGAGGTCAAGCGTCTCCTCGGTGAAGGGCGCATCACGCAGGCCGTCGACATCCTCGGCGCGATCCTCCCGGCGGCCGCCGCCGAGCACGGCGCACACTCCGCCGTCGTACGCACCCTGCGCAAGCAGTACGCCGCCACGCTCATGGACGACGGCCAGTACCGGCGCGCGCTGCCCGAACTGCGCCGTCTCGCCGACGAACGGGCAAGCGAGGCGGGCCAGTCCGACCCGCAGTCCCTGCGCTTCCGCTACGAGGCCGCCCAGTGCCTCGAACAGCTCGGCGAACCCGCCGCCGCGCTCGCGGAGTACCGCGCGCTGCTGCCGTACTACGAGAACCAGTACGTCGCCGGTGACCCCGAAATCTCTCTCGAAGTCCGCCGTCGCATGGGCCACCTGCTGCTGGCGCTCGGCGACCGCGGCGCCGCACACGACACACTGGTCCGGCTGATGCACGACGTGGAACGCCTGTGCGGGCCCGGGTATCCGATGGTGGCGGAGATCCGGCGGACCTTGCAGTGGCTGGGGCAGGTGCGCGGATAGAGGACGCACCGGGTGAGAACACGGACGGTTTTGCGCCGGCTTGGCCGATTCTTGTGATGATCAGGGCCCGGGGTTTTCCGAACGCGGGTGCGGCACCGGATACCGTGCGATCCGCCTCCGTGTCGCAGCGGACGCAAAGCTGGCACACAACCAGAGCGCAACCAGAGCGCCCAGAGAACTGCCAAGCACCAAGAACAACCTGAACACAACTAGGGGTGGGGTCACGCATGTCCAACCATCGTCAGTCCAAGAAGCGCAGATACGTGGCATGGGCCACGGCCGGTGTTGCCGTGGTCGCCGGAGCCGGGTTCGCCGCGCAGAACTCGCTGGCGGCCACCACATGGCCCGCCCAGCGGACGTACACCGGCCGCGCCTTCGACGCCTGCACCGCGCCCTCCCTCAACGCGATGAAGGCCTGGCACGGCGGCCTCTACGGCGCCGCCGCCGTCTACATCGGCGGCAAGAACCGCGGCTGCGCCCAGCCCAACCTCACCGCCTCCTGGGTCAAGTCGGTCAGCACGGTCGGCTGGAAACTCATCCCGCTGTACGTCGGCGCCCAGCCGCCCTGCCAGACCGGCTCCAGCCCCGAGAAGATCACCGCCGCCACCGCCGCCTCACTCGGCGCCACCGACGCCGCGGACGCCGTGACGAAGGCCTCCGCCCTGGGTATGAAGGCCGGCAGCCCGATCTACCTGGACATGGAGGCGTACGACATCACCAACACGGCCTGCAACAAGGCGGTACTGACGTACGTGCGCGCCTTCGACAAGGCCCTGCGCGGCAAGATCTACCGCTCCGGCTACTACGGCTTCTCCAGCTCCAGCGCCAAGGCCATCGCCGTCGAGACCGACCGTACGGACCTGCCGGGCAACATGTGGTACGCCCTGTGGGACAAGCAGAACAGCACCACGACCGACTGGCCCTTCGCGGCCAGCCTGTGGACCAACCACAGCCGCGCCCACCAGTACATGGTGAACAGCAAGGAGACCCGCGGCGGTTACACGATCACCGTGGACCGCAACGCGTGGGACGCGCCGGTGGCGATCACCGGCTGACGACGCGCTTCGGGGGCGGAGTCAAGTCATGGGCTCAAGTCATGGGCGCAGGGCGCAGGGCGCAGGGCGCGGGCTCAGGGTGCGGGCTCAAGGGACCGGTTCCGGACACGGGCTCCGGACATCGGATCCAGACATCGGTTCCAGACACCGGCCCCGGACGCGGGCTCAGGACGACGTGCTGGTGCGGCGGTGCCTGAACTGCTTGCGAATCGTTGGTCGAATGGGTGGCCGAGAGCTGGGCCACTGCCTACCATCGATCACCGCAAGACTTTGTGCACCGCCGCACAATCTCCTCGGGAGGCTTCCTTGCACCGCCGCCGCACCGCGCTCGTCCTGTCCGCCGCGATCGTCGCCGCGGCTCCCCTTCTCACCGCCTGCGGCAGCGAGGCGCATCCCGGTGCCGCGGCCGTCGTCGGCGGGCAGCGGATCACCGTCGCGCAGCTGGAGAGCCGCGTGAACGAGGTGCGCACGGCGCAGCGCGCCGCCTCCACGGACGAGGCCCAGTACAAGCAGGCCGTCTCCCAGACCAGCAGCCTCACCCGCGACACCCTGCACACCCTGGTCCTCGACCGGGTCCTCGACGAGGCCGCGAAGAACGCGGGCGTGAGCGTCACCCGCAAGGACACCCAGCAACTGCGTACGTCCCTGGAGCAGCAGGCGGGCGGCGCGAAGGCGCTGGAGTCGGCCTGGCTGCAGCAGTACGGGGTGGCGCCCAAGCGTCTCGACGACAGCCTCCGCACCGAGATCGAGGCCCAGAAGCTCGCCGCTGCGATCGGCGCCGACATGAACACCACCGAGGGCCAGACCACCTTCTGGAAGGCGATGTCCGAGGCCTCCAAGAAAATGGACGTCGACCTGAACCCGCGCTACGGCGCCTGGGACGTCCAGAAGAGCAGCCGCGTCGACGTGAAGACGCCGTGGCTGCGGGAGATTACGGCGGCCCAGACGCCGGAGACGGCGTAACGGACAGCCCGGAGCTGCGGGGCCGGGGCTGTGGATAAACGGTTCCCCGTCCGGGCCCGCTGCCGGTGTCGTGCGGCCGCCCGACCTCGGGACGGGCGGGGTGGCCGCCTGGCCTGTGGACAACTGGCGGGGCGGTCGGCGGCGTGGGTTACGTTCGAGGGGTGAACGCAAACAGCTTCGACGGCGGCCCGGACGCGACCGGCACCGGTACCCAGGTGCCCGGCACAGGTACCCAGGTGCCCGACGCCGCTGCCCCCGCGCCCGGCACCGATGCCCTCGCCCCCGGCCGTATCGTCCTGCTCACCACAAGCCACCGCGTCGCCCCCGGGTTGCTGTCCTGGCCCGCCTGGCAGGCGCTGCGCGGCGCCGACCAGGTGCTGTGCGCGGACGGCGCGCACCCGCAGCTGCCCTACCTCCGCGAGGCGGGCATCACCGTCGACGAGACGGCGCCGAACGCGCAGGAACTGATCGACGCCTGTGCCGGCGGCCGCACCGTGGTCGTCGTCGCCACCGGTGAGGGTGAGCCCCGGCTGACCGACGGGCTGTCCCGGCTCGCGGGCTCCGGCCGCATACAGATGCCGGACCTGGAGCTGCTCCCCGCCTCGTACGACCTGCCGGGCGCCCGCTTCCTCGACCTCGTCCAGGTCATGGACCGCATTCGGGTCGAGTGCCCCTGGTCGTCCCAGCAGACCCACGAGGGCCTGGCGAAGTACGGCATCGAGGAGGCGTACGAGCTCGTCGAGGCGATCGAGGAGGGCGACCGGGACGAGCTGCGGGAGGAACTCGGCGATGTCCTGCTCCAGGTCGTCTTCCACGCCCGGATCGCCGAGGAAGGCGGTCCGGATGACGAGGACGACCCCTTCTCCATCGACGACGTCGTCGGCGGCATCGTCACGAAGCTGATCCACCGCCACCCCCACGTCTTCGGCGACGAGACCGCCACGACCCCCGAGGAGGTCAAGGAGCACTGGTTGCGCACCAAGGCCGAGGAGAAGCGCCGGACGTCCGTGACAGAGGGGATCCCACTGGGCCAGCCGGGCCTGGCCCTGGCGGCAAAGCTGGCATCCCGGGTGCGCACGGCAGGACTTGAGGTCGAACTCCCCCGAGGAGAAGGCGTCGGATACGAGCTGCTGGCCATAGCCGCCCGCGCCGAGGCCGAGGGTGTGGACCCGGAAACAGCACTGCGAACGGCGGCCCGCGCCTACCGCGACGCAATCCGCGCGACGGAGCGACCCGGGGAGGGGTGAGGGGCGGGGCCGAGCAACCTGCCGGGTTGGGGGTCGGAGTCGAGTGAACCGCCGGGTTGGGGGTCGGAGTCGAGTGAACCGCCGGGGCGCGGGCCGGTGCCGAGTGACCCGCCGGGGCGCGGGCCGGTGCCGAGTGACCCGCCGGGGTGCGGTCGGTCGGGGCCGGGGCAGCCGGCGGGGATGGGGGCGGGCGGAGTGGGGCGACTCGCGGGGGTTGCGGGCGGGAGTCGAGTGACCCGCCGGGGTGCGGTCGGCCGCGTCTGAGCCAGCCGCCGGGGATGCGGGGCGCCGGAGCCGAGCCACCCGCCGAGGTGTGAGGTCCGCCCCCGGCGCCGGGGCACGGGGGCACGCGCTCACGCGCTCGGTGCGCGGCCCGACGGGTTGTGCCAGGCCGGCTGGGGACGGTCGAGCAGCCATTCCGCCGTGCCCAGCGGCCGGGTGCGGTCCTCGGCGGTCGGCGCCAGGACGTCGTGGAAGATCCGCTCGGCCGGAGTGCCCAGCCCGGGAAGCTCGTCGCCGATCTCCTCGACGAGCCTGGGCGGACCGGCCAGATAGACCTCGTGCCGCTCCCAGCCCGCGCGGTTGCCCAGCGCGGTCAGCAACCGCTCGGTCGCCTCCGCCTTGGGCCGGCCGGGCGCAGGGGTGATGAACGTGACGGAGAGCAGCGGAAGTCGGGCCTGAAGTCGTTCGACGGCGGACCGGTCGTACAGATAGGAGGTGTCCCGGGCGACGAGGAAGAGCCGGGCCTCGTGCGTGGCGTCGAGTTGCTGAAGCAGCGCTTTGACGGGCGCCCACCCCGTACCGGCCGCGATGAAGGTCAGCGGCCGCTCGACGGGTGGCCGCAGGGTCATCCCGCCGCAGGGCGCGCCGAGCCGCAGGATGTCCCCCTCCCGCGTCTGCCGGACCAGGGCGGTGGAGAGCACCCCGCCCTCGACCCGGCTGATGTGCAGGTCGACGGTGTGGTCGGCGCGGGGCGCGTTGCCCAGCGAGTACGGCCGCCAGATGCCCGGCAGATGCGGGGTGTTGACGCTGACGTACTGGCCGGGGGAGAAGCGCAGCCGCCGGTCGGGCCGCAGGGTCAGTACGGCGAGATCGTCACCGTGCCGGGTCCGGGCCACGACTTCGGCGTCCCACCAGGGCGGTTCACCGTCCTGCTGCGACTCCCAGGCGCCCTGGAGCATGACATTGGCGATCGCCCCGTACGCCTCGGCCCACGCCTTCTCGACCTCTGTGTTCCACGCCGACCCGGCGACGAAGGTGAACGCGGCGATCAGACTGGCCCCCACGGCGGCGTAATGGTCCGGCTCCGCCAGGTACTTCCGGTGATCCCGCCCCAACTCCCGCAGGTATCCCGGCAGTGCCGGATCCCCCAGCCGCTCCATCACATACGTCAGCGCCGCGAACAGCCGGTCCCGCTGCCGCTCCATGTCCTCCGGAAAGTCCAGCGGAAACAGCCCGCGTACGTCCGGGTTGTGCCGGAACAGATGCGAGTAGAAGTACTTGACCGCGAACTCGGCCCGTCTCTCGACGACCGCGAAGCTGGATCTGAGTATTTCGGGGTCCACTTCGCGACTGTAGGGACTTGCCGAGCCACGAAGTCAAACAGCAGGTGATTTCCGGACAGCTCGGGGTGAAGAGGGTGAGAGACCGAGAGGGGATCGCTGAGTACCGTTGGCTGAGGGCGCTCGCCCAAGCCTCCTGCCCCCGTGCGTACCGCTTCCGTACTCTTCCGCTGTTCCGAGCCGGGCTGGTCAGCCTGCGTCAGGCAGACGTGAACTCCACAGGAAGGTTCCGCAGTCCGCGCATGATCAGGCCGCCACGCCAGCGCAAGTCCGCGGGGTCGGCGGCAAGCTGAAGATCGGGTAGACGGCGCAGCAAGGTGGCCAGCGCGGTGCGGCCTTCGAGGCGGGCGAGCGGTGCGCCGATGCAGTAGTGGATGCCATGTCCGTATCCGAGGTGCTGGTTGTCCCGGCGGGAGAGGTCGAGTGTGTCCGGCTCGTGGAAACGAGCCGGGTCACGGTCGGCAGCGGCGAGGACCACGAGCACGGGGTCACCGGAAGCGATTCTCTGTCCGCCGATCGTGAGGGGCTCGGTTGCGTAGCGCCAAGTGGCGAGTTCGACCGCGCCGTCGTAACGAAGGAGTTCTTCGATGCCTGTGTCGAGCAGTTCCTGATCTCCGTGCTCGATCGACTTCTGTAGTAGTGCTCGCTGTGTCGGATTGCGCAGCAGCGCGTACGTGCCGTTGCCGATCAGGTTCAATGTCGTTTCGAAACCTGCGAACAGGAGGACGAAACACATGGCTGCTGCTTCGTTCTCGGTGAGGTGCTCGCCGTGGTCGGAGGCGCGGATGAGCCCGGAAATGAGGTCTTCGCCGGGGCCGGGGGTGTCCGAGAGCGCCTCCCGCTTGCGCTGGATCAGCTCGGCGAGATAGCTGCGCATCTTCTTCACGGACCGCCCGACACCGCCCCTGGGCCCACCGCCGTGCCGGATCATCATCCCCGCCCAGTCCCGGAAGTCGTCCTGGTCCTCGCGGGGGACGCCGAGTAGGTCGCAGATGGCGTAGATGGGGAGGGGGAAGGCGAACTCGTGGATGAGGTCGGCGCTTCCGGTATGCGCAAACTGATCGATGAGCTGGTCGGTCAACTCTTGGACTCTGGGCTCGAATTCGGCCACCCGGCGGGGTGTGAACGCCTTGGAGACGAGTCGGCGGAGCCGCGTGTGGTCCGGCGGGTCGATGTTGAGCAGATGGGTCATGAGGTTGGCGCTGCGCTCGCCGGGGATGCCCGTCTTGCTCTTGCCGTGGGCGTCTTCGGAATGGTGGGCGGGATTCTTCGAGAGCCGCTGGTCGGCGAGAGCCTCCTTGGCGTCCGCGTACCGGGTGATCAGCCAGGCCTCCACCCCACTGGGGAGCGTGGTTTGGTGCACGGGCGAATGCTCGCGGAGCCACGCGTAGGCAGGGTAGGGGTCGGTGGCGAACTCCCAGGTGAAGAGTTCGGGTTTGTTATGGGGGGCGTTCACGGGCTGACGGTACCGGGCGCCGTGTTGCGCGGGTGAGATCGCCGAATTGTGCAATTTCCCTTCAACTGGTGCGCCCATGCCTTGCCGCCCCGGCGTCCGTGGTCCGCAGTGTGGCCGCTGAGGGCACGTGGGCGCGGCAGTAGCCAAACCCAGTGCCGGGTCTGCGGCCGACTCGTTTCGTGACACTCCGTGGCCCTGCATACCTCACCGAATTCGGCGTACCCCGCCTCCCTGCGCCGGGGAGGCCGGACCACCCGCCTCCCGGCCTCCAACTCGCAAGGGATTCCGCCGATTTGCACCGACGCGGTGGGCTCATTATGCATGGATTGCGTACGGTTCCAGTGGAGTTCACGGCTCCGCTCCAGTTGTCCGCCGAGCGGGCCTGAGGCGGTTCGGGGGTTGCGGAAAGCTGACGATCTATCAACATTGTGATCTTCACGTGATCTACGCTGCATCGACTTGTGACAAGCGTTCGCGTGCGGATACGTTCGACGAACAGCGCGGATCATGCGTCGCAGACGTCGGCTGGCGTCGCCGTATGTCGCTGTAGTCACCTGCTGTCACATGAAAGGGCTTCCGCATGCTCTCCGGGAACGGCCGCCATCGTCGCCCCCGTCAGGCCCCGGCTCTCCTTGTTGCGGCAGGAGTGACCGGATCGGCGATCGCGATCCCGTTGCTCGGTGCCGCGAGTGCGAGCGCGGCCGACACCACTACTTGGGACCGCGTCGCGGAGTGCGAGACGGGTGCCGCCTGGAGCGACAACGCCGGTGACGGGTACTACGGCGGGCTGCATGTGACCCAGTGGGACTGGGAGAACTACGGCGGCCTCGAGTACGCCCCGAGCGCCGACCAGGCCAGCCGCTCGCAGCAGATAGCCGTCGCCGAGAAGATCCTCGACGGCCGGGGGCTTGTCGCCTGGCCCACCTGCGGACCCCTCTCCGGGCTCAGCAAGGACTCCGCCTCGGTGGAGGTCGACACGGGCGTGGCGGCCGACTCGCCGTCGGCCACGCCCGGTTCCGCGGACCCGTCCGCATCGGCCAGTCCCTCCCCGTCCGCCTCCCCGTCCGCCTCCCCGTCCGCCTCGCCCTCCGCGGACGCAACCGAGGACACCGGAAGCTCCACCAACTCCGGCGCTCCGGAGGCGAGCGCGAGCGCGAGCGCCGACCCAAGCGCCACGAACAGTGATGAATCGGACAAGTCCGCCCAGGCCGACGATTCTTCGAGTGCGCCCGAGGACGAGGCGACCGCCGGGCGTCACCGTGGTGACACCGCCACCGAGGGTGCGACCGACGGCGGTACGGACGACGCCGCCTCTGGGCGGCACGCCTCACGTGACTCCGACACGGCCCGCACCGTCGTCGACGGCTCCTATGTCGTCCAGGCCGGCGACAGCCTCTCGGTCATCGCCGACGCCCTTGGCCTCGACGGCGGATGGACCCAGCTGTACGACGAGAACAAGGAGACGGTCGGCGCCGACGCGGACCTCATCCTCCCCGGTCAGAGCCTGGCAGTTGGTGCTGAATAGGGTGAAAAGCAGCGGGAGTTCGCGTCATGGTTCGCCATGGAATGTCCAGTTTGGTGAGAATGAGAGATGGATCTCAGACCCCCTGATCGTCTTTGATATTCCGCCGATCGCCTGCCTACGGTCGTGACCGCTCGCCACAGTGAGCCCCGACGGTCGCAACGCCGAATCCTGCCAGCGGCCGTACGGGAACAGTCGTCGCGTCAAGCGCCGTAGGCAGGAGCGGGGGACCCAAGGTAAGCGCCGCGCCCGGTAGTTGACCGGGAGTGGCTTGGGGTGAAGCCGTGCACCGAAGGGTGCGCGACCGGGCACTCACCCGCCCGAACCCGACAGCTCACCTCGTAGGCGTCGGTGAGGGGATCACTTCATGCTGCGTTCGTGCAAGGGCAAGCACCGTCGCCCGTCCAAGGTCACCCGTATCGCCACGCTCGCCGGAGTGACCGGCGTCGCCGTCGCCGCTCCGCTGATGGCGGCCGGCACCGCCTCCGCCGCCACCACCTCCGAGTGGGACACCGTCGCCCAGTGCGAGTCCGGTGGCAACTGGTCCATCAACACCGGCAACGGCTACTACGGCGGCCTGCAGTTCTCCTCCTCCACCTGGTCCGCGTACGGCGGCAGCTCGTACGCCTCCTCCGCCGACCAGGCCTCCAAGTCCCAGCAGATATCCGTCGCCGAGAAGGTTCTCGCCGCTCAGGGCAAGGGCGCCTGGCCGACCTGCGGCACGGGCCTGTCGAACGCCGCGAACGACGCCGGCAGCACCACCCCTTCGCAGCCGAGCACGCCGAGCACGCCGAGCACGCCGAGTGCACCGAGCTCGGGGACCGACGAGCAGCGTGCCTCGCGCTCCTCGGAGCGGGAGACCGCCAAGAAGGAGACCGTCGAGACCCCGACCGGTAAGACGGTCAAGAAGGGTGACGGCGAGTACAAGGTGAAGAAGGACGACACCCTCAGCGAGATCGCCGAGGCGAAGAACGTCAAGGGCGGCTGGCAGAAGCTGTTCGAGCTGAACAAGGACATCATCGACGACGCGGACTTCATCTACCCGGGTCAGCAGCTGCACCTCAGCTGACGGCCGGGGTCGTCGGCCGACGGCGGTCGGCCGGCGACTGACAGGTAGCTCGCAGTTGAACCACAGCCCGCTCCCATACGTGGTCTCCATACTGAAGGCCTCGTGTGGGTCACCCCCGTCCCCCACGGGCTCCCCGCTCCGGTGCGTGTTCCCCCGTACGCACCGGGGCGGGGCTTTTCATTTCCGGCACCGGTCCCGCCATCGTCACCCTCTTCCCCGCCTTTTTGTTCCGTTCGGGAACAATATGTGCTCTCAGTTCTGCACAAGAGGGGGTAGACCGGCTGGCCGATCCCTCGGAGCCGGTTAGGCTCATCTACGCGGGGCTGCCACAGTCCCGCGTACCCGCGTCACATTCTGAAGGAGATGCTCGTGCCGTCCATCGACGTCGTCGTAGCCCGGGAAATCCTCGACTCGCGAGGGAACCCCACCGTCGAGGTCGAGGTCGGCCTCGATGACGGCAGCACCGGTCGTGCCGCCGTCCCGTCCGGCGCCTCCACCGGAGCCTTCGAGGCCATCGAGCTGCGTGACGGTGACCCCAACCGTTACGGCGGCAAGGGTGTCGAGAAGGCCGTCCTCGCCGTCATCGAGCAGATCGGCCCGGAGCTCGTCGGTTACGACGCCACCGAGCAGCGCCTGATCGACCAGGCGATGTTCGACCTGGACGCCACCGACAACAAGGGCTCGCTCGGCGCCAACGCCATTCTCGGCGTCTCCCTCGCCGTCGCGCACGCCGCCTCCGAGGCCAGCGACCTGCCCCTCTTCCGCTACCTGGGCGGCCCGAACGCGCACCTGCTGCCCGTTCCGATGATGAACATCCTGAACGGTGGGTCGCACGCCGACTCGAACGTGGACATCCAGGAGTTCATGATCGCCCCGATCGGCGCGGAGTCCTTCTCCGAGGCGCTGCGCTGGGGCGCCGAGGTCTACCACACCCTCAAGAAGGTGCTGAAGACCAAGGGCCTGTCCACCGGCCTCGGCGACGAGGGCGGCTTCGCCCCGAACCTGGAGTCCAACCGCGCCGCGCTCGACCTCATCATCGAGGCCATCAAGCAGGCCGGTTACATCCCCGGCGAGCAGATCGGGCTCGCGCTCGACGTCGCCGCGTCCGAGTTCTACAAGGACGGCAAGTACGAGTTCGAGGGCAAGTCCCGCTCGGCCGCCGAGATGACCGAGTACTACGAGGAGCTCGTCGCCGCGTACCCGCTGGTCTCCATCGAGGACCCGCTGTACGAGGACGACTGGGCCGGCTGGAAGGTCATCACCGACAAGCTGGGCGACAAGGTCCAGATCGTCGGCGACGACCTCTTCGTCACCAACCCGGAGCGGCTGGCCCGCGGCATCGAGGAGGGCTCCGCGAACGCCCTGCTCGTCAAGGTCAACCAGATCGGCTCGCTGACCGAGACCCTGGACGCCGTCGAGATGGCGCAGCGCAACGGCTTCAAGTGCATGATGTCCCACCGCTCCGGCGAGACCGAGGACACCACCATCGCCGACCTCGCCGTCGCGGTGAACTGCGGTCAGATCAAGACCGGCGCCCCGGCCCGCTCGGACCGCGTCGCCAAGTACAACCAGCTGCTGCGCATCGAGGAGATCCTCGACGACGCCGCGGTGTACGCCGGCCGCAGCGCGTTCCCCCGCTTCAAGGGCTGAGCCGGGCCTCGTAGGAAGCGTCGTACGTACGTCCCCGTACTCGGTCCCGTACCGTGTGCGGGGACGTACGCACGTGCTGGCAGGGACGTATCGGGGAGGCGGGACTCATGGCCGTGAAGGACCGGGACCGGTTCTCCACCGCGACCAGGCTGAAGCTGCTCGGCGAGCAGACGGCGGCCCGGGTCTACCGCTCCCAGACCAAGCGGCAGGCCCGCCGCTCGCGGCTCACCGGGCGGGCGGCGCTCCTCGCCCTTGTCCTGTGCTCGCTGGTGGTGGCCCTCGCGTACCCCATAAGGCAGTACGTGTCCCAGCGCGCCGAGGTCTCCGACCTGGTGCGGGAGCGGGAGCAGGCCCGCGCGCGGGTCGAGCAGTTGCGTGACCTCAAGGCGCGCTGGCAGGACGACGCGTACGCGGAGCAGCAGATCCGGGACCGGCTGCACTATGTGATGCCGGGGGAGACCGGCTACATCGTGATCGACCCGGACGCGGCGAAGCAGTCCCGTGTCGACCAGGGGGCGGCCGACCGTCCCTGGTACGCGAACGTGTGGGACGGCGTGGACAGAGCCGACGCCGACGGCCGCTGAACGAACCGATCGGCCGATCGGCCAGTTCACCGGCGGACCGCCCGACCGATCGGCTGACTGAAGCGGCAGACCGGCCGTTTGACCGTTTGACTGACTGACCGTTTGACTGACTGACCAGAAAGACATGTGACTCACGGCATGGAAACGCCACCGCCGCCCACCCCGCGCACCGAGCCGACCGACGCGGATGTCGAGGCCTTCAAGCAGCAGCTGGGGCGACCGCCGCGCGGGTTGCGCGCGATCGCGCACCGCTGTCCCTGCGGTCAGCCGGACGTGGTGGAGACGGCACCCCGACTTCCCGACGGGACGCCGTTCCCGACGACGTACTACCTCACGTGCCCGCGTGCCGCCTCCGCGATCGGCACCTTGGAGGCCAACGGGGTCATGAAGGAGATGACGGACCGGCTGGCGAGCGATCCCGAGCTGGCCGCCGCGTATCGCGCCGCTCACGAGGACTACATCGCCCGGCGTGACTCCATCGAGGTCCTGGAGGGCTTCCCCAGTGCGGGCGGCATGCCGGACCGGGTGAAGTGCCTGCATGTGCTGGTGGGCCACTCGCTGGCGGCGGGGCCCGGCGTGAACCCGCTGGGCGACGAGGCCATCGCGATGCTGCCGGAGTGGTGGCGCAAGGGGGCCTGCGTGGTCCCGTCACCCGAGACCACTCATCAGCCCGGAGCCCACCCCTCCCTCGCCGAAGAGGAGGCCGCCAAGTGACCCGTGTCGCCGCCGTCGACTGCGGTACGAACTCCATCCGCCTGCTCGTCGCCGACGCGGACCCGGCGACGGGGGAACTCGTCGACCTGGACCGGCGTATGACGATCGTCCGGCTCGGTCAGGGCGTCGACCGGACCGGGCGGCTCGCCCCCGAGGCGCTGGAGCGGACCTTCGCCGCCTGCCGTGAGTACGCGGCGGTCATCAAGGAGCACGGCGCTGAGCGGGTGCGGTTCGTGGCGACCTCGGCTTCCCGTGACGCCGAGAACCGGGACGAGTTCGTGCGCGGGGTGCTGGACATCCTGGGCGTGGAGCCCGAGGTCGTCACCGGTGACCGGGAGGCGGAGTTCTCCTTCACCGGCGCGACCAAGGAGCTGACCGGCCGGGACGACCTCGCCAGGCCGTACCTGGTCGTGGACATCGGCGGCGGGTCCACGGAGTTCGTCGTGGGCGACGACCAGGTGCGTGCCGCCGCGTCCGTCGACATCGGCTGTGTACGGATGACCGAGCGCCACCTCGTGCACGACGGCAAGGTCAGTGACCCGCCGACGGCCGCCGAGGTCGAGGCGATCCGTGCCGACATCGAGGCGGCCCTGGATCTCGCCGAGCGGACCGTGCCGCTGCGTGAGGCGCGCACGCTGGTCGGGCTGGCAGGCTCGGTCACCACGGTCTCGGCGATCGCGCAGAACCTTCCCGAGTACGACTCGGCCGCCATCCACCACTCCCGGGTCTCCTACGACCGGGTCCGCGAGATCACCGAGTCGCTGCTGACCTCGACGCACGCCGAACGCGCCGCGATCCCCTCGATGCATCCGGGCCGTGTCGACGTCATCGCCGCCGGCGCCCTCGTACTGCTCGCGATCATGGAGCGGATCGGCGCGGCGGAGGTCGTGGTCAGCGAGCACGACATTCTCGACGGGATCGCGTGGAAAGCGGCGGAAGAGCTCGAGTAGCGCATCGCCCGCGCTGCCCGACGGGGTCGCGTGGGCGGTCGCGTAGCCGTGTGCTCGGCCTCTCCTGAGCAGGTCGAACAACGTATGAGCGCACTTGAGGGGTCCGGAAAACGCCTCGGCGACACGCCGCCGGAAAAGTTCGTGAAGTTCTTCACAAGGAAAAAGGTCCTGTTGGGCGAGGATTTCGTTCCTCTGGCCCTTCGGGGCGGCTCACCGGGCGGGGGAGGGTGCTCACGGGAGCGTTCGGGGCGTGTTTCGGGCGTGTGAAACGGGGGCTGCTCCGGCCCGTTCGCGGGACCCTCGCGGTGACGGAGTGGCAGCTCACGCGGTGTTGACAACGGTCCGAACCGGACGCGGGTTCCCCCGTGGCGACATGACCTCGGTCACGTGGGCGGCGCAGTGTAGCAGAGGGTCGGACCTTGCTTGTGAAGGGGCTCACGAGCGACCCCCCTGGGGCAGGTGGATACTCGATGGCATGAGCACCACGGAGCGTCCCAGGATCCTCGTAGTAGGCGGTGGGTACGTAGGCCTGTACGCAGCTCGGCGCATTCTCAAGAAGATGCGCTACGGAGAGGCGACCGTCACGGTTGTCGACCCCCGGTCGTACATGACCTACCAGCCCTTCCTCCCCGAAGCCGCCGCCGGCAGCATCTCCCCTCGGCATGTCGTCGTCCCGTTGCGACGCGTGCTGCCCAAGGCGGAGGTCCTCACCGGTCGGGTGACCACCATCGATCAGGACCGCAAGGTCGCGACGATCGCCCCCCTCGTGGGTGAGGCGTACGAGCTGCCTTTCGACTACCTCGTCATCGCGATGGGCGCGGTCTCGCGCACCTTCCCGATCCCCGGCCTCGCCGAGCAGGGCATCGGTATGAAGGGCATCGAGGAGGCCATCGGCCTGCGCAACCACGTCCTGGAGCAGCTCGACAAGGCCGACTCGACCACGGACGAGGAGGTCCGCCGCAAGGCGCTCACCTTCGTCTTCGTCGGCGGTGGCTTCGCGGGTGCGGAGACCATCGGCGAGGTCGAGGACATGGCCCGCGACGCGTCGAAGTACTACACCAGCGTGTCCCGTGAGGACATGCGCTTCGTCCTCGTCGACGCGGCGGACAAGATCCTTCCCGAGGTGGGCCCGAAGCTCGGCCTGTACGGCAAGGAGCACCTGGAGAGCCGGGGCGTGGAGATCTACCTCTCCACCTCCATGGACTCCTGCGTCGACGGCCACGTCGTGCTCAAGAACGGCCTCGAGGTCGACTCCCACACGATCGTCTGGACGGCCGGCGTCAAGCCGAACCCCGTCCTGGCCCGCTTCGGTCTGCCGCTCGGCCCGCGCGGTCACGTGGACACCCAGACCACCCTTCAGGTGCAGGGCACGGACTACATCTGGGCCGCGGGCGACAACGCCCAGGTGCCGGACGTGGCCTCCCGCAAGGCCGGTGTCGAGAACGCCTGGTGCCCGCCGAACGCGCAGCACGCGCTGCGGCAGGCGAAGGTGCTCGGCGACAACGTGATCTCCGGTATGCGGGGCTTCCCGCAGAAGGAGTACGCGCACGCCAACAAGGGCGCGGTGGCCGGGCTCGGCCTCCACAAGGGCGTTGCGATGATCGTCATGGGCAAGGTGAAGATCAAGGTCAAGGGCCGTCTCGCCTGGTACATGCACCGCGGCTACCACGGTCTCGCCATGCCGACGTGGAACCGTAAGATCCGCGTCTTCGCGGACTGGACGCTCGCGATGTTCCTCAAGCGCGAGGTCGTCTCGCTCGGTGCCATGGAGACTCCTCGCGAGGAGTTCTACGAGGCCGCCAAGCCGGCGCCCGCCCGTGCTGCCGCGGCCGCGGCAGCACCTGCCAAGACCGAGGAGAAGGCCAAGGCCTCCTGACCTCCGGTCGCCGAACGACAAACGCCGAACGACAAACGCCGAACGCCGAACGCCCCGAAGGGGCCTCCCGCCATCCGTGGTGCGGGAGGCCCCTTCGGCGTTTCCGCGCCCGCCGTACCGGCGATAAAAGCACCGCCCCCTTCGACGTCGAAAGCATGGTCTCTGCACCTATTTTGCGAAGCCGTAACGCGGAAGAGGGACTGCACGAAGAGCATGTTGGTGTTTACGTGGGTGTTGGAGCGTTCGGGAGTGTCGTCACGGAGGTGTGCGCCATGCAGGACGCCGCGCTGCGGCTCAAGAGCCTTGTCGAACAGTTGCTGGGAGCCCCGCTCCCGCTGCGTATCCGCGCCTGGGACGGCTCGGAGGCAGGGCCGCCCGCCGCCCCCGTACTCGTCGTACGGAATCGACGGGCTGTACGTCGGCTGCTGTGGAAGCCGGGGGAACTCGGTCTCGCCCGGGCGTGGGTCGCCGGGGACCTCGGCGTGGAGGGCGACCTCTACACCGCCCTCGGCCTGATCTCCGGGCTCGTGTGGGAGCGGGGAGAGGACGCCAGGAGCTCGGCGGAGGCGCTGCGGGACCCCGAGGTACGTGCCGCTCTGCGCGGGCTGGTGAGGCTGGTCGGGCCGCTGCCGCCCGCCCCGCCCGGAGAGGAGGTGCGCAGGCGCCGTCACCTGCACACCAAGCGCAGCGACCGGCGGGCCATCAGCCACCACTACGACGTGGGCAACGACTTCTACGAGGTAGTCCTCGGCTCGTCGATGGTCTACTCGTGCGCCTACTGGGAGTCCGGGGAAGCCACTCTTGAGGACGCGCAGCGCGACAAGCTCGACCTCATCGCCCGCAAGCTGGACCTGAAGGCGGGGCAGCGGCTCCTCGACGTCGGCTGCGGCTGGGGTTCCATGGCCATCCACGCCGCCCGTGAGTACGGCGTCAGCGTGGTCGGCGTGACCCTGTCGCAGGAGCAGGCCGCGTACGCCCGTAAGCGGGTCGCGGAGGAGGGGCTGACCGACCGGGTGGAGATCCGGGTGCAGGACTACCGGGATGTCGCGGACGGGCCGTTCGACGCCATCTCCTCGATCGGCATGGCCGAACACGTGGGCGCCGAACGGTACTTGGAGTACGCCGAGGTGCTGCACCGGCTGTTGCGGCCCGGCGGGCGGCTGCTCAACCACCAGATCGCGCGCCCGCCGCGCCGGGACGAATCGGCGTACCACGTCGACGAGTTCATCGACGCGTACGTCTTCCCGGACGGCGAACTCGCGCCGGTCGGGACGACGGTGACCCAGTTGGAGCGGGCCGGCTTCGAGGTCCGCGACGTCGAGTCGATCCGCGAGCACTACGCCCTCACCCTGCGCCGCTGGGTCGCCAACCTGGAAGCGCAGTGGGGGCGTGCCGTGCGGCTCACCAGTCCCGGCCGGGCCCGCGTCTGGCGGCTGTACATGGCCGCCTCCGCCCTCGCCTTCGAGCGCAACCGCATCAGCGTCAACCAGGTACTGGCGGTCAGGACGCCGGAGGCTTCGGGGGCGTCCGGGATGCCGCTGCGGGCGCGCACCTGGAACTGATCCCCGTACAGGAAGGCTGGATCCCATACGAGAAAGCCTGATCCCGTACGAGAAAGGGGCCCCGTCCGATCGCCGGACGGGGCCCCATCTCGCGTACCGCTACTCGGACTTGATGGCCGACAGCATGTTCAGGCGGGCCGCCCGCCGTGCCGGCCACAGCGCGGCCAGTACGCCGACCGCCGCCGCGAGGAGCAGGAAGAAGCCCATCCTGGCCCAGGGCAGGACCAGTTCGTACGTCGGCATGCTGCTGCCGAGGAGTTCACCGGCGGCCCAGCCGAAGAACACGCCCAGGCCGATGCCCAGTACACCGCCGAAGAGCGAGATGACCAGGGACTCCAGACGGACCATCCGCTTGATGCCCTTGCGGTCGAGGCCGATCGCGCGGAGCATCCCGATCTCCTGCGAGCGCTCGAAGACCGACATGGCCAGGGTGTTGATGACACCGAGGACGGCGACGATGACGGCCATCGCGAGCAGGCCGTAGAGCATGTTCAGCATCAGGGTGAAGATGCTCGCGATGCCGTCGGAGATGTCCTTCTTGTCCTGGACCTGGATGGCCGGGTTGTCGCCGAGGGCCTTCTCGATCCTGTTCTTCGTGGCGTCCGACGCGCCGCTCGCCGTCTTCAGCATGACCTGCATGTCGAAGGCGTCCGTGGTGTGCGGGGTGAGCGTCGAGTTGTCGAGCATGATGCCCGAGATCATCTCGTTGCCCTCGTAGACGCCGGCCACCGTCAACTGCTGCTTGCTGCCGTCCTCGTAGGAGACGGTGAACTTCGAACCGGCCTTCCAGCCGTGCGACTCGGCGGTGCGGTCGTCGACCACGACCTGGGTCCCGCCGACCGTGAACGAGCCCTCGTCCAGGGTGAGCTCGGTGAGCTTGGCGATGGACGCGCCGTTGACGCCCGTCAGGTACTCGGACTTCTGGTCGATGCGCGAGGGCGAGTTGCGCAGCGCGCTGGTGTCCGTGACCCCGTCGAGGCCGGCGAGCGTCTTCTCGACGTCCGGCGAGAGCGGCCGGCCGTTCGCCATCGAGACGACGTAGTCCGCCTTGATCGCGGAGCTGGCCATCTTGTCGATCGACTTCTGCAGGCTGCCAGCCATCACCGTCATCCCGGTGATCAGGGTCAGACCGATCATCAGCGCCGAGGCGGTCGCGGCGGTGCGGCGCGGGTTGCGCACCGAGTTCTGGCGGGCGAGCTTGCCGGAGACCCCGAAGATACGGAGCGCCGGGGAGGCGGCCGCGATCAGCGGGCGGGACAGCAGCGGCGTGAGGATGAAGACGCCGAGGATGAGCAGGACCGCGCCGAGACCCATCGGGGCCTGGCCGTCCGAGCCGCTCATGGTCGTCGCGTACAGCACGACGGCGATGCCCGCCCCCGCGAAGAGGGCGCCGATCGTGTTCCGCAGGACCAGGGACTTCGTGGTCGCCTGCGCGTGCACGCTGCTCATCGCGGCGACCGGCGGGATCTTCGCCGCGCGGCGGCCCGGCAGCCAGGCGGCGAGCATCGTGATGAGGATGCCGACGATCAGGGCCGTGGCGACGGTGCCCGGCGAGATCACCAGCGGGCCGTCCGGTACGGGTGCGCCGAGCGTGCCGATCAGGGAGCGCATCCCGGCGCCGATGCCGATGCCCGCGACCAGACCCGAGACCGCGGCGACCGCGCCGACGAAGAACGCCTCGACGAGTACGGACCGGGTGACCTGCCTGCGGGAGGCACCGACGGCGCGCAGCAGCGCGAGTTCCTTGGTGCGCTGGGCGACCAGCATGGTGAAGGTGTTGGCGATGATGAACGTACCGACGAACAGCGCGATGCCGGCGAAGACCAGCAGGCCCGTCTTCATGCCGCTCATCGCCGAGGAGATCCGCTCGGCCTGGTCGGCGGCGGCCTTCTCGCCGGTCGTGGTGGAGGCGATGTCCTTCGGTACGAACTTGTCGAGCTGGTTCCGCAGGGCGGTCTGGCTGGTGCCGGCCGCCGCCTTCACATCGATCTCGCCGTAGCTGCCGACCGAGTCGAAGAGCTTCTGCGCGGTGGCCGTGTCGAAGAGGGCCAGGCTGCCGCCGGCCGCGACATTGCCGTCGTCGGTGGTGAAGATGCCGGTGACGGTGGGCGTGAGGACGGGTCCGTCGACGGACAGCCGTACGGTGTCGCCGACCTTGTACCCGGCCCGCTTCGCGGTCTCGGAGTCGATCGCGACCTCGTTCGGGCCGCGCGGGGCGCTGCCGCCGGTCAGCGGATACCGGGGGTCCTTGTCCTCCCAGTAGTTCCCGCCCCGCGACTGGAAGCCGCTGCCGACGAGCTTGCCGTCCTTGTCGGCTATGGCGGTGAAGCCGTTGACGACGCCTACGGCGGAGGCGGCACCCGGGACCGCGGCGGTCTTGTCGAGCAGCTCCTGTGTGAGCTTCTGCTCCTTGCCGACCGTGTCGCCGGTGTCGTCCTGGTACTCCGGCTCGATGACGACGTCGATCTGGTCGAAGCCCTTGGCCGAGCTCTTCTGGTAGGCGTCCGAGATGGTGTTGGTGAAGACCAGGGTGCCGGACACGAACGCCACGCCGAGCATCACGGCGAGCACGGTCATCAGGAGCCTGGCCTTGTGCGCGAGTACGTTGCGCAAGGCGGTACGGAACATGGGGTTGTCTCAGTCCAGGGAGGTAGGAAGTCTTCGGGTCGGCGCGACGGGTGCGCGGCCCTGTCTTTGGGGGGTTGCGACGGGTGCGCGGCCTTGCCCTTGGGACGGCGCGACGGGTGCGCGGCCGGATGGGCGGGCAGGGGGGCGAGTGTCAGCTCGTGCGGCCCTTCGCGTCGAACTGCTTCATCCGGTCGAGGACGGCGTCCGCGGTCGGCTTGAGCACCTCGTCGACGATCCGGCCGTCGGCCAGGAAGATGACGCGGTCGGCGTACGCGGCGGCCACCGGGTCGTGGGTGACCATGACGACGGTCTGCCCCAACTCCCGTACGGAGTTGCGCAGGAAGCCGAGTACCTCCGCGCCGGCGCGGGAGTCGAGGTTTCCGGTCGGCTCGTCGCCGAAGATGATGTCGGGCCGGGAGGCGAGCGCGCGGGCGACGGCGACGCGCTGCTGCTGGCCGCCGGAGAGCTGGGAGGGTCGGTGGCTCAGGCGGTCGGCGAGGCCGATCATCTCGATGACCGTGTTCAGCCACTCCTTGTCGGGCTTGCGGCCCGCGATGTCCATCGGGAGGGTGATGTTCTCCAGGGCGGTCAGGGTCGGCAGCAGGTTGAACGCCTGGAAGATGAAGCCGATCTTGTCCCGGCGCAACTTGGTGAGCTGCTTGTCCTTGAGGGAGCCGAGCTCCGTCTCGCCGATGCGCACGGAGCCGGCGGAGAACGAGTCCAGTCCGGCCACGCAGTGCATCAGCGTGGACTTGCCGGACCCCGAGGGACCCATGATCGCGGTGAACTCGGCCTGCCGGAAGTCGACGGTGACCTGGTCGAGGGCGATCACCTGGGTCTCGCCCTGTCCGTAGACCTTGGACAGTTCCGTGGCACGGGCGGCCACCGTGGTGGCCCGGTCGGCGGTGCGAGTGGCGGTCACGGGAGGGGTGGTCACGGGAGGGTGCTCCTGTCGGGACGACGACGACGATTTCCGGGGACGTGTGTCCATCGTCCCGGCTGTTTCGGGCCGTGTAGTCACCCGCTGTTCCGGTTCCTGGGGCGACTTCGGTCGCACCACGAGCGCCCGTGTCATACCTGGGGATGAGGACCGTCCCTGAGAGCGCCGGTGACAGCTGCTGTGCGGGCCGGATGTTCGGACGGTGAAATTCCGTCATTCCGTATGCGGCGCCGGAAGTCACCCGAAAGGCTATCTGGCATGTGCGGATGGTCCGTACCGGGTGCTGATGGGCCCTCAGACATCAATAAAATAAGACAACTTCGGTCCGACCGACCGAAGTTCGGGGGGTGAGCCCCGATAGGCTCGGGAAACCTCGATGCGGAGCCCATGGCCTGCCCGGATGGTGGAATGCAGACACGGCGAGCTTAAACCTCGCTGCCCCTCGCGGGCGTACCGGTTCAAGTCCGGTTCCGGGCACCTCCCGCACTTGCGACACAGGCGCGGGTCACGACGGGGTGAGGAGTCCTCCCCCCACCTGACCTTTGGTCGGGTCTGTTGAAATTCGAGTCTGTTGACAGAGGACGTACGCAGTCGGAGACTCAGGAGAAGAAAATGGTGAAGGAAATTTCACTGGACGAACGCAAGTGATCTGAGGAACGCGAAGGGGCGTGCCGATGCGTACCACCGTCGGGATCATCGGGGCCGGGCCGGCCGGGCTGTTGCTGGCGCGGCTGCTGCACAACGCGGGGATCGAGTCCGTGGTCCTGGAGAGCCGGGACCGGGCCTACGTGGAGCATCGGCAGCGGGCCGGGATCCTGGAGCAGGGGACCGTCGACGTGCTGCGGGCCGCTGGGGCCGGGGAGCGGATGGACCGGGAAGGGCTGCGGCACGACGGGATCGAGCTGCGGTTCCAGGGCCGACGGCATCGCGTCGACTTCCCCGGGCTCACCGGGGGCAGCTCCGTGATGGTGTACGCGCAGACCGAGGTGTGCAAGGACCTCATCGCCCTCCAGCTGAAGGAGGGTGGACCGCTGCTCTTCGAGGCCGAGGCGCTCGAGGTGGAGGGGGTCGAGGGGGACCGGCCGCGGATCCGGTTCACCCACGAGGGGCGCGAGGACGTGCTCGAGTGTGACTACGTGGTCGGGTGTGACGGATTCTGGGGGGTCGCGCGGAACGCCGTGCCCGCCGATCTCTCGCGCGTCTTCGAGCGGACGTACCCCTTCGGCTGGCTCGGGATCCTCGCCGATGTCCCGCCCTCGCACGACGAGCTCGTCTACGCCCGCCACGACCGCGGCTTCGCCCTGCTGAGCATGCGCTCGCCCACCGTCTCCCGCCTCTACCTCCAGGTGCCCGAGGGCACGGACGCCGAGGCATGGGGCGACGAGGAGATCTGGGACGAACTGGAGCGGCGGTTCGAGACCGAGGACGGGTGGCAGCTCCGGCGTGGGCCCATCACCGCCAAGTCCGTCACCCCGATGCGCAGCTACGTCCACGAGCCGATGCGACACGGGCGGCTCTTCCTCGCCGGGGACGCCGCGCACATCGTGCCGCCCACCGGCGCCAAGGGACTCAATCTCGCGGTCGGCGACGTCGTCACCTTCGCCCGCGCCCTGGTCCGGCGCCGGGACACCGGATCGGCCGAACTGCTCGACACCTACTCGGCGACCTGCCTGCGCCGGGTCTGGCAGGCCGAGCGGTTCTCGTACGACATGACGACCATGCTGCACCGCGCCCCCGACGCGACCCCCTTCGAGGACCGGCTCCAACTCGCCCGTCTTGAGCGGATCGTCGGCTCGCGGGCGGCCGAGACCGACCTCGCGGACGGGTACACCGGGTTCCCCCTGGACTGACCCGGATCCTTCGGTCCGATCATCGGCCGGTCTCGGTCGTGTCCCGGGTCGGTCATGGATTGGGGGCTCCGTCGCAGGGAATGAGGCCAGCACGTAGCGTGTTGCGCGTCACGGCAAGGGAAAGATCCTCCCCAAGCACTAGGCTCTTCCCTTTGCCTACCTATTACTCTTGAGCCAACGCCACGCACGGTGGCCATGGAGGAGTGAAATGAGGAGCAGCAACCCGGTCTTCTCGCGACGGGGCTTCAGCCGCGACAACGGCTACGCGGGATTCAACGCGGCGCCGCAGGCCGGGGGACCCGCTGTCGGCACGCAGGCCAACCCGTACGCCCAGCAGGGCGGCGGCAATCCGTACGCGCAGAACCCTTACGCACAGCAGGACCTCCAGCACGGCGCTCCGCCGCAGGCTCCGGTCACCACCGGCCGTATGACGATGGACGACGTCGTGATGCGCTCGGGCATGACGCTCGGCACCGTCGCCGTCGGCGCCATCCTGGCCTGGGCCCTGCTGCCGGTCACCAGCACCAGCTTCGGGCTCGCCATCGGCTCCGCCCTCATCGCCTTCGTCCTGGCGATGGTGCAGACCTTCAAGCGCAAGGCCTCGCCCGCACTGATCCTCGGTTACGCCGCCTTCGAGGGCGTCTTCCTCGGGGTCATCAGCGAGATGTACAACAGCCAGTGGTCGGGCGCGCCCTTCCAGGCGGTGCTCGGCACCATGGCGGTGTCCGGCGCGACCCTGCTGGTCTACAGGGCGGGCTGGATCCGTGTGACCGCGCGGTACGCGCGCATCGGTATGGCCATCGCCATCGCCTTCATCCTGGTCATGGCGGTCAACCTGCTGCTCGTCGCCTTCGGCGGGGTCGAGGACGGCGGACTGCGCAGCATGGGCCCGCTGGGCGCGATCGTCGGCATCATCGCGATCATCCTCGGCGCGTTCTTCCTCACCCTCGACTTCAAGCAGATCGAGGACGGCATCGCGTACGGTGCGCCGCGCGAGGAGGCCTGGCTGGCCGCGTTCGGCCTGACCATGACCCTTGTGTGGATCTACGTCGAGATGCTGCGGCTGGTCGCCATCTTCAGCGGTGACGACTAGTCGGGCCGACCGGTAGCAGCGCCGGTCGTCAGTGACTCAAGGGCCCGCGAACCCACCGGTTCGCGGGCCCTTTGTCATGCGGATGCCTGCCGTCTCGGTGGTGCGCGCTCAGAGCAGTTTGCGCGCGGCCCTCCTCAGGTCGTACTCGTGGATGATCGCCTTGGCATGGCCGTATGCGAGGTCGTGCTCGGCGCGGAGCCAGCTGACCTTTTCCTCGAAGCGGAAGAGCGCGGGGCCTTCGTCGACGGTGCGCAGCCAGTCGGAGATCTCACGACCGGTGCAATGGGGGATGCGGGCGAGCAGGTTGCGGTGGGTCTCCTGGGAGAACACTTGGGACATCGGCGCCTCCGGACGCAATGGGGATGTAAGCCGGTCCTTCAGGCCACCGTGCCTGAGGGTTGGGTCGTTGGCAACAGTCCTGCTGCGGCGCGTACGCTCGCCGCGTGCTTGATACGACGCCTCTGACCCGTGCCGTGGACCATTTCGCCGACCGGCTGCGGGCCGCGCCGCAGAGCCGGCTGCAGCGCGGGGCCGCCGCCGAGGCACTGGGCCTGGCCAGGGAGTTGGCACGGTGGGCCCAGCGTGTGGAGGACCCGTCCGGGGAGCCCCGAGAGATGCCGGACGCGGGGATGTTCGCCGCCGCCGACCAAATCATGGTCGCCGCGCATGATTTGGCGCTCGTACTGAAAGACGAGCGGGAGCTCGCGGAAGCGGTGGGGCTTGTGGCGGCGGCGCAGAAACGCGCCGGAGTCTGATCGACTCCGGCGCGGAGGAGACTTCGTACGGCTCGTGGCCGCTACGTCGTACGGCTCGCGGCTCGTGCTTCGTACGGCTCGTCACCCTTGCCTTGTACGGCTCGCGGCTCCTACAGGGACGCTATGACGCGGTCCGCCAGGATGTAGATGTTCTCGTCGCCGCACGCGAATGTCAGTGCGTACGCGCCCGAGACGCCGGAGCCGCCGAGGAGGACCGGGGTGGCGCCCGCGTGGAGGGCCGCGGCCAGTTGCTCCGCGGTCTCGCGGTGGCCCGGGGTCATGCACAGGGTCGTACCGTCGGCGAAGACGTAGACGTCGAGGGTGCCGAGCGGGCCGGGGCGGACGTCGGCCAGTGCCGTGCCGGACTCGGCGAGTTCCTCCAGGCAGGCCACCGTGCGCTCATGGTCGTTCACGACGGGTGACTGCACCGGGATGAAGTCCGGGTGGGAGGGGTGGCGGCGGCGGGCCGCGGCGAGTTCGGGGGAGTCCCCGGCGAAGTCGTCGGCGTCCGGGCCCGGCTCGGGCACCGGCTCCAGGTACTCGAGGCCGACGAAGTCCGAGTGGCGCGGCAGGAACGGTTCGCCGTCGGGCAGGCCGAGCAGCGAGGGCAGATCGGAGGCGTCACGCGCCTCCTGGGCGGCCCAGAACGCCCGCGCCTCGGCAAGCTCCCGCTCCCGCTCCTCGGCGAGCGCCTCGGTCACGGCAGCGCGTATCTCGTCCGTGTCCGCGGCCGCGCGGGCGGCGGGCACGAGGCCTCTCGCGGCCGTGGCGCGGTTCGCGGCGAGTTCGGTGTGCAGGGCCGTGACCTGCCGGCGCAGTCCCTGAAGGGTGCGCAGAACGGCGACGCCCACGACCGCGGTGGCGGCCGTGGTGAGCAGCAAAGCAATCGGCATGGCGCTCACTGACGTACTCCCGGTTCAAAGTCGACCCCCGACTTCCTACATCAGCTTGAAGGGCGGACTATCCCGCTGTCAGTGCGTAACGTCACGAAAGGGACAGGACTTTGGGCCTGGTGTTTAGTCGCGCAACGGCTCTGACCTGCGTAAATCGCTCTCCGGAGGGAGATAGGTCACATCTTGGGGGGGATTGGATCACAAATCGGCCCAGAGTCCCTGCGGGTACAGGGATCCGGGCCGATTCGGTCACGCTGGGTTCAACTCCCGTGACAGGGACGGTACTGAGCCGCCCTAGCTGAGGCGCTCGATGACCATCGCCATGCCCTGGCCGCCGCCGACGCACATCGTCTCCAGGCCGAACTGCTTGTCGTGGAACTGGAGGCTGTTGATGAGCGTGCCGGTGATGCGGGCGCCGGTCATGCCGAAGGGGTGGCCGACGGCGATGGCGCCGCCGTTCACGTTCAGCTTGTCCAGCGGGATGTTCAGGTCGCGGTAGCTCGGGATCACCTGGGCGGCGAACGCCTCGTTGATCTCGAACAGGTCGATGTCGTCGACGGTGAGGCCGGCGCGCTTCAGAGCCTGCTTCGACGCCTCGACCGGGCCGAGGCCCATGATCTCGGGGGAGAGGCCGGTGACGCCGGTCGAGACGATGCGGGCGAGCGGGGTCAGGCCGAGCTCGCGGGCCTTGGTGTCGGACATGATCACGAGGGCGGCGGCGCCGTCGTTCAGGGGGCAGCAGTTGCCGGCCGTGACGAGCCCGTCGGGGCGGAAGACCGGCTTCAGCCCCTGGACGCCCTCCAGCGTCACACCCGCACGGGGGCCGTCGTCCTTGGAGACGACCGTGCCGTCCGGCGTCGTGACCGGAGTGATCTCCCGCTCCCAGAAGCCGTTCTTGATGGCTTCCTCGGCGAGGTTCTGCGAGCGGACGCCGAACTCGTCCATGTCCTGGCGTGTGACGCCCTTGAGGCGGGCCAGGTTCTCGGCGGTCTGGCCCATCGCGATGTACGCGTCCGGGACGAGACCGTCCTCGCGGGGGTCGTGCCAGCTCGCGCCCTCGCTGGCGGCCACGGCGGCGGTACGGGCCAGCGCCTCGGCGAAGAAGGGGTTCTGGGTGTCGGGAAGGCCGTCGCTCGAGCCCTTGATGCTGCGCGACACCATCTCGACGCCCGCCGAGATGAAGACGTCGCCCTCGCCCGCCTTGATGGCGTGCAGGGCCATGCGGCTGGTCTGGAGCGACGACGAACAGTAGCGGGTGATGGTGCAGCCCGGGAGGTGGTCCATGCCCATCTGTACGGCGACGATGCGGCCGAGGTTGTAGCCCTGCTCGCCGCCGGGGAGGCCGCAGCCGAGCATCAGGTCGTCGATGTCCTTCGGGTCCAGCTCGGGGACCTTGGCGAGGGCGGCCTCGATGATCGTGGCGGTCAGGTCGTCGGGGCGCACCTCCTTCAGGGAGCCCTTGAAGGCACGGCCGATCGGGGAGCGGGTGGCTGAGACGATCACGGCTTCGGGCATCGACGGCTCCATTGGCGTACGGGGGTTGGGCATGCTTCTTGCGAAGTTACTCGTACGTACGGTGTAGGTCACGGGGGTGGGGGTGTGACTCGGGCCGCACTTTTCTAAGCGCTTGCTTTTTCCTGGCGGGGGCGCCTTTCACTGGCGGGGCGCCCTGCATCGGGGGTGCGGCCGGCTTCTTTCGCCTCCTCCGCCCCTACCCGTCCCGTATCTGGGGGCTGCCGCCCCCAGGCCCCCGCTTTCGGCCTGGACGGCCTCGTCCTCAAACGCCGGACGGGCTGAAGAATTCCAGCCCCTCCGGCGTTTGAGGAGCAGGGTCTGGGGCGGAGGGGGCGAAAAAACGCCCCTGCTCACGCCGAAGGTGCCGGTGTCGGGTCGGTCGCCGGGACGCGGCGTCGGCGGCGGCGTTTGAGGAGGGCCCAGGGGCCGCGGGGGCCGGTGGGCATCGCGGCCGTCACCTCGGTGCCGGGCTCGGAGGCCGCCTCCGCCGCCGCGCGGGCGACCGGCAGGAAGCCCTCACGACGGGAGGCGTCCGGCCGCTCCTCCTCCGCAGGCCAGAGGCTGAGGGCGGCGCAGACCGTCGGGAGGAGCGCCATCGCGGCGGTGGCGTACCCCTCGGCCGAGGGGTGGTAGTTGTCGGGGCCGAACAGCTCGCGCGGATTCGCCGCGAACTCGGGACCCAGCAGGTCGCCCAGCGACACCGTACGACCGCCCTGCTCGACCGTACCGATCGTCTGCGCGGCGGCAAGCTGCCGCGAGGCCCGGCGCGCCAGCCACCGCAGCGGCTGCTGGACCTGCTCGACCGTGCCCAGGTCGGGACAGGTCCCCACGACGACCTCCGCACCGGCCGTGCGCAGCCGCCGTACCGCCGAGGACAGATGACGCACGGAACGCGTCGGCGGCATCCGATGCGTCACATCGTTCGCGCCAATCATGATGACGCAGATATCGGGTACCCGTGAGGTGTCCGCGAGGGTCAGCGCTACCTGGCGGTCCAGGTCGTCGGACTGGGCCCCGGGCAGCGCCACGTTCCGTAGCTCCACCGGACGCTCGGCCACCGCCGCGAGCCCGGACGCGATGAGCGCCCCCGGCGTCTGCCGGGCCCGGTGCACACCCTGCCCTGCGGCCGTGGAGTCCCCGAGCATGGTCAGCCGCAGCGGCGGACCGTCCTGCCCGGCGTATCCGTACCCGTACAGGCCCTCACCGCGCGGCGCGTGCGGTGTGTGTCCGTTGCCCACCACTCGTTTCGCCATCTGTACCTCGGCCAGCAGCACGCCGACCGCGGCCGCGCCCACCAAACCGATCCCGCCACCGCCGTACGCAGCGCCCGCCGCGATCCGCCGGGCCACCCTCGCCCTCGACATACCCGCCATGCGTCGCCGTCACCTCCTCATAGCCGTACATCCAGTGCTTGCCCCGTGAAGGCCGTTCTCCAATCTCAACGGTGCGTGAACGGTCATCCGACGCCTTACGCTGACGGGACCATCCCTTTTGAAACACAGCTCCGGAGACAACGGTGCAATTCCACGACTCGATGATCAGCCTCGTCGGCAACACCCCGCTGGTGAGGCTCAACAACGTGACCGCGGGCATCCAGGCGACCGTCCTCGCGAAGGTTGAGTACTTCAACCCCGGCGGGTCCGTGAAGGACCGCATCGCCCTGCGCATGATCGAGGCCGCGGAAGAGAGCGGAGCCCTCCGGCCGGGGGGCACGATCGTCGAGCCGACCAGCGGAAACACCGGAGTCGGGCTCGCCATCGTGGCGCAGACGAAGGGGTACAAGTGCATCTTCGTGTGCCCCGACAAGGTGAGCACCGACAAGATCAATGTGCTCCGGGCGTACGGGGCCGAGGTCGTCGTCTGCCCCACCGCCGTCGACCCCGAGCACCCGGACTCGTACTACAACGTCTCCGACCGGCTCGTGCGTGAGACGCCCGGCGCGTGGAAGCCCGACCAGTACTCCAACCCCAACAATCCCCTCTCGCACTATCACTCCACCGGCCCCGAGCTGTGGGAGCAGACGGAGGGGAGGATCACCCATTTCGTGACGGGCGTGGGCACCGGCGGCACCATCTCCGGGACCGGGCGGTACCTGAAGGACGCCAGTGACGGCAGGGTGCAGGTCGTGGGCGCCGACCCCGAGGGGTCCGTGTACTCCGGCGGCTCCGGGCGGCCGTATCTGGTCGAGGGCGTGGGCGAGGACTTCTGGCCCACCGCGTACGACCGGTCCGTCGCCGACGAGATCGTCGCCGTGTCCGACAAGGACTCCTTCCAGATGACGCGCCGGCTCGCCAAGGAAGAGGGGCTGCTCGTCGGCGGTTCCTGCGGCATGGCCGTCGTCGCCGCGCTGCGGGTGGCCGAGCGGCTCGGGCCCGACGACGTCGTGGTCGTGCTGCTGCCGGACAGCGGGCGCGGCTACCTCAGCAAGATCTTCAACGACGAGTGGATGGCCGACTACGGGTTCCTGGAGGACACCGGGCCGAACGCGCGCGTCGCCGACGTCCTCAACGACAAGGAGCACGGCCGCATCCCGACGCTCATCCACATGCATCCGGAGGAGACCGTCGGCGAGGCGATCGAGGTGCTCCGCGAGTACGGCGTCTCGCAGATGCCGATCGTCAAGCCGGGCGCCGGGCACCCGGACGTGATGGCCGCCGAGGTCATCGGGTCCGTCGTCGAACGGGAGCTGCTCGACGCGCTGTTCACCAAGCGGGCCTCCCTGGAGGACCCGCTGGAGAAGCACATGTCGGCGCCGCTGCCGCAGGTCGGTTCCGGTGAGCCGGTCGGCGACCTGATGTCCGTGCTCGGCGTCGCCGACGCCGCGATCGTCCTCGTCGAGGGCAAGCCCACCGGGGTCGTCAGCCGCCAGGACCTGCTGTCCTTCCTCGCCAAGGGCGGGTCGAAGCAGTGACAGACCGGGGCGGCATCCGGGCCGACCTGGGCGAATGCTTCTGAGCGGCGCTTTCGGGAGGGAACTTCGCGGAAGTGGTACGAGCGCGTCACGTCCGCGCAGCACCGGCTTAACACGGATCCGGCACATTGGTGGATGTCGGCAAGGGCGGGAGCGGCTCCCCGCCCCGGCCGACACCAAAACGGCGTCAAGGACCTCCGGAGCGGCTCCCGGACCTCCATGGACGCCACGGACGCGTAGCCCGGCCCTGACCCGGCTCGCGTCCCTCGCGGGGACCGCCGTCGTCCCGCCCCCCGGTATCGGGGGTGCGGCGGTCCCCGCGCAAGCTTCGAAGGGCCCGGCACCTGTTGACTCAGGTGCCGGGCCCTTTTTTGCGCCTAAACCGGCGCCGCTCTCGCGGACCTGGTTGCTCGCCGTCGTGGTTCCTCAATTGATGGCTGCTGCCGTCGTTGCCTCACAGGCGGTTCAGGTCTCCCAGTCGCTGTTCTGGGAGGACTTGCGGCGCCTGCTGAAGAAGTTCGGGTGGAGACGCGCGGCCTGGACGATGTTGACCCCCACGATGCCGCCCCAGGCGACCAGGAGGCCGGGCAGCTCCGCGACGCCGCCGCCGATCCCGGACAGGGGGATGGCGAGGACGAGAGAGACGATCCCGAAGCCGAAGCGCTCGCCGAAGGAGTCACTGGACTGGGGTGTGCGCTCTCCGCGGGCCACCACCATCTGCGTTTCCGCGAGCTGGCGGCGCACCCGGCGGTCGACCACGCTGTCAAAGCGCTGTTCGACCTTCTCCAGGAACGAGTCGACCAAGGCGGACTCGTACTCTTCGCCCAGTTCCTTGCGTGCGTGCAAGGTGGCGTCGAGTTCCTTCTTCAGTTCGGCGTCGCCGTGGGTTTCCATACCGGTCATGGTGTCCACGTTAGGGAGCCGACGGCCCCGTGACACTGGGGTTAGCCCCCCTGTTCGCAGGGAGCTGCGCCCCGTCGCCGCATCGGGCTCCGGCTATGCGGCCGGCCCGTGCCGGGGGCCGGAGGGTCGTCGTCCTGTCCCTGACCGGAGGATCCGGCGAGTACGGTCACGCCGCCTTCCGGTATCCGCGGGGAGGGCGCGTGGACTGCTGTGGTGCCATTCGGGAAGCGCTTGTTGACCGAGTCGAACTGGATTGTGCGGCGTGATGATGCGGTGCCCCTTGCTCGGTCTGCATATCGTCATGCAGAGTTCTCTATGCCTGAATAGGTTGCCAAAGGTCAACGGTCCGGCGTTGATCGTCGGCTACTTATGGCCGTCAGGCGAGATCCAGTGTTCGGAGTGAGGGAGTTTGCGCTCTATGTCGTCTCGGAATGTGGACGTGCCGAGTGGGGTGAACCCCGGTCTCGTGGTGCTGGACGGCTGTAGCACGGGTGTTGCCGACATCGTCCGGCTCGCCGACGGGGCCGCGCGGCCGGTTCCCGGCACCGAGGCGATGAAGCGCGTCGAGGAATCCTGGGACGCGGCCCGGCAGATCGCCGCGAGCGGGCGCGTGTACGGGCGGTCCACCGGCGTGGGCGCCAACCGGAACGAGGATGTGCCGACGGCGTCCGCCGCGGGGCACGGTCTGCGTCTCCTGCGCAGCCACGCCGGGGCGATCGGCGAGGAGCTGCCCGCCCGGCAGGTCCGCGCGATGCTCGCCGTACGCGCCAATCAGCTTCTCGCGGGCGGGGCGGGGCTCCGGCCCACCGTCGTCACGGCCCTGTGCGAGGCACTGGAGACCGGGGTGTACCCGGTGGTGAACGAGTTCGGATCCGTGGGTACGGGGGATATCGCGGCGCTGGCGCAGGTGGGGCTGGCGCTGGCGGGGGAGCATCCTTGGCGGTCCTCCGGGGTGGGTGTCGGACGGTCTCCTGAGGTGGGTGCCGGATGGTCACCCGAGGGGCGGCGCCCCGACGGGCGGTCTTCAGAGGGACGGTCAGAGGGACGGTCTTCAAAGAGACGGTCCTCAGGGGGGCGCCCTGCTGAGGGGGTGGGCCCCGAGCCCCAGCCCCTCGACAACAACGACGCCCTCGCGCTCATCAGCAGTAACGCGCTCACCCTCGGGCAGTCCGCCCTGGCCCTGGACGAGTTGCGTGGGCTGATCGGGGCGACGCAGGTTGTCGCCGCGCTCTCGCTGATCGCGGTGGACGGCTCGCACGAGGCGTACGCGGCGCCCGTGCACGCGGCGCGGCCGCACCGCGGGTCGGTCGAAGTGGCGCGGCGGATGCGGGAGTTGATCGGTGCGGCGGACCGGCCGGTGCCACCGCTCGGGCGGATCCAGGACCCGTACGGCTTCCGCTGCGTGCCGCAGATCCACGGGCCCGCGCAGGACGCGGCGGACGCACTGGAGGGCGTCCTCACCGTCGAGATCAACGCCGCCGCCGAGAACCCCCTGATCTCCCCCGAGGACATGGCCGCCTACCACCACGGCGGCTTCTATCAGGCCCAACTCGCCCTCGCCCTCGACCACTTCAGGCTGGCCGTCACACAGGTGGCCCGCCTGTCGACCTCCCGGCTCTCCACCCTGAACGAACCCGCCTACACCCGCCTGCGCCCCTTCCTCGCCGACAGCGAACCCGCGTCCTCCGGCGTGATGATCCTGGAGTACGCCGCCGCGGCCGCCCTCGGTGACCTGCGGGCCTTCTCCGCGCCCGCCTCGCTCGGCCACGCTGTACTCTCCCGGGGCGTCGAGGAACAGGCCAGCTTCGCCTCGCTCGCCGCACGGCAGACCCTGCGGGCGTGCGGTGCGTACCGTCTCGTCGTCGGCTGCGAACTCGTCGCCGCCGTACGGGCGTTGCGCCAGCGCCAGCTGAGGCCGGATCCGGAGCTGCCGGCCGGGCGGGCGCTGGAGCTCGCCGAGTCGGTGCTCGACCCGGAACACGCCGACCGGCCGCTCACCGACGACGTGGGCGCGGCGGCCGCACTGCTCGACCGGTTCACGGACATCTGGAGGGGGAGCGCGTCATGAGCGGTGTGGACGCAGGTGCCGACGCGGGTGCCGACGCAGGTACCGACGCGGGTGCGGACGCAAGTGCCGATGGGATCACGGGTGTTGACGGGAGTATCGGTATGACGACGGACGGTCCCGCCGCGCGGCTTCAGGCGCTCTTCGAGGGACACCGGCTGACGCCGACCCAGCGGCGGATCGCGCACAGCATGGTGCGGCGCGCCGCCGACGTGCCGTTCCTGTCGAGCGTCGAGCTCGCCGAACTCGCCGGGGTCAGCCAGCCGTCCGTCACCCGCTTCGCGGTCGCGCTCGGCTTCGACGGCTACCCGGCGCTGCGCAAGCACCTGCGCGAGGTCGCGCCCGCCGAGCAGAGCGCGGGTTCCGCCTCGTACAACGAGTACCAGCAGGCCGTCGAGGCCGAGATCGAGAACCTGAAGCACCTGGCGGAGGTGCTGGCGGACCCGCGCCCGGTGGCTCGTGCCGGGCGGCTCCTCGCTGCGAGCAGACCGCTGCCCGTGCTCGGTCTGCGCGCCGCCGCCTCCCAGGCGTACGGCTTCGCGTACTTCGCCGCCAAGGTCCACCCCGACGTACGGCTGCTGCACGAGGGCGGCACGATGCTCCACGACCGCATCGACGCGGCCGTGCACGCCGGGGCCACGACACTGCTCTGCTTCGCGCTGCCCCGGCATCCGCGCGAGGTGGTGGACTCGCTGGCGTACGCCAAGGCGGCCGGCCTGACGGTGGTGACGGTCGCGGACTCGGCGTTCGCGCCGGTGGCGAAGGTGTCGGACCTGCTGCTTCCGGCCGCCGTCGGTACCGGTCTCGCCTTCGACACGGCCTGCGCCCCGATGCTGCTCGGCCGCGTCCTGCTGGAGGCGATGTGCGACGACCTGCCGGACGCGCAGGCGCGCCTTGAGGAGTTCGACGCGCGGGCGGCCGCCCGGGGACTCTTCGTGGAGTAGATCGGATTGGACGGAGTGGGCCTGGAGTAGTCACGGTTTGGTTGAGCCGCCGTACTTCTCAGGTTCGTCTCACCTTCGCTCGCTAGCGTGCTCGCCCGGAGAACTGGGACGCACAAGGAGGCGGAACGTGGGGCGCGGAGGGCAGGGACTGGCCCGAGTGGCTGTCGTCGTGAGAGCGGGCGCCGCACCGCTGTGGTGGTGCGGGGTGTTCGCGGCGGGTATCGGCGTGGTGTTGCCGGGGATCACCGGCCGCCGGATCGGGGTCATGGCCGGGGCGGTGCTGTTCATCGTCGCGGCCGTCGTGGTGGCGTACCGGCGCAGGAAGCGGTACGCCGAACTGGCCCGCTCCGCCGCCCGCGCCAGCAAGCACGATGTGCTCCAGGACCGCGCGGTGACCGTACGGAACTGGCGCCGGGGGCACCGCTGGTGGCTGCTGCTCGCCTTCGTGGCCGCGCTGGGCAGCTCGTTCGCGGTGCCCGCCGCGGGCGGCATGCTGCTCGCCGGCGTGGGCGTCGGCCTGTGGCTGAAGGCCGGCTGGCTCGGGCGCCGCGAACGCGCCGGGCAGGAGCTGATCTGGGTGCGCGTCGACTGGCTGGGCAGGGGTGCGGGCGGCCCCGCGGGCAAGCCGGTCAAGGCCTGCCGGGCCACCGGTGTGGCGGCCGGGGACGCCGCGCCCGGCGGAGCGCGGCGCCACTGACGGCCGGCCCTGGCTGGGCCGGGCCGCTGGTTCGCCAAGGCGGCTCGGCGGGCGGACCCAGCCTTGCCCGGCGATCTGGCGGCCACGCTCAAGACGCCGGAGGGCAAGCCGTATTCGGAGCTGGAGCGGACGTGTCGGCCGCCGACGCGGACCACCGGCACTGCGATGAAGAACGCGCTCCAGCGGGTCGACGACATCGCCGCGTTCCAGCTGGGACGGGTGAAGCTGGACAAGGTCCCGCCGAACCGGCTCTCCGTGTTGGCTCGCTACGGGCTGGGTACCAAGGCGCCGAAGTTGGAGCGGACTCCGGAGCCCAAGCGGACGGCGATGCTTACCGCGGTGATGTGCGGCGAAGGGCAGGACGCGTAGGGCCCAGGTGGCGGCGGCCGAGACGGGCGGCCTGGTGGTGGCCACTGAGACCAGGCTCTGTCCCAATCCATGAGGTACCGCTTGAGCGGTGACTCTCAGTCGTAGAAGATCAGGTGTGGCCGATGATGACGAGTACGCGGCGCTACTGGCGCGGAACTGGGATGAGGTGGCGGGCAGGTACGAGGAGTATTTCGTACCGCGATTCCGTCCGTGGGTAGTGGCGACCGTCGAGGCGATAGCCGACACAGAGTTGCCCGGCGGACCGATCCTGGTGCCCTGCTGCGGTACCTTCCCGGAACTACCGCTGCTGGCCGGCCGGTTCGCGGGCCGCGAGATCGTCGGTATCGACATCTCACCCGGCATGATCAGCCGTGCTGAGCAACGTGCGGTCCCGTGGTCGGCGGCGCGGGCTGTCGTACAGAATGCCGCGGTGCTGGATCCTGCCTGGTCGGCAGCGTGCGCCGCGGTCGTCTCGGTGTTCGGCCTGCATCAGTTGCCGGCCCCGGACGAGGCCATCGCCGACTGGGTGCGGGCATTGACACCAGGCGGTCGGCTGGCTGTCGCCTTCTGGCCTTATGAGACGGATGCCACCGATCCGTGGGGGTTGGCGGATCTCTTGCTGGCCGGGCATGCCCCCGTCAGGGAGAGGAGTTGGGAGAAGAGCCTTGCAGCGGCAGTGACCGCGGCCGGTGCGACGATCCGCCGCGACGAACTTGTGGCGTTCGAGATGACGCATACCGACGCGGCGGCGCTGTGGGAGGCAATGACCACTGCTGCCGCCGGGGCACTACGAGCCACGGCTCTCCGCCATGGTCCGGAGTTCATGGAGCGGATGCGCCAGGAGTTCCTGCACCACGCACCGACCGGGGAGTGGCGGCACCGGCGACGAGCGCGACTCATCGTCGCAGACAAGTAGCCCGGCGCGGTGCTGGCGGTAAAGACCCGCCGACGGTGAGGTGGTGGGCCAGAAGCGCGGTGGTGAACAGGGCGAGGCAGCCTGATCACCTGACGGTCTTCGCGCTCTTGAACGCTCTCAAGGCCGGGCTGACCGCACCGCCATAAGGAGCCCGCTCGCCCAGGCCATGCGGACGGAGTGAAAGTCCTCTCGTTCTTCCAGGTCGGTCAGGAGGCGCTTGACCGCGGCGGCGTGGTCTTCTGGCCAGCCAGGCTGCGGGGCGAGGTCGTCGATCAGGTACGTTCCGCCAAGGGCCACGAGTTGCAAGGCCTGTTCCAGGTGCGTGAACTTGCCGGGCCAGGTGTCCGCGAACACCAAGTCGAACGGTTCCCCGTCATAGTTCTGCAGCCATTCGCCGCCGTCTCCGGCCACAAAGGTCACCCGTGGGTCGGACCGCAGCTGCTCGCGGGCGACTTTCTGCACGGTCTCATCGAGTTCGATCGTGACCAGATGAGAAGCGCTGTCCATCCCGCTGAGAAGCCAGGCGGTGCCCTCGCCCGCACCCGTGCCGAGTTCGAGGATGCGGCCACCTGGACGGGCAGCCGCAAGAACGGCCAGCAAGCTGCCGGTGCGCTCCTCGCAGGACATGGTGAAACCCGCTTCGCGCGCCGCAGCACGCAGGGCCGGTAGAGAAGCCGGGAATCGGCTCGGCGTGTCGTCCATCCGGGGATCATGCAGCCGCTGTGCCTGCCCCGCAACACCTTTTGCCGCCCCTTCAGCGGCTCCCGGCCAGTCCCTGAGACCGTGATGTCTCCGCACGTCAGATCAATCGGCCCGGTAGGGAGAGCGATGCACGCCGTGCCCTGACCAGCCGCACCTCACTCAATGCCAACCAGCCGGAGCACGGCAGCCGTGGCGGCGGCGCTGAGAACGACCACCAGGAAGGGAGCCTTGCGCCAGGCCAGTAGTCCGCCGAGCGGCACCCCGGCCGGGCGGGCAACCCCGGCGGCGCCGGCCCCTTGGGTCAGTGCGGTAACGGTCACCATTGCCCTCAGGAGCACGGTGGCCGACGCCTCCAGCAGTTTCTCCGCGCGCTGCGGAAAGTTGATCCTGGCCCTCAGTAGCGGCCCGGAAAGCCGAAGCAGGAAAGTCCCCGCTGTGAGTCCCAGCATCGCGGCGAGCAACTGAGTCGCGGTCGGCATCAGGATGCCTCCTTCTTCGTAGTCGCACCCGTGGTTGCGTCCGTCGAGCACCTGTAGACCACGAGCCCGGCCAGGGCGGCCAGCACCGGGATCCCGGCAGGTAGGAACGGGACGCTCAGCACCGCAAGTGCGGCGCCGAGGATGGCGGGACGGCGGATTCCGGCATCCCGCAGTGCTGGGAGGAGTAGCGCAAAGATCACGGCAGGGAACATTGCGTCGAACCCGAAGGCATCCGTGTCCCGCATGACCGAACCCACCGCTGACCCCAGCAGGGCACCGGTGGGCCGGCACACCAAGATGCCCAGCCCGCAGGCCCAATACGTGACTTTCTGGCGGCCCATGCCCTGCTGGGCCATGGCGAAGGCCACGGTTTCGTCGTTCATCAGGTGAATGCCGAGCGCCCTGCGCCAGCCTCGCCCAAGCACGTCGGGGACAGTCAGACCGAAAGGCAGATGGCGCGTCCCGTCCGGTTCGCTCCCGTGCAGGTCGCCGAGGCAAAGGCACTGGCCTGCCAGCTGCCCGCCACGACCGGCCCGCCGCTGTCGCGCTGGTCATGCCCGGAGCTGGCCGCCGAGCTGACCGCGCGCGGGATCACCGACACCAACTCCGCATCCACCGTGCGCCGGTGGCTGCACCACGCCGCACTCAAACGGGGCGCGCCAGGTGCTCCACCAGATGTGCCGGGATGTGCCGTCGATCGTCTGCGGCGGCATTGTGGCTGGTCGCGCAGTTCCCCGCGCCCCTCAGGGCACTGCTGAACCGCAGGGGACTTCAGCCGCCTTGCTCAGAGCCCCGTGAGCGCCGAAGCTCGCGCCCCGCCCGACTCCGCGACGATCTCGTCGAGGGTCTGCGGCCTGCGTGCGACGGCGAAGCGGACGCCGCCCCGGCCGTCCGGCGCGAAGCCGTAGATGCCCGGCCGGGCGAGGGAGTTGTACGCGTAGTGGTGGGCGAAGTAGTACGCGCCCGTGTCCAACGCGGCCGCGTAGTCGCCCTGTTCGAGCAGCGGCAGCGCGCGCCCTTCGGCGAGGAGGTCCCCCGCGAAGCAGGCGGGGCCTGCGATGTCCTGGACGACGTCCGGGCCGGCCTTGGGGCGCCCCTTCGCGTCGTACGCCGCGATCCGCAGCGGCCAGGACGCGGGCGCATACACCGTGCGGGCGGCGATCTGCACGCCCGCGTGTGTGACCGCGACCGCCCGGCCCCCGGCGGACTTCGTGTACTCGACCCGCGCGATCACGGTCCCGTGTTTGGCGAGGAGGGACCGCCCGAACTCGGTGACCAGCCCGTACCGCCCGTCGAACAGCCCCGGCACCACCCCGGCGAGCAGCCGCGCGTACTGCGCGTACGTCGGGGCGGTGGCGTCGGAACCGAAGTTGACCGGCAGCCCGCCGCCGATGTCGATCGTGTCGATCTGCCGCCGCCCGAGGTACTGGTTGATCTCCTCGGCCAGTGCGTACGTCTCCGCCACGCCCTGCGCCATCAGCGACAGCGGGATGCCCTGCGACCCGGTGTGCGCGTGCAGCCGGGTCAGCCAGGGGCGGTCGGCGTACGCCCGCACGATCCACTCCCGCGCCCCCTCGTCCCGCAGCGCGACCCCGAACTTGGAGGTCGCCGTGGCCGTCGACAGCGCCTCGATGGAACCCCCGCCGACCTGCGGGTTCACCCGGATTCCGAGGGGAGATCGGGTCGCCGCGGACCGTACCAGGGCGTCGATACGGTCCAGCTCCTGCGGGTTGTCCGCGTTGACGGCGATGCCCAGCGCCAGTGCCTCCCTCAGCTCGGCGGGTGTCTTGGCGGGGGAGTCGAGGACCGTCTGCGCCGGTGCCACTCCGGCCGCCCGGGCGAGGGCGAGCTCCCCGGGGCTCGCCACCTCGGCGCCGATGCCCTGTTCGCGCAGCAGCCGCAGCACGGGCACGAGCGGGGTCGCCTTCACCGCGAACGCGTGCAGCACGGGCGTGCCGGGAGCGGTCACCGCGTCGAAGGCGGCGCGCAGGGCGGCGGCCGAGGCCCGGATGCCGGGGACGTCGAGGAGGGCGACGATGGGGGTCCCCGGCGTGAGGAGACCTTGCTCGACGGCGGCCCGGACGGCATCGTCGCGTCGCAGGACGCGATCGCCGTCCGTATCGCCTGTACCGCCCGAAGGGCCCGCCGCTGCATCCGTATCGCCGGTTCGGCCTGAAGGGCCCGCCGCTGCGTCCGTATCGCCTGTACGGCCCGAGGAGTCCGCTGCCCCGTCCGCATCGCCGCCTGTACGGCCCGAGGAGTCCGCTGCCCCGGACGCATCGCCGCCCGTATGGTCCGAAGAGTCCGCAGCCCCGATTGCGCCGTCTGCTCCGTGCATGTCGTTGCTCACCGGATTCCCCGCCCTGCCCCTGTCTGCGCCCATACGTACCAGCCAAACATCCACGGCGTGGCCGCGCTTGGCTATGCGGCTATTGACTAGCTCTATTCAAGAAGTCAGGATGTGAATATCTACGGCAACAGTCCGCTTAGGAGGCAGACCATGTCAGGACCCCGCCCCGTACGAGCGCCGCGCGGTACGGAACTGAGTGCCCTGGGATGGCAGCAGGAAGCCGCCCTGCGGATGCTGCAGAACAACCTCGACCCCGAGGTCGCCGAGCACCCCGACAAGCTCGTCGTCTACGGCGGCACGGGCAAGGCCGCCCGTGACTGGCGCTCCTTCGACGCCATGGTGCGCACCCTGCGGACCCTGAAGCAGGACGAGACGATGCTCGTCCAGTCCGGCCGCCCCGTCGGCGTCATGCAGACCCACGAGTGGGCCCCGCGCGTCCTCATCGCCAACTCCAACCTGGTCGGTGACTGGGCGAACTGGGAGGAGTTCCGGCGCCTTGAGGCCCTCGGCCTGACCATGTACGGGCAGATGACCGCCGGTTCGTGGATCTACATCGGCACGCAGGGCATCCTCCAGGGCACGTACGAGACGTTCTCCGCCGTCGCCGCGAAGAAGTTCAACGGCACGCTCGCGGGGACGATCACCCTGACCGCCGGTCTCGGTGGCATGGGTGGCGCCCAGCCGCTCGCCGTGACGATGAACGACGGCGTCGCGATCTGTATCGACGTCGACCCGCGGGCCATCGAGCGCCGCATCGAGCACCGTTACCTCGACGTGAAGGCCGACTCTCTGGAGCACGCCCTCCAGCTCGCCGTCGAGGCGCGCGACGCCCGCCGTCCGCTGTCGATCGGCCTGCTCGGCAACGCCGCCGAACTGCTCCCGCGGATGCTCGCCGAGGGCGCCCCCGTCGACATCGTGACCGACCAGACGTCGGCCCACGACCCGCTGGCCTACCTTCCCGTCGGCGTCGACCTCGACGACATGGCCTCGTACGCGGCGAAGGACCCGGCCGGGTTCACCACCCGCGCCCGTGAGTCCATGGCGCGTCACGTCGAAGCGATGGTCGGCTTCATGGACGCCGGTGCCGAGGTCTTCGACTATGGCAACTCGATCCGCGGCGAGGCCCAACTCGCCGGGTACGAGCGGGCGTTCGCCTTCCCCGGCTTCGTCCCCGCCTACATCCGGCCGCTCTTCTCCGAGGGCAAGGGCCCCTTCCGCTGGGCGGCCCTCTCCGGTGAGGCCTCGGACATCCACAAGACGGACAAGGCGATCCTCGACCTCTTCCCGGAGGCTGAATCCAGTCAAAACGCGTCACTGCACCGTTGGATCAAGCTGGCCGGCGAGCGCGTCCACTTCCAGGGCCTGCCCGCCCGTATCTGCTGGCTCGGCTACGGCGAGCGCGACAAGGCCGGCGAGCGCTTCAACGACATGGTCGCCTCCGGTGAGCTCGCGGCGCCCCTCGTCATCGGCCGCGACCACCTCGACTGCGGTTCCGTCGCCTCGCCGTACCGCGAGACCGAGGCCATGCTCGACGGCTCCGACGCGATCGCCGACTGGCCGCTGCTGAACGCCATGGTGAACGTGGCTTCGGGCGCGTCCTGGGTGTCCATCCACCATGGCGGCGGCGTCGGCATGGGCCGTTCCATCCACGCCGGCCAGGTCACCGTCGCCGACGGCACCGAGCTCGCCGGCGAGAAGATCCGCCGGGTCCTGACCAATGACCCCGGGATGGGAGTCATCCGGCACGTGGACGCGGGCTACGACATCGCCGAGTCCGTGGCGGACGAGCGCGGTGTGCGGATCCCCATGCGGGAAGGCGAGTCCGCGTGACCCAGCGAGAAGGCGCGCCCGCGGCGCGGGGCGGCAACCCCCCGGTGGGGGCGGACGCCTCGTCGCCGCCCGCGGGCCCGGCTGTGCCCGCCCGTTCCGCCCTGCGGAACGACTGCGCACAGGCTGGAGCGGCTGCGGCCGGCAACCATGCCCAGCCCTCCGGCCGGCCCGGACCGGCCGGCGCTGCCTCCTTCCACGAGATGTGGCATGACCTGAAGCCCATCGGTCGGCACCCCGCCTCCGGTGGCTACCGGCGCTTCGCGTGGACCGGTGCCGACCTCGACTGCCGGGCCTGGTTTCGGGCGCAGGCCGAGGCTCGTGGGCTCGCCCATGAGATCGACCGGAACGGGAATCAGTGGGCCTGGCTCGGCGACCCGGCGGCGGGGGACGCCGTCGTCACCGGGTCCCACCTCGACTCCGTGCCGGACGGCGGGGCCTTCGACGGGCCCCTCGGGGTCGTGTCGTCCTTCGCCGCGCTGGACGAACTGCGCGCACGGCACGTGGAGTTCACCCGGCCCCTCGGCATCGTGAACTTCGGTGACGAGGAGGGCGCCCGGTTCGGGCTCGCGTGCGTCGGCTCGCGGCTCGCCGCCGGACAGCTCACCGTCGAGCAGGCGCACCGCCTGACGGACGCCGAGGGCATCACACTGCCGCAGGCCATGGAGCGGGCCGGGTACGACCCGGGCACCATCGGCTCGGACCCCGAGCGGCTCGCCCGCATCGGGGCCTTCGTCGAGCTGCACGTCGAACAGGGCCGCGCCCTCGACCTCTCCGGCGACCGCGTGGGCATCGCGAGCGCCATCTGGCCGCACGGCCGCTGGCGGTTCGACTTCCGGGGCGAGGCCAACCACGCCGGCACCACCCGGCTGGCAGACCGCCGGGACCCGATGCTGTCGTATGCGGAGACCGTCCTGGCGGCCCGCCGCGAGGCCCGACTCGCCGGCGCCGTCGCCACCTTCGGCAAGATCGCCGTCGAGCCGAACGGGGTGAACGCCATCCCCTCCCTCGTCCGCGGCTGGCTCGACTCCCGCGCCGCCGACCAGGCGAGCCTGGACACGGTCGTCACCGGCATCGAGAAGGCGGCCCGCGAATACGCCGAGGCGCAGGGCGTCCAACTCGACGTCGTCCGTGAGTCGTTCACCCCCGTCGTCGAGTTCGAACACGCCCTGCGTGACGAGCTCGCCCGCATCCTGGGCAAGGAGGCGGACCTGAGGGTCCCCGTCCTGGGCACCGGCGCCGGACACGACGCCGGAATCCTCTCCGGGACCGTCCCGACCGCCATGCTGTTCGTACGCAACCCCACGGGTGTCTCGCACTCCCCGGCCGAGTACGCCGCCGAGGACGACTGCGTGGCCGGGGTGACCGCACTCGCCGACGTACTCGAAGGGCTGGTCCGCAGGTGACGCAGACGTACTGGCTGGAACACGCCTGGCTCGACACCAACGTCGAGCCGGGCGTGGCTCTCGACGTCCACGACGGCCGCATCACCGCCGTCCGCACCGGCGTCGACATCCCGCCCCCCGGCGCCGAGATCCTCCGCGGCCTCACCCTCCCCGGGCTCGCGAACGCCCACAGCCACGCCTTCCACCGCGCCCTGCGCGGCACCGTCCAGGTCGGCTCCGGCACCTTCTGGACCTGGCGCGAGTTCATGTACTCCTTCGCGGACCGGCTGACCCCGGACACCTACCACGCACTCGCCCGCGCCGTGTACGCGGAGATGGCGCTCGCCGGGGTCACGGCCGTCGGCGAGTTCCACTACGTGCACCATGCCCCGGGCGGCACCCCCTACGCCGACCCCAACGCGATGGGTGAGGCGCTCATCGCGGCGGCGGGCGAGGCCGGGATCAGGATCACCCTCCTCGACACCGCCTACGTCTCCGCGGGCTTCGGACAGCCCCCGAACCGGCACCAGCTCCGCTTCTCCGACGGCAGCGTGGACGCCTGGGCGGAACGCTCTTCACTTCTCAAGGACCGTGATCACGCACGGATCGGTGCGGCCATCCATTCCGTACGGGCCGTGCCGGCCGGGCAGTTGGCGACGGTGGCGCGGTGGGCCGAGGAACGGCGGGCCCCGCTGCATGTGCATCTGTCCGAACAGACGGCGGAGAACGACGCCTGCCAGGCCGCGCACAGCCGCACCCCCGCCCAACTGCTCGCCGACCACGGCGTCCTCGGCCCGCGCACGACCGGCGTGCACAACACGCACCTCACCCGTCAGGACATCTCCCTGATCGACGGATCCGGGACCGGGACCTGTATGTGCCCGACCACCGAACGGGACCTGGCCGACGGCATCGGCCCCGCGGTCGCCCTTCAGAAAGCGGGCTCGCCGCTCTCCCTCGGCTCCGACAGCCACGCCGTCATCGACCTCCTCGAAGAGGCCCGCGCCCTGGAGCTGAACGAGCGCCTGCGCACCCGCACCCGCGGCCACTGGACGGCGGCCGCGCTCCTGCGCGCCGCCTCCGCCGACGGCCACGCGGCCCTGGGCTGGGAGGGCGCGGGCAGCCTGGAGGCGGGCGCGCTCGCCGACTTCACGACGATCGCCCTCGACTCGGTCAGGACAGCGGGACCGGTGCCGCGTCTCGGCGCCGAGACGGCCGTATTCGCCGCGACTGCGGCTGACGTACGCCACACGATCGTGGGCGGGCGGCACGTCGTACGGGACGGCGCGCACACCCTCGTACCCGATGTGCCGACAGCTCTCGCGGACGCTGTGGACGCCCTGCGCGCCTGACGACCGCCCACCGCAGCCCGAGCCCCCACGAGGACGCCATGAGCAGCACCACCGACGCCAACGCCACGACCGGCACCAGCACCGTCATCACCAACATCGCCAGTCTGGTCACCAACGATCCCTCCCTCGGTGACAGGTCTCCCCTCGGTCTGATCCAGGACGCGGCGCTCGTCATCGACGGCGACCGCATCGCGTGGACCGGTGATTCAAGAAAAGCACCCGCCACTGACAATCGGGTCGACGCCGGGGGCCGGGCGGTGATCCCGGGCTTCGTGGACTCCCACTCGCACCTCGTCTTCGCGGGCGACCGCACGCAGGAGTTCAACGCCCGTATGTCGGGCCGCGGCTACACGGCCGGCGGCATCCGCACCACCGTCGCCGCCACCCGCGCCGCCTCCGACGAGGACCTGGAACGCAACCTCACGCGCTACCTCCGCGAGGCCCTGAGCCAGGGCACCACCACCTTCGAGACGAAGTCGGGCTACGGCCTCACCGTCGAGGACGAGGCACGAGCACTGCGCATCGCGGCGGCGCACACCGACGAGGTCACCTACCTCGGCGCGCACATCGTCCCGCCGGACCACGCCGACGACCCGGCCGCGTATGTCGCCCTGGTGACCGGCGAGATGCTCGACGCCTGTGCCCCGTACGCCCGTTGGATCGACGTCTTCTGCGAGAAGGGCGCCTTCGACGGCGACCAGGCCCGCGCGATCCTCACGGCGGGCAAGGCGAAGGGCCTGCACCCGCGCATCCACGCCAACCAGCTGTCCTACGGCCCCGGCGTCCAGCTCGCGGTCGAACTGGACGCGGCGAGCGCGGACCACTGCACGCACCTCACGGACGCCGACGTGGACGCCCTGGCCGGCGGGAACACCGTCGCGACCCTGCTCCCCGGCGCCGAGTTCTCCACCCGTGCCCAGTGGCCGAACGCCCGCCGGCTGCTCGACGCGGGCGTCACCGTGGCCCTCTCCACCGACTGCAACCCGGGCTCGTCCTTCACCTCGTCCGTGCCGTTCTGCATCGCGCTGGCGGTACGGGACATGGGGATGACGCCTGACGAGGCCCTCTGGTCGGCCACGGCGGGCGGAGCCCGGGCCCTGCGGCGTACGGACATCGGCGCGCTGACCCCGGGGGCTTACGCCGACCTGGCGTTCCTCGACGCCCCGAGCCATGTCCACCTCGCCTACCGGCCGGGCGTGCCCCTGGTGTCGGAGGTCTGGCGGCGCGGGGTTCCGGTCGTCTGACCGGTGGAGCCGGTCACCCGGCGGTGGCGCCGGCCTGCCACCGCTGTTCGTCGGTGTCCACATCCCCGTCCCGGATCAGCATGAGCCGGTCGCCGAACGGCGTGACCGCAAAGCCCGGGAAGATGTCCGCGCTGATCCTGCCGCGCGAGTCCACCGTGAAGTGCAGGTTCTTGCCGTTGGGCTCGTAGTCGTCGGCGGCCGTGCACTCCCAGACGCCGATGCCCTTGTCCGTGCCACCGCGGCTGTCCAGGCAGAAGCGGCCGTCGGCGTACGACTGGAGGACGCCGCGCCCGGCGTCGACACGCCACAACTGGGTGCGGGCCGAGGTACAGCCGGCCGCGACGACGTCCGCGCCCAGGCTCATGGCGCCGTCACGGACGTCCATGCAGAGTCCGGAGCCGACGTTCACGACCTGGGCGTAGGTGCTGTTCGGGGGGTGCGGGGTCGGTGACGGCTTCGGCGTCTTCGAGGGCGTGGGTGTCTTCGAGGGTGACGAAGTGGGCGTGGGGGATGGGGACTTGGTCGTAGGAGTGGGGGACGGCGGCGGAGTCACCGAGACTGTCGCGGTCACCGTCACCGGGGGTGGCGCCGCCGGTGTGCCCACCGTGCTCACCGCCTGGCCCGGGTCCGATCCGCCCGACGTCAGCAGGTACAGCAGCAGCGGCGCCAGCGCGACGCCGAGCGCGGCTGAGGCGAGGACGAGGCGCCGGGAGGGCGGCCAGGACGCCGAAGCCGCGCCGCGGGCCGCCGGGGCCCTGCTACCCGAGGCGCCCAGGACGTACGCGCCGCCGCCCCACGGCAGCAGTCCCTCGGCCAGTGCCGTGCGTGGGGTGTCGCGCAGGGCGCCCAGCTCCTCGTACGCGGCGGCGCAGTGCCCGCAGTGCACCATGTGGGCGTTCAAGTCAGGGCTGTAGCGCGGGTTCTCGGGGTGTGCCGCCTCTTCGATCAGCCGGCGGAAGTCCTGGCAGCGGGGGCTGCCGGAGCGGGCGAGGCGGGTCTTGAGACAGGCCTGGCGCAGGGCCTGGAACGCGGGCTGCTTGCCGTACGTCACGTCCTGCGGCACGGCCCCGATGAGAGCCGTGGTCCTGGCGTCGGGCTCCTCGTCCACGATGCCGTACCAGATGAGGCCCTGGACGCGGCTCGGGAGCGACTGGAACGCGTCGAGCATCGGCGGTACGGGCCCCTCGGCACCGTCCGACTCGCGGAGCCGGTCGAGCAGACCCGGATCGAGGCGGCTCGCGCGGTGGTCCAGGGGCGCGGCCCAGGAGGCGGCCACCCTGCCTGTCAGGAGCAGTAGTTGGTGGCGCCAGGGCCCCCGCGGGTCGATGCCGCGTGCCGTTTCGCGGGTGGCGAGCGCGAACGCCTGAGCCGTCAACTGCCGTGCGGCGGACTCGCCGACGGTGCACAGACGGGCGTACGAGAGGACCGCGGGCCGGTGGCGCAGGCGCAGTTCGCGCAGTGCCGGGTACGCCGTCGGGGTGTCGGCGCGCAGCAGTTCGGTGAGCTGCGCGTCGGACGCCGTGGAGTACATGCCACCGCTACCGCTACCGGAGCCTGAGCCGTCGGATCCGTCGTACGCGCCGTCTCCGTCAGACCCATCAGACCCGTCGGACTCGCTGTACTCGTCGAATCCATCAGACCCGTCAGACCCGCTGTACCCGCCGTGTCCGTCGGTCCGGCCGGACCCAGCCATCCCCGTGCCTCCTCGCACCCCGCGTTCTAGGCCCGCCGGGGTTCTGGCGTACCGGCGGTCACGGGGATGCTCATAGTGGTGGAAGGCAACTGGTGGGGAAAGAGGTTTCCCAGGGTAACCATGGCCCGCCGCCAAGCTGTGACTACGGCCCGCGCCCCCCAACCACCGGGGCGCGGGCCGTAGTCACAGCTGCCGGACGCGGTCACCGCTGCGGCACCGTCACTCCTCGACGGTCAGCCCCTTGCGCAGCCGCACCAGCGTGCGCGAGAGCAGCCGGGAGACATGCATCTGGGAGATGCCGAGTTCGTCGCCGATCTCGGACTGCGTCATGTTGGCGACGAAGCGGAGCGAGAGGATCTGGCGGTCGCGGGAGGGGAGTTCGGCGATCAGCGGCCTCAGGGACTCCACGTACTCGATGCCTTCGAGCCCGTGGTCCTCGTAGCCGATGCGGTCCGTGAGCGCGCCCTCGGAGTCGTCCTCCTCGGGCTGGGCGTCCAGCGAACTCGCCGTGTAGGCGTTCGAGGCGGCCATGCCTTCGACGACCTCTTCGTTGGAGAGGCCCAGGTGCTCCGCCAGCTCTCCCACCGTCGGGGCGCGATCGAACTTCTGGGCGAGTTCGTCGCCCGCCTTGGCCAGGTCGAGGCGGAGTTCCTGCAGTCTGCGCGGTACGCGCACCGACCACGACGTGTCGCGGAAGAAGCGCTTGATCTCGCCGATGATGGTCGGCATCGCGAAGGTGGGGAACTCGACGCCGCGGCTCATCTCGAAGCGGTCGATCGCCTTGATCAGGCCGATGGTGCCGACCTGGATGATGTCCTCCATCGGCTCGCTGCGGGAGCGGAACCGAGAGGCGGCGAACTTGACCAGCGCGAGGTTGAGTTCGACCAGCGTGTTGCGGACGTACGAGTATTCGTAGGTGCCTTCTTCGAGGGACTCCAGCCGCTCGAAGAGGGTCTTGGACAGGGCCCGTGCGTCCACCGGCCCCACCTGGTCGAAGCGGGGGATCTCAGGAAGTCCCTCCAGCCCGACGAGGGAGCGAGAGTGTTCCGGAAGGGATGCCGACGTCGCCGTCTGGGTATGCGATTCGTCGAGCCGGGGTGACATGGTGTCCTCCATGGTTCTCGGCATAAGGCCGCCGATGCCAATGCGTGCACTGCGGTGTGCGGCGCCTCCGAAGCCGGTCGTGTCGAATAGGTGTCGCTACTAGCCCTACCCGCTCGCACGCGGTTGTCGCAAGTGTGCTTAGTAGTTAAATGTCCGATTCGTGGCGGTTGTTCGGGTGTCGGGGTGTGTAGAGAAGGCGTAGTGTTCGAGTGCCTATATCAGCAGTCACGACGCTCAGGAGAGAGACGGCATGGACCGCGGGACAGTCGGCAGCGCCCAGTCGGGCCGACTTCTTGTCGAAGTGCGGGAAGAGGGCCTCAGTGCCGTCGTGACTCCCGCGGGTGAGCTCGATCACCACACGGCCGATTTGTTGCGTGAGCCACTCGATGACTGCCTCGAAAAGGGGTACGCGCGGCTGGTCGTCGACTGCTCACGCCTTGAGTTCTGTGATTCCACCGGGCTCAACGTGCTGCTCAGCGCCCGGCTGAAGGCCGAGGAAGCGGGTGGCGGGATCCATCTCGCCGCGATGCTGCCGGTGGTGGCCCGCGTCTTCGAGATCACCGGGGCGGAGGCCGTTTTCACGGTCCACGACACCCTCGCCGCGGCCTTGGCCGACTAGGGCGGGGCGGGTGGATCGTCTCAAGGGGCGGGCGGATCGTCTTGAAGTGATGCCCCGGATGTCCCAGTGTGATCGTCGGGTTACGCGCGTCACAGGTTTCGGGTCGAATAATTGGGTGTTCGGACGGTTCGGCCGGGCAGGAGACATCCTGGAAATGTCGGCCGTCACCGTGGCGGCCACGTCGCGGACCGGTCAGGGAAACCGGTCGGTGGCGGGTGGGCCCCTCGATCAACGTACTGAGTGCTGAGTCTTGATTTGTGAACTGGTGAATCGGTGAGGTGAAGCGCTGATGAGCACCACCCGGCCTTACCCGCCGGGAGACCGCGGCCCGGAGTCGGGCGACGGCGGCGCTTCCGCGGTGTCCGGCACGGGCGCGTCCCCAGGCGACGCCCCCGCCTCCTCCGCAGGCACCGACGGCAGCAGCGGCACCGGGACCCCTTCGGGTCGCCAGGCCCGCAGGCTGAGCTTCGACGGCCAGAGCGGCGTCGTGCCGCTCGCTCGCGACTTCGCCCGCCAGGCGCTGCACGCGTGGGGCTGGCTGCCCGCCGAGAGCGCCGACCGCCGCGCCGCCGCCGAGGATGTCCTCCTGGTCGTCTCCGAACTCGTCACCAACGCCTGTCTGCACGCCGAGGGCCCGGAAGAGCTCCGGATCGCGTGCGACAGGAAGGTGTTCCGTGTCGAGGTCTCCGACCGTGGCGCCGGCCAGCCCGCCCCCCGCACCCCGCACCGCGCCGGGCGCCCGGGCGGTCACGGGATGTTCATCGTGCAGCGACTGTGCCTGGACTGGGGGGTCGTGCGGACCCCGGGGGTCGTGGGCAAGACCGTCTGGGCCGAACTCGGGGCGCCGGCATAGCGCTGCGGCCCACCCGGTAACTCCGACCTTGGGTTACCCGCGGTTCACATCCTCATTCGCACACTGACTGGTATGCCACCGCTCGCGCGCCGGATCTCCTCACATCCGGCGCGCGCTTTGTCTTCCCTCCACAAGTCCCCGGGCGTACCTTGACGGCCGATCTGATGTTCCGTCAGATATCCAGTCAGGAATGAGGCCCCGAGGTGTCGTACCGGACGTACCAGAAACGAACCGCCGCGCTCGCGTTCGCCGCGGCCCTGGCCGGCTCCGCGGTGCTGATGGCCGCCCCCGCCGCCCACGCCGACGTGGTGGACGTCAACTACCAGTGCAAGACGCCGATCGGCGACAAGAGCGCCGTCTCGCCCATCGACATCAAGAGCGTCAAGAGCGGCAGCGCCTACAAGCTCACCATGTCCTGGCAGAAGGGCGTCTCGTCCAGCCCGGTGGAGCTGGGCAAGGGGGCGATGAGCCCGAGCGCCGTGATCCAGGTGGGCGGCGCGGACAGCGGCACGGTGGCCGTGAGCGGCCCGGCCAACGCGGCCGCGATCCCCGCCAACACCCCCATCAAGATCAGTGACTTGAGCGGCACCTACACCCCGAAGGGGACCGGAGAGGTCACCTTCACCGCGGGCGTCCTGACCATCAAGGCACTGGGCACGACGACCACCTGCACCCCTTCGAACGACCCCGGGCCCTCACTCACCCTCGACGTCGCGGCCGCGAGCGGAAGCAGCGGCGGCTCGACCTCGGGCGAGTCCCAGAGCGGCACGGACTCCGGCGGCGAACTCCCGCAGACCGGCCCCGAGGACTCCGCGATCGCCCTCGGCACGCTCGGCGGCACGGTGCTGCTCGCGGGCGCCGCGGGCGTGCTGTGGCTGACGCGCAGGCATCAGGCGGTACGCCGCTGAGAACGCGTACGCCCACCCGTCGCCCGACCGCCGCCCCTCAACGAGGCTCCCCCGGAGCCGTATGCCTGGAGGGACCCCCGCCGCGCCGCCCCTTCTGAACGGGAGCCGCTGATGCCCTACGCCGTACCCCGTCTACTGGGCCTGACCGCCGTGCTGTTGCTGAGCGCCGTACCCGTCGCCGTGGCCGACGCGGGCTGGTCCGTCGTGCCGTCCGCGAACGCGCCGGAGGGGCGGCCGTACGTCTACGCGGAGGGCGTGCCCGGCACGGTCCTCCAGGACTCGGTATCCGTGCTCAATCCGGGCGCCGAGCCGGTCACCGTCAAGCTGCGCGGCGCGGACGCGGACAACACGGCGGACGGCGGGTTCACGATCCGGGAGAAGGCGGCGGACGCGGGCGGGTGGATCAACTTCGCGGGCGGCACGAACGGAAGGCGGACCCCGGTGGCTTCGCTGTCCGTACGCGTCCCCGCACACACCCGCGCCGACGTCCCCTTCACACTGAGCGTCCCGGCGGGGGCGGTGCCCGGCGACCATCCCGGCGCGATCGTCGCGAGCGGCGACGACGGCCGGTCCTCGGCGGTCCGGGTCCAACTACGGGTGGCCGGACCGGCGTTGTCGGCGCTCACCGTCGAGCACGTCACCGTGCGTGCGGGGCGGATCTCGTACGAGCTGGTCAACCGTGGCACCACCGTCCTCACCCCGAAACTCGCCGTCCACGCCGACGGCGCTCTCGGCGAGCTCCTCGACCGCGCCCCGCGCACCCTGCCCGTCGAACTCCTGCCGGGCCGCCGCGTCACCCTCGGCGAACCGTGGCGCGACACCCCCGCACTGGACGCGGTCGACGTGCGACTGACGGTCACGGCGGCGGGCGGGGCACGCGACACGGCGTCCGCGTCGGTGCGGTTCGTGCCCTGGGGTGCGGTGGCGGGGATCGGGTGCTCGCTCGTGGCGGTCGCCGCGCTTCTCGTCGTACGGCGTCACAGGCGTCGTACGACGGGTGGTGTACGGCCTCCGGGGCGTCGCGTGCCGGGTGATGTACGGCGGTCCGGGCGTCGCGTGCCAGGTGCTGTACCGCGTTTCGGGCGTCGCGTCGGGCGCCGTACGCCTACCGGCGAGGTGTGTGAACAGCCGCGTACGGAAGTCGAGTTGACGGGAGCGGTGTCGTGAGCGGAGTCGTGGGCGGCAGGGTACGGATGACGGTGCTGGCGGCGGTGCTCGCGCTCCTCGTGACGACCCTCGTGGGGGCGCCCGCGGCCGGCGCGGACAAACCCTCCGTCAGGCTGTCCAAGTCCCAGGCCGGGACGGGGGGTTCGATCACCGTCACCGGCGCCGGATGGCGGCCGAAGACACTGCTGATGATGCTGATCTGCGGCCAGTCGGCGCCGTCCCGAGGTGTGATCGGCGGCACCAACTCCTGTGCCAACGCGGACGGCCGGGCCGTCACCACCGATGCGAAGGGCGACTTCAGCAAGGAGCTGCCGGTCGCCGAGCCGCCCGAGCCGTGCCCGTGCGTGGTGCATGTCGCCACGGTCACCGGGGAGAAGGCGGAGGCGGACGCCATCTTCATGGTCGCGGGGCACTCGGTCGAGCCGCTGCCCGAGGAGGAGAGCGGCGCACGGCTCTCGGTGCTCACGGACACCCGACTCGACGGATCGAGCGGGCTGCTCACCTCCTTCGGCGCCCCGCCCTCCCGCACGCTCGTCTTCACGGTCGGCAACGTCGGTACCGCTGCCGTCAAGGACCCCGTCTTCCAAGTCGGCACCTCCCACGGCGTGTTCGCCCCGCAGTGGGAGGAACAGCAGTGGCGCGGCACCATCGCACCTGGCAAGCGGGCACGGATCGAACTCCCCGTCGAAGTCGCGGCCGGGGCGCACGGGGACTACACGGTCTCGCTGAAGTACGGCGGGAAGATGCTCGCCGAGCAGCCGTGGGGCGTGGGCCGCCCCTGGGGTGTGACGCTCTTCTGGATCCTGCTCGGTGTGGTCGTACCGGCCGCGGTGTTCCGCGTCGGGATGGCCGCGGTGGACCGGCTGCGGCCGCGCAGGTCCGCCGGTCGCGGTCCCCGTCGCAGGAGTCCGCGGCTTCCCCAACTCACGTACCGCATGCCGAGGTTGAGCGCGTCCTCGGCACCCGGATCCCGAACGACCCCGACGCCGAACCCGACCTCGACGCGGCCCCTTCCGTGGTTCACCCCGGACAGCGGTCCGGGGAACCCGGCGGCCGGTCAGCTCTCCGCACCGCACGAGAACAGTCCGACGACCCCCACGAGGAAGGGCAACACGTGAGCAGGCAACGGAGAGTGGTACCGCCGGCGGGACGGAGAGCGAGCGCGGCCGGGGTCGCGCTGATGCTCGGCGGCGCGGGCATCCTGCTGGGGGTGGCCGCGGTCCCGGCGCAGGCCGCCGAGGTGTCGTACCTGACGGAGTGCATCCCGCCCGCGATCTCCGGTCTGCCGCCGGTCGAGGGCACGACGAAGGCGGACATCACCGCTCCCGCCGAGGCGAAGGTGGGCGACGAGGTCACCATCACCTGGAAGTTCGTCCAGGCCGCGTCCAAGAACCCGGACATCCTCGATCTGGAGAAGGACACGGTCCAGCCGACCGGCACGCTGAAGGCGGCCGGCGCGCAGACGGCCGACATCGCGATGGAGGGCCCTCGGCAGAACCCGGCGATCCCCAAGAACAGCGACATGAAGCTGTCCGACATGACGGGCACGCTGAAACTGACGACGGCGGGTGAAGTGACGCTGACGCCGGACGCGTACGACATCAATGTCAGCAAGCCGATCTCGACGGACACCAAGTGCGCCCCAAAGGAGACGGTGAAGCCGGCGGCGACGATCAAGGTGACGGAGGGCGGGGGCACTTCGGGCGGCACGACGGGCGGCGAGCCGACGGTGACACCGACGCCGACCGGGAGCGAGACCGGGGGGAGCGACACCGGAGGCTCCACCGGTGGCGACGACGGCCAGACCGACTTCACCGGCAGGGAAGTCTCCGTCGCCTACGCCTGCAAGACGCCCATCGGAGACAAGAACGCCACGTCCCCCGTGCAGATCAACGCCAGCAAGAACGGCGGGAGTTACGACCTCACGGTTCAGTTCAAGGGGTCCGTGATGGACAGCCCGGCCGACATCCCCGCGGACTCGGTGAAGCCCTCCATGGAGGTCACCCTGGGCGGCTCCGACACGGGCAGCGTCCATGTCGAAGGTCCCACCAACGCCGAGCCGATCAAGACGGGCGACCCGATGGAAATCGCCGACCTCACGGGCACCTACAAGCCCGGAGCGACCGGCGAGTCGACCCTCTCGCCGGGCGTGCTGACGGTGGAGGCGCTCGGCACGACGACCACCTGCACCCCGTCGAAGACGGAGGTCTCGCTGACCCTGGACACCACCGAACAGGCGAGCGGCGCCGCAGGAGGCTCAGGAGCTTCAGGGGGCGACTCCGCAGGCTCCGCAGGCGGTACGTCGTCCGGTGGCGGCCTCGCGGAGACGGGCGCCGAGGGCCACAGCGCCCTGAAGGCCCTCGGGCTGGTCGCGGGGACGGCCGTCCTGCTCGGCGGAGCGGTGTTCACGTTCATGCCGGGGCGGCGGCGCGTGCCCTGAGGTTCCCCGCCCGTGCGCGGGAAACGCCGAAGGGCCACCGCACCCAGTGGTGCGGTGGCCCTCCGTACGACGGACTCAGACGGCGGCGTACGTCAACGGACGTCGCCCATGAGTTCCTTGACCTTGTTGCGGTACATCCACACCGCGACACCGGCGATCACGGCGAGCGTGGCCTCCAGGGCGACGATGCCCATCTTGTTCAGGTCGACCCCGGCGATGGAGAGCAGACCGGTCGTGGCGTCGCCGGCGGTGACGGCCAGGAACCAGACGCCCATCATCTGGGAGGCGTACTTCGCGGGAGCCATCTTCGTGGTGACGGAGAGGCCGACCGGGGAGAGCAGCAGCTCACCCACGGTCTGCACGAAGTAGATCGCGACCAGCCACATCGCGGCGGCCTTGGCTCCGCCGTCGGCGATGGACAGCGGGGCGAGGAAGACGAAGAACGACGCGCCGACCAGCACGAGACCGGACGCGAACTTCACGATGGTGCTCGGCTCCTTGCCGCGCTTGTTCAGCGCCAGCCAGAACCAGGCGAAGACCGGGGCCAGCGCCATGATCAGCACCGGGTTCACCGACTGGTACCAGGAGACCGGGAAATCCCAGCCGAGGACGGTGTTCTCGGCCGAGCCGTCGGCGAAGATCGACAGGGTCGAACCGCCCTGGTCGTAGATCATCCAGAACACGGCGGCGGCGACGAAGAACCAGATGTAGCCGGACATCTTCGACTGCTCGGCGCGGTCCAGGTCCTTGTCGCGCTTGATCCGCACCAGGACCATGATCGGGATGATCACGCCGAGGAGGGTCAGCGGAACCAGGATCCAGTTCAGCGTGTAGTGACCGGTGGAGCCGACGACGGCGTAGAAGACGACGGCGATGCCCGCCCAGATCGCGGCCTTGCGCAGCGTCGAGGACTTCTCCGCGGCGGACAGCGGCGTCGGGACCACGGTGGAGCGCTCGGCGAGGTTGCGGCTGCCGATCAGGAACTGGCCGAGACCGATCGCCATGCCGAGCGCGGCGAGCGCGAAGCCCAGGTGCCAGTTGACGTTCTCACCGATGGTGCCGATGATCAGCGGCGCGGCGAACGCGCCGAGGTTGATGCCCATGTAGAAGACCGTGAAGCCACCGTCGCGGCGCGGGTCGTCCGGGCCGTCGTAGAGATGGCCGACCATCGTCGAGATGTTGGCCTTCAGCAGACCCGAGCCGATCGCCACCAGGCCGAGGCCCGCGTAGAAGGTGCCCGACGACGGCAGGGCCAGCGTCAGGTGGCCGAGCATGATGACGCCGCCGGCGACGGCGACGGTCTTGCGGGGACCCCAGACCCGGTCGCCGAACCAGCCGCCGGGCAGGGCGAGCAGGTACACCATCGACACGTAGACGGAGTAGATCGCGGTCGCGGTGGTCGCGCTCAGGTGCAGGCCACCGGGTGCCACCAGGTACAACGGGAGCAGGGCCCGCATGCCGTAGTAGGAGAAACGCTCCCACATCTCGGTCATGAAGAGAGTGGCCAGTCCGCGGGGGTGGCCGAAGAAGGTGTGCTCGAAACCGGGGGTGCCCGGTTCTGTCGAGCCCTTCGTCAGGCTGGACGCCATGGTCGTTCCTTGCTGGTCGGGACGCGCGGGAAGTGGGGTCGCGCGCCCGGTGGGGGCGGCCGGCACCGGCGGGTTCCGGCCGTCCGTCCCCACGCCCACGGGGAAGTCCGCTCCGGATTGCGAAGCGATGGAGGCCGACCACCGGGATCCACGCCCTTCACGCTTCGGTGCGCTCGGGCCCGGCCACAGGTCATTCCTTTCAAGGCTGGCGAATACCAGCCCGCACACAAAAGAGACCTTCAGCGTCAAATGCTGGCCAAAGGTCCCCGTGGTGCTACAGGCGTCTGGTCACCATACGACATGCCAATGTGGCATATGGAAGGACTTGAGAGATGGATCACAGGTGACAATGGAACCACAGGCACCCATTCGAAGGTTGCCGTCAAGATCGCCTCCCACAGCCGCAGGCCACCCTGCTCACAGGCGCGGGTAAGAATCACGGAGGCCGATCACCCCGCGAGTGTCGTCCGCGGCGGACTACCATCACCTCATGACCCGTGTACTGCTCGCCGAGGACGACGCGTCCATCTCGGAGCCACTGGCCCGTGCCCTGCGCAGGGAGGGTTACGAGGTCGAGGTGCGCGAGGACGGACCCACCGCGCTCGACGCCGGCATTCAGGGCGGCATCGACCTCTGTGTCCTGGACCTGGGCCTGCCCGGCATGGACGGCCTTGAAGTGGCCCGCCGACTGCGCGCCGAGGGCCACACCGTCCCGATCCTCATCCTGACCGCACGCGCCGACGAGGTGGACACCGTCGTAGGCCTCGACGCGGGCGCCGACGACTACGTGACCAAGCCGTTCCGGCTCGCCGAACTGCTCGCCCGTGTCCGGGCGTTGCTGCGACGCGGTGCCGCCGAGCCCCAGCAGCCGCCCGCCACGCACGGGGTGCGCATCGACGTCGAGTCGCACCGCGCCTGGATGGGCGACGAGGAACTCCAGCTCACCGCCAAGGAGTTCGACCTCCTGCGGGTCCTCGTCCGGGACGCGGGCCGCGTCGTCACCCGCGACCAACTCATGCGCGAGGTCTGGGACACCACTTGGTGGTCCTCGACCAAGACCCTCGACATGCACATCTCCTGGCTCCGCAAGAAGCTCGGCGACGACGCGGCCAACCCTCGCTACATCGCGACGGTCCGGGGCGTCGGGTTCCGCTTCGAGAAGAGCTGAAGTCCGCTTCGAGAAGAGCCAAGTCCAGTTCGAGAAGAGCTGAGATCCAACCGCTCCGGCGCTTGAGGGGCGGGGTCCGGGGCGGAGCCCCAGGAGGACGGGACGGGTAGGGGCGGCGGGGGCGGGAACTCCTCGCCCCGGCCCACCCCGGCGTCAAGGCACACTGGTCCCCAAGCAAAGCCACCCGCCCGGAGGGCACCGTGCGTCGCCGTCTCATCCAGTCCACCCTCGCCGTCGTACTCGTCGTGATCGCCGTGTTCGGCGTCTCCCTCGTGATCGTCGAGACGCGGACGATCAGCAGCAGCGCCCAGGAGCGGGTGGATTCCGAGGCGCTGCGCCTGGCGAGCATCGTGGACAGCCGGATCATCGGGCACGAGGACGTCACCGCGGAGATCCTGAAGGACCAGGTCACGGACGAGCGGTACGCCGTGATCAGGATCCCGGGCAGGGAGCCGATCGAGATCGGGACCAAGCCCAGCGGAGAGGTCACCCACGACACAGAGAAGGGCGAGGAGGGCGAGACGGTCACCGTCCAGGAGCCGCGCTCGTCCGTGACCAAGGAAGTCGGCCGTACGCTGCTGATCATCGCGGCGGTCGCCCTGCTCGCCATCATCGCCGCCGTCCTCCTCGCCGTACGGCAGGCCAACCGCCTCGCCTCCCCTCTCACCGACCTCGCGGAGACCGCGGAACGGCTCGGTTCCGGCGACCCCCGCCCGCGCCACAAGCGGTACGGCGTCCCGGAACTGGACCGCGTCGCGGACGTCCTGGACGGCAGCGCGGAGCGCATCGCACGGATGCTCACGGCGGAACGCCGGCTCGCCGCGGACGCCTCCCACCAGCTCCGTACGCCCCTCACGGCCCTCTCCATGCGCCTGGAGGAGATCACCCTCACCGATGACCCGGCCACGGTGAAGGAGGAGGCGACGATCGCGCTGACGCAGGTCGAGCGCCTCACGGACGTCGTGGAGCGGCTGCTCACCAACGCCCGCGACCCGCGCAACGGCTCCGCCGTCTCCTTCGATCTGGACGAGGTCATCAAGCAGCAGCTGGAGGAGTGGCGCCCGGCCTACCGCAGCGCGGGCCGCGCCATCGTCAGCTCGGGCAAACGCCATCTGCGGGCCGTCGGCACCCCGGGCGCGGTCGCCCAGGTCCTCGCCGCGCTCATCGAGAACTCCCTCATGCACGGCGGCGGCACCGTCGCCCTGCGCACCCGCGTCACCGGCAACCAGTCCGTCGTCGAGGTCACCGACGAGGGCCCCGGCGTCCCCGCCGACCTCGGCGCCCGCATCTTCGAGCGCGCGATCAGCGGCCGTAACTCCACGGGCATCGGTCTCGCCGTCGCCCGCGACCTCGCGGAGGCCGACGGGGGCCGTCTGGAGTTGCTTCAGGCGCAGCCGCCGGTGTTCGGCCTGTTCCTGTCCCGTACGCCCTTGAAGAAGCCCCTGGTGGACGAGGAGCCGGAGCCCACGGTCAGGTAGCGGCGCCGCGGGAAGCGGCGCGGCTCAGTTCACGTGCTGCGCGAGGGCGAGGGCCGCTGCCCGGGCTCGGCTTCGAGGAACGATTCCGCACTGGCCACCGCCTCGCGCGCGGGCAGCGCGCGGAACACCCAGGTGCGGTACGACCAGAAGCGGAACAGCGTCGCCACGCCGATGCCGAGGAACTTGAACACGTTGCTCTGTAGCGGGCTGTCCCAGCCGAAGCTGTACGTCGCCACGTACAGCACGCCGTTCTCGATGACCAGCCCCACCGCGCTGAACAGCAGGAACAGCGTCAGTTCCTTGGTGCGGCCGCCCTTGTCGCGGTCGCGGTACGTGAAGTAGCGGAACCCGATGTAGTTGAAGATGATGGCCACGACGGTGGCGATCACACTGGCCCGGACGACCTGCAAACCGGTCCCGTGGCGCACCAGGTTGAAGGTGAGAAGGTTGACGAGCAGCCCCACGCCGCCGACCGCGCCGAACTTGACGATCTCCCTCAGGAGCCGGTCGACACGGCGCCGCACAGCGCTACGAGGCTGCTTGGTAGGGGGTCCTGAAGAACCACTGCCCATGGTGTCGCAAGCCCCCGTCGGTCGCCGTCAGTCGGATATGTCAACCCAGCCATGCTAACCAGCGGCCCCCGCCATCGCCTGTGTAAGAACTCACAGGTAAGAAAAGTGGTCGCCCACCCGGACAGCCGTCCACCCGGAAATCGCGGCTCACAGGAGCGGAAACCGGCCGCCGTGGCGTGGCCGATACTCTTGGGGGGTGACGTTCCCGGTAGTCGGCATGGTCGGCGGGGGGCAGCTCGCTCGTATGACACACGAGGCGGGCATCCCGCTCGGCATCAGGTTCAAGCTCCTCAGTGACACCCCTCAGGATTCCGCGGCGCAGGTCGTCAGCGATGTCGTCATCGGCGACCATCGCGACCTCGACACGCTGCGTGAGTTCGCGCGGGGCTGCGATGTGATCACCTTCGATCACGAACACGTACCCATCGAGCATCTGCGTGCCCTGGAGGCGGACGGCATCCCCGTCCGCCCCGGGCCCGACGCCCTCGTGCACGCCCAGGACAAGGGCGTGATGCGCGCGAAGCTCGACGAGCTCGGTGTGCCGTGCCCACGGCACCGGATCGTGAGCGACGTCGAGGACGTCGCCGCGTTCGCGGCCGAGGGCGACGGTTTCCCGGTCATCCTCAAGACCGTCCGCGGTGGCTACGACGGCAAGGGGGTCTGGTTCGTCCGCTCTCCCGCGGAAGCCGCCGACCCCTTCCGCGCCGGAGTCCCCGTCCTCGCCGAGGAGAAGGTCGACTTCGTGCGCGAGCTCGCGGCGAACGTCGTCCGCTCGCCGCACGGCCAGGCGGTCGCGTACCCCGTCGTAGAGTCCCAGCAGGTCGACGGCGTCTGCGACACGGTGATCGCCCCGGCCCCCGGCATCGCGGAGGAGCTGGCCCTCCAGGCAAGCGAGCTGGCCCTGCGCATCGCCAAGGAACTCGGCGTCGTCGGCCACCTCGCCGTGGAGCTCTTCGAGACGGCCGACGGACGCATCCTCGTCAACGAACTGGCCATGCGCCCGCACAACTCGGGCCACTGGACCCAGGACGGCGCGATCACCTCCCAGTTCGCCAACCACGTACGCGCGGTCCTGGACCTCCCGCTGGGCGACCCGCGCCCGCGCGCCAAGTGGACGGTCATGGCCAACGTCCTCGGCGGCGACTACCCCGACATGTACTCCGCGTACCTGCACTGCATGGCCCGCGACCCCCAGCTGAAGATCCACATGTACGGCAAGGACGTGAAGCCCGGACGCAAGGTCGGCCACGTCAACACCTACGGCGACGACCTGGACGACGTACTGGAGCGCGCCCGGCACGCAGCCGGATATCTGAGAGGCACGATCACCGAATGAGCCCTGTCGTTGGAATCGTCATGGGGTCGGACTCCGACTGGTCCGTCATGGAGGCCGCCGCGCAGGCCCTGGACGAGTTCGAGATCGAGTACGAGGTCGACGTCGTCTCCGCGCACCGCATGCCGCGCGAGATGATCGCGTACGGCGAGCAGGCCGACGGCCGCGGCATCAAGGTGATCATCGCGGGCGCCGGCGGCGCTGCCCACCTGCCCGGCATGCTGGCGTCCGTGTCGCCGTTGCCGGTGATCGGCGTCCCGGTCCCGCTGAAGTACCTCGACGGCATGGACTCCCTGCTCTCGATCGTGCAGATGCCGGCCGGTGTGCCGGTCGCGACCGTCTCCGTCGCCGGCGCCCGCAACGCGGGCCTGCTGGCCGCCCGGATCCTCGCCGTGCACGACGAGGAACTCCTCGCCCGGATGCGGGAGTTCCAGCAGGAGCTGAACGAGCAGGCCACCGAGAAGGGCAAGCGGCTGCGCACCAAGGTCGAGGGCGCGGGCGCGGGCAGCGGCTTCGGCTTCGGGAAGTGACCGCCATGACCTCCCCGTCGCTCGACGAAGCCCTCGAACTCCTCGCCGAGTTCCCCGTGGTGGACGGCCACAACGACCTCCCCTGGGCACTGCGCGAACAGGTCCGCTACGACCTCGACGCCCGCGACATCGCCACCGACCAGAGCGCCCACCTGCACACGGACCTGGCGCGGCTGCGCGCGGGCGGGGTCGGCGCCCAGTTCTGGTCGGTGTACGTCCGCTCGGACCTGCCGGGAGCGGTCACCGCGACACTCGAACAGATCGACTGTGTACGGCAGCTGATCGACCGTCACCCGTCCGCCCTGCGGGCCGCGTTGACCGCCGCCGACATGGAGGCGGCGCGGAGTGCGGGACGTATCGCATCGTTGATGGGCGCCGAGGGCGGCCACTCGATCGACAACTCCCTCGGCACGCTGCGGGGCTTGTACGCGCTCGGCGTGCGCTACATGACCCTCACCCACAACGACAACATCGCCTGGGCGGACTCGGCGACCGACCACCCCGCCGTCGGCGGCCTGTCGGCCTTCGGCCGTGAGGTCGTACGGGAGATGAACCGCGAGGGCATGCTCGTGGACCTCTCCCACGTGGCCGCGACGACCATGCGCGACGCGCTCGACACGACCGCCGCGCCGGTGATCTTCTCGCACTCCTCCTCCCGCGCGGTCTGCGACCACCCGCGCAACATCCCGGACGACGTCCTGGAGCGGCTGCCCGCCAACGGGGGAGTGGCGATGGTGACGTTCGTACCGAAGTTCGTCCTCCAGGCGGCGGTCGACTGGACGGCCGCGGCCGACGAGAACCTGCGCGCCAACGGCTTCCACCACCTCGACACGACCCCCGAGGGCATGAAGGTCCACCGTGTCTTCGAGGAGTCCAACCCCCGCCCGATCGCCACGGTGTCGACGGTCGCGGACCACCTGGACCACATGCGCGAGGTCGCCGGCATCGACCACCTCGGCATCGGCGGCGACTACGACGGCACGGCGTTCACCCCGGACGGCCTGAACGACGTGTCGGGCTACCCGAACCTCATCGCCGAGCTGTACGTCCGTGGCTGGTCCCGCGCCGACCTGGCCAAGCTGACCTGGCGGAACGCGGTACGGGTGCTGGGCGCGGCCGAGGACGTGGCCCGCGACCTCCAGGCACGGCGGGGACCGTCGAACGCGACGCTGGAGCAGCTGGACGGCTGAGGCACCTCCTGGTGGCCGTACCGGGTGGGGCGTACCCCCAAACGCCCCACCCACCAGGAAGCCCCCGGGCCTCCGTGCAACGGTGACGGTACTGCGATCACCCGTCCACCCAACGGAGCCCCGTCATGGCAGACCTGCAGGACGAACTGCACACGACCGCTGAGGTGGGCGAGCTGGACCGGCCGACTGTCTGGCCGGAGTCCGAGCCGCTGCCACTGGACACCACGGAGACCATCCTGGAGGCCGACGCCGTCCTGGAGGCAGGCGCCCTTCTGGAGGCCGGCGCCGAGTCGTTGGAGCGGGCGCACGCCTTCCTCGCCGGCCACCCCGTCGCCGACGGCTACAGCGGTCTGCCCTGGGCGCTGCGCCACCTGCCCTGGTTCGACCTGGAGCTGGGCGAGAGCGCCGTGGACACGGATGTGCCGCGGATGCGGGAAGGGCACGTGGGCGCCCTGTTCTGGTCGCTGCACCTGCCCGAGGGACTCGCCGGGGACCGTGCCGTCGGCGCGACCCTGGAACAGCTCGACCTGGTGCAGACGGTGGTCCAGGCCCACCCCGAGGGCCTGCGCATGGCCCACACCGCGGCCGAGATCACCGACGCCCACCACTGCGGCCGCGTCGCCGTCGTCCTGGGGCCCGCCGGCGCGAGCGCGCTCGGCGACTCGCTCGGCATCCTGCGCAACCTGCACGCGCTGGGCCTGCGCGTCCTCACCCTCTCCGGCACGACCTGGGCGAGCGGGACGGGCCTGACCCGGTTCGGCGAGGAGGTGCTCCGCGAGATGAACCGCCTCGGCGTGCTCGCCGACCTCTCCGGCACCTCGGAGGCCACGATCAGCCGCGCCCTCGCGGCCTCCAAGGCCCCGGTCCTGTTCACCCGCTCCGCGGCCCGCGCGCTGCGCCCCCACCCGGCCAACCTGCCCGACGACGTCCTCACCGAGCTGGGCACCGCCAAGGGCCTGTGCCTCGTCCCGCTCACCGCCGAGCAGACCGGCCCCTCCGTACGGGACGTCGCCGACCACCTCGAACACGTCCGCGCGCTCGCGGGCGCGGAGTGCGTCGGCCTCTCGGGGACGTACGACTCCGGAGCCGCCCACCCGCAGGACCTCGCCGACGCGTCCTGCTACCCGCACCTGATCGCCGAACTCCTCACCCGCGGCTGGACCGAGACCGACCTCGCCCTGCTCACCTGGGGCAACGTCCAACGCGTCCTGCGCAGCGCGGACTTCACCGCCCGCGCGGCCCAGCAGCGCCGCGAGCCGTCCTCGGCGAAGATCGCGGAACTCGACGGCTGAGTCCTCCTACTGCGGATGCTCGATCCGGCAGAGGCAGAACGGATGCCCCGCCGGATCCGCGTACACCCGGAAGTCCTCCTTGTCCTCCTGGTGCAACGACCGGGCGCCGAGGGCGAACACCTTCTTCTCGGCCGCTTCGACGGCCTCCCAGGTGCTTCCGGCGTCGAGGTCGAGATGGAACTGCTGTGAGTTGCGGTCGGCCCGCGGCCACTCGGGCGGGACGAACCCGGGGGCCCGCTGGAACGCGAGCCGCGGCCCGTCCGGGACCTGTAGGACAACCCAGTCGTCGTCCCCGCCCTGCGGTGTGCCTCCCACCACGCGCGCGTAGAACTCGGCGAGCGCGCGCGGGTCAGGACAGTCGAGTACGACGGAACGCAAACGTGCGACAGGTTCCACAGCTATCTCCTATTTCCTTCGGTCTCAACAGGCGCAGAGGCAGAACGGGTGCCCCGCCGGATCGGCGTACACACGCCACCCGCGCGACCGGTCCTCCGCGTCGAGTACCCGCGCCCCGAGCGCCAGCACCCCCTTCTCGGCCGCGTCCAGGTCGCTCACCGTCAGGTCCAGATGGAACTGCTGCGAGTCGTCACCCGCGGGCCACTTCGGCGGTACGTGTCCGGGGGCGGCCTGGAATGCCAGTGACTGTCCTCCGGGCAGCTCCAGGTCGACCCAGTCCCCCTCGCCCCGGACCGTGCCGCCGAGCACCTCGGCGTAGAACCCGGCCAGGGCGCGGGGGTCGGGACAGTCCAGGACGACGACACCGAGTTCGGCGAGAGCCATGACTTCCTCCAGGGTTACCCATAGATGCGGTCAACCAGTAACGGTTACTGCATACTCCCGCATTGGAGGTAACGTCGCAAGCATGAGTGAGAGAGCGTCGGCACCGGGGGGCCTGGCCCTGGTGGAGGCCCTGGTGAACACGGTCGACCTGGAGTCGGGCACCGACAAGCTGGACACGGCCGAGGGACGCGCCCACTTCGGCATCGCGGACCATGAGCTGGCGGCGGCCCGCGAGCTGCGGGAGTCCCTGCGCGCCGTATGCCTGGCCCATGCGGGCCACCCCCCGCACCGCGCGGTGACGCCGCTCGACGAACTGCTCGCGACGGCCCCGCTGCTCGTCACCGTCTCCGCCGCGGACGGCTCCGCGGCCCTGAGCCCCGCCCATCCGACCCCGCTCGCCTCCCGCGTCGCGGCGGCGATCGCGGAGGCACTCGTCGAGGGCACCTGGCCGCGCCTGAAGGCCTGCGAGGCCCCGACCTGCCACTGGGCCTACTACGACCGCTCCCCGGCGGGCCGCGGCCGCTGGTGCTCGATGTCGGTCTGCGGGGCACGCGCGAAGATGCGCCGGTACCGCGCGAAGTAGCCCGTCCGGCCACGCGCGAAGATGCGCCGGTACCGCGCGAAGTAGCCCGTCCGGCCACGCCCAGGGGCGGGACGGTGGAGAATATACGACGACGCCGATCCGGCCGACTGAGCCTCGGCCGGATCGGCGTCCTTGAATGACTACGCGGTGGGTCGCCCCATCGCCCGGTAGGTCCACCCGGCCCGCCGCCACACCTCCGGGTCGAGGGCGTTGCGCCCGTCCAGGACGAGCCGCGTCGTGACGGCCTCGCCGAGCACCGCCGGGTCCAGCTCGCGGAACTCGCGCCACTCGGTCAGGTGTAGTACGACATCCGCGCCGCGTACGGCAGCTATGGCGGAGTCGGCGTATCCGAGCGTCGGGAAGAGCCGGCGCGCGTTGTCCATGCCCTTCGGGTCGTAGACGGTGACCTGGCCGCCCTGGAGGTGGATCTGCCCGGCGACGTTCAGCGCGGGCGAGTCCCGTACGTCGTCCGAGTCGGGCTTGAAGGAGGCACCGAGCACGGCGACCCGCTTCCCCAGGAACGAACCGCCGCCGAGCGCCTGCCGCGTGAGCTCCACCATCTGCCCGCGCTGGCGCATGTTGATGGAGTCGATCTCGCGCAGGAAGGTCAGCGCCTGGTCGGCGCCCAGCTCACCGGCGCGCGCCATGAAGGCGCGGATGTCCTTCGGCAGGCATCCGCCGCCGAAGCCGATCCCGGCCCGCAGGAACTTCTTCCCGATCCGGTCGTCGTGCCCGATGGCCTCGGCCAGCTTGGCCACGTCGCCGTCGGCCGCCTCGCACACCTCGGCCATGGCGTTGATGAAGGAGATCTTGGTCGCGAGGAAGGAGTTCGCGGAGGTCTTCACCAGCTCGGCGGTCGGGAAGTCGGTCACCACGAACGGCGACCCCGCGGCGACCGGCGTCGTGTACACCTCGCGCAGCAGCTTCTCGGCCCGCTCACTGCGTACGCCCACGACGATGCGGTCGGGGTGCAGGGTGTCGCCGACGGCGAAGCCCTCGCGCAGGAACTCCGGGTTCCACGCGAGCTCGGCGTCCTCACCGGCGGGCGCGAGCTCCGCGAGCCGGGCGGCCAGCCGCGCCGCGGAGCCGACGGGCACGGTGGACTTGCCGACGACGAGGGCGGGGCCGTGCAGGTGCGGGGCGAGCGACTCGAAGGCGGCATCGACGTAACTCATGTCGCACGCGTACTCGCCGTGCTTCTGCGGTGTGTTCACGCAGACGAAGTGGACGTCGCCGAACTCCCCGACCTCGGCCCAGTCCATGGTGAAACGCAGCCGCCCGCTGGACCCCTCGATCCCGGCGACATGCTTGCGCAGCAGCTCTTCAAGACCCGGTTCGTACATCGGGACCTCGCCCCGCTTGAGCATCTCGATCTTCTCGGGGACGACATCGAGCCCGAGCACCTCGAAGCCGAGCTCGGCCATGGCGGCGGCGTGCGTGGCGCCGAGATAGCCGGTGCCGATCACGGTGATCTTGAGGGCCATGGGGTGCTCCTGGGGTGCGAGGGGGGATGCGCGCCCGAGCATAACGGGGGCATGCGACGGCTCCTCAACGGGCAACTTTCCCTCTGTCGCCAAGCTCACGTATCCCTGGGGTGGGCAGGCCCCTAAAATTTGGGTTACTTAACGGTAGTTAGCGTCACCGTCACAGTGTTCAGCACCCTTATTCGCATCCTTGGAGCGTGAGAGACCTTGGCCGGATCGGCTGATTTCGACCTGTACCGCCCGTCCGAGGAGCACGACATGCTCCGTGACGCGATCCGTTCGCTGGCCGAGGCGAAGATCGCACCGTTCGCGGCCGCGGTGGACGAGGAAGCCCGTTTCCCGCAGGAGGCGCTGGACGCCCTGGTCGCCTCCGATCTGCACGCGGTGCACGTACCCGAGTCGTACGGCGGCGCGGGCGCGGACGCGCTGGCCACGGTGATCGTGATCGAGGAGGTGGCCCGCGTCTGCGCGTCCTCCTCGCTGATCCCGGCGGTCAACAAGCTGGGCTCGCTCCCCGTGATCCTCTCCGGCTCCGAGGACCTCAAGAAGAAGTACCTGGGCCCGCTCGCCAAGGGCGACGCGATGTTCTCGTACGCCCTCTCCGAGCCGGACGCCGGCTCGGACGCGGCCGGCATGAAGACGAAGGCGGTCCGCGACGGCGACTTCTACGTCCTGAACGGCGTGAAGCGCTGGATCACCAACGCCGGTGAGTCCGAGTACTACACGGTGATGGCGGTCACGGACCCGACGAAGCGCTCGAAGGGCATCAGCGCCTTCGTGGTCGAGAAGTCCGACGAGGGCGTCTCCTTCGGTGCCCCGGAGAAGAAGCTCGGCATCAAGGGCTCCCCGACCCGCGAGGTCTACCTCGACAACGTCCGCATCCCCGCCGACCGCATGATCGGCGAGGAGGGCACCGGCTTCGCCACCGCCATGAAGACCCTGGACCACACCCGCGTCACGATCGCCGCCCAGGCCCTCGGCATCGCCCAGGGCGCCCTGGACTACGCCAAGGGCTACGTCCAGGAGCGCAAGCAGTTCGGCAAGGCGATCGCCGAGTTCCAGGGCATCCAGTTCATGCTCGCCGACATGGCCATGAAGATCGAGGCCGCCCGCCAGCTGACTTACGCGGCGGCTGCGAAGTCGGAGCGCGGCGACAAGGACCTCACCTTCCAGGGCGCGGCGGCCAAGTGCTTCGCCTCGGACGTGGCGATGGAAGTCACCACGGACGCGGTGCAGTTGCTGGGCGGCTACGGCTACACCCGCGACTACCCGGTCGAGCGCATGATGCGCGACGCGAAGATCACCCAGATCTACGAGGGCACGAACCAGGTCCAGCGGATCGTGATGGCCCGCAACCTGCCGTAGGGCGCCGGGAACCGGTGAAGGGCACCCCATGCCCATGGGGTGCCCTTCACCGGTTTCGCCGCGAGGCCGGGCTCAGTCGCCCGTCACCGTCACCTTCTCGTCGTTCTTCAGCTCGTCCACGAGCGTCTTGACCTTCGCCTTGTCCCAGACGAGGTTGCTGCCGGTGGAGCCGGAGATCGGCATGTTCATGGACGTGCCGTCGCCGCCGCTGACGCTCTTCATGGCCCAGAACATGTCGGCGAGGTCGAACAGGCTCATGTCCTTGTCGACGATGAGGCTGTCGAGGCCGGCGCCCATGGTCGGGTAAAGCTTGAAGGGGTTCAGCACGGTGCCCGGCGTCGCGACCTGGTTGGCCAGCGCCGAGAGGAACTTCTGCTGGTTCTTCGTACGGTCCAGGTCGCTGCCCGCGAGGGCGTAGCGGGTACGGACGAACGCGAGGGCCTGCTCGCCGTTGAGGGTCTGCTTGCCCGCCTCGAAGTCGGCGCCGGACTTGGTGTCCTTCATGCCGCCCTTGGGGATCTCGATCTCCACGCCGCCGACCGAGTCGACGATGTCCGCGAAGCCCGCGAAGCCGATCTCGACGTAGTGGTCGATGCGCAGACCGGTGTTGAACTCGACGGTGCGCACCAGCAGTTCGGGCCCGTCCTCCGCGTACGCCGCGTTGAGCTTCACCTCGCGGCCCGTGCCTTCGTACGTCTTGCCCGACTCGGAGCCCACGAAGGTCGGGATCTCGACGTTGGAGTCACGCGGCAGCGAGACCAGCGTGGAGCCGTTGCCACCGGTGTGCAGGATCATCATCGAGTCCGTGCGCTTGCCCTCGGCGGAGCCGGTGTGCAGATCCTTCTTCTCCGCCTCGGTCATGCCCTCGCGGCTGTCGGAACCGACGATCAGGTAGTTCGTGCCCTGGCCCGCCTCGGGGCGGTCGATGACCTTGGAGAGATCCACGTCACGGTGGAGCTTGGAGTCGGCCCAGAAGTACGTGCTGACGGAGACCACGACGAGCAGCGTGACCAGCGTGATGGCGGTCCACTTGATCCGGCGGCCCCAGTTCGGCGCCCGGCGCGGACCTCGTCCGCCGCCCGGCCCGCCGGGATCCTGCGGACCGCCGCCGTGCGGCGTCCCGTAGACATGGCCCGAGTTGTAGCCGCTGTTGTCGTACTGGTCGCCGTACCCCTGCCCGTCGACGTACGTCGGCTGCTGGGGGACCCCGCTGTACGGGGGCGCGGACTGACCGGGGCCCGGCTGGCCACGGCGGACCTGCCGCATGACGCGCGCGCTCTCGGGCTGCGAGCCGGCGCTGCCGCGTCCGTAACGGTCGTTGCGGTTCTCGTCGGGCCAATCGTTCATGCGGCCAGTGTGCAGTGCCGCACCGGGCGCCATACAAGAGAGTGAGCAGATTCATGCCAGGCCTGTTGCAGATCTGATGCAAAGCGGACTTTGTGCGGCCCCGGCATAAGGTGGACGCCATGACAGACCAGGCCACCACCCCGGAATCCGATATTCCGGGCAAGCCGACCTCCGCGTCCCGGACCACCCTCAGCCACATCATGGGCCACAACGACACCAACCTTCTGGGCACGGTGCACGGTGGCGTGATCATGAAACTGGTGGACGACGCGGCCGGTGCGGTGGCCGGACGGCACTCCGGCGGACCCGCCGTCACCGCCTCCATGGACGAGATGGCCTTCCTGGAACCGGTCCGCGTGGGCGACCTGGTCCACGTGAAGGCCCAGGTGAACTGGACCGGCCGTACGTCCATGGAGGTCGGCGTCCGCGTCCTGGCCGAGCGCTGGAACGAGTCCACCCCGGCCCAGCAGGTCGGCACGGCCTACCTTGTCTTCGCCGCCGTCGACGCCGACGGCAAGCCGCGCCGGGTACCGCCGGTGCTCCCGGAGACCGAGCGCGACGAACGCCGCTACCAGGAGGCCCAGATCCGCCGCACCCACCGGCTGGCCCGGCGCCGCGCGATCATGGAGCTGCGCGAGCAGCGTGCGGCGGAGGGTCTGGACGAGTAACCCTCGTCGGCGACGGACTACGGACAGATCACCTCATCGCCCGTGGTCACCCCGAACTCCCCTTGATGCGGATCGTCGGCCCGCACCTTCCGTACCTCCTTGAAGTCCGCCCCCGCGGTCACCTTCAGCAGCGGCCCCCGCCCCTTGACCGCGCGCAGTTCACTGCCGGGCAGGGCGGCGGCGAGGGATTTCGCCGAGCGGTCCCAGCGGGGGTCGTACCAGACGACGGTGCGCTTCAGGGTGCGGTCCTTCGCGCTGACGGGCTGGTGGGTCGTACGGAAGCCGGTGGCGGCGAGTGCGCTGTCGACGCGCTTGCCGAGGCCCGCCGTGGCCGTCCCGTTCTCGACCTGGACACGGATCTGCTGCGGCGCCACGTCGACGCGCAGGGCGTTGCTGCGCGGCTTGTGCACCGCGAGCGGCTTGTCGTCGCGCAGGGCCTGGAAGAGCTTCGTCGACTTGGCGGGGTCCCACTTCAGGGTCGATCCGACGTCCTTGACGACGTATCCCATCTGCCCGATCGGCACGGTCGTGAACTCGGAGGAGGAGGGCGAGAAGTCCCGCATCGCCCGCCCGAGATCGAGCAGTTCGTCGGTGCCGAACCCCTTGTCCGCGCGGACCGAGCCGAGCACGGCCCGGGTGACGTCGCGGAACTTCATCGGGTTCAGCAGGACCCCGGAGGAGGTGGCCCGCGAGATCAGCGCCGCAAGGAACTGCTGCTGGCGCTGCATCCGGCCGAGGTCGGAGGCCCCGTCGACATGCCGGGAGCGGACGTACTGGAGCGCCTGCCCGCCGGTCAGCCGGTGCGAGCCCGCGGGGAGGTCGAGTCCGGTGTAGGAGTCCTTCAGCGGCTTCACGGTGCAGATCTCCACGCCGCCGAGCTCGTCCACCGTCTTCATGAAGCTGGTGAAGTCGACCTCCAGATAGTGGTCGATCTTCACGTGGGTCATGCTCTCGACCGTGCGCACGGTCAGCTGCGGACCGCCCTCGGCGTACGCCGCATTGATCTTGATGGGGTGCGCGCCGTGCTTCTTGCCGGTGGTCTGGTCGGTGTGCGCGGGCGCCTCGGCGTACGAGTCGCGCGGCAGGCTCACGACACTGGCCCGCTCCCGGTCCTCCGAGATGTGCACGATCATGATGGTGTCGGTGCAGTGACAAGGCGCGCCGCCCAGGCGGTACTTGCGCCGCTCCGCCTCCGTGATGTTGTCCCGGCCGTCGGTGCCGACCAGCAGCACGTTCATGCCGTGGCCCGCCTCGGGACGGTTCTTCATGTCCTTGAAGGGGTCGACCCGGGCGATGTCCGCGTCCAGCCCGGTGACCACCGCGTGCCCGATACCCGCCGCGGCGAGCACCACCACCGAGAGCGTGGTCACCGCCCGCATGGCCCAACGCGGCTTCTTGCGCCGTACGGGGGGACGCTGCGGGCGACGGCTTGGCGGGCGTGCGGGAGAGCGGGGCGGCGTGGGCAAGGGGGGAACACCTCCGCGAGGGCCGGCCGTGGGATCCGTGAGCACCGTAGGCCCATACGATCTGTGGCCCGGCTCGGAGGGAGGGCGGCGCGCGACCGTGTCCCCCATTCGCGGTAACGTGACGTCCGATGAGCGAGAAGTCTGACGTGCGGTCTCCCGCCGTTTCTGTGATCATGCCCGTCCTCGACGAGGAGCGGCATCTGCGCGGGTCCGTCCAAGCGATCCTGGCGCAGGAGTACGACGGCGAGATGGAGGTGGTGCTCGCCATCGGTCCGTCCTCCGACCGTACGGAGGAGATCGCCGCCGAGCTCGTCCGTGAGGATCCACGCGTGCACACCGTGCCGAACCCGGCCGGTCGCACCCCCGCCGCGCTGAACGCCGCGATCAAGGCGTCCAGCCACCCCATCGTCGTACGCGTCGACGGACACGGGATGCTCTCGCCCAACTACATCGCGACGGCCGTACGCCTGCTGGCGGAGACCGGTGCGCAGAACGTCGGCGGGATCATGCACGCCGAGGGCGAGAACGACTGGGAGCACGCGGTCGCCGCCGCGATGACCTCGAAGATCGGGGTGGGCAACGCGGTCTTCCACACGGGTGGTGAGGCCGGCCCCGCCGAGACCGTGTACCTCGGTGTCTTCCGGCGCGAGGCGCTGGAGCAACAGGGCGGCTACAACGAGGAGTTCATCCGCGCCCAGGACTGGGAGCTGAACTTCCGGATCAGGGAGGCGGGCGGCCTCATCTGGTTCTCGCCCGAGCTGCGGGTGTCCTACCGCCCGAGGCCCTCCATGCGCGCCCTCGCCAAGCAGTACAAGGACTACGGGCGCTGGCGCCATGTCGTCGCCCGCTTCCACGAGGGCTCCATCAACCTGCGCTACCTCGCCCCGCCGACCGCGGTGTGCGCGATCGTGGCGGGTGTCGTGGTGGGTGCGGCGCTGACGCCCTGGGGGTTCGTGATCCCCGGCGGCTACCTCGCGGCCATCGCGCTCGGCTCGCTGCTCACGGGCAAGGGGCTGCCGCTGAAGGCGCGGCTCCAGATCCCGCTCGCCCTCGCGACGATGCACATGTCGTGGGGCTGGGGTTTCCTCACCAGCCCGAAGTCGCTGGCGAAGAAGGTCATCGCGTCCCGGCGTCCGGCGGTGCTCAGCTCCAACTGAGGCCATGGGCGTACGCGTTGGGCCCCTCTCGACAGGTCTCGTCGAGAGGGGCCCAACTCGTGCTCTACCAGGTGTAGTTCGGGTTCACGTGCATACAGGCCTTGTCGTCGGCGCCGTTGAGGGCCTCCGCGGTGTCCGGCGTCGTGTTGTCCTCCGCCTCGGCCTTGTACGTCGTGCCCTCGCGCCAGTCGGCGCCGACCACGAGCGTGACGCCCGAGACGCTCGTCGACTTCTCCACCGAACTCACCGGAATCCCCAGGGACTTGGCGACCCGCTGGGCGTCACCCTCCAGGTCGGCGCTCGGATAGCGGATCAGCGTCTTGTCCTCGGCGGTCGCTTCCGTCTGCTCCGCCGAGGCCTGGGTGAAGCCCTTGCCGACCAGCAGCTCGCTCACCTCACTCGCGCGCCCGCTGACCGGCGACTGCGTGGACGTCCGCGTGCCGTTCAGCACGGCCACGCCGATCTTGTCGTCCGCGGCGGCCGGATCCGAGGAAGTCTCCTCGACGGCCGTCTTCTCCTTGTCCTGGCCGTCGAGCGCGATGTCCTCGCGCACCAGGCGGAACAGCTTGTCCGCGTCGTCCGTGGGCTCCACGCGCGCACCGACGTATCGATTCGGCATGGTGGTCATCGTGATCCGCTTCGGCTCGACCTTCCGCAGCTCGTTGCTGAGGTCGTAGAGCTCCTTCACGGTGCCGAGGCCCTTGTCGACGGTCAGCGCCTTGGTGGCCGTCTCGGCGAGACTGCGCAGCTTCGTCGGGTTGGAGACCGTGGCGTTGTCCCGCAGCTCGCGCACCATCGAGTTCATGTACTGGTGCTGGGCCTTGGCGCGCGCCAGGTCACTGCCGTCCTCGAAGCCGTAGCGGGTGCGCAGCCACTCCAGGGCCTGCTCGCCCTTGACGTACGTGGTGCCCTCCTCCAGCTTCAGCCCGGAGCCGTGGCCCTGGCTGTCCCTGGACTCGATGTTGGCGTCCACGCAGACCGGGACGCCGCCGATCGCGTCCGCCATCGAGACCACACCCGAGAAGTCGATCTGCATGAAGTGGTCGATGTGGATGTCGGTCAGCTTCTCCCAGGTGGCCACCGTGCAGCCGGGACCGCCGCGGCCGAGCGTCTGGTTGGTCATGGTGGGAACGGTGCTCGCCGCGTACACCTTGCCGTCGTCCGGGTCGGTGCACTTGGGGATGTCCAGCAGCGTGTCCCGCGGCATGCTGACCACCGACATGTTGGTGCGGTCGGCGGAGAGGTGCAACAGCATCTGGACGTCCGCGAGCGGAGTGCCGCCGAACGTCTCCTTCGCGCCGCCGAGTTCCTGGTTCTCCTCGGTGTCCCGGGCGTCCGAACCGATCAGCAGGATGTTCAGCGGCGTCTGGCCGGCCGCGTTCGCCTCGGACTCGGCGGCGCGGTCCTTCGCGTCGCCGATGTTCAGGTCGTCCTTCTTGATGTTGTCGTTCAGGTGCTGGTAGTAGAGATAACCGGCACCCGCGGTGCCAAGTATCAGGACCGCCAGGACCATCGCCGACCAGCGAAGTACCCGGCGTCTGCGGCGCGGACGTGCCGTGCCCCCACGTCCGCCGTCGCCGAGGCCGATCCCCTGCGGCGTGAGGGCCATCGTGTCCTCGGCCGTCCGACCGTCGGTTCCCTGCGGCGTGAGGGCCATCGTGTCCTCGGCCGTCCGACCGTCGGTTCCCGGAACCGGAGCACTGTCGGCGCGCTCACCGGAGTCGCCGTCCGCCCCCTGAGCGGGCTCGCCGCTCCCGTCGTACAGGCTGTCGTCCCAGCCGTGCTCACCGGCCCCCCGGCCGCTCGAGCGTGTTCCCTCTCCGCGCACACCACTTCGCGCCATCTCCCTGCCCCTCCCCACCCTGCGCCTGACAAACGGGTCCGTCCCGCGCCCAGTTGAACGTTTCTCGCGCCCAAGTCGGACGCGCTCTCGTCCTGTTGGACGCTTGACGGACCCGTTAGGTCATCAGCTGGCGCACACTGTTTTGTCCGCGGTGGACTTCTCGACCGTGTCCGGCGCCGTTGTCGGAGCGGTCATGGACACCCCCGCGCCCTTGAAGTCCTTGCCCAGGGTCAGCACGATCGCGGGCAGACCCTGGTCGTTCGTCTCGCTCTTTCCAGGCTTCATCGCCGAGCCGGACAACCCCATGAGATCGGCCAGTTTGCGTGCCTGATCGGCCTGGTCGGGCGAGTACTCGAGGGTCGTCTTGCTGAGCGTCGCCTCGGCGTTGCCGAGCTGGCTGGACTTGAGCACGCCCTCATCATTCTGTAGCCAGTTAAGTGTTTCCTGTGCGGAGCCGGCGGGGGCGCCGCCGTTGTAGATGTTGACCCGGACGTCGGCGGCCGCGGACTGGGTGCCTTTGAGCCGGGCGGCGACCGAGGCCGCCTCCTCCTTCTTCTGCGCCGCCACCTCGGTGAACGACACGTCGTCCTTGATCATGTCGAAGACCGGCTGAGCATCGTTCGGATGGACGACGACCGTTACCGGGGTCTTCTCGGCGGGGTTGTCGATGACCGGCGTCGTGAGGAAGGTGATGTTCTTCGTCGGCACCTTCTTCAGCTCCAGGGCCACGTCCTTGAGCGTGCTGACCTTGCCGATACCGGTGTCCACGGTCAGCGCCTTGGTGGCCGCCTCGGCCAGACTCAGCAGCTTGGTCGGGTTGGTGAGGGTGTCGCTGGAGGCCATCTTGCGCATCAGCGAGGCCAGGAACTGCTGCTGCACCTTGATGCGGTCGAGGTCGCCCGAGTTGCCGAAGGCGTGCCGGGTGCGCAGGAAGGCGAGCGCCGTCTCACCCTCGATCGTGTGCTTGCCGGCGGAGAGCTTGAGATGTGAGTCGGGGTCGTCGACGTCCTTGGCGAGACAGACCTCGACGCCGTCCACCGCGGTGGTCAGCGTCTTGACGGCGTTGAAGTCGGCCATCATGAAGTGGTCGACCGTGATGCCGGTGACTTCCTTGACCGTGCGCATCGTGCAGCCCGGGTCCCGGCCGTCCTGACCGAGGCTGGTGTTGAAGCGGACATCGGTCGTGCCCGAGATGACCTTGGTGGAGCCGTCGGACTGCACGGTCGGGCAGTCCGGAACATCGACGATCAGGTCGCGCGGAATACTCAACGCGGTCGCGTTCGTGCGGTCCTTGGAGACGTGCAGCAGGATGTTGGTGTCGGCGTGCCCGACGCTGCCCGCGTCTCCGTAGTCCTCGTTGCCCTCGCCGGTGCGCTTGTCCGTACCGATGATGAGGATGTTGAAGGCCTCGTCCTTGCTGAAGCCGCTCGCGCCCGCGCTGCCGACGTCCGTCGTCTGGACGTTGCCCTCAAGGTGCTTGAGGTAGAAGTACCCCGCGGCGGAAGTGGCGACCAGCACGAGGGCCATCGTGCCGCCGGTCCACAGCAGTATCTTCTTCGCCTTCGACTTCTTCGGCTTGGTACGCCCCCGCCGTCGCCCCGGAGGCGGCTCGGCAGGCGCACCGCGGCGCCTGCGCGGCCCTGGCACATCGGTGTCGGGAACGCCGCCGGGCGCATCACCGGGCTCCCGGACCGGTGCGCTGCGGTTGTCCGTCGGGACGGCACCCGCGCCACGGGCGGATCTGCGAGGACCGGGGACTGGTGATTGCGGTGCGGAAGGCCGCAGTCGCAGTTCGTAGTCGCCGGTGTTCGGGTTGAGTACCCACTGGTCTGCGGGGTCGATATCGTCCGCCCGCCCACGGCCTTGCGCGTCCACGGTTCTTGAGTCCTCCGTCGGGGCCACGCGGCGCCTTATTTCCCCCTACATAAAGGCGCTCGGTCACTCGGTCCAGCAGTGCACGACCGCAGGACAGACCTGAAGGCCGGGTGCACCGGATCGCTCACACTATCCGCCCAGTTCAGCGTCAAGCGACGACAGTGAGAAATTCCACCTGCCTACAACTGGGCAATCCGCCCTATTTCTCAAAGAGTTCTAAGCTCAACTGTTCCCTGCCTTGACGTGGGCTTTACCCGCACGCGTCCTCGGCCGCCGTGTTCCCCCGGAAAGTCGGCGCCGGGTCGGGAGTCCGCGGGGCTCCGCCGGGTCCCTTTCCGCCTGGTTTTCCGTCCCCGTACGAGTAATCGAAGGCGTCCGCGTCATGGCTCTCGCCGTCGCCCTCGCCGTTGCTCTCACGCCCGCTCTCGTACGAGCTTTTTGCGGCGGAATCAGCTGAATCCTCCGGAAGATCCTTCGCGACCGCCACCGGCGCGTCCGCCCGCAGCCGCGTGAAGAGCTTCTCCGCCTCGGGCTTCACGAGCTGGTCGCGATTGGCGTTGTAGACGTACGACGTCCGGGGGACCGTCAGGAACTGCACCCGTTCCGTGGGGATGTCGCGCATCCCGCGCACGAGGTCGTACAGCCCGCGCAGGCTTGCCAGCGCCGGGTCCGTGGTGAGTGAGGAGGTGGCCGCGTCGAGCACGGGATAGAGCTTCGTGGGATTGAGCAGGACGTCGTTGCTCCGCACCTTGTTGACGAGCGCGCCGAGGAAGCCCTGCTGCCGGTCCATCCGGTCGGTGTCGCTGCCGTCGCCGATGCTCTTGCGGGCGCGGACGTAACCGAGGGCCTGTTCGCCGTTGAGCGTCACCTTGCCCGCGGGCAGCTTGAGCATGGCTTCCTTGTCGTCGATCGGCTCCTTCAGGCACACCCGGACGCCGTCGACCGCGTCGACCATGTCCTTGAAACCGTTGAAGTCGACGACCATGTGGTGATCGACGCGGATGTTGGTGAGCTTCTCGACGGTACGGATCGTGCAGGCCGAACCACCTGCCTGGAAGGCGTAGTTGAACATCACGAACATCGGCTCGGTGCGGGTGCCGTCCGGGCGGCGGCAACCGGGTACGTCCACCATCAGGTCGCGGGGGAGGGAGACGGCGGTCGCGCTGCGCCGGTCCGCGGCGAGGTGCAGCAGGATCGTGGTGTCGGACCGCTCGGTGCCGGAGTCCCGCCCGTACTGCGCGTTGCCGTCCCCGGCCCGCGAGTCCGACCCGATCAACAGGATGTTCTGCGCGCCGCGCACCAGAGCGGTGGGCCGTTCCTTCTCGTACCGGGCGAGCTCGGTCGCGGCGTCGTTGTCCGCCGTGATGTTCCCGTTCAGCTTCTCGTACGCCGCCCAGCCCGTCCCCGCGGCCCCGAGCAGCACGACCGCGACACCGATCGCGGTATGACGCAGCCAGCGCCTGCGGCGACGTATGACACCGGCGCCGGTGGGGGTGGAGCCGAGTCCGGGACCCAGGGCGCCGGGAGTGGCCGTCTGCTCAGGCGCCCCGGAGGGCGTGCCCGCGGTGTCGGTCACGTCTGGGTCCACCCCTCATGGCGTACGAGCGTGTCCTGCTCCTACGACCATGGCGTGGGGCGGGGGTGGGGGCGGGGCGCTGATGGGCCGAACGGATGACCCCGGGGGGCGGGAACCGGGCGACCAGCCACAGGCGGCCCGTAGGCAACCGACGGCGTCACCGAGCCGTCGCCGAAACCCTCTCGCTCTCGATCCGCTTGGCCAGCGCATCCTCGCCCAACTGCTCCAGATGACGGCACAGCACCACGGACCCGCCGGTCGCGAGCGCCGCGTACAGCCCGGCGCTGAGCCCCTCCCAGGTGTCGTACGGCAGCGCGGACAGGATCCGGGACCCGGGCCCCGTGAGCCCGAGCGCGGGCGCATCAGCACGCGCCCGCTCGACGAGCTCCGCACTCGTGTACTCCGCCCCGGCGACAATCAGCGCGGGCACCTCCGGGTCCACGGGCGCGTACGGCTGGAAACGGTCCCCCTGCGTCGGCACCTCGACGGCGTAGTCGGCGTACCCGGCGGGTGGCGTCGGGAAGCGCCGGCCCAGCGGTGCGAGCGACAGTGCGATCCGGTCGCCGGAGCAGGCGAGGCCGGCCTCGAACTCGCCGGGTCCGGCGACGACGTGGTCCGCCGCGGCCGGGTCGCCCCCGACATCGGCGACGACACCTGTCGAGGAGCACGCCAGCAGCCAGACCGCCGTCTGCCAGTGCGCGGGCAGCAGCAGCGCGACCCGGTCGCCGGGCTCGGCGGACAGCTCGTTCTGGAGCAGGTTGGCGGTCTTGGCCACCCAATTGGCGAAGGTGGCCACGGACAATTCGATCCGTTCGCCCGTGGCGTCGTCGTAGAAGGTCACCAGGGGGCGCGCGGGATCCGTGGCGAGCGCGGATCGCAGCAGGTCGGCGGGGGTGCGGTCGGTGGCGTTCACGCGGGCAAGGGTACGCGGGTGAGGGTGTGCGGCGGGTGCGGGTCCGGCCTGCCGGGCCACCGGTTCGGACGAGTGACGCCCGACGGTCCGTCAATTCCCGGATAGACAGATATGTATGACTATGTCCAGGATCAGGGGCATGCATGGATTCCTTGCTTCCTCGGTCAGCGTCACCTGTGCGGCCGCTCTCGCCCTGCCGCTGGCCCTGTCCGCTCCGGCGCAGGCCGGCCCATCGGCGGTGACGTCCGAACTCGCCGCCCCCGGCAGTACCCAGTCGCTGCCGCTCGTCCCGCTCACCGGCGAGCGCGCCCTCGGCTCCGCCGCCCCCGAACAAGGGCTCACCCGACGCGACGTACGGCCCTTCTCGCTCGTCGGCATCGTCTGGGACAATCCGGACAGCGAACTGCACGGCCGAGTCGAGGTCCGTACCCGGGCCGCCGCCACCGGCAACTGGTCGGGCTGGCAGGACGTCGAGACGCACAACCACGAACACGCGGCCGACCCGGACACCGCCGAAGGTGATTCGGGCCGGGTGCGCGGATCCACGGCGCCGCTGTGGGTGGGCGACTCGGACGGCGTCGAGGTGCGCGTCCAGGCGGAGGTGGACGAGCGCGCGACGACAGCGGGCGATTCGCCGCTCCCCAGGGGGCTGCGTCTCGAACTTGTCGCGCCCGGCGCCGACGCCGCATCCGTGGGCGCGCAGCCGGACGCCCCCCACACCGACGCACAACCGGGGCTTTCGCGCTCCGGCGCACAGGTGCGCGCCCCACGAGCCGGCGCACTCTCCGCCGCGTACGCCGGGTACGCCGCTGTCGACACCGGCCGCCTCGACCCCACGAGCGCCACCGAGATCCCCGAGCTCGCCCCGAACGTGATCCCCGCGCTCTCCCAGCAGGAGACAGAGCGCGAACTCCTCGCCGAGCGCCCGGGTGAGCAGCGCGTGAAGCCGTACATCGGCCCGCGTCCGCGCATCATCACGCGCAAGGGCTGGGGCGCGAACGAGAAGCTGCGCGAGCGCGGTTTCGTCTACTCGAAGAAGGTCAAGGCCGCCTTCGTGCACCACACCGCCTCGGGCAACAACTACAGCTGCTCGCAGGTCCCTTCGGTCATCCGCAGTATCTACCGCTACCACGTAGTGAGCAGCGGCTGGCGGGACATCGGCTACAACTTCCTCGTCGACAAGTGCGGAAACATCTACGAAGGCCGCGCCGGGGGCGTGGCGAAGGCCGTCACGGGCGCACACACTCTCGGTTTCAACACCGACAGCATGGGGATCGCCGTCCTCGGCAGCTTCGGCAAGAGCAAGCCGTCCGCATCCGCCGTCACCGCCATCGCGAAGCTCACGGCATGGAAGCTCGGCCTCTTCGGGGTCAATCCGCGCGGAAAGACATATCTGAAGTCCGGCGGTGGCAATCTCTACAAAAAAGGAAAGAACGTACGACTGAACGTGATCTCCGGCCATCGGGACGGGTTCAGCACGGAGTGCCCGGGCCGGCAGCTGTACAGCAAACTCGGCACGGCCCGTAAGGCGGCGGCCAAGTATCAGGGCAGGTAGAACGGCCGGCAGCACGGGAGGACCGCACCGCCGGCAGTCGAAAGCGCCATCGAACGGTCTGCATACACTGGCCGGCCGAAACACACTTCGGCCGGTCCCGGCAGGAAGCAGAGACGACAGGTGACAGAAGCGATCCTCCTGGTCGGCGGCAGAGGCACCAGACTGCGCCCGCTCACGGTGCACACCCCCAAGCCGATGGTTCCGGCGGCCGGGGTCCCGTTCCTCACCCACCAGCTGGCGCGGGCGAGGGCGGCGGGCGTCGAACACGTCGTCCTGGCGACCTCCTACCTGGCCGAGGTCTTCGAGCCCTACTTCGGCGACGGCTCCTCGCTCGGCCTCCACCTCGAGTACGTCACCGAGGAGGAGCCACTGGGCACCGGCGGCGCCATCCGCAACGTGGCCTCCCGTCTGGACTCGGGCCCCGACGACCCGGTCCTGATCTTCAACGGCGACATCCTGACCGGGCTGGACATCTCTGCCCTGGTCCGCACCCACGAGACGACGGGTGCGGACGTCTCCCTCCACCTCACCCGTGTCGAGGACCCGCGCGCGTTCGGCCTGGTCCCCACGGACGCCACCGGCCGTGTGACCGCCTTCCTGGAGAAACCCCAGACCCCCGAGGAGATCGTCACCGACCAGATCAACGCGGGGGCGTACGTCTTCCGCCGCTCGGTCATCGACACGATCCCCGAGGGCCGCCCCGTCTCGGTGGAGCGCGAGACCTTCCCCGAACTCCTCGCCACCGGAGCCCACCTCCAGGGCATGGTCGACTCCACCTACTGGCTCGACCTGGGCACCCCGCAGGCCTTCGTACGGGGCTCGGCGGACCTGGTTCTCGGCCGCGCCCCCTCCCCGGCAGTCCCGGGCCGCTGCGGCGACCGCCTCGTCCTCCCCACCGCCACCGTCGCCCCGGACGCCAAGCTGACCGGCGGCACGGTCGTCGGCGAGGGCGCGCACATCGGCGAGGGCGCCCGCATCACGGGCAGCACGATCCTCTCCGACGCCGTCGTAGAACCCGGCGCCGTCATCACCGACTCCCTCATCGGCGCCCGCGCCCGCATCGGCGAACGCTCGATCCTCACCGGCACGGTCATCGGCGACGGCGCGGAGATCGGCCCGGACAACGAACTCCGCGAGGGTGTACGGGTGTGGTGCGACGCCAGGATCCCGGGGGGCTCGATCCGCTTCTCGTCGGACCAGTAGCACCGGCGGCCGGGTCTGGAGATTTTCAGCCCGTCCGGCGTTTGAGGACGAGGCCGTTCAGGACGACAGCGGGGGTCTGAGGGCGGCAGCCCCCAGGAACAAGGGACGGGCAGGGGCGGACGGGGCGAAAAGCACTCGGCCCGCCCCGCGCCCCGCTCAGAGCCGTCCGATATCCCCCCGAGGCATCTTCGGCACACGCCGAGCCGGTGCCCGCCCGGACAACAGAATCAGCCGAGCCGCCCGATGCCGCTGCCCCGCATAGGGCGCCAGCAACGCCAGCATCACGGAGTCGTCCGCGTCACGATCGCCGGTCAGGGCGTACCCCACGATGCCGGGCAGATGAAGATCCCCGACGGTGACGGAATCCGCCGCCCCATGACTGCGCTGCACCACCTCCGCAGACGTCCACGGCCCCACCCCGGACACCAACTCCAGCCGAGCCTGCGCCCGCACGGGGTCGAACAGCACCGCCTCCTCAAGCCGCGCGGCAACCCGTACGGCCCGAAGAATCGTAGAAGCCCGCTTGTTGTCGACCCCGGCCCGATGCCACTCCCAGGAGGGAATCAACGCCCAGGTCCGCGCCGCCGGCATGACGTACATCCGCTCCGGCGCGGGCCCCGGCGCCGGCTCCCCGTACTTCCGTACGAGCAACCGCCAGGCCCGGTACGCCTCATCCGTGGTGACCTTCTGCTCCAGCACGGACGGAATCAGCGACTCCAGCACCAGCCCGGTACGGGCCAGCCGCAACCCCGGCCGCCGATGCCGGGTGACCGCGACCAGCCGGTGCCGCGGTTCGAAGGCCTCCGGATCGTCCAGCGCCCCGAGCAACTCCGGGAGCCGGTCGAGCAACCACTCGCCCCCCGCTCCCCACGCCTCGCCGTGAACCACCCCGCCGCGCAGCGCGACCCGCAGCGTCCCGGGCCCGGCGGGCGTCCGGCAGGCCCGCCACACGGACCCGTCCGGCGTCGTACGGAAGGTGGGATCGCCCGGTCCGCGCCGCAGCGGGCCGAGCACGAGCCCGAGGTCGAGAGGCCAGGGCGGCGTCCAGATACGCGTGCGCCCGGGTGCGGCCGCGGGCCGCGGCACGCCACCGGGCACCACGACATGCCCGCCGCGCACAGTCGTGCGCGTCGGCCGAGGAGCGAAGCGTCCGGCCACGAATGAGGTCCTATGAGGTCTTGGGGGGTCCTGGAGATGCTCGGGAAACTCGGGATGCTCTGGATGCCGTACGAGAGTAGGCGCTCCGCCCGCCCCGAACGTACGGGTCACCGCACCTCGATGAACTCCCCGGCGTCCCGCTCGGGCCGCGCCCTGGGCTCCGCCGCCGCGTGCCCCACGGCCACCGCCCCCATCGGGTCCCACCCCTCCGGCAGCCCCAGCACCTCTCGTACGACATCCCGGCAGAACATCGTCGACGACACCCAGGCGGAGCCGAGCCGCTCCCCGGCGAGCGCGACGAGGAAGTTCTGTACGCCCGCTCCGGCGGCGACCACGAACATCTCGCGCTCGGCACCGTCCCGCCGTATGTCGCCGTACGCATGAGCCCCGTCCATCACCAGACACGGCACGACGAGGTACGGCGCGTTGCGCAGCACATCCCCGCGGCGCACCCGTTTGGCGATGGACTCCTCGGCCTTCCGGTCGCCCCGCAGATCCGCGATCCACGCGTCCCGCATGGCGTCGAGCAGTCGCGTCCTGGACTCCTCGGACTCCAGGAGAACGAATCGCCAGGGAGTGGTGTGATGCGGCGCGGGCGCCGTGACGGCCGCGGCCACGGCCCGTCGTACGGCACCGGGGTCGACGGGCTCGTCGGTGAAGGCCCGTACGGTACGCCGCTGGGTCACCGCCTCCCGTACGGCCTCCGAGGTGCCGAGCCGGAACATGTCGTCGCGCCCGCCCCGTACCATCGCCCGCGCTCCCTCCCCGTCGTCCTTGGACACCACGTGCGGCAGCCCGCGCACCACGGCGACGGGCAGCCCGGCGGACTTGCCCTTGACCAGGTCACCGGCGGCGGCCAGCTCGTCGGCGGTGGCGACGATGGTCGCGCTCAGCGGATTGCCGTGCGCGTCCGTGCCGCCGCGCAGATCGTCGAGGACCCGGACGCCCGCGGCCCCGATGGCGACATCGGTGAGCCCGGTGCGCCAGGGCCGCCCGAAGGTGTCGGTGATCACGACACCGAGGTCCACGCCGAGGGCGTCCCGCAGCCCGTCCCGAATCGTGCGTGCGGAGGCGTCGGGGTCCGCGGGGAGCAACAGCACGGTTCCGGCAGGGGTGTTGGAGGCGTCGACCCCGGCGGCGGCCATCACCAGCCCCTGCCGGTTCTCGACGATCCGCAGCGCTCCGCGGCGCGCCACGACCCGGACGGTCTCCGCGTCGATGGCGGCCTCACGGTCGGCGGCCTCGACGATCCGTCCCTCCGCCTTGGACACGATCTTGGATGTGACGAGGAGCACATCACCGTCGACGAGCCCCGGCTCGGCCGAGGCGATGAACTTGGCAAGGTCATCGCCCTCGCGAACCTCGGGAAGCCCGGTCAACGCCCAGACCCGATAGCCGGGTGTGGCACCGGAGGCACCCACCCCAGCGGACCCCTCCGAACCTTCACCACCCGCGAACCCCTCCCCAGGAGGGAGCCCTGTGCTGCTCAAGATGCCCGCACCTCCTCCGCCAGCGTCAGCGCCTCACGCGCCATCTGCGCCGTCGCGTCGAGGTCGGACATCATCAGCGGCACGGCCCGGCAGCGGATCCCGGCACTTTCCACCCGCTCCACGGCGGAGGCGTCCACCGTGTCGACGAGCCAGCCGTCCAGGAGCCCCGAGCCGTAGTGCTCGGCGACCGCGGCGGCCGTGGACTCGACGCCCACCGCCGCCAGCACCTTGTCGGCCATGCCGCGTACGGGCGCGTCACCGACGATGGGGGAGAGGCCGACCACGGGAACGCCCGCGTCGGCGATCGCCTCCCGGATGCCGGGCACGGCGAGGATCGTGCCGACGGAGACGACGGGGTTGGACGGCGGGAAGAGGATGACGTCCGCCTCGGCGATGGCTTCGAGCACCCCGGGCGCCGGCTTGGCCTGCTCGGCGCCGACCGGCACGATGGCCTCGGCCGGCACGGAGGCCCGCAGCCGCACCCAGTACTCCTGGAAGTGAATGGCCTTGCGCTCACCGTCGATGTCGACGGCGACATGGGTCTCGATACGGTCGTCGGACATCGGGATGAGGCGGACGCCCGGTTTCCACCTGTCGCACAGCGCCTCGGTGACGGCACTGAGCGGGAAGCCCGCCCCGAGCATCTGCGTCCGCACGATGTGCGTCGCGAAGTCCCGGTCGCCGAGCCCGAACCACTCGGGCTCGACCCCGTACGCCCCGAGCTCCTCCTTCAGGTGGAAGGTCTCGTTGTCCCGACCCCAGCCCTGCTCCTCGTTGATGCCGCCGCCGAGGGTGTACATCACCGTGTCGAGGTCAGGACAGACCTTCAGCCCGAAAAGGTGGATGTCGTCCCCCGTGTTGCCGATGACCGTGATGTCGGCGTCCGGCGCGGTCTGCTTGAGACCACGCAGGAACCGGGCACCACCGATACCGCCTGCCAGAACCACAATGCGCATGGGAATCAGTCTTGCAGGCGGGTACGACAACACGGCAGGCGGTTACGAGACCTCAGCCGTACGAGACTCGGCTGCGGGCGGACCCGAGAGTTCGGCGACCGCGCACCGGGCGGCGTGCATCGGCATCTCGGTCAGGCCCGGGTAGTACACGTGCAGGCTCACCGCCGGTTCGAGGGAGTCGTTGACGACCTCGTGGACGTAACCGGGCGCGAACACCCGCTGCGAACGGGTGCCCAACGCGCGCGTGCCGCGTTCCGTGCGCTCGGTCAGCGTGCCGTCCAGGACGGTCAGTACGCCGGAGGAGCCGCCGTGGTCGTGCAGCCCACTGCCCTGTCCGGGCACCCAGGAGAGCAGCCACACCTCGTAGCCGGGCCCGGTGCTGAGCCGGTGGTACCAGCGCGAGGTGGCGTCGTACCGGACGAGGTGCTCCCACTGGGAGCGGTCGGCGGCGATGGAGCGCGCCAGGCCGGCGAACTCGGCCACGGTGGACGGGTGTTCGGGCGGCGGCTGGAGCAGATGCGGTACTTCGAGGATGTCGCCGGCGATCTGGAGGTCGCTGTCGCTGTTCATGGGGTGCGGTGGTTCCTCGGCGGGAGAGTGCTGGGGTGTCGCGGACCATTTCCGCCCGGGTCACGGACGGGGGGTGTCGCCCGGGTGCGGGCGGGGGGTCGCTCCGCTACGGAGCGCCGGCTGGAGCGCGGTACGGCTCAACAGCTGGAACAGCAACAACAGCTACAGCGAGCGGGGACAGCACCGTGGGACCCGGCAGTGCGGGTCGAGGTGAGCGCCAAGTTCGCGAGCATGCCCACAAGCACATCGGTTCACACCTCGACTGTCAACTTCGGGCCCGCCATGTGGGAGATGTTTCACCACATCCGGTTCATCTGTGAGGCGAAAGGTTTGTTCAGGAGCCGCCCCGGACACATGGCGCACAACCGGGCGCACAATCCTCGCCGCGGGCCCGTGATTCGAATGTGATCCGGTTCGCTTCGTTGTTCGCGTCGGAACGAGATCGAACTCCTGGGCGTCCTCCCCTCTGAAGGGGGCGGGGGTCCGGCCTGGGCACCTTCGGCCGTCAGGGTTTATGCCGATTTGAACACTTTCCGCATAGCCTTGGTTCCGCAGAGTGAATAAGGGGCCCAATAGCAGATCTCGGCTTGACTGGCCCGGATCGGCACACTTGTAATTTCACTCGTGTCGTTCAGCCGAAATCGGTAACGGCAGCATCACGGGGACGCGAAAGACAGACGAGGGGCGCACATGACCGAGCTGGTGCAGCAACTGCTGGTCGACGACGCGGACGAGGAACTCGGCTGGCAGGAGCGCGCGCTGTGCGCCCAGACCGACCCCGAGTCCTTCTTTCCCGAGAAGGGCGGCTCCACCCGCGAGGCCAAGAAGGTCTGCCTCGCCTGTGAGGTCCGTTCCGAGTGCCTCGAATACGCGCTCGCCAACGACGAACGGTTCGGCATCTGGGGCGGCCTGTCCGAGCGTGAACGTCGCCGCCTGAAGAAGGCTGCCGTTTAAGCCTGGACGACGCTGCTTGAAGAAGGCTGCCGTCCGAGCGTGAACGACGCTGCCTGAAGAGGGCCGCCGTCCAGGCGTGAACGACGCTGCCTGAAGAGGGCCCTTGTCCGGCCAGAAGGCGCACATCCCTACGTACCGAGACGTAACGAACGGCCCGTCGCAGGTGGGTTATCCACAGGCGGCGGGCCGCTGTGTTGCCCAGCCGTTAGTGTGGGCCTCCGTCCGAGACGTCCCACTGCTCCCCGCGGGCACAGGCGTCCACCGCAGTCCATCGAACCGGGGCCCGTACCTCGATGTCCGTGCACAGCCATACGGCAGGCCAACACGACGCTGCCACTCCTGAGTTCCCGCGCCACGTGGTGACCGCGGTGCTGGTCTCCCATGACGGCGCCCGCTGGCTGCCCGAGGCGCTCGCCGGGCTGCTCGGCCAGGAGCGCCCCGTGCAGAACGCGGTGGCGGCCGACACCGGCAGCGCGGACGACTCCGCCCAGCTGCTCACCGAGGCGCTCGGCGCCGACCGCGTGGTGCACCTCGCCCGGCGCACCGGCTTCGGCCAGGCCGTCGAGGAGGCCACCCGCACGGCCGGTGTGCTCACCCCGGACGACCTGCCCTACCTGAAGCGCCCCAGCGGCTGGGACCCCGTCACCCGCACCTGGCGCGACGACGCGTACGACATGCCGGAGCTCCCGTACGGCGAGCCCGAACAGTGGCTCTGGCTGCTGCACGACGACTGCGCACCGGAGCCGGACGCCCTGTCGCAACTGCTGCGGGTCGTGGAGAACGAGTCGGAGCTCGGCAAGGAAGTCGCCGTGCTCGGGCCCAAGCTCCGCGGCTGGTACGACCGCCGGGCGCTCCTCGAAGTCGGCGTCACCATCGCCCACTCCGGCCGCCGCTGGACCGGCCTGGACCGCCGCGAGCAGGACCAGGGCCAGCACGACCACGTACACCCGGTGCTGTCCGTGTCCACCGCCGGAATGCTGATCCGGCGCGATGTCTTCGAGGAACTCGGCGGCTTCGACCGCCGGCTGCCCCTGATGCGTGACGACGTCGACCTGTGCTGGCGGGCCCGGTCCGCGGGGCACAACGTCCTCGTCGCCCCCGAAGCGGTCGTACGACATGCCGAGGCCTCCTCCCGCGAGCGCCGCACCGTCGACTGCGTGGGCCGCACCGCCGCCTCCCCGCACAAGGTCGACAAGGCGGGCGCCACCTACACCCTCCTCGTCAACGCCCGTACCGCGGAGCTGCCCTGGATCCTGTTCCGGCTGGTCCTGGGCACCCTGCTGCGCACGGTCGCGTATCTCGTCGGCAAGGTCCCGGGACAGGCCGTCGACGAGATCCGCGGGCTCCTCGGGACGCTGCTGCGCCCCGAGCGGATCCTCGCGGGCCGCCGCACGCGCGGCCGCCCGCAGGTCGACAAGGACGAGCTGCGCCCGCTGTTCCCGCCGCCGGGCGCCACCGTGCGGGCCACCATCGAGCAGGCCGCGAGCAGCCTCGTGGGCAGCTCCGACCCCGAGGCCACCACCGGCGCCGGACGGCACGGCGGCGCGGTCGAGTCCGGGCCCGGCGGAGACGACGCCGACTTCCTGGAGGTCGAGCAGTTCGGCCGGGTCAAGCGCGTCGTGCGCAAGCCCGGACCCGTGCTCTTCGTCGTACTGCTCTTCGTCTCGCTCATCGCCTGCCGCGCGCTGGTCGGCGGCGGGGCGCTCGCGGGCGGCGCGCTGCTGCCCGCACCCGGCGACGCCTCCGAGCTCTGGTCGCGCTATCTCGACGGCTGGCACGCGGTGGGCGCGGGCGGGACACAGACGGCTCCGCCGTATCTGGCGCTCGTCGCGATGCTGTCCTCGCTGCTCTTCGGCTCCACCGGGCTCGCGGTCACCGTGCTCCTGGTGGCCTCCGTACCGCTGGCCGGTTTCACCGCGTACTTCGCCTCACGGCCGCTCGTCGAGTCCCGCCTGCTGCGCGCCTGGGCGTCCATCGTGTACGCCTTCCTGCCCGCCGCCACGGGCGCGCTCGCGAGCGGCCACATCGGCACCTCCGTCCTCGCGATCCTGCTGCCGCTCCTCGCGCGCGCGGGCATCGCCGCAAGCGGGCTGACGAACTCCTCCGGTGCGCGCGGCAGCTGGCGCGCCACCTGGGCGTACGCCCTGCTGCTGACGTTCACCACGGCCTTCACGCCGATCGTGTGGCCCATCGCGCTGGTTCTGGGAATCGCACTCCTCGTAGTGCGCAGGAACGAGATCCCCACCCACGGACTGCGTTTCCTGGCCCAGCTCGGCACCCCGCTGCTGGTCCTCGCCCCCTGGTCACTGACGCTGCTCCCGTTCGGCTTCTTCAAGGAGGCCGGTCTGGAGTACGGGTCCGGCGCTGCGTCCGCGCTCGACCTGCTCGGCGCCAGCCCCGGCGGCCCCGGGACCGTCAGTGGGCTGATGCTCATCGGCGTCGTCCTGGCCGCGCTGGCCGCCCTGCTGCGCACCGAGCGCCAGGCGGGGATCTGGGCGGCCTGGGCCGTCGCCCTGGTGGCGATGGTCTTCGCCGCACTGTCCAACAGCTCCGCCTGGGCCGGCCCGGCGACCCTCGTCTACGGCCTCGCGCTGCTCGCAGCCGCCGCGGTCGGCGCCGACGGGGCACGCTCACGCGTGGCCGAACAGAGCTTCGGCTGGCGCCAGCCGGTGGCGGTGCTGATCGCGTTCACCGCCGCCGCGGGGCCACTGCTCGTCGCGGCCGGCTGGATGATCGGCGGCGCCGACGGGCCTCTGGAGCGCCGCGACCCGGTGCAGGTGCCCGCCTTCGTCGCCGAGGAGAGCGGCACCCGCGACCAGGCACGCACCCTCGTCCTCGACAGCAGGTCGACCGCCGAGGTCGGCTACACCCTGGTCCGCGGCTCCGGCGCCCGCCTCGGCGACGCCGAACTCGCGGCGGCGGAAGGTGAGAACGAGCAGCTGGACAAGGTCGTCGCCAACCTGGTGGCCGGCTCCGGCGCCGACCAGGCCGACGAACTCGGCGACTTCGCCGTGCGCTATGTCCTCGTCCACAAGGGCGCGCCCCGTGAAATGACCAGCGTCCTGGACGCCACGCCCGGCCTGAGCCGGCTCAGCCAGAGGGACGGCAGCGCCCTGTGGCGCGTGGACCGGCAGGTCTCGCGCGCCGCCATCGTCCCCAAGACCGGCGACCCGCTGTCCATCGCCGCCGGACCCGTCGAACTGCACACCACCATCCCCGCCGGCGCCGACGGCCGCATCCTGCGCCTCGCCGACACGGCCGACGAGGGCTGGACGGCGACCCTGGACGGCAAGCCGCTCACCCGCACCACGGTCGACGGCTGGGCGCAGGGCTTCGAACTGCCCACCGGCGGCGGCAAGCTGGATGTCACCTTCGAGGCCCCGCTGAGCCACACCGCATGGCTGTGGGCGCAGGGCGCCCTCGCCGTCGTCCTCGTGGTGATGGCCCTGCCCGGGCGCCGCCGTGACGTCGACGACGACCTCCCCGAAGAGGAGGAGGTCCTCGCCCAGGACGTCACGGGTGACGGCCGCCGCGCCCGCCGTCTGCGCGCCCAGGCGGAGGCGGAGGCCGAGCAGACCGCACAGGACGACGGCACCCTGCCTCCTCCGGAGGAGGAGGTCCCACTGGAGCCGGCCGCGGTCCCGCAGCAGCAGGCGTACGGCGAGTGGGACACCCCGAGCTACGCGCCCGCCGAGTACGGCACCTACGGCGCCGAGCAGTACCAAGGCCAGCAGCAGTACCAGACCGGCACGTACGAGCAGCCCTACCAGGCGGACCCCTACCAGAGCGGCCAGTACGACCCGTACGCATACGGCGGCCAGACGCAGTACGACCAGACGTACAACCAGGGCTACGACGCGAACGGCCAGGGCTACGACCCCGCGTACGACCCGTCGGCGCAGCCCCCGCAGCCTCAGATGCCCCCGCAGCCGCCGTACGGCCCTGACAGTGAGCGTCTCGACGGGAGCCAGCAGTGAACCGCACCACCCTGTCCCTGATCGTCGGCACGACCGCGCTGGCCGCCGTCACCGGCTTCGCCGTGCTCAGCGTGCCGGACGCGTCGGACGACACCGCCGTGAAGGCGGCCGCGCTGCTGCCCGTCGAGCGCACCAGCCTGCTCTGCCCGCAGCCCAGCACCTCCGACCTCGCGGAGACGGCGTACACGTCCTTCACGCCCGTCTCCGAGGGCACGGGCGACAGCGGTAAGGCCGAACTGCAGGTCGCGACCGAGGAATCGGCGGACGGCGGCGCCGACGACAAGGCCGAAAAGCCGGTCCTGGAGGTCAAGGAGCCCGGCAAGCCGGCCACCGGCGACAACTCCGGTGCCGAGGCGCCCGCCCTGGTCGGCACCGCCGAGGGCAGGTTCGCGCCCGGCTGGACCGTCCAGGAGACCACGCAGGTCGCCGCGGGCACCGGCCGCGGCCTGCTCGGCACCAACTGCACCGCTCCGGACACCGAGTTCTGGTTCCCGGGCGCCAGCACCGCCGACGACCGCACCGACTATGTGCACTTGACCAACCCGGACGACTCCGCCGCCGTCGTCGACATCGAGCTGTACGGCAAGGACGGCGCCCTCAAGTCCACGCTGGGCGAGGGCATCACGGTCCAGCCGCACTCCAGCGACGCGCTCCTCCTGAACACGCTGACGGGCGACCCGCAGGCGGACCTCACCGTGCACGTCACGGTCCGCAGCGGTCGCGTCGGCGCCGCCGTGCAGGCCCTGGACGACAAGATCGGCGGCGACTGGCTGGCCGCCTCCACCGACCCCGCGGGCAGCCTCGTGCTGCCCGGCATCCCGAAGGACGCCACGGAGGTGCGACTGGTCGCCTTCGCGCCCGGCGCCACCGACGCCGACCTGAAGGTGCGCCTCGCCTCGCCCACGGGCCTGATCACGCCCGCGGGCAACGAGACCCTGCACGTGAAGTCCGGCATGACCGCCACCGCCGACCTCGGCGACCTGACGCGCGGCGAAGCGGGCTCCCTGGTGCTCACCCCCACCGGCACCTCGGTCCCGGTCGTCGCCGCCTTGCAGGTCGTACGCGGCAAGGGCGACAAGCAGGAGACCGCGTTCATCCCGGCGACCAGCCCGGTGGGCACGCGCGCGACGGTCGCCGACAACACCTCCAAGGCCTCCACCCTCGCCCTGACCGCCCCGGGCGAAGCCGCCGAGGTCAAGGTCACGGCGTCCGCGGGCAGCGAGGGTGGTACGGCGGTGACGAAGACGTTCACCATCAAGGGCGGCACGACGCAGAACATCGAGGCGCCGGTCCCGAGCGGCCTCAAGGGGACGTACGCGCTGACCGTCGAGCCGGTCTCCGGAGGCTCCGTCTACGCCTCCCGGATGCTCACCGCCGGCGTGAACGGCATCCCGGGCTTCACCATCCAGACCCTTCCGGACGACCACGGAACGGTGGCGGTCCCGGAGGCCGAACAGGATCTCTCGGTACTGCAGAAGTAGGCCGGCCGGAGAAAAGCGGGTGCCGCGCGCGCGTGGCACCCGGTCGCCGGGGAGTCAGTCCTCGCCGTACCGCGGATCCACGGTCTCCGGAGTGAGCCCCAGCACCTCCGCGACCTGCTCCACGACGACCTCGTGCACCAGGGCGGCACGCTCGTCACGGCCCTTGGTGCGGATCTCGACGGGGCGCCGGTAGACGACCACGCGCGCGGGGTGGCCCTCGCGCTCGGGGATCGTGCCGCCCAGGGGCACCGACTCGTCGGCCCAGCCGTCTCCCGAGCCCTCCAGGCGGGGCACCTCAAGGACGACGAAATCGATGTCGGCGAGCTGCGGCCAGCGCCGCTCCAGCCGCTCCACGGAGTCCTGCACCAGGTCGGCGAACGCCTCGGCACGGCTCGCGGCGAGCGGCACCTGGGGAGGCGCGACGGGGCCACGCATGCCCCTGCCATGGCGATCACGACGGCGGGGCCCGGGTGCGGCGGCGCGGGGCGGTACGGGGTTGTCCATCACTGACGAAGAGTAGTCCTCGTCAGAGGCGTGCGCCCGACCCCCACGCGGCGGACCTCCGGCGGCGCGGGGATCTTGCCCGCGGCCGCTCGGGATCCCGGTCCGTGACGTGCCGGACGCGACGCGTGGCTGTTCCGGACGCCAGGTGCGGCCGTTCCGGATGTCACGCGTGCCGTTCCGGATGTCATGCGTCGTCGTTGTGGATGGTGCGCGTGGCCGTTCCGGATGATGCGCGGTGACCACTCCTGATGTCGCCGGATGATCGTTCCAGCCAAGGTTGGCTCGATTCCGTATCCTCCAAGACCGCCCCTGGCATGGCAATTGACATGTTTTGCACCAAGTGGTAATCGGTTTCAGGTCTGTTCGGCATCGCGGCGCCCGATGTCGCCCCAGGTCAGGGCCGGGTGCACGGAGGCCCATGTGGGCGTTCTCACGGCACGACACGGTGGGGTGACCTGGGAGAGAGTCGTCGCGGCCCGCTCAGGAGTGCGGTACCGTCCAACGTCGTGAGCCCTGTACGTCGCTGTTCGCGCACCGCCTGCGGCCGCCCCGCCGTCGCGACGCTGACGTACGTCTACGCCGACTCGACCGCGGTCCTCGGCCCGCTCGCCACCTACGCCGAACCCCACTGCTACGACCTGTGTGCGGAGCACTCCGCGCGCCTCACCGCGCCGCGCGGCTGGGAGGTTGTCCGGCTCGCCGACTCTTCCGCTCCCTCCCGCCCCACCGGTGACGACCTGGAAGCGCTTGCCAACGCGGTACGCGAGGCAGCCCGTCCGCAGCAGCGCGCCGCGGGGGCCGGTGGCGGCAACGCACGCACGGTGGACCCGATGGAGGTCGCGCGCCGCGGCCATCTGCGGGTGCTGCGCTCGCCCGACTCCTGAGCTCCTCGCTCCTGTTCGCCTGGCCGAACCCCCTATCCCTGAGAGCGACTTCCCCTCGGTGCACGTTCCGTGCACGTTTCACCCGGCGGTGCAGAGGTCTTGACGCGCACTTGTCGCGGACACGACCATTCCTCCGCCCGTGAGAAACCGCTTTCCGTATCGCGGAATCGGAGGAGGTGCCCGTGTACATCCAGGAATTGGAACCCGTGGCCGGTTCACTCGGCCTGTCCGCCCTCGTCGCGACCCTGCCCCTCGTCATCGTCCTGATCCTGCTCGGCGGCGTCCGCATGAAGGCCCACCAGGCCGGACTGATCGGCCTGCTGGCCGCCACGCTGGTTGCCGGGCTCGCGTACGGCATGCCGGTCGGCCAGACGCTCTCCAGCGCCGCTCAGGGGGCCGTCTTCGGCCTCTTCCCCATCCTGTGGATCGTCGTCAACGCCCTGTGGGTGTACCGGATGACGGTCCGCACCCAGCACTTCGACATCCTCCGCCGCTCCTTCGGGCGCCTGTCCGACGACCCGCGCATCCAGGCGCTCGTGATCGCGTTCTGCTTCGGCGCCCTCCTGGAAGCTCTCGCGGGCTTCGGCGCCCCGGTCGCGATCTGCTCGGTGATGCTGGTCGCGCTCGGCTTCGACCCGGTGCGCGCGGCGGTGGTCGCGCTCGTCGCCAACACCGCTCCGGTCGCCTTCGGCGCGATGGGCACCCCGGTCGTCACGCTCGCCCAAGTCACCGGCCTGCCCCTGGATTCCGTCGCCTCCGTAGTAGGCCGCCAGACGCCACTGCTGGCCCTGGTCGTACCGCTCGTCCTCGTCTTCCTGGTCGACGGGCGGCGCGGGCTGCGCGAGACCTGGGTGCCCGCCCTCGTGTGCGGAACCGCCTTCGCCGTCGCCCAGTTCGCCGCCTCCAACTACGTCTCCGCGCAACTCGCCGACATCGGGGCCGCCTTGGTGGGCGCGGGCGCCCTCGTCGCCGTACCGGGGGCGCGCAGGCCGGCCGCCGAGCCCGTACGGGTGGCGGTTCTGACCGGCGTACGGAGCGAGGACCTGGACGAGGAGGACCCGCGGCCCGAAGTCGTGCGCGCCTACGCCCCGTACGCGCTGATCGTGGTCATCTTCTCCATCGCCCAGATCCCTGTTGTGAAGGACTGGCTGGCCGGCGCGACCCGTGTCTTCGACTGGCCCTTCCTGGACGTGGTCAATCCGGACGGCGAACCGGTCGGCGGCAATGTCTTCACGCTGCCCCTGGTGTCGACCGGCGGCACGCTCGTCCTGCTCGCGGGGCTGTGCACGGCCGCCGTACTCGGGGTGCACGCGCGCGTGGCGGTCAAGGAATGGGCCGCGACCGTGCACGAGTTGAGGTTCGCGATCCTCACCGTGACGTCCGTACTGGCGCTCGCCTATGTCATGAACCTCTCCGGGCAGGCCGCCACGATCGGCCACTTCGTAGCGGCGGCCGGCGCGGGACTCGCCTTCCTGTCACCGGTCCTGGGCTGGTTCGGCGTGGCCGTGTCCGGCTCCGACACCTCGGCGAACGCCCTTTTCGGTGCTCTCCAGGTGAGCGCGGCCAGGGAGTCGGGGCTGTCTCCCGAACTGCTCGCCGCCGGCAACAGCTCGGGCGGCGTCCTCGGCAAGATGATCTCGCCACAGAACCTGACCATCGCCTGCGCGGCGGTCGGACTCGCGGGCCGCGAGGGCGACCTGCTGCGCAAGGTGCTGCCGTGGAGTCTCGGGCTGCTGCTGATCATGTGCCTGATCGTGGCGGGGCAGAGCACGCCGGTCCTGGGTTGGATGCTGCCCTGACAGAACGAGGGTCACCTGCGGGAACGACGGCGGCTGTCGTGACGGAACGAGAGCTGCCGTGACGCGGTGCGTTACCACCAGGTGACGGACGAGTCCCCACAGGTGACGAAAGAAGCCCCCAGGTGACGGATGCGCATCCGCTGAGCCGCAGCACACCGGACTGTCAGTCCGTACAGGTAGTTTGAGGCGACCTAAGTGGACTTCTGGAGGGTTGGCCGTGACTGCTGATCTGTCGCAGCTCGTGAAGGCGTACGACGTACGCGGTGTGGTCCCCGACCAGTGGGACGAGCCGCTGGCCGAGCTGTTCGGGGCGGCCTTCGTCCAGGTGACCGGCGCGGAGGCGATCGTGATCGGGCACGACATGCGGCCCTCGTCGCCCGGTCTGTCACGCGCCTTCGCGCGCGGTGCGGCGGCGCGCGGTGTCGACGTCACCGAGATCGGGCTGTGCTCGACCGACCAGCTCTACTACGCGTCGGGCGCGTTCGGCCTGCCGGGCGCCATGTTCACGGCCTCGCACAACCCCGCCCAGTACAACGGCATCAAGATGTGCCGGGCGGGCGCGACCCCGGTCGGACAGGACACCGGCCTCTCCGAGATCCGCGAACTCGTCGAGTCCTGGCTCGACTCGGGCCCCCCGGCCCCCTCGGACGTCACACCGGGAACGATCACACAGCGTGACACGTTGAAGGACTACGCGGCGTACCTCCGCGGCCTTGTCGACCTGGCCTCCATCCGCCCCCTGAAGGTCGTCGTCGACGCGGGCAACGGCATGGGCGGGCACACCGTCCCGACAGTCTTCGACGGACTGCCCCTCGACCTGGTGCCGATGTACTTCGAGCTGGACGGCACCTTCCCGAACCACGAGGCGAACCCGCTCGACCCGGCGAACATCGTCGACCTCCAGAAGCGGGTACGCGAGGAGGGCGCCGACCTCGGCATCGCCTTCGACGGCGACGCCGACCGCTGCTTCGTCGTCGACGAACAGGGCGACCCGGTCCCGCCCTCCGCGATCACGGCCCTGGTGGCCGCCCGCGAGCTCGCCAAGCACCCCGGCGGCACGGTCATCCACAACCTCATCACCTCCTGGTCGGTGCCCGAGGTCGTACGGGAGCACGGCGGCATCCCCGTCCGCACCCGCGTCGGCCACTCCTTCATCAAGGCCGAGATGGCCACGTCCGGTGCGATCTTCGGCGGCGAGCACTCCGCGCACTACTACTTCCGCGACTTCTGGAACGCGGACACAGGCATGCTGGCCGCCCTCCACGTCCTCGCCGCGCTCGGTGGCCAGGACGCTCCGCTCTCCCGGCTCGTCGCCGAATACGACCGTTACGCCGCCTCCGGCGAGATCAACTCCACGGTCGACGACCAGAAGGCCCGCCTCGCCGCGATCAGAGCCACCTACGAGGGCCGCGAGGACATCACCCTCGACGAACTCGACGGCCTCACGATCACCGCCGCCGACTGGTGGTTCAACGTCCGCCCCTCCAACACCGAGCCACTGCTCCGCCTCAACACAGAGGCACGCGACGAGGCGACGATGGCGAAGGTACGGGACGAGGTGCTGGAGATCATCAGGGGCTGACAATGGTCGTTCAGCCCGTCCGGCGTTTGAGGACGAGCGCGTTCAGCGCGAAGCGGGGGTCTGGGGGCGGCAGCCCCCAGCTACAAGGGTCGGGTAGGGGCGGAGGGGGCGAGAAACCCGAAACCCCCATCCCCACCCGGCCGGCGCCCCACACCCGTCGACCAGGCCCAGCGCCCCCCCCACAGGCCAGCGCCGCGCCCCCGCCCACAGCGGTACCCTGACCAGGCCGCATCCACCCGTTCGGAAGGACACCCCATGCCGCTCGAAGCCGGCCTCCTGGAGATCCTCGCCTGCCCGGCCTGCCACGCCCCGCTCAAGGAGCAGGAGAGCGAGCTGGTCTGCACGAGCAACGACTGCGGCCTCGCGTACCCCGTCCGGGACGGCATCCCCGTACTGCTCGTCGACGAGGCCCGCCGCCCCGCGTAACGACGACCCGGCGATCGGAGGCTGCCGCCCATGCTCGACGAATCGCTGTTCGACGCTCCCGAGGCACTGGCCCAGGCGGACCGCCGCGGCCTCCTCAGGGGCGCCGCCGAGGCAGGCGCCCATGTGCGCACCGCCGCCCGGCACGCCGCCGAGGCAGGCATCCCGGAGCTCAAACCGGACGGCCGCCCCCGCGCCGTCCTGATCGCGGGCCCAGGCACCGCCGCCACCTGTGTCGCCGACCTGCTCGGCACCCTCGCCGGAGCCGGCTGCCCGGTCACCCGGCTGAGCCCGACCGGCGTCGCCGCGGACGCGGGCGCCCTGCGCTGGGAGCTCCCCGGCTGGGCGGGCCCCGTGGACCTGCTCCTGATCGCCACCCCGGACGGCTATGAGCCCGGCCTCTCACTCCTGATCGAACAGGCCTACCGGCGCGGCTGCACCGTCGCCGCCGTGGCCCCCGCCCACTCCCCGCTGCCCGAGTCGGTGGACGGCGCGCACGGCCTGTTCGTACCGCTGGCAACCACCCCGTACGAGCGGGAGGAGGTCGCGGCCGCGTCCGCCCCCGGCGTCCTGTGGGCGCTGCTCACCCCGCTGCTCGTACTCCTCGACCGCACCGGCCTGCTCACCGCGCCCCCGGAGGCCGTCCAGAAGGTCGCCGACCGCCTCGACCGTATCGCCGAGCGCTGCGGCCCGACGATCGCGACCTACAGCAACCCCGCCAAGACCCTCGCCGCCGAACTCGCCGAGGCGCTCCCAGTGATCTGGACCGAGGGCACGTCCGCGGGCCCGGCGGGCCGCCGCTTCGCCGCTGCGCTCGCCGAGTTGGCCGGACGCCCCGCGCTCACCGCCGAGTTGCCGGAGGCGCTCGCCGCGCACACCGCGCTGCTGGCCGGCGCGCTGGCCGCCGGCGCGGACCCCGACGACTTCTTCCGCGACCGCGTGGAGGAGCAACAGGCCATCCACGCGCGCGTGGTGCTCCTGCGCGACCGCCCGACAGGCGGCCTCACCGCCGCCCCGGCCGCCCGCGAACTCGCCCTCAGCCACGACACCGCGATCAGCGAAATCGAACCCGAGGAGGGCGGCGAACTCGAGACCCTCGCCGAGCTGATCGCCATCACGGATTTCGCCGCCGTTTACCTGGCGCTCGCCTCAGGCGCCTGACCTTGACGCACACGGGGTAGCCCGCACCGGACCTCCGCGTGGTGAGAAACGCCCGCTGAGCAGCGTACGTACGGAGAAAAGCACACACCATGGACCGCCTCGACAACACCATCCGCCCCTACGCCTGGGGTTCGACCACCGCCATCCCGCGGCTGCTCGGCGTGGCGCCGACCGGTGAACCGCAGGCGGAGATGTGGATGGGCGCCCACCCGGGCGCACCCTCGCGCACCGAACGCGGTCCGCTCACCGAGGTCATCGACGAGGACCCCGAGAAGGAACTCGGCCGCGCGGCCGTCGCCAAGTTCGGCCCCCGCCTGCCGTTCCTGCTGAAGATCCTCGCCGCGGGAGCCCCCCTCTCCCTCCAGGTCCACCCCAACCTCGAACAGGCGCAAGAGGGTTACGAGGACGAGGAACGCCGCGGCATTCCCATCGACGCCCCGCACCGCAACTACAAGGACGCCAACCACAAGCCCGAACTGATCTGCGCCCTCACCGAGTTCGACGGCCTGTGCGGTTTCCGCGCCCCCGCCGAGGCCGCCGAACTGCTCGCGGGCCTGGATGTCGACTCCCTCAAGCCGTACGTCGACCTGCTGCGCGCCCACCCCGAAGAGGCCGCCCTGCGCGAGGTCCTCACGGCGCTGCTCTCTGCCGACCGCGACGACCTGGCCCACACGGTCACCGAGGCCGCGGCCGCCTGCGCCCGCCTCGGCGGCTCCTACGCCCCGTACGCCGAGATCGCCCACCACTACCCGGGCGACCCCGGCGTCATCGCCGCGATGCTCCTCAACTACGTCCAACTCCAGCCCGGCGAGGCCCTGTTCCTCGGCGCGGGAGTACCGCACGCGTACCTGAACGGCCTGGGCGTCGAGATCATGGCCAACAGCGACAACGTCCTGCGCTGCGGCCTGACCCCCAAGCACGTCGACGTCCCCGAACTCCTGCGCGTCGTCCGCTTCGAGGCGAGCGACCCCGGCGTACTGCGCCCGGAGGCGTCCCCCGACGGCGAGGAGGTCTACGAGACCCCCATCGACGAGTTCCGCCTCTCCCGCTATGTCCTGCCCCAGGACGCGGCCCCACACGACCTCACCGCCGCGACCCCGCAGATCCTGCTGTGCACGGCCGGTTCCGTACGAGCGGACGGCAGCACGCTCGCCCCCGGCCAGTCCGTCTTCGTACCGGCGGGCGAAAAGGCCGAAGTGTCCGGCCCTGGCACGATTTTCCGCGCGACAGTAGTGGCCTGATGTGACCACTGTGGCGGCCTGACGCGCCGTTGTCGGAGCAGGCTGCAACAATGGCCCACTGGCAAAAGGCAGGCAAAGCCCTGGACGGCGTACGAAGGGACAGCAGGAGCACATGAGCGCTTCAGGCGGCACCAAGGCGATCGTGGCGGCACTCGGCGCCAATCTCGCGATCGCGGTAGCGAAGTTCGTGGCGTTCCTCTTCAGCGGTTCGTCATCGATGCTCGCCGAGTCCGTGCACTCGCTCGCCGACTCCGGCAACCAGGGCCTGCTCCTGCTCGGCGGCAAGAAGGCCAAGCGCGAGGCAACCCCGCAGCACCCCTTCGGCTACGGCCGCGAGCGCTACATCTACGCCTTCCTCGTCTCGATCGTGCTCTTCTCGGTCGGCGGCATGTTCGCGATCTACGAGGGCTACGAGAAGATCAAGCACCCGCACGAGATCGAGGCCTGGTACTGGCCGGTGGGCGTCCTCGTCTTCGCGATCATCGCGGAGTCCTTCTCCTTCCGGACGGCCATCAAGGAGTCCAACCCCCTGCGCGGCCAGAAGTCGTGGAAGGAGTTCATCCGCCACGCCAAGGCTCCGGAACTGCCGGTCGTGCTCCTGGAGGACCTCGGCGCGCTGGTGGGCCTGGTCCTGGCGCTGGTCGGTGTGAGTATCGCCCTGGCCACCGGCGACGGCGTCTGGGACGGCATCGGCACGCTCTGCATCGGCATCCTGCTCATCCTGATCGCGCTGGTCCTCGCCGTGGAGACCAAGTCCCTCCTCCTCGGCGAGTCCGCGGGCCTCGAAGAGGTCAAGAAGATCGAGGCAGCCATCGTCGACGGCAACACGGTCACCGGCATCATCCACATGCGCACCCTCCACCTCGGCCCGGAGGAACTCCTGGTCGCCGCCAAGATCGCCGTCCAGCACGACGACACCGCCGCCGAGGTGGCCACCGCGATCAACGCCGCCGAGTCCCGCATCCGGGAAGCGGTCCCGATCGCCCGCGTCATCTACCTGGAGCCCGACATCTACAACGAGGCCGACGCGGCGAAGGGCCCGAACCCAGAAGCAACACCGGGCGGCCCGGCACACCCCACCGAGCACTGATCTCCACTCGTACGTCCCTGGGGCCCGCCGGAAGTACAGGTGGGCCCCTTTCCGTCGGATCTGCGAGCCCCGTCAGACCTCACCCATACCTCTGACCTGCACCGGCCACGGTTGGCACAGCCGGATCATGCCTTTCCCGGTCGTACGCGGACTGGGGAGGGCCGGGGTCACCGGTGTAGCTTGGTGGTTGAGCCAGACGTCGCTGCTGATGGCGGTCGGTCGGTCCCATCGCGGACCGGCCGAGGGAGAGAGGGCCTCCGACGGACTGCGTTGCGCGCACCGGGCACTCCTGTGCCCAGCGGGGCACGCGTATGCCCGCCGCCGCGCAGACCAGCCGTACCACCTCGCCCCAATCCCGAACCCGAGGAGCAGCTCGACATGACGACTGTCGACAACCGACAGGACTTCAAAGTCGCCGACCTCTCCCTGGCCGCCTTCGGCCGCAAGGAGATCACCCTCGCCGAGCACGAGATGCCCGGCCTGATGTCGATCCGCAAGGAGTACGCCGAGGCACAGCCCCTCGCGGGCGCCCGCGTCACCGGCTCCCTGCACATGACGGTGCAGACCGCCGTCCTCATCGAGACCCTGGTCGCCCTCGGCGCCGAGGTCCGCTGGGCCTCCTGCAACATCTTCTCCACCCAGGACCACGCCGCCGCCGCCATCGCGGTCGGCCCGAACGGCACGCCCGAGAACCCGCAGGGCGTCCCGGTCTTCGCCTGGAAGGGCGAGACCCTGGAGGAGTACTGGTGGTGCACGGAGCAGGCCCTGACCTGGCCGAACACCCCCACCGGCGGCCCGAACATGATCCTGGACGACGGTGGTGACGCCACCATGCTCGTCCACAACGGCGTCCAGTTCGAGAAGGACGGCAAGGTCCCCTCCCTCGACACCGCCGAGTCCGACGAGCACCGCGTCGTTCTCGAGCTCCTCACCCGCACCATCACCGAGGGCTCGCAGAAGTGGACTCAGGTCGCCTCGGAGATCCGCGGCGTGACCGAGGAGACCACGACCGGTGTCCACCGTCTCTACGAGATGCACCGCGACGGCACCCTCCTGTTCCCGGCGATCAACGTGAACGACGCCGTCACCAAGTCGAAGTTCGACAACAAGTACGGCTGCCGCCACTCCCTGATCGACGGCATCAACCGCGCCACCGACGTCCTCATCGGTGGTAAGACCGCGGTCGTCTTCGGCTACGGCGACGTGGGCAAGGGTTGCGCGGAGTCCCTGCGCGGCCAGGGCGCCCGCGTGATCATCACCGAGATCGACCCGATCTGCGCGCTGCAGGCGGCGATGGACGGCTTCCAGGTCACGACCCTCGACGAGGTCGTCGACAAGGCCGACATCTTCGTCACCACGACCGGCAACAAGGACATCATCATGGCCGCCGACATGGTCAAGATGAAGCACCAGGCGATCGTGGGCAACATCGGCCACTTCGACAACGAGATCGACATGGCCGGCCTGGCGAAGATCGAGGGCATCGTCAAGGACGAGGTCAAGCCGCAGGTCCACACCTGGACGTTCCCCGACGGCAAGGTTCTCATCGTCCTCTCCGAGGGCCGCCTGCTGAACCTGGGCAACGCCACCGGTCACCCCTCCTTCGTGATGTCCAACTCGTTCGCGGACCAGACGCTGGCCCAGATCGAGCTGTTCACCAAGCCCGAGGAGTACCCGACCGACGTGTACGTGCTGCCCAAGCACCTGGACGAGAAGGTCGCCCGTCTCCACCTCGACGCGCTCGGCGTGAAGCTGACGACGCTCCGCCCCGAGCAGGCCGCGTACCTCGGTATCGAGGTCGAGGGCCCGTACAAGTCGGACCACTACCGCTACTGAGCTCCCCCGCCGAGCAGCGGTACCACCGCTCGGCGTACGGATGTCAGCAGGCCCTCGCCCCCGCGGCGGGGGCCTGTCCCCGATGAGGACCTGAACTCCCATGCCCCGCGGCCGTTATTCGCTCCATGATCCGCACGATCACACCCCCCTGGCTGAGGAACACTTCCACTGCGCGCCCGGCCCCTCCGGCTGGCGCTATGTCTCCCAACTCACCACCCCCTCCGGCGACCACGCAGGCTCCGTCGACCTCGCCCTCGACGACCTCGGCCGCCCCATCCGTCTTGAACTGAACGCCGCGAGCTGGCAGGTCCGCGGCGCCGCGCTCGACGGCGTCACCTGGGTCCGCACCGATCCCGCAGGCACGCAGGCCACCGAAGGCAATGTCCGCGCCCACGCCTTCACCGGCCCCTCTCCCGCGTTCCTCGTCGCCACCGCCCGCCTCCTTCGCCTCGCCCCGTCCGCCTCCGCGACCCGCGTACGCCTCGTCGCCTTCACCGACCCCGTGCTGGCCCCACGCACCCTCGACCAGTCCTGGGCCTTGATCTCGAGAGAAACACACGCCACTGACAACGGCCCCCTCACCGTGGACGAATACCAGGTCACAGCCCTGGACACCGGTGAGCAGCACGCCGTACACATCGCGGGAGACGTGGTGCTCGCGGCACCCGGCATCGAACTGGAACATCTCGAATCACCCCCGTCGGTATTCACCTGACGAGGTGCAGACAGACAGGACCTAGGCGGGCGGTGCGAAGCCGGTAGAAGGGCGGCCGCCCTGGTCGTGCCGCGGTGCGGCAGGCGGTGGCGGAACGGGCTGCGGTGCCATACCCGGCGGCGGCGGTGGCGGCGACTGCTGTTGCGTCGCGAGAGGGGACGGAGTTCCTGGAGCGACCGACGGATAGGGGTAGGTGCCCGGTCGCACGGGAGCAGGTCCGACCCCGCCCGGCATCCCGATCGTCGGTCCACCCGGGCCGCCGTACAGAGCCACGGCAGGCCCGCCACCGAAGGACCGCCGGACCTCCCGTGCCTGCCGCTCCTGCACCACGGCCGCCAGATATGCGGCCGGTGGAACTCCGGGCGGCGCCGGAGTCCCCGTACGGGCGGCCAGATCCATGGCGAGCCGCTCCGCCATCGCCCCACCGACCTGCGGATCCAACTGCCGCATCCGCGTCAGGTACTGCCGGATGGCCAGCCACAAACCGTCCGGAACCGCGGACAGATCAAGCGCGGCGAATCGACCCGTCAGCCAGGGCGGCGGTGGAGGCACGAAAAGCGTACGGCCGGCCGGGATCCTTTCCCGCACGACAAGGGTCCCCGCGAACACGTCACCCAGCCGCCGCCCGCGCGCCGACACGAGAGAGGCGATGCACGCGATGATCCCGAACGTCATCAGAAGCTCGACCACACCGACGGCACCACGAACCAGCGCATGCCTGAACCGGATGGGCCCACCGTCGTCCCGCACCACCCGCAGCCCGAACGCCAGCTTCCCGAGCGAACGGCCGTGGCTGAGGGTCTCCACGGCAATCGGCCCGCCCACCAGAACGAGAAGGAAGCACGCGATCGAGAGCGCGACCTGCGCAGCTTCGTCCAGTCCACCCGTCGAAGCCACCAAGCCGATGGTCACGACGACATAGACGATCGTCGCCACGATCAGATCCAGCAGGACGGCCAGCGTCCGGCTCGGGAGCTTCGCGGGGCGCAACTCCAGCGCCACCGCCTCGCCCGTCACTAGCTCACTCACGCTCGCCGTCCTTCCCCTGGCCTGCCTTGCGAATGTCCAGTCTGCCAAGCTGAGGGCACATCGCGTCGCAGTACGACAAGCTGACACTCACGACGAGTAGCCGAGGAGCAGCAAACCAGATGGACCTCGACGTCTTCGTGTCCGCCCACCGCGCCGAGTGGGACCGGCTCGACGCACTGATCCGCCGCCAACGCCGCTTGACCGGAGCGGAGGCGGACGAACTCGTCGCCCTGTACCAACGCACCGCCACCCATCTCTCCCTGATCCAGTCAAGCGCCCCCGACCCTCAGCTGACGGGGCGCCTCAGCCAACTGGTGGCACGCGCGCGTAGTGCCGTGACAGGCACGCGCCGCGCCTCCTGGCGTGATGTCACACGCTTCCTGACGCACGGCTTCCCGGCCGCGGTCTACCGCTCGCGCCACTGGTGGGTTCCCACGGCTCTCCTGTCCACCGTGATCGCGGCCCTCCTGGGGTGGTGGATCGGTACGCACCCCGAGGTCCAGTCCTCGATCGCGGCCCCCAGCGAACTGCGCGAACTCACCCGTCCCGGCGGCCAGTACGAGACCTACTACTCCAGCCATCCCGCCGCGTCCTTCGCGGCCCAGGTGTGGACGAACAACGCCCAGGCCGCCGCGATGTGCCTGGTCCTGGGCATCTTCCTGGGTCTCCCGGTCATCTGGATCCTGTTCCAGAACATGCTCAACCTGGGCGTCGGCATAGGCCTGATGTCCTCGGCCGGCCGCCTCGACACCTTCCTGGGCCTTGTCCTCCCGCACGGGCTCCTGGAACTGACGGCCGTCTTCGTCGCCGCGGGCACAGGCCTCCGACTGGGTTGGACGCTGATCGACCCTGGCCCTCGTCCCCGCAGCACGGCACTCGCCGAAGAGGGCCGAGCCGCCCTGGGTATGGCCATCGGCCTGGCCCTGATCCTCTTTGTCTCAGGCGCCATTGAAGGCTTTGTCACGCCGTCCGGCCTCCCCACCTGGGCCCGCATCGGCATCGGAATCGCCGCTGAACTGGCCTTCCTCGCGTACGTCTTTGTACTGGGCGGTCGTGCGGCACGGGCCGGTGAAACCGGTGACGTCGACGAGACAGAGCGCAGTGCCACCGTCCCGACAGCTGCCTGATGTGCGACCACCTTCGCTGACCTGCTAGTCTCCTCTTCGCCCCGAAAAAGCCGTTGACACGGAACGAACGGGGAGGTAGATTCGAACAGTTGCCTAGAACTGGACAAGTCCAGCGGCAGCCGTCTAGGGTCTGCCTGCTTCTGGAAACATCGATTTCCGAGAGGCCCCTCCCGATGATTCAGAAATGGATGCCGGTTAATCCGGCCCAAAACTTCTGATAAAGTCGGAACTGCCGGAAAGGGAAACGCGAAAGCGGAAACCTGGAAAGCACCGAGGAAATCGGATCCGGAAACGGTCTGATAGAGTCGGAAACGCAAGACCGAAGGGAAACGCCCGGAGGAAAGCCTGAGA
>NZ_JBIUYT010000010.1:0-327945 GCF_044744645.1 Streptomyces sp. NPDC087263
GGGGGGGGCGTCAACATCCATCCCCGGTGGGGGCGGCCGGCCCCCCGGCCCCCCCCCCCCGCCCCCCCGGGGGGGGGGGGGGGGGGGGGGGGGTGGCCCCGCCCCCCGGCCCCGACCCACCCACCCGCCGCACCCGGCAGCAGGCACCCGGCGCACCGGGCACAGGCACAGGCACAGACACCCGGCACCCGGCACCCGGCACCCGGTGTCAGACGAACCCCCGGGGCTGTACAGCCGCTACGCGCGTAGATATGCTCGGCTGGTGACCATGCCCACCACTGCACCCGCTGCTGCACACGCACTCGGCGACGTAACCGCGTCCGACAGCACGCTGCGCCGCTTCCTCCACGGGCTCCCCGGCGTGGACGCGGTAGGCCTGGAGGCGCGCGCCGCCTCACTAGGCACCCGTTCCATCAAGACCACGGCCAAGGCGTACGCCATCGACCTCGCCATCTCGATGGTCGACCTGACGACGCTGGAAGGCGCGGACACCCCGGGCAAGATCCGGGCGCTCGGCGCCAAGGCGGTCCGCCCGGACCCGACCGACCGTACGGCGCCCGCCACGGCGGCCGTCTGCGTCTACCCCGACATGGTGGCCACCGCCAAGGAAGCCGTCGCCGGCTCCGGCGTGCTGGTCGCCTCCGTCGCCACCGCCTTCCCCGCAGGCCGAGCCGCCCTCGACGTCAAGCTGGCCGACGTACGGGACGCCATCGCCGCGGGCGCAGACGAGATCGACATGGTCATCGACCGCGGGGCGTTCCTCGCGGGCAGGTATCTGAAGGTGTTCGACGAGATCAGCGCCGTGAAGGAGACCTGCGGGACCCACGCCCGTCTCAAGGTCATCTTCGAGACCGGCGAACTGTCGACGTACGACAACATCCGCCGCGCCAGCTGGCTCGGCATGCTCGCCGGCGCCGACTTCATCAAGACCTCCACCGGCAAGGTGGCGGTGAACGCGACTCCGGCGAACACACTGCTCATGCTGGAGGCGGTGCGCGACTTCCGCGCCCAGACCGGCGTACAGATCGGCGTGAAGCCGGCCGGCGGCATCCGTACGACCAAGGACGCGATCAAGTTCCTCGTCCTGGTCAACGAAACCGCGGGCGAGGACTGGCTGGACAACCACTGGTTCCGCTTCGGCGCGTCCTCGCTCCTGAACGACCTGCTGATGCAGCGTCAGAAGCTGGCCACCGGCCGCTACTCCGGCCCCGACTACGTGACGGTGGACTGATCACCATGCCATCCGCATCCGCATCCGCACCCGCACCCGCATTCGACTACGCACCGGCGCCCGAGTCCCGCGCGGTCGTCGACATCGCCCCCTCCTACGGCCTGTTCATCGACGGCGAGTTCACGGAAGCCGCCGACGGCAGGGTCTTCAAGACCGTCTCCCCCTCCACCGAAGAGGTCCTCTCCGAGATCGCCCAGGCGGGCGAGGCGGACGTCGACCGCGCGGTCAGGGCGGCCCGCAGGGCGTTCGAGAAGTGGTCGGCGCTGCCCGGCTCGGAGCGCGCCAAGTATCTTTTCCGCATCGCCCGGATCATCCAGGAACGCTCCCGCGAGCTGGCCGTCCTCGAAACCCTCGACAACGGCAAGCCCATCAAGGAGACGAGGGACGCCGACCTCCCCCTCGTAGCCGCGCACTTCTTCTACTACGCGGGCTGGGCGGACAAGCTCGACCACGCGGGCTTCGGCGCAAACCCGCAACCCCTCGGCGTCGCGGGCCAGATCATCCCCTGGAACTTCCCCCTCCTGATGCTGGCGTGGAAGATCGCCCCGGCGCTGGCGACCGGCAACACCGTGGTCCTCAAGCCCGCCGAGACGACCCCCCTGTCCGCCCTGTTCTTCGCGGACATCTGCCGCCAGGCGGGCCTGCCGAAGGGCGTCGTCAACATCCTTCCGGGGTACGGCGACACGGGCGCGGCACTCGTCGAGCACCCGGACGTGAACAAGGTGGCCTTCACCGGCTCCACCGCGGTGGGCAAGGCGATCGCCCGCCAGATCGCGGGCACCCGCAAGAAGGTCACCCTCGAACTGGGCGGCAAGGGGGCGAACATCGTCTTCGACGACGCCCCCATCGACCAGGCCGTCGAGGGCATCGTCACCGGCATCTTCTTCAACCAGGGCCAGGTCTGCTGCGCGGGCAGCCGTCTCCTCGTACAGGAGTCGATCCAGGACGAGTTGCTGGACTCCCTCAAGAGCCGCCTCTCGACTCTCCGCCTCGGCGACCCCCTGGACAAGAACACGGACATCGGGGCGATCAACTCCGCCGAGCAACTGTCCCGCATCACCACGCTCGTCGAGCAGGGCGAGGCGGAAGGCGCGGAGCGCTGGTCCGCGCCCTGCGAACTCCCGTCCTCCGGCTACTGGTTCGCCCCGACGCTCTTCACGAACGTCACCCAGGCGCACACCGTCGCCCGCGACGAGATCTTCGGCCCGGTCCTGTCCGTCCTCAGCTTCCGCACCCCGGACGAGGCGGTGGCCAAGGCCAACAACTCCCAGTACGGCCTCTCCGCCGGCATCTGGACGGAGAAGGGCTCCCGGATCCTCGCGGTGGCGGGCAAGCTCCGCGCGGGCGTCATCTGGTCCAACACGTTCAACAAGTTCGACCCCACCTCGCCGTTCGGCGGCTACAAGGAGTCGGGCTTCGGCCGCGAGGGCGGTCGCCACGGCCTGGAGGCGTACCTCGATGTCTGACAAGCCCGAGAAGACCGTTAAGCCCGAGAAATCAGACAAGCCCGAAAGATCAGACAAGCCCGGGAAGTCGTCGGAACACCCCCGTCTGAGCGTTTTCAAGACCTACAAGCTGTACGTCGGGGGCAAGTTCCCCCGCAGCGAGAGCGGCCGGGTGTACGAGGTGACCACAGCGACATCAGCCGCTGGCGCGGCGGGCAAGTCCAACTGGCTGGCCAACGCGCCCCTTTCCTCCCGCAAGGACGCCCGCGACGCGGTCGTCGCCGCCCGCAAGGCCTTCGGCGGCTGGTCCGGCGCGACGGCGTACAACCGCGGCCAGATCCTCTACCGCGTCGCGGAGATGCTGGAGGGCCGCAAGGACCAGTTCGTCCGTGAGGTCGCGGACGCGGAAGGGCTCTCGAAGTCCAAGGCCGCGGCCGTCGTGGACGCGGCCGTCGACCGCTGGGTCTGGTACGCGGGCTGGACCGACAAGATCGCCCAGGTGATCGGCGGCGCCAACCCGGTCGCGGGCCCGTACTTCAACCTCTCCACCCCGGAGCCGACGGGCGTGGTCGCCGTCCTGGCCCCTCAGGAGTCCTCGTTCCTGGGCCTGGTCTCGGTGATCGCCCCGGTGATCGCGACCGGCAACACGGTGATCGTGGTCGCGAGCGAGAAGTCCCCGCTCCCGGCGCTGTCACTGGGCGAGGTCCTGGCGACCTCCGACCTGCCCGGCGGAGTCGTCAACGTCCTCTCGGGCAGGACCGCCGAGATCGCAACGCCGCTGGCCGCGCACCAGGACGTCAACGCGATCGACCTGGCCGGCGCCGACGATGACCTGGCCAAGGAACTGGAGATCGCGGCGGCGGACAACCTGAAGCGGGTCCTCCGTCCACAGGCTGTGGATTACTTCCGGACGCCCGGCACCGAGCGCCTCACCGCCTTCCTGGAGACGAAGACGGTCTGGCACCCGACAGGCGCACTGGGCGCCTCCGGATCGTCCTACTAGAGCAAGCGAGGGCGTACGAGGATCTCGGCGCCCTCTGCCGACCCGGGACCCCGATCCGTGTCCCCGGGGTCCCGTCCCACGAGAGAGCCGCGCTCCCCTCCGTCCAGGGGAAGCGCGGCTCTCTTCCCGTTCAGCGCAGCAGCCCCGCGGCCTGCCCGATCACCGGGATGCTGCCCACCGACGGCGCCTGCGCCAGCGGCCCCGTCAGGGCCTGCGAGGACAGCGGCTTGAAGTCGGCGAGCTGGGTGGCGACCCCGTTGTCGAGGGGGTCGACCCCGGTGCCCGCCAGCGGGTTGGGCTTCAGGGCCTCGACGGGGCCGGTGACGTATCGCACCGTGCCGGTCAGGGCCGCCAGGCCCGCCTGCGGGTCGATCTCGCCGAGCGAGGTGGGCCGGGTGCGCACGACGTCCACGACGGGGTCCGTGTTCGCGACGGCCGGGGCGGCGCCGGCCACACCGGCAGCGACCACGCCGACCGCGGCGGCGATGCGCGCGGTCGTGCGGGCCAGATTGGTCTGCTGGGCTGCGTGTCGCACCATCAGGGTTCCTCTTCGGGAGCGGAGATCAACTGTATTTGCACGCAGAGTAGTTGACCCGACTGCTTCCACGGGCGGTTGGGGAAGGGGATTCGCCTGTGCGGCCCAACAGGCATATCAGCGCCAATCCACCGCACATATCAGCACCAACCCACCACACATGTCGGCGCCACACCTCGAGCACTCGGGCACACAGTCCGCTGCGACGGTGTGAACACAGCGTGAGATGACCCCGGCCCCCGGACCCCCGGACCCCGGACTCCCGGCCCCGGTCCGAAGTCGCGCAGCCTCGGCCGCCGAGCGCGCTCGCGCGGCGCGGCCCGTCCAGCGGCCCGTGCAGCGCCCCGTCCAGCGTCGCGGTGCCGCCGCCGGGCGTCGAACTGCTGCGCGGCGGCGGCTCGTTGTTCCCGACCCGGCCGACCATGAAGGAGCACATGTACGCCCCCCATCCACGCGTCCCTCCCGCTGGGCGAGGCCGCCGAGGCCCACAGGTCTCCTGGAGAGCCGTGCCACCACCGGCAAGCCACTGCTGACGCCCTGTCCTCCTCGTCCGACCGTCCGTCTCGTGACGGACGCCTCGCCGCACCCGGCCGGAGCAGGCGTCCCGGGGCAGGGATAATGTCCAGGACGTTGCCGGCAGGCGGCGAGGCCAGGTCGAGTCACAGAAGGTACGGAGAATTGGGTTCCCATCCCCCGATACCCACCCGCGTGGTGCTGCTCTGCGGCCCCTCCGGCTCTGGAAAGTCCCTTCTCGCGGCCGACTCCGGCCTCCCCGTGCTCCGCCTCGACGACTTCTACAAGGAGGGCACGGATCCGACGCTGCCCCAGGTGGAAGGCAGCGCGGACATCGACTGGGACCACCCGCTGTCCTGGGACGCGAGCGCCGCGGTCACCGCGATCGAGGAACTGTGCCGCACGGGCCGTACGACCATTCCCGTGTACGACATCTCGCTGAGCGCCCGCACCGGCACGGAGGCGCTGCACATCGAGCGGGCTCCGTTGTTCATCGCGGAGGGTGTCTTCGCCGCCGAGATCGTCGGACGCTGCCAGGAGCTGGGTGTGCTGGCCGACGCGCTGTGTCTGTCGCGCGGCCCGGTGACGACGTTCCGCCGCCGCTTCCTGCGGGATCTGCGGGAAGGCCGCAAGTCGGTGCCCTTCCTGCTGCGCCGCGGCTGGCGTCTGATGCGCGCCGAGCGCTCCATCGTGGCCCGCCAGACCGCCCTGGGCGCGTACCCCTGCGACAAGGGCGAGGCTCTGGGCCGGCTGACCGCGGCGGCCGCCGGTCGCTGCACGACCCCGCGCCCGGCGACGGCGTAAGCCGCACAGAAGCAGAAGACACACGAAAAGAGGCCCAGGCGGACCCCCCAGTCCGCCTGGACCTTTCTCGTTTCCCCCGTGCTACCACGTGGTCCCCCGACCGCGTGGTTTCCCCTCCCCCATGGGTTCCCCCCGGAACCGCTCCCCCGTACTACCCCCTCTTACCTTCCTACCTTTTCCTTGCTTCCCCCCAGACCTTCAGGCGACAAGCTCCCCGAAGGACTCCTCCTCGTCACGTCCGAAGCTGAGGACCTCGTCCTCACGCATCCGGCGGAGCGACCGCCAGATGCTGGACTTCACCGTGCCGACACTGATGTCGAGGATCTCCGCGATCTCCGGGTCCGTGCGGCCCTCGTAGTAACGAAGGACCAGCATGGTGCGCTGGAGTTCGGGCAGCCGGGCGAGCGCCTGCCACAGCACGGCGCGCAGCTCGGTGCCGCGCATCGCGTCCGTGTCACCGGCGGTCTCCGGCAGTTCCTCGGTCGGGTACTCGTTCAGTTTGCGGCGGCGCCACGCGCTGATGTGCAGATTGGTCATGGTGCGGCGGAGGTAGCCCCCGACCGCGGCCTTGTCACTGATCCGCTCCCATGCCCGGTACGTCGAGAACAGCGCGCTCTGCAGCAGGTCCTCGGCCTCGAAGCGGTCACCGGTCAGGTGATAGGCGGTTGCGTAGAGGGAGGCGCGGCGCTCCTGGACGTAGGCGGTGAATTCCGCCTCCGACACCGAGCGCCGCTCCCCCGTGGCCTCCCCGTACGCGGCTCCCCCGTGAGCCTGTCCCCCCGCGTCAACCACCGTCATGTACGACCCGGTGTGCTGACGCCCGGTGCCGCGAGCGCACCCCCGTCCGCTCACGGCCCCGGACTTCTCCGTGTTCCGAGTGACCGTGACGTCGTGCAAACGCGTGACAACTGCGCCAGTGCTGGTGCTGTGCAGCGTGTTCATCTCGCGCCCCCCGTCGTGGAGTCCCGGTTCTTCGGTTCGTTCTGCCGTGCTGACTTGCTGCCGTGCTGCCTTGCTGATGTGGAAAAGCTTGCCCGGGCCACTTCATGACGGTGTCCGCCGACTGTCACAGACCTGTCACAGGGCCCGCCCGCAGGCGCGTCACGGCGGGGACACAGCACGATCACAGAGAAGAGCGGTAGCGCTACGCAGATGACCGATCCGGGGCCCGGCTGGGGGCTCCCTGTGTGCGGGAGATGGATGGGAGCGCTCCAACGGTCGATACACGACCGTTCGATGGGCCAGAATGACGTCCGTGCCTTCCCTGTTGCTGATCGAAGACGACGACGCCATTCGCACGGCCCTGGAGCTGTCGCTGACGCGCCAGGGGCACCGTGTGGCCACCGCTGCCACCGGCGAGGACGGTCTGAAGCTGCTGCGTGAGCAGCGGCCGGACCTGATCGTGCTGGACGTGATGCTCCCGGGCATCGACGGATTCGAGGTGTGCCGGCGCATCCGGCGCACCGACCAGCTGCCGATCATCCTGCTGACCGCGCGCAGCGACGACATCGACGTGGTGGTGGGTCTGGAGTCCGGCGCCGACGACTATGTCGTCAAGCCCGTGCAGGGCCGGGTGCTCGACGCCCGGATCCGTGCCGTCCTGCGGCGCGGTGAGCGCGAGGCGAACGACTCGGCGTCCTTCGGCTCCCTGGTCATCGACCGTGCCGCCATGACGGTCACCAAGAACGGCGAGGATCTGCAGCTGACGCCCACCGAGCTGCGGCTGCTCCTGGAGCTGAGCCGCAGGCCCGGACAGGCGCTGTCCCGCCAGCAGTTGCTGCGGCTGGTCTGGGAGCACGACTACCTCGGCGACTCACGTCTCGTCGACGCGTGCGTGCAGCGGCTGCGCGCCAAGGTCGAGGACGTGCCCTCCTCCCCCACGCTCATCCGTACCGTCCGGGGAGTCGGCTACCGGCTGGACAATCCTCAGTGACCAAACCGCAGGACAAGCTCCGCGGCTGGGCCGCGGCGCGCAAGGCGATCCTGTCCGGCCTGCGCTTCACCAGTCTGCGACTGCGGCTGGTGGTGGTGTTCGGACTCGTCGCGCTCACGGCCGCCGTGTCGGCGTCGGGCATCGCGTACTGGCTCAACCGCGAGGCCGTCCTGACGCGTACGCAGGACGCGGTGCTGCGCGACTTCCAGCAGGAGATGACCAACCGCGCGAGCACGCTGCCGGTGAACCCGGCGCAGGCCGAACTCCAGCGTACGGCGGGGCAGATGTCGGCCAGTAGCCAGCGCTTCAGCGTGCTCCTGGTGGCCGAGGCCACGGACGGTAAGCAGATCATCGGCAACTCCGCGCTGGACACCTTCACCCTGGAGGACGTACCCAAGTCGCTCCAGAAGGCGGTGAACAAGGAGCAGCCGCTCTCCTCGAACAACAAGTCGGCGTACCACCTGTACTGGCAGCGCGTCTCCGAGGACGACAAGCCGTATCTCGTGGGCGGCGCGAAGGTGATCGGCGGCACCACGACGGGCTACATGCTCAAGTCCCTCGAACCCGAGGCGAAGGATCTCAACTCCCTCGCCTGGTCCCTGGGTATCGCGACCGGGCTGGCCCTGATCGGCTCGGCGCTGCTGGCCCAGGCCGCCGCGACGACGGTCCTCAAGCCGGTCCACCGCCTGGGCATCGCGGCCCGCCGCCTGGGCGAGGGAAAGCTCGACACGCGTCTGCGGGTCTCCGGGACGGATGAACTCGCCGATCTCTCCCGCACGTTCAACCACACGGCGCAGGCCCTGGAGAAGCGCGTCGCCGACATGAGCGCCCGTGACGAGGCCTCCCGCCGTTTCGTGGCGGACATGTCCCACGAACTCCGTACGCCGCTCACCGCGATCACCGCCGTGACGGAGATCCTTGAAGAGGAGCTGGACGCGGAGACCGGCAGCGTCGACCCGATGATCGAACCGGCCGTACGGCTCGTCGTCAGCGAGACCCGACGGCTGAACGACCTCGTCGAGAACCTGATGGAGGTCACCCGCTTCGACGCGGGCACCGCCCGGCTGGTCCTGGACGACGTCGACATCGCCGACCAGATCACCGCGTGCATGGACGCACGCGCCTGGCTGGACGCGGTGGACCTGGACGCCGAGCGCGGCGTCATGGTGCGCCTGGACCCACGCCGCCTGGACGTGATTTTGGCGAACCTGATCGGCAACGCGCTCAAGCACGGCGGCTCGCCGGTTCGGGTCTCGGTGCGCAAGGAGGCCGACGCCCTGCTGATCGAGGTCCAGGACCACGGTCCGGGCATCCCCGAGGACGTACTCCCGCACGTCTTCGACCGCTTCTACAAGGCGAGCGCGTCCCGCCCCCGCTCCGAGGGCAGCGGCCTGGGCCTGTCCATCGCCCTGGAGAACGCGCACATCCACGGCGGCGACATCACCGCGGCGAACTCGCCCAAGGGCGGCGCGGTCTTCACGCTCCGCCTCCCGCAGGACGCGCCGGTGCTGCTCGCCGACGACCCGCGCGACGAGGACGAGCACCGGAACGGCACGGAGGCGAGCGCCGGATGACGACCCCACGACGCCGGTCCGTCCGCCCCTGGGCGGTCCTCGGTCTGCTGGCCGCGCTGCTCACGGGCTGCGGCATCCGCTCCACCCAGGTCCCCACGGACTTCGGCCCCGCGCCCTCGCGGGCCCCGTGTGCCCTGTCCGGCGACATCTCCACGCAGACCTCCGGGGGCGTCCCGGTCCAGGTCTTCCTGCTCTGCTCCGCGCAGCTCGTCCCGGTCGACCGGTCCGTCAGCATTCCCACCGGCACGGCGGAGGGGGCTCGGCGCGTCCTGGTCGCCCAGGGGCTGCTCGACGAACTCGCCGAGACCCCGTCCACGGCCGAGTTGCTGGCCGGCTACGCCACGGACGTACGCGGCGGCATGACGGTGAGCGGTCCCCACGACAAGGACCCCGAGGACACCCTCCGCCTGAGCACCCCGCCGGACGACCTCACCCGCTTCTCCCTCGCCCAGATCGTCTGCACCTTCGCCAACTCCGCCGCGGCCCAGGACGACGGCTCGGTCATCCTCGGCGGCCCGGGCACCGACCCCCTCAACCGCTACGAATGCACGCCGGAGGTCCGCGCGAGCCCGGGCACGGAGACGCCTCCTTCGACGAGCGCCGACTCTTAGCGGCTCCTGGAGGAAGGCTCGCGCGACACTCCCCCGGGCCGGTAATGCTCGGCGAACAGCCGCGCGACGAGCTCGCCTCGGCTGGAGACCTCCGTCTTGCCGAAGACGGCCTTGACGTGGTCGCGCACGGTGTGCGGGGAGATGAACAGCGCCGCGGCGATCTCGGTGGTGGGCAGCCCACGCGTGATGAGCTGGGTGATCTCCAGCTCGCGCGGCGTCAGGCCGTACGCCTCGGCGATGAGGACCGCCCGGTCGGCGGCGGCCGCCGGCTCGATGACGAGTGCCACGGGACCGGGTTGCCCTGCGGGGCCGCTGAGGCAGGAGGCGTGGCAGGTCAGCCAGCGGCCGTCAACGGTGCGGATGCGCGTCCTCGCGCTGCCTGCCCGGTCGCGGCCCCGGGCGATCGCCCGGGCCTGCAGGACGGTGGCGACCACCCAGATCGGCAGCCTCAGGCCCAACTGCGAGGGGATGGAGGGGCCTTCGGGGAGCCGCGAGAGGTGCTGCCGCGCCTCCTCGTTGATCGACGTCGGCTCGCCGGAGGGATCGAAGAGCACCAGTCCCGGCGCGGGCGCGTCCGTTGTGGCGCCGATCGCGGACGAGCGGGCGAACCGGCGCACCCGCGAGGCCAGCGGACCGGACAGACCGGCGAGCAGCGTGCTCTCGGCCGGGCCGAACGGGGCACCGGCACCCCTCCGGAACAGGCTCACCACGGCCCATGGCCGGTCACCGACCCGCAGCACGGCCCGTAGTTCGTCGTCCACGCCCTGGCTCCTGAGCAGCCGGCGGAAGCGCGCGCTGCGTGCGGGCAGGTTGCCGGTGGCCGCACGCAGGCCGGCCACCGGGACGGCGGCGCGGGCGAGGTCTCGAAACGGGAGGACGTTCTCCTCCAGGAGTTCGCTTTCCCAGTACGCGGCGCAGCCCTCGCCGGAACCGAGGTTCTCCACCAGCATCGGCGCGGTGATGAGACCCGTCTCCGGGTCGGTGGCCGCCCATACGGCGGAGTCGAACGGCAGGAGCCGGCGCAGCTTGGCGGACGTCCGGCTGAAGAGGTCGCGTGTGTCGGTGGCCCGCTCCGCGCCCGACAGCACCTTGGCGTGACGTGACAGCACCTCGGCATGGCGGCGCGCATCGGACATGGAGACCCCCCGTGGTCTGGATGCAGGCCAGCCTGCCCGCCCTCGTGTCCTGGACCAACCCCCCGTTTGAGGGGGTCATTCCCGGTCGGTCACCGCTCGCGGGGGATGGGGCCCGGTACCGGCGGCGGCGAGGCTCGAAGAGGCCGATGCGCCGGGAGGCGACGGCCCGCAACGTGAAGGGAAGAACGAAGAATATGGACATCGCAATCGTCGGAGCGGGTGCTGCCGCGGTCGGCCTGCTGGACACGCTGGCAGCCATCGCCCACGAGCCTGGGACCATCACGGTGTTCGAGCCGTCCCCGCACCTTTGGCGGGGCCGCCCGTACGGCCCGGACCTGGACACGGTGCTGGTCAACACGCCACCGGCCATCATGTCGATCCGCCACTCGGACTCCGGGCACTACGCGGCGTGGCTGGGCACACGTGGCGCCGCCCACCTCGACGAACGGCTGGGCCGGCCGCTCGTTCCGCGCGCGCTCTACGGCGAGTACCTGGCGCACAGCGCCGAGACGGCGCTGTCCCTCCTGCGCAAAGGGGGCTGGCGGGTGCGTATCGTCACCGCCCGCGTCACCGGGGCGGCCCGGTCCGGGGCCAAGTGGTCGCTCCGCACCGAGGACGGACGCGGGCACGAGGCCGACCAGCTGGCCCTGTGCGTGGGCGGGGGAACGCCGCAGGACCACTACGGTCTCGACGGCGCCGCCGCTTTCGTGGGCGACCCGTACCCGCTGGCGCGCACACTCGACCGGGTCCCGCCCGGCAGCAGCATCGCGGTCATCGGGAGCGGCCTGACCGCGGTCGACGTCGTCGTGTCGCTCGCCGCACGCGGACACTCCGGGCCGATCACGCTACTGTCCCGCAGTGGTGTGCTGCCCCACGTCTGGCAGCGCCCGGTCGACCACCAGCCGCAGCACCTGACCACCGAGCGGGTGGCAGCGCTGCACCGGGAGCACGGTGCCGTCACCCTCAAGGATCTCATCGGGCTGCTGCGCGCCGAACTGGCCGAGAAGGGTGAGGACTTCGACGAGTTCGTGGCGGAACTGCTGGCGGCCGGGACCGAAGAGCCGGTTCGGCGCCTGCGGGCGCAGCTGTCGGCTGTGGACGACTCCAGGATCGGCCGCCGGGTCCTCCAGCAGACAGCGCACAGCGTTGGCCCGTACGCGTGGCGGCTGCTGTCCGATCCCGACCGCGGTTGGCTGCGGCGTCACTTCCGCATGGCGACGAGCGTGGCTTCACCGATGGTTCCGGTGAACGCCGCCGTCATGATGCGGCTGTTGGACTCCGGGCAGCTCGCGTTGACTGCGGGCGTCCGCAAGATCGAGGCGGCGGACGGGGTGTTCCGGGTGTACTGCGACGACGGCGAACGCACCTTTGACGTCGTCGTCAACGCCGTGAATCCGCCGCCGCGGGCAATCCCCGGTGCAGCCGGACCGTTGGTCACGGCCCTGCTGGCCGACGGCTCCGCCGAGCTGCACCCAGCCGGTGGGCTGGTTCCGGCCAACCCGCGCCTGCATGTGGTGGGAGACCTCGCCGGGGGCGGTCCGTTCATCACGTCGAGCATTGCGGGCATCGCGGCCCAAGCGGCAGGGGCCGCCCACACGATCGTCGCGGCCATGGGCTGAATCCCCCCGCCTCACCCCGTTTGCGGGCAAGGTCGTTCAGGCCCCCGGCCGGGGTCTGGGGGCGGCGGCCCCCAGGAGCGGACAGGGATCCCCCGGTCGAGCGAATCCGAGACCGGGAGGCGGGCAGGGGCGGAGACGCGGCAGGGCGCGGGCGGAGGGGACGGGCAGGGGCGGAGACGCAGCAGGGCACGGGCGGAGGGGACGGGCAGGGGCGGAGACGCAGCAGGGCACGGGCGGAGGGGACAGGCAGGGGCGGAGACGCAGCAGGGCACGGGCGGAGGGGACGGGCAGGGGCGGAGACGCAGCAGGGCACGGGCGGAGGGGACGGGCAGGGGCGGAGACGCGGGCAAGAACGGAGGGGGCGAAAACCCGCCGCGGTCGCGCATGTGGCGTATGCCTCAGCCCCAACCTCCCCACCAACCCGGAACCGATCGCGCCGCACCCCGCGTCTTGGCCAACGTGCAGCGTGAAGGCTCAGGCGGCGGCAGTGCCGCGATCCGCATCCGTGTGGCAGGAGGTGTCCTCCTCCTCGCGCACCTCGCGCTCGTCGCCTGGATCACCCTGCGTCCCCTGGACGTCCCCTGGGTGAGCGCCGCGAACCTGCGGCCCTTCGCCGGAATCAGGGCGGATCTCGCACTGGGCCCCCGGGAAGCGGCCCGTCGCATCGGCGAGGGCCTGATCCTGCTGGCCCCGCTGGGCGTCCTGCTCCCGACCGCGGGCGGCAAACTCACCGTGTCCCCGCTCGGCTCCCTCGTCCGTACGGTCGCCGCCGGCGCCCTGCTCTCGCTGGGCATCGAACTCCTACAGACCGGCGTCCCCGGCCAGGTGGTGGACGTCGACTCCCTGCTGCTGAACACGGTCGGGGTCGCCCTGGCGCACCTCGCGATCGTGCCCGCCGCCCGGTCCGGGCTCCGCCGCCAGGCGGAGAGGCGGCGCCGCGCGGCCCTCCGGCGGGAGGACACGGCTCAGGGTCGGACCCCGACGATTCCCAGGGTCGGGATCGCACCGTAGAGCGACGCTTCGCCCGCTTCGTCTCCGTAGCTTTGAAGGCACAGAGTCGCCGAGTCGCCAGTCACAGAGACACCGCGACACAGAGACACAGAGACAGAGCCACCGTCACCGTCACGGCGAACAAGTCGCCCGACCCACGGTTCGCGAAGGAGCCCCGATGAGCGCCATTACCCGCCCGACCAACGGCCGCATGATCGGCGGAGTGTGCGCAGCGCTGGCAAAGCGCTTCGGCACCTCCGCGACCACGATGCGCGTGATCTTCGTCCTGTCGTGCCTGCTTCCTGGCCCGCAGTTCCTGCTCTACATCGCGCTGTGGATCCTGTTCCCCTCGGAGAACAAGGCCGGCACCACGGCCTGGTAGACAGCCGCCGCGCCATGAAACGTCGGTGGGGCGCACCCGATCAGGGTGCGCCCCACCGACGTTTCCGTCCGAAGGCAACCTCAGCCGAGCGGCAGCCCGTTCACCGGCAGCCCGTGGGTGGGCAGGCCCTGCAACGGGAGACCGCCGAGCAGCCCGGCCACCGGCGCGGTCGGCCCGTCGGCGAGGATGCGCGCGACGACCGGCTGCGCGGCGGCCACACCCGCGCCGAGCGCGCCCTGCCCCTGGGCGATCGCCTCGCCCGCACCGGGGAGCGCCTTGGACACGTTCTCCGCGGGCAGCGTCGAGGTGACGGTGCCCAGCGCCGAGGAGACGTCCGGCACGGCCGGCGCGGCATTCGCGGCACCGGCGCCCGCGGCGGCGAAGGCGGCACCGAGAGCGGCGACACCGAGGGTCTTGGCAGCAGACTGCTTCATTTTGAATGCGTCCTTGGATCCGTGAGACGGGGATGTGAGCGGTCCAAGACCGTAAACACCTCAAGCGGCCTTCCGCAAACATCGAAAAGCGGCCGAGTCATGGAGAAAAAGTGAAGACCCGGCCGCCTCCCGCCCCCTCCGATCAGCCCTCATCCTCCACAGAACCGCTGGTGGAGACGGTCTGCTGGAACAGCCAGGCGGACTTCAGCTCGGCATAACCGGGCTTGACCACGTCATTGATCATGGCCAGTCGTTCATCGAAAGGAATGAATGCTGACTTCATAGCATTGACGGAGAACCATTGCATGTCGTCGAGCGAATAACCGAACGCATCGACCAGATGCTCGAATTCCCGGCTCATACTGGTACCGGACATGAGCCGATTATCGGTATTCACGGTGGCGCGGAAATGCAGCCGCCGCAGCAGCCCGATCGGATGGGCGGCGTACGAGTCGGCGGCGCCGGTCTGGAGGTTGGAGCTGGGGCACAGCTCCAGGGGGATGCGCTTGTCGCGTACGTACGAGGCGAGCCGTCCGAGCTGCACGGAGCCGTCCTCGTGGACCTTGATGTCGTCGATGATGCGCACCCCGTGCCCGAGCCGGTCGGCACCGCACCACTGCAGCGCCTGCCAGATCGAGGGCAGCCCGAAGGCCTCGCCGGCGTGGATGGTGAAGTGGTTGTTCTCCCGCTTGAGGTACTCGAAGGCGTCGAGGTGCCGGGTGGGCGGGAACCCGGCCTCGGCGCCGGCGATGTCGAAGCCGACAACACCCAGGTCGCGGTACCGATTGGCGAGTTCGGCGATCTCCAGGGCGCGGGCGGCGTGCCGCATGGCGGTGAGCAGGGCGCCGACGCGGATCCGGTGGCCGTTCTCGCGGGCCAGCCGCTCGCCCTCCCTGAAGCCCTCGTTGACCGCCTCGACGACCTCTTCGAGGCTGAGCCCGCCTTCCAGGTGCTGCTCGGGCGCGTATCGCACCTCGGCGTACACGACGCCGTCCTCGGCGAGGTCCTCGGCGCACTCGGCCGCGACCCGGACGAGCGCTTCACGGGTCTGCATGACGGCGCAGGTGTGGGCGAAGGTCTCCAGATACCGCTCCAGAGAACCGGAGTCGGCGGCCTCACGGAACCAGATCCCGAGCTTGTCGGGTTCGGTCTCGGGGAGACCCGAATAGCCCGTGTCACGGGCGAGTTCGACGATCGTCCCGGGGCGCAGGCCCCCGTCGAGATGATCGTGCAGCAGGACCTTGGGCGCCCGGCGGATCTGCTCCGAGCTCGGGGTGTTCCGGATCTGGCTCGTCATTACCGCACTCTAGCCCCTACGCGCGTAGATCTCCTGTCGGGCAGATCCGTCGATACGTAACGGTGACCCCGCGGACGGGTGGCGTACACCGCCGCTTCTGAGACTGTTCTGTCATGGCACATCAAGCGACGCCGGTTCGCAGAGCCCGGCTGGGGAGGGCGCTCGGCTCGGAACAGACGGCGGTCAGCGGGGTCGTCCTGCTGCTCCCGGGCGGCGAGGAGACCTCCGCCCGCAGACCGTCCTCGATGCTGGCGGCCGCCTCCGTCCACACACTGGGGCGCCATCTGACGCGCGCGGGACGCACGGAGGGCCTGGCCACGCATGTCGTGCACTACCGGGTCCGCGGCTGGAACGGCGGCGAGGCGGAACTGGCGGCCGACGCCTCCTGGGCCGCCGACGAGATCGTACGCCGGTACGGAGACGTCCCGGTGTGCCTCGTCGGCGTCGACATGGGCGGCCGGGCGGCGCTGCGCGCGGGCGGTCACACCGCCGTCAACTCCGTGCTCGCGCTTGCCCCTTGGCTGCCCGAGGAGGATGTGGCGGCACCACCCGAACCGGTGAAGCAGCTGGCCGGGCGGCGCGTGCTGATCGTGCACGGCACGAACGACGAGCGCACCGACCCGGAGTTGTCCTTCCGTCTCGCGGCACGCGCGAAGAAGGCCAACCGCGACATCTGCCGCTTCGAGGTCCACTCCGACGGACACGCGCTACAGCAGCACCGGACCGAAGTCATGGCCCTGGCCAAGGACTTCGTCCTGGGCGCACTGTTCGGCCGTTCCTTCTCCCGCCCGGTCGAGGATGCCTTCGCCGCACCACCGCCGCTGGGACTGCGGATGCCGCTCGCAGCGGGCTTCGGGCAGTCGCGGCGCCGGTAGCCACCAGTCCCGCACACCACCCGACACCACACCGGGCTGCCGGTTATCCGTCTCGACCTGAGGCTGTACGTCGTCGTCACCGCGACGATCGTGATGTCGCCGGAGGCCGTCGGCCACGTACTCGTCCTGGCGCCGCTCATCACGACCGCGGCGACGGCGCGCATGCTGACGGACCGGTGGTGGGCGATGACCATGCCCGCCTCCGGGATCGGCTGCGCAGGCAGTGTGGCCGGGCTCTATGGGTCGTACGCCTATGACCTCGCGGCCGGCGGTTCGGTGGTCGTCGTAGCGACTGGCGTCTTCATCACCACCTGGTGTCCGGCGCCGCGGCACGGGCTGCTGACGCGCGCCCTGCCGCAGCGGGTCACTCCGGAAGCAGGTGCCCCCGCCGTGACAGCAGGAACTTCTTGAAGGCGGCGACGGGCGGCGTGTCCGGGTGACCGTCGAGCCAGGCGACGCCGATCTCGCGCACCGCCCGCGGTGCGGTGACCGTCAGCTCGACAACTCCCGGGCGGGCGAAGGCCGGTGGCGGGAGCAGGGCCACTCCGAGGCCGGCGGCGACGAGACCTCGTAGCGTCTCCGCCTCCTCGCCCTCGAAGGCGACCCTCGGCTTGAAGCCCGCCTCCCGGCAGACCGCGTCGGTGATGCGGCGCAGGCCGTAGCCCGGTTCGAGGGTCACGAAGGTCTCGTCGGCGGCCTCGGCGAGGCGGATGCGTCTGCGGCCGGCGAGGCGGTGGTCGGCGGGGACGACGAGCCGGAGCTTCTGCTCGTCGAGGCGGCGGCCCACCAGGTCGGGCGCGTCCGGCACCGGCGAGGTGAGGCAGAGGTCCAGCTCTCCGGAGCGCAGCCGTTCCAGCATCGCCTCGCCGTAGGTCTGGACGAGGCTGAAGCGGACGCGGGGGTGGTCGGCGCGGAAGGCGCGGATGAGCTCGGGGACCGTCTCCGAGCCCATGGTGTGCAGGAAGCCGAAGGCGACCTTGCCGGTGGCCGGGTCGGCGTCCGCGCGCACCTCGTCGGCGGCGCGTTCGATCTCGGCGAGGGCGCGTTCGACGGAGCCGAGGAACGTACGGCCGGCCGACGTGAGCGAGACCGTCCGCCCCCTTCTCGCGAACAGTTCGACACCCAGGTCCTGTTCCAGCCGGACCATGGCCCGCGACAGCGTCGACTGCGGCACCCCCATCTCCTGCGCGGCCCGCGTGACGTGCTCGGTGCGGGCCACTCCCGCGAAGTAGGTGAGGCGCGGGACGAGCATCGCCACAATGTCTTCTGTGTCACTGGACGGTGACAGGTGCGCTTCTGACCTCTGCTCATGCATCACAGGAACGATTATGGCGTTTCTATGCATTGGACGGATGAGTGGTGGGACTTTAGCTTCGAAGCATGCCTTCTGCCAGTACCGGGGCGTCCACCACCGTGGACGCCGCGACCACCGCCTCCGCGACCACCTCCTCCGCTTCCACCGCCTCCGCTCCGACCGTCCCGGCCGACTCCCGTATGGCCCCGGGCGGGCCCGGTTACCGCCGGATGAGCCTCGCCCTCTTCCTCGCGGGCGTCGCGACCTTCGCACTCCTCTACTCCACGCAGGCGCTCCTCCCCCTCATCTCGCACGACTTCGCCGTCAGCGCGAGTGACGCGAGCTGGACGGTGTCGGCCGCGACGGGCGCGCTCGCGCTGTTCGTCCTCCCCATGAGCGCGCTGTCGGAGCGGTTCGGACGGCGTACGTTGATGACGGCGTCGCTGGTGGTGGCCGTGGCGGTCGGCCTGCTGGTCCCCTTCGCCCCGTCGATCGGCGCGCTGATCGCGCTGCGCGCCGTGCAGGGCGCGGCGCTCGCGGGGCTGCCGGCTTCGGCGACCGCGTATCTGGCCGAGGAGGTCCGGCCGAAGGCACTCATCACCGCGATCGGTCTGTTCGTCGCGGGCAACAGCGTCGGCGGCATGAGCGGACGGGTCATCACCGGCTGGGTCGCGCAGGAGTGGGGGTGGCGGGTCGCCGTCGGCGTGATCGGCCTGATCGCGGTGGCATGCGCGGTCGCGTTCCGGCTGCTGCTGCCCGCCCCTCGGCACTTCGCGGCCGGATCGCTGCGGCCGCGGGTCCTCGTCCGCACGGTCCGTGACCACCTCGCGAACCCGCTGCTGTGCCGGTTGTACGCCATCGGCGCCCTGTTCATGACGGTGTTCGGCGGGGTGTACACGGTGATCGGATACCGCCTCACCGAGGCGCCCTTCTCCCTCCCCCAGGGCATCATCGGCTCCATCTTCCTGGTGTATCTGGTGGGTACGGTGTCGGCGTCCACGGCGGGGAAGCTGGTCGCCCGCCTGGGTCGCCGGGGCTCCCTCTACCTGGCGGGCGGCACGACGACCGCGGGTCTGCTGGTGTCCCTGGCCGACTCGCTGCCGCTCATCCTGCTCGGCCTTGTGCTGATCACCGCGGGGTTCTTCGCGGGGCACGCGGTGGCGTCGTCGTCGGTGAGCCACACGGCGACGCGGGGGCGGGCGCAGGCGTCCGCCCTGTACCAGTCCGCCTACTACATCGGCTCCAGCGTCGGCAGCACGCTCGGGGCCGTCGCCTTCCACGCCGGCGGCTGGGCGGGCACCGTCTCCCTCGGCCTGCTCGCCGTCCTCGGCGTCGTCGCCATCACGGTGTTCGGCTCCCACGCGGCGCGGGTACGGGCCCGGCGGGGGCCGGTGCTGGCGCACTGAGGTTCTTCGCCGGGGGGCTGAATCTTTCCCCGGCCGGCGCTTGAGATCTTCAGCCCGTCCGGCGTTTGAGGACGAGGCCGTTCAGGCCGACAGCGGGGGTCTGGGGGGCGGCAGCCCCCGGAAACAAGGGACAGGAAGGGGCGGAGGGGGCGAAAAACCAACCGCCCGCCCCCCTCCCACCTGCACCTTTCCCCACTCCCCAGGCCATTGTCAGTGGGCTGCGGTAGCTTCCGAAGTACGTCGCGAAGGCGCGGCGGAAACGGCCACAGGGGTGGGTTGGCTATGAGCGACGGCACGGCGACGACGACAGACCTGGACGTCCGGCTGGAGAAACACCGGGTCGAGCTGACGGGGTACTGCTACCGAATGCTCGGCTCCTCCTTCGAGGCCGAGGACGCGGTGCAGGACACGATGGTCCGCGCCTGGCGCAGCTACGACAAGTTCGAGGGCCGCTCATCGATGCGCTCCTGGCTGTACCGGATCGCGACGAACGTATGCCTGGACATGCTGAACGCGGGCAACAAAAGGGCACGCCCCATGGACCTGACAGCACCCTCACCACTGGCCCAGGCCGCACTCAACCCACGCCCGGACCACACCTGGCTGGAGCCGATGCCCACCGCCCGCGTCCTGCCCGAGGTCACCGACCCGGCGGAGGCCGCGGTGGCGAAGGAGTCGGTGCGGCTCGCCTTCATGGCCGCCCTCCAGCAACTGCCGCCCAAGCAGCGCGCGGTGCTGATCCTGCGCGAGGTCCTCGCCTGGAAGGCGAGCGAGGTCGCCGAGCTGCTCGGCACGACCGTCGCGTCGGTCAACAGCGCGCTCCAGCGAGCCCGCGCAACGCTCGCGGAGACCGACGGCGCCGGGGCGGACGCCGCCACCTCCGACCCACTCGACGAGGAGCAGCAGAAGCTCCTGGAGCGCTATGTCGCCGCCTTCGAGGGGTACGACATGACGGCGCTGACGGCGCTGCTCCACGAGGACGCGATCATGACGATGCCGCCGTTCGACCTGTGGCTGGTCGGCACGGAGGACATCACCGGCTTCATGACGACGCTGGGCGCCGGCTGCGCGGGCTCGCGCCTGGTGCCGGTGGAGGTCAACGGCCTGCCGGGCTTCGCGCACTACAAGCCGGATCCGGAGCAGGGCGGCTTCTCGCCGTGGGCCGTGCAGGTGCTGGAGATCTCAAAGGGCCGGATCACCGGGTTCCACTGCTTCCTGGACACCGCCCGCTGGTTCCCGCTCTTCGGCCTGCCCCTCCGGCTCGAAGCGGAGTCCGACCAGGTCGAGTAGCGCACGCAGGGCCGGGGACGGGTTGAGCAGGCGTATCCGTCCCCCCGCCCGGCGCGCGGCGAGCTCCAGTCGGGCCAGGAGGTCCACGGCGGCCAGACCGGGCGGCCCGAGCCCCGCGACATCGCACACCACGACCCCGCTGCCGGATGTCTCCAGCCGCGCCCGCACGTCGTCACAGAGCCGGGGCACCTCGTCCTTGGCGACGGGCCCTGGCAGCACAAGTACGGCGGGTGTCGTGGCATCCACACCCGGTAGACCGACGGCGAGCGGAGAACTCATCGCGGTCCCCGGATTCTTCGTCGGCGGGCGGCATCCCTACAGGAGGTGCCGCCCGCCGAGCGAGCGATGAAATGCCAGGTCAGGCGATACGCTCCAGCACCACCGGGGCGGCCTTGAAATCCGTGCCCGCCACAGCGATGTCGTACGAGCCCTCGACCGACCCGAGCGCGTACTCGAAGCGCTCCGGGGTGTCCGTGTGGAGGGTGAGGAGGGGCTGGCCCGCGGTCACGGTGTCGCCGGGCTTGGCGTGCAGCTCGACGCCCGCTCCCGCCTGCACCGGGTCCTCCTTGCGGGCGCGTCCGGCGCCCAGCCGCCAGGCGGCGATGCCGATGTCGTAGGCGTCGAGGCGGGTGAGTACGCCCGACGCGGGCGCCGTGACGACGTGCTGCTCGCGTGCGACGGGCAGCGGGGCGTCCGGGTCGCCGCCCTGCGCGGCGATCATGCGGCGCCAGACGTCCATCGCGGAGCCGTCGGCCAGTGCCTTCGCCGGGTCGGCGTCCTTCACGCCGGCCGCGTCGAGCATCTCGCGGGCCAGGGCGATCGTGAGGTCGACGACGTCCGAGGGGCCACCGCCCGCCAACACCTCGACGGATTCCCGTACTTCGAGGGCGTTGCCCGCCGTCAGACCCAGCGGCGTCGACATGTCCGTGAGGAGCGCGACCGTTTTCACCCCGTGGTCCGTGCCCAACCCGACCATCGTGGAGGCGAGTTCACGTGCGTCCTCGATCGTCTTCATGAAGGCGCCGGTGCCGACCTTCACGTCCAGGACCAGCGAGGCCGTCCCCTCGGCGATCTTCTTCGACATGATCGAGGAGGCGATCAGCGGGATCGCCTCCACCGTGCCGGTGACATCGCGCAGCGCGTAGAGCTTCTTGTCCGCGGGGGCGAGACCGTCACCCGCGGCGCAGATCACCGCGCCGACGCCGTCCAGTACGGAGAGCATCTCCTCGTTCGACAGCAGTGCGCGCCAGCCGGGGATCGACTCCAGTTTGTCGAGGGTGCCGCCGGTGTGGCCGAGGCCCCGGCCGGAGAGCTGCGGGACCGCCGCACCGCAGGCCGCCACCAGGGGCGCCAGCGGGAGCGTGATCTTGTCGCCCACGCCGCCCGTGGAGTGCTTGTCGGCCGTCGGGCGGGACAGCGACGAGAAGTCCATGCGCTCGCCGGAGGCGATCATCGCGGCGGTCCAGCGGGCGATCTCCCGGCGGTCCATGCCGTTGAGCAGGATCGCCATGTTGAGGGCGGCCATCTGGTAGTCGGCGACCTCGCCGCGGGTGTACGCGTCGATGACCCAGTCGATCTGCTCGTCGCTGAGCTCACCGCGGTCCCGCTTGGTGCGGATGACGGAGACGGCATCCATCGACAACACAGCCATGGCTTTCCTTCCGAAAGGTGAGCGGCCCCTCACCTGACCGGTCGATCGCTCGATCGCTCGATCAGGAGGGGCCGCACGGAGTTACTTGTTGAGATACTCCGGCCCGAAGGCCTGCGGCAGCATCTCGGAGAGCGGCAGGATCCCGGCCGGGGTCTCCAGGATCAGACTCGGCCCGCCGAACTCGTGCAAGAGCTGACGGCAGCGCCCGCACGGGACGAGGACCTCGCCCCGCCCGTCGACGCAGGTGAAGTGCGTCAGCCGGCCGCCGCCGGTGTTCTGCAGCTCGGAGACCAGACCGCACTCGGCGCACAGCCCGACCCCGTACGAGGCGTTCTCGACGTTGCAGCCGGAGATGATCCGGCCGTCGTCCACGAGGGCGGCGACACCGACCGGGTAACCCGAATACGGGGCGTACGCACGGGACATGGCCGCGCGAGCCACCTCCCGCAGCGCATCCCAGTCCACGGCGGCCGAACCCTCGACGGCAGCGGGACCCTCGTCGGCGGAGGTCACTTGCCCTGCCCCTTCCGGTACGGCAGACCGTCCGCCTTCGGCATCCGCAGGCGCTGCGCCGACAGCGCGAGAACGAGCAGCGTGATGACGTACGGCGTGGCGGAGACGACCTGGTTCGGGACCTCGTTGGTGAGGGCGTACCAGAGGAACACCAGCACGCCGATGACCAGGGTGATCACCGCGGGCACGTACTTCTTCCTGATCACCAGCCAGACCGCGCCGATGACCAGCAGGATGGCGGCGAGCAGCAGCAGCGCGTGCACGTTCTCGGAGCCGCCGCGCAGGTTGAGGCTGTCGGTGTAGCCGAACAGGCCGGCGCCGATGGCGAGTCCGCCCGGCATCCAGTTGCCGAAGATCATCGCGGCGAGACCGATGTAGCCGCGTCCGCTGGTCTGGCCCTCCAGGTAGAAGGGGTTGGCCACGATGGAGAGGAAGACGCCGCCGAGACCGGCCAGACCGCCGGAGATGATCACGGCGATGTACTTGTACTTGTAGACGTTGACGCCGAGCGACTCGGCCGCGATCGGGTTCTCGCCGCAGGACCGCAGGCGCAGGCCGAAAGGGGTGCGCCAGAGGATCCACCAGGATGCGGGGATCAGCGCGATGGCGATCAGGGTCAGCCAGGACACCTCGGTGACGAGCCCGCCGAGCAGCCCCGCGATGTCCGAGATGAAGAACCAGCCCTTCTCGTTGAGCGTGCTGAGTCCGTCGGAGAGTCCTGGCACCGTGAAGCTGCCCAGCGAGTCGACCGGCGGGGACTGCTTGGCCGAGCCGCCCTGGACGCCCTCGAAGGCGAGCGGGGCGAGGTAGCGGGTGGCGCCGAGCGCGAGGATGTTGATGGCCACACCGGAGACGATGTGGTTGACGTTGAAGGTGATCGTGACGATCGCGTGCAACAGACCGCCGATGCAGCCGCCGATGATGCCGACGAGGACGCCGGTCCACGGGCCCCACTGGTAGCCGGCCCAGGCACCGAACCAGGTGCCGAGGATCATCATGCCTTCGAGGCCGATGTTGACGACGCCCGCGCGCTCGGCCCACAGACCGCCGAGACCGGCCAGGCCGATCGGGACGGCCAGTTGGAGAGCGGTGGACATCTGGCTGACGTTGGTGATGCCGTCGGCGCCGGTGATGATCCGGACGATCGAGGTCAGCGCCAGGCCGCCCGCGATGACCAGCAGGAGGACGGGGAGCGACAGCCGGCGGCCGCCGGGGGGCGCGGTTTCCAGCGAGGGCTGGTTGACGTCGGTTGCGGTGGTCATCGGCCCGCCACCTCCTTCGAAGTGTTGTTGTCGGTGGTGCCGGATGAGGCGCCAAGGACGTGACCGGCGGCAAGCTCCGCGCCGACCCGACGCTGCTGGCGGCGCAGACCCCACTCGCGTACGGCCTCATAGCTGACGACGACCGAGAGCACGATCAGGCCCTGCATGATGACCGCGATCTCCTTGTCGTAGCCGTTGTAGTCGAGCTCGGGGGACGCCTTGTCCAGCCAGGCCCAGAGCAGGGCCGCGAAGGCGATGCCGGTCGGGCTGTTGCGGCCGAGGAGGGCGATGCCGATGCCCAGGAAACCGATGCCGGTCGGGAAGTTCAGGCTGTACGTGTGCGAGTCGCCGAGCAGGATCGGCAGGCCCGCGAGACCGGCCAGGCCGCCGGAGACCAGCATGGCGGTGAGCACCATGCGCTTGGGGTTCACCCCGCTGGCCGCGGCGGCGGTCTCCGAGGCGCCCGAGGCACGCAGGTCGAAGCCGAAGCGGGTCCGGTTGAGGACGACCCAGTAGCCGATGCCGAGCAGCACCGCGAGGACGACGAGGCCGTAGATCTCGCCGGCGTCACCCATGTTGAAACCGGGCACCCAGCCGGACTTGTCCATCTCGCCGGTGGTGTTGTTGTTGCCGACCTTGACGCCGAAGACGCTGGGCAGCCACAGGTAGGCGATGACGGAGGTGGCGATCGCGTTGAGCATGATCGTCGCGACGACCTCGCTGACCCCGCGGGTGACCTTGAGGACACCCGCGATGCCGGACCAGAACGCGCCGGTACAGGCCGCGGTCAGGATCAGCAGCGGGACCTGGAGGACCGCGGGCAGCGCGACATGGGCGCCGACGACCGCGGCCATCATGGCGGCGAGCTGGTACTGGCCGTCCACACCGATGTTGAACAGGTTCATCCGGAAGCCGATGGCCACCGCGAGCGCCGCGATGTAGTACATCGAGGCCTGGTTGATGATCAGGACCTGGATGTCGGAGTACCCGGCCTGCTCGAACATGAGCGTGTACGGCTCGATCGGGTTCTTCCCCGAGGCGATCAGCACGACCGAGGTCAGCGCCACGGCCACGACGAGCGCGATGACCGGTCCGGCCACCGCCAGGAGCAGTCGCTCCTTGTCGAACTTCTTCATCAGCGGGCCTCGTCTTCCGGGGCGTCTGCCGTGGTCTCGGCTTGCGGGGCGTCTGCCGTGGTCTCGCCTTGCGGGGCTTGCTCAGCGCGCTCAGCCTGCGGAGCCTGCTCTTCGAGCTCCACCTGCTCGGCGAGCGCCTCGTTCTCCAGGTGTCCGGTGGCGGCGCCGGTCATGGCCGTGCCGAGCTCCTCCGGGGTGATGGTGGCCGGGTTGGCGTCCGCGACCAGCTTGCCGTTGTAGATCACCCGGAGGGTGTCGGACAGACCGATCAGCTCGTCCAGGTCCGCGGAGATCAGCAGTACGGCGAGTCCCTCGCGGCGGGCCTCACGGATCTGGTCCCAGATCTGGGCCTGCGCGCCGACGTCCACACCACGGGTGGGGTGGGCGGCGATCAGGAAGCGCGGCTTGGCGCTCATCTCACGGCCGACGATCAGCTTCTGCTGGTTGCCGCCGGAGAGGGAGGCCGCGGTGACGTCGATGCCGGGCGTGCGGACGTCGTACTCCTCGACGATCCGGCGGGTGTCGGCCTGGGCGCCCTTGATGTCGAGCCAGACGCCCCGGCTACCGCGCGTGTTGGGCTTCTCGGTGACGTGGCCGAGGATGCGGTTCTCCCAGAGGGGGGCCTCCAGGAGCAGGCCGTGGCGGTGCCGGTCCTCGGGGATGTAGCCGATGCCCTGCTCACGGCGCCTGCGGGTGGCCCAGGAGGTGATCTCCTGCTCGGCCAGCGTGATGGTGCCGGAGTCGGCGCCCTTGAGGCCGATCAGCGCGTCGATCAGCTCGGTCTGGCCGTTGCCCTCGACACCGGCGAGGCCGAGGACCTCGCCCGCGTGGATGGTGAAGGTGATGTCGTCGAGGAGGGCCTTGCCGCCGGGGGCGACCAGGCGCAGGTCGGTGACGGTCAGGACCGGCCGGTCGGTGACCGTGGACTCCGCCGTCTCCGGGGTCGGCAGCTCGCTGCCCACCATCAGTTCGGCGAGCTGGCGCGAGGTGGTCTCGGAGGGGACGGCGGTGCCGACCGTGGTCCCGCGGCGGATGACCGTGATGTCGTCGGCGACGGAGAGGACCTCGCCCAGCTTGTGCGAGATGAAGATGACCGACAGGCCCTCGGCCTTGAGCTCGCGCAGGTTGGCGAAGAGACCCTCGACCTCCTGCGGGACGAGGACCGCGGTGGGCTCGTCCAGGATCAGGATGCGGGCGCCGCGGTAGAGGACCTTGAGGATCTCCACGCGCTGCCGGTCGGCGACACCGAGCTCCTCGACCAGGACGTCGGGGCGCACCCCGAGGCCGTACCGCTTGGAGAGGTCCAGGATCTTGCGGCGGGCCCTGCCCCCGATGCCGTACAGCTTCTCGCTGCCCAGGACGACGTTCTCCAGGACGGTGAAGTTGTCGGCGAGCATGAAGTGCTGGTGGACCATGCCGATGCCGCGCGCGATGGCGTCGGCGGGCGAGGAGAAGGTGACCTGCTCGCCGTCGACGGCGATGGTGCCCTCGTCCGGCTTCTGCATGCCGTAGAGGATCTTCATCAACGTCGACTTGCCTGCGCCGTTCTCACCGACGAGGGCGTGGACCGTGCCCTTGCGGACGCTGAGATGGATGTCGTGGTTGGCCACGACGCCGGGGAATCGCTTGGTGATCCCGGCGAGTTCGACTGCGGTCACCTGACCGTTGACCGCGCCGGCCGGAGGGCTGCTGGACGCGTTGATGGCGCATCTCCTGAGGGAAAGGGGGTCGTCTACGCGCGTAGCGCCCCTACGGCAACTTAAGGGGCGGCGCGCCGCGAGAACGGGATACGGAGAGCCAGACTCCCCGCATCCCGTTGAGCGGACGTAACCCCGCGGTTACCAAGCGGCTCCGGAGAAGAGCGGGCGGCCCGGAAAGAGCCTTCCTGAACTTCTCCGGAGCCACTCGGCTGCTCCTGAAATCTTGCTCGTCAGCTGGTCTTGACCTTGATCTCGCCGCTGATGATCTTCTCCTTGGCTGCCGCTACGGCATCCTGGATAGCGGTGTCGTCCTTGAACGCCGGGTTGGAATCGGCGAGGCCGACCTCACCGGACTTCAGGTCGCCCCGAACGATACCGGTCTCCGGCTTACCGTCCTCGACCGACTTCGCGAGGTTGTAGACCGCCTTGGCGACGTCCTTGGTCGCGGACGTCAGGATGGAGGCCTTGTACTTGCTCAGCGCTTCCTGCTTGTACTGGTCGGAGTCGACACCGATCGCCCACACCTTGGCGGTGGAGGCGGCCTCGATGACACCCTGGCCGGACAGACCGGCCGCCGCGTAGACGACGTCGGCCTTCTTCTCGATCTGGCCCTCGGCGGCCGTCTTGCCCTTGTCGGGGCTGGAGAAGCCGCCCTCCTCGGCGGTCTGCGTCAGGTACTGCGACAGGACGGTGACCTTGGGGTTCGTGTCCTTGACGCCCTGCTCGAAGCCCGCACCGAACTTGTGGATCAGCGGTACGTCCACGCCGCCCACGAAGCCGACGGTGTTGGTCTTGGTGGCCTTGGCGGCGGCGACACCGGCGAGGTAGGAGGACTCCTGCTCGGAGAAGACCAGGTCGGCGACGTTCGCCGTCTCGACCGTGGAGTCGTCGACGATGCCGAAGGTGGTGTCGGGGTACTTCGCCGCGGCTTCCTTGATGGCCGGCGCGTAGGCGTAGCCGATGCCGATCACCGGGTTGTAGCCCTGCTTGGCCAGCGAGACCAGGCGCTGCGTCTTGTCGGCGTCGGTCTCACCGTCGGTGGGCTCGACGTCGGCGGTCTTGTAGCCGTACTCCTTCTGCGCCTCCTCCAGGCCCGCGTACGCGGCGTCGTTGAAGGACTGGTCACCCTTGCCGCCGACGTCATAGGCGATGGCGAGACCCAGGTCGCCCTTGGACTCCGACGAGCCTGCGGAGGTCGAGGTGCCGCCACAGGCGGACAGAACGAGGGCGAGAGAGGCGGTCGCGGCGCCTGCGAGCGCGATGCGGGGAACCCGGCGCATGAGTTGTGCTCCTGTCGTACAAGCGCCTGACGGAACGACTTCGGCGCTGGCTTCGCCGCAGATTAACGCGCGTAGACCAACTAGAAAACCCCTTCTGTCCACCTTGTTATGCGGCTGTGCCCGACGGCGCTCATTTGGTGGGTCGAGCCTTGCCGACCGCAAAGGCGCGGTGGCGGTGGGTGACCTGCGACGGACACGGCGGCGGGCGGGCACCTTCCGGCACCCGCCCGCCTGATGTGACTTTGTTCGCGTTCGCCCGTACAGGCGGGTCGCTACTCGGTCTTGACCTTGATCGTGCCGTCGATGATGCCCGCCTTGGCCTTGGCCACGGCGTCGGTGAGGCCGGAGATCTCCGCCATCTTCGGGTTGCTGTCGGCGAGGCCGACGCCGTCCACCTTCAGGTCGAAGGTCTGCGTGCCGGTGAGCGGCTTGCCGTCCTTGACCGACTTGGCGAGCGAGTACACCGCGCCACCGACGTCCTTGAGCGCGGAGGTCAGGATGTAGTCCTTGTAAGGAGCGAGGGCTTCCTGGTTGTACTGGTCGGAGTCAACGCCGATCGCCCACTTCTTGTCCTTGGCGGCGGCCTCGATCACACCCTGGCCGGAGAGGCCGGCGGCCTGGTAGATGACGTCCGCGTTCTTCTCCAGCTGGCCCTCGGCGGCCGCCTTGCCCTTGTCGGGGCTGGAGAAGCCGCCCTCCTCGGCGGTCTGCGTCAGGTACTGCGACAGGACGGTCACCTTGGGGTTGGTGTCCTCGACGCCCTGCTTGTAGCCCGCCTCGAACTTGTGGATCAGGGGGATGTCCACACCGCCCACGAAGCCGACGGTGTTGGTCTTGGTGGCCTTGGCGGCGGCGACACCGGCGAGGTAGGAGGACTCCTGCTCGGCGAAGACGAGGGACGCCACGTTGGCGCCCTCTACCACCGAGTCCACGATGCCGAAGGTGGTGTCGGGGTACTTGCTCACGACGGCCGTCAACGCGGGGCCGTACGCGAACCCGATACCGATGACCGGGTTGTAGCCCTGCTTGGCCAGCGAGGCGAGCCGCTGCTCCTTGTCGGCGTCGGTCTCACCGTCGGTGGGCTCGATGTCGGCGGTCTTGTAGCCGTACTCCTTCTGCGCCTTCTGTAGGCCCGCGTACGCCGCGTCGTTGAAGGACTGGTCGCCCTTGCCGCCGATGTCGTAGGCGATGGCAAGACCCAGGTCGCCACTGCTCTCGCTACTGCTGCTGCCGCCTGCATCATTGCTGGTGCCGCCACAAGCCGTGGCCGCGAGTGCGAGCGACGCGACCCCCACCGCGACACGGGTCAGGCTGGATATCCGACGCATCTGAAGGTTCCCCATTCTCCAAAGCCCCGCAGTGGGTGCTGAGTTCGGCGCACATTAACGCGCGTAGACAGTTCAGGGAACGGTGTTTCGCCTGGCCGTTATCCATTCGTGCCGATGGCCGGTTACGTCCCTGTGAACTATGGGGTCGAAAGGCACACTTGGGGACAGAACACCTGCCGTTCCGGTGACGATCCGTGTGCGGGTCGCGCGGCATGCGTGACTGGGCGAGCAGTTACGAGTCTCCGGAGCCCACGCTACGACGGAGGGGTGTGGGGCGCTACCCGAATGGGGGCGAGGGGCGCGACCCGGAGGTGAACGGGGGTCGCGCCCTTCCCTCACGCCCCGGTGTCGAGAAGGGGCTGCGTGTCGAGGAGAAGCTCCGCGCCGAGCAGGGGCTCCCCGTCGAGGAGAGCCGCCGCGGTGAAGAGCTCCACGCCCACCGTGATCGCCGACTCGTCGGCGTCGAAGTCACCCTGGTGCAGGTCGCGGGGGACGCGCTCGCCGGGCGTGCGCACCCCGAGCCGGGCCATCGCGCCGGGCACGTGCTCCAGGTACCAGGAGAAGTCCTCGCCGCCCAGGCTCTGTTCGGTGTCCTCGATGGAGTGCACACCCCGCCGGACGGTCATGGCGGCCCGCAGCAGGTCAGTGACGGCCGGGTCGTTGACGACGGGCGGAACACCACGGATGTAGTTGATCTCGGACTTCGCCCGGTAGAGGTTCGCGATCTCGTCGATCGCCGCGTGCACCAGGTCGGGCGCGGCCCGCCAGGCGGCCAGGTCCAGGCAGCGCACGGTCCCGGAGAGCTCGGCGTGGTTCGGGATCACATTGCAGGCGTGCCCGGATTCGATGCGCCCCCAGGTCACCGCGAGCCCGCTGCGCGCGTCGGTGCGGCGGGCGACCAGGGCGGGGACGTCGGTGGCGACGCGCGCGGCGGCGGTGACGAGGTCGGTGGTGAGGTGGGGGCGCGCGGTGTGGCCGCCGGCGCCGTCGAGTGCGACTTCGAGCCGGTCGCACGCGGAGGTGATGGCGCCGTGCCGCAACCCGATGCGCCCCGCGTCGACCCTGGGATCGCAGTGCACGCCGATGATCCGCCCGACGCCTTCGAGGACGCCCGACTCGATCGCGTCGGGGGCGCCACCGGGCAGCACCTCCTCCGCGGGCTGGAAGATCAGCCGCACCGGACGCGGCAGCCGCCCCTCGCGGTGCAGTTCGGCGAGGACGAGACCGGCGCCGAGCACGACGGACGTGTGCACGTCGTGTCCGCAGGCGTGCGCACGGTCGGGCACGGTCGACCGGTAGGCGCACTCGGTCTTCGTGTCCGGGATGGGCAGCGCGTCGATGTCGGCACGCAGGGCGAGCATGGGGCCTGCGCCGTCCCGGTCACCGATGTCACAGACGAGTCCGGTACCGGTGTCGAGCACGCGCGGCTCCAGGCCCGCCAGCTCCAGGCGGGCCTTGAGTGCCGCGGTGGTGCGGAACTCCTGGTTGCCGAGCTCGGGGTGCATGTGCAAGTCGCGGCGGAACGCGACAAGTTCGGCGCGCAGTGCCTCGGGCAGCGCGCCGGGGAGCACGGCTTCCCCGGGGAGATCGGCCTCGGACTCTCGGGACGTCACTTGGTTCACCCTCTGAAGGGTAGGGCGATGGGGCGGCCAACTGACCCACGATCAACAAAAGTTCAACCTGTTAGGGGAAGAAAATCTGGCCGCACAACGCATAGCTATTGGTGAGGATGGGTAAACTCGCCCGGCTTTCCGGGTGATTGGATCTTGAGTCGGCCCGTCGGGGATCACCCGGGACTCCCCAGCGGAAACGCCCGAGGTACCCGAGCCCATTCCCGTACTCCTTCCCCACGGTCTCACAACCAGCCCCGTGATCCCGGAACCGTCACCGCCCCGGGTCGACTCCGGCACACACCGTGACTGTCGATCAGCTCGGCCGGCTCACCGTGCCGCGGCGGACCGTCGCTCAGCGCGAACAGCGTGACCACGGCACGCACCTGCGCGTCGGCGATTTCAAGGACGTGCCCCCTGCCGCCGTCCTCGCGATCGTGGCCGCCGTGCTGATCGGCCTGCGGGCCGCCGCCCTCTCCCTGACGCCGTGGGCCTGCTCAAGCCCCGCCGTCGGCCGTCCGCCGGTCGAGGAACACGAGGGCCGCCACGACCGCGGCCAGCAGCGTGAGCGCGAGCAGCGCGGGGACGACGGCGACCGCCGGGCCCGCGCAGAGGAGGAGCAGCCCTCCGGCGATGAGAGCGACGGAGGCCCGCCCGGTGGTCCGGAGCAGGATGGCCGCGGCGGCGAGGACGAAGAGGCCGACGCCGGCGGTGAGCGCCCACGCCACCACGCCGTGGAGCGGCTCGGACAGGTCGTGGTGATGGGTGTCGGCGACCTGTTGGAGGGTCTTCTTCATGCCGAGGGCGGTGAGGACCACTCCGGCTACGAGGGGCAGGTGGAGGAAGGTGTAGACGTCGCGGGCGAAGCGGGTGCGGTCGTCGCCCTCCAGGGCCGCCAGGCGGTGCTCGGCGGGCTCGCTGATCCGGCGGAAGTACAGGCGCCACAGCCCGGCGACGACCAGCAGGCCCGCGGGGGCCGCGAGGAGCACCGGGGCGTTCACCGGCAGTCCGGACACCCCGACCCCGATGGCGACGATCGACTCGCCCAGGGCGATGATGACGATCAGTCCATGGCGTTCGGAGAAGTGCCCGGGCGAGGCCACCCGCCAGCCCGACGATCCGGTGACATAGATGCCGAGGTAGTCGATCAGTACGGCGCCCAGCCAGATCAGGATCTGGGTGATCCCGGTGAAGGTGCTGCCCACCAGGAGCAGCACGAACGGCGGTGCCACCGAGAGCAGGGCGGTCCGGCGGAGGGTGGCGTGCAGCGCCTGGTCCTCGCGGTCGGAGAGCCAGTACGTGACGAGGTGCAGGATGCGGACCGTGCCGTAGCAGAGCACGAACACGAGGGGCGCGGGCAGGCCGCCCGGTGCGTCGGCGTAGACCTCGGGCACGGTGAGCGAGACGACGAGTACGACCGCCATCACGGCGATGAGCACCCCGAACACCGGCCCGGAGTCGGCCCTCACGACATTGCCCAGCCAGGCGAAGCAGCACCAGCACCACCACAGCAGCGCGAGCACCACGGCCCCGCCGAGCAGCCGCAGTGCCGTCGGATCCGCCGCCATCAGCGCGGTGACCTGAGTGATCGCGTACACGAACACCAGGTCGAAGAAGAGCTCCGCCGGTGTCACCCGGTGGTCGTCCCCCGTGGCCGCCATCCGCGACCGCTCACTCCGAGTCGCCACGACTCCCCCTCCCCCACCCGCCGTCCCGCCACCATGACAGGAACGGAAACGATAGGACAGGACGGAGCGGCACCGGGTCAGACCGGCGTCACCGTCACCGTCACCGGCGTCACCGTCACCGCCGACAACCGGGTCACGTCCCTCGCCGTCCCCGTCACCCCCGACAGGAACCCCTCCGCCCGGGGCGACGCGCTCTTGGTGAGCCACGCCGGGTCGATGTCGCACACCGCGACCCGCACCTCGGTGCCGACCAGCGCCAGCGGCAGGGTGTGCACGACCGTCGACGGAAAGCTGAGGATCGTGGAGCCGATGGGGCCCCGGCGGGCGATCAGTTCGAGGGGGAGGTCCGGGCGGACGATCTCCAGCCCGATCTCCGTGGCCAGCCGGTGGAGCTTCTCGGTGCTCTCACGGCGGTGCGCGAAGTAGCGGGTCGCGCCGTGGGCCTTGGCGAGGGTGCGGACCGCTTCCAGGTAGTGGTCCGGGTCGACGACGCCGGTTTCGACGAGGGACGTGCCGACCATGTCCGCACCCTTGGTGATGCGGGGCGGGCCGAAGCGGGCGCGGGTCCAGGAGAAGTCGTTCGTGGTGAGGCGGACGCCCTCCGGGGCCGAGTCGATCGGCATCGAGGAGAAGACCTCCACCGTGCGTCTCGCGGAGGGGGTGAGGCGGCGGCGGGCCGAGGAGGAGACCGGCGCGAAGAGCAAATCGCGCGGGCCGGGGCGGCCACCGCGCCGGTGCCAGCGCACCAGGCGTTCACCGCGGGCCAGTTGGGCGACGAACTCCATCGTCGCCGTGCCGTCGTCCACGACCACCAGGTCGCGGGCCCTGGTGATGGTCAGCAGGAGTTGTACGTAGCGGGAGAACGGGTCTCCCATGACGATGCGGTGCGCCCTGCGCAGCAGCGGGGCGAGGCCGCCGATCGTCTGGAAGGGGGCCGCGGTGCCGCTGCGCGCCTCCTCCCAGCGGACCTCGTAGCCCTCGTCGCGGGCCAGGTCCGCCATGCGGCGCAACTGGCCGCGGGTCATGGGGTCGTTGGGCGAGAGGACGACAAGGGTGAGCCCCGCGCCGGGCGGACCGGCGGCCTCCCCGGCAGGCGCCCCGCCGGGCGCCGGAGCACTGTCCTGCGCGGGCCCGAGGGCATGGGCATGCGCCCACTCCAGCACGTTCAGGAGCTGTACCGGACTCTCGACGAAAGCGAGAGTGGGGGAGCCGGAAAATCCGGCGCGGGGGCTCATCGACGTACGACCGTCCCGTCCTAAGGAGTTCAGACCGAGACCGGCTCACCGGCGGCGTCGGCGATCTCCGCCTCCGCCACGACGCCCGTGACGCGGCGCAGCTTCTTCATCGGGCCGAGCTCCGACTCGTAGACCTTCTTGATGCCGTCACCGAGGGAGGCCTCGATGGTGCGGATGTCGCGGACAAGGCGGACGAGGCCCTGCGGCTCGACGGAGGCGGCCTGGTCGGAGCCCCACGTTGCGCGGTCCAGGGTGATGTGACGCTCGACGAAGGTGGCGCCGAGGGCGACCGCCGCGAGGGTGGTCTGGAGGCCCGTCTCGTGACCGGAGTAGCCGATCGGGACGTTCGGGAACTCGGCCTGGAGGGTGTTGATGACGCGGAGGTTGAGCTCCTCGGCCTTCGCCGGGTACGTCGACGTGGCGTGGCAGAGCAGGATGTTGTCCGAGCCGAGGACCTCGACCGCGTGACGGATCTGCTTCGGGGTGGACATGCCGGTGGAGAGGATGACCGTACGACCGGTGGAGCGCAGCGAGCGCAGCAGCTCGTCGTCCGTGAGGGAGGCCGAAGCGACCTTGTGGGCCGGTACGTCGAACTTCTCCAGGAAGGCGACGGCCTCGGTGTCCCACGGGGAGGCGAACCAGTCGATGTTCTTGCTCTTGGCGTACTCGTCGATCTTGCGGTAGTCGTCCTCGCCGAACTCCACCCGGTGGCGGTAGTCGATGTAGGTCATGCGGCCCCAGGGGGTGTCACGCTCGATGTCCCACTGGTCGCGCGGGGTGCAGATCTCCGGGGTGCGCTTCTGGAACTTGACGGCGTCGCAGCCGGCCTCGGCGGCGGCGTCGATCAGCTTGAACGCGTTCTCCAGCTCGCCGTTGTGGTTGATGCCGATCTCGCCGACGACATAGACCGGGTGGCCGGGGCCGGCGGTCTTCGAACCGAAGCTGCGCAGACGGGAGTTACTCATGGGGGTGTGGTTCCTTACTTGTCGAGGGAGTCGAGAGAAGGGCCGAGGATCCAGCTGGCGATCTCTCGGATCGCGCCGTCGCCGCCGGGGACGGTGGTGACCGCGCGTGCGGCGGCGCGCACGACGTCGTGGGCGCTCGCGACCGCCACGGGCCAGCCCACCAGGGCGAAGCACGGGAGGTCGTTGACGTCGTTGCCGACGTAGAGCACGCGCTCGGGCGCGATGCCCTGTTCCTCGCACCACTGCTTCAGTGCGAGATCTTTCCGGTCGATGCCGTGGAGCACCGGAATCTGTAGCTTCCGGGCCCGGGCGGCGACGACCGGGTTCTGTTCCGTGGACAGGATCAGCATCGAGAGGCCGCTCTTGCGGAGGGCCGCGATGCCGAGGCCGTCGCCGCGGTGCACGGAGACGACCTCCCGTCCGTCGGAGTCGATCAGCACCCTGTCGTCGGTCTGGGTGCCGTCGAAGTCGAGGACGACCGCGTCGATGTCGGAGGCGGTCGGGAGTGTGCCGGGGCGGTTGGCGTCGAAGAGGGGCGCCAACGCCCGCGCGCGGGCAAGGTCGTGCGGGTCGTCGATCTCCAGCACCCGCGCGGGGTCGGTGCGCACGAGCTCCGTACGCCCGAAGAAGCGGTGCTGGTGCTCGCGGAAGCCGGTCGCGTCCATCGCGTATGCCGCACCGGTCTCCAGGAGGTCCTGGGGTCGGTCCTGGCGGCGCGGACGGAAGGCCTTGTCGTGGTTGACGCCGTAACCGCCGCCTGTGACCGTTTTGTTGGCAACGGTCACCGATGATCCGTCCACCGAAGCGGTGGCCGTGGTGGACGTGGCCTCGATGGCCGTGGCCTCGTCGTCGGCGTCGCGCCAGATGAAGCCGTGGAAGGCGGCCACGGTCACCGCGGTGTCGGCGCCGTTCTCCACGACGGCGGCCGAGACCCCGTCGATGTCCTCGCGGATGATGAACGGGCTGGTGGCCTGGACGAGCAGGACCACGTCGACCGGCGAGCCGTGCAGGGCCTCGTGGGCGTCCATGGCGTGCAGAACGGCGGCCTCGGAAGTCGCGGTGTCACCGGCGATGGCGGCGGGGCGCAGGACCACTTCGGCGCCGGCCTGGCGGGCGGCGGCGGCGATCGCCTGGTCGTCGGTGGAGACCACGACGTCCGTGACGAGGCGCGCGGCGCGGCACTCGCGCACGGCGCGGGCCACCAGCGGCACCCCTCCGACCGGGAGGAGGTTCTTCGCGGGGACGCCCTTGGAGCCGCCGCGCGCGGGAATCACCGCGAGTACGCGGCGCACCGGCGCCTTCTGACCCGCTTGACCGGCTTCCGAGTTGGACATTCGCTGTTCTCCTTGACGAGGGACGCGTGGGACGGGGGCGCTCACAGCTCGCCCATCCGCCGGATGACCGGCGCCACACGCTGGACACCGTGGCGGTAGGCGCCACGGGCGGCCCGGCGGACTATCTGCCGTACGGGACTGGGTTCCCGGTCCGCCGCGGGGGCGCCGGGCAGCGGGGTGCCGTCCGGGGCGAGGTGGTGGCGAGCGAGGATACCGGGGAGGTATCCGGGCGCGGTGACGGGCGTGTAGTAGGGGGCGAGGGGTGGGAGCGCGGCTGCTTCCAGCAACTCGCTGATGCGGAACCGGGCGACGTCGAAGGCCGTCTCGTACGCCCCATCTGCGGCGACGCCCTGCCGGGCCACCCAGGCCGCGTTGGGCGAGGGCTGGTATCCGTCGTCGAGCTGGTCCCAGGATGCCAGGCATCCCGATCCCACGAAATGATGATTTCCGAGCGACTCGCGCACCCCGAGGTCGCTGAGGACGACGGTCGGGATACGGCGGTGCAGGGACTCCAGGGCGGCCGTGGAGCTGATGGTGATGAGCAGGTCGGTGCGGTCGAGGACCTCGCCCATGTGCCCGTAGACAAGGCGGAAGTTGGCCGGCGGATCCAGCTTCTGGACCAGCTTCTGGTAGGGCAACTCCTCGATGTGTGTGGTGTGTTCGCCCGGCTTGGAGCGCAGCTTGAGCAGCACCTCGCGGTCCGGGTGCAGCTTCGCGTGCCGGATCAGCCGGTCGAGCAGGTAGGTACGGTCCTTGCGGCTGTCCGGTACGGAGGGCTGGGCGGCGAAGACGACCGTGTACGGGTCGTTCCCCTTGCGGTAGGGGGCTCCGCCGAGGAAGGGCAGCGCAACCTCCGTGACCGCCGAGGCGTCGGCACCTACTCCCTCGTACACACCTCGGAAACGGTCCGCGTCCTGGCGGGAGTTGGCCAGCACAAGGTCCGCACCGTGCCGCAGCAGCAGTCCGTCGGCGAGCTTCTCGTACACGACACCCACGTAGCCGGTGACGATCACGGGCCGCTCGGCGCGCCCCTCCCAGATCCGCCGCAGCCCGTGCAGCATGGCCTGGACGGCCCCACCGACCAGCGCGAGGACGACGACGTCGTACGACTCCTGCTCCATGCAGCGCAGGAACTCTACGGCCGTGACCTCCCGGATGGAATCGGCGCGGACACCCACTTCCGCCAGCTGGCGCGGCGTGGGCGTGGCCCGGCCGCGCAGCAGGAATCCGCTCAGGGAGGCACCGACTTGCGCGTCGGCGCGCGATCCGGCTTCCATGGACGGGCCAGGGGCAATGCGGTCCGCGGTCAGCGCACCCCATTTCCAGCGGGTGTCGGAGTCCGCGAGTACCGCAATCCGCGGGGGCTTCGTTGTACTCGTTGTACTTGGTGGCACGCCCAACACGCTAGGAACCATTTCTTAGATTTGACCCAATCGAATCTCAACAAGAAGTTAACAGCACACTCCCAAAAGCCCAACTAGCCCCTCGAGGACCAGGAAGTACACGCAATGCCCCCTCCCGATACGTCGAGTTCACCTTCCGTACCCCTTACGGAAAGCTCCTCGGCCGAGCACTCCCCCGCGCCCGTCGGCATGCCAAAGCTCTCTGTCGTCGTGCCGTTCTACAACGTGCAGCAGTACGCCCCGGAAACCCTCCGGAGTCTGCACCTGAACGCCCGGACCGACTTCGAGTTCGTGCTTGTGGACGATCACTCGAAGGACGAGACGCCGGCGATCCTCGAACGGGCGGTCGGCGAACTCTCGAAAGTCGCCCAGGTGCGCCATATCCGCCACAAGACGAACGGGGGGCTCGCCACCGCGCGCAACACCGGCCTCGACGCGGCGAACGGCGAGTACCTGACCTTCCTTGACGGCGACGACTGGCTCGCACCGGGCTACCTCACCGAACTCGTCTCGGCCATCGAGGGGCTGGGCTGCGATTTCATCCGCACCGACCATGTGCAGGCAACGGCCCGCGCCCGTAGCGTGCACCGGGTCCCGCACGGGCGACGCCAAGTGGTGCTGAATCCGCGCGAGGCGATTCTGCCCGCCGACCGGTCGACCTCGGTGGACTACGCCTACGCCTGGGCCGGCGCCTACCACCGCAGGCTGCTCGACCGGGGTCTGCTGCACTTCACCGACGGGCTGCGCACCGCCGAGGACCGGCCATGGATCTGGAAGTTGCACCGCGAGGCGGAGTCGTTCGCCGTGGTGAGTCTGCTGGGCATCTTCTACCGGCGGGGAGTTGCCTCCTCGCTCACTCAGATCGGTGACGTCCGTCAACTCGACTTCATCCGCGCCTTCGATCAGGTCATCGAGGACACCGCCGCGGACCCGGAGGCCGATCAGCTGCTACCCAAGGCCGTGCGGACGTACTGCGCGATCATCGCCCACCACCTGTCGGAGATCAACAAGTTCGAGCCGGCCGTCGCCAGGCAACTGCGGTCGATGAGCGCAGCGGCAATAAAGCGGATGCCTCAGGACATGCTCGGCGAGGTCCTCGACACCATGGACCTGAGCCGTTCCTCGAAGCTGCGGCGGTTGCGACGCCGGATCACCACTGCGAAGGCGGCTGCCTGATGCCCCGCAAGACCCAGATCTTCTGCGCCTCGACGCTGTACGGCGCCGCCACCCTGGTCGCCGCGATCGAGTCAGACCAGTTCGCCGTGGCGGACCGCCGTCTGCTCCTGGTGTTCAACAACTCGGCAACACCGGAAACCACTCCGGCAGTTGACGAGATGCCGGGGTTCGCTTCGCTGAGCGATCACTTCGACGCCGTTATTTCATGGAATGAAGCGATCCGTCCGTTTCACCCCGGAGCGTGGTCGCCGCGCAATGACGACATCCCGCTACTGGAGCGTTATCTACGGCTGTTGTGGGATCTCGGCAACGATCAAGTGGAGTTGGCCCTGGAATCCATCCAGGTCAACCCGGCGCTTACGCTAGCACAGTTGTTCACCGATGCCCCCGTCGATGTCTATGCCGACGGGCTCATGAGCTACGGCCCCACCCGCAACAAGCTCGACCCGCTGGTGGGTACACGCGTGCGCCGGTTGCTGCACCTGGACCTGGTGCCCGGGCTGACGCCGCTGCTGCTGACCGAGTTCGACGTGCCCGCGCAGGTCGTGCCGACCGCGGCGTTCCAGAAGGTGATGAGCAGGCTCGCCGACGCCCTGCCGGAGCTGCCCGCCCTGCCCGACCATGCGGCGCTCCTGCTCGGCCAGTATCTGTCCGCGCTGTCCATCATCTCCCCGGAGGAGGAGGAGGACCTGCATGTGCGGATGATGCGAGGGGCGGTGGGCCGCGGACACCGTGCCATCGTCTTCAAGCCGCACCCGACCGCGCCGGCCCGCTACAGCCGCGCTCTGGAGGCCGAGGCCGACAGGCTGGGCGTCCAACTCACCGTCCTGGACACGCCCGTGCTGGCCGAGGTGCTGTTCGAGAAGGCCCGGCCGGCCCTGGTGATCGGCTGCTTCTCCACCGCACTGTTCACGGCGTCGGCCTTCTACGACCTGCCGGTCGCCAGCATCGGGACCGAGTTGATGCTGGAACGCCTGACGCCCTACCAGAACAGCAACCGTGTGCCGGTCGCGCTGGCCGACGCGCTGCTGCCGAACCTGGACGACAGGAAGGGGATCGCCGCCATCCCCGCCGACGAACTGGACGGCCTGGTCACCACGCTCGGGTTCACCATGCAGCCCCAGGTCAATCCGCGTCTGCGCCCGGCGACCGAGCGCTATCTCACCCAGCACTTCGGGCCGCGCACCCAGCGCTACTTCAGGCGCCGCAGGCTCACCTCGCTCGGGCTTCCCGGCGGCTTCCCGGAGCGGCTGGCCTTCGTGCCCCGCAACCCCACCGCGCGTCGAGTGGTGCGGCAGGCGCGTGCACTGCGCAAGGCGGTACGCCGCTGAGCGCGGGCGCCGCGCACCAGCGCATGGAGGGCGGGCGGCGGACCGGCTGGTGGTCCGCCCGCCCTCGGTACGCCGCCCTGCGGGCCGCCGGTGAGCCGCCGGGTGGGTTCAGCCGGCCAGGATGACGCGCAGGTCCGCGGCGTTCGCCTGGGTGATCGTCCACAGTTCCCGCTGAAGACCGTGCACGTCGGCGACGGTCTTCGGGTGGTCGTCCAGCAGATCGCGGGAGCGTTCCACGAGCAGCTCGGCGAGGTCGCGGTCGTGCACCGAGACGCCCCACTCGGGCCGGCCGATGTCACGCAGGAAGTACGCCATCTTCGGGTGCGAGATGAGGCTGATGATGGGCGTACCGCAGCCGAACGGGATCATGCCGGCGTGCCCCCGCATACCGATGACCAGCTTGGTGCGGGCGTACACGGCACGGATCTCGTCGTTGCCGAAGTCGTACATCGGGATGACGGGCAACGACACGCCGTGCTCGCGGCGCAGGTCGAAGGCGAGCCTCTCGTCGTCGAGGGAGTGCGCGACGCACTTGACCTCGGCGAGCTTCCCGAGCTCGTGGACGGCCTTGGCCAGCTGGGCGAGGAAGTAACCGTAGTCGTGGCCGAAGCGCAGTCCGGCACGGTCGTAGGCGCCGTTGAGGAGGATGGTGTCCTCGCGCTCGGCCGGGTCCTGCCAGTCCGCGACGAGCCGGCGGGTGACCGTGGTCGGACAGGGCTGGAAGCGCACCTTGTCGTGCAGGTGGTCCGGCAGCATCGCGCGGACCCTTTCGATCGAGCCGTGGTTGCGCAGCCCGAAGAAGGACGACCGCTCGACGAGCCGGCTCAGCGAGGACCGGAACCTCTCCGCCCGGTAGGACTGGCCGTCGAAGGCGTTGAAGCCGACCGCGTAGACCGCTATCGGTACGTCGATGCGGTTCAGCAGCTCGTCGGGAACGTTCCACTGCCAGGCGCTGCTGCCGTTGGGCATGGTGTCCGGGATGAACAGGCCGCCGCCCCCGATGACCAGCCCCCGGCGGGCGTTGACGCGCTCCAGGGCCGCCTCGTCGAAGAGACGGTGGGCGTGCACGGGGTGCCAGCGGCGGGCGGTGGTGTCGGGACCGAAAGCGAGCCGGACGCTCTCCGGTAGCAGCTTGTCACCGGCGTTGCCCTGGCGGTCCATGTAGAAGGCCACGTGGGCGAGCTGGTCCCCGGCGCTGCCCGCCTGCTGGACGGGCACACCGATCGCACGCTGGTGCCAGGTGCGGCCGGCCTTGTGCATGGGTTCCATGTCGAGCCCTGACAGGGCGTACTTCTGCGCCTGGGCGTCGTCGCCGTGCACCCAGGCGATCTGCGCGAGCCGTGAGAGTGCGGTCGCCGCCCGGTTGGGGTCGGCGGCGGCGAGGAGCAGCTGGGCGCGGGCCTCCGCGTAGCGGGAGAGGCTCAGCAGGGCCTGTCCGTAGACCTCGTGAGGCCAGGCCTCGTCGACCGGGATGTGCACGCGCTCCATGATGTCGACGGCGCTCTGGTAGTCACCGGCGCCTATGTGGGCGAGAGCGACCCGGCGGGCGGTGCCGACGTCGCGGGTGCGCTCGACGTGCGGGGTGCCGTAGTGGACGAGCAGGTCGTGGTGGTGGGGGCCGGGCGACCCGAGGTAGGCGGCGTGCAGTTCGGCGTCGGTGATGTCGAACTCGGCCCACCGTTCCCGCGCCAGGCCGTGTCCGGTCGCACCGCCCTGCCAGGGTTTGTCCCGGCCCGTGAAGTGCAGTACCGCGGTGTCCTGCGGGAGCGGAAGGCCGCCGGAGAGGCTGCCCTCGACGAGGCCGTACTTCGGGTCGAGGCCGACGAGGTCGCCGTCGAAGAGTGCGCTGATGACGCCCGCTCCGTGCCTGTCGAGTTCGTACGTGCCGCTGCGGCCGATCTCGTCCATCGTGGCGCAGACCTCGTCGGTGAGGTACTCCTTCTGGATGACGAGCGGGCCGCCGTCGAACACCCGGACCTTGTCGTCGTCGAGGGGCCGCGGGACGGCTGCGAGACCGTGGCGCAGAGCGAGGAGTTCGGTGACCGGGCCGAGGACCATCATGCCGGCGTCCAGGGTGATCACCGTGTCGTAGTCGCGGACGCGGAAGACGTCGAGGGGGAGGTACGCCTTGCGGACCAGGTCGTTGTCCTGGTCACCCTTGGCGTACGCGTCGTAGCGGTCGGCGTCGACACGGCGGAGGACCACGCGCGGGTGCAGCTCGCGCAGGGCGGCGACGGAGGCCTGGCTCAGCTCCTCGTGGAGGACGACGAAGTCCTCGCAGACGCCTGGGTTCGACAGGGCAAGCGAGCGCAGCAGGACGAGGAAACCGGGCAGGTCGTCCTCGTCGACGAAGCTCGCGAAGGCGATGCGCCGCTTGCCGGTCAGGGCGCGGGCGGAGCCGTGGTCGGCTGCGGGAGCCGCCGGGGCGGATATCGGGCTGGTGGTCATCTCAGGGAGTTCCTCACGCCGGAGACGCTGTGGGCCCGCTCCATGACCCGCGCCTTCTCGCTGCCGATTCATGCAGGATACGCAACCACCGGGCCGGCCGGAGAAGCCCGGGGAACCGTGAGCGGGCAACCCGACACCGAGGTGGACTCCCGGGATGCTGAAGGGAAACAACAGCCTCACCGAACAGGGGCGCATGGCAAGACCCGCCTCGGACAGCCCGCCCGTGGTCAGCGCAGGGATATCCGCATGCCGGTCGCACTCCGAGCCCGCCCCATGACCCATTCCTTCTCGTCGGCGAAGGCGAACCCGGGCGTGAGGTCCGACGTCAAGGCTCCCGCGACCTGGCTCGCACCGCCCTCGTAGTAGTCGGAGCCGATCAGGTCGAGGGTCGGACTGACATCCAGGAAATCCAGCAGCCACAGCACGTTGAAGCCGCTGGTCGGGGCGGACGACAAGCGGTCCGCACCGATCTTGCCGACGTTCCGCACGGGCCAGCGCAACGACTCGTCGCCGACACATTCCTGCGCTCCGGGCACCAGACGGTTGCGCAGCGAGTACTTCCAGTCGTTCGACTTGCCCCCGAGAACGATGCGTGTCATCACCGGCTTGTCCCAGTTGAGGCCGTGTTTGTGTCCGGTGGCGTGGATGTCGGAGCGGACGCCGGTGTGCTCCGGGTCGATCCGGTACGAGTCGAAGCGCACCACCAGGTCGTACGCGTCGATCTCGGAGCCCATCGAACTGCCACCCAACCGGCCCGAGTTGGAGATCAGACAGACGGACTTGCCGGCGATCTGGTTGCGGAACTCCCCCAGGCTCAGCCACCGCACGCCGCCGAAGGTGGGATCGGCGAGCGGGCCGCGCATCCGGACCCGGCGCTGTTCGGCGTAGAGCGCGAACGCCTTGGTGAGCAACGGGAGTGCCGCAGGGTCGTCGTCGGCCGTACCGGTGCGCAGGTCCATGTACTGACTGAGCAGATCCTGCCGGTCGCCCGCCGTGGCGCCCCCGGCCGCCAGCGCGAGCAGCGCCCCGACCAGCAGCGGCTCCGCGCGGGGCCGGTCTCCGGCGGCGTGCAGGGCGAGTCCCTCGGCCCACAGCTCGGTGGCGGGGCGGCGGCCTCCGGCGAACTCCTGGGCGCGCGGGACCTGACCCTTGAGCAGGTCCAGCAGTTCCCGTTCCCGCCCCGTCACGGTTCGCAGCACGCCGATCCGCGGGCCGAGGCCGAATTTGTCGCTGTCGGTGAGCGAGAGGTACTGCTCGTATGCCTCAAGCGCCTCGACGTCGCGGTCGAGGGCATCGAGGGTCTGGGCGCGCAGCCGCCAGCCGGCGCGTGATTTCCTGCGCTCGGCCAGGACGGCGTCGCTGACCACCAGCGCAAGCTCCAGCTCCTCCTCGTCACCGCACTCCAGCGCCTTTTCGGCAACGGCCAGCAGCGCGTCGAGCAGTGCGTCGTCGATCTCGGCCGGGGGCGCCTCGGCACCCTTGACGGCGCGCTTGAGCAGGGCGATGACGCCGCCCGCCAGGGCCGGTGCGCGGACGGTGTGCGCGGTGGAGGACACGCCCCCTGCGGCGAGCAGGCTTCCCAGCCGCTCGGCGAGTTCGGTGCGTCGGCGGTCGAGGTCGCCGACGAGCTTCCCGCTGTGAACCGCGCAGGCACGCAGGCAGTCGTCGAGTTCTTTCCTGCGCGCACGTGCCCAGCTGTTCCGGACTCTCGTCATGACACTCCTTAGTTCGGTGCCCGGCAAATGCTCTCTTCGCCACTGCTTACCGGCCGTTGGCACGATCGTGCGCACATTTACCTGTCCAGAGGCAATGATGAGAAAATCCAGTAATCCAACATGGCTTCCAGGTGAACTCATCTGATCCGGAGGGTAAATCGCCGGTCAGTCAACCAAGCCTTATCCCTGAGTCGGACTAACGTGCTGGCAAACCCGCCCGCAGACCCGCCCGCCGAGGGGATTTTGTGACCACGATGACCGCCCTGACGGTGCCCGACGCACCGCCGCCGCCGGAGCGGACGAGGAATCGGGAGACCCGGTTGCGGGCCCTGGACGGACTGCGACTCGTCGCCGCCCTGATGGTGGCGGCGTACCACTACGGCGGTCGGGGTGGTGAGGTCACCAAAGCCTGGGGCGGCTCGGCGGAGCGACAATTCCCCACTCTCCACGAATATTTCGCGTACGGCTGCCTCGGCGTCCAGGTCTTCTTCGTGATCAGTGGTTTCGTGATCTGCATGAGCGGCTGGGGGCGGCCCTTCACCTCGTTCTTCGCGTCCCGCGCCTCGCGGCTGCTGCCGGCCTACTGGGCGGCGGTCATCCTGGTCACCGCGGTGTTCGCACTGCCGGTGGTCGCCCACCACGCGGTGTCGCCGAGCGACACACTCGTCAACATGACGATGCTCCAGCAGCCCCTTGGGGTGAACCGGGTACTGGGAGTCTGCTGGACCCTGTGGGCTGAGGTCCGGTTCTACGCGCTCTTCGCACTGTTCGTGGTGCTGCCCGGGGCCACCAGGCAGCGGGTGATCCTGTTCTGCGCGGGCTGGACGCTGGCGTACGCGATCGCGCAGGGCGCGCGGATGCCCCTGCTTGAGATCGTGCTGATGCCCGAGTACGCGCCGTTCTTCATCGGCGGTGTGGGCCTCTACCTCGTCCACCGCGACCGGTACGACGTCTACGCCTGGGGCATCGTGATCGTCAACTTCCTGATCGGGCAGCACTACGCGGTGCGCTCGCTGTGGAACCCGACGGACCCGAACACCTTCGCCCACCGCACCGCTTTCGGCATCGTGCTCGTCGTCGCCTTCGGCTTCGTGGCCGTCGCGGCGATCGCGCTCGGGTGGCTGAACCGGGCGGACTGGCGCTGGTTGACGGTCGCCGGGGCCCTGACGTACCCGTTCTACCTGGTCCACGAGCACCTGGGCTGGGTGGCCATCAAGGCCTACCACCAGACCCTGCGCATCCCCTCGTACGGGACCTTCCTGCTCACGGTCGCCACGATGCTGCTGCTGGCCTGGCTGATCCACCGGTTCGTGGAGAAGCCGTTGACGCCGTGGCTGCGCTCGGTGCTGGCCGAGTCGCGGCCCCTGACACCACCGTTGGGCGAAAAAACCCGACAAAGCACAGATTGACGTCACGTCTACCTTGTGGTGAGTTTGGATTTCTCTCCGTGGGCAGGCGGGAAAAACAGTGGTCGCCCGCCCCCTAGGCTTCGCACAGATTCCTGGGAAACTGCCGCACAAGGGAGTGCTTCTCTCCTCATGACTGCCACACAAGGCGCCATCCGCCCGCCCCACCGTCTCGACGACGTTCCGGGCTGGTTCCCCGTTCTCGACCAGGTGCTCTTCGACTGGTGCCTGGACCGGCAGGAGTCGGCGGGGCTACGGGGCGACCTGCTCGAAGTCGGTGTGTACATGGGCAAGAGCGCGATCTTCCTGGGCCGCCACCGCCAGGAGGGCGAGCGGTACACGGTCTGCGACCTCTTCGAGGGAGACGCCCCGGACAACGCCAATCAGGCGGAGTCGACGAAGTCGTACGCGGCGCTCACCCGGCGGGCCTTCGAGGAGAACTACCTCTCCTTCCACGACGAACTGCCCCGCGTCCTACAGGGCCCCAGCTCGCTGGTGCCGACCGAGGTCCGGCCCCGCTCCTGCCGGTTCGTCCACATCGACGCCTCGCACCTTTACGAGCACGTGTACGGCGACATCGAGGCGGCCCGCGACGCGCTGCTGCCCGGCGGCATCGTCGTGCTGGACGACTTCCGCTCGGAGCACACGCCCGGCGTCGCCGTGGCCGCCTGGGAGGCCGTCCTCAGCAGGGGTCTGCACCCGGTCTGCCTGAGCGCCCAGAAGCTGTACGGGACCTGGGACGATCCCGAGTCCGTCCAGGAGGAGCTGCTGGCCATGGCCCGGGAGCGGGATGACTGCCATCTCAGCGTTCAGCAGGCGGCCGGGCAGCGCATCATCCGCCTCAAGTCCAAGGGCATGCGGGCCCCGGCCTTCCCACCGTCCCGGCACCACACCGAGAGCCCCGAACCCGTCGCCGCCGAGATCCCGGCGACTCCGGAACCCGTGACGACCGGCCCGGCTGCCGCCTCGCAGGCCCACCAGACCCAGCAGGCCCAGCAGTCCTACCAGACCCAGCAGGCCCCTCAGACCCCTCAGGCCCAGCAGACTCGCCAGATCCCTCAGGCCCGGCAGCCCCGCCAGGACTCGCAGGGTCGCCGTACGCCTGCCCCGGGCCGCAGTGGCGCCCGCGCCGCCCGCGCCATCGCCCTGGACCTGCTGCCACCGATCGTCACCCGGGCTATCCGCCGGGCCCGCGCCGCCAGGCGGTCGGCGGGGAGCTGAGCGGGTTTCCGCACCGCCGGACGGGCGGCCGGCGCTGAGCAGGTTTCCGCACCGCCGGACGGCCGGCCGGCCCGGCGCTGAGCGGGTCTCCGCACCGCCGCAGGATCCGCACCGCCACACCGGATCCGTCGGCGGCGCACTCCCACTCGATCCCGTACCGCCACATAGTCCCGTACCGCCGCTCACTCGACCCCGTACCGCGCCCCGATCCCCGCGATCAGCAGGAACAGCCCCTCCTCGAAACCCTCCTCGAAGTTCTGGAAGACCTCGGCGCCCGCGGACGCCGCAAGAGGGAAGTCGGCCATGCGGGCGGCGCGCTCCTCGACGTCGTAGCCCTCGCGGCGCTCCCCTGGCAGCGGCCAGACACCCTGTTCCTCGGCGACGAAGCCGAGGGTGAAGTAGTGGGCGGTGGTGCTGGCGCGGACCGCCTGAGGAAGGGTGAAGCCCGCCTCCACCAGGGCGCGGAGGTTCGCCTCCATGTCGACCGCGTGCTCGATGTTGGTGAAGCGGGTGCCGCTGAACACCTTGGCGCCGTCGCGGTAGCCGAGCAGCGCCGCGCGCAGGCCGCGCTGACTCGCGAGGATCCGTTCCCGCCAGGTGGCGTCCGGGGCGGGCCGCGCACCCGCCATCATCCGGCGGTACATCTCCGTCGCCATCTCGTCGAGCAGGGCCTGCTTGTTCTTGAAGTGCCAGTAGAGGGCAGGGGCCTGGACGTCCAACTCCTTGGCTATCGCCCGGAGGGTGAGCCCGTCGAGGCCGACCTCGTTGAGGAGCCTCAGCGCGGTCTCGACGACCTGCTTCTTGTCCAGCTTGGGAGATCTCCGACTAGCCACGCTTGACAGTTTAACGCTGTTAAGTGCATGCTCCGACACAAGGAACTTAACAGCGTTAAGGAGAGAGTCATGAACACCATGAACGCCTACGACACAGATGTACTCATCGTCGGCGCCGGTCCCACCGGACTCGCGCTCGCCCTCGACCTCGCCCGGCGCGGGGCCCGCTCCCTCGTCGTGGAGCGCACCGAGGGGCTCTTCCCGGGCTCGCGCGGCAAGGGCCTTCAGCCCCGCACCCAGGAGGTCTTCGACGACTTCGGCGTACTCGACGCCGTCCGCGCGGCGGGCGGCCCCTACCCCGTCGGGGTGGTCTGGCAGGACGGGGAGCGCGTGGGCGAGCACCGGATGTCCGACGAGAGCGAGGCGACGGAGGCCGAGCCGTACCACGAGCCGTTGATGCTGCCGCAGTGGCGGACCCAGGAGATCCTCTTCGCCCGGCTGACGGAGCTCGGCGGAGGAGTCGCCTTCGGACGCGAGCTGGTGGGCATCGCCCAGGACGCGGACGGGGTGACGGCCTCCTTCGCGGCAGGCGCTCCCGTCCGCGCCCGCTACGCCGTGGCCGCCGACGGGGGCCGCAGCGCCGTGCGACGCGCGCTCGGCATCGGCATGACCGGCGCGCCCGGCATGTCCATGGACCCGAACCCGATGCTGGTCGCCGACGTCCGCATCACGGGCCTGGACCGCGACAACATCCATGTGTTCCCGCCTTCCGGCGGCGAGGGCTTCATGGTGATCTTCCCGCTGGCGGGGACTGTGGACTTCCAGGTGGCGGCCCAGTTCCCGGAGGGCACGGACGTCGACCTCTCCCTCGACGGCATCCGCAAGGTCGTCGCCACCCGCTCGCACCTCTCCCCCGAGGACGTGACCGAGGTGCGCTGGGCCTCGGACTTCCGGCCGCGTGCCGCACTGGCGGACCGCTTCCGAGCGGGGCGGGTGTTCCTCGCCGGGGACGCCGCGCACGTCCACTCACCCGCGGGCGGCCAGGGCCTCAACACCAGCGTCCAGGACGCCTACAACCTGGGGTGGAAGCTCGGCGCGGTGCTGAGCGGCGCCGCGGAACCCGCCCTCCTCGACTCCTACGAGGAGGAGCGGCTGCCGAACGCCGCGGACATGCTCGGGCTGAGCACCCGGGTCCACCGCGGCGAGGTCAGGCGCGGCGAGGCCACCCAGCAGCTCGGCCTCGGCTACCGGGGCTGCTCACTCTCCGTGGAGACCCGGGAGGGACTGCCCGAGGACGCGCTGCACGCGGGCGACCGCGCACCGGACGGCATCCGTGGCGGCGTACACCTCTTCGACGAGTTCCGCGGGCCACACTGGACGCTGCTGGCGGTCGGCACGGACGGGGACCTGCCGGAGCTCGCCGGGGTCCCTACGGTCCGGATTCCGGCGTACGAGGCGTACGGCACAGGGGTCTTCCTCGTCCGGCCCGACGGTTACCTGGGCTGGGCGGGCGGGACGGCGGAGGGACTGGCGGAGTACGCGAGCGTTGTGGGCACCGCTTAGCTACGCGCTGGCCAGCGTCAGCTTCACGGCGAAGCCGAGGAAGAGCGCGCCGGCTGCGGTGGTCGCCCCGGCCGAGAGCCGCCTGCGGCTGCGGAAGGCCGCCGCCAGCTTCGTACCGCTGAAGATCAGCGCGGAGAGGTAGAGGAAGCTCGCCAACTGGGCGAAGGCGCCGAGGACGAAGAAGGAGAGGGCCGGGTAGGCGTACGCCGGGTCCACGAACTGTACGAAGAAGGCGACGAAGAACAGGATCGCCTTCGGGTTGAACAGACTGATGACCACCGCCCGCTTGAAGGGCCGCTCCTCGGCGGGCGTCACCACGGCCGGGGCCTGTGCCCGCGCCTTCCGGGTCCGCCACATCCCCCACGCGGACCGCAGCATCCCGATCGCCAGCCACGTCAGATACCCGGCACCGGCGTACTTCACGATCCCGAACAACAGCGCGTTCCCCTGCAACAGCGAGGCCACTCCCGCCGCCGACAGCGTCATCAGAGCGGTGTCCCCGCACCAGACACCCGCCGCCGCTTTGTAGCCGGTACGTATGCCGCTGCGAGCGGCGACCGACAGGACGTAGATCGAGTTCGGGCCGGGAAGCAGGACGATCAGGACAAGGCCTGCGAGGTATGTGGGGAGGTCGATGACGCCAAGCATGGATCGAGTGTCGCACGGGGGTACGACACACTTCCTCCGGGTATCGCGGGTCGGTCAGTCACCGTCGAGGAGGGTGTCGACGGAGAGGTCGAGGGTGACACCGACGGACTCGGGGACGGGGACGCTCTGGCCTCGCTTGAAGCGCTGGGGGTCGGGGTACTTGCCGTCGACCGGGTCGGTGTAAAGGAGGACCTCGTCATGTTTGCGGTCCACGATGAGATAGGCCGGGATGGCTGCCCGGGAGTAGATATCCACCTTGGTGGCCGTGTCGTTGGTCCCGTTAGAGGAAGTCACCTCCAGCACGAGACGGAAGACGTGCGGCGCATAGCAGTTCTTCTCGACGAGTGCGTCCTTGAAGTCGGCATCGACGACGGAGAAGTCCGGCACCGCATAGTCGTCCGGCCCGGTCGGCAGCCACAAACCGATGCCTTGCACATACCTGAGCCCCGCCTTCCGGGCTCCGACCCTCAAAGATTCCTCGATGAGCCACGTCAACGTCTCCTGATGCGGCCCATCCGGCGGCGGTGTCACAACAATGCTCCCGTTGAGGATCTCCACCCGGTGCCCGGGCAGCTCCTCCCAGAGCCGGTCGGCAGCCTCAGTAAGCGACGACTCGTGCAGCATCACAGCCACGGCACCCTCCTTCGGGAACACCCTTCATGAGCGTAACCGGAGGCGGGCCAGGTCCGCCCACGATCACCCATACGGATTAATCGCCCAGCTCAGAACACATCCCTAGGCGCATAAGTCCCCCAAACCCCCCGCAGCGCGTTGCACACCTCGCCCACCGTCGCCCGCGCCCGCAGCGCGTCCTTCATCGGGAACAGCACGTTGTCCGTACCCTCCGCCGCCTTCTTCAGGGCGGCCAGTGCGCCGTCCACCGTCGGCTGGTTCCGTTCCGCCCGGAGCCTCGCGAGGCGGGCCGCCTGCTGGGCCTCGATGGCCGGGTCGACGCGGAGCGGCTCGTAGGGCTCCTCCTCGTCCAGCTTGAAGCGGTTGACGCCGACGACCACCCGCTCGCCGGAGTCGGTCTCCTGGGCGATGCGGTACGCGGAGCGCTCGATCTCGCCCTTCTGGAAACCGTGCTCGATGGCGTCGACCGCCCCGCCCATCTCCTCGACCCTGGCCATGAGTTCGACGGCGGCGGCCTCCACGTCGTCGGTCATCCTCTCGATGACGTAGGAGCCCGCGAAGGGGTCCACGGTGGCGGTGACATCCGTCTCGTACGCCAGCACCTGCTGCGTACGGAGTGCGAGCCGGGCGCTCTTGTCCGTCGGCAGCGCGATCGCCTCGTCGAAGGAGTTGGTGTGCAGGGACTGCGTACCGCCGAGCACCGCGCCCAGGCCCTGCACCGCGACGCGCACCAGGTTCACCTCCGGCTGCTGAGCGGTGAGCTGGACTCCCGCGGTCTGCGTGTGGAAGCGCAGCATCAACGACTTGGGGTTCTTCGCGCCGAACTCCTCGCGCATCACCCGCGCCCAGATCCGGCGCGCGGCACGGAACTTGGCGACCTCTTCGAGAATCGTCGTACGCGCCACGAAGAAGAACGACAGGCGCGGGGCGAAGTCGTCCACGTCCATTCCCGCCGCCACCGCCGTCCGCACGTACTCGATGCCGTCCGCCAGCGTGAACGCGATCTCCTGCGCGGGCGAGGCGCCCGCCTCCGCCATGTGATAGCCGGAGATCGAGATCGTGTTCCATTTCGGGATCTCGGTCCGGCAGTACCTGAAGATGTCCGCGACCAGCCGGAGGGAGGGCTTGGGCGGGAAGATGTACGTGCCCCGCGCGATGTACTCCTTCAGGATGTCGTTCTGGATCGTGCCCGTCAGCTGTGCGGCCGGCACTCCCTGCTCCTCGCCGACCAGCTGGTACATCAGCAGGAGGAGCGCGGCCGGGGCGTTGATCGTCATCGACGTGGAGACCCTGTCCAGCGGGATCCCGCCGAACAGCACCCGCATGTCGTCGACGGAGTCGATCGCCACGCCGACCTTGCCGACCTCGCCGGACGCGATCGGGGCGTCGCTGTCGTGGCCCATCTGGGTGGGCAGGTCGAAGGCGACCGACAGGCCCGTCGTGCCGTTGGCGATCAGCTGCTGGTAGCGCGCGTTGGACTCGACGGCCGTGCCGAAACCGGCGTACTGACGCATCGTCCACGGACGCCCCGTGTACATCGAGGGGTATACACCCCGCGTGAAGGGGAACTCGCCCGGCGCACCCAGCTTCTCGGCCGGATCCCAGCCCTCCAGGGCCTCCGGTCCGTAGACAGGCTCGATGGGCAGACCGGACTCGGATTCGCGCGCCATTGCTGTGTCTCCCGCCGAAGCCGGCCAATACCTGTTTGATGGCCCCTACCTGTTTGATGGGCCTCGCTCTCCACCATGCGGTGTAGTTCGCCACCGGGCACGCGCGGGGAGCATCTCAAGTGACACACGACGGCACGACGGGGGTCCGATGCGTACGGCACCACGGATGACGAGACACGGGAAGCGCTCGCTGGCCGCCCTGGCGGCGCTGATCGCGGTCAGCGGCTGTACGGCGCAGGCCGGGGACGCGGACGGGAAACAGCCGCCCCTGATAAGGATCGACGGCACGGCCGGCGCCACCCCCACGCCCCGGCCCACGGCCACTTCCGACGACCCCAAGCCGAGCGCCACCCCGTCGAAAACCCCGGCCCCGGCCCCCGAGGTCCTCTGGTCCAAGGGCGACGAGGGCACCGACGTACGCGAGGTGCAGGCCCGGCTGCGACAGGTCGCCTGGCTCTTCGACGGGCCGACGGGGACGTACGACGACCTCACCGCCACCGCCGTGAAGGGCTTCCAGGGCAAGCGCGGTCTGCCGCGGACCGGCGAGCTGGACAGCGTCACCTGGCAGCGGCTGCGGAAGATGACGAAGGAACCGGGAAAGTGGGAGCTGTACGCGTTCGGCGGGCAGCCGGCCGCGGAACCGGACGCGCGCTGTATGACGGGCCGCGTGCTCTGCATCAGCAAGACGAGCCGCACGCTGCGCTGGATGATCGACGGCCGGACGGTATCGACGACGGAGGTGCGGTTCGGCTCGGAGTACACGCCGACCCGCGAAGGTGTGTTCAGCGTCTACTTCAAATCGCGCTATCACGTGTCGACGCTCTACGACTCGTCCATGCCGTACGCCATGTTCTTCAGCGGCGGCCAGGCGGTCCACTACTCCGCCGACTTCGCGGGCCGCGGCTATTTCGGTGCCTCGCACGGCTGCGTCAACGTTCGGGACGAGGGGAAGATCGCGGAGCTGTTCGCGCAGGTCCGTACGGGAGACAAGGTCGTCGTCTACTGGTGACGCGCGGTGCGGAGCCGCGGGGCGCGGAGAGGTGAGGCGGCGCGGGCGGGACCGGGGGAACGTGTCCCGCCCGCGCCGAGGTGCACCGAGCCATGGGTACGGGGGGAACCCTGGCTCGGTGCGAGGGCCGATGACCAGTCGGCTCACCCACTACTGCGCCACCGCGGCTGAAAATGTCACACCAGGGGCGGGGGGAAAGTCGGCGGAACACGAACCCGCAGGTCAGGATGTTTCGACGAGGTTCGAGACCGAGGCCGAGGGGGCGGGGGCGGGTAGAGGGGAGGGTGAAGGCGTCAGGGTGAGGGTTCCGCCGCTGCCGAGGACATCGTTGCCACGGCGGCCGTTACCGCGGTCGTCCTCGTCCTTGCCGTGCTGGTGGCCACGGCCGTCCCCGCCACGACCCCCGTCGTTATCGTCGCCACCATCGCTGTCGCCGCTACCGCTGTCGTTGCCGCTCGGCAGTAGCGGGAGCAACGGGAGTATGTGGTTGCCGTCGTCGTCACTCCCGTCTCCCGGGGCGGAGCCCTCGTCCGAGTCCTGACCGAAGCCCTGGTCGGAGCGGGTTTCCGCGGTCGCGTCCGAACTCCCGTCCGAGTCCTTGGAGTCCTCGTCCCCGGCGTTCTTCCCGCTGTCGTCGGCGCCGGTGGCCGCCCGGTCCAGGACTTCGTTGCAGTACTTCTTCAACCGGCCCTGGCCGGAGCCTCCCGCGGCGTCCTCCAGAACCCGCCTACGGCCGGCGTCCAGTTCCCTGCCGTCGAGGACGTCACGGCACGACGAGCGTGTCCGGATCCACCACTCACTGGAGCGACCCGGCTCCCCCGCGCCGTCCGGGTCCTGCTGCCCGTCCGGCACACGTCCGCCGGCCTCCTTCTGCGAGGAGCCGCCGACGGACGAACCGCTCGTGGCGCCGTCAGGTGTGCCGGCCGGGAAACCACCGCCCCCCGAGCCCTCGGGTGACGGCGGGACGAGCGGCCGCTCCGGTGTGGCCGCGGCCGTGACCGAGGCGGTAGGACCGGGTTTGTCGTCACCGAACGGAGTCGGCAGCATTCCGGTTCCGGTCGCGACGGCGACCCCTCCGATCATCCCGGCGGCCAGCGCCGCGGCAAGACCGAGGCGCGTGGGACGACCCCAACGGACCCGGCGACCACCGAGGTCCGGACGTCCCAGACGGATGAGACCGGCGTCGGAGGAGTACGCGGTGGTGATGTGGGAGACGGAACGCGTACGACCGCCCGGGGCCGACTGTTCCACCTCGCCGTCCGCGTCCGCGCGCACCTTGCGGAACGCGGCCAACGCGGAAGCCTCGCCGGGGAGTTCGTCGTTGCCGAGCGCGGGGCCCGGGACCAGCGCGGCAAGCGCCCGGGCGAGCCGGTCCACCTGGTTCCGGTCGTGGACGTCGACGGCTTCCAGGGGTTCTCCGCGCAGCAGGCGCTCCGCGGCGTCGCGGTCCAGCCACCGGCCGGGGGGCCGTGGGTTTTCTCCCGGGAAGACACAGCGCTCGTCGGCCATCACATGTCCTTCTGCGTCCGCGAACGCGTATGCGTCACACCGGCGGACGTCACCGCACGTGTGCGCGGTTCTCTTTGTGGGGGTACGACGCCGAGTGCCCCGACGGATTCCGGATCGTCGCCGAGCAGCTCCGCGAGCCGTTTCAGACCACGGTGCGCCGCTGTACGCACCGCACCGGGACGCTTGCCGAGGGTCTCGGCCGCGGTCTTGGCGTCGAGGCCGACGACGACGCGCAGTACGACGGCCTCCGCCTGGTCCTGCGGGAGTTGGGCGATGAGCGAAAGCGTTCTGTCGGTGGCCAGGGACTCGATGGCCTCGCCCGCGGTGTCGGACTCGCCCGCCTTGCCGGTCAGTTCGGTCTCGTCGCCGCCTATCGCGGGGCGGCGCCCGCGCATCCGTATGTGGTCGAGCGCGCGGTTACGGGCGATACGGGCGGCCCAGCCGCGGAAGCGGTCGGCGTCACCGCTGAACCGCTCCAGGTCACGGGCGATCTGCAACCAGGCCTCGGACGTGACGTCTTCCGCGTCCGGGTCGCCGACCAGCGTCCGTATGTATCCGAGCAGCCGTGGGTGCACCGCGCGGTACACAGTCCGGAACGCGGTCTCGTCCCCGTCCTGTGCCGCAAGCACCGCGGCAGTCAGCTCCGCGTCGTCCCCCAGCACCGCGCGCGCCCCTCTTTGCGCCTAAGCCGGCGCCGCTCTCGCGGGCCGGGTACTCGCCGTCGTGGTTGCTCAATCGATGGTTGCGGTCTCAAGGCCCCTCATAGGTGCGGATGTCCCCTCTCCACACCTCGGCGCGAATGGCACGTTACGGCGTGAAACCGCTCCCCGTCCATGTTCGTACAACACGCAACTACACGGTAACGGTGCGAGGTGTGACACAAAACGCAGCGTTGGCGCTGTAAGGAGTACGGGCCGCCGCGCGGCCCGTGCCGCGCGACGGCCGGGGCCTCTCCTGTGGGGGGTGGCGGCCTCGGCCGTTGCCATCGGCAAGGGCGGGTTCTGGCACCCCCCTGGACCTCGCGAAGCCGGGTCCGGTCGGGTCAGAAGCTCACCGTGTGGCCTCCCGGCACAGCAACCGCAGCGAACCGTCGCCCGCGTAGCAGCGGCGGGCCTCGTCGATCGGGTCCCACAACCGCCCGTCAGGCGTACGGATCCAGTGGTCGCCACCCGTCACCCACCACTCCGCGCCCGTGCTCCGGGCGACGACCTCACCGGCGTACGCCCCGAAGCCGCGCAACACCGTCTCGACGGCGACGTAGGGCGCTCCCTCCTGCCGTATCTCCTCGATCAGTCGGTCGACGCGCCACAGACTCTGCGCGGAGTAGTCCAGGCGCAGCCGGGCGCCCTCACGCATCGTCGCGACCGCGTCCGCCGCCCACCGGATGGGCTTCGTCGCAGCTTGGGGCCGGGTTGCTCGCGTTGCGTCCACACTCGGAAGAGCGCCCTCCGCCCAGGATTCGTCACCCCGATCCGAGCACTCCCCGACACCGGCCCGATATCGCCCCACGGCACCCACAGGACAAACACAGGACTCTCGCAGGCCGGAGGTTTATGACCCGAAGGGGCAGGAGGACTGGCCGTGTTGGGGGTGGGACCGTTGCCCGTACGACGCGGAGGTGCCCGAGGATCGGGGGGTCTTGGCGCTACGAGGGCGAGGTACCGACGGAGCATTTGGCGGCCGTACGACGCGGGCGGCGCCGTACCGGACCAGGCACCGGCGCAGTACGGCCTACGTCCGCCCCCGCGCCCGCCGCGACACCACCGCCCGGAGCACCCGCCGCCCCTCCGTCGACTGCCGCAGGACCAGCCGCAGGCCGCCCTCGCCGCGGACCGCGAGCAGTTCCAGGATGGCGATCTGGCGCCGCAGTTCGGCGGCGACGAGCGGGGACATGCCGTCCGTACGGCCCTCTCGCCGGGCCGCGACCGAGGACGAGGACGTGTCGGCGGCGGCGATATCGAGGAGTCCGTGGATCCGCAGGGCCGCCACGGAACAGTCGTCCGCCCATGTCCGCAGGGCAGCGGCGGAGTGCTCGACCGGAACGGTGGCGAGCATGTGACGGGCGAGGAGGGCGGCTTGGTGGTCGGGCGAGGTGCCGGGGTTGGAGCTGGTGCCGGAGCCGGCCCGCGCCCCGAAGCCGAGGTCGAGGTCGAGGTGCTCCGAACCCTCCAGATCGCCCAACTCCCCCAGATCCGCCCGCGCCTTGGCGAGCCGCTCCCCCCACGCGTCCCCGTCCACCAGGCTCGTCCACAGGGGCCGCAGAACATCGTCATCGTCGCCACCCAGCAGGGGAACGCACCGATCCAAACAAGCCAGCCCGCTCGCCGCCAGCCCACGCTCATCGGCCTGAGCGATCAGTTCCACCAGGCTCATCGTGACTCCCTCGAACTCCTCGAACTCCGCGAACACCGCAGCAGGGCGCCTGTTTCTCACGGAGCCCGCACTTCCCCTTACTGCGTGCGACAGGCCGGGAGTGTCACAGGAGCTCACAAAGGCACGACGCCAAGTCGGTCCAGGAACCGGAATAGCAGGTTTTCGGCCAACGGGTCAGGGTCCGCGGTCAATACCTCGAGAAGCGGTTGCGCGACCACCGTGTGACCGGCCTCCGCGGCCCAGGCGACGGCGCGTTCGGCGGCGTCGGCCGGCTCCAGGAAGTAGTCGTCGACGCCGAGCCCCTCCTCGCTGTCCCCCAGGTACCGGGCCATAGCGGGCCGCGCGAGACACGTCGTCCACGCACCGCTCTCCGGCGCGGCCGCCTCGACGACCACACAGTCGCTGTCCATGACGTACCCGAACAGCGCGGGCGCCCCGGTCTCCCGGGCGAGCGTGTTCATGCTGCCGACGTCCCCGTCGCCGCTCGGGTACTCCCACACCTGCCAGCCGTCGGGCGCCGTGGCCCGCAGGACCACGCCCGGCGCCCCTGCCAGCGCGTCCAGCTCCGCGAGCGGCCGCTCGCTTCTACCGACGACGTAGTACCCCCAGTAGCCCATTCCGGTCCCCCCGGTCTCTCGGTTCGGCTCGGGCCGAATACACCACAGACATACGGGAGTTGGCTACCCAATCGGGCAATACACCCCGAGGCCGTACGCCGGCCGGTAGGGGCCCGGGGCTCAGTTCGGGTCCTTCAGCCCAGCCGGTCCGCCAGTTCCCTGAAGGCCGTCCAGGACAGCGCGGGCCTACCGGGAGCCCACAACTTCTGGACCGTCGCGCGCAACGGCATCCTGATCCCCGCCGCCACCTGGTCCTGGGTCTGCGAGGCCGCGAGGTCGCACCACACCGCGAAGGTGCCGCCGAGGATCTGCCCGTCGTACTTCGCGGGGACCGCGGTCGTGCCGCGTACCACGAGCGGGGTCCACTGCTCGTAGATGCGCTGCCCGGTCGGGTAGACGAAGGTCTGCGGCTGGCCGAGGACGTAATAGAGGTACTCGTCGTTGTAGTTGATCAACTCGCGCCCCGCGTCGAGGTATTCGACGGGCTTGCGCGCACCGATCTCCTTGCCCGTCCAGTACGCCACCTGCAGATCGCTGTCGGCCTGCACCTGCCCCCCGGGAAAGAACCCGTCGTTCCAGGCCCGCAGCGTCCGGTCGTGGCCGTGCATCACCTCGGCACGGTCGTTGAGCCAGCCGGTCGCGAGGTCGGCGATGCCCGCGCCCGAGCCGTAGGTGTTCACGGCGGCGGTGACCAACTGCGGGTAGGAGGCGGCGGGGTTGGCGACCATCAGCGCCCGGTACTCGTCGCCGCCGAGGTGCCAGTAGGCGCCGGGGAAGAGATCGGCGAACTCGTTCAGCAGCTCGTCGACCAGGTCCGCGGACGCCTGCTGGGAGATGTCGATCGAGCCCTGCGAGGCGACGCCCTGCGCGTTGCGCAACTGGAGTTCGGGGTGTGCGGCGAGCACGGCGCCCAGGTGGCCGGGCGAGTCGATCTCGGGGACGACGGTGATGTGCCGGCTCGCGGCCAGGTCGAGGATCCCGCGGACCTGCGCCTTGCTGAGGTGCTGCTTCGACACGATCTCCGGGTGCGTGTCGGACTCGATGCGGAAGCCCTGGTCGTCGGAGAAGTGCAGGCCGAGCTGGTTGAACTTCAGGTCGCCCAGCTCCCGGACCCGGTCCTCGATCCAGTCCGCCGTGAAGTGCTTGCGCGCGATGTCCAGCATGAACCCGCGCTGCGGCTTCGCGGGCCGGTCCCGTACGACGCCCTCGGGCGCCGTGCCGCCGCCGTGCACCGCCTGCTTGAGCGTGCGCGTGCCGTAGAAGACCCCCGCGTCGCCGGGAGCGGTGATCGTGACCCGGCCGCTCTTGACGGTCAGGGTGTACGACTCGACGCCCGAGGTCGTGTCGTCGAGGCCCAACTCGACGTCCCCGGAACGGGATTCGGTCTCCCCCGCGTACGACAGCTTGAGCTCGCCGGCGAGCAGCCGCCCCTCGTCGGCGAGTTCACTGTCGGCGACGACCACCCGGGCGCCGGTGGCGGGGCGCCAGCCGGGGCCCCTGGCGGGGGTGTGTTCGCGTACGGCGGGGATGGTAAGGGGGGTCTGGGACAGGGGGTACGTCCGGGTCGGCGAGGGGGCGGCGCTGGTGGGCGTCGGTGCGGTGCTCGACGCGGTCACCGGCGTACCGGTCGACGGAACCCGCGCTCCCGCCGGTTCGCCGCTGTCGCCGGCGGGCCAGAACGCGACGGTGAGCGCGGCGGCCCCGGCGACGACCACTCCGCCGCCCGCGACAACGGCCCACTGCATCCGCCGCCCCGGCGCGCGGCGCCGGCCGGCGCTCATGGCGCCACGCTCCGCGCGGTGACGGCCGGGAGTTTCTCGCCCCCTCCGCCCCTACCCGTCCCGTACCTGGGGGCGCTGCCCCCAGACCCCCGTGTCGCGCTGGACGCGCTCGTCCTCAAACGCCGGACGGGCCCAAAATCCAGCCTCTCCGGCGTTTGAGGAGCGGGGTCTGGGGCGGAGCCCCAGGAACAAGGGACGGGTAGGGGCGGAGGGGGCGAAAGAACATTCCCACCCGCACCCGCACACCCGTTCCCCGCCACGATCCCCATCACGATCCGCATCACGCCGCTCACTTCGCCGCCGAGGTCGCACATCCAGGTCGTACATCCAGGTCGTACATCCAGGTCGTACATCCATCCCTCAGTGAACCTAGGCCCCCATCCCCCTCCACACCGTCCATCACACGTTCCGAAACACTCCCGTCCGGGTGAAATTCGGGCATCCGTCGGACAGCTCCTGACACTCCTCGATAGCGTGAGCATCACAACTCCCACTCCTTCCCCTGCCGAATCACGCGTGATCCCCATCGGACGTCACGCGAAACACCACCGCCGAGGACCCCCGCTGCCGCCGCACCGTCTCCCCCGCCTCCCCGAGCAGAAGAGCGCGGCGCCGTCCCCGGCCCGCCTGGAGGGGTTCAACTCCGCGCCCGCCGAGACCCTCGAGCGCGCCCTTCTCCTGTGCTGCCGCAGCCTGCGCTGGGCCCACCGCCTCACCGAGCACCGGCCCTACCCGGACCTGGACTCGCTGCTCGCCGCGGCCGACGAGGCGGCGTACGACCTGACGCCCGCCGACCTCGCCGAGGCGCTGGCCGGGGAGTCGCTCACACTGCTCCCGGACGGCGCGTACTCCGCCGCCCACACCGCACTGAGCGCCGCGCACGCCGCGTACGAGAGCCGGTTCGGGCATGTGTTCGTCATCTGCCTCGACGACCTCGCCCCGGCGGAGGCACTCGACGAGGTGCTCGCCGGAATCCGCTCCCGCCTCGCCCACGACCCCGAGGAGGAGCGCGTCCTGGCGGCCGAGGAGCTGAGACGCCTCGCCCGGGGTCGGCTCGCCCGCCTTGCGCATACGTTCGCAACGGACGAAGGCAGGAGCGAAGGAGACAGTGTGGGTGGAACTGTCGAAATAAGTGGATTCCAGGCATCCCTGTAGCCCGTACGAGCCTGTTTGGCTGCCTGTTTGATCACACCAGCGGGGCCGCTGTAAGCGTTCCGACAAGTCGTCGCTACGATGGCCGGGGCCGGTGGACCGTACCCGGCCGGGCCCGTCCGACACCCAAGCCGGCGCGGCCCCAATCCCCGCTCCCGGAGGGTTTTTCCGTGCCGGCTGGAACGCTGTACCGCGGCCGGGAAGGAATGTGGTCCTGGGTGGCTCATCGAGTCACCGGCGTCCTCATCTTCTTCTTCCTGTTCGTACACGTGCTGGACACCGCTCTCGTCCGTGTATCCCCCGAGGACTACGACAAGGTCGTAGCCACGTACAAGACGCCGCTCGTCGCGCTGCTGGAGTACGGCCTCGTCGCCGCCATCCTCTTCCACGCGCTCAACGGTCTGCGTGTCATCGCCGTCGACTTCTGGTCGAAGGGCCCGCGCTACCAGAAGCAGATGCTCTGGTCCGTCGTCGGTATCTGGGTCGTGCTGATGGCGGGGGCCCTTTACCCCGTCCTCGGTCACGCATTCCGCGAAGTCTTCGGGAGCTGACACAGATGTCCACCACCGAAACCGCCGCATCCGGCATCGGCCCCGTCGAAGGCGCGGACGAGTTCTCGGCGTACAGCGTCGACAACCCGGCGCCGCTCATCGAGGCCCCACGCCAGCGGACCAGGAAGACCCCGAAGTCGACCCGTGGCAACTTCGAGATGTACGGCTGGCTCTTCATGCGCCTGTCCGGCATCGTCCTGGTCGTCCTGGTCCTCGGCCACCTGCTCATCCAGCTCGTCCTCGACGGCGGCGTCTCCAAGATCGGCTTCGCCTTCGTGGCCGGCCGCTGGGCGTCCCCGTGGTGGCAGGCCTGGGACCTCGCGATGCTGTGGCTCGCGATGCTGCACGGCTCCAACGGCCTGCGTACGGTCATCAACGACTACGCGGAGCGCGCGAACACGCGCCTGTGGCTGAAGGGCCTGCTGTACACCGCCACGGTGTTCACGATTCTGCTGGGCACGCTGGTGATCTTCACCTTCGACCCGAACATCCGCTAGGCACGGGGCTGAGGCAACCACTCATGAAGATCCACAAGTACGACACCGTCATCGTCGGCGCCGGCGGCGCCGGTATGCGCGCCGCCATCGAGTCGACGAAGCGCAGCCGCACCGCCGTGCTGACCAAGCTCTACCCCACCCGCTCCCACACGGGCGCCGCGCAGGGCGGTATGGCCGCCGCGCTCGCCAACGTGGAAGAGGACAACTGGGAGTGGCACACCTTCGACACGATCAAGGGCGGTGACTACCTGGTCGACCAGGACGCCGCCGAGATCCTGGCGAAGGAGGCCATCGACTCGGTCCTCGACCTGGAGAAGATGGGCCTTCCCTTCAACCGGACGCCCGACGGGACGATCGACCAGCGCCGCTTCGGCGGTCACAGCCGTAACCACGGTGAGGCGCCGGTGCGCCGCTCCTGCTACGCGGCCGACCGCACCGGTCACATGATCCTCCAGACGCTGTACCAGAACTGCGTCAAGGAGGGCGTGGAGTTCTACAACGAGTTCTACGTCCTGGACCAGCTACTCGTCGAGATCGACGGTGTGAAGCGGTCCGCGGGCGTCGTCGCGTACGAACTCGCGACCGGCGAGATCCACGTCTTCCAGGCGAAGGCCGTGATCTACGCGTCCGGCGGCACCGGCAAGTTCTTCAAGGTGACGTCCAACGCGCACACGCTGACCGGTGACGGCCAGGCCGCGGTCTACCGTCGCGGGCTGCCGCTGGAGGACATGGAGTTCTTCCAGTTCCACCCGACCGGCATCTGGCGCATGGGCATCCTGCTGACGGAGGGCGCCCGTGGTGAGGGCGGCATCCTCCGCAACAAGGACGGCGAGCGCTTCATGGAGAAGTACGCGCCGGTGATGAAGGACCTGGCGTCGCGCGACGTCGTGTCCCGGTCCATCTACACGGAGATCCGTGAGGGCCGTGGCTGCGGTCCCGAGGGTGACCACGTCTACCTGGACCTCACCCACCTCCCGCCGGAGCAGCTGGACGCCAAGCTGCCCGACATCACGGAGTTCGCGCGTACCTACCTGGGCATCGAGCCGTACACGGACCCGATCCCGATCCAGCCCACCGCGCACTACGCGATGGGCGGCATCCCGACGAACGTCCAGGGTGAGGTGCTGAGCGACAACACCACGGTCGTCCCGGGCCTGTACGCGGCCGGCGAGGTCGCGTGCGTGTCGGTCCACGGCGCGAACCGCCTGGGCACGAACTCGCTCCTCGACATCAACGTGTTCGGGAAGCGCGCGGGTATCGCCGCCGCCGAGTACTCGGTGAAGGCCGACTACGTCGAGCTGCCCGAGGACCCGGCCTCCAAGGTGGTGTCGCAGGTCGAGCACCTGCGCAACTCCACGGGCACGGAGCGGGTCGCGGTCCTGCGCAACGAGTTGCAGGAGTGCATGGACGCCAACGTGATGGTGTTCCGCACCGAGCAGACGATCAAGACGGCGGTCGAGAAGATCGCGGAGCTGCGCGAGCGCTACCTGAACGTCTCGATCCAGGACAAGGGCCGCCGCTTCAACACGGACCTCCTGGAGGCCATCGAGCTGGGCAACCTGCTCGACCTGGCCGAGGTCATGGCGACGTCCGCGCTGGCGCGCAAGGAGTCCCGCGGCGGTCACTACCGCGAGGACTACCCGAACCGCGACGACGTCAACTTCATGCGCCACACCATGGCGTACCGCGAGGTCGGCGACGACGGCACCGAGTCCATCCGTCTCGACTACAAGCCGGTCGTCCAGACCCGCTACCAGCCGATGGAGCGTAAGTACTGATGGCAACCCCGACCCTGGACAAGGCGGACGCGGCCGACAAGCCTGAAGCAGGCTTCGCCGACTCCCCGTACATCACCGCCACGTTCCGCATCCGCCGCTTCAACTCCGAGGTCTCTGCCGAGGCGGTCTGGGAAGACTTCCAGCTGGAGATCGACCCGAAGGAGCGCGTCCTCGACGCCCTCCACAAGATCAAGTGGGACCAGGACGGAACGCTCACCTTCCGTCGCTCCTGCGCGCACGGCATCTGCGGCTCGGACGCCATGCGGATCAACGGCAAGAACCGCCTTGCCTGCAAGACGCTGATCAAGGACCTCAACCCCGCCAAGCCGATCACGGTCGAGCCCATCAAGGGCCTCACGGTCCTCAAGGACCTGATCGTCGACATGGACCCGTTCTTCCAGGCGTACCGCGACGTGATGCCCTTCCTGATCACGAAGGACACCAACGAGCCGACGCGGGAGCGTCTCCAGTCGGCGGAGGACCGCGAGCGTTTCGACGACACCACGAAGTGCATCCTCTGCGCGGCGTGCACGTCGTCCTGCCCGGTCTTCTGGAACGACGGCCAGTACTTCGGCCCCGCCGCCATCGTCAACGCCCACCGCTTCATCTTCGACTCGCGTGACGAGGCGGGCGAGCAGCGCCTCGAGATCCTCAACGACAAGGACGGTGTGTGGCGCTGCCGCACCACGTTCAACTGCACGGACGCCTGCCCTCGGGGTATCGAGGTCACCAAGGCGATCCAGGAGGTCAAGCGGGCGCTGATCACTCGGCGGTTCTGACGTTCTTGGCAGTACGTGCGTGAGGGCCCCGTTTCCGTGAGGAGGCGGGGCCCTCACGCATGCTGTGGGCCACTACCGGGTGAAGCGGCGGGCACGGGCCGCCTACGCCTCGCCCGGCCCACGATGATGTTCTCGACACCAGCCCACAGGAGGCACGTGATGTCCGCAGCATCCGTCGAGCGGCCCCATGGCGACCGTCCGCTGATCGCGGAGGCCAACCGGCTCATGGACCGCAACCCGGGGTGCCGCGTCGAGATCATCGGACACTTGATCATCGTGTCCCCGCCCCCAAACGGTGCTCACGCCCGCGCTCTGTCCAGGCTCAGACGCCCCTTCACCGCGGCTGGCTTGGACGGCGGCGAGACCGAAGTACTCGAAGGAGTCGGATGCAACGCGTCGTCGAGGCGGCGATCCGAGCCCCGAGCGCCAGACGTACGGAGCCCCGCCTCCCGAGCTGGAGACAGGGCTCTCGTCGTACGTCCGGTCGGCATCAGCCGCGCAGGACGCGACCCTGCTTGTCCGTGCGGTCGTTGCTCGTGAAGAAGAGGATCGCGTCGATCAGCGCCCATATGCCCAGGCCACCGCAGGTGAAGAGCTGGGCGATGGCCACGCCCGTGGAACCGACGTAGAAGCGGCCGATACCGAAGCCACCGAGGAAGAGCTGGAGAAGGCCCGCGGTGATCTTGGACTTGTCGGAGAGCGGGCGGCCCTGGTGGTCGACGCCGAACGGTGCTTCAGGGGTGGGGACAGACATGGAAGTTGCTCCTGGGATGACTGACGAAAGACCGAAGCGGAATGCTCCGGGGGAATCCAGGAGGGAACCCATGACAAATGACGCCTACTGCGATGGCGTACAACGTGCTGCGCCATCCCCCCTGTGACCCGGGAAGCATAGAGAGATCAAGAGGGACAGTGGGACGAAGAACGGTCGATCACCCTGGATCGTTCCATATCCGTGATCAAAATCTGGCTAAAATTGCGCGTAAGGCCGTGGCTGACGGGCAGTTGCGAGGGTTACGGCCTCAACACGGCTGTCCCGCCGCGCGTTGCCCGACTCAGGCGACGTTGCGGACCACGGTCCACGCGACGGCCACCACCAGCACCATCGCCTGGGCCCGGGGACTGAGGGTGGGCCGCCAACGGCGCCCGCGTATCCCTTCCAGGAACCAGCGCCCCAACAGCGCGAGGGCGAACGGGGAGGCCAGCAGGAGCACCCTGTTGTCGTGCCAGGCCGCCGAGAACTGGCCGTGCATCAGGTCGTACACCATGCGGGTGCCGCCGCAGGCCGGGCAGAGCAGCCCGGTGAGGTAGCGGAACGGGCACTGGGGCAGCAGGTGACCCGGCTCGTGCGGATTGGTGCCGTAGAGATAGTCGGCGCCCGCGACCCCGGCGACGAACACCGCGAGGGGTGCCGTCGCCGGGTGCCGCAGGACGGTCGCCGGCCCGGCACCTCGCCCGGCGGCGGGCTCAGCCACGCAGGATCCGCCCCTGCGAGTCCGTGCCGGTGTTGCTTGTGAGCAGGAGGATCCCGTCGATCAGGGCCCAGATGCCCAGACCACCGCAGGTGAAGAGCTGGGCGATCCCGATGCCGACGTTGCCGATGTAGAAGCGCCCGATGCCGAGGGTTCCGAGGGTGAGCTGGAGAATCCCCGCGACGATCTTCGACTTGTCGGAGTACGGGCGGCCGTAAGGGTCGTAGCCGTACGGGGCGTTGGGGTCGCCCGTGTACATGCCGGGCGGCACGGCACCCATCGGGTAGCCCTGCTGCGGATAGCCCTGTTGCGGGTAGCCGTACGGGCCCGGCTGCTGGTAGCTGCCCGGCTGCTGATAGTCACCGGGCGGCGGATAGGCACCCGCCGGGCCAGCCCCGTACGGGTTCGGCCCGCCGGGCGGGACGGAGCCGGGGCCGGGGTTCGGGTAGCCGTAGCCGGGCGGCTGGTCCGGGGGCTGCTGCGGCTGCTGGGGTGGCTGGGGCTGCTCGGTCAAGGTGTTCACTCCTGCATCTCGGTGCGCGGGCCGCTGGACAGGCCTGAAGGCCAAATGACCGAACAGGACTGCCGGTCATATTGCAGGAGTGGGTGGCCGGGAGAGAAGTCGGCTCCCCCGACGAGCGTCCGGAGTACCGGGCCCGGCCGGCGTACTCCGGAAAACCTGGGGATCTGCATACAACCCTTGCGTCCCTCCACACGTCTTCCGTGTACGCCCGCCCCAGCCGTGCCTGTCATGACCCGGCCGGACGGGTGTCCCCGTTCGCTGCGGACCGCCGAAAGGCCCCGCGCACCGCAGGAGACGCACACAGTTGACAAGAAACGCCCCACGCAGGACCCGTCATTTCGTCCTCGCGACGGCCGTGGCCGCCTCGCTGACCGCCGGCCTGCTCACTGTCACGACGGGCACCGCGACCGCCGCCACCCCCGCCAAGTACGCGGACGACTTCAACGGCGACGGCTACCGCGACTACGCGGTCGGTGACAGCGGATCGGTCACCGTGACGTACGGGACCGCGACGGGCCCCGGCACGAAGGTGAAGACGTTCAACCAGAACAGCGCGGGCATTCCCGGTACAGCCGGTGACGCAGGAGGGTACGGCGACGGCTTCGGCCATTCCCTCGCGAACGCCGACTTCAACCGCGACGGATACGCCGACCTCGCCGTCGGCGACCACAGCGAGAAGGTGAGCGGCAAGGTCGCGGCGGGCGCGGTCACCATCGTGTGGGGATCGCCGTCCGGCCTGGGTTCGTCGGCGACCCGTCTCTCCGTCACGGCCCACTCGTACTACGGATTCGGCGACTCCCTCGCCACCGGCGACTTCAACGGCGACGGCAAGGCGGACCTGGCGGTCGCCGACAGCACGACTACGACGTACATCTACCGCGGCGGCTTCGCCAAGTCCGGTACGACGGGCAAGGTGACCAAGCACGTCCCGAGCCCGAGCGTGGCCGACATCCTCGAACCGACCGCGCTCGTCGCCGGAAAGGTCACCAAGGACAAGGCCACGGACCTGTACGTCCTCGGCCAGGGCTACATCGACAAGAACGACAAGATGACGCAGGCCGCCTGGTTCCTGCGCGGCGGCACCACGGTCAAGTCGGGCAAGTTCACGACGTACAACGCCTCTTCACCGGACTACAGCCCCACCGGCGTCATCGCGGACTTCGACAAGAACGGCTACGGCGACCTGGCCGTCAGCGACACCCCGTACAACAAGGGTGCGGGCTCCGTCGTGGTCCTACGCGGCGGTGCGAGCGGCCCCACCACCAACTACCGCCTCACCCAGTCCACTTCGGGCATCGCCACCGCCGCTACCAAGAACGACGGCTTCGGCTACGCGCTCTCCGCGGGCGACACCAACCGCGACGGCTACCCGGACCTCGCGGTCGGCGTCCCGGAGGAGAAGGTCGGCTCCGTCACGTACGCGGGTGGTGTGCATGTCCTGCGCGGCGGCAAGACGGGCCTGACCGGCACGGCTTCCCAGTGGTTCACCCGCACGTCCGCGGGCGTCCCGGGCAGTGCCGGCCAGTACTCCATGTTCGGCCTGTACGTCCGCCTCCGCGACCTCGACCGCGACGGCGACGCGGACCTCCTCATCTCGGACAGCGACACCCCGAGCGTCCTGCTGCCGGCCGGCCCGACCGGCATCACGACCGGGTCCGCCACGGAGCCGGAGCTGCGGGCGGACTTCCCGCAGTAGCGGTCTCGTACGCGCGCCGCGGCGATGGTGGTCGCCGACCACCGGTCGCGGCGCGTGCGAGCCTGACGGCAACGGGATCCCTCGTACAGGCAAGAGAGTCGGTGACCAGTGCGGAGCCCACGAGCTCGACGCAGTCGAGGACGAGGTCGCGTACGCGGTACCGGGTGAGTACCTGCCCCCTCGCCCTTCGGGCCCCGATTCTCCACTCGCTGCTGGCTGCGACCCGCCTGGAGAAAAGCTCACCGCGTCCGGTGTACGTCGGTCCACCAGTCACTTGGGTGGTCACGTGTGATATTTGATGTTCACCAACACGATGCCCGGAGGCAGAGCGTCAATATACCGATTGAAGGCCTCGGCATACTCATGATCCGGATGCGAATTCGGGGCGCTCCACTTTCCATCAAGGGTCAGAAAGCCGTCATGGGCGAGGCTTGCGTATGCCTTGCGGTGCACAAAACGCTCGCGTCCGACACTGAAGTCTCCCACCGCCCGCTGCCCGAAGCGGGCCTGCAGGGCGTGGTCGTCCAGCACCGCGCGCATCACGGGCTGGGCCACGTACCGGTGCCAGGCGGGTCCTGCGTGTAGGTACGTTGCTTCCGGCTCCTCGGCGATGAGGTCATCGAGACTGCGGGCGGGTGGAAATCCCGAGGAGAACTCCTCCCATTCACGCCACAAGGTGTTCGCCTCCGCGGCAGCCTGGGACCTCTGCCCGTCGATGTCCAGCAGCCCCACGGGACCGCCGGAACATCGGGCCGGCGGAATGACGTGGGCGTTACTCACGCGCGCCGGTTCGTATTCGCGGATCAGACGGGGGTCGTCTTCGAACCCGGGCTTGATCCAGAATTCCCGGCCTGCGGCTCCCATCCACCACGCGTCCCACTCACCCGGCGGCAGATCCTTCCCCTCGCCGTTGCGGTCGAAGGGAGCGATGGCCTCGGCGATCGCCTGCCGCACCGCCCCAGGTGCGAGGGGCTGCAGACACACGGTCAGCACTTCTCTGGCCATGCGAATTCCCCTTCATCACCCTTCGTCAGGTTGCTACGGCTACCTCTCATACGGGGACCCGCAGTCACCGACCGCGAACGGCACGCACCCACCGTTGCCGATCGTATTCCAGTCCTTGGCCAACGGGTAAAGGGTGAACAACTCGCCCAAGAACCCAGCCCCGTTGAGGAATTCCCCTCCCGCACTGCCCGTGGGCACCGAGCGCGGCGCGGATGGGTCGCCGCGGGTCCCTCCCAGTCGGGGGCGGGCTCGGCCAGCGGTACGGCGGCTCGTCGTCGAGCCCGTCCCCGGATGCGGCGCTCATGGTTGCTCCCGTACGACGGAGTCTCGCCTGTCGATTCAGCGTACCCAGGGGAATGTCGCCCGCCTCCCCCCATCGGGTGACCCCCACGGTCAGCCCCCGAGGCCCCCGAGGCGTACCCACCTAATCTGACGACATGTCAGATGATGAGTCATACGAGCTGCTCGGGTTCGACAACGTGCTTCTGCCCGTCGGGAACCTCGACGAGGCCGTGGGTTTCTACGAGCGGGCCGGGTTCCCGGTCGCGTTCCGGCTCGACGAGGCCGGGATCGCCCTGCTGAAGGTGGGGAAAGAGACGCCAGGGCTGTTGCTGCGGCTGGACGAGGAGCTGAGTCGGCGGGCGCCGGTCTGGGCCTCGGTGCGGGTGTGGCTGGAGGTACGGGACGCGCGGGCCGTGGCCGGGATGCTGGCCGCGGCGGGCGTCGAGACCCTCGACGCCCCCTTCCCCGGCGCGACCGGGTGGACCGTCGAGATCGCCGACCCCTGGGGCAACGTCGTCGGCCTCACGGACTACAGCAAGCGCCCCGAGCTCAGCCGACAGGCCTGACCCTCCCCAGCCCGCCCCACCCCGACTTGAACATGTTCAAAAGCAGGTCTACATTCTTCCTCGACAGCGTTTTTGAACGCGTTCAAGAAAGCATGGAGGGGTGGGGACATGGACCTCACGGTCGTCTCGTACGTCATCTACCTGCTGGTCAGCATCGCGCTGACCATCTGGGTGGCGCGCACGCTGAGCAAGAACGGGCGGATCTTCCTGGCCGACGTACTGCACGGGAACGAGAAGCTCGCCGATGCCGTCAACCACCTGCTGGTGGTGGGCTTCTACCTGATCAACCTGGGCTTCGTCGCGCTCTATCTGAACGGGAACGACGAGATCGCCGACGCCCGCGGGATCTTCGAGGCCCTGTCGACCAAGCTCGGTGTGGTGCTGCTCGTGCTCGGGGTCATGCACCTCGGCAACGTGTACGTGCTCAACAAGATCCGGCGCCGGGGAGTCATGGAGCGGGAGCAGCTGCCGCCCGTCACGCCGACGGACTGGATCGCTCCGCCGGCCGGGGCGTGAGCCCGATGGCCGGCATTCCAGCCACCCGGGACCGGGACGCCGCGCGCGTCCCGGTCCTCGGGCTCACCGTCCTGTACGACGCCCAGTGCTCGCTCTGCTCCTTCGTGCGCGACTGGCTCGGGAAGCAGCCGCAACTGGTGCCGCTCCGGTTCGTGCCGGCCGGGTCCGAGGAGGCCCGGGGCGCGTTCCCCTCGCTCGACCACCGGGCCACCCTCGAAGAGATCACCGTCGTGGGGGACAGCGGGCAGGTCTACCGGGGGTCCGCCGCCTGGGTCGTCTGCCTCTGGGCGCTGCGTGAGCAGCGGGCGCTCGCCCATCGGCTGAGCACCCCGGCGGGTGCGCGTCTCGCGAAGGGCGCGATGCTCGCCGCCGCCAAGTGGCGAGCCGGCCACAAGACGGGCGGGAGCCTCTACTACGGGGGCGGGGGCGACGGATGGGCGTACCACCCCCAGGCGGGCTGGACGTACAACCCTCCCGGCTGCGACAGCGGCACCTGCTCCACTCGTTAGGCTCCTACCGTGCCCGCACCGACAGACAGCCCCGGCTCCGACAAAGCGCTCCCACCGGAGAAAGGTCCTGAAAAGGGCCTCGCCAAGAGCGAGCAGACCCGCGCCCTGATCCTGGAGACCGCGATGCGGCTGTTCGTGGAACGGGGCTACGACAAGACGACCATGCGGGCCATCGCCCAGGAGGCCGGGGTCTCCGTCGGCAACGCCTATTACTACTTCGCCGGCAAGGAGCACCTGATCCAGGGCTTCTACGACCGGATCGCGGCCGAGCACCGGGCGGCGGCCCGCGATGTCCTGGACCGGGAGACCGATCTGGAGGCCCGGCTGGGCGGGGTGCTGAGGGCGTGGCTGGACATCGCGACGCCCTACCACGAGTTCGCGGTGCAGTTCTTCAAGAACGCCGCCGACCCGGACAGCCCGCTCAGCCCCTTCTCCCCCGAGTCGGAGCACGCGCGCGAGGAGGCCATCAGCGTCCACCGTGAGGTGCTGTCCGGGGCGAAGACCAAGGTGCCGGCGGAACTCCGCGACGCCCTGCCGGAGTTGATGTGGCTCTCCCAGATGGGGCTCGTCCTGTACTGGGTCTTCGACCGGACCGAGGGGCGTGAGCGCAGCTACCGGCTCGCCGAGCGCGGCGCCCGCCTCACCGCGCGCGGCGTCTCCCTGGCCCGCTTCCGTATCCTGCGGCCCCTCGTCCACGAGGTGCACGAGCTGTTCACGGACTTCCTGCCGGGGATGACGAGGGCGCTGCCCGACCCCGCGAAGAAGCACTGAGGGGCGAGCTTCTGGAGCGTTGTACCCAAGGCTCCAGAAGCCCGCCCCTCCCTTCACCTCAGGTCACCGCGTCGACCTCCCCGTCCGCCAACTCCACGTCGTGCACCAGCGGTTCGTCGGTCACGACGACGTGCCGGGCGCGGGGCGCGTACGAGGGTGCCGTCGTCGCCAGCAGATACGTGCCCGGGGCCGGCGCCGAGACGATGTACGAGCCGTCGGCCAGTGAGCTCACTCGGTCCAGTTGGCGGCCGCCCTTCGAGAGCAGCAGGATGACCGCGTCCTCGACCGGCGCGCCCTCCCCGTCGCGGACGAAGCCGTGGACCACCGTCGTACCGGCCGAGGCCGTGGGAGACGCGGCGTCCGCGTCCTCCTTCGGCTCCACCGCGAGGTGCGGCAGCCGCTTCTCCAGTCCGGCGGGCAGCCACCAGTTGGAGTTGCCGAGCAGATGCATCGCCGCCGGCACCAGGGCCGTACGGAGGATGAAGGCGTCCAGTGCGACGGCCGCCGCCAGGCCGACGCCTGCCATCGCGGCGCCGGTGTCGCCGCTCAGTACGAAGGCCAGGAAGACGCAGACCATGATCAGGGCGGCGGAGTTGATGACCCGGCTGGTCTCCGCCAGGCCGACTCGCACGGCCCGTGCGTTGTCCCTCGTGTGCACCCATTCCTCGTGCATCCGGCTCACCAGGAACACCTGGTAGTCCATCGAGAGGCCGAAGAGGAGCGAGAGCATGATGACGGGCAGGAAGGAGTTGATCGGGCCTTCCTTGCCGAGACCCAGCAGGTCCAGGCCCCAGCCGTACTGGAAGACCGCGACGAGTACGCCGAAGGACGCGGCGGCCGCGATCAGGTTCATCACTGCCGCCGTCAGCGGTACGACGAGGGAGCGGAAGGCGATCATCAGGAGCAGGAAGCCCAGACCGATGATGGCCAGGATGAAGTACGGCAGCCGCTCCGCGGTCACGGACGAGAAGTCCTTGGACACCGCTGTCACGCCACCGACATGGGCGCTGACGCCCGCGTCCGGGATCACCTGCTCGCGCAGGGTGTCGATGAGCTCGTCCGTCTCGACGGACTGCGGTGACGTGGTCGGCACCACCTGGATCACCGTGACGCCCTGGCCGGGCGGCAGGGCGACCACCTGGGCGACGCCCTCGGTCGCGCGGATGCCCGTGACCAGGGCGGCGGTGTCGGGGCTCTCCGTGACCACCTGGAGGGGGCCGTTGAAGCCGGGGCCGAAGCCCTCGGCCAGCAGGTCGTACGCCTGCCGGGTCGTCGACGACGCGTCGTCGTTGCCCTGGTCGGTCGTACCGAGCCGGAGCGACAGCAACGGCAGCGCGAGGACCGCCATGACGACGACGGCCAGCGCGGCGACCTTCCGCGGGTTCCGCTCGACGGTCGCCGACCAGCGCACCGCCAGGCCGCTCGTACGGTCCGGCTGCGGTCCCTCGGCAGCGAGCCTGCGCCGCTGGCGGCGGCTGAGCACCCGGGTGCCGAGCAGGCCGAGCAGCGCGGGCAGCAGCGTGATCGCCGCGAGGACGCTCAGTACGACGGTGACCGCCGTGCCGATGACCACACCGTCCAGGAAGCGCAGGTTCATCACCAGCATTCCGGCGAGCGCGATGACGACCGTGCCGCCGGCGAACAGCACCGCCCGGCCGGAGGTGTTGAGGGCCGTGACGGCCGCGTCCTCCGGCTTCTCGCCGCGCATCAGACCGCGCCGGTGCCGGGTGACGATGAACAGCGCGTAGTCGATACCGACGCCGAGGCCGATCAACGTGGCAAGCAGTGAGGCGAGTTCGGGCACGTTCGTGACATGGCTGAGGAGCTGGGTCGAGAACATGCCGGTGCCCACGCCGAAGATGGCGATACCGATCGGCAGCAGCATGGCGAGGAACGAGCCGAAGGCCAGATACAGCACGATCGCGGCCGCTCCGACGCCCACCAACTCGGCCAGTCCGCTCGGCGGTTCCTGCACGCGCTGGATCGCCTGGCCGCCCAACTCCACGTCGAGGCCCGCCTGTTCGACGCCCTGCGCGGTGTCGACGACGTCCTGGACCAGTTCCTTGGGTACCGCGTTCGCCTGCTCGGCGAAGGTGACCTGGGCGTAAGCGATCCGCCCGTCCTTGCTGATCTGCGCGGCTCCCCCGGCCGCGTACGGATCGGTGACGTCGCCGACGCCCTTCATCTTGCCGATCTCGGCCAGCGCGGGCTCGATCCGGGATCGTACGGAATCGTCCCGCACCGATCCGCTGTCGACCTTCCACACCACCGTGTCGGTGTCGCCCGCCCGCTCGGGGAAGGCCTTCTCCATCAGGTCGTACGCACGCTTGGAGTCCGTGTTGGGAAGAGAGAAAGTTTCCGCATAGTTCGTGCCCGCGGCCGAACCCGCGAAGCCCAGTCCGAACAGCGCCCCCACCCACAGCAACAGGACCACCAGCCGGTGCTGAAAGCACCACCGCGCCAATGTCGCCACGCTCAACGCTCCTTTGTCGGGTCCCCCGGGTCCTGAGCACCAAGGATGTCGAGACCTCCCGGTGCACGGCAGCGCCCGCCCATGACTCTCAAGGAACTCCAATGACTCTCAAGGAACTCCAAGGGGCGGAACGGCCCCGCTGTCAGTGGCGGCACGGATACTGGGGGGCATGACCGCTCACGAGGGAGCCACCGTCCTCGTCGTCGAGGACGAGCCGAGCATCGCGGACGTCCTGACCATCGCCCTGCGCTACCACCGCTTCGAGGTGATGGTGGCGGGCACCGTCCGCCAGGCACTCACGCTCGCCGAGCGCACCCGCCCCGACGCGGCGCTGCTCGACGTGATGCTGCCGGACGGCGACGGCCGGGCGCTCGGCCGCGAACTGCGCGTACGCCAGCCGGACCTGGCGGTCGTGTTCCTCACCGCACGGGACGCGCCCGCCGAGATCGTGGGCGCGCTCGCCATCGGCGACGACTACATCACCAAGCCGTTCAACATCGACGAGGTCGTGGCCCGGATCACAGCCGTACTGCGCCGCACACGCCCGGCGGACGTCCTGCCGGAGCGGCCGCCCCTGCGGTACGGCGACCTGGAGCTGGACGAGACGACGTACCGCGTGCACCGCGGGGACCACACGGTGGAGCTCACCCCCACCGAGTACGCCCTGCTGCGCTTCCTGGTCCGCAACGGCGGGCGGATCGTCCCCAAGGAGCAACTCCTGCGCCACGTATGGCAGTACGAGCACTCGGCCGAGTCGACCGTCGTGGAGACGTACATCAGCTATCTGCGGCGCAAGCTCGAACCACTGGGTCCGCCGGTGATCGAGACCCGGCGGGGCGTCGGATACGGGCTCGCATGAGCATCTGGGGCGCCCTGATCCCGTCCGTGAGGACCGGTGGATCCCGCTGTCACCACCACGGTGTCCACTCGCTGCGCGGCGGGCTGACGCTCGCGAACGTGGCGCTGCTGGCCCTGGGCATCATCGTGGCGACCGCGGTGAGCCTGATGGGCATGCGGCACTATCTGCTCGACCAGATCGACACGGATCTGGCCAAGACGCGTGACTCACTGGGCAGTTCGCAGCTCACCATGCGGCAGATCGACTCGCTGAGCGCGCTGGCCTTCATACGCGACCGGCTCGTACCGGAGTCGGACAGGTCGCCGACGCCTGACTCGATCTACACGGCGGTCGACGGGGACGGAACCGCCGTCAGCATCGGCGGCCTCAAACCGACCGGTTCCCAGCTCGCTCTGGCCGCCGCCGTGGACGACCCGCGCGTACTCACCGACGACCCCGAACCGCACGACATCACCGTGCAGGGCGCCGCCTACCGGACAACGGGGGCACGGCTCGCCGACGGCACATACGTCCTGCTCGCCACCTCCACCGACGGGCTGCACAACGGCATCGCGAAGGCGCTCAAGCTCGATGTGGCCATGGGAACACTGCTGTTGGCACTGCTCGGCTGCCTGACCATGTTCAGCGTGCGGCGCCGGATGCGGCCGCTGGAGGACATGGTGGAGACCTCGTCGGCGATCGCCGAGGGCGACCTCACCCGGCGGGTGCCCTCCAACCGCCATCCGACCCAGGAGGTCGAGCAGCTGCGGATCGCCCTCAACTCCATGCTCCACCAGGTCGAGTCGGCACACCGGACGCGTGAGCAGAGCGCGGCCCAGCTGCGCCGGTTCGTCGCCGACGCCTCGCACGAACTGCGCACCCCGCTGTCGGCGATCCGCGGCTATCTCCAGCTGATCGAGAAGGGAATGCTGCCCGATCCGGTCGAGCGCAGACGGGCCTGGGACCGGATGCACGCGGAGGCCGACCGCATGGGCCGCCTCGTGGACGAACTCCTCACCCTCGCCCGCCTCGACCAGCGACCCGAACTCCGCTTCAAGAACGTCGACCTGAGCCGTCTGGTACGGGACGCGGCCGAGGACCTGCGAGCCCAGCAGCCCTGCCGCCCGGTGACCGTCGGCGCCGAGGGAACCCTCCTCGTGCACGCCGACGAGTCGGGGCTGCGGCAGGTTCTGGGCAACCTCGTGGGCAACGTACGCACTCATACGCCCGCGGAGGTGCCGGTGCGGCTCGGTCTGGAGCGTGCGGACGGCGTCGTACGACTGTGCGTCGCGGACGAGGGTCCCGGGCTCGCGGAGGACGACGCGGCACGTATCTTCGACCGCTTCTTCCGGGCGGGCGGCGGGGCCGGCAGCGGGCTCGGCATGGCGATCGTGCAGGGGGTGGTGACGGCGCACGGGGGCGAGGTCGCGGTGCGGACGTCGCCGGGTGAGGGGTTGGCGGTGACGGTGGTGCTGCCTGCGCGGCGGCGGGCCTGAGGCCGTGGCGGGTCTGAGCCCGTGGCGGGCCCGCGGTTGGCCCGCGTGGAGGTGGTGAGGCGGTTAGGTCCGGTGGCCCTGAGTGGGGCTGATGACCTGTGCCGGCTCGATGATCTGGGTGGGTCTGACGACCTGTGCCGGTTTGATGATCTGGGTGGGTCTGACTGGTGCTGGTGAGCCCGCTTGACCAGATACGGTGACCCGCTTGACCGGAAGCGGACCTGGATGATTGAACGGGGGCCGACACCGTGCCGTACACAAATGCAGGTGGTACCGGCCTGGCCTGTTCACGCTGATCCGCCATCCTCCGCACCAGCACAGCGTTTCGCACGGAAGGACCGCCGGGTTGTCGTTCAACACGAGCTCTCGCCAGCTGCCGAAAACGAGCGAGACGACGGATGAGACACAGGCACCTCCGGAGGAGGGGCCGACGCCTGAGGGGCCGACGCCGGAGGCCACCTCCGAGGCGACGGCGGGCGGCACGGCCGAGTCGGAACCGGAGCCCACGGCAGCGTCCGCACCGGAGCCCACCTCCGAACCCACTACGGAAACCGCTACGGAAGCCGCTCTCGAGTCCGCACCGGAGCCCACTTCCGAACGCGCTCCCGAACCTGCTGCGGAAGCAACTCCCGCGCCGATGCCCGAGGCAGCTGGGGAACCCAACCCCGAAGCAACGCCCGAGCCTGCCGCGGAACCCGCCCCCGAAAACGCACCCGAACCCACTGCCGAAGCCACCTCCGAAACCGCAGCCGAAGGCGCCACCGAACCCACCTCCGAAACCGCAGCGGAAGGCGCCACCGAACCGACCCCCGAACCCACACCTGAAGCGGCCCCGGCTCTCGGTGGGCGTGGCTGGCGCGTGTGGCGCGGCTGGCGTGACAGGTACCCCGTTGCCGCGACGGCGGTGTCGTGGACCACCACCGCGCTCGCCGCCGCGCTCGTACTGTTCACCCTGCTCATGTCGAACACCATCATCGGCATGGTCCCGCGCGCCTTCGTGCGCATCCCGGTGGAGGCGATCTTCGGCGCCGCGGTTCTGATCGCCCTTCCACGCAAGCCGCGTGTGATCGTGGCGGTGCTCGCGGGGCTGGCCCTCGGCGTGCAAATGGTCCTGAACCTCCTCGACATGGGTTTCAGGGAGTACCTGGGGCGGGACTTCAACCTGGTCCTCGACTGGACGTTGTTCGGCGACGCGCACACGTACCTCCAGGACACGATCGGCAAGACCGGCACACTCGCCACCGTCGTCGCGGCTCTGGCCCTCGTCTTCATCGTGCTCGTCGTCATGACGCTTGCGGTCGTCCGGCTGAGCAACGTCATGGCCCGGCACACCGCCGCCGCGACGCGCACGACCCTGGCCTTCGGCACCGTCTGGATCACCTGCGCGGCGCTCGGCCTACAGTTCACGCCCGACTTGCCGATCGCCGCCGGCCGTGCGGCCGATCTCGTCCGTCTCCGCGCGGAGTCGGTGCAGGACACCCTGCGGGACGAGGCGGAGTTCGCCAAGGTGGCCAAGAAGGACATCTTCGCCGACACCCCGCCGGACCAGCTGCTGACCGACCTGCGCGGCAAGGACATGATGATCACCTTCATCGAGAGCTACGGCCGCAGCGCGATCGACGACCCGCTGATCTCGCCGGGGGTGACCGCGACCCTCACCGCCGAGAACGAGAAGCTACAGAAGGCGGGGTTCGCGGCCGAGAGCGGCTGGCTCACCTCGGCGACGTACGGCGGAAGCAGCTGGCTGGGCCACTCCACCTTCCTGTCGGGCCTGTGGATCAACAACCAGCAGCGCTACCGCACCGTCAGCACGGGCGACCACATGACCCTCACCAGCGCCTTCCAGAAGACGGGCGCCTGGCGCACGGTCGGCATCATGCCGGGCGTCCAGAAGACCTGGCCGGAAGCAAAGTTCTTCGGCCTCGACAACGTGTACGACTCGCACGAACTCGGCTACAAGGGCCCGAAGTTCAGCTGGTCGACCATGCCCGACCAGTACGCCCTGACCGCGTTCGAACGCCTGGAGCACGGCAAGCAGCAGGACAAGCCCCTGATGTCGGAGATCATCCTGACCTCCAGCCACCAGCCCTGGGGACCGATCCCCAAGATGGTCCCGCAGGACCAGGTCGGCGACGGCTCGGTCTACGACGCCATCGAGAAGGCGGGCACGGACCCGGCGGAGCTCCTCACCAACTCCACCAGGTCGAAGGAGGAGTACGGCAAGTCCATCCAGTACTCGGTGACCAGCCTCATCGACTACCTGGTGAAGTACGGCAACGACAACACCGTGCTCATCTTCCTCGGCGACCATCAGCCCATCGCCCGGGTCAGCGGCAACAACGCCAGCCGTGACGTGCCGGTCTCGATCGTCGCCAAGGATCCCAAGGTCCTCGACAAGATCGCCGACTGGGGCTGGACGGACGGGCTTCAGCCCAATGGGACCACCCCGGTCTGGAAGATGAGCGACTTCCGCGACCGGTTCATGACGGCGTACGGTTCCACGCCGACCCCTTGATGACCAGTGACCGACGTCCGTATGACCGGTGACCGGTCATACGGACGTCGGCAAGCCGGACGCTGACCAGTCGGACGCCTGTAAGCCGGACGCCTGTAAGCCGGACGCCGGTCAGTCGGACCCCGGGTCAGTCGGACGCCGACACCAGCACCCACACCGTCTTCCCGTAGCGCCCCCGGCTCCACACCCCCCACGCCTCGGCCAGGCTCTCGACGAGGTGAAGGCCGCGCCCGGCCTCCTCCCACTCCGCGACCGTCCGCAGCCGGGGCTCGGCGAAGCCCTCGTCGGAGACCTCGATGAAACAGGAGCCGTCGGCGAGGGCGGTCACCGCGACCTCGAACTCCCGCTCAAGGACGGGGCCGTGGCGCACGGCGTTCGTCACCAGCTCCGAGACGAGCAGGACGGCGTCCGCGAGTGCCGGGTCATCGGTGTCGTGACCCCAGTCGACCAGATGGTCCCGTACCCGGCGCCGGGCGAGACCGACGGACGCCGGATGCCTGGGCAGCCGAAATGAGTTGCGTCTCAGCACATCTGCTCCTCACCCCGCACACACCTCCGACACATGGTGCTGCGTTGGGCAGGGACGCGATGTCACTCGGATGAGTGCCGACCCATGGGATCACGACAGCTGTCATACCCACGAGATCACGTCGGTTGTCATATCCAGCTCAGCCGCCAGAGGCGGAGGACCCCGGTCCGCCCGACGGATACCGGCCGCCGCCGACGTCCTCACTGCTGAGTACATACTCCTTGCGCCGCCACTGGGGAATCAGCGGAACATCGCGGGCCACGGCGTCAGGCAACTCCCGGACGCGTGCCGCTGCGAGGCCCCGCCACGCGTCCTGCCGACTGGCCGGAACCAGCCGGTAGACGCCCACACCGCCAACCCGCGCTTCCCACTGCCGCTCCCACTCCCACTCCCGCCGACGAGCGGAGCTCCCTCACCCCCCACCGAGATGAGGAATGAGGAATGAGAAAGGCTCAGCCTTTCAAGAATTGTCCGCCATCCCCCTCCCCCCCCCGGACAGTACATAACGCCGGCACCTACCTTATTGAACATCGAACAGGGCCTGCGCCGGGGTACAATCCCACATGGACTTCAACAATGACGCACTGGAATCCCTAAAAGCCGATCCGACCACTTCCCCCATCCACCGGTCGCTTAATTTCTATTACGGGAACGCCGGGCAGGATGCGGCAATGGACGCTTTCTACGCACAGTTCGTGCGGCCCGGCGACCTGGTTTTCGACATCGGCGCCCACGTCGGCGATCGCATTGGCAGTTTTCGCCGACTGGGGGCACGTGTGACAGCCGTCGAGCCGCAACCGCTGTGCATCCGCGCCATCCGTGAAATCTATGCAGGTGACGAGGACGTAATATCCGTCGAAGCCGTGTGCGGCGCACACGAGGGAGCGACGAAATTCTACATAAACTCACTCAATCCCACAGTGTCCACGGCATCGGCAGAATTCATAAAAGCCGCCGACGGAGCAGGTGGCTGGCAGGACCAGGTATGGGACGCGGAAATGGACGTGCCGGTCGTCACATTCGACGGTCTCATCAAAACATACGGTACGCCGGCATTCGCCAAGATAGATGTCGAGGGCTTCGAAGCCTCAGTACTGTCCGGACTCAGCCGTCCACTGCCTGCACTGTCGTTCGAATTCACGACGATCGAACGTGCGGTCGCGCAGCGCTGCCTGGACCGCGTGACGGGACTGGGGTTCGGGCTCTTCAACGTGTCCATGGGCGAGAGCATGAAGCTGAACTTCGATGAGTGGGTTTCGTCCGAGACGATGGCCGCTCACATCCTGGCGCTGCCACACGAGGCCAACTCTGGCGACATCTACTGCCTGTCGTCGCAAGACGCAGCCGCGTAACGGCTCTTACGGTCGTACCACCCCGACCGACCGACACCACCAGGCAAAACACCGCGGCAGCTCCGCGACCTGATCGGCCGGACCACGCCCCCGCGCAGACCTCACAGAGAAAAGTTGAGGGGCTTTCGCCACCAGCTACCGCAACACAAACTCAAGGTCAGCCGTACGCAGTCTCGTCAGCCGCTTCCGCGCCGACTGCCTCCACAAATACGCCACATCGATGCCGAACGACCAGACCAGCGTGCCAATTGAGAGCGCAACGCAAACCTGCGCCATTTCCAGAGGGAGGAGCCCCGCACTGACGACAACCAACACAACACCTTGGGAAGCGGCCACAACCTTCCGCGACATTCGAGGCAGCAGCGGGGCACACAGCCACGGCATCGCCCATGATGCCAACACGAAGGTGTAGCGGAAAAGCCCGATCGCAGCGGCCCACCAACCGAGAGACGTCGCGATAAAGACGCTCAGGACAATGGCCAGGACGGAGTCCGCCTCCATGTCGAACCGTGCACCGAATCTCGACGCGGTGCCTGTTCGGCGGGCTACCTGACCGTCTGCGGCATCAAGAATCAGGGAAAGTGCGGCCAATCCGATCAGCACCGGCCGATACGCGTCTCCACCAACGGAGTCGGCGACAAGAGCCGCCACACCCCCGGTCAGGATCAGCCTGCCAAAGGTGACGCTGTCAGCAGGTCCCCACTGGTGAACGTCGGGCTGTTGCAGCGCGCGCGAGAGCAAGACCCACGTAACAACGGAATACCCCAGCCCCACGAGCCAACCGGCTACGCCGAGTCCCACTGTCGCCCCCAGCAGAACCAGAACGGCCGCTTGGACCACGACGCCCAGAGTTGGCGGGTAGATCCGCAGAGCCACTTCTCGCTGCGCGAGATCCGTCACCGTTCCTCCTAAAGCCCACCCGTCAAGGCGGCCCGGTGTCGGCGCCGCACCCTGACCAATACGTCCGCCGACGCCAGTCCATTCAAAGCCAGGGCACGCCCACTTACTTATTTCATGTCCCGGGGGCCGACGTCACCGACGGAAGCAGACCAACCGGCGGAGACCACTGCCCCGGCACAGGCGCCCGGGATGCCGGCACACACGGCAGCAAAGGGATACCACGGCCCAGGCGAAGAGCTGGCGCGACCTGCTCCCGCCGACACCCTCCCGTGCCCTGCCCTCCCCCTCCCCTGCCCTGCCCTGCCCTCCGCCCTCCCCCTCTCCAAGTTGTCAGGCCTGCGTTGAAGCCAGTTCGACCACCGTGATGTCCGACGGGGCCCCCACCCGCGTCGGCGGCCCCCAGGCGCCCGCGCCCCGGCTGACGTACAACTGCGTGTCTCCATACCGCTCCAGCCCCGCCAGGGTCGGATTCGCCAGGTCCGCGACGAAGTTGCCGGGCCACAACTGCCCGCCGTGGGTGTGGCCGGAGAGCTGGAGGTCGACGCCATGCCGGACGGCGTCGTGGATCTGGACCGGCTGGTGGGCGAGCAGGACGCTGGCCCGTGTCGTGTCCCGGTCGCCGAGCGCCTTGGCGAAGTCGGGACCCTGCCCCTCGCTCTCGCCCGCCACGTCGTTCACCCCGGCGAGGTCGAAGGCGGGCAGCTCCACGCGCGCGTTCTCCAACGGGCGCAGCCCGAGCCGCCGTACCTCCTCGACCCACTGCTCGGCACCGGAGAAGTACTCGTGGTTGCCCGTGACGAAGAACGCCCCGTGCCTGGCCCTGAGCTGGGCGAGGGGTGCCGCGGCGGGCCCGAGGTCCTTCACGCTGCCGTCGACCAGGTCGCCGACGACCGCGATGAGATCGGGCTGGGTCGCGTTGATGGTGTCGACGACCTTCTGCGCGAAGCCCCGGCCCAGAACCGGCCCCAGGTGGATATCGCTCACCACCGCGATCCGGAACCCGTGCGCGGAGCGCGGCAGTCTGGCCAGCGGCACGGTCACCCGCTTGACGGAGGGCCCACGCAGGACGCCGTACGTCCCGTACCCGACCGTGCCCACGGCGGCAGCAGCCGCGGCACCCCCCACCACACGGGAGACGAAGAGCCGCCGAGACGGCCCACCACCCGCACCCGCAGAACCGGCCGAAGGGGACGTACCGGAACGTCCGCCCGCAGCGGCTGGCGCGTCAACACCGTCAGCTTCCGAAGCAGCCGATTCCGCGCCTGACCGAGGACGGATGCTCCGGTGCGGCCCCGACCCGACGACAACCGCGGGCGAGGCGGCCTCAGCAGTCGTAGCAGGCGCGCCGGTCCCCCTCCGCGACAGGAACCGCCGCAGCAACGGCCGTGCGACCTCCCCCACCAGCAGGCTCAGGGCGAGATACATGAACAGCGCCAGCCACAGGAACCCGGGCCAGGCCAGCGTCTGCTGGAGCCAGAACGGCGCACCGCCGCGCTCGGCGACGAGAGCCGTGACCATCAGCACGGGCCCGGCGACGAACACGACGGTGCCCAGGCGCCGGGCCGGCCCCGCCGCGCGGGTCGTATCGTGCACCACGCGGCGCCACTCGTACCAGTGCAGTGCTCCGAGCGCGGCCACCACGGCCACCAGAATGACCACAAAGACAACGACCACGGTGTCGTACCCCCGTTATGGCGTCTGGTGTGACGACGCCTGGTCCGACGACATCTGGCGCAAGGCGCGAACCCCGCGCAACCCGATGCCCCCGACAACCGTCCCCAAGACGAAGGAGACGACGGCGAGCGTCAGGTGCACCCAGAAGTACGCCGTCGGATCGCCCGCGTCGTCGAACGCGAGCCCGCTGCCGTCCTTGAACAGATTCTTGATGAAAGTGATCCAGATGACCCAGCTCCACACCCCGAAGGCGACCAGGAACCAGGAGACGGGGCGGGTGAGCTTCATGGGTTCAGTATCGCCGTCACCGACCGGGCTCCGGCGCCGGGGTGGGGAGGGGAATGGGACTTCCCGGCCGGAGCCATGTAATTTCTCGACCGTGCCCGCCACCAACTCGACCCCGTCCGCCAGCAGTAAGACCGCCCTGCGGCCCTTGCTGGTCACTTCCGCGACCCTGCTGTCCCTCTCCCTCACCGCGCCAGCGTTCGCGCTCGCGGACGCAGGCCCGTCCCCAACCCCCTCGGCCACACCCCCGGCGAACATGTCGACGGTGGGCGGCGAACGGCTCGGCAAGGCCGGGACGCAGGTGAACCTCGGCACCGGCGCCCCCGTACTGCCGAAGGACATCAGCGCCCGCTCCTGGATCGTCTCCGACGCCGAGTCCGGCGAGGTCCTGGCCGCCCACAACGCGCACTGGCGGCTGCCCCCGGCGAGCACTCTGAAGATGCTGTTCGCCGACACACTGCTGCCGAAGTTCCCGAAGACCACGGAGCACAAGGTCGTGCTCTCCGACCTGGCGGGCATCGGCGCGGGATCGAGCATGGTGGGGATAAAGGAGGACGAGACGTACACGGTCCACGATCTGTGGCTCGGCGTCTTCCTTCGCTCCGGCAACGACGCCGTACACGTCCTGTCCGCCATGAACGACGGCGTCGACAAGACGGTCAACGACATGCAGGCGCACGCGGAGGAACTCCAGGCCCTCGACACGCAGGTGGTCAGTCCGGACGGCTACGACGCGAAGGGCCAGGTGTCCTCGGCGTACGACCTGACGCTGTTCGCCCGCTCCGGGCTACAGAAGGCGGACTTCCGCGAGTATGCCTCTACGGTGTCGGCGAAGTTCCCGGGCGAAACGACGAAGGACAAAAAGGGCAAGACAACCCGCGGTTCCTTCGAGATCCAGAACACCAACCGCCTGCTCACGGGTGACAGCGACATCTCGCAGTACCAAGGCATCGCAGGTGTGAAGAACGGCAACACCACGAACGCGGGGGCCACCTTCACCGGCGTCGCCGAGCGCAACGGCAAGGTGCTGCTCGTCACGGTCATGAACCCGGAGAAGGCCGAGCACAACGAGGTCTACAAGGAGGCGGCCGCGCTCCTGGACTGGGGTTTCCAGGCGGCGGGCAAGGTCGAGCCGGTGGGCGAACTGGTGCCGCCCCAGGGCGTCGACACCAGCGCACAGCCGAGCGCGAACGCGACCACGCCAGGTACCGACACCGCGTCCTCAAAGCCGGTGGCCGCGTCCGCCGGGGCAAACGGCGGTTCGAGCGGCGTAGGGATCGCCCTGGCCGTCGCGGGCGGCCTCCTCGTACTGATCGCGGCCGGTAGCTTCCTCGTCAACCGCCGCTGGCCGCTGCCGGACCTGATGCGCCGCCGTCGCTGACTTCGGCGTCTTCGGCCTTCTCGGCGTCTTCAGCGTCTTCGGCGTTCTCGGCGTTCTCGGCGTCTTCGGCGTCTTCGGCCACGTCCTCCTCGCTCTGCGTCGCCGTCCAGGCGGCGCAGAACAGCAGCAGCTTCGCGGTGAAGTTGATCCACAGCAGCAGCGCGATCGGCACCCCGAACGCGCCGTACATGCTCTTCGACGCCACTTCGCTGATGTAGCCGCTGAGCAGCAGCTTGAGCAGTTCGAACCCGCCGGCGCCGATCAGCGCGCCGACGAGGAGCCGACGGCGCGGCGGCTGGACGCCGGGCAGCAGCGTGAGGAGGTACAGCAGGAGCAGGAAGTCGGCGAGTACGGCGACAGCGAACGCGGCGACGTGGAGCAGACCACCGCCCCAGCCGTTCTCGTCGATACCGATCTGGCGGGCCGTCCAGCCGACCGCCGTGGACGCGACGGTGGAGGCGGCGATGGTGACGAGCATGGCGCCGCCGAGCCCGATGAGTATGCCCGCGTCCTTGAGCTTGACCAGGACCGGGTTCTCCTCCGGGTCCGGCAGCTCCCACACCGCCCGCAGGCAGTCCCGCATCTGACCGACCCAGCCGATGCCGGTGAACAGCAGGATGGCGCCGGCGATGACACCGACCGTGCCGGCGTTCTGGACCAGCGAGCTGATGTCGAGCTGGTCGGAGATGCCCGGCACCTGCTCGGCGATCTTGTCCTGGAGATCCTGTTGCTGCTCGCTGCTCAACGTTGCGGCGGCGATCGCGGCGGCGACGGTGAGCAGCGGGAAGAGCGCGACGAAGCTGATGAAGGTCATCGCCGCGGCTAGCCGCGTCCACTTCACCCGGTCGAGACGCTCGTACGACCGCCACGCGTGCGTGGCCATCAGGCGAACCACCAACGGTCCCACGCCGGGAAGCTTTTTCAGCCAGTCCATGATCTGACTCTGCCCTCACCTCGGAAACCCAATGTGCGGGTACCCCAAAAGCGCACGAGCAGGAGCCCGTGTCGGCGGTACGGGACGCGCAGACCGAACACAGGAACGCCCCAAGCCCCACGCCCACGCCCACGGCAGCGGCAGCGGCAGCGGCAGCGAATGCGGGCCCGCGACGGACTCCGTCAGTGTCAGCGCGCGGGCAGTGTGGTGTCGCGCTCAGCGGGCGCGCAGGCCTGCGGAGGCACCACCGCGCCGCCGAAGACGAACTCCCGCAGCTGGCGCCAGACCCCGTCCGCGCCCTGCTCGTAGAGCGCGAACCCGGTGCACGGCCACGCGGCCACGTACCCGGCGAGCTCCCCGTACGCCCTGTCCATCGCCTCGTCGTCGACTCCGTGTGCCACGGTGACGTGCGGGTGGTAAGGGAACTGCAGTTCGCGTGCCACGGGCCCGGAGGCGTCCCTGACCTGCTTCTGCAGCCAGGTGCAGGACTCGGCACCCTCGGCGACGCGCACGAACACGACGGGCGACAGCGGGCGGAAGGTGCCGGTCCCGGAGAGCCGCATCGGGAAGGGGCGCCCGGCGGCCGCGACCTCGAGGAGGTGCGCCTCGATCGCGGGCAGCGCCGAGTCGTCGACCTCCGTCGGCGGTAGCAGGGTGACGTGCGTGGGGATGCCGGAAGCCGCGAGGTCACCGAAGCCAGCACGCCGCTCCTGGAGCAGGCTGCCGTGAGGCTCCGGGACCGCGATCGACACACCGATCGTTACGGTCCCCACGTCGTCTCCTGTCGTCGTATCGGTTCTTCTCGGTTCCTCGCGGGCAGGCGTGACCGCTTGGCTGGTACGGCTATCGACTGTACGACGGTGCGGCCTGATCCCGGCTGTCGTGCGGGTGTTGTACTCGTCTCGTACTGCCTTACGGCCTTGCTGTCGCCCTGGCGCCCTGACATCCCTGGCGCCCTGACATCCCTGGCGGACTTGCCGACCATGACGGCCCAGCCGGTATAACCCCGGTGCCCCTGCCGCACCCCCGCCGTACCGGCTGTCAGTGCTTGGCGGGCAGGAAGCCGACCCTGTCGTACGCCTGGGAGAGCGTCTCGGCGGCGACGGCACGCGCCTTCTCGGCACCCTTGGCCAGGATCGAGTCGAGCGTCTCCGGGTCGTCCAGATACTGCTGGGTGCGCTCCCGGAAGGGCGTAACGAAGTCGACCATGACCTCGGCGAGGTCCGTCTTCAGCGCACCGTAGCCCTTGCCGTCGTACTTCTCCTCCAGTTCGGCGATACCGGTTCCCGTGAGGGTCGAGTAGATGGTCAACAGGTTGCTGATACCCGGCTTCTGCCCCGCGTCATACCTGACGACGGTGTCCGTGTCGGTGACCGCGCTCCTGACCTTCTTGGCCGTCGTCTTCGGGTCGTCGAGGAGGTTGATGAGGCCCTTCGGAGTGGACGCCGACTTGCTCATCTTGATGGACGGGTCCTGGAGATCGAAGATCTTCGCCGTCTCCTTGAGGATGTACGGCCTCGGCACGGTGAACGTCGCGCCGAAGCGGCCGTTGAAGCGCTCCGCGAGGTCCCGGGTGAGCTCGATGTGCTGGCGCTGGTCCTCCCCGACGGGGACCTCGTTGGCCTGGTACAGCAGGATGTCCGCGACCTGGAGGATCGGGTACGTGAAGAGGCCGACGGAAGCCCGGTCGGCACCCTGCTTCGCGGACTTGTCCTTGAACTGCGTCATGCGGCTCGCCTCGCCGAAACCGGTGAGGCAGTTCATGATCCAGGCGAGCTGGGTGTGCTCGGGAACGTGGCTCTGGACGAAGAGCGTGCAACGGTCCGCGTCGAGCCCCGCTGCGAGCAGCTGCGCGGCGGCCAGCCGGGTGTTGGCGCGCAGGTCCGCGGGGTCCTGTGGAAGGGTGATCGCGTGCAGGTCGACGACCATGTAGAACGCGTCATGGGACTCCTGCAGAGCCACCCACTGGCGGACGGCGCCAAGGTAGTTGCCGAGGTGGAACGAGCCTGCGGTGGGCTGGATTCCGGAGAGCACGCGGGGACGATCAGAGGCCATGGGGCCCATTCTCTCAGGTGACTCTCATTGCTCGGGAACAGGTGGGAACCGATTGGGCTCGGGCGGTGTAGCAAGAGTGTGAGGACGCGGGAGGGGGGCCGCATCGTCGTCGACGAGGCCGCGGTGATCGCACGGGTACGCGCCGGGGAGCCGGAGGCGTACGCGGAGCTGGTGCGCGCCCATACGGGCATCGCGATCAGGGCGGCCAAGGCGCTGGGGGCGGGTGCGGACGCGGAGGACGTGGTGCAGCAGGCCTTCATCAAGGCGTACTGCTCGCTGGGGCGCTTTCGGGACGGCGCGGCGTTCAAGCCGTGGCTGCTGTCGATCGTCGCCAATGAGACGAGGAACACAGTACGGACGGCGGTGCGCCAGCGGACACTGGCCGGCCGCGAGGCCGCGCTCATGGAGGCGGAGCCGCTGATACCGGATGCGGCGGACCCTGCGGTCGCGGCGCTGGAGATAGAGCGCCGCGCGGCACTCTTGGCCGCCCTGGACCGCTTGAGCGAGGACCATCGGCTCGTCGTCACCTACCGCTATCTCCTGGAGATGGACGAGTCGGAGACGGCCCAGGCCCTTGGCTGGCCCCGCGGCACGGTGAAGTCCCGGCTCAACCGCGCCCTGCGGAAGCTGGAGCAGCTACTGCCGGACTTCGAGCCTGGCAATCACCGGAAGTCCATGGAGGGAGGTGATGAGCATGAGTGAGCCGTACGAGCCTGGGGGCACGGATTCGTCCTCCGGTGACCGGGGTCGGCGTGCGCGTGGGCCGGAGGGTGACCGGGGGCATGACGGTGCGCCTGGGCATGACCGTGAGGGCGAACGCGGGCATGACCGTGAGGGCGAACGCGGGCATGACCGTGAGGGCGAACGCGGGCGTGACCGTGACCGCGGGCAGGAGGGCTCCTCGCGGCTGCCCGAGGAGCTGCGGGCGCTCGGGCGCTCGCTGGATCAGCCGGGGGCGGCCGGAAGCGAGTCGATGGTCGAGCGGGTGCTGGAGCAGATACTCGCCGAGCGGCTAACGGTCGCGGTCCCCGTTATCGTCCCGTTCCCTGCCCCTGCCCAGGTCCCGGTCCCGGTCCCGGCAGCCGAGCCTCCCACCCGCGGCGAGCGGCTCCGCGGGATGCGCCGCTGGGCCCGGACGCGCTGGCGTGCGCTGACGGCGGGGCTGTGCGGACTGCTCACGGTCCTCGTGCTCACGCCGCCGGTGCGGGCCGCGGTGGTGGACTGGTTCGGCTTCGGCGGGGTCGAGGTGCGGTACGACCCGTCGGCGGTGCCCTCACCCGGAGCGAAGGTGCCCGGCTGCGAGGGCACCTCACTGACACTCACCGAGGCCGGACGGCAAGCGGGCTTCGCACCCCTCGTGCCCCCTGCTCTGGGGACACCGGGAGCGGTGGTGGTGACGCGTGAGCCGAAGGGGCGTTTCCTGGTCACCCTGTGCTGGCGCGAGCAGGGGCACACGATCCGGCTGGACGAGTTCGCGGCGCAACTGGACCCGACGTTCACCAAGACGGTGTCGGAGCAGCCGGAGTGGGTGCCGTTGGGCGCGAGCACGGACCATGTGAATCAGGCGCTGTGGTTCCCCGAGCCTCATCTCCTGGAGCTCTGGCTGGTGGACGGGCACGGCGACCGGTTCACCCGCTCCCAGCGGACCGCAGGGCCGACTCTGCTCTGGACGCACGGGGGTGACATGACCCTGCGGCTGGAGGGCGTGGCGTCCAGGTCACGGGCGGTGGAGATCGCCAGGTCCGTCAACCAGCCGACCGACCGGTCCGCCGACCGGTCCGCCGACGAGCCCGGGACCTAGCCCGGGAGCCGGAACTGGCCCTGGAGCCGGCCCCGAAGCTGGTCCCGGAGGTGGCCCTGGAGCCGGCCCTGGAGCTGGCCCTGGAGCTGGCCCTGGAGCTGGCCCTGGAGCTGGCCCTGGAGCTGGCCCTGGAGCTGGTCCAAAACAGGTCCGGGCGGAATGGGAACCCGGACGCGTCGAGCGGTGTACCAGAAGTGACACGCAGTGTGCGGGCGGGCGCCGCACCTGGATCGACTGGTTGCCCTGGATCGACTGGCTGCTTGGGGGTTGGGATGCGCAGGATTCGTGAACTGGTCACGGTGCTGGGGGCGTTCGGGGCGTTGGCGATGGCGGTCGCCGTGGTGTTGCTGAGCGCACCGGTTGCGGCGGCGGGCGGCCCGACGAGTGTGCTGGTGGTCTCGCCGGAGAGCGAGGAGACGGCCGCGCTGTACTACTCGGACGAGGAATACGGCGAGTTGCAGGGCCTGCTCGGCGACCCGACCAGCGGTTCACGCGAGGAGCCGCCCGGGCTGGGTGCGGGCGACGGCCGTCAGATCAATGTCACGTGGCTGGTCCATGACGTGTCGCCGTGGCGGGTCGACCGTGTGTATCCGGACACCGCAGGAGGCGGAGACGTCTGGATACACACGGCCAACGACGTGCCGCAGTCCACGAACGGCTACTGGCACAAGGCCGAGCAACCGGACGAGGTGCGGGCGCTGTTCAAGTCGCTCGGCGTGCTGGGCGAGTCGTCAGGTGCGGGCTTCGGGGCGATCTATCCGGCGCCCTGGCAGACGGAGGACGCCGCATCCCCCGCATCCGGGCCCACCGACCAGTCCGTTGTGACGGCCACCGCAACGCCGGGCGACGGTACCGACTGGTGGTGGGTCATACCGGGAGCCGCGGCCGGAGCTGCGCTGGTGCTGGTGCTACGTCCACTGATCCCGGGGGCCCGACGGCGGACGAAGCAGGAGCCGGGACCGCGACAGGAGCTGATCGACTTGTGAGCCTCGTGGCGCCCGCGATGTTCACGAACGCCGCGACGCAAGTGACCTTCGCGGGCGCCGCGAGACTCGATCAAGCCGTGAAGCCCTGAAGCCGTGAAGCCGTGAAGCCGACGAGACCCATAAAGCACGGGCCCCGGCCACGAAGAGTCAGCCGAGGTCGATCTCCGGATAGAGGGGGAAGCCGGTGAGCAGGTCGGTGGCGCGGTGGGAGATCTCGTCGGAGATCTTCGGGTCCAGGACGTGCTGGGCCTTGGACGGCTTGCCCTTGGCGGTGGTGCCGGGCTCGGCGGCGGCGAGGACGCGGTCGATGAGACCTGCGATCTCATCCATCTCGACCGCGCCCAGACCACGCGTGGTCAGCGCGGGCGTGCCGATGCGGATACCGGAGGTGTACCAGGCTCCGTTCGGGTCGGCGGGGATGGAGTTGCGGTTGGTGACGATGCCCGAGTCGAGCAGGGCGGTCTCGGCCTGGCGGCCGGTGAGGCCGTAGGAGGAGGCGACGTCGATCAGGTTGAGGTGGTTGTCGGTGCCGCCCGTGACCAGGGTGGCGCCACGGCGCATCAGGCCCTCGGCGAGGGCGCGGGCGTTGTCGACGACGGCCTGGGCGTAGTCGCGGAAGTCGGGGCGGCGGGCCTCGGCGAGCGCGACGGCCTTGGCGGCCATGACATGCGGAAGGGGGCCACCGAGGACCATCGGGCAGCCGCGGTCGACCTGCTCGGCGAGGGTCTCGTCGCACAGCACCATGCCGCCGCGCGGGCCACGCAGTGACTTGTGCGTGGTGGTGGTGACGATCTGGGCGTGCGGGACGGGGTCGAAGTCACCGGTGAGGACCTTGCCGGCTACGAGGCCGGCGAAGTGGGCCATGTCGACCATCAGCGTGGCGCCGACCTCGTCCGCGATCTCCCGCATGATGCGGAAGTTCACCAGGCGGGGGTAGGCGGAGTAACCGGCGACGATGATCAGGGGCTTGAACTCACGGGCGGAGGTGCGCAGGGCCTCGTAGTCGATGAGGCCGGTCGCGGGGTCGGTGCCGTAGGAGCGCTGATCGAACATCTTGCCGGAGATGTTCGGGCGGAAGCCGTGGGTGAGGTGGCCGCCGGCGTCCAGGGACATGCCGAGCATGCGCTGGTTGCCGAGGTCGCGGCGGAGCTGGGCCCAGTCGGCCTCGGTGAGGTCGTTGACGTTGCGGACGCCCGCCTTGGCGAGCGCGGGGGCTTCGACGCGCTGGGCGAGGACGGCCCAGAAGGCCACGAGGTTGGCGTCGATGCCGGAGTGCGGCTGGGCGTAGGCGTGCTCGGCGCCGAAGAGTTCGCGGGCGTGCTCGGCGGCGAGGGCCTCGACGGTGTCGACGTTGCGACAGCCGGCGTAGAAGCGGCGGCCGACGGTGCCCTCGGCGTACTTGTCGCTGAACCAGTTGCCCATGGCCAGGAGGGTGGCCGGGGAGGCGTAGTTCTCAGAGGCGATCAGCTTGAGCATGTCGCGCTGGTCGGCGACTTCCTGACTGATGGCGTCGGCGACGCGGGGCTCCACGGCCCGGATCACTTCGAGGGCGCTGCGGAAGGCGGTGGACTCGGTGGAAAGGGGCTGTTGTGACATGGCGGCCTCCGGACGGCGTGGCGTAGGGCATTCACGATTCACGGTTCGGCCCAGGCGCACGGCACTCGGTCTGCGAGCCGCTCCCCGATGGTCGTTCCCATCCCAGCGCGCCAGTCACGGCCCGCCGGTCACCCTACCGGGCACGCCGGATCGCGAGGCTTCCGAGTCCATCATGCGGGCGACCAGAGGGACGATAGGAATGGGCCGGAAGCCGACCCCCACTCGCCTTCCCCTGCGGTAGGAAACGGAGGATCCCGTGAGCGCTACGGAGACCACGCGGGCGTACATCGCCTCGGCCGACGCGCACAGTGCGCACAACTACCAGCCCCTGCCGGTTGTCGTGGCGACGGCGGACGGGGCGTGGATGACGGATGTCGAGGGGCGCCGCTATCTCGACATGCTGGCCGGATACTCAGCCCTGAATTTCGGCCATGGCAACCGGCGGCTGATCGACGCGGCGAGGGCGCAGCTGGAACGGGTGACGCTGACGTCACGGGCGTTCCACCACGACCGGTTCGCCGAGTTCTGCGCGCAGCTGGCGGAGCTGTGCGGCATGGAGATGGTGCTGCCGATGAACACGGGAGCGGAGGCGGTGGAGACGGCGGTGAAGACGGCCCGGAAGTGGGGGTACCGAATCAAGGGTGTCCCGGACGGCAGGGCAAGGATCGTGGTGGCGAGCGACAACTTCCACGGCCGTACGACGACGCTCATCAGCTTCTCCACGGACGTGGAGGCGCGGGCGGACTTCGGGCCGTACACGCCGGGCTTCGATGTCGTGCCGTACGGGGATCTGCCGGCGTTGCGGGCGGCGGTCACCGAGGAGACGGTCGCCGTGCTGCTGGAGCCGATCCAGGGGGAGGCGGGGGTGCTGGTGCCGCCGGAGGGCTACCTCCAGGGGGTGCGCGAGGTGACGCGTGAGCGGAAGGTCCTGTTCATCGCGGACGAGATCCAGTCGGGGCTGGGGCGGACGGGCCGGACCTTCGCCTGTGAGCACGAAGGGGTCGTGCCCGACGTGTATGTGCTGGGCAAGGCGCTCGGGGGCGGGGTCGTGCCGGTGTCGGCGGTGGTGTCCTCGGCCGAGGTGCTCGGGGTGTTCCGGCCGGGTGAGCACGGGTCGACGTTCGGGGGAAACCCGCTGGCCTGTGCGGTGGCCCTTGAGGTGATCGCGATGCTGCGGTCGGGCGAGTACCAGCGGCGGGCCGCCGAGCTGGGCGATCATCTGCACCACGAGCTGGGGCTGTTGACGGGCACGGGCCAGGTGACGCAGGTACGCGGGCGCGGGCTGTGGGCGGGTGTCGACATCGCCCCGGCGTACGGAACGGGCCGGGAGATCTCCGAGAAGCTGATGGACCGGGGTGTCCTGGTCAAGGACACCCACGGGGTCACCATCCGGATCGCCCCGCCGCTGGTCATCAGCAAGGAGGACCTGGACTGGGGGCTCGCGCAGCTCCGCGCGGTGCTCACGGTCGAAACGTAGGGCTAGGACGGGCTAGCTAGGACCTGTCCGGCCAATCACGCCGCAGACGCGGGGTGTGTGGCACGCACTCCCCCACTGCCTTAAGGGCGTGGGGGCCCTCAGCCGCGTTGTCGTCCCTCGCCGACTCCCCCACTCTCGGCTGCGCTCGAGCGGGGGGACCCCCATCGCGTCGACTCCCTCCTCCGCCTTACAGCTGCATGCGCCACATCTGCCGCCCGTACCGCCGAAGGACGCGGCCAGGGCGTCCCGAGTTTCCAGCTGTTCCCCGACACCGCCGAGCAGGCCCGCGCTCTGGGCGGCCGACACGGCTTCGAGGGCTTCCAGGCTTCCAGGGCTTCGAGTACTACTGCACCGACCGCGCTCGGCATCCGCACTCGGCATCCGCGCTCGGCGAAGTTCCTCACCTGGTCCAGCATCGACCGCATGGTGTCCTTCGACGCCTTCCGCTTCGTCGAGCTGATCGCGCCGCGCCCCCTGCTGATGGCCGTGGGACGCGAAGCGGTGACCTCCCGGATGAGCGTCGAGGCGTTCCCGAGCGCCTGTGGCCCCAAGGAACTCCACTGGATCGACGGCGCCAGTCATGTCGATCTCTACGACAAGGAGCGGCACGCGGGCCCCGCGGTCGCAGAACTGACCGACTTCTTCCGGGCTCACCTGGCCGGGGCCGGGTGACCGGTCCCACCCGGCCGAGGCCAAGGAGGACGACGGCCACGCGCCTCCGCTTCAATACAGTCACTGCGTGCTCTTTGGAATGATCTGTGCCCTTGGTGCGGCGGTCTGCTTCGGTACAGCGACGGTGTTGCAGGCGATGGCCGCGCGGGCCGCGGCCAACGATGACGACGGCGGCGGCTCCGGCAGCGGGTCCGGCGTGGATGCCGCGCTGCTCCTGCGGGCGTTGCGGCAGTGGCGGTATCTCGTGGGGCTCGCGCTCGACGGCGCCGGTTTTCTGCTCCAGATCGCGGCGCTGCGATCCCTGCCCATCTACACGGTCGGGGCGGCGCTCGCCGCGAGCCTGGCGGTGACGGCGGTGGTCGCGGCGCGGCTGCTGCGGGTGCGGCTCAGCCGGGTCGAGTGGGGTGCGGTGGGAGTGGTGTGCGCGGGGCTCGCGATGCTGGGGCTGGCGTCGGGGGCGGAGGGGGACCGGGCGGGGTCCGACACGTTGAGGTACGCGATGGTGGGGACCGCGGTGGCCGTGCTGCTGCTGGGGGCGGTGGGCGGGCGGTTGCCCGGGCGCGGGCGGGCGCTTGTGCTGGGGCTGGGGGCCGGGTTCGGGTTCGGGGTGGTCGAGGTGGCGGTGCGGCTGATCGACGAACTCGCCGTCGGATACCTCCTGCGCAACCCGGCGACGTACGCGCTTCTCGTCGGCGGAGGTGCGGCGTTTCTGCTTCTGACATCGGCCTTGCAGCAGGGGTCGGTGACCGTGGCCACCGCCGGGATGGTCGTGGGGGAGACCGTCGGGCCCGCGCTGGTGGGGCTGGTGTGGCTGGGGGATCGTACGCGGGAGGGGTTGGGGTGGCTGGCCGTGCTGGGGTTCGCGGTCGCGGTGGTGGGGGCGTTGGCGCTGGCGCGGTTCGGGGAGGCGCCGGTGGATGAGGGGACGTAGGGGTTTTTCGCCCCCTCCGCCGCTATCCGTCCCGTACTCGGGGGCTCCGCCCCCGGACCCCGTATCGCGCTGAACGCGCTCGTCGCCAAACGCCGGACGGGCTAGGGCCTGTCTGACCATTCCCGTCTGCCTCGCGACGCCCTGCACGTCCTCTCGCCGCACCGGGCGCAGGCCCAAGTACGTCCCCGTACGAGGGCCCACGCCCGGCACACCGAGAGCACGCACCTACTGCGACACAGGCTGCTGCCGCAGCGGGCGCGAGGCCGCCCTCCGGGCGACGACGGGAATGGTCAGACGGGCCCTAGGAGTGGCCCTCCAGCGCACCGCACAGCGCATCCAGCGCCCCCGACCACGCATGGTCCGGCGGCGTGCCGTAACCCACCACCAGCGCGTCGAGTGGATCGGTGACGGCGTCCGGGTGGCGGTAGCGGGACAGGCCGTGCACGGCGAGGCCCTGCCAGGCTGCCGCTCGCAGGACCGACTGCTCGGTGCCGGGCGGGAGTTGGAGGACCGCGTGCAGGCCGGCCGCGATGCCGGTGGCGTGGACCGCGGGGGCGCGGGTGGCCAGGGCGGAGACCAGGGCGTCGCGGCGACGGCGGTAGCGGAGGCGGGCGGCACGGACGTGGCGGTCGTAGGCGCCGGAGGTGATGAACTCGGCGAGGGTCAGTTGGTCGAGCACGCCGGTGGACCAACCGCCGCCGCCCTTCCATGCCGAGACCTCTCCCGCGAGCGACGACGGCAGGACGAGCCAGCCCAGGCGTAGACCGGGGGCGAGAGATTTGCTGGCGGTGCCCAGGTAGACCACGTGGTCGGGGTCGAGGCCTTGCAGGGCGCCGACCGGCTGGCGGTCGTAGCGGAACTCGCCGTCGTAGTCGTCCTCCAGGATCAGCCCTCCGGTGCGGCGGGCCCAGTCCACGGTCTCTGCCCGGCGGTCGGGGTGCAGCGGGACTCCCATCGGGAACTGGTGCGAGGCGGTCAGCAGCAGGGCCCGTACGCCCGTCAACTCGTCGGTGCGGGTGCCGAGTTCGTCGAGCGGCAGGGGGATGGTGCGCAGGCCCGAGCGGTGCAGCAGGTTCCAGTGCACGTCGAGGCCGTACGACTCCACGGCGAGCGAGCGCAGGCCCCGCCCGTGCAGGACCGCACCGAGCAGCGTCAGGGCGTCCGCGAACCCGGAGCAGACGACGATGCGGTCCGCGTCGGCCCGTACGCCTCGGGCGCGGGAGAGGTAGCCCGCGAGGGCGGTGCGCAGTTCGGGGCGGCCGCGCGCGTCGCCGTAGCCGAGGGCCTCGTGCGGCGCCGCGGTCAGGGCGCGGCGGGCGGCCCTGAGCCACTCGGCGCGCGGGAAGGAGGCGAGGTCGGGGCTGCCGGGGACCAGGTCGTACGTGGGGTGGCCCGGCTCACGGGTGCGGGGCGCCGATTCCGGCGCCGGTCGCGCAGCCGCTCTCTCCGCCACCCGGGTGCCCGAGCCCTGGCGTGCGGTGAGCCAGCCCTCGGCGACGAGAGCGGCGTATGCGTCGGCGACCGTGTTGCGGGCGATGCCCAGGTCGGCGGCGAGCGAGCGGGAGGAGGGGAGGCGGATTCCGGGGGCGAGCCTGCCGCTGCGGACCGCCTCGCGCAGGGCGTCCGTCAGACCTCTGCGGACACCGGGCCCGGTCGGCTCGACATGCAGGTCGACCCCCAAAGTGGCCCATGCTTCTGCCATAGAAATGGACCATACCTCTGGGCTACTCCGCTCGTAGGGTCCATAAGCATGACGACGCACACCCCGACCACGCAGACCCAGACGCCGCGAACCGTGCCGACGGACAACGACGAGATCACGGCGTACGCCCCCGAGCCCACCCCCCGCCTCCCCTGGGCCAAGCTCGCCCCCGACGTCTACAAGGCCATGGTCAGGCTCGACGCCGCGTCCCGGCAGGGCGTGGATCCCGTACTTCTGGAGCTAGTGAAGATCCGCGCCTCGCAGCTCAACCACTGCGCGTTCTGTCTCGACATGCACACCAAGGACGCGCTCGCGGCCGGTGAGAGCGTCGAGCGCATCGTGCAGCTCAGCGCGTGGGAGGAGTCGCCGCACTTCTACACGGAGAAGGAGCTGGTGGCGATCGAACTGACCGAAGCGGTGACCGTCCTGACGGACGGCTTCGTGCCGGACGCCGTGTACGAGCGGGCCGCCGAGCACTTCGAGGAGAGCGCGCTGGCTCAGCTGATCGCCGCGATCACGGTGATCAACGCGTGGAACCGGTTCGGGGTGGCATGCCGACTCGTTCCGGGTCATTACAGGGCGGGGCAGCACAAGCAGTAGGGCCCCGCGTCAGTCCACGGAGGTGGCGTCACAGGTTCCGGCCTGCGGGCAGAACCAGGTCAGCGCCGTGGTGAGCAGCTCCAGTTCGTCGGCGCGGCCGTCCGCGTCGGGGCCGTAGGCGGCGATGGCGTAGATGAAGCCGTCGGAGGCGACGAAACGCTCGTCGTAGACGTGCCAGGTGCCGATGTCGGGCTCAGCCTTGAGGGAGTCGGCCGTGTACTCCAGGCGTGAACCCGTGAAGGTGCCGTCGTCGAGGGTCTGCAGGGCAAGCCGGCGGAAGCCGGCCGCCTTGGGCGTCTCGTCGGAGAGGTAGAGGTCGAACGACGCGGCCGGGGAGCCCTCCGCCACTTGATACACCTGCAGGCGGTGTTCTTCGTCCGCGCTGCGGTAGTTGACTACGTCGATGCCGTACGACGATGCCACCGTGGAGCGGGTCCAGCCGTCCGGGTAGGCGATCCGGAAGCCTTCGGGGTCCTCGTACGACTGGTAGCCGATGGGGAGTCCGGGGGCGGAGGCGGACGGGGACGCGGTGTCGGAATCGATCGACGGTGACGCTGACGGTTGCGGTTGCGGTGGCACGTCCGTCGGTTCGGAGGGGCCGGGCGCCGACGACGAAGCGGCGACCGCGCTGCCGCCCTTGCCGTCGTCGTCCCCCGGGTCGGCCACCAGGGTGAGCACCAGACTCACGGCCGCACCGACCAAGGCGGCACCCACGACCACGGACCAGACGAGCCGCCGACTGAACGTGGGGCGGTGCGGCGCGGCGGGCACGCCGACCGTGGTAATCGGCTCGGGTGAGGGCCGGACAGCGGGCTCCGTGTCGGTGCCGCTCGGGACGTGCCAGGTGCTCGACTCGGCGGGTGCGGGCTCCGTGTCCGTACCGCTCGGCACCTGCCAGGCACTTGAGTCGGCGGGCCAGGGCACCGGGCCCGGCGGCAGGGTGGGCGGCGTTGGGGTGTCGCCCGGCACGTCCACAGCGGTCCGCTCCGGTGCGAAGTCCGGCCGCGGCGGTGGCGGAGGCGTCACCGAGGGTACGGGAGCGGCCCCCGTACCGTCGCCAGACTCCCAGCGCTGGGTCTCCTCGTTCCAGTAACGCGGGCCCCCGCTCATCGTGTCCCTCTCGCCGGCCCGCTCACAGTCCCACCAGCCCGGCCACGGCCCCCGCCGACGCGAGCACGCTCAGCAGCGCCTGCGAGTCGGCGAGCAGTTCCCGCAGGCGCTCGCGGCGCGTCGGGGCCGCCTGGCCGGTGCGGGTGATCTCGTCCTCCGTGTCGGCGAGCGCAGAGTCCAGTGCCGCCGTCTGATCCGTACCGCGCACCCGGCTCAGATCGGCGCGCAGTTCGCGTACGGCCTTCAGCAGTTCCTCGGCCGCCTCGTCGCGCCGTGGTGCCGTGCCGTGGTGGCTGACGGCCTGCGCGTGGTCGCCGACGGCGAAGGTGCTGTGGGAGACGTCTCCGAAACTGACGTTCGGCTCATCCGTTGCCATCGGTGGAGGGTCCCTTCGTCGGGTTCGGGTTCGGGTTCGCGTTGGTGTTGTTGTGGGTGGACGCGGCGGACGCATGCTTCCCGACGGCGAAGGTACTGTTCTCCACTTTCTCGAAGTTCGTCGTGGTGTGGTTGCTGATGTTCGTGACCTTCTGGACGAACTCCCCGGTCAGATAGCCTGCTTCGGCGAGCGCGTTGCGCACCCCGTTGGCGACCCGGTCCTGCACATTGCGCAGATACCGCTCGGCGTCCATCTCCTGGAAGGTGGATCCGGCCGGCGCCGACCCCAACTCCCTTACGGACAGGGCCGGTCCGTCGGGCAGCGCGCCCGCGTACCCGCCGGTCAGCAGCCGCCAGCCGTAGACCAGGCCCCGGCCGAGGACGACCAGGGAGCCGATGACGGAGCCGGGCACCCGGGCGACGGCCCAAGCGGCCTTGCCGAGCACGTTGTTGTGCCGGAAGCGGTGGGCGGTGCGGTCCGCGTTCTTGAAGTCCTCGCGAACCGGCAGCAGGACGTGCGGGGCGATCTCCAGGGTGAGCATGCGGCCCTGGGTGTGGATGCGTACGAAGACCGTGACGACCAGCTCCTCCTCCCAGCCGCCGACGCGGATGCGCAGGAAGTGCCGCCGCTTCTCGGCGCCCTCCTCGACCGCGCGCGCCCGGTGGTCCTCGAAGGCCTGCGGGTGGTACGGCGCCTCCTCGCGCCGCAACAGCCCCTCCGCGGGCAGGAACACGCACTCGTCGATCTCCAGCCACCGCAGCCGGTCGCGCCCCAGGTGGGCGGCGTAGTCGGCGGGCAGTCGCAGCTGGGCCAGCAGGGGGCGGACCGTCTCCAGGACCGTGCGGTTGCTGATCGGCCGCTGCTCCTTCTCGGTGTCGGGCCGGAGTTCGACGGCGAGCACCCAGGTCTCGTACGGCACGCCGGCGCCGCAGAACGGACGCGCCTCGTGGTACATCACCAGCGGCGCGTGCTGTTCGATCCTGACCCGGTTCTTGAGCCGCTGGAAGCGCTGCCCCTCGGCCTGCTCGGCGGGGTCGCTCGCGGCGTCCGGGAAGCGCTGCGGGGACAGTTCGGCGGCCAACGCCCGCGCGAACTGGCCTCGTTGGGCGGCCAGGCACAGTGCGATCAGCGCGAAGAGGGCGAGGGTGAACCAGGCCTGCCAGGGCTTGATCAGGCTGTCGAGGCCGTCGGTGCTGGGGACCAGGAGGTCGGAGGAGGAGCTGTCGCCGTAGAGACCGGACGAGCCGGATGAGCCCGACGAGCCGTACAAGTCGTCGGACCCGTAGGTCGAGTCGTCCGAGGTCGAGTCGTCCGAACCGGTACCGAAGGCCACCACCACGGTGACGACCAGCAGGAACGCGAACAGGAAGCGGCCCCACCAGCGGAGCAGGAAGGCGGGCACCAGCCGGTACAGCGGCGGGTGCGCGGCCCGGCCCCTGACCCAGCCGCCGATCGCGAGGTAGAGGCTGGGCACCAGGAACATGGCCAGCAGACCGCCGCTGAGTACCGAGCCCACCGCCCACAGGCCCAGGATCGCCCCGGCCCACAGCAACTCCTGGCGGCGGGCCCGCAGCGCGTGCGCGAGGACGCGGGCGGCGTCGAAGCCGAGCGAAGGGGCCACGAGCCGCTGCTCGTTGAGGTGGAGTTCGTCGATGACCCGGTCGCGGTACGCCGGGTCCAGATAGGTGCCCGCGCACAGCAGCCGGGTGGCTTCGCTGGCATGTGGCGGGGTGGGCGGCAGTCCTGATGGGGCCCCGGTGGCGGCGGCCGGCTGTGGCTGTTGCGGCACGTAGGCGGTACTCACGCGACTCCCCCGATGCGTGGAACTGGCCCTGCTGAACAACCCTGCCTCAGCAGTTAATTGACGAAGGATCAGCATAGGGGGATGAGGGTTGCCCAGGAAAGCGGAATGTCAAGAGGGTGACCCTGTGACTCGCGCCGCACAACAGTGGATCTCCTCGGCTCCACGAACTCCCTCGGCTCCATGGACGCCTCGACTCCATGGACTACCTCAACTTCTTTGACTAAAGTCAAAGAACTATGAAGCCAGTGAGGAGCACGGAGCCGGTGTCGCCCGCCGAGGTCGCCGCCTTTCGCCACTTCAACCGCTACTTCACCCGCCGCATCGGCGCACTGGACGACCACTACCTCGGCCAGGACCGCCCTCTCGGCGAGGCCCGCCTCCTCTTCGAGATCGGCGACGGCGTCTCGCTGCGGGAACTGCGCGGCCGGCTCGCGCTGGACGCGGGGTACCTGAGCCGGATGGCGAAGTCCCTGGAGGCGCAGGGCCTGGTCCGGCTGACCGCGCCTGCGCATGACACCCGCCTGCGCCTGATCGAGTTGACCCCGGCGGGCCGCGTCGAGGTCAGGGAGCAGAACCGCCGCGCCGACACACTCGCCGCCGGCCTCCTCACCTCCCTCACCGCGCCCCAACGCACCGAATTGGCCGGGGCGTTAGCGACCACCCAACGCCTGCTCCGGCTGGCCGGCATCACGATCACCCTGGTCGACGGCGCCGCCGAGGACGCCCGGGCCTGCCTCGACGCCTACGCGGCCGACCTCGACGCCCGCTTCCCGGAGGGATTCGACAGGACCGATCTCGTACGGCCGCAGGAGGTCACCGGTGACGCGGGCGCGTTCTTCGTCGCGTACGAGGAGGGGCGGCCGACGGGCTGCGGGGCGCTGCGCACCCTGGAGCCGGGCACGGGCGAGATCCGGCACGTCTGGGTCCACCCCGACGCCCGCCGCCTGGGCCTGGCCCGCCGCATCCTGACGGAGCTGGAACGGGCCGCCGTGGAGCACGACTTCACGGTCGTACGACTGGACACGCACGCGGTGCTCACGGAGGCGCAGGCGATGTACCGGGCGAGCGGCTACGCGGAGATCCCGGCCTATGTCGACCACGTCTACGCGGACCACTGGTTCGAGAAGCGGCTGGGACCCCCGCCCCTGCGGCATGACCGGCCAGGCGGGTCCTAGGCCCTGTCGTCACATTCCTGTCTGCCTCGCGACGGGAATGTGACGACAGGACCTAGGCAACAGCGGCCGACCTCTCCCCCATCAACTCCCTTACGACGCCCCGAAGCCACGCGTGCGCCGGGTCGGCCTCGTGGCGCGGGTGCCAGGCCAACCCCAGCTTGAGCGGGGGGAGTTCGAGAGGTACCTCGAAGGTGACCAGGCCGAACATGGCGGCCATCGGCAGGCCCCAGGAACTGGTCAGTCCGATCAGGTCGGTGTCCCGCAGCACGAACAGCGAGGCGGGCAGGGTGCCGACGGCGCCCACCACCCGGCGTTCCAGGCCGAGTTCGGCGAGCGCGGCGTCGACGGGACCGTGCAGCTTGCCGCGCCGCGACACGATCAGGTGAGACGCCGACTCGGCGAACCGCCGCGGAGTCAACTCCCCCTCCAGCAGCGGATGTCCGGCCCTCACGATGCCGACTATCCGGTCCTCGTGGAGGGCCTCCACATGCACTTCGGGCGCCGTGGTGTCGACGACCCCCACCTCCAGGTCGGCGGTCCCCTGCCGCAGGAACGGCGCGTCGACATGGCTCTCGGAGAGGAACCGGATGCGGATGCCGGGCGCCTCCTCGGCGGCGCGCGCGAAGAGGGGGGCGCCGTACAGGGCGGCGATCGCGTCGTGGCCCAGGATCGTGAGCGTACGGCTGACGGTCCTGAGGTCGATGTCCCGGCCCGGCGCGAACAGGGCCCGCGCCCGCTCCACCACCGCGCTCACCTCCGCCCGTACGGCCAGCGCGTGCGGAGTGGGCACCATCTGGCGTCCGGCGCGGACGAGCACGGGATCGCCGAGGGCCTTGCGGATGCGGCCCAGGGTGCGGCTCATCGCCGGTTCGGAGAGATGCAGCCGGTGCGCGGCGCCCTGCACGCTCTGCTCCTCAAGGAGCACATCGAGGGCGACCAGCAGATTGAGGTCCAGGCCCCCGGCGCTGGATTGCGTCACACGCATTCTCCCCTTGCAAAGGTTGCACTGGAAAGCAGGTCACCACCGAGCCTACGGTGACAGGGCACCCACCACCACACCGGACTCCCTGGAGGAGCCGTGCCCTCGTATGCCCGGAAGCCCACCCCGGATCCCACCCCCGACCCCACCCCGGACCCCGCCCCGAAGCCCACCCCCAAACGGTCCACACTGCTGGCCCTCTGCGCCTGTGTCCTGGTCGCCCAGAGCATGGTCGCCGCCATCAACCTCCTGATCCCGCAGCTCAGTTCGTCGTCCCTGCACCCCTCGCACACCGAGCTGCTGTGGATGGTCGACGCCTACGTCATCGCCTTCGCCGCACTCCTCATCCCGGCCGGTGCGCTCGGCGACCGGCACGGCCGCAAGGGTGCCCTGCTCGCCGGGCTCGCCCTGTTCGCGGCGGGCGCCGCCACCAGCGCGCTCGCCCAGAACCCGGCCACGCTGATCGCGGGCCGCGGCCTGTCCGGCGCGGGCGCGGCGCTGATCACCCCGGCGACGATGTCGATCCTGGTGCGCCTCTCCGCCCCGGAACACCGGTCGCGAGCGATGGCGTCCTGGACGCTCGCGCTCGGTCTCGGCGGACTCGCCGGCAACCTCGGCGGCGGCCTGGTCGGCCAGTTCCTGTCCTGGCGGGCCCTGTTCGGGGTGATGGTCCCGCTGGCCGCCCTGCTGGCCCTCGCGGTCGCCGTCACCACACCCCGCACGGAACGCGCCGCGCACAGCAACCTCGACCCCACCGGCACCCTGCTCCTCACCCCCGGCCTGGTCGCGGTCCTCTTCGGCATCATCGAGGGACCGACCTACGGCTGGACCTCCCCGCGCATCGTCACGGCCTTCGCGGCAGGCGCCGTACTGATCGCCGCGTTCACCCGCCACGCCCTGCGCTCCCGCACCCCCCTCTTCGACCCGCGCGTCTTCGCCTCTCCCACCCTGCGCGCGGCCACCCTCGGCACGGCCACCGGCTTCTTCGGCCTGTTCTCCCTCTTCTACGTCAACTCCCAGTACCTGCAAGGCATCAAGGGTTACGGCGCCGCCGTCACCGGCGTCGCGATCGTGCCGCTGACGATCGGCATGGCCCTCGTCCCGAGGCTCGCCGTCCGCTGGTCGCACCGCCCGCGTCCGGTCATCGGCAGCGGTCTCGCTCTCATCGGCCTGGGCCTGCTCGGCGCGTCCACCGCCGACGCGGGCACGCCCTACTGGACGTACGCCTGCTGGCTGCTCGTCATCTCCGCGGGCACCGGTCTTTCCATGCCCGCGCTCACGGTCGGCGTCGTCAGCTCGCTGCCGCCGCACCAGACGGGCCTCGGCTCCGGCCTCGGCACTTCGGCCCGTGAACTCGGTGCGGCCCTCGGCGTGGCGGTCACCGGCACGATCCTGGCCGCCCATCCCGACCTCGCGCACGGCATGGGCCCGGCGCTGCGCACGGTGGCCCTGGTGGTGCTGACGGCGACGGCGCTCGTGGTCGCCGGATACCGGGGCCGGACCGGCACACGCACTATCGCGTCCGGCCAGGGACGCGTACTATCGCGTTCACCCCGCCCCTGACGATCAACTCCCCTTACTCACCGCCCCGTTGAGGAGTCACCCGTGCCCGCCCTCCTGAACCCCGTCCTCGACCTGCTGATGCTCCGCGGCACCGTCACCGAGGCCGGACCGATCAGCGCCCGCATGCGCCGGCTCCGCATCGAGGGCGACGCCCTCACCGGACTCGACGTGCGTCCCGGACAGCAGGTACGCGTCCTGGTCGGCTCCGGACTGACCCGCCGTACGTACTCGGTGTGGCGCTACGACCCCTCCGGCGCCGTCGAGTTGTGCGTGCTGGACCACGCGGGGGCGGGGCCCGGAGCGCGATGGGGTCATGACGTCGAGGTCGGCGCGCAGGTCCGACTGGGCAAGCCCGAGGGGTCGTTCACTCTCCGCCCCGACGCCGGCCATCATGTCTTCGTCGGCGAGGAGACGGCCTCCGTCGCCTTCGGCGCGATGCTGGCCGCGCTGCCCGAGGGAGCACGCGTGTCCGGTTGCGTGGAGACGGAGACGGCCGAGGACCGGCTGCCGTTGCCGCACTCCGACCGGCTCAACTGGCTGACCAGGGGCGAGACTTCGCTCCCCGCCGCGGTACAGCGGCTCGCCCCCGAGCCGGGCGGGATCGCCTACGTGGCCGGCGAGGCCCGTACCGTGCAGCAGGTCCGGCAGGTGCTCGTACGGGAGTTGGGCTGGGACCGACGCTCCGTCATCACCAAGCCGTTCTGGGCGCCGGGGAAGCGGGGGCTGGAGTAGGCACCCGCCCGCTGGAGGCGGTCGTGCGTGACGTGGCACGGGCCCCGCTCCGGCCGTAACCGGAACGGGGCCCGTGCAAGCCCGTGACAGGGCCGTGCTGAACGGCCTGCGGATGGCTCAGATGAGGCCGAGGGCGCGGACCGCCTCGCGCTCCTCCGTCAGTTCCTGGACCGACGCGTCGATGCGGGCGCGGGAGAACTCGTTGATGTCCAGGCCCTGGACGATCTCGTACACGCCGTCCTTCGTGGTGACCGGGAAGGAGGAGATGAGGCCCTCGGGGACGCCGTAGGAACCGTCCGACGGGATGCCCATGGAGGCCCAGTCGCCGTCCGCCGTGCCGTTGACCCACGTGTACACGTGGTCGATGGCGGCGTTGGCGGCGGAGGCGGCCGACGAGGAACCGCGGGCCTCGATGATGGCGGCGCCGCGCTTGGCGACCGTCGGGATGAAGTCCTCGGCGAGCCACTTCTCGTCGCTGACGACCTCGGCGGCGTTCTTGCCGCCGACCGTGGCGTGGAAGATGTCGGGGTACTGGGTGGCCGAGTGGTTGCCCCAGATGGTCAGCCGCTTGATGTCGTTGACCGTCGAGCCCGTCTTCTTCGCGAGCTGCGTGAGCGCGCGGTTGTGGTCCAGGCGGGTCATCGCGGTGAAGCGCTCGGCCGGTACGTCCGGGGCGGCGGCCTGCGCGATGAGCGCGTTGGTGTTCGCCGGGTTGCCCACCACGAGGATCTTGATGTCGTCGGCGGCGTTGTCGTTGATGGCCTTGCCCTGCGGCTTGAAGATGCCGCCGTTGGCCTCAAGGAGGTCGGCGCGCTCCATGCCCTTGGTGCGGGGGCGGGCGCCGACGAGGAGACCGACGTTGGCGCCGGCGAAGGCGACGTTCGGGTCGTCCGTGATGTCGATCCCGGCGAGCAGCGGGAAGGCCGAGTCGTCGAGTTCCATCGCGGTGCCCTCGGCGGCCTTGAGCGCCGGGGTGATCTCCAGGAGGCGCAGCTTGACCGGCACGTCCGCGCCGAGCAGCTGGCCGGAGGCGATGCGGAAGAGCAGGGCGTAACCGATCTGGCCGGCCGCGCCGGTGACGGTGACGTTCACGGGAGTGCGGGTCATGGCGTTCTCCGTATGACAGCTGGCGGTGGGGCGTCCCTGCCCCGGGGTGCAGGAGCTCCCCTGCGTCCGCCGCTTCGATCGATCAGGGGTACCGGTGAATGCCTCTTGGCGTCGGCACCGATGATCGATCTCTTGGCGTCAAGAGAGATCCGCCGTCAGGCTATCGCGCATCGGGGAGCCCGAGTGTCCGGGTCCGTGTGGCCCAGCCCACAGAACGCCGGGGGGAGGCGGCCGCCGGGCCCGGGAGAGTGGGCTCGGCGACCGCCGATGGGGTACCGGGGGGCGTCCAGGAGGGTCTTTCCTCCCGGGCGGCACCGGATCCCGTGGGGGTACCGGTGCGCCTGCCCCGGATGGGGGCCGGCATTCCGGGTTGGGAGAGGTTTTTTCGCCCCTCCGCCCCTGCCCGTCCCGTGCCTGGGGGCTGCGCCCCCAGACCTCCCTTTATCGCGCTGAACGTGCTCGCCCTCAAGCCCCGGCCGGGCTGAGGACAGCCCCGGTCAGGCAGTCCTCAGCCCGGCCAGGCTGAGGACTGCCTGACCGGGGCTGAAGAGTGGAGCCCCCCACGGGGGGTGGGGGATCGGGATGGCACCGCCTCGTCCTCGAACGCCGGACGGGCGGGAGCTGACTACTGCGTGCAGCCCGTCTTCCCCGACGCCAGCGTCGCGCACGCCTTCGCGTCGCCGGCGTCCTTCACGGCCACCATCGGCGTGTAGGCGTCGGTGTCCGCTTCGACCGAGCCGGTCTGCTTGGCCTCGGCGCCCGTGCCGGCGGACACCTCGACCGTGTCGCCCACGACGGCCTGGGTGATGCGGGCCCAGGCGGCGGAGCAGGTCTTGCTGTAGCGGACCTCGACGAGGGTCGTACCGACGGTGATGCTGGTGGCGGTCGTCGCCAGCTCACCGCCGCAGCCCATGTTCTCCGGGTCCGCGCCGGCGCAGTCCGCGCCGGCGCACTTCACGCCGGCCGGCAGGTCGGGAGCGGGGGCGGTGGAACTCGTGGGTGCCTCGGGCGTGCTCTCGTCCTTCTTGTCGCCGTTGCTGGTCAGGAAGACGGCCGCGGCGACCACGACGAGCGCGCCGACGACCCCGGCGAGGAACATGGTGAGCCGCCGCTTGCGCCGCGCCCCGTCGGGCGAACCCCGGCCACCGTCGGAGGGCCGGGCGTCCCTGGGCGGACCGCCGCCAGGACCGCCGGGACCGGTGGACCCCACAGCACTGGACGGACCGGCCGGACCCGCGGGCCCGAACTGCCCGCCGCCTCCGGACGGCGGCGTGGCGACGACCCCCCAGCCGCCGCCCCGCCCGGAGCCACCGGACGAGCCACTCCCGGACGAGCCACCCCCGTACGAAGAAGAACCGTGCGAGGAAGCTCCCTGCGAAGACGCTCCGTACGACGAAGCCCCACGCGCGGAGCCCCCGCGGGAGGAGTCCTCCACGTCCGCGGCCGTCGGCTGCGGCGGCACCGTCGGGGACACCCCCGCGGGCCCGGCGATCCCGGGTGTCACGGTGGCGCTGCCGCCCTTGCGGGTCTGCCTGGCGTTGCTCCCGTTCGCCGGGGGCGCGCCGAACTCCCCGAGCGCGGCGCGCGCCTGGGAGATCCGGATCGCTTCCATGGTCATGTCGTGGCGCATTTCCGAACGGCTCCAGGCGCGCTCGGCAAGCTCCCACATGGTGGTCAGGTGCATGGGATTGGTTTCGGTCACCTCGGCCAGGGCGACGATCGCGCCCTTGGGCGCGAGAAGCCGGCCGTTGAGGTAACGCTCCCAGGACGTCTTGCTGTAACCGGTGCGGTCGGCCACGGCGGCGATGCTCAGGCCGCTCCGGTCGACGAGCCGGCGCAACTGGCTGGCGAACTCTCTGACCTGCGGATCGAGTTCATCCGGCAAGGCCCTCCAACGAGGCATTGCGTCTCCCCCCTACTTCTTTCCCCCCGTACGTGGCTGGTTGTTCCCCGTACGTCGATCGCTGTTCCCCCGTGCACGGCGCCCCTCCGCCGAGTCCCTGTTCTGACTACCCACAGGGATGTGTTCGGTAAGGATCTCAGTTCCCGGGATGGGGGCGCACGGGAGCGTTCAGGCGGAGGCATGCACCGTTGCACGCCCGTTGGTCTGCGGTCCAGTGTCCCATCGGCATGGTCGTACGACCGGTCGAACCACTAACTTCCACACAGGACGTCCCGGACCGTCCCGATTGCCCACGTTATCCCGGCTGTTGGGCTGGATCAGGGTAAATCCTCGAACTTGTCAAGACATCGACACAACGGGAACACAGTTGCCACCTCAGGCGCCCCGGGAGGGATCAGCTCACCCCAGAGTCACGAACTGCCCTGTATACAAAGGGAGTTGCCGCGTCCGTGGCCGTCCGGACACGGCTTCCGTTGCAGGGCACCCGACTTCCGTTGCGGGGCGCGGACACCGTAGCGGAATGGTCACTTCCGTGCCACAGCGGGCTGACAGGTGTTGAACGGTCCGTTCCCGTGCACAAGTGTTGTCCCCGGGCGGAACACTCGCCCGGTCGCGGCCCGTCCTTGCTCGGGGGAGAGGACGGGCCGCGGCTGCGTCCGCCGACGCGGGCCGTGGCCGCCGACGCGGGCCGTGGCCGCCGACGCGGGCCGATTCCGCCGACGCGGGCCGTGGCCGCCGACGCGGGCCGTGGCCGCCGACGCGGGAGAACCCCAGGCTCCCCTCAGCGGACCGTGAAGTGCAGCGTGTCGTCCAGGAACGGGATCACCAGCCACGGATGGGGCTGTGCCATCAGCGCGAGCAGCACGATGGCCACACCGAGCACTCCGTACGTGACCAGGTCCGTGAAGCGGGAGCGGACCGCGAGCATGCCCACATCGGGCAGGGTCCAGCGCAGGGCAGCGCCGCCAAGGAGTGCGACACCGATCAGGATCGTGCCGTACCGGAAGACGTCGAAAGCCGTCAGCAGCAGGCCGAGCGCGACCAGCGAGAGCACGAGGAGGATCGGCCACTGGCGTGCGGGCGCCGGGGCGTCCCTGGGCGCTGCACGGCCGCCGCCCTCGGGCCGCGCGGTGTCCCGCGTGAACAGTGGAAAGCGCCGTGTGGTGCGCCGGGGGACCCCCTCGGCATCGGGCGCGCTCACCGGGTCGACCCCCACCGGCTCGCCGCCGTCGCCATCGGTATCGGTATCGGTATCGCTGTGTGAGTCCGGCCCACCGGTCTCAGCGTTCTCGGTATCCGCCGCCGACCGACCGTTGGCGCCCGGCGTGGCCCGTACAGCCGGTTCGGCGCCGTTGCTCAGCGCCTGCGACACAGCGGCGGAACCGCCGGACTTCTCACCGGCCTGCTCGTCCGTCTTCCCGGAGTTGGCGCCCTCAGCCGACACTTCGCTCCGCCGCTTCCACCACGTTGACGAGCAGCTGGGCGCGGGTCATCGGGCCGACGCCGCCGGGGTTCGGGGAGATCCAGGCGGCGACCTCGGCGACGTCCGGGTGGACGTCGCCGACGATCTTGCCGTCGGAGCCGCGCGAGACACCGACGTCGAGGACGGCGGCACCCGGCTTCACGTCCTCGGCGCGGACGAGATGAGCGGAGCCCGCCGCGGCGACGATGATGTCGGCGCGCTTGAGGTGCGCGGAGAGGTCACGCGTGCCGGTGTGGCACTGCGTCACCGTCGCGTTCTCGGTGCGCCGGGTGAGCAGCAGCGGCATCGGGCGCCCGATGGTCACGCCACGGCCGACGACCACGACCTCGGCGCCCTTGATCTCGACGCCGTACCGGCGCAGCAGGGTGAGGACACCGTTGGGGGTGCAGGGCAGCGGGGCCGGCTCGTTCAGCACCAGGCGGCCGAGGTTCATCGGGTGCAGGCCGTCCGCGTCCTTGTCCGGGTCCATCAGCTCCAGGATGCGGTTCTCGTCGATGCCCTTGGGGAGCGGCAGCTGGACGATGTACCCCGTGCAGGCAGGGTCCTCGTTCAACTCGCGTACCACCGCCTCGATCTCCTCCTGCGTGGCGGTGGCGGGCAGTTCGCGCTGGATGGAGGCGATGCCCACCTGCGCGCAGTCGCGGTGCTTGCCGGCGACGTACTTCTGGCTGCCGGGGTCGTCCCCGACCAGGACGGTCCCCAGGCCGGGCGTGACGCCCTTCTCCTTCAGGGCCGCCACACGGACGGTCAGGTCGGACTTGATCGCGGCTGCGGTGGCCTTGCCATCGAGAATCTGGGCGGTCATGACCCCATCTTCCCGGATGACCGTGTCCTGGTTCCAATCGGGCCGAGCGGGACCGGCCGGGAAGATCACGAAGATTGCAGCTGCACAACGTATGTGCTTATCGGCTGGACAAGAACTGGCCTGTCACAGAACGATGTGCGGTGCACCATCGCGGTCCGTGTTGGGGGGCATACCGCTCATATCGTGACGTTCCTCCATGCCATCCGCGCCGTCCCCGCCTTTTGCCTGGAGGAAAATCGTCATGAGTTACGGCTCACCCAACCCCTACGGCCAGCCGCAGGACCCGCAGCAGGGCCAGCCCGGTTACGGCTACCCCCAGCAGGGCCAGCCCGGCTACGGCGCCCCGCAGACACCCCCCGGCGTCCCGCCGCAGCAGGGTTACGGCTACCCGCAGCAGGGCGGACAGCCCGGCTACGGCTACCCGCAGCAGCCCGGCTACGGTGCCCAGCCGCCGTACGCGAACTGGGGCCAGCGCTTCCTCGGCACCCTGGTCGACGGGCTCGTGTTCGCGGTCCCCTACATCCTGGTGATCGTCGGCAAGGACACCCCGGCGCTGGCGGCTGTCGGCGCCCTCGCCCTCATCGGCATCGCGATCTGGCAGCTGATCCAGGAAGGCCGCACCGGCCAGACCGTCGGCAAGAAGGCGCTCGGTATCCGTCTGGTGCGCGAGATCGACGGCCAGCCGCTCGGCGTCGGCATGGCGTTCGTCCGCCGGCTCGCCCACTTCCTCGACAGCCTGGCGTGCTACCTGGGCTGGCTGTGGCCGGCGTGGGACGCCAAGAAGCAGACGTTCGCCGACAAGATCTGCTCGTCGATCGTGATCCGCACCCAGTAACAAACGCGTCCGCGCGGGCACCGGCGACTCCGGAACACACCGGCACCGCTGAACAGTTCGCGCCAATCGCTCCAAGGGCCGTGTCTCACCGTGCACAGGGGGAGACACGGCCCTGGTGTGTCGACCTACCCTGTCTGCGGCAGATGCCAGGCCCGGGGAGTCGCATCTTGTACAGCATCATCGTGGTACCTCCGCCGACCACGGAGGACGAGCACAGACCCGACCGGAGCGCGGCCCAGTTCCGGCTCGCGCCCGGCGAACGGCTGAGTTTCGGGCGTTCCGCGCGCGACAACACTCTGGCGATCCCGCACGAGGGCGTCTCACGCCGGGCGGGCGAGATCGCCGCGCAGGGTGCCTTCTGGGTACTCAGCAACCTCTCCGCACACCAGACGTACGTCGTCGAGAACCCGGAGGGCGCGGGCGAGCACATCAAGGTCGGCCCGGGGCGCCTGGACGCTCCCGTCCCCTTCGAGTTCTCCCGGATCGTGCTGCCCGCGGCGGGTGACCTGCTGCCCCTCGAGGTGTGGGCGCCCCGCCACGACTATCTCCGCTCGCCCGGCGCCCTCGACGGCGCGACCACCACGCCCGCCTTCTCCGTGGACCGCACCAAGCGCTACTTCGCGGTCCTCGCCGCCCTGTGCGAACCGCGGCTGCGCGGCGAACCGCACGCCCCGATCCCCACGGTCGACCAGGTCGTGGACCGGCTGCGCCCCATCTGGCCCTCGGCCGGCCGCGCCAACGTCCAGTGGAACATCGACTACCTGGCCGTCAAGCTCCGCCTCAAACCCGGCCCCGACACCGCCGACACCGGCCCCCGCCTCAACGGCAAGAAGGAGTCCCTCGTCTCCCTGGCCCTCCGCTTCGATCTCGTCCTCGAGTCCGATCTCACCGTCCTGACGGCTCCCGTGCCAGGAGGTGTCCAATGAGCGATCCGTACGCGGTGTCGGTGCCCAAGGGCTACCGGGTGGGGAGTTGGGAGGTACGGGAGCCGATCGCGACGGGGGCGTTCGGGAGCGTGTACGAGGCACGCCGCGCCGACTCACGGGCGGGACTCCCCGACACGGCCGCGCTCAAGTTCCTCTCCACCGGCACCCACACCCCGCGCCAGCTCACCCACCTGCGCGAACTGGCCGACCGCGAGCTGGAGTTACTCAGCCGACTGCGCTCCGCGCCCCGCCTCATCCGCCTCTACGAGACCCTGACGGTCGACGACCCGGCCCACCCCGGAATCGACGGCGCCACCGTCCTCGTACTGGAGAAGGCGGAGGACTCGCTGGCCTCGCTGCTGTCGCGGACGCCGCGCCCCGCCGACGGTCCCGGCCTGCTCGCGCAGATCTGCGAGGGGCTGGCCCAGCTGCACCGGGCGGGCTGGGTGCACGGGGATCTGAAACCGGCCAATGTGCTGCTGATGAAGGACGGTTCGGCCCGGCTCGCCGACTTCAACATGGCCGCCGAGATGGAGGGCACGCACGCGTACACGCCCGCCTTCTCCACACCCGACTACACCCCGCCCGAGCTCCTGTGGGCGGAGATCGGCGAACGCGGCCGCCGGATCAGGCCGTCGGCGGACATCTGGGCCTTCGGCGTCCTCGCTCACCTCGTGCTCACCGGCTCCTACCCGCTGCCCGGCGGCACTTCCTCGGCCCGCCGGGACGCGGCGGTCGCCTACGCGCGCGGCACGGACGAGTTGCGCCTTTCTCCTCAACTCCCCGACGCCTGGCGGGAGATCGTGCGGGACTGTCTGGCCCGTACGCACCAGGAACGGGTCAACGGGGAGACGCTGCTGCGCCGCGTGGAAGCGGCGGCCGGCACGAGCGGACGGGCGTCGCGGCTGCCCCGCCTGTTCGCGCGCCGCGGGCGTCGCTCGGCGCTGGTGCTCGGCGGGACGGCCCTCGCCACCATCGCCGTCGCGGCACTCGGGTACGGCATCAGCACCTGGGCCGACGACAGCCAGGGCGCGCAGGGAACCGGCGGGACCACGAACGTCACCGCCGCCGCGTACGGCGCCGCCGATCTCCGTACCGACCGGGGCATCCCGCCCGCCTACCGCCTGCTGATCGTCGAGACGGCGCACGACTGCGCGCGCGGAGACGTCACGCCGTCCCTGATCGCCGCCATGCTGAAGGTGGAGAGCGACTTCGACCCGGCCCTGGCCGACCCCGCCAACAACGAGTACGGCATCGCGCGTTGGACCCCGAGCGTGCTGCGCTGGTGGATGAACGCCGACGGCACCCCCGAGGCGGATGTCCCCCAACCGCCCTTCCCGCCCGCCGAGTCCATCCCGGCGATGGGCCGGTACCTGTGCTGGATCTCGCCACGCCTGGACTCGGGCCTGCCGGGCGACCGGAGGGTCCTGGTCGCCGCCGCGTACCGGACCTCGTACAAGAAAGTGAACGACGCGGGCGGAGTTCCCCCGAATTACCGCACGTACGCCGACCGCGTCGCTCACTACCTGAAGGAGTACACCCCACAGGGGAAGAAGTGACCCTCGGACATCCGAGGTACCCCTCGCGGCCCCGCGCCGCCACTGTGGTCATGTCCACCAACGGGGGTGGCACGACCGGAGGGACACACCATGAAGCGCACACTCGCATCGCTCGGCGCGGCGGCGGTACTGGCGGCGGGCGCGCTCGCCCTGACGCCGGGCAGCGCGGCGGCGGCGGACGGCTGTTGGGGAAACGCGGGCCAGAAGCAGGCGTTCGGCAAGACGTACACCGCGCGTTACTGCCACAACTACCAGGGCGACGTGGTCGGCGTGTACGAAACCGACACCGGTTACCTCTACTCCGGCGACAACTGGTTCGTCTGCCAGGTCCAGTACGGCGAGAACGCGCCGGTCGGGGATGCCAAGAACAACTGGTGGCTGTGGACGCAGGGCGACGACGTCTACTCCGACGGCGGCTGGGGCTGGTTCCCCGCCAACAAGGTGTCGGGCGGCAACAACTACGAGCCGATCCCCGGCCTGGCCACCTGCTGACCGACGTACACGGCGGCCTCCGGCCCCTCGGGGGAGGGCCGGAGGCCGCCGTACGCTTGGATCAGCCGTACTTCTCGATCGCGTCTCGATCGGCGTCTCGATCAGCGACTCGATCGGCGACTCGATCAGTGGAAGAAGTGTCGCGTGCCCGTGAAGTACATCGTCACGCCAGCCTTCTTCGCCGCCTCGACGACCAGCTCGTCGCGGACCGAACCGCCGGGCTGGACCACGGCCTTGACGCCGGCCGTGGTCAGGATCTCCAGGCCGTCGGGGAACGGGAAGAACGCGTCGGACGCCGCGTACGAACCCTGCGCCCGCTCCTCGCCCGCCCGCTCCACCGCCAGCTTCGCGGAGTCGACGCGGTTGACCTGCCCCATGCCGACGCCGACCGAGGCGCCGTCCTTGGCGAGCAGGATGGCGTTGGACTTGACCGCCCGGCAGGCCTTCCAGGCGAAGGCCAGCTCGGCCAGCTCGGCGTCGTCGAGCGCCTCGCCGGTCGCCAGGGTCCAGTTCGCGGGATCGTCGCCGTCCGCCTGGAGACGGTCGGTGACCTGGAGCAGCGCGCCGCCGTCGATGGGCTTGACCTCGACCGGGTTGGACGGGCCGCCGAGGGCCTTGAGCACCCGGATGTTCTTCTTCTTGGCCAGCGCCTCAAGTGCGCCGTCCTCGTAGCCGGGCGCGACGATGACCTCGGTGAAGATCTCCGCGACCTGCTCCGCCAACTCCTTGCTGACCGGCCGGTTGACGGCGATCACCCCGCCGAACGCGGACAGCGGGTCACAGGCGTGCGCCTTGCGGTGCGCCTCGGCGACATCCGAACCGACCGCGATTCCACAGGGGTTGGCGTGCTTGATGATCGCGACGCAGGGCTCGGCATGGTCGTACGCGGCACGGCGCGCGGCGTCCGTGTCGGTGAAGTTGTTGTACGACATCTCCTTGCCGTGCAGCTGCTCGGCCTCGGCGAGGCCACCCGTGCCGTCGACGTAGAGGGCCGCGCCCTGGTGCGGGTTCTCGCCGTAGCGCAGGGTGTTCTTGCGCTCGTAGGTGTGACCGAGGAAGTCGGGGAAGCCGCTGTCGTCGGCGGCCGCGTAGTCGGCCGCGAACCAGCTCGCCACCGCCACGTCGTACGCGGCCGTGTGCTGGAAGGCTTCGGCCGCGAGCCGCTTGCGGGTGGTGAGGTCGAAGCCGCCGTTCTTGACCGCCCCGAGGACGTCCCCGTACCGGGCGGGGCTGGTGACGACGGCCACGGACGGGTGGTTCTTCGCGGCGGCACGAACCATCGAAGGACCGCCGATGTCGATCTGCTCGACGCACTCGTCGGGCGTCGCACCCGAGGCGACGGTCTCGCGGAACGGGTAGAGGTTGACGACGACGAGGTCGAACGGCTCGACGCCGAGCTCTTCCAGCTGACGCCGGTGGTCGGGGAGGCGCAGGTCGGCGAGGATGCCGGCGTGGACCTTCGGGTGCAGTGTCTTGACGCGGCCGTCCAGACACTCGGGGAAGCCGGTCAGCTCCTCGACCTTGGTGACGGGAACACCCGCGGCGGCGATCTTCGACGCGGTCGAGCCGGTGGAGACGAGCTCGACACCGGCCTCGTGCAGCCCGCGCGCCAGGTCTTCGAGGCCGGTCTTGTCGTACACGCTGACAAGCGCGCGTCGGATGGCCCGCTTGTTGCTCTCGGCGGTGGCGGTCACTGGATAACTACCTTTCGTCCCTCAATGCGATAGCCGTTGCGGGCGAGCCGCCCCACGACATCGACGAGCAGCCTTCGCTCGACTTCCTTGATGCGCTCGTGCAGAGCGCTCTCGTCGTCCTCGTCCCGGATCTCGACCACGCCCTGAGCGATGATCGGGCCGGTGTCGACGCCGTCGTCGACGAAGTGGACGGTGCATCCGGTGACCCGGGCTCCGTACGCGAGCGCGTCGCGGACACCATGGGCACCGGGAAAACTGGGCAGCAGGGCCGGGTGCGTGTTGACGAACCGTCCGCCGAACCGCGCGAGGAACTCCTTCCCCACGATCTTCATGAACCCGGCGGAGATCACGAGGTCGGGCTCGTGGGCGGCGGTCGCCTCGGCGAGCGCCGCGTCCCACTCGTCACGGGTGTCGTGGTCCTTGACACGGCTCACGAAGGTCGGCAGCCCGGCCCGCTCGGCTCGCGCGAGCCCCTCGATACCGTCCCGGTCGGCGCCGACGGCCACGATCTCGGCCCCGTACGCCTCTGCCCCCGCCTCCGCGATGGCGTCGAGCAGTGCCTGCAGATTCGTACCTGATCCGGAGACCAGCACGACAAGGCGCTTGGCCACGGGCTTGGCGGCCACAGTGGGGCCCTTTCTCGGGGGAGCGTTTGCGCGGCCGACACGTCCAGGCTCGTTCCATGCGTTCACACGCACACATTCACGCTTGCACATGCGTATGTACATTCGTACGAATGCATCGCGCCCCGGGATACGGGGAAGCCTACGAAGCGGCCGACCGTCAGCAACGATACCGGCACACCGGGCGGCCCCCACGGGACGGGGGCGTGGCCGGAAGGTAGCGTCTGGGGAGGATCCATCTGGGACCACCGTCCGGCGCGGGGAACGCCTTGCGCGCGTGGGGCGTTGATCTGAGGTGGGTACGTGTGGGTCCGGGGCGGTTGTTCCGGGCACGCGTACTTGGGCTCCGGCCCTGCTGTTACGAAGTCCCGGGACCCCGGTCCCGGGCACTTGTCGCACGGGGCACGAGCCCGCCATCACCACCAAGGGGAAGACGCACACCTGATGCCGGACCGCAGTCTCCGACTCCCTCCGCTCCTGCTGCGCGAGCGGCGCCCTTCGCCTGTGCCGCCACGGGAAGGCGGGGACACGCCCGATTCCGGCCCTGCTGGTGAACGGGGCTCGGCCGACGGGAACGGAGTCTCGGGCGGACAGGGCCAGGACACGCCTCCTGCGGGCTCGACCCCTTCGGGTTCAGGCTCTTCGGGCTCGACCTCTTCCGGTTCAAGCTCCTCGGGTTCAAGCTCCTCGGGCTCAGGCTCTTCGGGTTCAAGCTCCTCGGGCTCAGGCTCTTCGGGCTCAAGCTCCTCGGGCTCAGCCTCCCCCGGTTCGACCTCCTCGGGCTCGGACGACAATCCGTTCGCGCCGCCACCGGAGGGGACGCCCGACCGGCCGTGGCAGCCGCGGCGGCCGGCGAACGGGCAGGGCTCGGAGGGTTCGACGGGCTCGGAGGGTTCGGAGGGTTCGGGCGAGCACGGTGAGTCCGGCGGGCCCGCGGGGCCGTCCCCCTGGGGCAGCCAGTGGAGCGACCGCCAGCCCGGTCCGTCCAGCGGCCGCGGTTTCGGCGACCGCCCCGGTACGCCGCAGGGGCAAGGTCAGGGTCAAGGCCAGGACAGTCCGGACGGGCCCGGCAGTGGTCCGGGCACCGGTACGCGCTGGGACCCGACGGACCCGGCCCAGCGCCGCGCACGGTACGCGCTGCTCTCCGGTATGTGGGCCTTCTTCTTCGCCCTCTTCAACTGGCCGTACGTCGCCCTGCTGCTCGGCGCGCTCGCCCTCTACTGGAGCATCAGCGCCCTGCGCGCCAAGCCCCGCACCCCGGACCCGGACAGCCCGGCGTCCGAACAGGCGAACGCCCGCCCCCAGAAGTCCGCCGCGGTGAGCGGCCTGGTCACCGCGTCCCTGGCCATCGCCATGGTCGCCGCCGGCTTCGCCGCCCAACTCGTCTACAGCGACTACTACGCCTGCACCAACGACGCCCTCACCAACGTCGCAAAGCAGTCCTGCAACGACCTTCTGCCGAAGAATCTGCGGGGGATCCTGGGGACGCAGGGGTAGACGCGGGGCGGATGCGGCAGGCTGGCTGCACAGGGGTGAGCGCCCCATGCTCCCCATCTCGAACGCCGGAAAGGCTATCTCCAGCCCGTCCGGCGTTTGAGGACGAGGCCGTTCAGGCCGACAGCGGGGGGTCTGGGGGCGGCAGCCCCCGGTACGGGACGGGTAGGGGCGGCGGGGGCGAAAAACTCCACCCTCACCCCGGCTCCCCCTGCTCCCCTGGCTCACCCGGCTCCCCCGGCTCCACAGGAGCGGACGCCTCTTTGAGCGCCGCCCAGCGGGCCTCACGGGCCACGTCCTCGTGCCACGGAGACCCCACGCTGTCGGACGGCAGAAGGTCATACAGCTCGTCAAAGCCGGAGTCCTGCCCTTGGGTCTGGGTCTGGACCTGGGCCTGAGCCTGCGCCGGGCCCTCGGCCTGCTCCGGTACCTGCCCCGGAGACTCCACCCCCCTCTCGCCCCGCGAGCTCCACGAGCCCCACGAGCCCCATGACGGCAACCACAACCTCGGCACCCGCACCCGAGGCACCCGCCTCACCCGAACCCGCCACCCGCGCACCCCCACCACCACAGGAACCCCCACCCCAACCACCCAGACCACCACGGCACCCCCCACCTGCCACCACACCGGCCCGAAATGGGCCAGCCCCGCCACACCGAGCGCCCCCCCGGCCATCCCGGCCAGCACCGCAAACACACCCCCGCACAACCCACCCGCGACCACCACACCGCAAACGGCCCGCCCCCGGGACCACACCACCGCACTCCCGTCCCCACCCCCCGGCACCGCCGAAGCCACCACCAGCCACGCCACCGTCACCCCCGCGGCCACCGGCACCACCCCGCTCGCCAAGCTCACCCAGCCCGACGGCGCCCCCGCCCCCGGCACCGCGGCCAACAGCGGAAAGGCCGGCAGCAGCGGACCGGGCGCCGCCGAGGACAACGGCCCCGCCACCTGCCCCGCCCCCAGGACCACCCCGGGCCCGAGCCCGTACGACGCCCCCCACACCGCGGCGTTCGGCACCAGCGCCACGCACAACAGCAGTACGGCGAACCGCCCCGACCACACCTCGGTGAGCTGAAGGAAGGAACCGCGGGCCGCACCCCCGTGCCACACCAACGACACGGCCACGAGCAACGCCCCTCCCCCGACCAGCACCGCCACCCCGGCTCCGGCGGCCCGCGCCACGCCGCCGAGGAAGCGACGACCGTCGGGCGCGAACGCGTGGGCATCGACGTGGCGGCGTACGCCCGGGGGCAGGCCGTCAAGCACCCGGCGCACCCACCCGGGCACGGGCTCACGCGGATGCCCGTACGCCGTCCACACCCCCGCCCCCGCCGCGCCCGCGGCAAGCAGCGGCAGGCATACGGCGGTCCACACCCAGGAGGGCCGCAGCTCCCCGCCCGAGGCGTACAGCGCGGCGGCCCCGCCGACGGACAGATAGCCGGCGACGACACCCACCCACGCCGTACGGGGCACGGCTTCTGACTCCTCATCAGCCGCGTCGCGTCCCGCCCGGTGCAGCAACCACACCGGCAGCACGACGAGGAGCAGCGGTGTGACACCCACCGGCATGGGCGTTCCGGAGAGCGTGTCGGTGCGGACGAGTTCGACGCCGTGGGCCAGCAGCCAGAGGGCCGCGGCCACGTGCAGCGCGCCGCCCGGTCCGCTGTCGGGGTACGGGGAGCTGATCCACAGCACGATGACGAGGACGGCGAACGAGCCCAGTCCAAGCCCCGCCGCGAGGACACCACCCAGGAGGCTGGCGGCCAGTCCGGGGGATCGCTCACGCATCCGGGTGAGCAGGGGCGACAACGACAGCCTGCGGTCGGTCATTTGGGTCACGCCCGTCATGCTCCCAACGACACGCGCTTTCTCGTCGTAACAGGCGAACCTTGGATGTGTCGCTCAATATACGGTTATGTACTTTTTCGTACGAAGGGGCGCGCTGTGGAGTCCGAGCTGACACAGAGCCCCGCGCCCCCGCTGCCATCCCCCAAGGAACGCCGCCGCCTGCGCGAGGCCAAGTCGCTGAGCCAGGCCGACGTTGCGGCCAAATTGGGCGTCACCCGCGAGACGGTGCGCTCGTGGGAAACCGGCCGGACGGCGCCGCGGGGCCGCAAACGGGGAGCGTACGCGAGACTGCTGACCGCGCCGGATCAGGCCACGCCCGCCGACGTCGAGGACGAGGCCGGGCCCGGGCCCGGGACCGAGGCCGAGGCCGGGACAGACGTGACCACCCGTCAGGAGCCGGTCACCGAGGCCGAAGCCGAAGCCGCACCCGAGCGCGGAGGCGAGAGCCAAGGCGAGAGTGAGAGGGAGAGGGAGAGGGAGAGGGAACCCGACCCCCTGCCTCCCCCGCCCCCTCCCCTGACGCCCCCTCAGGCCTTCGACGCCCTCTACGCGTTCTGCACTCCCGCCCTCGTACGGCAGACCTACCTGCTCACCGGCCGGCGCGAGCTGGCGCGCGAGTCCGTGGAGCGGGCCTTCCAACTGGCCTGGCACCGCTGGCCCGAGGTGGCCGTGGACCGGGATCCGGCCGGGTGGGTGCGCGCAACGGCGTACGAACACGCGCTCTCCCCCTGGCACCGGCTGCGCCCCGGGCACCGGCACCCGGAGGCGCCCCCGGCCGATCCGGCGGACCGCGCGCTGCTCGACGTATTCCTGAAGCTGCCGCCGATCTACCGGCGGACACTGCTGCTGTACGACGGGATCGGCCTCGACCTGCCGGACACCGCGGCCGAGACGGAGGCGAGCACACCCGCGACGGCCAACCGGCTGCTGCACGCGCGCGAGGCCGTCGCCGCGCGGCTGCCGGAGCTGGCCGCGCCCGACGAACTGCACCGGCGGCTGACCGTACTCGCCACCACGGAGCGGCTGCGCGCGGCGAAACCGCGTTCCGTCCGCTACGGCAGCGAACACCGTGCCCGCACCTGGACGCGCGCCGCCATCGCCTTCACGGTGCTGCTCGTCGGCGCCACCTCGCTGACCCTGCACACGGCCGCCGACCACTACGAGCCCCCCATGGCCCCCGGCGCGCAAGTCCGCGGTCTGCCACCCCGCGCCGCCCCGGGCCCGCTCTCCGACGAGCAGCTGGAACTGCACGTCTTCCTCAAGTCCCAGACGGTGAGCGGCCCGGAGAGGCTGGTGCCGGAGACCCGCTGAGAACGGGTTGCTGGAGGCCGCTGAGTGCGGGTTGCCGCAGGCCTGCCGGGTGCGGGTTACCGGAGGGCTGGCGACTGCGGATTGCCGGAGGCCCGGCGGGTGCGGGTTACCGGAGGACCGGCGGGTGCGGGTTACCGGAGGACCGGCGGGTGCGGGTTACCGGAGGCCTGGCGAGTACGCGGACGGGCCCGCACCCCGGTGAGGGGGTGCGGGCCCGTCCGTGCGTTCGGCCAGGGAAACTCAGCCGTTGAGGATCTCGCGGGCCAGCTTCGCCGTCTCGGTCGGCGTCTTGCCGACCTTGACGCCGGCGGCCTCGAGGGCCTCCTGCTTCGCGGCGGCCGTGCCGGAGGAGCCGGAGACGATGGCGCCGGCGTGGCCCATGGTCTTGCCCTCGGGCGCGGTGAAGCCGGCGACGTAACCGACGACCGGCTTCGTCACGTTCTTCGCGATGTAGTCCGCGGCACGCTCCTCGGCGTCGCCACCGATCTCACCGATCATCACGATCAGGTCGGTGTCGGGGTCGGCCTCGAAGGCCGCCAGAGCGTCGATGTGGGTGGTGCCGATGACGGGGTCGCCACCGATGCCCACCGCCGACGAGAAGCCGATGTCACGAAGCTCGTACATCATCTGGTACGTCAGCGTGCCGGACTTCGAGACGAGGCCGATGCGGCCCGGCTTCGTGATGTCGCCCGGGATGATGCCGGCGTTCGACTGGCCCGGGGTGATGAGACCGGGACAGTTCGGGCCGATGATGCGGGTCTTGTTGCCCTTCGACTTCGCGTACGCCCAGAAGGCGGCGGAGTCGTGGACGGCGATGCCCTCGGTGATGACGACCGCGAGGGGGATCTCGGCGTCGATGGCCTCGACGACGGCGGCCTTGGCGAAGGCCGGCGGTACGAAGAGGACGGATACGTTCGCGCCCGTCTTCTCGATCGCCTCGGCGACCGTGCCGAACACCGCGATCTCGGTACCGTCGATGTCGACCGACGTGCCCGCCTTGCGCGGGTTGACGCCGCCGACGATGTTCGTGCCGTCGGCCAGCATGAGCTTGGTGTGCTTCATGCCCGTGGCACCGGTCATGCCCTGGACGATGACCTTGCTGTCCTTGTTGAGGAAGATAGCCATGGCGGTTGTTTCCCTCGTCCCTTACTTCGCAGCCGCGAGCTCGGCGGCCTTGTCGGCCGCGCCGTCCATGGTGTCCACGCGCTGCACGAGCGGGTGGTTGGCGTCCGACAGGATCTTGCGACCCAGCTCGGCGTTGTTGCCGTCGAGGCGCACGACGAGGGGCTTGGTGACTTCCTCGCCCTTGTCCTTGAGCAGCTGGAGGGCCTGGACGATGCCGTTGGCGACCTCGTCACAGGCGGTGATGCCACCGAAGACGTTGACGAAGACGGACTTGACGTCCGGGTCGCCGAGGATGATCTCCAGGCCGTTCGCCATCACGGCCGCGGACGCGCCGCCGCCGATGTCGAGGAAGTTGGCCGGCTTCACGCCGCCGTGGTTCTCACCGGCGTACGCGACGACGTCGAGGGTCGACATGACCAGACCCGCGCCGTTGCCGATGATGCCGACCTCGCCGTCGAGCTTGACGTAGTTGAGGTTCTTCGCCTTGGCGGCGGCCTCGAGCGGGTTGGCCGACTCCTTGTCCTCGAGCGCGGCGTGGTCCGGCTGGCGGAACTCCGCGTTCTCGTCCAGGGACACCTTGCCGTCGAGGGCGATGACCTTGCCGGAGGCGACCTTGGCCAGCGGGTTGACCTCGACCAGGAGGGCGTCCTCCTTGATGAAGGTGTCCCACAGGGTCACGAGGATCTCGGCGACCTGCTCGGCGACGTCGGCCGGGAACTTCGCCTGGGCGACGATCTCGCGGGCCTTCTCGATGCTCACGCCCTCGTTGGCGTCGACCGGGACCTTCGCGAGCGCCTCGGGGTTCTCCTCCGCGACGACCTCGATCTCCACGCCGCCCTGGACGGACGCCATGGCGAGGAAGGTGCGGTTGGTGCGGTCGAGGAGGTACGAGACGTAGTACTCCTCGACGATCTCGGGCGCGGTCTCGGCGATCATCACCTTGTGGACCGTGTGGCCCTTGATGTCCATGCCGAGGATGTCCGTCGCCCGGGCGACGGCCTCGTCCGGGGTGGCGGCGAGCTTGACGCCGCCGGCCTTGCCTCGGCCACCGACCTTCACCTGTGCCTTGATGACGGACTTGCCGCCAAGACGCTCGGTCGCCTCGCGGGCTGCCTCAGGCGTGTCGATGACTTCACCGGCCAGCACCGGTACACCGTGCTTGGCGAAGAGGTCCCTCGCCTGGTACTCGAACAGGTCCACGCGCGTCCGTCCCTATCAGTGATCTCGCCGCTCTGCGGTCTGCTGTCTCCGTGGGCGTGCCGCGAAGGGCAACGTGACGTCCGCTGTCACAAGGGTGGCGCACACGGTGTCCGAGCGCGCGGCATGTCCGTCTCGCAGGTTATCGCCGCCGGACGCGGGTCCCTAAATCGCAGGTCACACCTGAGCGGTGATACCTGTCACAGAGCGGGGCGGGGCAGGGCCTCACCGGGCTGGGGTTTGCCCGGTGAGGCCCTCTGAACAGCCCCGGAGGGGGACCAGGGCCATCGGTCCCCACCCCAATGGGGACCAACCGGCCCTTCCCCGGACTTCCGGTCCGGACGGGCCGAGGGCTTCGGCCGTCCGGGTTCATCGACCCACGGAGTCAGTCCCTCCGTACGACGCCTTCGCCGCAGGTCGCCGCTCCGTCCCACGGCGGCGGCCGCTGCCTCCACCTGGTGATCGGAGGGGCCCGGACAGCGGGCAGACCTGTACCGCTGGTCAAAACGGGGCTGAGCAGGAGGGGGCTGTCCAGCCGGGGAAAACGGGAATGTCCGGGTACCTGTCCCGGGCCTCGACCACGGTCACCGCCGCGGAAGCGGACGCGCCGGGCACGAACCGCAGCGGCATCCGGTGGTGAGCAGTGACGGCATGCGCGTCACCGTGGCGCGACCCACCGTTGCCGACGGCCGACCGGTGGTCCGGTACGCCGGTCGGATTGCCGGTGGGATTGCCGAGGGGCGCGGGGTGCGCAGGGGGAGGCTCTCCTCACCTGGTGTCCGGTATTGGCAACGGACGCTTCTCGACAGCCGCCGCCATCACCTCGGGAAACAGATCGGGTGTGCAGGCGAACGCCGGTGCGTCCAGTGCCGCGAGGGCCGCCGCGTGCTCACGGTCGTACGCCGGTGCCCCCTCGTCGGACAGCGCGAGCAGCGTCACGAACTGCACCCCCGACGCCTTCATCGCCGCGACCCGCTTGAGCATCTCGTTCCGTATCCCCCCTTCGTAGAGGTCGCTGATGAGCACGACGACCGTGTCGGCGGGCCGGGTGATCTGCGACTGGCAGTACGCGAGCGCCCTGTTGATGTCCGTACCCCCACCGAGTTGCGTGCCGAAGAGGACGTCGACCGGGTCGTCGAGCTGGTCGGTGAGGTCGACGACAGCCGTGTCGAAGACGACGAGCCGGGTGGCGATGGACCGCATGGACGCGAGGACGGCGCCGAAGACGGAGGCATAGACCACGGAGGCCGCCATCGACCCCGACTGGTCGATACAGAGGATGACCTCCTTCTTCACGGACTGCGACGCCCGCCCGTAGCCGATCAGCCGCTCGGGCACGATCGTGCGGTACTCGGGCAGGTAGTGCTTCAGGTTCGCCGCGATGGTGCGGTTCCAGTCGATGTCGTGGTGGCGGGGCCTGCTGATCCGGGCGCTGCGGTCGAGAGCGCCGGTGAGCGTGGCCCGCGTACGGGTGGCGAGCCGCTTCTCCAGGTCCTCGACCACCTTCCGTACGACGGCCCGCGCGGTCTCCTTGGTCGTCTCCGGCATCGCCTTGTTGAGGGAGAGGAGGGTGCCCACTAGGTGGACGTCGGCCTCCACCGCCTCCAGCATCTCGGGCTCCAGCAGAAGGGCGGACAGCCCGAGCCTGTCCATGGCGTCCCGCTGCATGATCTGGACGACGGACGACGGGAAGTACGTCCGGATGTCCCCGAGCCAGCGCGCTACGGACGGCGCGGACGCCCCGAGCCCCGCCGAACGGTCCCGCCCCGGCTGCCCCTTGCCCCCTTTCCCGTACAACGCGCCGAGCGCCCCGTCCATCGCTGCGTCCTGCCCGGTGAGAGCACATCCGGTGCCGTCAGCCTCGTCGCCCCCCAGCACGAGCCGCCAGCGCCGCAGCCGCTCGCCCGCAGCGCCGGTCGTGTCGGTCACGCCGGTCACGCCGGTCCCAGCGACCCCGTCGGTCGCGTCCACCGATGCGGTCATCGGGCCACCTCCACAAGGTAGTTGTCGTCACTCACGCGGTCGCCGGCTGAGCCGTCGCCGTCGTCGCCCCCGCCGTCGCCTTCGTCCAGCCCGAGCAGCAGCCGCAGCACCGGCAGTACGGCGTCCGCGCGCTCGGGGTCGAGCTCGGGAGCGAACCCGGGTATCCCGGAGGCCGTGACCGTGGCGCTGCCCCTTGCCCCTGGGCCACGCCTGATCAGCTCGCCCAAGGTCCTGCGCACTCCGGCCTCGTACGCCGAGAACGTCCGCCGCAGCAGAGGCAGCACATCGGTGAACGCCTCCGCCGGCACTCCGGTCAGCCACGCGTCCACCAGCCCGAGCAGCCGCTCGTCGTGCAGGAGCAGCATTCCGCTCCCGGAGCCACCCCCGACGAACCCCTCGATCCACGCGGCGGCGTCCCCCGGCGTCGTCCCCGGCGAGAGCACGAGCCCCATGAGCCGGGCGGCCTCGTCCTGCGCCAACTCACCCTCGTCCAGCAGCAGTCGTACGGCCCGCCCGCGGATCACCCCTGGCACGGTGTCCCGCCCTGCCAGCACCCGAAGCACGGATTGCCAGCGGCGGCGGATGCCCCCGGATGACGGCCTGCCGTCGAACGAGGGTCTGACGTCGGAGGACAAGCCAGGGTCGGAGGACACGCCAGGGCCGGGTGACACGCCAGGGTCAGGTGACACGCCAGGGCCGGGTGACACGCCCGAGTCGGGTGACACGGCGGCGTCAGATGACGCGACGCCGCCCGCCCCCGCCAGCAGCCCCACCGCCCCCTGCACCGCGTCCACATGGCGCCGCATCTCCTCGGCGGCGTCGGGGTCGAGAGCCGCGCAGGCCGGCGGGAGTCCTACGAAGATCCGCTCGGCGAGGCCCGCCGCGACGTCGTTGAGGGCGTGTGTGTCGGTGCCGCGTACATCGCCGTACCGCAGGGAACGGACCAGTGCGGGCAGAGCCTGGGCGAGGTGTCCGACATCGGCGTCGAGGGCCGCCCGGTCGGCGAGCACTCGCATGACCACGGGCAGTGCGTCCGGGAGTTCGGCGAGGAGACAGCGCTCGGCCAGTGCTGTGACGTCGGCCAGGGAGGCCGCGCCGATCGCGTCCGCGTCGGCCTTGGCGGTCGCGGCGGACAGCACGGTCGTCCCCCACACCCCGGCCTCGGCGACCCGCACGGACAGCTCGGGCTCCCAGCGCAACCGCCAAGTCTCACGGAAGGTTCCGGTGCTGCCGCGCGACGCGACGGGCTCGCCCCAGCCGATGGCCAGCAGCCGCAGTCGGTGCAGGAGTCTGCTCCGCCCGGCGTCGGTCTCCTTGCGCAGGTCGAGCTCCAACTCCCGCTCCGCCGCCTCCGGTTTGAGCCGCAGACTCCGCTGAAGCCGCGCGAGGTCGCGCTGCAACGGCACCGCAGGTGCGGATTCCGGCACCTCCCCCATCACGTCCCCGACCACGAGCCGGTCCCGCACGAGCGCCAGCGGCACGTCCGAGCCCTCGCACATCACGGCTCGTACGGCATCGGTGGTCTCGGTCAGCCCGGGCAGCGGGCGGCCGCGCATCGCGGCGAGCGTGTCGGCCAGCCGCACCGCCTCGATGACGTGCGCGGACGAGACCATCCGGTCCTCGTCGCGCAACAGCCGGGCGACCTTCGTCATCCAGCGCTCGACCGGGCGGTCGGGGGCGCCGAACAGATGCCCGTACCAACCCGGCGAGTCGATACCCGCCCCGTACCCGCTGACCCGGGAAAGCCGGCGATGCGTCCACGGAACCCAGGTCATGTCGGTCTTGGCCTTGGGCAGCCCCTTGAGCAACGCCCGGTCGGCGCCGACGGTGGTCCTCTGCCGCAGTGCGGGGACATGCCAGGCCCCGCACACCACGGCCACCTCGTCCCCGAACTCCCGCTGCGCGGAACGCATCTGGAGCCGCATGTGGGCCTCGCGCAGCAGATCCCGCTCATGCCCACCGACCCCGTACGCCTCGCGCAGCGCCCCCATCGCCTCGCCGAGCGCGGCGAACGGCGCGAACGGATCGCCTCCCGCCCCGCCACGGTGCTCGACCACGTCCTCCCACCACCGCTCGGGATCGTCATAACCGGCGGTCTCGGCCAGCACGGCGAGAGGGTCGACACGGACGGCTTCCGAGGCGACCTCCTCCCCGTCCTCCGAGGAGTCCTCTTCATGCCCCCAGGCCAGCGTGTGGGTCGCCGGAAGGTCGATGAACCGGGCCGGAACCCCGTGATCCAACGCCCAACGGATGGCCACCCACTCCGGAGAGAACTCGGCCAGTGGCCAGAAGGCCGAGCGGCCGGGCTCGTCCACGACGTGGGCGAGGAGGGCGACCGGGGGACGCATGCCCTGGTCGGCCGCGAGCGGGATGAGATCGTCGGCCTCCGGTGGCCCCTCGATCAGCACGACCCGCGGAGCCGCTGCCTCCAGTGCGGCCCGCACGGCCCGCGCGGACCCCGGCCCGTGATGCCGTACGCCGAGCAGCAGTGGCCCGTAGCCGGGTGCCCCTCTCCCGGATGGCGGCCTGTCGACGCCCGTCACAAGATCCCCCTCAGTGTCGACGTGCCCGGCACTCTCCCCCCGGACTTCGCTCATACGCTCACCTCCCGGCAGGCTCGGTAGAAGTCCTTCCAGCCGTCCCGCTCGCGGACTACCGCTTCCAGGTACTCCTGCCAGATGACGCGGTCGGCCGCCGGGTCGCGGACGACGGCGCCGAGGATGCCGGCGGCGACGTCACTCGCCCGCAGAACGCCGTCGCCGAAGTGGGCTGCCAGCGCAAGCCCGCTGGTGACGACGGAGATCGCCTCGGCGGTGGACAGCGTGCCGCTCGGTGACTTCAGTTTCGTACGCCCGTCGGCCGTGACTCCGTCACGCAGCTCGCGGAAGACGGTCACGACGCGGCGGATCTCGTCGATGCCGTCGGGCGCTGCGGGCAGGTCGAGGGAGCGGCCGAGCTGGTCGACACGGCGCGAGACGATGTCCACCTCGGCGTCGGCGCTCTCCGGCAGCGGCAGCACCACCGTGTTGAATCGGCGGCGCAGTGCGCTCGACAGCTCGTTGACCCCGCGGTCGCGGTCGTTGGCCGTGGCGATCACGTTGAAACCGCGGACGGCCTGCACCTCCGAGCCCAACTCCGGTATCGGCAGCGTCTTTTCCGACAGGATCGTGATGAGCGTGTCCTGTACGTCGGCCGGGATACGGGTCAGCTCCTCGATCCGCGCCGTCATCCCCTCCGCCATGGCGCGCATGACCGGACTCGGCACCAGGGCGGCCCGGCTCGGCCCGTGCGCGAGCAACTCCGCGTAGTTCCAGCCGTACCGGATCGCCTCCTCGGGTGTGCCGGCCGTGCCCTGTACCAGCAGCGTGGAGTCGCCGCTGACCGCCGCGGCCAGGTGCTCGGACACCCAGGTCTTCGCGGTGCCGGGCACGCCGAGAAGGAGCAGCGCACGGTCGGTGGCGAGCGTGGTGACAGCGACCTCGACGATGCGGCGCGGTCCCACATATTTGGGTGTGATCACTGTGCCGTCCGGCAGCGTGCCACCTTGCAGATAGGTGGCCACGGCCCACGGCGAGAGCCGCCAGCGGGCCGGGCGGGGCCGGTCGTCCTGCGCGGCCAGCGCGGCGAGTTCGGCTGCGAAGGCGTCCTCGGCGTGCGGCCGCAGCACCTCGCCCGCGTTGTGCGGGGCCGCTCCCGCGGGCGGATTGACGGACGTCGACTCACTCGGCTCAACGGACACAGACATGGCTAGGTCCCCCTCCAGCTCGGCCGGTTCGATCGGTTGGTTCGATCGGCCGGTTCGGACTGGTTCCACCGTGCACCACGCCACTGACAATGCGATCTGACCTGCACAAACGCCCTCGCGAGAGTCGATTGTCAGTGGTGGGACCTACCTTCGATGACATGACTCAGCAGGGGGTGCGCTGGACTGCGGATCAGGTGCTGGCACTGGCGCCTGACGCAGCGTCACGCAAAGCGGGAAGCAAGCTCGGCGCGACCGGGCCGTGGTCGGAGGCAGGCAGTTCTGACGAGGGGACGGTATGGGGACTGTGCGCGGGAAGTGGCAGCAAGCCGTATCAGACGGTCATCGATATCGCGGACTCCACCGGGCCCGCGTACAAGTGCAGTTGCCCCAGCCGCAAGTTCCCGTGCAAGCACGCGCTCGGGCTGCTGCTGCTCTGGGCGGGCGAGGAGGGCACGGTGCCGCGGGGGCATGCGCCGGACTGGGCGGAGCAGTGGATAGCCGGGAGACAACAGCGCGCGGCGGGGAGGGCGACGACGACGGGCGGGGCATCTGGGACGGCCTCGTCGGGTGATCCGGAGGGTGCGCGGCGCCGGGCGGAGCGGCGGGCCGAGCGGATCACGGCGGGCGCGGCGGAGTTGGAGCAGCGGCTGGCGGATCTGCTGCGGGGCGGCCTCGCCGGAGCCGAGCAGGCCGGGTACGGGCAGTGGGAGGAGACGGCGGCCCGGATGGTCGACGCGCAGGCACCTGGACTGGCCGCGCGGGTGCGGGAGTTGGGGGCGATCCCGTCGTCCGGCCCGGGCTGGCCGGTGCGGCTTCTGGAGGAGTGCGCGCTGCTGCACCTCCTCGATCAGGGCTGGCTGCGGCGCGAGCGTCTGCCGGACGGTCTTGCCATGACGGTCCGTTCCCGGATCGGGCTGCCCGGTTCGGCGGACGGCCCGCCGGTGCGTGACCACTGGCTGGTCCTGGCTCAGTACGACACGGCGGACAGCCGTCTCACCACACGCAGGATCTGGCTGCACGGATCGGAGTCCGGCCGCACCGCGCTGCTCCTCTCCTACGGAGCCACCGGCCGCGCACCGGAACTGGCTCTGCCCGTCGGGCTGGCCTTCGAGGCGGAGCTGTCCGCGTATGCCGGCGCCGGGCAGCTACGAGCAGCCCTCGGCGAACAGTTCACACCACCGACCCCCACCACCACACGGCCACCGGGAGTCTCCACACCCCAGGCGGCGTCCCGCTACGGCGATGCTCTGCGGGCCGATCCCTGGCTCGACTCCTACCCCGTCACCCTGGACCGGGTCATACCGACCCCGGACGGCGACACAACCGCGGTCGCACCCCGCTGGCAACTGGCCGATGCCGACGGTGACCTGGCCCTGCCCATCGCCCCTGCACGCCACTCCCTCCCCGGCCTGTGGCGCCTCGCCGCTCTCTCCGGCGGCGCTCCCGTCACCGTTTTCGGCGAGTGCGGCCACCACGGCTTCACTCCGCTGACGGCCTGGCCGCAGGGCCCGGGAGAGGCGGTGTCGCTGTGCTGACCACCCACCTCCCTACGGAAAGGATGCCGACGCTCATGAACACGACCTCTGTTCCAGCGGGCGCGCCCGTCGGGGGCTCCTGGGAGGACCTCGTCACGGTGGCGCTGCTCGGGACCGAGCGGCGAACGCCTCCAGGGTGCGGGCCGGGACAGGACGCACCGATGGCTTTGCTGGACGCGGCCGCCGTGGAGACCTTGCGGCGGCGGGCCGGGGTGCGGCCAGCGCGGGCAGCGGCCCGACCCGAGCAGGCGGCGCCGGATCCACGCCCGCCCCTGCCACCCGCTGCCGCACACAGACTCACGCTGCTGCTGACGGACCGGCCCGGCACCGGGGGCAGCGGCCGCAGAGGGACGGCACCGGACCTCATGGAACTGCTGCCGCAGTGGCTCGCCCTGGCCAATGCGCGCGGCTTCGCGGCACCCCCGCAAGCCCTGCCCGCTCTCCTGGACGCGGCCCGGGGCCGTACGGATCTACGCCCGGCCGCGCTGACCTTCGCCGGGCCGCGCGCCCTGTGGCTGGCACGGCTGAACCCGGACTGGCGCTTCGTACTGCGCTCCACGCCGGGCGGCGGTACGGCGCTCCCGGACCCCGCTGAGCCCATGGGTGTCCCCCCGCTCGAAGGGAGCCAAGAGCCGGGGAGCATACAACTGCTCTGGCAGGAAGGCCTGTTCGCCGAGCGGGTCGCGCTGCTTACGGCGATACGGACCCGGCAGCCGGCGGCCGCCCGCGAGCTGCTCACCACGACATGGGCGACCGAGCGGGCCGAGGACCGGCTGATGTTCCTCGACTCACTGCGGTCGAAGCTGGGCGCGGCCGACGAGCCTTTCCTGGAACAGGCACTCGCCGACCGGAGCCGCAACGTACGTGCGACGGCGGCGGAGTTGCTGTCCGCACTGCCGGAATCGGCGCTCGCCGCGCGGATGGCGGCCCGAGCGGGTTCCTGCGTGGCCGTCGACCGCACCCAGGGCACCCCCACCATCGTGGTCGAGGCACCGCACGAGTGCGACCCGGGCATGGAGCGGGACGGTGTGGTGCCGAAGGCTCCCGCCGGGCGAGGCGAACGGTCCTGGTGGCTGGGCCAGTTGGTCGAGGCGGCGCCGCTCGCGACCTGGCCGCGACGACTGGGCGGACGTACGCCGGAGGACATCGTCGCCCTGCCCGTGGCGGACGACTGGCAGGGAGAGTTGCATGCCGCGTGGTGCCGGGCGGCGGTGCGGCAGCGGGATCCGGGGTGGTCCAGGGCGCTCCTCGGGGCGCCCTCGGCCCCCGAGGCCGGGGGGCCGGGAGCGGTGTCCCTGGCGGAGCGGTCGAAACTCCTCGCCACGTTGGGCTCCGCCGAGCGGGCCGAGTGGGTGGCCGGGTTCATCGGCACGCACGGGTTGTCCGAGGCGTTTCAGTTGCTCGGGGCGTGTGCGGTGCCCTGGGCGGGGCCGTTGGGGAGGGCGGTGGTCGACGCGCTCGACATCGCGCGGGACGCGGGGAGTTACCCCTGGAGTTTCAGTGGGGTCATGGGGCTGGCCGAGCGTTGCCTCGACCCCGCGGAGGCCATACGACTCGAAGCACTCACGGGCGTCCCCGACGAGCCGGAACACGCCGCCCCCGGCGCCGGCAGCTACTGGTCCGAGGCCTTCCAACGCCTCGTCACCACCCTCCGCCTACGCGCCACGATGACCAAGGAACTCACCCCACCCGACCCGACGTAAAGCAGTTTCCTCGCCCCCGACGCCCCTACCCATCCCGTACCCGGGGCTCCGCCACAGACCCCCACCGTCCGAAGAGCTCGTCCTCAAACGCCGGACAGCCTAGAGATCTCTTCAGCCCCGCCGGGGCTGAAGAGCTCAACGACCGCCGGGCCGGAGCCGAAAAGCATTGCCGCCACCCCACGACCCGCACCCGCCGGACGGCGGAAGGGGGCGTGCCGGTACGTCCAGATGCCCGTCGCGTACGCCCGCGTCACCGAACCCCCGCACCCTTGCCCGACGTCTGATCCGTCGGCGACGGGCGGGACGTACCGGCACGCCCCCGACCCACCCACCAGACGTACCGGACAGCGCACACCGGCACGGGCACCGGCACCCGCGCCCGCACCGGACAGCGCGCACCCGCACCGAACAGCACCCACCCCCACAAGGCGCCCCCGCCAGCCCTACGCCCCGGCCGGCTGCCGAACATTCGCCCGCACCCAGTCCACGATCGACCCGGTGGTCGCCCCCGGAGTGAAGATCTCCGCGACCCCCTTCTCCTTGAGCGGAGCAATGTCCGCCTCGGGAATGATCCCGCCGCCGAAGACCTTGATGTCCTCCGCGTCGCGCTCCTTGAGGAGGTCGATGACGGCCGAGAACAGCGTGTTGTGGGCGCCGGACAGGATCGAGAGACCGATCGCGTCGGCGTCCTCCTGGATCGCGGTGTCGACGATCTGCTCGGGAGTCTGATGGAGCCCGGTATAGATGACCTCCATACCGGCGTCACGCAGCGCACGCGCGATCACCTTGGCCCCTCGATCGTGGCCGTCGAGCCCCGGCTTGGCCACCACCACGCGGATCGGACCGGCTGCCACACCCATCACTGCCTCCATGAACCGACTACGCCAACCTGCACCAACACACACCGACAGATATCGCACATTCCGTCGCTCGACGCACCATGCGCGCACCACCAGACACACACCACACGCGCGCCACGCACACATTCGCGCGCGCCTACGGCACAGGCCTCCGCACCACACCCAGCCCGACGAAGTGAACGAACGTTATCCCCAGCATCCCGCAACCGGCAGTTTCGCGGTGGATACCGAGGGGGAAATCACACGGTGGGACAAGTTCGCCGCGCACCGCTCCGGGTTCCTGCGGCACACGCACCGCATGGACCCGCGGCGCATGAACCACAGCCGGAGCCTGCGCAAGGAGAGCCGCTATCAGGTGGCCGCACCACGGCGTCGTCAGCGGGACACCGCAGTGGTGGGGCACATCGGCGATGGCACGACAGCGGGGAGCCAGACCCGTACGAGGACGACAAGGACCGAGGGCCCCGCCGCATACCGGAGGAGCCCACCGTCGCACAGTCGGCGACGGCAGGAACCCACGTCACCCCCGACGGAACGGACCCCGTCGCGTCGACCGGCGCCCCACGCGCCACAGACGTACCGTCGCGACACCACCGACACCGGCCGAACGACCGCCGAGCCGGGCCGATCCCGGCCCGGCGTCGACCGGGGATCGGTCCGGCTCGACCCGGCAAATAGCCGACGTCGACCGAGCCACCACCGGCATACGCGACTCTCCACGAGTGCACACGGGGGACAGAGCCGTCCTCCGCGTGCCGACAGGAGGTCGGCCATGAAGGTCACCAGGGCAGCGTTGCCCTTTCTTCCCCTCTGCCAGCGCCTTTTTCCGAGCAAGCTGGCAGGACTCTCGATGGTTCTCCTGAAGGCGACAGCCCTGGAGATCGCGATCCTCGCCGGGCACCTCCTCCTCTACCCGTCGGGCATGGCCCAGGAGCGCCGCGCCACTCCCGCGCTCCCCTCACCGGACACCACGCGACTGCCCACGGAGGCCAAGCCCCCGGTCGTCCTCCTGCACGGCTTCATCGACAACCGCTCGGTCTTCGTCCTGTTGCGCCGCAACCTCGCCCAGCACGGCAGGCAGCACATCGAGTCGCTCAACTACTCGCCGCTGACATGCGACATCCGCCCCGCCGCGGAGCTGCTCGGCCGGCACATAGAGGAGATCTGCGAGCGCACGGGCCAGGACCGCGTGGACATCGTCGGGCACAGCCTCGGCGGACTGATCGCGCGTTACTACGTGCAGCGCCTCGGCGGTGACGCGCACGTACGCACCCTCGTCACACTCGGCACACCGCACTCGGGCACCCGCGTCGCCCCGTTGATGAACGCACACCCGATCGTCCGTCAGATGCGCCCGGGCTCCGAGGTGATCGAGGAACTGCGCAGGCCCGCGCCGGGCTGCCGTACGCGTTTCGTGAGCTTCTGGAGCGACCTCGACCAGCTGATGGACCCTTTGGAGACGGCCTGCGTCGATCACCCGGACCTGCTCGCGCAGAACGTACGGGTGAGTGGTGTCGGGCATCTCGCCCTGCCCGTGCATCCCGCCGTCGCGACCGGCATACGGCAGGCGTTGGACACCGAGGAACCGACAGCCCAGGTCGCCGTCCAGACCGGTGGCGGTCTCACAGTCGCCTGACGATGGCGTGACGGTCACCCCGTAGAGCAAGACGAGAGCAAGACGAGAGCGAGACGAAAGTGAGCCGAGCGCGAGACCAGAGCGAGCCGCGCGCGAGTTAAAGAGCGCGTCGACAGCTGGCCGAGAGCGGCCTGACAGCAACCAGACAGCCGTCCGCAATCGAACGCTGATCGAACGCCAGGCCAAAGCCGTGCCCGCAGTCCCCCGAAACACCGCCGAATGCCCGTTTCCTACGAGGGGGAAACCTGCGGAAGATTGTCGCGCCCGCGTACTGCCGGGTACAGTCACCGCACTGCTCTGCCAGCCCCTGTTGTCGGCGAAAGAGAAGTTGGTGAACGACCGTCCTCCGTCGGGGATTGCCACTCCCCCGGCCCCGGCTTCCGATGTCGCCTCGACGCCTTATGCGTCGTACGGCGGGCAGGAAGCCCAGTACGGCGACTTCACCACGTACGACAGTTATCCCGCCACCGGTTTTGAAGCGGGCTCCAACGCCACCTATGCGACCGGGCACTTCGAAACGCCGGCCTTCGAGACGACGAGCTTCGCGACCGACCCCCTCTTCGGCAACATGCCGGGCGACGGCACGGGTTCGTACGACGCCACGCAGTGGAGCACGGACGGCCACCAGACACTGGGCACCGGCAGCCACCAGACGCTGAACTACGACCCGTACGCGGCGCAGCACCAGGCCGCCTACGACACCGGCAGCTACGAAACGACGACGTGGGCGGCCGGTTACCAGCAGCTCGCCGACGTTCCCGCGCAGCACCCCAACCCGGACACCTCGGGCCAGTGGGACGCGAACGCCTGGCTCCACCCCGAGCAGTCGGCCGACCTGACCCAGCAGTGGAGCGCACCCACCCAGGAAACGGGCGCGTACGACGCCACGCAGTGGAACTCCGCCGGTGGCCAGGACGCGTACGAACACGAACACGCTCAGCACGAGTCCTACGAGCATCAGCCCGAGCCCGAACCCCTCGACCAGCAGGCGACCTCGACCTTCGAGCAGGTCCGGTACGAGCAACCCGCCGCCGCGGAGGACGAGTTCGAGAGGCCGACCGACAGGCGCGACGAGGGTGACGAGCCCGAGGTGCCGCTACTGCTCGACGACATGGAAGAAGTGACCCCGGCCCCGCGATCCGTGTCGCGGTCCGCCGCCCGCTCCCGTCGCCGTAGCCCCGCGAAGCGTTCCGCGCTGCTGACCGTGGCCGTTCCCTCGGCCTGTGTGATGGGCGTGGCGGGGATCGCCGCCGCTTCGGTGGTGAGCGTCGACGGGGACGAGACCAAAGAAACGACGCTCAGCGCGTCCGACGCGACCGCGGTGAAGCCGTCCGCCGCGAACAACAAGCTGGACACTCAGCTTCAGAGTCTCTCCGCGGGCGCGGACGACTTCGCCGACCGGGCGAGCCGCACGCAGGAACGTATCGACCTCGAGGCCGAGCAGGAGGCCGAGCGGAAGAAGGCGGCGGAGGCGGCTGCGACCAAGGAGCGGCTGCGTCCGAAGTTCGCGCTGCCGGTGGCGCAGCACGGGCTCAGCGCCTACTTCGGCCAGGCGGGCGTCAACTGGATGTCGATCCACACCGGCATCGACTTCCCGGTGCCGTACGGCACGACGGTGATGGCCGCGACCGACGGGACCGTCCGGACGCAGTGGAACAGCGCGTACGGCAACATGATGATCGTGACCGCGATGGACGGCACGGAGACGTGGTACTGCCACCTCTCCAGCTATCAGGTCGCGTCCGGTACGACCGTGAAGGCCGGCGACCCGATCGCGAACTCCGGGAACTCCGGCAACTCCACCGGCCCGCACCTGCACTTCGAGGTCCGCCCGGCAGGCGGCTCGGCGATCGACCCTCTGCCATGGCTACGCAGCCACGGCCTGGACCCGACGTAACCGCCGGACCCCAACCCTCGCCTCCAACCCCTCCCCCGCACCCCCGCCGACGTACCTACAGCTTCTCCACCGGCGCGTACCGCAGCAGCAACCGCTTCGGCTTCGGCTCCCCGAAGTCGACCGTCGCCTCGGCGTTCGCGCCCGTCCCCTTCACCTCGACGACCGTGCCCAGGCCGAACTGGTCGTGCGTGACCCGGTCGCCGACCGCCAGCGACACCACCGGCTTCTCCGCGATACCTCGTCGCGTCGCGAACCCGGAGGCACCCGAGGCCGCGGACCGTGAACGCGAGGACGACAGCGACGACGACAGTGAAGCCGCCACGCCCGACACGGGGTTCGCCGAGGCGGGACCCATCGCACCCGTGCGCTTCCACTCCAGGTGGGCCTCCGGGATCTCCTCCAGGAAGCGGGACGGCGGGTTGTACGAGGGCTGCCCCCACGCACTGCGCAGGGACGACCGCGTCAGATACAGCCGCTCCCGCGCGCGCGTGATGCCGACGTACGCAAGGCGCCGCTCCTCCTCCAGCTCCTTGACCTGGCCCAGCGCGCGCATGTGCGGGAAGACGCCGTCCTCCATACCCGTGAGGAACACCACGGGAAACTCAAGGCCCTTGGCGGTGTGCAGGGTCATGAGGGTGATGACGCCGTTGCCGTCCTCCTCGTCGGGGATCTGGTCGGAGTCGGCGACGAGCGCGACCCGCTCAAGGAAGGCAGCGAGGCCGGCCGGGGTCTCGCCCTCACCGGTCTCCTGCTCGAACTCCAGGGCGACGGCGGCGAGTTCCTGAAGGTTCTCGATCCGGGTCTCGTCCTGTGGATCGGTGGACGCCTGCAACTCGGCGAGGTAGCCGGTGCGTTCGAGTACGGCCTCCAGGACGGTGGCCGGGCCCGCGCCCGACTCCACGATCGTCCGCAGGTCCTCCATCAGCGTGTTGAACCGCTTGACCGCGTTCGTGGAGCGGGCCGCCATTCCGTAGGCCTCGTCCACGCGTCGCAGCGCCTGCGGGAAACTGATCTTCTCACGCTGCGAGAGGGCGTCGATCATCGCCTCGGCGCGGTCACCGATACCGCGCTTGGGGACGTTGAGAATCCGGCGCATGGGAACGGAGTCCTCCGGGTTCGACAGCACCCGCAGATAGGCGAGGACGTCCCGGACCTCCTTGCGCTCGTAGAAGCGGACACCGCCGACGACCTTGTAGGGCAGGCCGACGCGGATGAAGACCTCTTCGAAGACACGGGACTGGGCGTTCGTACGGTAGAAGACCGCGACATCGCCCGCCTTGGCGTCGCCCGCGTCGGTGAGACGGTCTATTTCGTCGGCGACGAACTGGGCCTCGTCGTGCTCGGTGTCGGCGACGTAGCCGGTGATGTTCGAACCCGCGCCCGCGTTCGTCCACAGGTTCTTGGGGCGGCGGGATTCGTTGCGCTCGATGACCGCGTTGGCCGCGCTGAGGATCGTCTGGGTGGAGCGGTAGTTCTGCTCCAGGAGGATCGTCGTCGCGTTCGGGTAGTCCTCCTCGAACTGGAGGATGTTGCGGATGGTGGCACCGCGGAAGGCGTAGATCGACTGGTCGGCGTCGCCCACGACGCACAGCTCGGCGGGCGGCAGGTCGTGCTGGCTGGGCGGGACGTCCACGGGGTGCTCGGAGGTGCCGACGAGTTCGCGCACCAGGGCGTACTGCGCGTGGTTGGTGTCCTGGTACTCGTCCACCAGGACGTGCCGGAAGCGGCGGTGGTAGTACTCGGCGACGTCCGGGAAGGCGCGCAGCAGGTTGACCGTCGTCATGATCAGGTCGTCGAAGTCGAGCGCGTTGGCCTCGCGCAGCCGCGACTGGTACATCCCGTAGGCCTGGGCGAGGGTCTTCTCGAAACCGTCGGTGGCCTGGGCGGCGAAGTCCTCCTCGTCGATCAGCTCGTTCTTCAGGTTCGAGATCTTGGCGCTGAAGGACTTCGGCGGGAAACGCTTCGGATCGAGGTCCAGGTCACGGCAGACCAGGGCCATGAGCCGCTTGCTGTCGGCGGCGTCGTAGATCGAGAACGACGAGGTGAAGCCGAGCCTCTTGCTCTCGCGGCGCAGGATCCGTACGCACGCGCTGTGGAAGGTCATCACCCACATGGCGTTGGCGCGCGGGCCGACGAGGTGCTCGACGCGCTCCTTCATCTCGCCCGCGGCCTTGTTGGTGAAGGTGATCGCGAGGATCTGGCCGGGGTGGACATGGCGCTCGCCCAGCAGATAGGCGATCCGGTGCGTGAGCACGCGGGTCTTGCCGGAGCCCGCACCGGCCACGATGAGCAGGGGGGAGTCGGAGTGCGCCACAGCCGCGCGCTGGTTCTCGTTCAGCCCGTCCAGGAGCGCGGCCGCGTCCACGACGGGGCGCGGGGCGCCGTCGCGGTAGTACGCGTCGCGGCTCGGCGGCACGTCGAAGCGGCCGCCGAACAGGTCGTCCGGAAGCGGCTCGGCCGTCCCGTCCTCGGGCGGCGGGGGCTCTTCCTCATGGGCCGCCGAGGGCTTGAGGTCCGCCAGGAAGCTGTCATCAAAGAGGCTGCTCATCGCTCTCCGAGTCTAGGCGGCCCCACTGACACCCCGCCGCCACCCCGAAAACTCGACCAGAACTCGTGACGGTACTCAGCGGCCGAGGGGCCCTCAGACCCGACGGCCCTCCGGAACCGCACCGTTACAGCCTGCGACCAGCCAGGCCAAACCGCACGCCTTCCCCGCCATGCACCCTCCCGTCGTACGCATTCCAGCCCGTGCACATTCCCGCCCGTGCACATTCCAGCCGTACGAGTTCACGGCGACGCCCGCCGGGGCGGCACCCCGCCGCGACCGCCCGAAAGAGAGCGAGGACATCGCCCTCCGCGCAACTCACCCGATATCCCGCCGAATTGACGAGGGGTGACGAACCTCATGACTAAGGTCACGAAAATGTATCGGGCATTTCGAACATCAACCTTCACAGAAGCCGCACGAGTTGGCTAGCGTGCTGATCAGGCCGCCCGACCCCCACCGGCGAACGTCGCCGGGCCGCGGTGGCCTCCGCCGAATTCGGTGCGCCCTCGTGGCAGCCGGAACCGGGGACCCACCGAACTTGGGGTGAATCGGTCCAACTGCCTTGTCGGGCAGAGACCGTAGGGCAACCCTTCCGAACCACCCGCCCGAACCCGACAGCTAACCCGGTAGGCGGATGATGGAAGGAGTCGCCTCCCTTGGCGTCGCAACGCAAATGGTTCCCGGGTTCGCGCGTGGCGGGCACGGCCCCCGCTCTCGCCACGGCGGCCCTCACTTCGGTGGCCCTGCTCTCCCAGACGGCGAACGCCGCGCCCTCCGAAGAGTCCAAGCCGAGCCTCGAAGAGGTCGAGAAGAAGGTCGACGACCTCTACCGGCAGGCCGAATCGGCCACCGACAAGTACAACGCGGCCAAGGAGAAGACCACCAAGCAGCGCAAGAAGGTCGACACCCTCCTCGACGACGTCGCCCAGCGCACGGAGAAGCTCAACACCGCGCGTGAGGAGCTGGGCTCGGTCGCCGCGACGCAGTACCGCACCGGGGCCGCGACCCCCGACGCCGCCTCCCTCCTGCTGGCGGACAATCCGCAGGACTACTTCGACCAGACCCAGCTGATGAGCCGTCTGACCGACCGCCGGAAGGCGGCTGTCGACGACTACGTCACGGAGCAGGCCGCCGCCACCGAGACGCGTACGGAGGCCTCCCGGAGCCTGGAGACGCTGACCACCTCGCAGAACGCCCTACAGGCGTCCAAGACCGACGTCCAGCAGAAGCTCGCCAAGGCGCGCGAGCTGCTCTCGCAGCTGACCGTCGAGGAGAAGGCGCGGCTCGCCGCGATCGAGGAGGAGCAGCGCAGGGCGGCCGAGCGCAAGGCGGCGGAGCTGGCGCAGCAGCAGGCAGCCGCCGCGGCACAGGCGGCCCAGGAGTCGTCGTCGAGCGCGACGACCGGCACCTCCTCCGGCTCGGCCACCGCCGCCGACGCCGCGTACGCGACGAAGGCCGCCAAGGCCCTCTCGTACGCCCGCGGTCAGGTCGGCAAGCCGTACGTCTGGGGCGCCACCGGCCCCGGCTCGTATGACTGCTCGGGCCTCACCCAAGCCGCCTGGAGGGCCGCCGACGTCATCCTCCCGCGCGTCACCTACGACCAGGTGACCGCCGGCACGACCGTCTCCCTCTCCGAAGCCCAGCCCGGCGACCTGGTCTTCTTCTACGGCGACGTCAGCCACGTCGGCCTCTACATGGGCAACGGCATGATGATCCACGCCCCGAAGCCGGGCGCGTACGTCCGCGAGGAGTCGATCTTCTACGACGGCGAGTCGGCCATCCACAGCGTGGTACGGCCCGCGTAACCCATCGCCCGCGCGACACCTTCCGCGGGGCACGCACGCGCGTGGAGCACGTTTTCGTGTTCCACGCGCGTGCGTGCCCCGCGTTTTCCTCTCCCGTTCCTCATCCCGCGCGCGCGTGCCCCGCGGGCAACCCGCCCGAAGATCCTTGGCATCGGGCCCATGCCGGCCATCTCCCAGCTCCGCACCTGGTGGGCCGAGTGGCCGCCGGCCGCCGGTGCCGCCGTCATGGCGACCGGCATCATCTCGCTCGGGTTGCATCTGACCGGCTACGAGACGCTGTCCCGTGCCGCACTGGCCCTGACGTCCGTCGCCTGGCTCGCGCTCGCCGCGGACTTCGTCGTACGGCTGGTACGGGACCGGTCGCGCTGGGCGACGGAGGCGAGCACGCCCCCCGCGCTCACCGCCGTCGCGGCGACGACGGTGCTCGGCATGCGGCTGTCCGCGCTGGGGTGGCAGGAGGTCGCCGAGGCCCTGCTGGCACTGTCGGCCGTGCTGTGGCCGGCGCTGCTCCTCGCCGTCGTACGGCACTGGAGTCGTCGTATGCCGGGCGGGGTGTTCCTCGTGTGCGTGGCCACGCAGGGGCTCTCCGTGCTGGGCGCCACGCTCGCCGCGGCCGTGGGCGCGGACTGGCTCGCGCATGCCGCGCTGGTGCTGTTCTGGCTCGGGATCGTGCTCTACGGGGTGGCGTTCGCGCGCTTCGACATCAGGGAGGTGGGGACGGGCGCCGGGGACCACTGGATCGCGGGCGGCGCACTCGCCGTCTCGGCGCTGGCCGGGGCCAGGCTCGTCGCGGCACACAACGTCGACGCGTACCTGTGGAACGGCGACGACAACGGCGTCCTGCGCGCCACCACCACCGCCCTGCTCGTCCTCGGCCTCGCCTGGTCCTGCGTCCTGGCCGCCGCGGAACTGGCCCGGCCACGCCTTCGCTACGACGTGCGGCGCTGGGCGACCGTGTTCCCCTTGGGGATGACGGCGGTGGCGACCCTGGCGGTCTCGACCGCCCTCGACGTCTCGTGGACCGAGGGGCTGGGAGAGGTACTGCTGTGGATCGCGGTGGCCGTCTGGTCGGCGGTGGCGGTCGGGGCCGTCAGATCCGCAGCACCACGCTGAATCAGGTCCGCAGCACCGCGATGACTCAGGTCCGCAGCACCGCGATGAATCAGGTCCACAACACCGCGATGAAGATGTTCGCCGTCGTCAGGAGTCCGACGAGCCCGAAGAGCCCCTTCTCCACCTTCTCGTCGTCGCGCTTCACATAGACGAGCCCCAGGATCACGATCAGCAGCGCCAGCTTCACGCCGATCTTGATGTTGTTGACCGGCTGGTCGTCCGCCTGGTTGAGGCCGACCAGCACGACGCCCGTGACCAGCATGGTCAGCGCGCCGTGCAGCATCGCGGGGACGAAACGGGCCGTGCCCCGGCCCATCGCCTTCATCTGAGTGAGGAAGCCACCGAGGAGCGAGGCGATGCCGATGATGTGCAGGCCGACGAAGAGATGGATGAGTACGTCCATGAGGCCGGAGCCTATTCGTGCACCCTGGTCCCTCTTGTCACCGGCCCACCCCGTGTAACCCATAGCACCGGCGCACGCCCGGTTGTCCCGGATTCGCCGCATCGGTCATCACACTCGGTGAAGTCGACGTCATCGCATGGGTTTTACAGCCATTTGTGGTCATCGAGTGATCCAGTGGCGCCAATTGCGTACATGGCGTTACCGAGCCCTCACGCTCAGGTTTAGCGTCCTCCACCAGGTGCCCGGCTCCCCATCGCCGCCCCGGCCAGGGGCGGCAACCGGACACCTCGCCGAGAAGGTCCGGCGGCGGCCCGCTCCCCCTGTGCGGGCCGCCGCCGGACGCGTAACCGCTGACCGCCCGGGCTTTTGCTCCGGCGGCCGTACGGAAGGATGTGGGCCCTCGTGGCAGCGCACCGCAAGCCCAAGCAGCGCTCGCTCGGCGGAAGCAAGGCCCGCACAGCCGCGACGATCGCCCTCGCGGGCGCGGCGACGGCCACCGCCTTCGACGGGACGGGGTACGCCGAGCCCCAGCTGTCGACGGCACAGGTGAAGGCCAAGGTCGACAGGTTGTACGAGGAGGCGGAGGTCGCCACCGAGAAGTACAACGGCGCCAAGGAGAAGGCCGGCAAGGCGGCGGAGCGGCTCAGCATACTCCAGGACGAGGCGGCACGCAAGGAGGACCGCCTCAACTCGGCGCGCGACGCGCTGGGTTCGATCGCCGCCTCGCAGTACCGCAACGGCGGCCTCGACCCGGCGCTACAACTCGCGCTCTCCGACGATCCCGACCAGTACCTGGAAGGTGCCGCGTTCGCCGAACGAGCGGGCAGCAGGCAGGCGGCTGCCGTGGAGGGCGTACGTCAACAGCTGAGGGAGATCGCGCAGTTGCGCGGGGCAGCGCACGTCGAGCTGACCTCGCTCACGTCGCGGCAGGCCGAGCTGAAGCGGCACAAGAAGACGGTCACCGGGAAACTCGACGCGGCACGGCAGCTGTTGGGCCGCCTGAGCGACGAAGAGCGCGCCCGGTTCGGGGAATCCGATGACTCGGGCGACCGCGCCACGCGCTCCTCAGCTCGTGACCTGACCAGCCCGGCGGCCCCGGCCGGTTCCGTCGCCGCCCCCAACTCCCGTGCGGCAGCCGCCGTCTCGTACGCCTACGGGAAGCTCGGCAGCCCCTACGTCTGGGGCGCCACCGGACCCGACGCCTTCGACTGCTCCGGCCTCTCCCAGGCCGCGTACCGCGCCGCAGGCATCGCGCTCCCCCGGACGACCTACTCCCAGATCAACGCCGGCCGCCGTGTCGCACGCTCCGAGCTCCTCCCGGGCGACCTGGTCTTCTTCTACTCGGGCATCAGCCATGTGGGCATCTACGTGGGCAACGGCCAGATGATCCACGCCCCCAACCCGAGCGCGCCGGTACGACTGGCTCCGGTCGACCAGATGCCGTTCGCGGGGGCTGCCCGGGTGGCGTGAGGGGGTACGCGGCACGGTCTCAGCGGACTTCCTGCAACGCGTCGCCGAGTGCTGCCACGCCCTCGACGATGGCGGGCGCGGAGGATGCGGCGTAGCCGAGGAGCAGGCCGGGCGGACCTGCGCGTTGCCGGTGCCAGGACAGTGGGTGAACCTTCACGCCACGGACCAGCGTGGCCGCCGCAAGCTCCGTGTCCAGGAACCGCGCTCCGTCGGTTTCCCGCCCCTCGAAGGTGATCAGGAGGTGGAGACCCGCCGCGGCGCCGTGGACGACAGCGCCCGGCAGCCGGTCCCGGATCGCCGCGATCATGGCATCGCGGCGGCGGCGATGACGGCGGCGCAACAGCCTTAGATGCCGGTCCAGTTCGCCCGACTCCATGAGCCGGGCGAGTACGAGTTGGGGCAGGGCGGGGTTGCCGAGGTCGGCGAAGCGTTTCGCGGCGATCAGCGCGTCCCGGTAGCGGAGCGGCGGGAGCACCCATCCCGTACGCAGGGCGGGAGCCAGCAGTTTGGACACGCTGCCCGCGTAGCCGACCTGCTCCGGCAGCATCGACCGCAGCGCGGGCACGGGCGACCGATCGTAACGGTGCTCGGCGTCGTAGTCGTCCTCCACTATCAGTCCGCCGTCCCCGGCCCATTGCATCAGCTCCCGGCGCCGTGCGCCCCCGAGCACCACCCCGGTTGGGAACTGGTGCGCCGGAGTAAGCAACACAGCGCCGTATGCACTCAGTTCGTCCACCCGGATGCCCTCGGCGTCGACGGACACCGGCGGCGTACGGAGCCCTTGCCGTTGCAGATGCTGCCGGACCCCGAGCGAGCCGGGGTCCTCCACCGCGATCTCCTCCACGCCGTCCTCGCGCAACACCTGCCCGAGCAGCGCCAGCGCCTGCGCGGTCCCCGCGACGACGATCACCTCGTCCGGCTCGGCCCTGATCCCCCGGTTCCGTGCCAGCCAGTGCGCCACGGCTCGCCGCAACTCCGGCGTCCCGCACGGATCCCCGTAACCGAACCCCGAAGCGGACAGCCCCCCGAACACCTCCCGCTCAGCACGCAGCCAGGCCGCCCGGGGGAAGGCCGTGAGGTCGGGAACGCCGGGCGAGAGGTCGATACGGGCGGGGGCGGAGCGGATCAGGTCGAAGATGTCGTCGCCTGGAACGTCGGCGAACAGGCTCCGCCGGCCGCGCTGTTGAGGTGCGAAGGTCGACCGTGACGTGTCGGCGGGCGCCGCCACGACCACCGTCCCGTTCCGGCCCCGGCCCTCCACACGCCCGTCCTCGGACAGCCGCTGGTACGCCTCCGTCACCACCCCGCGCGAGACACGGAGCTCGGCGGCAAGGACCCGCGTCGCCGGGAGCCGGCTCCCGACAGGCAGCCGTCCGTCGGAGACCGCCCGCCGCAACTGCCCCGCCAGCCAGTCGGCACGACCACGGAGCGGGGCCTGACCGATGTCGAGTTGGAGAAAGTCCGACCCGGACGCCTCGGTGATTATGGACCTGTCTTCAGGATCCCCATTGGACCTGTTCACCGAGCCATTGTCAGACAAGGCTCGACCCATGACCACACCTACCGACTACGTACACGGCTACTCCACCCACGAGACCCGCCGCCTCGGCGACCAGGCCGACACCCTGGCGGCCCTGCTGCACTCGGGCACGGCGTACCCCGCGGGCAGCAGGGTCCTCGAGGTCGGTTGCGGTGTAGGTGCACAGACGGTGCACCTGTTGGCGGCAAGCCCGGAGGCGCACTTCACGGCGGTCGACATCTCGGCCGATTCCCTCGCCCAGGCGCGCACCCACGTAACGGAGTACGCCCCCGACGCACACATATCGTGGCACCAGGCGAATCTCTTCGAACTACCCTTCCCAGAAGCTGCGTTCGACCATGTCTTCGTCTGCTTCGTCCTGGAGCACCTGACCGCCCCACGCCGGGCTCTCACCGCGCTGCGCCGCGTGCTGCGCCCCGGCGGCACTCTCACCGTCATCGAGGGCGACCACGGCTCGACGTTCTTCCACCCCCACAGCGCATACGCCCACGCAACAATCGACTGCCAGGTCCAGCTCCAGGCCACGGCAGGCGGCAACGCCCTGATCGGCCGCCAGCTACATCCGCTCGTCACCGCCGCCGGCTACGAGGATGTGGTGGTCCGCCCCCATACGGTCTACGCGGACCGCTCCCGCCCCGCCCTGGTGAACGGCTTCACCCGCAACACCTTCATCACCATGGTCGAGTCGATACGCGAGGACGCCCTCGCCGCAGGGCTGATGAACCCGTCGGACTGGGACCGTGGCATCGCGGACCTGCACCGCACGGCCACCGCCGAGGGCACGTTCCACTACACGTTCTTCAAAGCCCTCGCCGTGAACCCGCCGTCCAGATAGTCAGCCCTGTTCAGCGGCCCGCCCCAGCCACAGTCGCCGGCCCAGGTCGTCGAGTTCCTCACTTCTCCCTCGCCCGGCCGGCAGGAGCGATCCCTTCTAGACGTTGTCACGCGTGGCGTCGCGGTCCAGCCACACCTGCCGCCGCCCCTTGGGATATGCGTGAAGCCATTCCGACTCCACCACCCTCGGTCCGAGCTCGAACCCGTAGGTCCAGCGGACGCCGTCGTCCAACACGAAGTCGGCTTCGTAGAAGGTGCTCTCCGCGGCCGACTTCGGGTCCAGCGCGAACTCCTCCCGGGGAATCCCCTGGTAGGACGTCCACTGAGCGTACGAACCGAGAACCGCTTCCTTCATCTTCTTCAGTGCGACGATGACGTTGGACTTGCCCGAAGCGTTCGCGCCGAAGATGCCAAGCAGCGGATAGACCTGGATCGACTTTCCGTCGGACAAGGTCAGCAAGCGTGCCGCGTCCGACTCCTCGCCCTGCGGCACTACGAAGGACAGCTCTTGCTCGTCGCGCAGCGATCTCACGTTCGCCACGCGGAACCGCAGCAGCATGCCGTCCTCCTCTCGTCGCGCACAGGGTATCCGCGTGATCGCTCACGCGCCTACCGGAGAGTCGCGTCAGTCCGCGGCTCCCCGGGTCACACCAGCCGCCGAGCAGTCGCCCACCGGGTCAGCTCATGCCGGTTCGACAGCTGGAGCTTCCTCAGCACCGCCGAGACATGGGACTCGACCGTCTTGACGGAGATGAACAGCTGCTTCGCGATCTCCTTGTACGCATAGCCGCGGGCGATGAGGCGCAGGACCTCGCGCTCGCGCTGGGTGAGACGGTCGAGGTCCTCGTCGACCGGCGGGGCGTCGGTCGAGGCGAACGCGTCGAGGACGAACCCTGCCAGGCGTGGCGAGAAGACCGCGTCTCCGTCCTGGACGCGGAAGATGGAGTCCACGAGGTCCGTACCGGTGATCGTCTTGGTGACATAGCCCCGGGCGCCGCCACGGATCACGCCGATCACGTCCTCCGCGGCGTCCGACACGGACAGCGCGAGGAAGCGGACCGGCTGCTGGGCGTCGCCCATCAACGGAGCGCAACGGCGCAGCACTTCGACACCACCGCCGCCCGGCAGGTGCACGTCGAGCAGCACGACCTCGGGCCGCGTGGCCGTGATGACCGTGACCGCCTGGTCGACGTCCGCGGCCTCGCCGACGACCTCGACGCCGGTCCGCTCGGTCTCCCCGATCTCGGCCTGAACTCCCGTACGGAACATGCGGTGGTCGTCGACGAGCACGACCCGCGCATGCCGCCCACTCCCGGCAGCGGCCGACCCAGCCGCGGCCTCTCCGGACGCGACGGCGGCCGAAGGGGTCTCCTCCGCACCGGCAGAACTGCCGGACTCCACAGGCCCGTTCGTGTCTCTCATGACGTCCTCTCCGCCCTCTCCATCTCCAGCTCGACCTCCGTGCCGCCGTCCGGCACCGCGCGCAGCCGCGCCGTACCGCCGTTGCGCTCCATGCGGCCGATGATCGATTCTCTGACGCCCATGCGGTCGGCGGGTATCGCGTCGAGGTCGAAGCCGGGGCCGCGGTCGCGGACGGACACGAACACCGTCGTGCCCTCGACTTCGGCGAAGACCTGTACCGCGCCGCCCTCGCCACCGTACTTGGCCGCGTTCACCATCGCTTCCCGCGCGGCCTGCATCTGCGCGGAAACGCCGTCGTCCAGAGGGCAGTCGCCGACGACCACGACCTCGATGGGGACGCCGTGCTTGTCCTCGACCTCCGCGGCATTGCGCCGGACCGCCTCGGCGAGGGTGTCGGGCTCGTCCGCCTCATCCTTTCCGGTGCCCTCAGGTTTGTAGAGCCAGGTACGCAGGTCGCGCTCCTGGGCGCGGGCCAGACGCCGTACCTCGTTCCCATTGTCCGCGTTGCGCTGGATCAGGGTCAGGGTGTGCAGCACCGAGTCATGGACATGGGCGGCGACTTCGGCCCGCTCCTGGGCGCGGATACGCATCAGGCGCTCCTCGGAGAGGTCCTGTGTCATGCGTACGAGATAGGGGCCGGCCAGCAGCGCTATGCCGACCAGGACCGCGAGTGCCGCCTGGAGGACGGAGCCGAGGTGAGCGGCCGAGCCCTGGAGGACGAATATCCCGGACACGCCGGCTGTGACCAGCAGGACGCCCGCCGCGGATCGCAGCAGCGTGAGCGTGCGCCGACGACGGCCGACCTCGACCCAGCGGGCCCGCCGCGCATTGTCCGCCTGACGCCAGACCAGGGCGACGCCCGCACCGACGAGCACGGTCGGCCACAGATACGCCTTCGCTCCGCCGCCCAGGTTCACATTGCCGACGAAGACCATGGCCACGACGACCATGAGGAGGAGCGCGACGATCTGTCCCTTGTCCGGCTTGCGTGCCACGAGTCTGCGGCGGCCGTCGGGAGCGGTCTCGGTGGAGATGCCCGGCGTACGCCCGCCGGCTCCTCCCACCCCGCCGACGCCGAGCGGCACGAAGAACCAGAACGCGGCATACAGCAGCGCCCCCAGTCCGTCCGCCATGAACAGGCCGACGAACATGAGCCGCACCCAGATTACCGGCAGCCCGAGATGCCCGGCGAGCCCTCGCGCCACGCCCCCGAGCCAGCGTCCGTCGCTGCTGCGGTAGAGCTTGCGCGGGGGCCGCGGGGCGTCCAGGGGGATGGCTGCGGCTTCCGGCATGCCATCGATGTTCACACGCCCGGCGGGCCCGGGCATCAGGGTCGACCCCCGAGACTCCCCTGATCTTCGGGAAACCAATATCTGATCTTCGAGAGACCGGCGCCCGAACCTCGAAAACCCGATGCCGAATTCCGGAGGAACCCAGTGGCTGATCCTCAGCAACCCGGTGCCGAATTCCGCAGGAGTCCGGCGTCTGATCCTCAGCAACCCGATGCCGAATTCCGCAGGAGCCCGGCGCCTGATCCTCAGCAACCCGATGCCGAATTCCGCAGGAGTCCGGCGCCTGATCCTCAGCAACCCGATGCCCGATTCGGGAGGAACCCGGCGCCTGAACCCCGGCAACCCGGTCCCTGATCTTCGAGAATCCGCTGCTCGAACGGCTCCCCGGCCCCCCTCAGGGCCGAAATCAGGGTTCGGCCAGGGTCATCCCGACTGCCGCCGCGCCTCCCCGCCCGTCACCATGGACGCATGACAGACCACCAGCACGCGGCGGCGGAGCCGGACCCCGCCCGCGGCCCGGCCGCCCCGCCCCCGGGTCCCGGGCCGCGGGACGCCGTGCCGCCCGCCCCGGGTGAGGAGCCGCGCACGCACGAGGACCGGGTCACGGCCGGGTCGGCGACGACCGCACCAGGCACGCCCCTCAAGTTCCGTCGCGACCGGCGCCACAAGATGCTGGGCGGGGTGTGCGCCGGGCTGGGGCGGCAGTGCGACATGGACCCGGTGATCTTCCGGATCGTGCTCGCGGTGCTCTCCGCGACCGGCGGCATCGGCCTCATCTTCTACGGCTTCGTGTGGCTGTTCGTGCCGTACGACGATGACGAGGAGAACGAGGTACGCAAGCTCCTGACCGGCCGCGTGGACGGTCAGGCGCTGACGGCCGTGCTGTTCGCCCTGGTGGGCTGCGGGGTGTTCCTCTCGATGCTCAACAACGGCGGGGTGCTGACCTTCGCCGTGGTCCTCGCCCTGCTCCTGGCGGGCGCGGGGTTCTGGTCGCAGCAGCGCGGCGCGCCCGACCCCGACCCGCTCGCCGCCCAGGCCGTCGCCGACGCCCCGCCGGAGGCGCAGGCACCGCCCGTCCCCGCCTCCTACCCCTCCTGGTGGCGCGACCCGATCATCAAGGACGGCTCCCATGTGGGCGGCACCGGCTATCTGTGGGGACCGCCGGACGCCCAGGACCGGGACGCGGCTGCCGCGCTCAACATCGCCCGGGGCACCAGCCGCCCGGACATACGCACGGCCCGGCAGCCCAAGCCGTCCGGCCCACGCTGGATCGGCGGCTGGGTGTTCGTGCTCGCGCTCATCGCGGGCATCCTCGGCACAAGCCTGACGTGGGAGGAGCACACGCTCGGCACCAGCCTGCAGACCGGCCTGGCCTGTGCGCTGATCGTGTTCGGCCTGGGCATCGCGATCAGCGCGTTCAAGGGGCGTACGGGCGCGGGCTCGATCTTCCTCGCGTTGATCACCGCAGGCCTGCTCGCCGGCTCCGCCGCGCTGCCGAAGGACATCAGCACCCACTGGGTGCGCACGAACTGGACACCGACCGCCGTGACCGACGTACAGGAGTCGTACGACCTCGGCACGGGCGTGGGCACCCTGGACCTGACGGGCCTCGACCTCGCCAAGGGCCAGACGGTGACGACGAACGCGGAGGTGGGTGCGGGCCATCTCAAGGTGATCGTCCCGAAGGACGTGACCGTGAATCTGACCGTCGATGTCGGTGTCGGAGACATCCAGTTGCCGGGCGACGACAAGAAGGACGTGGACGTGCAGCCGGGCAAGCACAAGAGCGTGACACTCTCCCCCGCGACCGCCGACAAGAACGGCGGCACGCTCGACCTCGACCTCCAGGTCGGCGTCGGCCAGGCGGAGGTGACCCGTGCGACGTCATGAGTTCCAGCCGGGAAAGCTGGTCGCGGGTTGCTTCCTCACCCTCGCGGGCGTCATCTACGCCGGCGACGCGGGCGGCCTGTGGGAGACACCGTGGTTCGCGATCATCCCCGTCGTCGCATTCGGCCTCTGCCTCGCAGGCACGGTCGCTCTGCTGACCCACGCCGTGCGAAGACGCCGCAGGTCCCGCCGGGAACCGGTGACGGCGCCGGGCAAGGGAGGTTAGCCACGTCGGACTTCTCCACACACACCCGCCCACCGGTGCCGGAACGCCAACCGGCACCGGGACACGCACCGGGACGGACGCCGAACGCCGCTCGCCCCGGAAGCTGTCAACCTGCGCCCAGGCCGGAGGACCTAGCGATAACCGCCGGCCCGTTGCCTGCGCCTCGCCCTCAGCCCGGCGTCCACGGAGAAGACCGAGGCGCCTGCCAGTACCAGGGGCAGCCAGGCCATCAGATAGATCAGGTCGTTGCCGTAGTAGTACGGGTCGGCGGCCCAGCTCACGGTCAGCCACAGGCTGAGGGAGATGAGGGCGCCACCGAAGGCGGCGAGACGGGCCAGCAGGCCGATCAAGGTGCCGATACCGACGGCGAGTTCACCGAAAGCGATGGCATAGCCGAAGCCGACGGGATTCTTCAGCGACAGATCCACGAGGGCCGGGATCGCTGAGGAGTCCCGGACCGAGCGCATCATGTCGCCGATCGAACCGGCGCCGGAGTCCGCCATGAACGCGCTGTTGGTGAGTTTGTCCAGGCCGGCGTAGATGAAAGTGACGCCGAGAAAGACGCGCAGGGGAAGCAGGGCGTATCGGGTGGCGGAGTCCCGCCAGTCCCGCCTCCCGTCGAGATAGGGGCTGGGGGTATCCGTTCGCATACTGTGAGTCATCGCTCTCCGCCGCCTTTCGCCCGCGTTCCGTTGACCCCTCAACAGACCATACGTACGACAGCAGGCACCCGCTCAAGGATCGGGGTGCCCGTTTTCGTCCACCCTCCAGCGACCGGGCGCCATGGCCACCCGGCGCGGGTGTCCGACGTGGTTTTTCTCGCCCCCTCCGCCCCTACCCGTCCCGTACCTGGGGGCTACCGCCCCCAATGCGGTTGCTTTTGAAGCGGACGAGCCGTTGCCCAGCTCATGGAGGGGTGAGGGCCGGTTGCCGGCCGCACCTAGGAATCCTGACGAGGGTGTTCACGCCGGAGCTGGTGGACGCGGCCATAGCCACGGACGAGACGAGCAACGACGTCGCCTCCTCTCGGCCCGGCTGGTCGTGTATTCCGCGCGGCAGGGGGCAGAGCATGCTTCTGATCCGGGTACCGAAGCGCGCGGTGAAGGATGACCGAGCTTGGCGGGCGGTCCAAGTCCCTATGCTGACTGCCTTCATAGGTCGGGGAGGACGCATTGGCACGGCAGGTCACGCTCGGGCCGGATTTTCGACGGTTGTGGGGCGCCTACGCAATCAGTGCTGCGGGCAGTGCCATCGCCATGGGGGCATTGCCACTGGTCGCCCTCCTGGTGCTGCATTCCTCGGCGCTCCAAGTCTCGCTACTCGCAGCTCTGTCCGCCATGGCCAGCGCCGTGATCGCTCTTCCGCTCGGTGTCCGTATTGAGCACCAGTACAAGCGGCCCGTCATGATCACTGCTGATCTGGTCCGCTGTGCCGTGCTGGTGAGCGTTCCGGTCGCGGCGGCTTTCGGCGTGCTCACCTTCGTCCATCTCTGTGCCGTCGGCATCCTTCAGACGGCCGCGGCAGTCGCGTTCGACGCGGCGAGCGGCGCGCACCTCAAGGCGCTCGTCCTGCCCGACCGCCGCCTTCGTGCCAACAGCCTGTTCGAGACCACCAACTGGATCAGCGTCAGCGCCGGGCCACCCGTCGGCGGGCTCCTGGTCGGTGTCCTGGGCCCTACCGCGACGATGGCGGCCGACGCCGTGTCCTTCCTTGGATCCGCCCTGGGCATCCGCCGCATCCGGCGACCCGAACCCGCGCCACCGCCATCCGCCGCCGCCCCTCATCTGGGCCACGACATCGCCGCAGGCTGGCAGTACATCCTGGAGCATCGAGGATTGCGCTCGCTGTTCTGCAACTCGCTGCTCTTCGGCGGCTCCATCATGATGACGTCACCGCTGATTGCCGTCCTCATGCTGCGTGACCTCGGCCTCGCACCGTGGCAGTACGGCCTCGCTCTGGGGCTGCCGTGCCTGGGTGGCGTTCTGGGTTCACGCCTGACCTCGCTGCTCACCCGGCGGTTCGGGCAGCGCCGCATCCTGCTGTCGTCCGGCGTCGCACGCACACTCTGGACGATCTTGTTGCCGCTGGCACCCTCCGGCGCTCTCGGCGTGTTCATCATCGTGGCCGCCGACTTCGGGCTGCTCTTCGCCGCCGGCGTCTTCAACCCGTCGTTCACCACCTACCGCATGGAGGCAACGCAGGACGCGTTCATGACCCGCGTGGGCACCTCCTGGTCCGTCAGCTCGAAAATCTGCCAGGCAGTCTTCATGATCGCCGGCGGCTTCATCGCCGAGGCGGCAGGCGTCCGTGGTGCGCTGTTCATCGCCGGCGTGCTGTGTCTGTCGAGTGCGCTGCTGCTGCCCTGGCGCAAAGCCCACACCTCCGCCGCAGGCATTCCAGCACCCGCGGCGGAACGGGTCCCGGAAACGACCCCAACCCAGGCCGACTCTCCGTAGCGAAGTGCCGACCCGCGCCTGCCACTACTTCCGGACAAGCTCAAAGATCTCCCCGACCGGAGCTGAAGAGCTCAAGGACCGCCGGGCCGGAGCCGAAAAGCATTGCCGCCGCCCCACGACCCGCAGCCGAACGACGACGGAAGGGGGCGTGCCGGTACGTCCACATGCCCGTCGCGTACGCCCGCGTCACCGAACCCCCGCACCCTTGCCCGACGTCTGATCCGTCGGCGACGGGCGGGACGTACCGGCACGCCCCCGACCCACCCACCAGACGGCACACGCACGGGCACGGGCACACGCACACGCACGGGCACGGGCACCGGCACCGGCACGGGCACCGGCACGGGCACCGGTGCCGGCACCGGCACCGGCACCGGACCGAACACCACGCACCCACCCGCACAAGGCGCCGTCGGTCCCTCAGTCCGTCACATCGATCACGCACCGATTCGTCTCGACCCCCGCAGCCGTAACCACCTGCACCTCCACCCGCCCCGGCTCCACATCGACCGGCACAGGCACGGTGAGGACCGCGTCCGTGGGATTGCTGAACCCCCCGGGCACGGGAACCAACGGCACATGGACGTGGACCGGCCCGATCCGTACCACCATCCGCGACAGCCGGTCCGCCGTCTGCGCGCCGGGCGGCACGAACCCGGCCCCCCGGATCTCGATGTCGTCCCCGGTACGGATCGGCGCGTCGAGGTCGCCCGCCTCACGGGAGCGGACGACGGAGAGGATCACCGGCTTCCCGCCCTCGGCGTACTTCCCGGCGAGATAGGTGGCGGCGGACACCAGGACCAGCACCGCCAGCCCCCACGGCAGATCCGGCAACTGCGAGGGCCGCCGCGCCAACCGCACCGCAGCGAACACCAGAGCGACCGCGACGATCACCACGTACTGGATGTCCGCGAAGGACCCCCGCCCGGAGTCGTCGGTCAGAAGATCGGACGCCCGCGGCCGATCCGCCCGCACCTTCTGCAGCCGCTGGCCGAGCACCCGCAGCCCCACCACCCGCCGCACCAGCACGGCGATCCCGCACACCACGGCGACGACGGTCACCACCCCGGCGCCCCGGGCGAGTTCGAGACCGGCGATGAGTTCGTCGCGGGTGCCGTGCGCGGAGGCCGCCGCCAACTGCCCGACGAGCACAAGGACGGCGTACACGACGAAGAGAACCCAACTCCCCGCCACCACACGCGAGGTGGAGAGGCGGTTGTCCTCCCCGATGGCGGGGGCAAGAGCGCCACCCCGCGCCCGGTGGAGATAACCCGCTCCGGTCAGCGCCCCGCCCACCACAAGAGCCGCGAGCAGCCCGGCCGTCCGCGCGGCCGTCCACCCCGCGCCGATGGCGGTGAGCGCCTGCACCAGGAGCAGCGCGACGGTGGCTCCCCACACGACGAAGGCCGTACGCCGCCACAGTCGCCCGAGCCAGGCCTCGCCGTCGACGCGCCCGCGCTCGGCGACGATGTCCGCGGCCTGGGTCAGTTCGTCCGAGACCCACTGCCGGGACGCGGACGCCGAGTGGGCGACGGCGATGGGCAGCCCGTGCCCGGACGCCAACTCGTCACGCTTGGCGAGGAACGCGGAGACAGCGCGCCGGTGCCCCTCGCGCGCTCCGTGCGGGCAGTCCCCGCAGGTGCACCCACCCCCGTGTGTGCCCTGCCCGGAACCCAGCCCGGAACCCAGCCCGGCGCCAAGCCCGTCACCGGACCCCGCGCCACGCCCCGCACCACGCTCCGCGCCGTGTCTCGCCTCCTGCACCGCCACGTCCGCTGCCGCCTTCCCCGCGCCAAGAACTCCCTTGCGGCCAGACCTTCCGTACGCCTGACTGCCTTACTACTGCGCCGCGATGACAGCGCATTGTGCCGTACGGAACACGGCCCGCGTCCGGCAGGTCCGGTCAGCGCGGGTGATGCACAAGCGCCCGTGTTGACCCGGCTGCGAGAATTCGCGTATGGCCGAGATCATCCAGCGTGACGGGACCTGGGCCTTCGACGGCAACACGGTCAGGATCACGCCGGGACTGCACCGCTCCGTGCCGCTGTTCCGGCAGACGTATGGAGAGATCGCTGTTCCCCTGGAGGCTATCTCAGGGATCGTCTATGAACCCGAACGCAAGCGCGGCCGCCTGCGGCTGAGGCTGCGCGAGGGCGCCGACCCGCTCCTCCAGGCGACCGGTGGCCGGCTGCCCGACGCCGCCGACCCGTACCGGCTGGCGGTCGACATCGACCGTTCCGGGGTCGCGGAGTACATCGCCGAGGAGATCCGCCACGCGCTGCTCCTTGACCAGGTCCCCCAGGAACCGGTGAAGACATATCTCCTCCCGGGCCCGCCGGCCCCCGTCTCGGTCCGATCCAGCGACGGCACGGTGTCGTTCGACGGTACGCAGGTGCGGATCGACTGGGCGGACACCTCCGACCGGGTCAAGCGGGCGACGGGTCCGCGGATCATCGCCGTGAGTGACCTGGTACGGGTCGAGTGGCTGCCCAACTCCGGCTACCAGGACGGCTTTCTGCGTTTCGTGACCGGCGAGACCGTCTTCTCCAAACTGCCGACCGAGAAAGACCCGTACGCCCTCGATCTGTGGGGCAGCACCCGCCGCGACCTGCTCACGGCGCTCGTCGCCACCGCCGTCACCGCACGCCTGCCGCATCCGTCCACCCGCACGGGCGAGAACGTGGACCGCCCCCAACCCGCTCCCGCCGCATCGCCCCCGGCCGACCACCACGACGTACTCCTGCGCCGTCTGCGGGAGTTGGGCGAGCTGCACCGCGACGGCGTGCTCACGGACGAGGAGTTCGCGGCTACGAAGGCGGCGGTGCTCCGGGGGTTCTGAACCCCCGCCACGGACTCCCGACGGAACGCCCGCCCTGAACCCCCGAGGGAAGACGGCGAACGAATCCCCTACGAAAGGAGATCGGGCTCGCTCCGGCTGATGTCCTGCCACAACGGCTGGTAGTTGATCCATGCGACCAGATCGCCGCCCAGCTGCTCCCGCGTGGCGACCGCCTGCTTGTGGTCGATGAGGATCGGCCGGCCCGCGGCCAGCGCGGTGAGCTGCACCTGGCTCGACCGTTCCATGGACAGGAACCACCAGGCCGCCGCGTCCACCGAGTCCCCGACCGTCAGCAGCCCGTGGTTGCGCAGCACGAGGGCCTTGCCGGTGCCGAGTGCGGAGGCGATCCGGCGGCCCTCCTCGGCGTCGACGGCGACGCCGGTGTAGGAGTCGTACAGCGCGTGGTCCTCGTAGAAGGCGCAACTCTCCTGGGTGATCGGGTCGAGCAGGTCGCCGAGGGCGGACAGGGCGCGTCCGTGCACGGAATGGCAGTGGGCGACGGCGACGACGTCGGGACGGGCCGCGTGGACCTGGGCGTGCACGGTGAAGGCCGCCTGGTTCACGTGGTAACTGCCGTCGATCACCTGCCCGTCCTGGTTGGCCATGACGAGGTCGCTCACGGTGACGTGCTTGAACGGCATCCCGAAGGGGTTCACCCAGAAGCAGTCGCTGTACTCGGGGTCGCGCGCGGTGATGTGACCGGAGACCCCGTCCTCGAACCCAAGCCGTCCGAAGAGCCGCAGCGCCCCGGCCAGCCGCTCCTTGCGGTGCCGCCGCTCGTCGTCCGTCGACTCGTGCCTCGGCGGCATGGCGAACCGCAGCCGGTCGGTGGGTAGGGGCAGGGGCGGGGTGGGCCCGTGCATATGTCCTCCAGCGGGCGTGTCCGGTACGGAGCGGAAGTTACCCTCGGTCAGCCCCGGTGAACAGGGCCGTTCCGTGAAGAGAGTGCGCAACCGTTACAAGTCCCGGGTAGTCCCGGGTAGTCCCGGGTGCCCCTCGGTCGCCGAGAGCACCCGGAAAGTCGCCGAGAGCACGCGAATACCGGACAGAAGATGTCGGGTAGCCGCGCGAGACTCGGCGTATGACTCATCCGATGACTCATCCGGCGCCATCGAACTGGGCGGTTTTCAGCGCCGCGGAACCCGACCTGGCCAGCGCGGCCGAGGACCGGTTCACGGCCTTCACGCACCACACCCTGGCGACCCTGCGCAAGGACGGCTCCCCCCGCACCTCCGGCCTCGAAGTCCGTTTCCTGCACGGAGAGCTGTGGCTCGGCATGATGCCGGACTCGCTCAAGGCGCTGGACCTGCGCCGCGACCCGCGCTTCGCGCTCCAGGTGAATCCGGGGGCGGACGCGCAGATGGCGGGCGGGGACGTCCGGATCAGCGGACGGGCGGTCGAGGTCGAGGACTCCGAGGCGAAGGCCGCGTACGTGAAAGAGGTGGAACCGCCGCAGCCGTTCCACCTCTTCCGCACCGAGCTGACGGAGGTCGTACGGACCTACGTCGAGGACGACACGTATCTGGTCGTCGAGATCTGGAAGCCCGGAGAGCCGGTGCGGACTCTCAAGCGCAGATGAGCGTCGGGACTACTCCCACTCGATGGTGCCCGGGGGCTTGCTCGTCACGTCGAGGACGACTCGGTTGACGTCCGCGACCTCGTTCGTGATGCGGGTCGAGATCTTGGCGAGGACGTCGTACGGGAGACGCGACCAGTCGGCGGTCATGGCGTCCTCGCTCGACACCGGACGCAGCACGATCGGATGACCGTACGTACGGCCGTCGCCCTGGACGCCGACGGAGCGGACGTCCGCGAGCAGCACGACCGGGCACTGCCAGATCTCGCGGTCGAGTCCGGCGGCGGTCAGCTCCTCACGGGCGATCGCGTCGGCCTCGCGGAGCAGGTCGAGCCGCTCCTTGGTCACTTCGCCCACGATGCGGATGCCGAGGCCGGGACCGGGGAAGGGCTGGCGCTGGACGATCTCGTCCGGCAGGCCGAGCTCCTGGCCGACCATCCGGACCTCGTCCTTGAACAGCTTGCGCAGCGGCTCGACGAGCTCGAATTCGAGGTCCTCGGGGAGGCCGCCGACGTTGTGGTGGGACTTGATGTTGGCCGTGCCGGTGCCGCCACCGGACTCGACCACGTCCGGGTAGAGCGTGCCCTGCACCAGGAAGGCGACGTCCTCGCCCGCGGCGGCCTCGGCGATGATGTCGGCCTGCGCCTGCTCGAAGACCCGGATGAACTCGCGCCCGATGATCTTCCGCTTCTCCTCGGGGTCGGACACCCCGGCGAGCGCGGCGATGAACCGCTCCTGCGCGTCCACGACCTTCAGCTGTACGCCGGTCGCGGCCACGAAGTCCTTCTCGACCTGCTCGGTCTCGCCCTTGCGCATCAGGCCGTGGTCGACGTACACGCAGGTCAGCTGCGAGCCGATGGCCTTCTGTACGAGGGCGGCGGCGACGGCGGAGTCCACGCCGCCCGACAGCCCGCAGATGGCCCGCTTGCTGCCGACCTGCTCGCGGATCAGTGCGACCTGCTCGTCGATGACGTTGCCCGTGGTCCAGGACGGGGTGAGGCCCGCGCCCCGGTACAGGAAGTGTTCGAGTACCTGCTGGCCGTACGTGGAGTGCATCACCTCGGGGTGGTGCTGGACTCCGTACAGCTTCTTCTCGTCGTTCTCGAAGGCCGCGACCGGGACGACGTCCGTGGAGGCGGTCACCGTGAAGCCCTCGGGGGCGGCGGAGCAGGCGTCTCCGTGCGACATCCACACCGACTGCTCGTCGGGGGTGCCCTCGAAGAGGGTGGAGCCCGACTTGGAGACATGGAGCGGCGTACGGCCATACTCGCGGGCGCCGGTGTTGTCGACCGTGCCGCCGAGTGTCGTCGCCATCAGCTGGAAGCCGTAGCACATGCCGAAGACGGGAACGCCCGCCTCGAACAGCGCGCGGTCGAGGCGGGGGGCACCCTCCGCGTACACCGACGAGGGGCCGCCGGAGAGGATGATCGCCGCCGGGTTCTTGGCGAGCATCTCCTCGACCGGCATGGTGCTCGGCACGATCTCGCTGTAGACCCGGGCCTCGCGGACGCGGCGGGCGATGAGCTGGGCGTACTGCGCACCGAAGTCGACGACCAGGACGGTGTCGGGGGCGGCGGGGGACACTTCTGGCACGGTTTGCCTTCCGGCGGTGAGCAAAGGGTGTGGGGGGCGAGTCTACCGGGGGTGCGGGTGGGGGGTGGCTGGGGAGGTTTTTTCGCCCCCTCCGCCCCCTGCCCGTCCCGTACCTGGGGCCCGCGGCCGAGCCGCTGATGGATGCAGCGCCCCCAGACCCCCTCGGCCTCAGCAAGGCTCGTCTCAGCATCCGAACCGTCTTGGCCAGGACGCCCCGCCCCTGCATACTGCTCCCATGCTCACGCACGCGACGAACTTCGTCTTTACCTATGGCAACCGGCCCACCGGCTGCCATGGTCGTGCTGCTTGAGCAACTGACAAGCGACTTCCCAGGCGCCCCGGGCCGACAAGGCCCGGGGCGTCTGCCGTTTCCGGACCTCGCCGCTCCGGGGCACCCCGTCACCACAAGACACAAGAGGAGCCCCACCATGGCCGACGCGGCCGACGTACTCGACAAGACCGGCGCCCGCACCGACGAGGCCGCCGACACGATCACCGGTGCCCGTGAGCGCATCGACGCCCTGGACGACCGGATCATCGGCCTCGTCCAGGAACGGATGGCCGTCTCGGCGGTGATCCAGGAGGCCCGGATCTCCTCCGGCGGCCGGCGCGTGAACCTCTCGCGCGAGATGGAGATCCTCGGCCACTACAGGGACGCGCTGGGCAAGCCGGGCACCTCGCTGGCGAAGACGCTGCTGGAGCTGTGCCGGGGCCGCGTCTGAGTGCCGTACGGGGCGTTCCGTATGGGGCGTTCCGTACGGGGCCGCGCCTGGAGCTTCCGCGCGGAGGCCACGCCTGATGGTTTCGCGCGGGGGCCACGCCTGATGGTTTCGCGCGGAGGCCGCATCCGCGCTCCGTACGACGCCGTACGCACGTACGCATGCCCTCTCACCCGTACGGCGCGTGACCGCCTCCGCGGCGGCTTCGTTGGTCCCGGTGTCCGTGCCACCCAGGGGCGGGCCCGAAAAAACCACGCGTGGCTTTCGCTGGAGCGATGAGACGTACGGAACGTGCCGTGTGTCGTGGGACCTCGCTCCAGGGTTGGGACCGGACGGCAGGGGACAGCAGCCCGGTCACCCAAGAGAACGGCCGGCTCCGGGGACGCCCGGGGCCGACCGGCGGAATCTGTTCAGATGCGGTCGTAACGGTTGCGGAGTCCGTCGCCCATCCCGCACGATGCGAGAACAGCTCAAGTCCCCCGCAACACAACCGAATTGCTCTACTACCGCCATTGGTCGACACCACGCGCGCGCCCCCAGTGCGCCGGGGCGCCGACCGGCGGCCCCCAGACCAGCGGCGCACCCCCCGGCGCCGCTCCCCGGCACCGGCGCTGCCCTGACGTCGGTGCTGACGCCGAAGGGCCCCGCGGCTCCGCCCCCAGCTCACGGATTTCGTCCGAGCAGGGGGTCACCCCCACCGCGGGGCCTTTCGCATGCCCACCTCATGTGACGACCGGCCTGCGTGACCCACCTCGGCGGGCCGCCCATGTGACCGACCCCACATAAAGATCCTGTGAAGGTCGGCACAACCATTCACAGGTTGCTCGTGTCACACCTGCTGAACCAACGGCCACACCCGCGCCCCACCGCGAAGGCCCCACCTGAGTACCGCGGCCTCGCGGTGCACCAGACTTCCCGAGGTCTTCATGAAGCTTCGTCGTGCCATGGCCGTTGCCGCCGCGACGGCTGCCCTCGCCCCGCTGGCACTCCTGTCGGCGCCGGCCGCGTTCGCGGACACCGACCCCCCGGCCGCGGCGGAGAGCAGCCCCGCGGCGCAGGACAGCACACCTGCGGCCGAGGACACCACGCCCGCCGCGGACGTCACCACCCCGGCGGCCGAGGACACGACGCCCGCGGCGCAGGACACCACTCCCGCGGCCAAGGACACGACGCCCGCCGCGGAGGACACCACCCCGGCAGCCGGCGACAGCACTCCGCCCGTCACGCCGAGTCCCACTCAGAGCACTCCGGAGGAGGGCGACGAGCCCGAGCTCTGTGTCGACGAGGACGGGAACGACCTCACCGAGATCAGCACCGACCTGACCAGCGGCCTGTCGGGGCTGCCGGACACGATCGTCGCGGGCAGCGGCTGGACGACGTTCTCGTTCGACATCTCCAACCACGGCGACGACACCATCACGAACATCGCTCCGCTGATCGGTGTCGCGGCCATCGGCTGGGACGAGGAGGACTACTCCGGCGAGATCAGCGTGCAGGTCCTCGACAAGGACTCCGGCACCTGGCGGGAGGTCGCGGGCGCCGCGGGCGAGGGTGGCACCTTCACCCCGTTCTCGCTCCGCGCCGGCCAGTCGACCTCGTACGAGCTGCGCCTCAGCGTCAGCGGCGACGTCCCGGACGCCATCGGCGTGACCGGCGGCTTCGCCCAGTACGCGGACGACGAGGGCTGCTGGGTCGCCGACGACCCGAACGGCTGGATCTACTTCTTCGACATCCTCGCCGCCGGCTCGGACGCGGGCAGCCCGCCGGACGCCAAGCCGCAGACCGGCGGTGCGAAGGAGATCAGCGACGCCAAGACGGTGGACGCCGCCGGCTCGCTCGCCGAGACCGGTTCCTCGTCCGCGCTGCCGCTGATCGGCCTCACCGGCGGTGTCGCCGTCGTCGCGGGTGCGGGTGCGGTGTACGTGGTCCGTCGCCGCAGGTCGGGTGGCGCGACCGCGTAACGCGGCTCGGCCCGGTGGCCACAGCTGAATGAAGGACCTGCGCTCGGAGGGGGGTGCAGGTCCTTCTTTCCGTCACCGGCGGGGGTTACGACTTCGGTGGCACCGTCGGCATCCCCAGGAACGGCAGCTTCAGCGCGCCGAACGCGTCCGCGGGGACGGCGAGGTTCCGGGGCTCGACCGGCCGCAGACGCTCGTACGCCGCCCCCTGTGCCGGACGCGGGTCGGCCTCGCCCTTGTTGGGCCAGTACGACATCGCGCGCTCGGCCTGGGCGGTGATGGTGAGCGACGGGTTGACGCCGAGGTTGGCGGAGACGGCGGCGCCGTCGACGACCGAGATGCCGGGGTGGCCGTACAGCCGGTGGTACGGGTCGATGACCCCGGAGGACGCCGAGCCGCCGATCGGGCAGCCGCCCAGGAAGTGCGCGGTGAGCGGCGTACCCATCAGCTCGCCCACGTTGCTGCCCGCGAAGCCGTTGATCTCGGCGGCGATCGCGGACGCGCCCTCCGAAGCCGCCCTGATCTGCCGGGGGTTGGGAGCGCCGTGTCCCTGACGTGCCGTCAGCAGGCCTTTCCCCGCGCCCTTCGGCTTCAGGTACGTCGTCAGGGAGTTGTCCACCGACTGCATCACCAGACCGATGATGCTCCGCTCGGACCAGTGGCGGTTGGAGAGCGAGCGGAGCAGGAGGAGAGGGTGCTTCGCGGCGTTGGACAGCCATCCCAGCAGCGGCGATGAGCCTTCGGTGTAGGGGACTTGGAGGATGGACAGGCCGCCCATCGAGTTCGAGCCCTTGCCGTAGCGGACAGGCTCGATGTGGGTGTTCTCGTCGGGGTGGATCGAGGACGTGATCGCGACGCCCTGGGTGAAGTCGACCTTCGGCTTGCCGTGCGCCTTGCGGTACCGGCGGTTGTCGGTCTGCGCGCCCACCAGGGCCTCGGAGTTGGTACGGGTCAGCTCGCCCAACCTGCCCGAGATGTAGGGCAGTTGACCGCTCGACTTCATACGGTGCAGCAGGGTCTGCGTGCCGTAGGTGCCGGCGGCGATCACCACCCGGCGGGCCTTGAACATCCGCCCGTCGCCCTTGCGTTTCTCGTCCGTGGGCAGGGTGGTGACGGCGTACCCGCCCTGCGAGTCGTCGGTGACGGACACGACCGTCGTCATGGGATGGACGACGGCACCCGTCTTCTCCGCCAGATGGAGGTAGTTCTCGTTGAGGGTGTTCTTCGCGCCGTGCCGACAGCCGGTCATGCACTCGCCGCACTCGGTACAGGCCTTGCGGGCCGGTCCGGCGCCCCCGAAGTAGGGGTCCGCCACTTCGCCGCCGGGCCTGGCCTTCGCCGTCCCGTCCGCGTCCTCCCCGTCACCGAAGAAGACACCGACCGGCGCCATGTGGAAGGTGTCGCCGACGCCCATCCGCTGTGCGGCCGCCTTGAGGTGGATGTCGGAGGGGGTCATGGTCGGGTTGAGCCGCACGCCGAGCATCCGCCGGGCCTGGTCGTAGTACGGCTTCAACTCCCCCTCCCAGTCGGTGATGTCCTTCCACTGCGGGTCCTCGAAGAAGGCCTTCGGCGGTACGTAGAGGGTGTTGGCGTAGTTCAGGGAACCGCCGCCGACGCCGGCCCCGGCCAACACCATGACGTTGCCCAGGAGATGGATGCGCTGGATGCCGTACAGGCCGAGCCTGGGTGCCCAGAGGTAGTTCTTCAGGTCCCAGGAGTTCTTCGGCAACGAGCCACGGGTGAAACGGCGGCCCGCCTCCAACACGCCTACGCGGTAGCCCTTTTCGGTGAGCCGGAGGGCCGTGACCGACCCGCCGAAGCCGGAACCGACGACGATGACGTCGTAGTCGTACGCGGCATCGTCGTACGCGGCATCGTCGTACGCGCCGTCTTTCTCGTCGTTCGCACCGTCATTCGGTTGCTGGGCAGAGTTCTCCTGTGACACGTGCCGCTCTCCTCGTTGAGAACTTTTGAGAACTTTTGAGAACTATTCAGATCTGGGATCTACCGGAGGCGCAGCGCCTTCATCACCCTGAGGCTCCGGCTCATGAACGCCGCGTACTTCTCGTCGTCCATGCCGAGCGAGGGCGCCATCGGCAGCAGCCGCTGGTGGGCGACGGTCTGCGCCTCGGTGTACTTGAGGATGCCCTCGGAGCCGTGCCGGCGGCCGAGGCCGGAGTCCTTCATGCCGCCCATGGGCGACTGGACGCTGCCGTACGCGGGCGCGTAGCCCTCGTTGACGTTGACGGTTCCGGTACGCAGCCGGGCCGCGACCGCGCGACCGCGCCGCCCGTCCTTGGTCCAGACGGAGGAATTGAGGCCGTACGCCGTGGAGTTGGCGAGTTCGACGACCTCGTCCTCGGTCTTGAAACGGTAGAGGGAGACGACGGGACCGAAGGTCTCCTGGGCGCAGACGGTCATGGGCGCCTCGACGCCGTCGAGGATGGTGGGCTCGTAGAAGTAGGGCCCGATGTCGGGCCGGGCGACCCCGCCTGCCACTACCTTCGCCCCCTTGGCGACGGCCTCGTCCACATGCCGGGTGACGGTTTCAAGCTGCCGCGCGCCGACCAGGGAGCCCATGTCGGCCCCGTACGCGAGGGAGGTGCCGAGCCGCATGGCCTTGGTGCGTGCGGTGAACCGCTCCGCGAACACATCGGCGATGTCCTCGTGGACGTACAACCGCTCGATGGAGATGCAGAGTTGACCGGCGGAGGAGAAGCAGGCCCGCACGGCGCCGGCGGCGGCCTTGTCGATGTCCGCGTCCTCAAGGACCAACATGGCGTTCTTGCCGCCGAGTTCGAGCGAGACGCCGACGAGACGGGCGGCGGCACCCTGCGCGACCTCGCGGCCGGTCCTGGTGGACCCGGTGAAGGAGACGTAGTCGGCGTGCTTGACGATCTCGGGTCCGACGACGGGTCCCTCGCCGATGACGACCTGGAACACCTCGGCGGGCAGCCCGGCCTCGATGAGCAGGTCGCGGGCCCAGAGGGCGGTGAGGCAGGTCTCGGTGTCGGGCTTCATGACGACGGCGTTGCCCGCGACGAAGGCGGGAAGCGCGTCGCCGACCGACAGCTCCAAGGGGTAGTTCCAGGGCGCGATCTGGCCGACGACACCGCGCGGGTGGCGCAGTTCGGTGACCTTGGTGAGGGTGGGGATGGCGCCGGTGTGCCCCTTGGGCCTGAGGTAGGAGGGGGCTTTGCGTCCGTAGTGCCGCGCGGCCACGGCGACAGCCTGGACCTCCTCGTGCGCGTGCAGCCGGGCCTTGCCGGTCTCCAGCTGGATCAGGTCGAGGACCTCGGCCTGGCGCGCGAGCACGAGGTCGTGGAAACGGAGCAGTACGGCGGCGCGCTGCCGTACGGGAGTGGCGCCCCAGGCGACCTGAGCGGCGCGGGCCCGCTCGAAGGCGGTCGCCACGTCCTCGGGAGTGGACTCGGGCAGATCGGCCAGCTTCTCGCCCGTGAACGGGGTGTGGTTGGCGGTCCGTCCGGATCCGACGACACCCTTCGTGAGCTGCGCGACCAGCTCGGGGGTGACGACGTCGGCTGCGGTGCGGGCGCCTGCGGGGGCGGGGGCGAGGGGGTTGGTGCCGATGGCTGCGCCGGTGGCGCTGGTGTCGCCGGTTGCGGCCGTCTCGTCGGTTACGGCCGCCGCATCCGTTGCGGCCGTCTCATCAGTGCCGGTGTTTTCCGTGGCCTGCTCCGCGGCCTGCGAGTCCGTCATGAGCCGCAGGGTATGCCCGGCGGGGCCCTTTGGGTACCTGTCGGTAATCGGCTTTCACCGAGCAGTCACACGACGCCAGTGATCGCTGGCAACGAATGCGCTGATCAGGGGGTTGGGGGTGTGGTGATCACGGGTGGATCACTCCTCGACATCGCGGTCGCCGTCCGGGCGGGCGGCGAACCCGGACGTGTTCAGCTCGAAGTCGAAGGGCGCGGGCACGTGGAGGGGCTTCCCGAAGGGAACGGTGGTCCGCGAGCGGTAGCCCTTCGCGGACGGGTCCCAGAACGCGGTGATCTCCTCCGCCTGCATGTCGAGCACGAGGTAGACGGGCACGACGCGCCCGTAGGTGTCCAGCTTGTCGAGCCAGTCGGCGTCTTTGGTGGATTCGGAGGTCAGCTCGGCAACGAGGGAGAGGGCCGCGCCGTCGGCGTGCCGACCCTCGACTTCGAAGGCGGCTTCGTCGGCTACGTGGAGGTCGGGACCGAACCCCCGTCCTGCACCTGGGAACGTGAAGAGAAAGGTCGCCACGTCAACGTCGTGCCCCGTCGGCGCATGAGGCTCAAGCTGCAGCCGCAGCGACTTCATCGCCCTCTTGTAGCGCAGCTTCGACCACGGCGACACGACGATCTTCCCCCGGATGAGTTCGGCCTTGTAGCCGTCAGGTGTGTCCAGTTCCTCGACGATCCGGAGCATGTCCGCAAAGGCTCCGGCCGGAGGAGCGTCTATGGCCGCCGGTCGCTCGCTCATGGTGGTCACCACGGTCCTCCGCTGATTACAGGGCGTGTCGCTGGCTCCACGGTAGCGCCGGGGCAGTCCGGCCGCCCCCCACCCAGGCGCCCTCACGCCACAGCCGCCTGCCCGGCACCTCGTGGCCCCAGTTCGCACCACAGCAGCTTCCCGCCCCGCCCGAAGAGATCGTCCCCGAGCGGGTAGCCGCCCCACGCGTCCGCGTAATGGCACACGAGGAACAGGCCGCGTCCGCCGTCCGCCTCGGCCGGGACGGGCTGGAGCGGACCGGGGCTCTTGCCGAAGGGCGGCGGGATGTGCGGGTTGGCGTCCCAGACGCTCACCCGGAGGCGGATGCTGCCGAGGGCGCGGAGGTGGAGGGTGGCGGGGCCGGTGGAGTGGCGGTATGCGTTGGTGACGAGTTCGGAGGTCAGCAGCTCGGCGGTGTCGGCGAGTTGGGGCATGCCGTGTCCGGTGAGGACCGCCCGAAGGGTGGTTCGGGCGATCCGCGGGGCCAGCGGATCATTCGGCAGCTGGAGCGCGTACGCCCAAGATGCGGACGCTTCGGACTTCGGCGGGGATACGGTGACCATGAACGCCTCCTGCGGTGGGGGGACTTGGGTTCGCTGTACTGGCCCGGCCGGGCGGTGGCATATCGCGTGCGTACGTGTGGGCAGCGCGGGGCGCTTCCGGCTTACCGGCGGGGCCAGTTGAGCGGCTTGGGACTCACCGTAGACTGCGACCCCTGAAGGTTTTGCATGCATCAGCAAAACCTTCAGGTATTTACCTCGTGTGGGTGACTGCCCCACCAGGTGTACGGAACGGAGCAAGGACATGGCACCGAGGAGTGCGCCGACGGCGCGCCGCCTCCGGGTCGGGATCGAGTTGCGAAGGCTGCGCGAACGCGCGGGCATGACCGCCGTGGAGGCCGCGCGAACCCTGGGCACGACACAGGCCCAGATCAGCAACATCGAGGCCAACCGCTTCGGCGTGAGCGCCGACCGCGTCCACACCCTCGCCCGGATCTACGGCTGCACTGATCAACCCCTGGTCGACGCTCTCGCCGACATGGCAGCCGACCGCACGCGTGGCTGGTGGGAGGAGTACCGGGGCACCATGCCCGCTCCGCTCCTCGATCTGGCCGAGATGGAGCACCACGCGACCGCGCTGCGCGTCGCCCAGGTCATCAACATCCCAGGCTTGCTCCAAACCCCCGACCACGCCCGCGCACTGTTCCGGGAAGCCGTCCCTGCCCTACGCCCTCATGAGATCGAGCACCACGTCTCGCACCGCATCAAGCGCCAGGCCGTCCTGTTTCGCGACCAACCGGTGTCATACACCGCGATCATCCACGAGGCTGCCCTGCGCATGCAGTTCGGCGGCCCTCAGGTGACCCGCGCGCAGCTGGACCACCTTCTCAAGGTGAGCGAACAGCCGCACGTCACCCTCCGCGTCATCCCTTTCGACGGCACCTCGTTCCCGACCGCCGGTCACGGCCTGGACTACGCGCACGGCCCGGTGACGGCTCTTGATACCGCACAACTGGACACCAGCCACGGCAGCGAACTCATCGACGCCGCCGGAAAATTGGAGACGTACCGGCTGGTCCTGGACCGCATGGAGCAAGCCACCCTCAAGCCCACAGCATCCCGAGACCTCGTCCGCCGCATCGCCCAGGACACCTGAGGAGAGACGACCCGTGACCGAACTCAACTGGCAGAAGTCCTCCTACAGCGAGTCGGGCTCCTCCTGCGTCTACCTCGCCACCACCCCCGCCGGAACGATCCTCCTCCGCGAAAGCGACGAACCGGAGATCACCCTCACGGCTGGCAGGCCCCAGCTCAAGGCCTTGATATCCACCCTGCGCAGACAGTCCCCGCAACAAGACTCTTTGCCATAGGCAGATGGCAACGCCACTCGCACGGACGGCCGGCACCCCATCAAACCGTACGTGCCGGGAATTCTTGGCTGTTACCACAGCGTCAACTACTCACGTGACACAAAGCAAAATCCCCACCCGGCTACACCTGGTGGGGATTTTGCTTTGCTAGCTACTCAGCGCGGCGTACGGACGGCGCGAAACCGTCAGGCCGCCTGATTCACTGCCACTGCGCAACCCAACTAATTTCTTTTGGACCGCCCGGCTACGACGCGTGCACCTATTCGGCACTGTCGCGATGCCCCGACCGGCTCTTCGCCCAATAGATCATGCGATCCCCCGGCCCCATTGACTTCGGATCCGGTTCGCCGATTTTGATCACATATTCGACCAACGGGTGATCATCGGAAAAAAGAGCGTCCAGCTCGAACGTGGCCTCTTCGGCATCGTCTTCAAGTTCACTCGATTGACGATGAGCCCAGAAGATGAGTTCCACGCGACCCTCCTCAACACGCACAGCCACGGCAATCAAATCCATGGAGATCAGGCCAAGGAGTGCCTGCACCGCAAGGAGCGTGATCTCATTCTCGCGCCGATGCCTCTGACTATCGATCACGGGGCACTCGCATTGGGATTCATCGGCACAATGCTCGGACTCTTAGTACCCTTGATCATGAAAATATTCGTGGGCACTCCGAGGCGATTCATCGCTGGATTGTTATCGTAACCCACAACGGAGCGAACTCTAATTTGAATATTTCCCGTCTTGGTTATTCCCATGACCTCCGCCGCTCCTGAGTGGTAAGCATCTAGCACTGCCTGCGCATCTCCGTGAGAATTGAAGTAACCGCCACCCTTATATCCGTTTCCCCCAAGGATGTGACGATCCTGCTTCTGCTTGCTGATGCTCGACTTAACCTGCGGCAATTCGACGATATTTCCGGAGGAGTCGGCAACGAACCGCGGGCACGAGGAGTTGTGCACCAGAACTGATGTAGAGCCCGCCAGCACATAGTACGTGTGCTACGCGACCCCTCCCCACCTGCATTTTCGCAGGTCATCGGCGGTTTCGTGCTCCGTTGGCGTCCGTGGCTGCGCCCTGGCGTCCGTGCTTGTTGCCGTCAGCGCTGCCGTCAGAGATATAGACCGCTGGTCGGGCTACGGCAGGAGGGTCAGCGCGGGGACGTGGGCGGGCTTGACGACGCTGAAGTGCCGCCGGTCGAGGGTGGCTACCCGGTCCACGCCGAAGCGTTCGGCTACCGCGATGACCGAGGCGTCGACTCCGCCCAGCGGGAAGTCGGCGTACTGGAGGACCAGTTCACCCATGCGCGTCAGGTCGGTGGGAGTGAGGTGGACCAGCTCGAATGTTCCCCGTGCGACCTCGGCGAGGAACGCCGCTTCGACCTTGGGCCAGCGCTCCAGCAGCCAGCAGACTTCGGTCATGACCGGGCTGGGCAGCAGACGGCGGCCGGTCAGCGACGTCAGCAGGGAGGCGCACTCCGGGTGACGCCGGTCGGCCGCGTTGAACGCTGCAGCCAGGGGTCCGGTGTCCAGGACCGTGGCAATCACGCCGAGTCGCCGAAGCGCTCGCGCATCCGCTCGCGGATGTAGTCGTCGTGCCGTTCAGCCAGATCCTCTGGGCCGTTCACACTGCCGATCAGGGCCAGCAGCCCGGCCGGGACCGACTCGTCGTCCTCGTTCGCGTCGACTGCCGGCAGTGACTGGGCAACCTGGGACAGTTCCTCATCCTGGGTGACGAGCAGGCGCAGGCGTCGCACCTGGGTCGGGGTGAGCCGGTCCACCAGGTGGTGCATGTCCTCGTAGTCGTATGCAGCGGTCACGCCAGCAGTGTAGGACGGCCTCGCGGCCTCGGACAGCTGGATCGGCAGAGGTTCACCCCCGCTGGCGTGCGGGCAGTCGCCCGAGGATTGCCAGGACCTTGATCGTTGTCCCCGCGTGCGTCTCGTTCTGGCACTTCCCCCGGCGGCCCGTTCGCCGGGGAGGGCGGTCCTCAGACGTCGGGGCGATGCTGGTGCCCCCACCAGTGCGGCAGCGCGGAGGCTGGGCGGGGCAGGGTCCGCCGAGAGGGGATATCGCTACCCGCTGGAGGCGGTGCCGGCCGCCGCCCTCGGTGAGCCTGCGCGACGCACGTGAAGGGTCGGCCCCCTGGCTGGCCCTGTGCCTGCGATCCGGCCGTAGGACGGTCGTTGGCGACAACTTGCTCTGCCAGGAGCCCGACTCCGGTCAGCCCGACAAGCTGACTGGTTGCCGCTCCCTCAGCCCTGGGTCATGCCCCGGCTGCCGCTGCGGCTCGCCGCCTGCGGCGCCACTGACCTTCCGAGCGAACGGCAGACTTGTCGGCGACGACAGCCAGCTCCGGCGGGCGGGGCCCGCCTTGAACCTCGTAGAGAAAATCTGGACGCACAGCTCCAGCCCCTGGCCGTCCAGGGGCCCACGGGTCAGAAGCCCCGCTCGATGCCGCCCGCTTCAAGGGCTTCGACGCGGGCACGCAGGGCGGTGAGCTGATCAAGCGTCTCGGCCAGTGCCAGCTCCAGCGCCTCGACGCGGGCCGCCGTCCCGCTGTCGGGCGTGGGCCCCGCCTCCTCGTCACCTGAGTCACCGTCGGTGTCGGGGTGGGCGACGAAGGCTCCCTTGCCGGGCCGGGAGATCGCGTAGCCGTCCTGCTTCAGCAGGGCCATGGCCTTCTGCACGGACAGGCTGGAGGCCCCGTACTCCGCCATCAACACGGCCTGCGTCGGCAGCGCATCCCCCGGCTTCAGCCCACCGGAGCGGATGCGCTCCCGCAGGGCCTCGGCGATGACCTCGAACGTCAGCAGCACCGTGCCGCCCGCCGGTCTACGTCCCCGCCGCCCGCCCGTCACCGCAGGCCACCCCGCCTTCGCTACGCCATTACCACCGAAACCCAGCCCGTCCAAACCGGAAACCAGGGCCACAGTACCCGCATCCCAACCGCCCACCGAAACAGATGAGGAGGGATGCACTTGAATGCGCACTTGAAGCGATGCTACCTTCACGCACCGCTGGTGATCACCATCGCTGACCAGGTCAGACGCCCCCGGCCCACCACCCACGCGCACCGTTCCCTCGCGCGCCGACCACCCGGGTCGCCCCTCAGTCACCTCTCCTCTTCTCTCACCCCCTGCCGGAGGTCTGTCCCCATGCCCGCACAGCTCCAACTCCCCTCCCCCGCAACCACGTCCGCACCCGCGAGCGGGGCGTTCGCGGCATCGACGCACGCCAGGAGGGCCGACGCGTCCGCGCACAGGGACTCGGCGCTGGAACGCCGGGCGCGGCTGACTGCCAGGCTGGCCAAGCTCGCCGCATCCGGACACCTCGCGCCCCTGGCCCGGCAGATCGGCTCCCTGGGCGGCTGCGCCCGCCCGATCCGCCTGACCGGACACCGCACCCGCCTGGACACCGCCACCGGCCAGATCCTCGACCACCTCGACACCCGCCACCTGCCCACCGGCGAACTCCTGGTGCGCTGCGGCAACCGCCGCGCCACCCGCTGCCCGGCCTGCTCCACCCTCTACCGCTACGACACCTACCAGCTCATCGCCGCCGGACTACGCGGCGGCAAGACCGTCCCTTCCAGCGTCGCCACCCACCCACGCGTCTTCGCCACCCTCACCGCCCCCGGCTTCGGCCCCGTCCACAACCAGCCCGGTGTCTCCCCCTGCACTTGCGGCACCCGGCACGCCGACGGCGACCCACTCCTCGGCACCCCGCTGAACCCGGAGCAGTACGACTACACCGGCGCGGTGCTGTGGAACGCCCACGCGCCCGCTCTGTGGGCCCGCTTCACCACCCACCTGCGCCGCGAGATCGCCAACGCCGCCGGACTGCCCCAGCGCACCCTGCGCCACCACGCCACACTCTCCTACGCCAAGGTCGCCGAATACCAAAAGCGCGGCCAGATCCATTTCCACACCGTCATCCGCATCGACGGACCCACCGGCCCAACCAGCACCCCACCCACCTGGGCCACTACAGGGCTCCTCGACCACGCCGTCCGCGCCGCCGCCAAGCGCACCCGCGTCCAGCATCAACACCCCTCCCGGGCGGGGGAGGCCAACCCGGCACAGTTGTCGGAGCCCTCGGTGTTCCGGTTCGGGCGGCAGATCGACGTCCGCGCGATCCGCAGTACCGACTTCACCGGCGATGCCCCTGTCACCGACCGGCACGTCGCCGCCTACATCGCCAAGTACGCCACCAAGGGAGCCGAAACCACCACCGGCACCCTCGACCGTCGGCTGCGCTTCCTGGCCGAACTCGCCCAGTACGACCTCACCGACCACGCCCGCCGCGTGATCCACACCGCCTGGCACCTCGGCGTTAAGCCTCAGCACACTCACCTCCGTCTGCGCCAGTGGGCCCACATGCTCGGCTTCCGCGGCCACTTCTCCACCCGCACCCGCCACTACTCCACCACCCTCGCCCACCTCCGCGCCGAACGCACCGCCTGGCGAACCGGTCAGCCCGACACCCAGACCCCAGCGTCGGCTGAGCCGCGGGCCGGTCAGACGTACGGCAGTCCGGTCGGTGACCGCGCCGGACACTCCACCGACCTGGCCGCCGGTCAGCGTCCCGGTCACCGCAACATCACCGGTCAGCGCGCGGACTCGGACACGACCCTGGTCATCTCCCACTGGCAGTACGCCGGAACCGGCCTCCTACCCGAATACGAACACCTCTCTGACCTCCTGACCTCAACACGGCAGACCCGACCCGAGCAACCGACCCACACCCGGCGCCCGAAGCGCTCCAGTGACCGCGCCGGTCACCCGGTCGGTCACTCCACCGATCGGCTGACCAGTGCTGTCCGGGCGGGGGCCGTCGCGTGACCGCCGGCACTGAACTCCTCACCGTCCCCCAGGTCATGGAACGCCTCCAACTCGGCCGCACCGCCGTCTACGACCTCCTCCGCACCCGCCAACTCGCCTCACTCACCCTCGGCCGTGCCCGCCGCATCCCTACCCACGCCCTCACCGACTTCATCCACACCCGCCTCGACCAGGAAGCCGCCGCCTGATGACCACACCCCGCGACAACCCCACTTCTCGCCGCACCCGCGCCAACGGCGACGGAACCGTCTACCAGCGCAAGGACAGCCGCTGGGAAGCCGCCGGATACGTCCTCGCCCCCGGCAACACCCGCAAACGCATCCACGTCTATGGCACCACCCGCAAAGAAGCCCTCACCAAACTCACCGAGAAGATCGCCAACAGCAACCGCGGCCTCCCCGCACCCTCCGCACAGGGCAGCCTCGGCACGTACCTGACGTACTGGCTGGAGAACGTCGCCGTCCACCAACTCCGCGAGAACACCCACACCCGCTACACCGCCGTCGCCCGGCTCTACCTCATCCCCGGCCTCGGACGGAAGAAACTCGCCAAGCTCACCGCCAAGGACGTCCGCACCTGGCTCAACCACCTCCGCACCACCTGCCAATGCTGCGCACGCCGCCTCGACATTGCCCGCGACCAGCCCGTCTGCTGCGCTGCCGGAAAGTGCTGCTCCAGGCGGCTCTCGCCGCTGACCCTTGCCTACGTCCACTCCGTACTCAAGTCCGCCCTGGAGCACGCCGTCCGAGAGGAGGAGATCCCGCGCAACGTCGCCCGCAACGTCCGCACCGGTACACCTCGACCCCGCCGCTTCGAACCTCTCACCGCCTCGGAAGCGCGCGAGTTCCTGGCCGCTGCCAGCGGTCACCGGTTGCAGCCACTGTTCGAACTCGCTCTGCACACCGGGCTCCGCAAGGGCGAACTCCTCGGCCTGCGCTGGGAAGACCTCGACCTGACCGGTGGAACCGCCAGCATCCGACGCACCCTCCAGCGCACCAACTCCAGCGGCCTGACCGCCCTCCCGACCAAGACCAAGAACTCCGAACGACGCATCGCCCTGCCCACGTCGTGCCTACGCTCCCTCGAACAGCACCGCGACCGACAGCGCAAGGAACGCGAGGCGGCGGGGACGAACTGGAAGGACAACGGCTACGTCTTCACCCGCCCCGACGGCGCCCCGATCGAAGGGTCCACCCTCACCCGGCACTTCAACACCCTGCTCCGCCAGGCAAGGCTCCGCCGCATCCGGTTCCACGACCTCCGCCACTCGGCGGCCACCCTCCTCCTGGAACAGGGAGTGGAACTCGTCGTGATCAAGGAGCTGTTGGGACACGCCCACATCGGCGTCACCGCCACCGTCTACGCCCACGTCCGGCTCCGCCTCCAACGCGACGCCATCGACCTCCTCGGCCACGCTCTCCGCAACCCCGCCGAGATCACCGGCACTCCCGACGACGATCCACCCCTCGTCGGATCCACCGTCCGCTGACGTTGCCGTCAACTACTGCCGTCAGACATCCCAGAGGCCCCACCCGAGAAACATTCGGGTGGGGCCTCTGGGGTTATCGCTGAGCCATTAACCGCATTTCGGAGGCCAGCGTTCCACCTGGAGAAACGGGGAATTTTCCAACCGAATCCGCAATCACGCCAAACCTTGGATATTGACGGATCTCGCTAATTTTTCGAGACCATCGAAATCCCGCCCGTCGCAAGGGAGAACATCCGGACAAGCACCTTCCGAACGTCCGGGTCTCGATCTATCCGCTCCAGCGATTCGAACCTCGCTGGATCAAGGTCGATCGTGGCAATTCCGCCAGCATCGCCGTCACCTACGGCCGAGAACAGCAGGAGGCATCGGTACGCCCGCAGAATCCCTCCTCGCTCTTCCCGCATCAGCGACTGGAGGACGACGACTCCTTCTTTGACCTGACTTCGGACCGCGTCCACCGAGGTCCATCGCGTCGCCCAGCCTCGATCCTCTGCCTCCAATTGGATCTCAAGCAGCGTATCGAAACTGATCTGACACACACGAAAGTCAGGGTCAGTCGAATGAATCATAGACATCAGAGAATTACTCCCCGCCGAGGATGTCGATACGGATTGGCGTGTCTGGATCGATACGCCCGTCTTTGATTCTGGTCTGGAGTTCGTCCCAGCGGTGGTGTCCTCCGAGAATCGTCCCGCCACGGGAGACAAGAATTCCTTCCCCCTCCGCGGCATTGTTGATTCCATCCAGAAGATCCTCGTTGCTCAGCTCTTCGTGATACCACTGCGACGCCGGGTCCCGAGTCGATTGCCCCTCAGTGTATTTACCGCCGAGATCGCCAGCCTTCTCGTTGCGCGGCACGAACTCCGGGCATCCGCCAGAATTGTGAACAAGGACCGGAGTGGCACCAGCGAGTACATAGTACGTGTGCAGGTTGCTGACAGTGAGGTTGTGAACCGTGGCCTGCAGCGTCGTCCAGCGCTCCACCGCAGTGATCTCGACGCGCGCACCCGCGTCGGTGCGGAGGAACTCACCCGAATTCAGTTCGGTGGCGTCGATCCACTCGCCGAGTTCCGGGACCCAGAAGGGATGACCACTCGTCGCCGTGACAGAAGCGGTCTTGTCACCCTTCTTGCCATCAATATCGATGGTGACCTTGACAAGGTGCTTCAGGCCCGTGCCCTTGATCTCGGCGGTGACCGTCTCGGTCTTGGTCTCGCCGGTATCGGGGTCGGTGGCCAAGACCTCGTCGCCGATATCGACGTCCTGGATCTCCTTTGTGGTGCCGTCAGCCATGAGCACTTTGGTGTCAGGCGTGAAGCTGTTGCACTCCTTGGCGACCTTCTCGGCGGCTTTGGTGGCCTTCTGGCCCTTCTGCCAGTCCTTGAACCCCGCCCAAAGGTCCTTGCCCAGGCCCACGATCCGTTTGCCCACCGCAAGGGCCTTGTCGACCCGCAATCCGTATTTAATCGCCAGCTTGGTGACCGGGCCGCCACCGATGAGCGACGTGATGACGTTCAGTGCAGTCGAGCCACAAGCGCCGAGGTTGCCCGTCGTGAAGCAGTCCAGCGCGTCCGTGATGCCCAGTTCGTCGGCGATGATCTTGCCGAGTTCCTTGGCGATGGCCACCGCGCGCTGCTTGGCGGCGTCCTCCTTGGCGCGGGCCTCGTCCGCCTGCGCGTCGGCGGGGGTGTAGGTCGACCCGCTCCCGGAGTTGGTGCTGGTGTGGGTGTCGGCTATCGCCCCCGAGTGCTCCTTCGGACCCGGCCCGCACTCGTCCCAGCCGCCCACGCAGTCCGCGAGCCGCAGGCCCGACGCGTCGCTGAAGCTGATCGGGCTGTTGTTGGCGTACGCGTAACCGTTGATCTGCTGGGGGTCGGTGAAGTCGACGATCGGGTCCGCCGAGATGAAGCGGCCCGTGTCGGAGTCGTACTCGCGTGCCCCCAGTGTCGTCAGGCCCGTGGACTCCTGGATGGTGCCGCCCACGAATCCCTTGTCGTTGACCCACGAGGAGCCCGAGGACGAGGACTCGTCGCGCGCGTTCCCGAACGGGTCCGTGCGCCGGCGTGACGTCGCTCCCGTCTTGGCGTCGACGGAAACTTCCGCCGTGCCCTGGTGGTCCGCGGCGAGGAAGTGCACCCCGTCCGCCTCCCGCATCGCCACCGTCGTCCCACCGAAGGAGTAGTAGCGGGTCGCCGTCACCTTGGACGTGGCCTTGTCCAGGTGGAGCTCCGTGCCCGGCAGGTAGAAGGTCTTTTCGTCCGGTGTGTCACGCAGGATGCGCTCACCCGACGCGTCGTACTTGTACGACGTCACCTTGCCGTCGGCGTTCTTGACCTGGGTCAGCTCGCCCTGCTTGTCCCAGTCCAGGGTCTGTGTGTCACCGGACAGGACACGCGTGTGGGTGTTGCCCGAGGCGTCGTACGTGTAGGTGTCCTGGGACGTGACCTCCGGCGTGGTGCCGGTGGCCGCCGTCTTCTCCACGACGGACGAGACCGTGTGCGGTCCGGAGTCCGTCCCGTTCGGACCGGAGCCCTCGCCGTACTTGTACGTACGGGACGCGGTGCCCGTGCCGTTCAGACCGTGGAGTACCTCGGTGGTGCGGTTGCCGACCGAGTCGTAGCCGTATTCCGACCAGTAGGGGGACGCCCCGCCGACCGTCGAGGTCGATGCGCCCGAGGAGCAGGCCGCGTCCGTACTGCCCGTTCCCGAGGCGCCGTTGGGTGTGGTGGACGACGTCCACGCGTCCGTAAGACGGCGCAGTCCGTCGTAGGTGAAGCACTGCACATCGCTCGTGCCGCCGCTCGGAGTGTCGGCGATGGAGAGGATGTTTCCGCTGGCGTCGTACGTGTAGTCGGCGTCGTACGCCGCGCTCGCGCCGCCCTCCACCCTGACGTTGGAGTTCTTGAGCCGGTCGGTGCCCGCCTCGTAGTTGTACGACAGCCAGGTCTTCTTGTCAGCGGTGCCGCCCGTGTACAGCTCCAGCTGCTCCAGGTTGGAGGTGGGCGAGTAGGTCACGTCCGTGACGTAATTGTGGCCGCCCAGAGAGGACGTGAGGCCGGCCGGACGCTGCAGTTCGTCGTAGCTGTACGCCAGCGCCTCACCTGCCAGATCACCGACCGCGGGCAGCCCCTGCCCCTGCACCGTGCCGTCGCGGTTGTACTGGGTGATGTACTCGTACGTACCGCCCAGCTGCGGCTCGGCCGTCTTCGACAAGCTGTACTTCGTCAGGGTCGGCTTGTAGTCGTTGTCCGCGTCGAGGACCGAATCGATCACTGACGAGTAGACCGCGCCGTCCTTGTACGTGTAACTGCCGTACAGCACGCCCTTGGCCAGGGTGTCGTACTTCGCCACCGACAGCTTGGTGCCGGTGTCGGTGTCGCCCTGCCAGGTCTCGATCGCACGGCCCAGTGCGTCGTACTTCGTCGACGTCTTGTTGCCGTTGAGCGTCACCGACGTCTGACGGTCCATGACGTCATACGTGAACGAAGAAGTGCCGACGTCGGGGTCGACAACGGTCTTCTGTCGGCCAAGTTGGTCGTACTCGTACGACCACACGTTCCCGGCGTCGTCCGTCACCGTCGACAGCTGACCCGCGGGCTTGTAGGCGTACGACGTAGTGACCGCGGCGCCCCCCGCCGGATACTCGATACGGCTCGTCGTCTGATCCCGCGCGTCCGAGACGACCGTGGTGGTCGGCTGCCCGGCCGGCGGCTTGGTCGTCACCCGGTCTCCGGCGTAGGTGTACGTGGTGCGGTACTTCTCCACGCCCGCGACCTTGAAGATCGAGGCCGTGGCGCGGCTCGCGCCGTCGTACTCCGTGACCGTCTGCGCGTCCAGGTCCGAGTTGAGCGGCTGGAAGAGCGTGGCGGACGGAGCACCGGTGGTGTAGTAGGTGTCGTTGATCTTCGCGACGCGGTTGGAGCCGTCGTAGACGGTGTCGGCGACCATGCGGCCGCCGCCCTCGCCCTCGGTCTGTACCTGGCGCGGGCGCAACAGGCCGTCGTACAGCGTCCACTCGCTGCCGTACGAGGTGCCGTCGCTCTCGATCTTCTGGGTGTGAACGGCGACCGGGCCCGAGGTACCACGGATCAGGTACTCGTACTTGAGGGACGCGGTCGTGCCGATGCGGTCGGGGAGCCAGACGGAGGTCAGGCGGCCCAGGCCGTCGTAGGCCAGTTCGGTGCGCCGGTTGTTCTGGTCGACCTTGGCGCTCGGCAGACCCCACTGGGGGGCGTACTCGGTCGAGGCCGTCCAGCCCAGGGTGTTGGTGACCGTGGACTTCGTGGCCAGGCCGTAGGCGTTCTCGGTGTAGACGGTCCTCGTGGTCTGGGTGTCCGCGGACTTGACCGTCAGCGGGCGCCCATAGGAGTCGTACGTCGTCTCGGCGGTCGTCTGGTACGTGGCCAGCGTGCCGGTGTGCGCCGTCAGCCTCTTGGTGATCGTCGGGTCACCGTTGGTCGGGGCCGTGCCCAGCGTGGTCGAACCGTCGTACAGGGTCAGGTCGTCGGAGATGACCTGGGTGGCACGACTGGGAGTGGTCGCGCAGTCGACACTCACGACCTCCGTACGCGACACATACGCGTACATGTTCTTGCCCGCGTTGTCCGCGTACTCGGTGCGGGTGCACTGGTTGTCGGCGACGCCGACCTCACCGACGTCGTTGACCTGCGTGGCGCGACCCGTCTTGGGGTCGTACGTCGTCACGGACTTGGTGTTGCGCCAAGTGCCGCCGCTCAGTGCGATGTAGGTGTTGGTGGTGTCCTTCGCCACATAGCGTGCCTTGCGGGTGCCCCAGCTCTTGGTGGCGGTCGCGGTCACCGCGGTCCACGGTTCGGTCACCGACTTCTGGGTGACGGCGGTGCCGCTGTAGGTGACCGTCTCCAGCTCGAACCCGGCCTTCCAGTCCGAGTCCTCGTACGACGCTCCGTTGGAATCGGTCACCGTCGCGGAGCGGGTGGTGCCGTCCTTGTTCACGTCGCCGTCGAGACCACGGAAGAAGGTGTGTTCGGTCTTGGTGTTGGAGGCGGAGTTGGTGCCGTCGGAGGTCTCGACGCGGACCTTGCCGTAGCCGCGCCAGTCGCCCCACGTGCGGTACTCGTCCTTGGTGATGCCGTCGGCCTTGGCCTTCCGCCAGCCCGCGTCGCCCAGGTAGGTGTACGAGGTGACCTGGTTCGGGTTGCCGCCGGTCAGGTCCTGCTCGACGACCGAAGCGACCACGTACTTGTGGAACCAGTCCACGATCGGGTCGGTGACACCCGGCGGAGTCCACTTCACCGGGAAGCAGCGCTTGGCCGAGGAGTCCTCGGCGGGCAGGTTGCTCGTCGTGCACTGCGTGTCGGCGTAGTTGACGCTGAGTACGCTGCCGGCCTCGCTCTTCACCGCGGCCAGCCGGAAACGGTAGAAGGGCTGCAGGTTGTCGCCGGCCTTGTCGACACGGTTGGCGAGCTGGATGCCGGTCAGCTCGACCGACGGCACCGAGACGGCGGTGCCCACCTTCCCGGTGTGGCTGATTCCGTTCAGCCACAGCGACTTCGAGGCGTCGCCGTTGTCGGTGAAGACGTGGGAGAGGCTCCACTCGTCGACCGGGCTGTACGTCGCGTCGCCGGTCCGGATCTGCGTCGTGATCTTCGTGATCTTCTTACGGGTCCAGAAGGTCGGCGAGTTCTGGCCCGCGCACTTGGTGTCGGCCTTGCAGTTCTGGTCCCACGGAATGTCCGGCCAGTCGGCGGCCGTGGCGTCGGTGAGGTCGGACGCCTCGCAGTCGGTCAGGTCACCGATGCATCGCTCGGCGGTGGTGATGACGACCTGGGCGGCCGGCTTGGTGGAGTACACCTTGCCTTCGCGCTGGCCGTAGTCGATGCGCTTGAGGTAGCCGCCGCGGACGTACGACTTGCCGTTCTCGGCGGTCTTCAGGCCCTGCGTGTAGTAGTTGGTCTCCTTGCCGTAGAAGTACGACATGACGTTGCCGTGCGGATCGATGACGTGGTCGAGGTTCCAGCGCCAGGCCTGCGTGCAGTAGGCGTTCGCGAACGTCGCGTTGTAGCAGGGCTCGCCCACGTCGTCGCCGTAGACGGGGACGGTCCAGGTGGAGCCGGTCTCCTCGTTGCCGGTGGCGTAGCCGGGCAGCCTGTTCTCACCGAAGAAGTACTGGGTGCCGTCGGAGGTCGTGACCTTCCAGTACTCACCGTTGTCGTCACCGTTGGTGGCGCCCGTCAGGTGCTCGACCTTGGAGTTGTCGTCACTGCTGATCCGCCACTCACCGGTGGTGTCATCCTTGATGATCTCACCGGAGGTGCCGCCCGTGAGGGAGAGCGTCGCGTTGTCGAACGCCCAGCACTGGTCGCCGAGGTTGGCCGCCTGGCCGTCGTCCGCGCAGCCCTTGTAGCTGCGCTCGATGTAGCCGGGGTCGTAGGAGAAGCCCTGGCCCACCCACGAGCCCTGGTTGTTCGTGGCAGCGGTCTGGCCGTCGATCGACTGGGAGTTGTAGCTCAGGCCGACGGAGGGCTGAAGTCCGCCCGGCACCGGCGGCGCCGTCATCGGGTACGACCAGGTGAACGCGCCCGAACTGGTGTCCACGCCCCACTCGGAGGACGGGGACAGACCGGTCGCCTTGTAGTCGCCCTGGTCGCCGCCGCTGCTCGCGGTGGCCGCCAGCACCGTCGCCGAGGACGCGCTCGCCGCCTCGGTCATCAGCTGGGCCGTCGTGCCCGAGGTGTCACCGGCCGCGTTGACCTGCGCGGTCAGCGTCTGCTTCGCCGCGTTGTTGCTGCTGGTCAGATACGTCGGCGTCGAGCAGGCCTTCTTCTCCGGTGTGGTCAGCACACACTCGGGGTACTGCACGAGCCGCAGCCGGGAGCCGTACCCGCCGCCGTACGCGTCCGCGAAGTCCGCGTAGTCCAGGGTGACTTGGGCGGCACCCTTAGCGCTCTCGCCGTCGGTTCGGGCGACGGTGAACAGGACACCGTCCACTCCTGCAGCCTTGGCGGCCTCGCGACCCAGGACCTCGACGCGTACGGACTCGGCACCCTTGGCACCCCCGGCGGCCTTGGCCGTCACGGGCAGACCCTCGGCCTTGGCCGCCGTGCCGGAGAGGTCGACGTCCGCGCTGCCGGCCTTCGGCCAGGCGGCCTCCTCGGCGTGCTTGACGGCGGCCTGCTCAGCTGGGTCGGCCTTGTCGTAGGTCTTGGCCTTGGCGTTCGTGCCGCGGACCGGGTCGTCCAGCTCGGTCTGGGCCTTCGGCTTGGTCTGGCCCCCGGCGGCCACGGCATCGGTGGGGGCGTACTGCGGGAGCAGACCTATGGACAGCGCCAGACCGAGGACCAGCGCGGCACGGCGTCGGCCGCTGCGCCTGCGCCAGGCCGGTCTGGCAGACCGGAACCAGGGGGGCGAGGACATGAGATCTCCTTGGGAATCGGGGGATGCGGAAGTGAAAAGAACAGGCCGACGCGTGGATGGGCGGCTCATCGGCCGCCCATCCACGCGTCCGTGGGTTATGCAGAGGTCTCGTCGATGCTGGCGCCCGACGGCATGACCGCCACCTGTGTCACCAGCGAGGCGTCCAACGGCCCCTGGTACATGCGTACTTCGTCGATGGCACCGGAGAAGTACTCACTCGGTGTCGAACCGGTCAGTCTCCGTCCGACCTGGAGACCCGTCTTGCTGAAGTCCCAGGTGTTGTCCCAGAGGGCTTCGGCCATCGCAACGCCATTGACGTACAGGAGCACATCGCCGAAGACCGCGTTGTAGACGAGGGCCAGGTGGTCGCCGTCGCCCTCTGAGCGGGGCTGGTCAACGTTGTCGAGCACCGTGGTGGTGACCGGAGCAGTCGTGTCGGAGCCCGTCACCACCAGTTGCCAACGGTTGCTGGCGGCCAGGTACTTCACGGTGATCGCGCTGCCGTTCGTGCCGGACAGCGAAAGAACCGTCTCGTTCACACCCGGGTTCGCCGCCGCGAGCCGTGCGCGAGCGGTCAGCGTGAAGCTGTCCTCCGCGGAGAGCAGACCCGCGGCCCTGGTCGCATAGGCATTCGTGCCGTTCAGCGCCAAGTGCCCGTCACCCCAGAGAGGTTGGGCCGCCGGGGCACAGTCCGGGTCGAGCACGGGGTCGCAGGACTCGTCGGGGAGGTAGACGGATGCCCCGCCGCCCAGTGTCAGACCGGTGCCTCCAGCCGTCTCCGGCGAGAGACCGGCCGTCGCCTCGTCCAGCTGCCAGTAGGCGAGCTGGTGGGGCTGGATACCGCCCAGCTCCTGACCCTCGGTCTCGGGGATCACCCGATCGTGGAGCTTGACGTCGGCGATACTGCCCTTGAGGTTGTGAATGTAGCCGTCGAGGGAGATCCTGCGGCCGATCTGCACCCCGCCCGTGGCGTTCCAGGTGGTGTGTCGCGCCTGTACGTCATTGACGATCAGGGCGCCGTTGACGTACAGCATCATCTTGCCCAGCTCTGCGTCGTAGACGCCGATGAGGTGGGTCCAGCTGCCGGGGACGGCGGCCGCTCCCGAGACCTTCCAGGTGCCGAGCGTCTCCATGTCGGTGATCGGGATCCTGAACATCCACGAGGCCGTATCCACGTCGTAGCTGAGCTCGAAGCCGGGCTGGGACGTGCCGTCCTGGCTGACGACCGTCATGTTCTCGGTGGGCAGCGAGGGCAGCATCACCCAGGCGCTCACGGAGAAGGTGCCGCTCGTGTCGACGGCCGGGGTACTGGCATCCAGGTAGGCGTTCTCGGTGCCGTCGAAGGAGGCCGCGGTGTCGGTGGAGCCGAGCGGGCCCCCGGCGCCGAAGGTCACACCGGAACCGGCCGCCGCGTTGGACGCGCCGTTGCTGCCGGCCGCCGACGTGGCACCCCTTGCGTCACCGAGCGTCCAGCCCGCGACCGGGGCGCGGCCGTCGCTGACCAGGAAGGGGTGGGTAGTCGCTGTCAATTGCGCATTGCCCGCGCCGTCGATCGCCCTGACGTGCAGGAAGTACGGGCCTTCGCTCGGCGGCATCCAGCGGATGGTCGCCGGGCCGCCGGTGGACTCGGCAGCCACCTTCACGGGCGTGTTCACCGCGTGCGGGCCGGTGAAGTAGTACTCGTACTTCGTCACGTCGGTCGACGGCGAGTCCATGGTGAAGTTGCCGTAGTCGCCGATGCCCGCGTGCCAGGCGTCGTCGTCCGGGTACAGGGCCGAGGTGATCACGGACGCCTTCGGCTTGGTGCTGTCGAAGATGAACTCGCAGCGGGTCTGGTCACCGTCGGTGGACCAGGGACCGTACGAGGTCTGGTCGTAACCGCGGACCGCCCAGGCGACGGTGGTGTTCGACGGGATGGAGAAGCCCGCCTCGCCGTCGCCGCTCACGTCACTGCCGATGGTGTACTTGAACACGGCCTGACCGGTCTGCCCCTTGCCGGTGGTGTTCAGCTTGCCGGTCGTCGCGGTGTGGCTGACTTCGACACCGGAGCTGTTCGTCCACCAGACCTTGAACTGCGCCTGAAGCGACTCGCTGTTGCCCTGGACGTCGTTGTGGTCGTAGTCCTTGATGACGGCGACGACGCGCGGCGCTTCGGTCACGTAGTGCTTGGTGGCCTGGCCGTACTGGCAGGAGCCGCCGGGCGTCATCTCCAACTGGTCCGTGTCCGGTTCCAGCGGCGGCCGGTTGTACTTCACCGAGACGTACCCGTTGCCGCAGAAGCGCTTCCAGTACGACGTGTCGGACTCGCTGCCCGCCTTGAGGCGGAACGTGGTGGTGTCCCAGCCGCTGTCGGCCGCCTTCTGGATGGTGCTGGTGGCGTCGAAGACGACGTTCTGGTTGGTCGACGTGCACGAACCCGCCGGGTTCGTGGGCGACTTGGAGTCGATGGTGGCCTTCGAGGACGGCTGGTTCGACCAGTTCGTCTTCGAGTTGATCGCACTCGCGCCACTGCTGTTGACGCGCGCGAGCTGCACCTCGCGTGCGCTGGTGCTGTAGGTGTGCACCATCGTCACCGCGAACGAGGCCTCGATGATGTTCTTGCCCTCGAAGGTCGCGGTCGGGATCGCGAAGAACTGCCGCTTGATGTCACTGCTGCTGGCGCAGCGGTACGAGACGTCGTTCGGGCAGTGCCCCACGCCCTCGTCGTCGTCGAACTTCCAGTACGAGTTGGACGACCAGTACGAGGACACCATGGCCCAGCTGGTGCGGCTCGCGGTCTTGACCACGGGGTCGATGTAGACCGGGAAGACCGTGTCCTCGTCGGTGAGCAGCGCGGTGTCCGGAGTGAGCGTCATGGTGTCGGGCGACACGTCGACTGCCACGTCGGCGACTTGGGCGCCGTCAGGAGGCGTCACCGCCTCGGTGTCCGCGCTCGCCTCGGCCGTTGGGGAGGGTGACGCCGTAGCGTCGGCCTCGCCGTCCGCTTCCCCACCCTCGTGGCTGGAATCCCACATCAGGGGCTGCGGCGCCTCGAAGACCGTGCCGCCGGCGCCGGTGTCGGTGGCAGTCAGGCCGCCCCCCTCGGCCTCCGTCAGCTCGACGGAGGAGGAATCCACGGGCAGTTCGATCGTCGCCAGCTCGGGGTTGGCAGCCGCCTGCGCGTTCTTGACCACCAGCACGTGCGAGAAGCCCTCGGCGCTGGCGGTGACCTTGAGGTCGACCCCGTCCAGGACGTTCGCGTACGTGGCGGTGGAGCCGTCGACCTTCGGCTCGGGCAGCTTGTCCAACCAGTTCAGGGCGAGCGAGCGCCCGTCCTTCTCGATCTCGGCGAACGTCGTGTCGCCGCCGCCGGAGAAGGACATGGCGGTGATCGCGGCCTTGGGTGCGTACGACCCGTTCTTCTGCTTGACCAACGTGGTGTCGATGGCTGTCCACTTACCGTCGACGCGGGTGCGGACGGGCTGGACGTACTCCTTGACCGTGAAGGTTCCGTCGGGGTTGGCGACCGTGGTGCTGCGCTCGTCGCGCAGGCTCAGGATCTCGACGGGATCGCCCGACTTGGCGGCCTTGGCCTGCGCCGCGTCCTGGGTGAGCGCCGGGCTGTCGTCAGTTTCGCCCGTGCTCGAGACCGCGTCGACAAGGGTTTGGTCTACGGCGGGTGCGCCGCTCATTCCGGTCGTCAACAGGGCCGCGAGGGCCGCGGCGACGCCGACGCTACGGCGTCCGCCGCTCATACGGAGCTTCAACGTGCTGTGCTTCCTTCTCTCCTGGCCGCCGCTCATCCGACCGTTCCGAACGCCACGCCCGCGTCGGGCAGCCCACCCGTGCCGGGCAGGTAGGTGGTGGTACCGGTGTTGGTCGTCCCGTCGATGTCCGACCAACGCAGCGCGTACAGCACGCCCTTGGCGGAGTCGGACGCTTTACTGAAGGGCACACCGAGGTAGAGGTGGGTGGACCCCGCGAGGAGGGCCATGCCGTTGTAGTCGCGGGCAGCCGCGGTGCCGGGAACTCCTGATCCGCGGGTGAGGATCTTGTCGTTCGTGCCGATGGCGGCGTCGAGCGGCCGGAAGATCTGGACGGCACCCGCGTCCTTGACCGAGGCGGCGTCCCTGCCGGGGATGCCGACGGCAAGGCGGACGGTGGCGGTGGTGGTGACGACGGCGGTGTCGGTGTTGGCGATCGTCACCCGCTGGCCGAAGAAGTCTCCGGCGGCCGGGTCGCCGTCGACACCACTGACGCTTGCCTCGATCCATTTGGTCTCCGTGTACACCCCCGAAGGTTGGACCCGGATGACAACTGCAGAACCCGCGTCGGCCGACGCGCCGACGTCCTCGCCCGGTATGCCGATGGCCAACAGCACGTCCGAGTTGTACGTCTGGTCGCTGGGCCGGTAGCCCGTCACGGACAGCGAGGTGCCGAATCCGTCACCGGCCTCGGCTGAGTCCGAGATTCCGGCGACGTTCTGGTCGAACCCCACAAGCGGGGTGGGCAGGCCGCCGGCCAGCGTGTGATTGAAGACGATGACAGTACCGGCGAACTCCTCGGTACCGATCGCCTCACCTGGTGCACCCACCGCGAAGTAACGGTTCGTCCCGGCCAGCGAGTAGCCGAAGCGGTCGTTCGCCTCAACGACGCCGGGCACGCCCACGTCGTTCTGTTTCACCGACACCACGGTCGTGCCCTGGACGTACTCGATGATGCCGGCGCCCGCGTACGAGGTGCCGTCCACGGAAATGCCCTCACCGGGCACGCCAACTACAAGGTAGGGCGCACCGCTCGCGGTCTCGCCGGCCTTCACCGCGTAGCCGAACCAGTCGTACGCCTCGATGGTCGACGTGGAGTCCAGCGCGTTCTGGGAGTAGCCCTTGATCGTGGACCCCGCACCGATGCCGGTGGGCGTGCCGTAGATCACGTAGATCGCTCCGGCGTCGACCCGCTGAATCCCGTCCTTGACAAGGTCCTCGTTCGGGGCACCGACCACCAGGTCCGTGCAGCCGTCACCGTCGGCGTCGTAGGCCGCGCGGGAGAAGCCGAAGTGATCGTTGGCCTCGGGCGCCCCACCCATGCCGCTGGTCGCCTGGGAGATCTCGGATACCCCCTTGCCGCCGCCGAACACGACGCGCACAAGGCCGGCCTCCTTGACTCCGTTCACGGTGGCGTTCGGGTCGCCGATGGCCGTGTCGGCGACTCCGTCACCGTTGAAGTCATTCGCCGTACCCGCCGTACAGGTGGCGGCCACCGCCTGGGTCGAGCCCAGCGAAACCATCCCTCCTGCCATACCGCAAACGCTTACTAGCGCGACCAGTGTCCTGGTCAGTCGTGTACGCGTACGCACACCCCACCCCTTGTCCCCGTTTGATCGGACACCGCTGTGCCCGCTGTGTGAATGTTTTGAATGCAGACTGAATATGAAATTTATAAAGCGTGTCAAGCCCTTATCCCGGAAGCTCAATCCACAGAAACTTCACAGCCTCGAACACTTCCACCCTTACCGCTCACCGCGCGGCAGAACGACCCTCACGCCTAAGAAAGCAGGCAAAACGGTCAGGAAGATGTGGCTTGATTCACCACCTTGACCAGGACCCCTACATCGGATCCACCTTGAAGACATAGGCAAGTCACGGTATCTTCACAAGACAGTCAGCGCGCATAGCCCGACCATGGCGAGCGCATTCACCCCGAATGCCAATCCGAGAAACGGGAGTGCCCCGTATTCTTGGAGAACGTGAAGATGGCTACGCCAACCGTTTCGGTGATTATTGCCGCGTACAATGCGATGCCCTATATCACACGGTGCATTTCCTCAGTTGCTGAGCAAAGTATCGGCCAGGACCAGCTGGAAGTCATCGTCGTCGACGACGGCTCGACGGACGGGACCTCGGCCGAACTTGACCGACTCGCCGACGTGTACCCCGAGTTGCTGCACGTTGAGCACCAGGAGAACTCCGGTGGTCCCTCCGTGCCGCGCAACGTGGGACTCGATCTCGCGCGTGGGGCGTTCGTGTTCTTCCTGGACGCCGACGACTACCTGGGGCCCGAGGCGCTGGAGCGCATGGTGGCCATGGCCGAGAAGAACGCCACCGACGTGGTGCTCGGAAAAATGGTGGGCGTGGGGGGCCGGAATGCACCGAAGTCGATGTTCCGGCGCAACGAACCGCGCACGGACGTCTTCTCGTCCCGCGTGTACTGGACGCTCAACCCCATGAAGCTGTTCCGCCGGGAGCTGATCGAGCGGCACGGCCTGCGGTTCCCGGCCGATCTGTCCATCGGCGAGGACCAGCTGTTCGTGGGTGCCGCGTACCTACATGCCTCGGGGATCTCGGTGGTCGCCGACTACGACTGCCTGTTCTGGGTGCTGAGGGAGGACGAGGGCAACATCACCCGGCGCACCTCGGACGCGGAGCGAGGGCTGCGTTTCCTCCCGCGCGTGATCGACCTGATCGTTGAGAACGTGCCGCCAGGCCCGGGACGCGACCACCTCGCGGTCCGGCATCTGACGGCCGATGTGCGGCATTTCCTCGTCGAGCACCTGCCGTTCGAGCCCCGCGAGACGCAGCAGAAGGCTCTGGACCAGCTCGCCGGGATCATCGAACCTCTGTGGCACGAAGGACTGGGCGACCGGCTGTCGGCCATGACCCGGCTCCGGCTGCACCTGGTGCGGCACCGGATGCTCGACGAGATCCTCCAACTCGTCAGGTTCGAGGAGGAATCGGCCAAGAGCGAGGTGGCCACTCCCGTGGTCGTCGACGCCGGCCGCGCCTACGCCCGGTTCCCCTACTTCCGTGACGCCGACCACTCCGTCCCCGACGACTGCTACGACGTCACCTCCGAGCTCGGCCCGCGTCACCACGTCACCCGCGCTGAAATGCACGGCAGCACACTGCACCTGGCCGGGCACGCATACGTCCACCGCGTCGCGACGGAAGACGTCAGCACCCGGCTCGTCCTGCGGGAACGCACCGGCGGGACGGAGTACGTGCTGCCGGTCGCGCACACCGCTACACCCGGCCTCGGTAGCGACGAGGACCAGGGGCAATACACGTACGACAAGGCCGGGTTCGAATGCACCGTCGACGTCACGACGGCCGCTGACGGAAAGCCGTTGGGTGACGGGTTCTGGGACATCTCCCTCGCTGTCGGGGCCCAGGGGCTGAGCCGCGAGGTGCGCATCGGCAGCAAGCGGGCCGACAGTGTGTCCGGCCGGGCAAGCACGCGTGTCGTGGACACCGAGCAGGGGGTACGCGCAGCCGCCCTGTACACCACCAAGCCGCACGGCAACTTCACGCTCGACCTCGGCGAGAACGGCCACCGCGTGCCGCCGCACCTCCTTCCCGGCGGCGTCCGCTGGGCCGCCGATGCGCCCACCGAGCTGGAGTTCACCGGACGGTGCACGCTCGCCGCGTACCCGGACGGTGCACTCGTGGTGAGTCTGGCCAACGGTCAGGGGGAGACCGCAGCGTTCCCCGTCCGCCGGACCGCCGACGACGGGGACACCTTCACGGCACGGGTGCCGGTCACTGCCCTGTCCGCCGGCACATGGAGCGGTGAACTCCGCCTCGCGGACTGGTCCGTACCCCTTCCGGCGCTCCCCCGGAACCTGCCCCCGGCCAAGTGGCGTCGCCAAGGCCGGCCTTGGTACGCGAAGCCGGCCCCGGACAGCGGCAAGCAGTTCGCGATGCTGGTCGCGCGAACCAACCTCGTGAAGGCCCTCGTCAGCCGACTGAAGCCGTGAGGCGCGGATCACCCCAACTCGGTCGCAAATGCCCCTGTCACTTGACTTCCCCTTTACCGCGCCCACATAGTCCAGCTGCACCACCAGCACACAAAGAACACACGGCACACACGGCACACACGGCACACACCAAAGGGACCCCCTCGAACATGAAGAGATTCGCGCTGCCCCGTACCGGCGTCGCAGCGGCCGCGTCGGTGCTGTCGCTCGCTCTGGCCACCGGCTGCTCGGACAGTGGATCCGACTCCGCGGACGGTGACAAGGCCGGCGGCGCCAAGGCGTCGACAGCTGCGGCGAAGGCTCTGAGCAGCACCGAGCTGGAGAAGCTGATCGTCGCCACGGGCGACATCGACGGCTACGAGGTCACCACGACCACGGAGTCCGACGCGTTCGCCTCCTCCAAGGAGGAGGTCAAGGTCGTCGACGAGAAGTGCGCGCCGATCGCGTACGTCCTCACCGGGTTCGCGCCCGGCGACTCGACCGCGTACCTCAACCGCCAGGTCATACCGGCGGCCCCCGAGGCCGAGCCCAGCGCGTCTTCCACCAAGAGTTTGGAGGACATGACGGATGAGGAGTTCGAGGACGCGATGGAGAACATCACCAGTGCCCTCCGTAGCACGATGACGCTCGTCTCACTCTCCTCGTACGAAGGTGAGGGCGCCGAGGAGACTCTTGCGGCCGTTTCCGACGCGGTCGAGAGCTGCACGAGCGGGTTCAGCACCACGGCGGGCGCCGAGACCCAGAAGTTCACGAAGGTCGCGCCCGGGAAGGCTTCCGGAGGCGGCGACGAGTCGGTCGCGTTCACGACGACCGTCGACGCCGACGGCGGCGAGGCCGCGGTGAAGAGCGAGGTCGTACGCCATGGCAGCACGATCGCCACGTACTACTCGATAAGCCTGGCCTCCTTCGACGGCGAGGCGGGAGCCGACACCGCCGACTACGACATCCCGGCCGAGATCATCAAGGCCCAGGCCGCCAAGCTCAACTGAGCCCCGAACCAGCCGGGCCCGCACCCTTCCTCACAGCTTGTCGATGTCCAGGTTCGCGATCGCCGTCCTGGCGACTTCACGGCCGCGCGCCGTGAAGTCGCCCTTGCCGGGATAGCTGATCGTGAGCTTGTACATGTCGCCCGCCTTCGACTTGTAGTAGAAGATCTTGAGCTCGCGGGGGCGGGGGTTCTGGCTGTCGGTGGTCGCGTAGGTCACCGTGTTCTCGGCGGACTTCTCGCCTTGGTACTGAGTCGCCTTCGGGGACGTCCGAGGGCCCTCGGGCATGTCGAGCTCGTACGCGCCGCTCTCCTTGAACTCAGCGTCGTCGTCGTACATTTCGGCGGCGGCGGACGGGCTGATCTGACCACCGGTGTCCTCGGACTTCTTCGCGAGGGTCAGGCCGATCCAGATGCTGCCGCTCCAGTCGGAGTACGTGACCCAGTTCTTTTCCGTGTCATCGGCGGCCGGCCTGGTCACCTGGTAGTTCGCGGGGACCGCCAGCGTCACGCCCAGCTTCGGGTGTGCCCGGGTCTTCCAGTCATCCGGCAGCGGGCCAGCGAACGGGTCAGCGATCACCAGGTACGCGGCCACGGCCGCGGCGACGATCACCGCGCCCAGTCCGATCAGGGTCTTGCGGCCGACACGTATCCCCCTGCCTCCCTCCGGGGCCGCGATCTGCACGACCTGCGTCGGCGCCGGAGCGGGCGGCTTGGCGGCCTCCTCCAGGAGCTGGCGGACCCGGGGCGCGTCCGGGCGTCGAGAGGGCTCCTTGTCCAGCAGCCCGTTGATCGTCTCGGCGAGCGGACCGCCGGCCGAAGCGGGCGCCGCGGGCGTGGAGTTGAGAACGGACTGAAGGGTCGCCGGGGTGTTGCTGCGGCGGAAGGGCGAGACGCCCTCGGTGGCCGCGTAGAGCACGACACCGAGGGACCAGAGGTCACTCGCCGGGCCCGGGCGCTGCCCCAACACCCGCTCCGGCGCGATGTACTCGGGCGATCCGACAAAGCCACCCACGTCCGTCAGGCTGGTCTCGCCCTCGATCTGGGCGATGCCGAAGTCGGTGAGAACGACGCGGCCGTGCCGACCGAGCAGGACGTTGTCCGGCTTCACGTCCCGGTGAAGGATGCCCGCCGCGTGCGCGGCCTCCAGCGCACCGAGTACCTCAAGGCCGACGCGCGCCGCCTCGCGGACACCGAGCGTGCCCTCCTGAAGGGCGTCGCCCAGCGAACGCCCCTGCACCAACTCCATGACGATCCAGGGCTGTCCGTCCACCACCGCGACATCGTGGACGTTCACGACCGACGGATGGTCGAGCCGCGCCGCCGCGCGCGCCTCCCGGCGCATCCGCTCGAAGACGTTGTCGCGTTCACGCTCGGGAAGATGGTCCGGAACGCGAGGCTCCTTGACGGCGACCTCGCGGTCCACCGTCTCGTCCTTGGCCCGCCAGACCGTGCCCATGCCCCCGTGGCCGAGCTTGGCGAGCAGCCGGTAGCGGCCCGCGACGAGACGCCCCACACCCGGCTCCGGCTGCACCTGTTGCGTCTGCTGGGGCTGCTGGGGCTGTTCCACCTGCTGGGTCTGCCGTGACTGCTCTACGTGCTGTGTCTGCTGCTCCGGGACGATCTGGGTCGGCGCGGCGTACGGGTTACCGGGGTAGGGCACACCCGGTCGCGGCGGGTGCAGACCGAAACTCGTTGGCTCGTCGGCCCCGTAGGGAACTCCCCCGTTATTGCTCATGAGTCCATCCATATCGCGGCAAGCGGTTCGGCTTCCAGCCCCGCCGCTTTCCAGTCACAGACCCGTGACGCGAGCCGCCCTTTATCTCCGCTTTATCCGGTACGAGGGAAGCCCCTCTCCAACACGGCGCTACGGAGCTGTGGAGCTGTGGCACTACGAGACCACGAACGAGTCCACCGCCACGTCCAGGTACTCCTTCGCCTCCGTCGCCCTCCCGACCGGCGCCGACACCCACACGTCGTACATCCGGCCGCCCTCCTCCCAGCACAGGTCGTACGTGTGCCGCGCGCCCTCCGTCTCGGTGAACCCGTTCCAGGTGAACTCCCAGAACGCGGCGGGCCGTCCACCATGCGTGGCCGAGGTAACGGCGGCATCGCGGTAACCCGGGTTCGTGGCGGGCCCCTTGGCGTCCCCGCGCCGCATCACCGCGAGCGGGCCGCCCGGTTCGGGGTCGGCCACCTTGATGCCGAGGCGGAAGGTCCGCCCCGGCGACACGTAGAAGACCCGCTCCCCCTCCGGTTCCCGGGTGAAGTCGTCGGGCACAGCGAGCGCGAACCCGCTCGGATCCTGCGCGACCCGGTATCCCGGGGGCACCTTGCGGACGGCGGCAGGACCGGCAGGCGGGCTGGAGGCCGACGCACTCGCGGACGCCCCCGGCGCCCCGGCCGTCGACGTACCAGCCGTACTGCCCGTACTGCCCGTACTCGCCGTACTCGTCGTTGTGCTCGCACTCGTCGCGCTCGTCGTACTCGTCGCGCTCGAAGGTGTCGGCGTACTGCCACCCCCACCCCGACCGTCGTTCATCAGCAACGATGCCGCAGACACCCCCGCCCCGACCATGGCGGCGACCAGCGCGGCGGCGACAAGGATGCTCCGGGTGGAGCGCGGCGCCCCGGGAGGCGAGAAGGATGCCGGGGCAGAGGAGGGCGTCCTCGTCGGTATGTCCCGCTGGGTGGGCGTGTATCCGGCCGTGACCGGCGGCGTCCGCCCCGTGTCCCGGAACGCGCGCAGCATCCGCTCCGCCTCCGCCGCGTCGAGCCGCTGCTCGGGATCGCGCTCAAGCAGCCCCCGTACGACGGGAAGCAGGGGCGCGGCCTGGGCCGGCGGCCGGATCTCGTCGACGACGACCGCGTGCAGGATGCCGCCCAACGAGTCGCGGTGGAAGGGAGATTCACCGCTCAGGACGGTGCACAGCAGCACCCCGAGCGACCACAGGTCGGACTCGGGGCCCGTCCTGACACCGGACATCCGCTCGGGCGCGGTGTACTCCGGCGAACCGACGAACGCCCCGCTCTCGGTGAGCGTCGTCGCGCCCGCGACCTGGGCGATACCGAAGTCGGTGAGGACGACACGGCCGTCGTCCGCGATCAGTACGTTGGCGGGCTTGAGGTCCCGGTGCAGGACACCCGCGTCGTGCGCGCGGCGCAGCGCGCCGAGGAGGCCGATGCCGATGCGGGCGGCCTCGCGCGCGTCCACGGGGCCACCCGCGGAGATCCGCTCGGCGAGCGAGCCTCCCTCGATCAACTCCATGACGATGTAAGGGCGTTCGTCGTCCTCGACCACGTCGTGCACGACGATGATGTGCGGGTGCTGCAACTGCGCGACGGCGCGGGCCTCGCGCAGGGTGCGGTCGCGCTGTTGGCGGGCCTCTTCCGCGGAGAGCGTGGTGTCGAGGGCGATTTCCTTGACCGCGACGTCACGGCCGAGCAGTTGGTCGGTCGCGCGCCAGACGACACCCATGCCGCCCCGCCCGATTCTGGCCTCCAGCCGGTACCGGCCGGCGATCACACGGACGTTGTCCCCCTCGGTCCCCATGCGTCCCATCATGCCGCAACGGAGCCCGGCCCTCCGGGACAGCGAGCTGCCGTGGCCGGTATCCGGCCCTGCTGTCCCGCGCCGCTGTCAGACGTTGCTATCAGGCATCGCTTCCAGACAACGCTTCCAGACAACGATGTCGGGCACCGGCTGCCAGGCGTCGCTGTCAGGCCTTGGGCCGCCAGCTCCTCAGCATCGCGTCGAACTGCTCGCGCGCCGTGCCCCAGTCCGCGGCCGGCGCGGACATGTAGATCGCGTACTCGACGCCGTCACGGGCGAGATACGTCTGCTCGATGGCGCGGCGCGGCCCCGGGAACTCCGTCTGCTCGGCCAGCGCGGTCCAGGTGAAGTCCCACAGCGCGCCGTCGCAGTCACGGAAGGTGTTGGAGTCCAGACTCACCCGGTGGTAGTCGACCAGCTTCGTCAACTGCTCCTCCAGGTCGAGCTGGTGCATGTACGGGTTCTCGAAGTCCGGTGAGTCGTCCAGGGCGATGCGTACGAAGTGATCGCCGTCGTCGGGTGTGTAGTCGACCTGACTGCCGTTGGCCTGCCGCTTCCAGCCCTCGGGGACGGCGAGGCTGAAGCCCTCGACGTCGTCGACGCGTACCCAGTTGTCAGGCACGGCACCGGTCGGCTGCTGCGCGCTCTCACTGGCCTGTGGGCTGGTGGCGGCGCCCGACTGCCCCGTACCGCCCGGCTCCTCGGTACTTGTGACCGCTTCCGCGCCCGAACGCCAGTCTCCCGCGTACTTGATCACCGCGGCAGCACCGGCGCCGACCAGCACCGCCAGTACGAGGACAAGGGCGATGGTACGGACCCGGTGCGGTTTCCCGGAGACGGCCGGGGCGGCAGGAGCGGCCGGGGCGGCCGGGGCGGCAGGAACGGGCACGGCCAGCAGAAAGTCCGGGTCCTCGGTCCCGCCCGGGACATGAGACGACGAGACATGTGCGCTCACGCCATGTCCATTGGAGCCGTATCCATTGGAGCCGTATCCATGGGAGCCATGTCCGTTGGAGCCATGTCCGTTGGCATCCTGTCCGTTGGCATCCTGTCCGTTGGCGTCCTGTGCGGACGCGCCATGGTCCCCAGTGTCACCACGGTAGGGATGATCCACATCCGCCCCGGCTACCAGACGTTGCGTCGGCACATACGCCTGCGCCGCGCCCGGCCGACGACCCTCCGCCACTTCGGCGAGCATCTGCTCGGCTTCCTCCGCACCGGGCCGCAGGGCGGGGTCCTTACGGAGCAGCGCGGTGATCACGGGCCCCAACGGACCGGCGTACGCGGACGGTTCGGGCTCGTCCTCCACGACGGCCCGCATGGTGGTCAGCGGCGTGGTGCGCCGGAACGCCGACCTGCCCTCCACCGCCGTGTACAGGGTCGCGCCCAGTGCCCACAGGTCTGAGGACGGACCGAATTCATAGCCGCGCACCCGCTCGGGAGCCAGATAGTCGACCGAGCCGACGATCTCGCCGGTGCGCGTGATGGTCGTATCGCCCTCGACCTGCGCGATCCCGAAGTCGGTGAGCAGTACGCGCCGGTCGGCGGCGAGGAGGACGTTCCCCGGCTTCACGTCGCGGTGCAGCACACCGGCGGCATGCGCGGCCCGCAGTGCGCGCAGCACCCACAGCCCGATCCGCGCCACCTCGGCCGGTTCGACGCGCCCCTGTTCCTTGACCTCGTCGGCAAGTGAGTTGCCCTCGACCAACTCCATGACGATCCAGGGTCTGTTGTCATGCTCCAGGACGTCATGAACGGTGACGACGGCCGCATGGTTGATCCGCGCGGCGGCCCGCGCCTCGGCGCGCGTCCGGGCGATCATCGGAGCCCGGTCGCTCTCGGCGACGTACAGCGCGGCCGTCAACTCCTTGACCGCGACCACACGGTGAAGCACCTCGTCATGTGCGCGCCACACCCGGCCCATGCCACCGCTGCCGATGGTTTCAACAAGCCGGTAGCGGCCCGCGAGGAGCTGGCCCTGCATCTGATTCACGTTTCCCCGCAATGGTCTTGACAGGGTCAGACTAAAGAGCGGCCCCCTACGCAGGGAACCGCCGACGCCCTACGGAAACCGCACTGTGACGGTTATCCCTTCCGCGCACGGACGGGAACCAAGGGAACCACGAGTCTACGGAAGCCCATGGAGGCACCTGCCAGTGCCCTGAGTCAGTGTCACCCATGCCCTTGCTCGCTGTCATCCTGTGGCCTGATACGTCCCCGACGCCTGCTCGTACAGCCGCGTCACCTCGTCCCGTTCGGCCTCCGGGCCGCGCACCTGCACCACGTGGTAGTGCCCGTCGACGATGATCGCGAGATTGCGTACGAAGAGCTCGTGCCCTTGCCCGTCGGTCCAGGTGAACTGCCCCTCGGCCATGACCAGTCCGCCCACGTCGATCCGCCGCATCCCACTGGACGTGGCCCAGGTCGAGTCGCGGAACGGCTGCAACTCGCCCTCCCGCTCCCGCTGATACGCCATCGGATCACTGCCGAACGTACTCGTGCTGTCCCGGCCGGGGACGAGGATGAGCTCGAAGTCTCCGTGGGAGTAGACGACTTGGCCATTCCCGTTCTTCGCCGTACGGTCCCAGCCGTTGGCCACGGCAACCCGGAAGCCCTCGGCGTCATCACGCAGCGTGAATCCCTGGGCGACTTCGGGATCGTTGCCCTGTGAACCCGTCGTACTCGTCGTACCCGTCGAACTTGTCGAAGCCGAGGGGCTCTTGCCCCCTCCCGGCGAGGTCTGGTCGGGGCGTGGCTCGCTGCTCGCGCTCCCTCCCGCAGCGTTCTCGGGGGCAGTGCTGACCTCTCCGGCGGAACCGGTCCGCTCGCCGTCCGTCCCGCTGTCCGGCTCGGCCTTCGGCATGAACATCATGGCGTACGCGATCGCCGCGACCAGCAGGAGCAGGACCAGCAGAACCAGGTTCCGCCCGAGCCTTCGGGGCTTGACCTGCCTGTTCTGCTTGTTCTCCTTGGCCCGCTTGTGGCGGGCGTGCGGGCTGGTCGCGGGGAGCCCGGCGCGGCGCCTGCGGACGAGCTCGCCCCGCCGCCGTACGATCGGCAGCCGACTGGGGTTGACCGGGGGCGCGGCGACGACATGGGCCCCTGCCTCGGCCTCCGGCGCCGACCGCACCAAGGACCGCAGCCAGCCGCGGAGTTCCTCGAAGTCGAGCCGCTCGGTGGGGTCCTGCCGCAGCAGCGACTCCACGACGGGCCTCAGCGGCCCGCACTCCTCCGCGAAGGCGGGCGGCTCCGCGCACACGAGCTGCACCAGTTCGGCGGTGTTCTCCTCCGGGTAGGGCGCGTGCCCCTGGACGGCCCGGAAGAGCAGCGCCCCCAGCGCCCACAGATCGGTCGCGGGCCCGATCGGCGCCGCCAACTGCCAGTTCTCGTGCACCGGCCCGGCCTGCTCGGGCGCCCACCGCTCGGTCACGGGACCGACCACGGCCATCCGCGCCTGCCGGGCCCGCTCCGCGGCGAGCGCGGTGGCAGGTCCCCGACGCGGCGGCGCACCGACGACTGTCTGGTCCCAACGGGTGCCCTGCCCTTGGGCGTTGCCGACGGGCGCGCCGACCGCTCCGGGGGCCGGGTGCCCGCCGGGGACGGAGTGCCCACCGGAGACGGGCCAGGGGACACTGGTCGCCGGGGGCGCGCCGGTGGACGTACCGCTCCCCGAGTACAGGCCTGCCGAGGTGCCGCTCCCCGGAGCCAGTCCGCGGTTCGCGACTCCCGGGAGCGCGGGGCGGCCATCACCGCCGCTTCCGACGCCTGTTCCGGTCCCGGTTCCAGCTCCGGTCCCAGTCCCGGTTCCGGTCCCAGTCCCGGTTCCGGTCCCAGCTCCGGTTCCGGTTCCGGGGCGAGGCTGGGCGCCATGCCAGGGATTGGTGCGCCCCACTCCGTACGGGTCGGCTATCTGGCCGGGGGGCGGGGTATTGGGCCGGTGCTCCATACCGTGGCCCGGGACTTGGTACGGGGCCTGAGCCTGGCCCTGACCGTGCCCGGCGGCCTGACCGTGCCCGGCGGCCTGAGCGGGGACTTGTCCAGGGCCGGCCCCCTGGGCGTGGGCCTGGGCCGGCCCGCCGTGCTCCGAGGCCTCCGGGGCCTGCGCGAACCCGCTACCCCCGGATGCCTGCGGATACCCGGCGTACCCGCCGTACCCGGCGACCTCGCGCCCGGAAGCCGACGACGCACCCTGCCCTTGCCCCGAACCCTGAGCCTGTGTCTGGGCCTGCTGGACGTGGGCCTGTGACTGCGCAGGAGCCTGAGCCTGGATCTGGGCCGCCGACGCGTCAGTCTGCGATACAGGCCGGGGCGCGGGCAGCGCCGCCTGACCGCCCCGCTGCTCTTCGTGCACCCGGGCGGCGGCGCGCGCTCCGGCGCGGTACGCGGCAATGGCCCCGGCACGCGCCGCACGAATGTCGCCCCCGGTACCTGCGGCACCCCCCGCATCACCGACTCCTCCGGCGCCTCGCGCTTCGAGCGCACGCGGACCTACGCCCGCCGCACCACCGGCCGCCGTCTCCGCGACAGGCCCTCCGCGCTCCGCCCGAGCCTCGATCGCGGCCCGCCGCGCGGCTTCGGGATCCCTTCCAGCCGCAGCACCGGCCACACCACCCGGCGCACTGGACGACGCTCCGGCCTGCCCACCGAAACCGACCCCGTGCGAAGCCCCACCACCAGCACCACCAGACCGCCCAGCCCCCGACCCAACACGCGGACCCGCACCCGCACCCGGACCCGCACCGCGGGCAACTTCCGCCTGCCCACCGACTTCACCCTCGAAGTCGCGCACCGGCACGGGGTCATACCCGCACAGCGCCTCCTCCGCGGCTCCGGCCGCCAGGCCGGTCAGCATCACGCGGCCGTCGTCGCAGACGAGCACCGTGCGTGCGGTGATGTTCCGGTGCACCCACCCGTGCGCGTGCAGCACCCGCAGCGCGGTGAGGACGTCCGCGGCGACCTCGGCCGCGCGATAGGGGCTCAGCGGCTTGTCGGCGAGCAACGCGGCCAGCGGCCTCGCAGCCACCAACTCGCTGACGATCCACAGCGACCCACCCTCGGCGAACACGTCGAAGACCTGGTCGAGCCGGGGATGGTCGGGTATCTGAGCGGCCGCCTGCGCAGCATCGATCGCCCGCCGCACGGCCGGTTCGGTGGGTCGGCGCGTGGTCCGCGCGGACGCCCGGCGCACGCCGCCGTCCCGCGCCACGAACCCCTCGGGCAGCCCGTCCGCGTCGAGCACCTCGGCCTCGACGACCTCCGGCAACTGCACCTGCCGGACCAGGACTTCCTGCCCGCTGTAGGTGTCGAACGCCCGGGTCGCCTCGGCGAGTTCGTACTCCTCGGACGGCGGTAGCGGCAAGCGGTATCGGTCGGCGAGAACCCGTCCCGCGTACTCGTCCACGATGCCTCCCCCGGCCGCCCGGTTGGTCAATTCCGTTCGCCTTGCGTCCCGTTATGGCTTTGTACGGTCCGCAAGCACTCACGATACGTGCCGGAGGCAACTCACAAAGTAGGGATGCGACATCTCAGCGTGCCCACGCATGGCGGAACGTCACATGGGCGAGCGGTACGTCACGACTTCGGCTGGAACGTCTCGGTCAGACTCTTCCACGTGTCCTCACGCAGGTCGCCGTCCCAGTCGGCGGCCTTCGCCGTATACATCAACGCGTATCCCTGCTGCGGGCTGACGACGAACCCGCGGTCGATCGACCGGTACTTCGTGCCGCCGTCCTCGTAGGTGAACTCCCAGTCGGCCGTGTTCCAGCCGCGGTAGTCCACCGCCTCTATTCGCACCCGCTTGTACTGCGACCGCGTCATGCTCTGCTCTTGCTTCTCCCAGTCCGCCACCGGGTCGTCCTTGGGCGTGGTCGTCCAACCGATCAGGAGCTTCTGGCCGTCGGGACCGGTGAACCGGGCGCCCGCCGCGTCCGTGGACGCGTACTTCCACCCCTCCGGCAGCACGATCGAAAACCCTTGACTCCCCTTGTACGTCGTTCCGTCCGCGGAATCCGAGCCCGAGTCCGAGTCCGACGCCTCGTCGTCACTGCCCGCCCCGCTCGACGTACCGGCCTCAGCGCTCGGCGTGCTGTCCGAGGCCGCCTCTCCGGCCGAACCCGTGGCCGGGTCCTCCGCCCCGTCACCGCTGTCCGTCTGGGTGCCGCTGCTCTCCTCGCTGCCACTTCCGGCGGTCGCCCCACTGGACGCGGCCTTGGTGTCACCGTTCTTGGTGTCGTTCGAGCTGTCGTCGCCCCCGTTGAGCGTGAGGGCCAGCACGGTCCCGAGCACCGCCAGCGCCACGACGACCGCGATGATCACCAAAGTCCGGCGCGGCACCACATCTGTCAACGGCGCCCGAGGCACCGGCCGCGGCGGCCGCTCCGGAGCCACAGGCCACCCGGAAGCCTTTCCGGCGGCGGGCGTGGCAGCAGCGGGCGTATCGGCCGAGACAGACGCGGAGACAGCAGTAACTGCAGCAGTGCCGGCCTTCCTCGGCGCGGGCGTGGAAGGAGATACGGACGGAGGCGTGAACGCAGGCTTGACCGAACCCGAACCCGAACCCGAACCCAGACCCGAACCGGAACCCAGACCGGAACCCGAACCCAGACCCGCACCTGCCCCTTCACTACCCGTCGAACCAGCAGCCCCCGCGCCCCCGGACTTGGCCCGCGCCGTCGCCGCCGCGCCGACCGCAGCCGTGGCCGCCCCGGCCGCCGAGGCGACCTGCCGCACGGAACGCATCGCCCCGCGCAACCGCTCCCCGGCCTCCTCACCCCGCCTGGCCCCGGAACCGCCCGAGCCGGCAGAACCCGAACTCCCCTTGCCCGGCCCCTCGTCCGGCAACGGCGGCAACGCCACGACCTTCGTCGCGTCCACCTGCTCCGGCACAACCGCCTTGGGCGCGGGCGCGTGCAGCACCTCATTGAGCATCGCCCGCGCACCCTCGACATCGAGCCTCTGCTCGGGGTCCTTGGCGAGCAGCCCGTAAATCACGTTCTCCAGCGGGCCCGCGTTCTTCGGCTGCTCCACCGGCTCGGTCATCACCGCGGTGAGCGTCGCGATCGCGGAACCCTTGTCGTACGGCGGCGCGCCCTCCACCGACGCGTACAACAGACCGCCCAGCGACCACAGGTCGGCGGCGGGCCCGGGCTTGTGACCGCGCGCCCGCTCCGGCGAGATGTACGAGGGCGCGCCGACGAGCATGCCGGTCGAGGTGATGGACGGGTCGCCCTCGACCTGCGCGATCCCGAAGTCGGTCAGCACGACCCGGCCGTCCTCGGAGATCAGCACGTTCGACGGCTTCACGTCGCGGTGCAGGATGCCCTCCCGGTGCGCCGAACGCAGCACATCGAGGATCGCCAGCCCGACCTCGGCGGCTCGGATCGGCGTGAGTACGCCGTCCTCGCGGATGACCTCGGCGAGCGACTTGCCCTCGACGAGCTCCATCACGATCCACGGCCGGTTGTCCTCGTCGACCACGTCGAAGACCGTCACCGCGCCGTTGTTACGGATCCGCGCGATCGCCTTGGCCTCACGCAGGGTGCGCGTGATCAGCCGCCGCTTCTCGTCCTCGTCGATGCTCGACGGGAACCGCAGCTCCTTGACGGCGACCGTGCGGCCCAGGGTCTCGTCCTTGGCCCGCCACACCGTGCCCATGCCACCGCGGCCGAGAACATCCCCCAGCCGGTATCGCCCGGCGAGGAGACGTTCGCTCCTGTCCTGACGGGATGCTCCCGCCCGCTCCGCCTCCGACATGCGTCCCCTCAAACAACCCGCCCTGACAGAGCCTTCATTGTCCCTCACCCGACAAGTGACCGACGCCGTGGGGGCCCTCAAGAAGGGACCGCCCGACGTCCGGTGCCCCCCGGTCCCGCATGATGGCCCCCAACAAGGAAGGACCGCCGATGGCGCCCCGCCGGACACCTCGGACACTCCTGGCGATACCCGCCGCCCTGGCGTTCCTCGTCCTGGCCCTGACCGGCTTGCCCGCCCCGACCCCAACCAGCGCCCAAACCCCCACACCCACGCCCTCCACCGACGCCCAACCCCCCACGTCCACGCCCCCAACCGGCCCGCAAACCCCCACGCCCGCACCCTCAACCGGCGCCCGAACCCTCGCGTCCCCAGCACCGGCCGAACCGCAGGCCCCAGCCACCCCGGCCACGGACGCGGCCCTCGCCCTCCTCGTCACCCGAGGCAAGGCTCCCGCGGCGGCCCTGCTGGCTCAGGACGACTCCGGCACACGCTTCGCCGACGCCGGTGACGGAATCGACCGCTCCGACCACTTCCGCGCGGGCAGCATCACCAAGACGTTCATCGCGACCGTGGTCCTGCAACTGGCCGCCGAACACCGGCTGTCCCTGTCGGACACCGTGGACGCCCACCTCCCGGGCCTGGTGAGCGGCGCGGGCAACGACGGCAGCCACCTGACCCTGCGCGCCCTGCTGACCCACACCAGCGGCTTGTACGACTTCACCGCCGACACCATGGGCACCGTCCCCGTCACCCCAGGTCAGGCCGTACGCATCGCGCTCACCCATCCCCCGGCCGCCCCCGGCCACTACGCCTACTCGAACACCAACTACGTCCTGCTCGGCATGGTCATCGAGCAGGTCACCGGCAACTCGTACGCCACCGAAGCCGAGCGCCGCATCCTCACCCCTCTCCGCCTGACCGGCACCTCCTTCCCGGGCGCCCGCACCTCTCTCCCCTCACCGCACGGCCGCGCCTACGCCGCCGACGGCTCCGACGTCACCGAACTCGACCCGCGCGTGGCCGGCGCGGCGGGCGAGCTCGTCACCACGCTCGCCGACCTGGACCGCTTCTACGCAGCCCTCCTCTCCGGCGAGCTGCTCCCGCCCGGCCAACTGCGGGAGATGCTCAACACCCGCGCCGCACATGGCTCGTACGGCATGGGCCTCTACCCGGTGAAGCTGCCGTGCGGCACCACCGTGTGGGGCCACAACGGCCGCATATCCGGCAGCTACGTGCGCACCGCAGCCACCGTCGACGGTCGTCGTGTCCTCACCTTCCGGGTGAACACGGACGGGATCGCAGACCCTGACCTCGAACCGGCCCTGCTCGCCGCCGAGTTCTGCCCCCGCACCGAGTAGAACGGACACGTTCCGAGCAAAGATCCCAGCTCACGACACTCGTTCGAGTGACATCAGCTGGAGCCCTCGGCTCAAGCCGTCAGGTCAAGCCATCAGCTCGAGCCATCAGCGGGAGCCATCAGCAGCCGAGTCCAGGCAGCGGGGCCCGCCGGTCAGAACGGCACGATGTCCGGCGCCCCCAGCCGCGCCGCGTCCGCGGTCAGGTCGTCCGGCTGCCGCTGCGACTCCCGCTCCGCCTCGACCCGCTTCTCGTAGTGCTCCACTTCCCGTTCGATCTGGTCCTTGTCCCAGCCGAGCACCGGCGCCATGAGCTCCGCGGCCTCCCGCGCACTGCGCGTTCCCCGGTCGAAGGTCTCGATCGAGATGCGGGTGCGCCGGGTCAGCACGTCGTCCAGGTGCCGGGCGCCCTCGTGCGAGGCGGCGTAGACGATCTCGGCCCGCAGATAGTCCTCGGCGGCCCCCAGGGGCTCACCGAGTGAGGGATTGGTGGCGATGAGGTCGAGCAGTTCCTCGGCGAGCACGCCGTACCGGTTCAACAGGTGCTCCACGCGCACCACATGGAGCCCGGTGCGCGCCGCAATCCGCGCTCGCGCGTTCCACAGCGCCCGGTACCCCTCGGCGCCGAGCAGCGGAATGTCCTCCGTGACGCACTCGGCGACCCGCTGGTCGAGACCGTGCACCGCCTCGTCCACCGCGTCCTTGGCCATCACCCGGTACGTCGTGTACTTGCCGCCCGCCACCACCACGAGCCCCGGCACCGGATGCGCCACGGTGTGCTCGCGCGACAGCTTGCTGGTGGCGTCCGACTCACCGGCGAGCAGCGGCCGCAGCCCCGCGTACACACCTTGGACGTCGTCGCGGGTGAGCGGCACCGAGAGCACGGAGTTCACGTGCTCCAGCAGATAGTCGATGTCCGCGCTGGACGCCGCGGGATGGGCCTTGTCGAGGTCCCATTCGGTGTCGGTGGTGCCGATGATCCAGTGGCGCCCCCACGGGATCACGAAGAGCACGGACTTCTCGGTACGCAGGATCAGCCCCGACGTCGAGTTGATCCGGTCCTTCGGTACGACCAGATGGATGCCCTTGGACGCCCGTACATGGAACTGCCCCCTCTCCCCCACCATCGCCTGGGTGTCGTCGGTCCACACACCCGTGGCGTTCACCACCTGCTTGGCGCGGACCTCGTACTCCCCGCCGCCTTCGACATCCTGCACCTTGGCACCGACAACGCGTTCGCCCTCGCGCAGGAAGCCGGTCACGCGCGCGCGGTTGGCGACCTTGGCGCCGTACGCCGCCGCCGTGCGCACCAGGGTCGCCACATAGCGGGCGTCGTCCATCTGCGCGTCGTAGTACTGCAGGGCGCCGACCAGCGCGTCCTTCTTCAGGGCGGGGGCGACGCGCAGGGCGTGGCGGCGGCTCAGGTGGCGGTGATGGGGCAGGCCCCGGCCGTGTCCGCGGGCCATCGCCATGGCGTCGTAGAGCGCGACGCCCGAGCCGGCGTACAGCCGCTCCCAGCCCTTGTGCTGGAGCGGATAGAGGAACGGAACGGGTTTCACGAGGTGCGGCGCGAGCCGTTCGAGGAGGAGCCCGCGTTCCTTCAGGGCCTCGCGCACCAGTGCGAAGTCGAGCATCTCCAGATAGCGCAGACCGCCGTGGATGAGTTTGCTCGACCTGCTCGACGTGCCCGACGCCCAGTCGCGCGCTTCGACCAGCCCTGTGGACAGGCCGCGCGTCACGGCGTCCAGCGCGGTGCCCGCACCGACCACTCCCGCGCCCACGACCAGCACATCCAGCTCACGCTCGGCCATTCCCGCCAGTGACTCGGCGCGCTCCGCCGGCCCCAGTGTCGCTGTCCTCACCGCTGCCTCCCGTTCTTGGTGGCGTCGGCCTCACCCGACAGGCGGGCCCGTGCTCACATCCCCCATGCCCAAAGTCTGACCTTCTTCCCCTCCTTCGGCCACCAGTCATCAGCAGCCTGTGGACAGCAATCGGGGACTCCCACGGAAACACAGCCGCACAATCCCGCATATCGGTCATATTTACTCCTAGTCTGACATTGCGCTCGCCCGTCCTGTCCACAGGGCTTGCGCACCTGTCCCGCTTCGGCTATTGGGAAGGACGGCCCACTCCATGCCCGCAGATCTCGCCGTCATCGGACTCGGTCATCTCGGCCTGCCCCTGGCCCAGGCGGCCGTGGCGGCCGGCATCCCCACACTCGGCTACAAGACCGGCCCTGAAGGCGGCTCCCTCAGCCCCGCCGAGCTGCGCCGGATGCTCTCGGGGGGCTTCCGGCCGGCCACCGACCCTGCGGAGCTCGGCCGCGTCCGCACGGCGGTCATCTGCGCCCCGACCTCGCGCGGCGCGGACGGCGCACTGGACCTGAGCCAGCTGGAGGCGGCCGCCCGCACCCTGGCCGCACAGCTGCGCCCGCACACCACGGTGATCCTCGAATCGCCCGTGCGCCCCGGCACCACCGAGGAATTCCTCCGGCCGCTCCTCGAAGAAGGCTCCGGACTGCGCGCGGGGCGCGATTTCCATCTCGCCTACTCGCCCAGTCGCGTCGACCCCGGCAACCGCGACTTCGGCCCCGCCAACACCCCCAAGGTCATCGGCGGCCTGACACCCGCCTGCACCGAGTCGGCCGCCGCCTTCTACGGACGCCTCACCGACAAGGTCGTACGCGCGCGTGGACCACGCGAAGCGGAAACCGTGCAACTCCTCGAGACCAATTTCCGGCACGTCAACATCGCCCTGGTCAACGAGATGGCCGTGCTCTGCCACGACCTGGGCGTCGACCTGTGGGACGTCATCCGCTGCGCCGAGACCAAGCCCTTCGGCTTCCAGGCGTTCCGGCCGGGCCCCGGAGTCGGCGGCCACGGAATCGCCCAGGACCTGACAGGCCACTCCGGACGCACCCTACGGATGGTCGAACTCGCCCAGCAGGTCAACAACCACATGCCCCAGTACGTCATCCAGCGCGCCGCCGCCCTCCTCAACGAGCACGGCAAATCGGCCCGCGCCGCGCGCGTGCTCCTCCTCGGCGTCACCTACAAGGCGGATCTCGCCGACCAACAGGGCACCCCCGCCCACGAGATCGCCCTGCGCCTGATGGAACTCGGCGCGTCCGTCAGCTACCACGACCCGCTCGTCCCGGCCTGGCGCGTCCTCGGCCGCCCGGTCCCGCGCGCCGACTCCCTCTACGAGGCCGCGGCCGACGCCGACCTCACGATCCTGCTCCAGCAGCACCGCACGTACGACCTCCAAGGACTGTCCGTGAAGGCCCAACTCCTCCTGGACACAAGGGGAGCGACCCCGACCGGAGCGGCCCACCGGCTCTGACCCCTGGAAATTACCTCTCCCGTATGTCAGTGGTGACTGCTAGTGTCCGGGGCCGTTGTCGCACACGAGTGCGCCCACGCCCCACGCACATCGTGCGTCCACCACCCACACCAATTCGGGGGATCTCCACCATGAGCCAGCCCACGCCGCCTTCCCAGCCCACCGAGGGCAACCCGTACGCCGACCAGCCGCCTGTCTCCGGCAATCCGTACGCCGGTCAGCAGCCCACGGGCGGCAACCCGTTCGCGGGCCAGCAGCAGCCCGCAGGTGGCAACCCGTTCGCGGGCCAGCAGCAGCCCGCAGGTGGCAACCCGTTCGCCGGCCAGCAGCCCGGCTTTGTTCCGCCGGCGCCGCGCCGGGGCAATGTCGGCCTCGGCATCGTGGCGGCAGTCGTCGCGGCGCTGGTGACCGCAGGCATCTACGGCGCCATCATCGGCGGCACGGGGTACGAGATCGGCTACGCCGCCGTCGGCGTCGGCTTCCTCATAGGCCTCGCCGCGGGCAAGATCGGCGGCAGCAACCCCGTACTGCCGGTCGTGAGCGCCGTCGTCTCCCTGGGCGCCGTCTACCTGGGCCAGCTCATCGGTGTAGCGATGATCGGAGCCGACGAGTCCGACGGCCTTGTCTCCGCGACCACGCTCCTCACCGACCACTTCGACCTGGTGACCGCGGCCTGGAAGGAGTCGGCCGACTTCATGACCTACCTGTTCTTCGCGATCGGCGCCTTCGCCGCTTTCTCGGGGACCAAGAAGGCCGCCGCGTAACCCGGTTCACGCACGACGAAGGGCCCGGATCACCACCAGGTGACCGGGCCCCTCCGCTCCGTGGGACAAAAACCGTCGTACGACCTACCGCTTGTGCTGCGAGTCCGCCACCGTCACCTCGACGCGCTGGAACTCCTTCAGCTCGCTGTAGCCGGTGGTGGCCATCGCCCGACGCAGCGCGCCGAAGAAGTTCATGGAGCCGTCCGGGATGTGCGAGGGACCGGCGAGGATCTCCTCGATGGTGCCCACCGTGCCGAGGTCGACCTTCTTGCCGCGCGGCAGCTCCTCGTTGACGGCCTCCATGCCCCAGTGGTGGCCCTTGCCGGGCGCGTCGGTGGCGCGGGCCAGCGGGGAGCCCATCATCACGGAGTCGGCCCCGCAGGCGATGGCCTTGGAGAGGTCGCCGGACCAGCCGACACCGCCGTCGGCGATGACGTGGACGTAGCGACCGCCGGACTCGTCCATGTAGTCGCGGCGCGCGGCGGCGACATCGGCGACCGCGGTCGCCATCGGAACCTGGATGCCCAGCACGTTGCGCGTGGTGTGCGCGGCGCCGCCGCCGAAGCCGACGAGGACACCCGCCGCGCCCGTGCGCATCAGGTGCAGGGCCGCGGTGTACGTGGCGCAGCCGCCGACGATCACCGGGACGTCGAGCTCGTAGATGAACTGCTTGAGGTTCAGCGGCTCGGCCGCGCCGGAGACGTGCTCCGCCGACACCGTCGTACCGCGGATGACGAAGATGTCCACGCCCGCGTCCACGACGGCCTTGGAGAACTGGGCCGTGCGCTGCGGGGACAGGGCCGCGGCGGTGACGACGCCTGAGTCGCGCACCTCCTTGATGCGCTGCCCGATCAGCTCCTCCTTGATGGGAGCCGCGTAGATCTCCTGAAGGCGGCGGGTCGCGGTGTCCGAGTCCAGCTCCGCGATCTCGTCGAGCAAGGGCTGCGGGTCCTCGTACCGCGTCCACAGCCCTTCGAGGTTGAGCACGCCCAGGCCGCCGAGCTCACCGATGCGGATCGCGGTGGCCGGGGAGACGACCGAGTCCATCGGGGCGGCCAGGAAGGGCAGCTCGAAGCGGTAGGCGTCGATCTGCCAGGCGATCGAGACCTCCTTCGGGTCCCGGGTACGGCGGCTCGGGACGACGGCGATGTCGTCGAAGGCGTACGCCCGGCGGCCGCGCTTGCCGCGCCCGATCTCGATCTCAGTCACGTTGTGGCCTTTCCCTCTTCGCTTCTGCGTCTCCCAGTATCGCCGACGCCCACGACAAGGGCGGCCCCGGGAACCCCCGGGACCGCCCTCAAGCCGTACGGCTACTGGTTACGGCTACTGGTTACGGCTGCTGCTGACGACTACTGGTTGCGGCTGTAGTTCGGCGCCTCGACCGTCATCTGGATGTCGTGCGGGTGGCTCTCCTTGAGGCCCGCCGAGGTGATGCGGACGAAGCGGCCCTTGGTCTCCATCTCGTCGATGGAGGCGGCGCCCACGTAGCCCATGGTCTGGCGCAGACCGCCGACGAGCTGGTGCAGTACGTTGCCCAGCGGGCCGCGGTAGGGCACCTGACCCTCGATGCCCTCGGGGACGAGCTTGTCGTCGGAGGCCACGTCAGCCTGGAAGTAGCGGTCCTTGGAGTACGACCGGCCCTGGCCCCGGGACTGCATGGCGCCGAGGGAGCCCATGCCGCGGTACGACTTGAACTGCTTGCCGTTGATGAAGAGCAGCTCGCCGGGCGACTCCTCGCAGCCCGCGAGGAGGCTGCCGAGCATCACGGTGTCGGCGCCGGCCGCGAGGGCCTTGCCGATGTCGCCGGAGTACTGGAGGCCGCCGTCGCCGATCACCGGGACACCGGCGGCGCGCGCCGCGAGGGCCGCTTCGTAGATGGCGGTGACCTGGGGGACGCCGATGCCGGCGACCACACGGGTGGTACAGATCGAGCCGGGGCCCACGCCCACCTTGACGCCGTCGACACCGGCGTCGATCAGCGCCTGGGCGCCGTCACGGGTGGCCACGTTGCCGCCGATCACGTCGACGCCGACGCTCGACTTGATCTTCGCCATCCAGTTGAGGGCGTTGCTGTTGTGTCCGTGCGAGGTGTCGACGATCAGGAAGTCCACCCCGGCCTCGGCCAGCGCCTGGGCCCGCTCCAGCGCCTCGGGGCTGGCGCCGACGGCGGCACCGACCAGCAGGCGGCCCTCGGCGTCCTTCGCGGCGTTCGGGTACTTCTCGGCCTTCACGAAGTCCTTGACCGTGATGAGGCCCTTGAGGATGCCGGCGTCGTCGACCAGCGGAAGCTTCTCGATCTTGTGGCGGCGCAGCAGCTGCATGGCGTCGTTGCCCGAGATGCCGACCTTGCCGGTGACCAGCGGCATCGGGGTCATGACCTCGCGCACCTGGCGCGAACGGTCGGTCTCGAAGGCCATGTCCCGGTTGGTGACGATGCCGAGCAGCTTGCCGTTCCCGTCGGTGACGGGGACACCGCTGATGCGGAACTTGGCGCACAGCGCGTCGGCCTCGCCCAGCGTCGCGTCCGGGTGCACCGTGATCGGGTCGGTGACCATGCCGGACTCGGAGCGCTTCACGAGGTCGACCTGGTTGACCTGGTCCTCGATGGAGAGGTTCCGGTGCAGCACGCCCACGCCGCCCTGCCGTGCCATGGCGATCGCCATGCGCGACTCGGTCACCTTGTCCATCGCCGCCGAGAGCAGCGGGATGTTCACACGTACGTTGCGGGAGATGCGGGACGAGGTGTCGACCGCGTTGGGCAGCACTTCCGAAGCGCCCGGCAGCAACAGCACGTCGTCGTAGGTCAGCCCGAGTGTCGCGAATTTAGCGGGCACTCCGTCGACGTTGGCAGTCATGACACCTTCCCCAAATGGCCTTGATCGGTGCGGATGTCCATGCTAACGGGAAGCAAGGGTCTCTCATTCCATGGCCTGGGTAAGGCCGGGGCTTCGTACTTTCGTACGGGTCTGGCGGCATCGCCGTTCATCCAGGCACCGGAAGCCCTGCCCTCAGGCACCGGAAGCCCTGCCCTGGGCCCGAGCCAGGCCTCCGCGCCCCCGGCCCGCACGGCGCGGACCGGTGCTTTTCTTGCGGGCCGACCACTTCACCGCGGGCGCGTGTTTTTCGGCGCAGGCCGACCACTTCACCACGGCCCGATGCCTTTCCTTACGGGCCGACCACTTCACCGCGGGCGCGTGTTTTTCGGCGCAGGCCGACCACTTCACCGCGGACCGGTCTTCGACGTCCGACTTCCCGTCGTCACGGACCGGTGCTTTCGGCGCACGCCGACCACTTCACCGCGGACCGGTCTTCGACGTCCGGCTCCCCGTCGTCGCGGCGACGGACAACTGCCGTCCCGCCTGCGCCAAGCTCGGCCCGCCGCACACCACCGTGCGACTGCCCGCCCGTCGCGGCGAAGAAAATCCCACAGCTCGGGCCAACCCACACCCGGTACGACCAGCCCGCATCCCCGGCACCGCCGTCCCGGCTGAGCCACACCGGCACCGCCGAACACCGCCGTCCAGCTCCCCGCCGCCGTGAAGAGAAACCCGCCGACGCGGCGCTGCCGACGCGGCGAAGAAAAACCCGCTATCCCGGCCAGACCACCGCCGGACCACCGCCGGGCACCGCCGCTCACCACCCACCCGGCTGCCCGCCGCCCCGGCGGAGAAAAGCCACCGCCCCGGCCAACCCACACCCGGCACCGCCGAACACCCCCACCCCCACGCCCCCCCACACGCCATCGCGGCGCAGCAAGGAGCGCAAAAGAACCAGAAAACCCCGCCCCAAAGACAGGTCCGGCTACTGCTCCGCCAACGCCCGCAGGCGGCTCAGTGCTCGGTGTTGGGCCACCCGTACCGCTCCCGGTGACATTCCCAGCATCTGGCCGGTCTCCTCGGCCGTGAGGCCCACCGCGATCCTCAGCAGGAGTAGCTCGCGTTGGTTGTCGGGGAGGTTGGCCAGGAGTTTCTTGGCCCATTCGGCGTCGCTGCTGAGCAGGGCGCGCTCTTCGGGGCCGAGGGAGTCGTCGGGCCGCTCGGGCATCTCGTCCGAGGGGACGGCGGTGGAACCGGGATGCCGCATCGCCGCGCGCTGCAGGTCGGCGACCTTGTGCCCGGCGATGGCGAAGACGAACGCTTCGAAGGGGCGCCCGGTGTCCTTGTAGCGCGGCAGCGCGAGAAGCACCGCGACGCAGACCTCCTGCGCCAGGTCCTCCACGAAGTGCCGCGCGTCGCCCGGAAGCCGGGACAGACGGGTGCGGCAGTAGCGCAGCGCGAGAGGGTGAACATGGGCGAGCAGATCGTGCGTTGCCTGCTCGTCGCCGTCGACCGCGCGATGGACGAGCGCACCGATCACCGTCGTCTCGTCGTCGCGCATCGGTCCATGGTGCCTCGGCGTCGTTCGATCCGTGGCACCGCGTCCATAGTTGTGCACCGAAGCGTTATGAGCAGGTGCGCCGGAACTCATCTCCTGCGCCCTCCCCTTCCGCTCGACCGAATCGTCCCCGAGGAACTCCACACCTCAAGGATGCGGCATCCGCCGGGAAACGGGGATCAGGCATCGAAGAAGCTCTCTCCGAGGGCCCGGCCCCGCCCGCCACAAGACGGGCAGGGACTACTGCCGTTGCACCCCCACGGCGGCACACTTAGCGAACCAGGCCCCACCGGAAACCGAGCGCCACGGCGTGCGCACGGTCCGAGGCACCGAGCTTCTTGAAGAGCCGCCTGGCGTGCGTCTTCACGGTGTCCTCGGAGAGGAACAGCTCACGGCCGATCTCCGCGTTGGAGCGACCGTGACTCATACCCTCCAGGACCTGGATCTCCCGCGCGGTGAGCGTGGGCGCGGCGCCCATCTCGGCCGACCGCAGTCTGCGCGGGGCGAGCCGCCAGGTGGGGTCGGCGAGCGCCTGGGTCACCGTCGCGCGCAGTTCGGCACGCGAGGCGTCCTTGTGCAGATAGCCGCGGGCACCGGCGGCGACGGCGAGCGCCACGCCGTCCAGGTCCTCGGCAACGGTGAGCATGATGATGCGCGCACCGGGGTCGGCGGACAACAGCCGCCGAACAGTCTCGACGCCGCCCAGACCGGGCATGCGTACGTCCATCAGAATCAGGTCCGAACGGTCGGCACCCCAGCGGCGGAGTACTTCCTCGCCGTTGGCCGCCGTCGTCACACGCTCGACGCCGGGCACGGTCGCCACCGCACGGCGCAGCGCCTCTCGGGCAAGCGGGGAGTCGTCGCAGACGAGGACAGATGTCATGGCCGTCCTCCGCAGCTGATGCGCGTCACCTTGAGCCTCCAGGCTGGTACGAATCGTCACCAATGCGGTCGACACTCGCCGACGGAAACTGCCGTCTGCCCGAGCGCTTGTTCCTTCGACCGCCTCGGCAATCTCAACGACGGTCACTCGAAAGAGTTACGGGGCAGCCGGTCGTCTTCGGCACTGTACGTGAGGGCGCGGACACGGTGCAGACATGCGCGGCGGACCCACAACCTTTCATCACAACCCATGCCCCATTTAGCCCGATTTCTTCCCTTTTTCTGGTGTCTGAGGCTAGATTCGCAATGAGTCATATTTTCATCTCCTTAGATCGTAGATGTACGGTCGGTGGGCACATAGCAGCCCAGAACGGCAACAAGGGGACACGCAATGGCAGATTTCTCCCGCCTTCCCGGTCCGAACGCGGATCTCTGGGACTGGCAGCTCCTCGCGGCTTGCCGCGGGGTCGACAGCTCGCTCTTCTTCCACCCGGAGGGCGAGCGCGGTGCGGCACGGAGCGCTCGCGAGAACTCGGCCAAAGAGGTCTGCATGCGATGCCCGGTTCGCGCGGAGTGCGCGGCACACGCGCTGGCGGTGCGCGAGCCGTACGGCGTGTGGGGCGGGTTGACCGAGGACGAGCGCGAAGAACTCATGGGACGGGCACGCAACCGGCTGGTCTCGGCGTCGGCCACCGGAAGCAGTCCTCCTTCGAACAACTGAAGGAACGTTTCTGCCGACCAGGCACGCGCACGCGTGCCCCTACTTTTCTGATCCCGCTCCCCTACGTGCCCCGCGCCGGGACTACCGCTGCGCCGCCCGCGCCAGCCGGTCCAGCGTCGCTGCCACCGCGGGCACCTGGGCGAGATCCGGCAGCGTGAGCGCGACGATCTCCCGCCGCAACGGGGGCTCCACCGTCACCATGCGCGCCCCCTTGGGCCGTACGGACTCGATGGCGAGCTCCGGAAGAACCGCAACCCCGAGGCCGGCGCCCACCAGGCCGACCACGGCCGGGTAGTCGTCGGTGGCGAAGTCGATACGGGGCTCGAAGCCCGCACCTCGGCAGACCTCGACCAGTTGTCGGCGGCAGCGTGGGCAGCCCGCGATCCACGGGTCCCCGGCGAGTTCGCCGATCGCGACCGACCCGGATCCGGCGAGGGGGTGGCTCTCGGGGACGAGCCCGACCAGGCGGTCGAGCAGCAGGGGACGTACGACGAGGTCGTCCCACTCCTCGACCGCATCGACGCCCGTCACCCCCTCGTAGCGGAACGCGAGGGCGATGTCGCAGTCGCCGTCGCGGAGCATCTCGACGGAGCGCGGCGGCTCGGCCTCCTCCAGGGAGACCCGGGTGCCGGGGTGCGCGGCGCGCAGGGCGGCGAGGGCCGTGGGTACGAGCGTGGAACTGCCGCTGGGGAAGGAGACGAGTCGGACGCGGCCCGCGCGCAGGCCCGCGATGGCGGCGACCTCCTCCTCGGCGGCCGTCAGCCCCGCGATGATGCCGGCCGCGTGCCGGACGAGTGCGTCGCCCGCCTGCGTCAGACGCATCTCGCGGCCCGTACGGATGAGCAGCGGGGTGCCGACGGACGCTTCGAGTGCCTTCATCTGCTGGCTGACGGCGGGCTGGGTGCAGCCCAGTTCCCGTCCCGCCGCCGAGAAGGAGCCGGTGGCGGCGACGGCGCGCAGGACACGGAGATGACGGGCCTCGATCACATTTTGAGCATAAGGGTTTCTTGGGTGCAGAAGCGAATATTGCGTCGCAGCTTTGGCTCTTCATCGCCTAGCGTGGTCGTCATGAAGCTTCTGTCGCTGAATCTGGGCCGGGCGCGGGCCGTCGAGTACACGGACCAGCCCGAGGGGGTGACCGGCATCGACAAACAGCCGGTGCCGGGGCCGGTGCGGGTCGAGGCGCCCGGGCCCAAGGGGACCGGTGGGAGCGGCCTCGCCGGGGACGCGGTGTGCCACAGGCGGCACCACGGCGGGGAGCACCAGGCCGTGTACGCGGTGGCACGCGAGGATCTCGACGACTGGGAACGCGAGCTGGGCCGGACGATGTCCGCCGGCTCCTTCGGCGAGAACCTCACGACGCAGGGAGTCGACGTGTCCGGGGCGCTGATCGGTGAGCGCTGGCGCATCGGGCCCGAGGTGGTCCTTGAGGTCACCTGCGGGCGCATCCCCTGCCGGACCTTCCAGGAACACCTCGGCGAGAAGGGCTGGGTGAAGCGCTTCACCCAGAAGGGGGCACCCGGCGCGTATCTGCGGGTCGTCGAACCCGGCGAGATCCGCTCCGGTGACCCGATCGAGATCGTGCACAGGCCGGACCACGACGTCACGGTCGCCCTCCAGTTCCGTGCGGTCACGACCGAGCGGGAACTGCTGCCGCGACTGCTGGGCGCGGGCGATTCGCTGCATCCGGAGTCGCGCGCGATCGCCGAGAAGTACGTGACGACGCTCGGCGCCTGAGGACCTGGGGGACCTGTCCGGGCAGCGGATACGCCGGCGGTCGCACACCCTGCGCGGAAGTCGTGCGGCGCGCGCGGGCGTGGGGGCGCGGGGCGCCGGACCACAGGACAGGTCATTAACCTTGCGCCATGACAACGGCTCTGATTACTGGATCGACCGCGGGTATCGGCGCCGCCTTCGCGCGGCGTCTGGCGGCTGACGGCCACAATCTCGTGCTGGTGGCGCGTGACACCGAGCGGCTGGGTGAGCAGGCGACGGAGCTGCACGACCGGCACGGCATCGAGGCGGAGGTGCTGACCGCGGATCTGGCGACGGACGACGGCATCGAGGCGGTCGCCAAGCGGCTGAGCGACCGCAAGAACCCGGTCGACCTGCTGGTCAACAACGCCGGCTTCGGCAACAGGGGCCGCTATCTCGAGGTGTCGATGGCCGACGAGCTGACGATGCTCAAGGTGCACTGCGAGGCGGTGCTGCGGCTGACCTCGGCGGCGACCGAGGCCATGCGGGAGCGCGGGCGGGGCGGGGTCGTCAACGTCGCTTCGGTGGGGGCGTTCCTGCCCCGGGGGACGTACGGGGCGTCCAAGGCGTGGGTCGTGCAGTTCACGCAGGGCGCGGCGGGGGACCTGGCCGGCAGCGGCGTACGGCTGATGGCGCTGTGCCCCGGATTCGTGCGCACGGAGTTCCACGAGCGCGCCGGCATGAGCACGGACAACATCCCCAACTGGATGTGGCTGGACGCCGACAAGCTGGTCGCCGCCGCGCTCACGGACCTGGCCCGCGGCAAGACCCTGTCGATTCCCGACCCGCGCTACAAGGCGCTGTTGGGCCTGGTGAAGGTGACACCGCAGGCGTTGCTGGGCGGGGTCGCGTCCAGGACCGGGCGGAAGTACGGGCCCCAGTAGGGCCGGCAGGACCAGTGGGAGCGGCAGAGCCGGAGCCCGCGGTGCACGGGAAAAGCCCCCGTTCCCTGGGGGAACGAGGGCTTCCGCGGAAGCCGGAGCCTCAGTGCGAGTGGCCGTGACCGTGGCCGTGACCCGCGTCGCCCTCTTCCTCGGCCGGCTTCTCGACGACCAGGGTCTCGGTCGTGAGGAGCAGGGAGGCGATGGAGGCGGCGTTCTCCAGAGCGGAGCGGGTGACCTTGACCGGGTCGATGACGCCGGCCTTGACCAGGTCGCCGTACTCGCCGGTGGCGGCGTTGAAGCCCTGGCCCTTGTCGAGCTCGGCGACCTTGGAGGTGATGACGTAACCCTCCAGGCCCGCGTTCTCGGCGATCCAGCGCAGCGGCTCGACGGCGGCCTTGCGGACGACCGCGACACCCGTGGCCTCGTCGCCCGTCTTGCCGAGGTTGCCCTCAAGGATCTTGACGGCGTGGACGAGCGCGGAGCCACCACCGGAGACGATGCCCTCCTCGACCGCGGCGCGGGTCGCGGAGATGGCATCCTCCAGACGGTGCTTCTTCTCCTTGAGCTCCACCTCGGTGGCGGCGCCGACCTTGATCACGCACACGCCGCCGGCCAGCTTCGCGAGGCGCTCCTGGAGCTTCTCGCGGTCCCAGTCGGAGTCGGTGTTCTCGATCTCGGCCTTGATCTGGTTGACGCGGCCCACGACCTCGGAGGAGTCGCCGCCACCGTCGACGACGGTCGTGTCGTCCTTGGTGATGGTGACGCGGCGGGCGGTGCCCAGCACGTCCAGGCCGATCTGGTCGAGCTTGAGGCCGACCTCCTCGGCGATGACCTGACCGCCGGTGAGGGTGGCGAGGTCGCCCAGCATGGCCTTGCGGCGGTCGCCGAAGCCCGGGGCCTTCACCGCGACGGCGTTGAAGGTGCCGCGGATCTTGTTCACGACCAGGGTCGACAGGGCCTCGCCCTCGACGTCCTCGGCGATGATCAGCAGCGGCTTCGAGGCGTTGGCCTGGATGACCTTCTCCAGCAGGGGCAGCAGGTCCTGGATGGAGGAGATCTTGCCCTGGTGGATGAGGATGTACGGGTCTTCGAGGACCGCTTCCATGCGCTCCTGGTCCGTCACGAAGTACGGCGACAGGTAGCCCTTGTCGAAGGCCATGCCCTCGGTGAAGTCCAGCTCCAGACCGAAGGTGTTGGACTCCTCGACGGTGATGACACCGTCCTTGCCGACCTTGTCCATCGCCTCGGCGATGAGCTCGCCGACCTGGCTGTCCTGGGCGGACAGACCGGCGACGGCCGCGATGTCGGCCTTGTCCTCGATCGGCCGGGCGGTCGCGAGGAGCTCCTCGGACACAGCCTTGACGGCGGCGTCGATGCCCTTCTTGAGGAGGGCGGGGGACGCGCCGGCGGCGACGTTCTTCAGGCCCTCGCGCACGAGCGCCTGGGCGAGCACGGTGGCGGTGGTCGTACCGTCACCCGCGATGTCGTTGGTCTTGGTCGCCACCTCCTTCACCAGCTGGGCACCGAGGTTCTCGTACGGGTCGTCGAGCTCGACCTCGCGCGCGATGGTGACGCCGTCGTTGGTGATGGTGGGAGCGCCGAACTTCTTGTCGATGACGACGTTGCGGCCCTTGGGGCCGATCGTCACCTTGACCGTGTCGGCCAGCTTGTTGACGCCGCGCTCGAGGGCGCGACGGGCGTCCTCGTCGAACTTCAGGATCTTCGCCATGGGAGCGATTCAGCCCTCTCGAAACTCTGGAAAATCTGGGGAGAACGAACGGCGCCCCCGACACCCGGCTACTTGCGGTCGCGGGGGGCCAGGGGCGCAGCTCATTGCAAAAACTGGGTGAATTACTTCTCGATGATCGCGAGCACGTCGCGAGCCGAGAGGACGAGGTACTCCTCGCCGTTGTACTTCACCTCGGTGCCGCCGTACTTGCTGTACAGCACGATGTCGCCGACGGCGACGTCGAGCGGAAGACGGTTACCGTCCTCGAAACGGCCCGGGCCCACGGCAAGGACGACGCCCTCCTGGGGCTTCTCCTTTGCAGTGTCCGGGATGACCAGGCCAGAGGCCGTGGTCTGCTCGGCTTCGAGCGGCTGGACCACAATGCGGTCCTCGAGCGGCTTGATGGCAACCTTGGAGCTGGTGGTCGTCACGATCCGACCTCCCCCTTCGGAGATCTCACGGGGTTAACTGTCTGAGGTGGCGACCAGGTGGACCCGTCGTCGCGGGAGCCGGATCTACCTGTCGTCATTGGCACTCTCCAGGGGGGAGTGCCAGACCTGAGACTATGACCGTGATTAGCACTCGGTCAAGCGGAGTGCCAACGCGGCGCCCATGAACCCGTGAAATCGCGGCCCTGAGATGCGTCAGAGGTAGTCCTCCAGGCGGGCCGCGGTGAACCCCTCCGCCTGTACCCGGCGCAGCAGAGCGACCGTCGCCGCCGTGAGGTTCGGGGCGTCGAAGCCGGACAGGATGTCGCCGGTCCGCAGCGGGCCCGCGTCGGCGTCCCGCCCTCGTACGACGGCAGCGATCCCGCAGTCCGCGGCGGCACGCAGCGTGGTGGTGTCGTACGTCCCGTACGGGGGCCGCAGAAAGCGGGGGCGGATGCCGAAGCGCTGCTTGAGCTTGTCCTGCTGGCCACAGATCTCGGCGCGCTGGCCGACGTACGGCAGGCCCCGCAGGGAGGGGTGGTCCAGGGTGTGGTTCTGCACGGTCGCGCCGACCGCACGCAGCCGCGCGAAGTGCCCGTACCCCGGCCCGACCACGCTGTCCGTGAGGAACATGCTGACCGGCAGCCGCAGTTCACGGACCATGTCGACGAACCGCGGATCCCGCTCGGCACCGTCGTCGTACGTCAGGAAGACCACCTTGTCCCGGGTGGGCACCCGGTCCACGACCGGCGCGAGGCCCGGACCCGCGACGGGCACGGTGGCCCGGGCGGACGGCTTCGGCGCGGGGGCGAGCGGCGCGGACAGGCCCCAGCGGCGGTACGTCGCCAGGGTCGGCCCGTGCGAGCGCGCCTTGCTCACCTCGCGCGCCGCCTTCGTTCCCAGCCGTTCGATCGGGTCGACGGACTGGGCGCAGCCCGACAGCAGCACCGAGGTGAGCAGTCCCACGATGAGCCCGCGGGACCGCGGTCTCACAAGTAGTCCTCAAGGCGGGCCACGGCGTATCCCTTGTCGGTCACCATCTTCATGAAGCGGCGGACCATGTCGGGCATCGTGCCCTTCCAGTCCTCCTTGCCGCGGAAGTGGGTCAGGACGATGTCGCCCGAGTGCAGATCGCGGTCCCACTCGCGGTACTCCCAGTGGTCGACGAAGATCTCCTCGTTCCACAGCGGGGCGGCCTTGATGCCGCAGGACTTGGCGGCCCGCAGGGTGTCCTCGTTGTAGTTGCCGTACGGCGGCCGGAAGAGCGTCGGGCGCTTGCCGAACTGCTTCTTCATCACGTCCTGCATGCCGCAGATCTCGCGCTTCTGCCGCTCGTAGGAGAGCCCGGGCAGGTAGGGGTGGTGGAGGGTGTGGTTGTTGAGTACGACGCCACGGTCGCGCATCTTGCGGAAGTACCCGTAGTCCTTCTTGACCAGGTAGTCGCTGAGGAAGGCGGTGTACGGGATCTTCAGGTCGCTCATCATCCGCAGGAAGGCCGGGTCCTTCTCGGCGCCGTCGTCGATGGTGAGGAAGACGACCTTGTCCTTGGTGGGGATGGTGGTGAAGACGGGCGGCAGGTCCTCCCCGTCCTCGACCTCGAAGCCGTCGCGGAACTCGATGACCGGCTTCTTGGCCGGCGGCGCGGGAGCGGTCAGCGGCGTCTTGGCCAGGCCCCAGCGCTTGGCCGCGGCGGCTCGGGCGGCCTGCGCGAGCCGGAGCTTGGCGGCGGCGTCGAGGGCGGGCGGCGCCTGGCGGCCGGGCACCGGTTTCACGGACGTGGGGTCGGCTCCCGAGGCGCAGCCGGACACGAGGGCGGCCAGGGCGAGCGCGGCGATGCCGGTGCGGGCAGCCGTCAATTTCATCCCGTTTTTGTAATTTTGTCTTACTGATCGCATGGCGCCGGATCCTCGCAGGCCACGGCCCGCACGAGGCCACGACACCGCGGCCGGACGCACACCGTCCACCGACTGGCCCACAATGGCCCGGTGAACGACCTCGATCCGCCGTCCCCCCTCGCCTCCTTCGCCACCCTGCTCACCCCCGAGGGCCGCGCCCTGCTCGACGAGGTGCGCGGCACCGATCCGGCGCAGGAACTGGCCGTCGCCACCCGGCTGCGCCGCGAGCACCCCGCCGCGCTGGTCTCGGCGGCCCTCGGGCAGGCACGGCTGCGGCAGCGGGCGGCGGCGAAGTTCGGGGCCGAGGACGCCGAGCGGATGTACTTCACCCCCAACGGGGTGGAGCAGTCGACCCGCACGACCGTCGCGACACACCGCGCGCAGCGCCTGCGCGCCCTCGGCGTCCGCTCGGTCGCCGACCTCTGCTCCGGCATCGGCGGTGACGCGATCGCACTCGCCCGCGCCGGGATCCGGGTCCTCGCCGTCGACCGGGACCCGCTGACGGTGGCGGTGGCACGCGCGAACGCCGACGCGCTCGGCCTCGCGGACCTGATCGAGGTGCGCGAGGCGGATGTCACGGAGGTGGACGTGTCGGCGTACGAGGCCGTCTTCGTGGACCCCGCACGCAGGGGCGGCCGTGGCCGGATCTTCGACCCGGAGGCATACTCACCGCCCCTGTCGTGGGCGGTCGGCACCGCCTCGAAGGCTCCGCTCGCCGCCCTGAAGATCGCTCCCGGTGTCCCGCACGAGGCGATTCCGGCCGAGGCGGAGGCCGAGTGGATCTCGGACGGCGGGGACGTGAAGGAGGCGGTGCTCTGGTTCGGCACCGAGCCGGGCCTGGTGCGGGCCACGCTGCTGCCGGGTCCGCGCGAGGTACGGGGGCGCGGGCTGCCGGATCCGGCGGTGCGGTCGGTCGGGCGGTATCTGTACGAGCCCGACGGCGCCGTCATCCGTGCCCATCTGGTCGCGGAGGTGGCCGAGGAGCTGGACGGCGGGCTGGTCGACGAGACGATCGCGTACATCACGACGGACGCCGCGCGGGCGACCCCGTACGCCTCCGGTTACCGGATCACCGACCAACTCCCCTTCGGCGTGAAGAAGTTGAAGGCGCTGCTGAGGGAACGGGAGGTGGGAGTACTGACGGTGAAGAAGCGGGGGTCGGCCGTCGAGCCGGAGGAGTTGCGACGGAAGGTGCTTCCGAAGGCGCAGGGTCCGAACTCGGCGACGGTGTTCCTGACCCGGGTCGCGGGGGCGCCGACGATGCTGGTGGGGCACCCGCTGGGCCCTGCCTGATCTCGCCGTCTCAGGACTGCGGCGGGTCCAGTTCACGCACCCGCGCCCGCAGCAGCTCCCTCTCCTGCTCGTTGCGCGTCAGCGCGATCGCCCGTTCGAACTCCGCCCGCGCCTGCGCCGTACGCCCGAGTCGGGCGAGCAGATCCCCTCGGACGCTGGGCAGCAAGTGGTAGTCGCGGAGGGCCGGTTCGGCGGTGAGCGCGTCGACGATTTCCAGGGCGGGCGCCGGGCCGTCCACCATCGAGACGGCGACCGCACGGTTCAACTCCACCACGGGGGACGGCGATCGGACGGCCAGGAGTCCGTACAGGGCGGCGATCTGACCCCAGTCCGTGTCCTCGTACGCGTACGCCTGCGCGTGGCACGCGGCGATGGCGGCCTGGAGGGCGTACGGGCCGGGGCCCGTGGTGGTGACGGCGTTCGCGCGGCCGAGGGCGGCGTAGCCACGGCGGATCAGCATGCGGTTCCAGCGGCGGCGGTTCTGGTCCCTGAGCAGGACCGGCTCGCCCGACGGGCCGGTGCGGGCGGTCGCGCGTGACGTCTGGAGCTCCAACAGTGCGGCAAGTCCGTGCACTTCGGGTTCCTTGGGCATCAACTCGGCCAGTACGCGGGCCAGTCGCAGGGCGTCCTCGCACAGCGCGGGGCGCAGCCAGTCCTCGCCCGCGGTGGCCGCGTACCCCTCGTTGAAGATCAGGTAGATGACCTCAAGGACGGACCCGAGGCGCGCCGCCCGCTCCGGGCCGTACGGCACCTCGAAGGCGACCCCCTTCGTCGCCAGTTTCCGTTTGGCGCGCACGACGCGCTGGGCGATCGTCGCCTCCGGGACGAGGTAGGCGCGGGCGATCTCGGGGGTGGTCAGACCGCCGAGCAGCCGCAGCGTGAGCGCGATGCGGGCCTCGGCGGAGAGGACGGGATGACAGGTGGTGAAGACGAGCCTCAGCAGGTCGTCGTCGATGTCGTCCGGGTCGGCGGGCTCTTCGAAGGGCGTGATCGTGTCCAGGTCACGCCCGATCTCCTCCAGCTTGCGCGCGTAACGCTCCCGGCGGCGTACGAGGTCGATCGCCCGGTGCTTGGCCGCGGCCGTGAGCCAGGCACCCGGGTTGTCCGGCACCCCGTCCCGCGGCCACTGCTCCAGCGCCGCGACCAGGGCATCCTGCGCCAGCTCCTCGGCGATACCGACGTCGCGGACGATGCGGGTGACACCGGCGATGACCCGCGGGGACTCGATCCGGAAGATCGTCTCTACGGTTACCGCGGCGTCGGAGGCGGCTACGCCTTCCGCGGCTGCGGCAGTCTGGGCTGAGGTACGGGGAGTGCTGGGGGGCTGCTGTTCCACAGCAGCCCATCAGACACCCGCGACGGCCGTGAGCCAAGGGCCGCTCAGACACCCGCGACGGCCATGGACCAAGGAACCGCTCAGACACCCGCGGCGACCGTAGGCCAAGGAACCGCTCGCCCGACCGCTCAGCCCTCCGCGATCTCCCGCACCTCGGACGTGACCGTCCAGTGCTCCTCGTGGACCTTGAGGAAGCGCTTGGTCCACTCGATCGCCTCGGCCCTGTCCTTGGCCTGGATGATCGCGTAGCCGCCGACGACCTCCTTGGACTCGGTGAACGGGCCGTCGGTGACGGTCAGTTCACCCTTCTCCCAGCGGACCCGGGTGCCCTGCGAGGAGGGCGTGAGCCCGGCGGTGTCCAGCATCACGCCCGCCTTGGTCATCTCCTCGAGCAGCTCCCCCATCCGCTGCATCAGCTCGGGGCTGGGTCCCTCGGCGGGGGCGTTGGCCTCGTCGATACGGATCATGGACAGGTAGCGCGGCATGGTGACTCCTCCAGCAGTGGGGCGGGGACTGTCCCTGCCTCTCACTCATGCGTCGAACGGGAGACGCCTGTCTCGACACTGTCTCCGGAAACTTTCGAGATTTCTTCCCCAGGGAGCGTTTTCGCAGGTCGCAGCCGCCGTTGCGGCTTCCCGTACAGCACGGCGGCCGCCACGGACGCCGCGGCCAGCAGCCCGGAGGTCAGCCAGAAGGCCGCCGAGAACCCCTGCACGCGCCCCGCGGGACCGGCTCCCGTCGCGCTCGCCGCGACCGTGACCAACACCGCGAGCCCCACGGCTCCACCGACCTGACGCGAGCTGTTGAGCAGCCCGGAGGCCATCCCGGTCTCCGGCGCGGCCACCCCCGTCGTGGCGGCAGTCCCTATCGGTACGAAACACATCCCGATGCCGACACTCGCCAGCGCGGACGGCCCGAGCACCGACAGCCAGAAGCCTCCGTCGACCGCCACGGCGAGCGCGAACCACGCGAACCCGGCCGCGCCCAGCAGCCCGCCCGCCACCAGCAGCGCCCGCGCGCCGACTCGCCCCATCAGGCGGGTGGCGACGGCCGAGCCCACGACGATGCCCGCGCAGAACGGCAGGAACGCACACCCCGTGGCCGTGGGGCCGTAGCCGAGCACCTGCTGCATGTAGAGCGAGGTGAAGTAGAAGGCGGCGATCTGGCCCGCCGACATCAGCAGGGTGAAGACGTTCGCGGCGAGCACCGGGCCACCGGCCAGGATCCCGAGTCGCAGCAGCGGGCGCCGTACGCGCGCCTCCGTGATGGCGAAGGCGCCGAGGAGCAGGACCGCCCCGGCGAGGGTGCCGAGGGTCGGCCCGGCCGTCCAGCCGTACGCCTGCGTGCGAACCAGTCCGAAGACGAGTGCGGTCGTCCCGGCCGTGACCAGCAGGGCGCCCGCCAGGTCGAGCCGCTCCCTCGCCCCCGTATGCCGGTCGGCGGGGACGGCGTACCGGGCCACCGCCAGGGCGGAGATGACCACCGGCACGTTGATGAGCATGACCGCGCGCCAGCCCGCCCAGTCGGTGAGCAGTCCGCCCGCGAGCATCCCGACCGCACCGCCGACCGCGCCGGCCGCGCCCCACAGCCCGAGCGCACGTGAACGGGCCGCCCCCGCCGGATAGTTGGTGGTGATGAGGGCGAGCGCGACGGGGGCCAGACAGGCAGCCCCGACACCCTGCACGGCGCGCGCGGCAATCAACTCCCCCGGCGAGCCGACGAGTCCGCCCGCGAGGCTCGCGGCGCCGAAGACCGCGAAGCCGCCCATGAGCACCCGTCGCCGACCGACGAGGTCGGCGAGCCGCCCGCCGAGCATGAGCAGGCCGCCGAAGGTGAGCGCGTAGGCGTTGACGACCCAGGTCAGCGACTCACCGCCGAATCCGAGGTCGCTGCCGATGGCCGGCAGCGCGACATTGACGACGGACATGTCGAGCGAGACGAGGAACTGCACGGCGAGGAGTACGGGCATGAGCCCGGCTCGCCAACGAGCTTGCTGTATCTGCGAGTTCACCATGACAGGCAGGTTACTATACGCGTATAGAAATTCAACGGGGGAGAATGCTCCCGTGGCAGAAAAAGGAAGTGCGGAGAGCGGGACCAAGCCAGTGGGGCGCCCGCGCCGTATCGAGGCATCGCAGATCGTCGACGTGGCCCGGCGGATCATCCGGGAGGAGGGCGTCGACGCCGTCTCCATGCGCCGGGTCGCCAAGGAGGTCGGCACGACGCCGATGGCGCTCTACCACCACGTACGCGACAAGGACGAGTTGCTGATGCTCACCCTGTCCGGCATGGCGGCCACGGTCCCGCGCCCCGCGCTGCCCGAGGACCCGCGCGACCGCGCCCTGGCCACCGCCCTCCACATGCACGCGGTGCTGCGCAGCATGCCCTGGGTGGTCGAGGTCCTGGGCCTCGGCGACCTCACGGACAGGGGCGCGCTGTGGATGGTCGAGGAGATCATCGCCTCCGCCGTCGCCTGCGGTCTCACTCCCGACGAGGCGGTCCGCGCGTACCGCACCATCTGGTACTGCGTGTACGGCGACCTCGTCTTCCGCCGCGCCGTCGACCGCCGGGCGGCGGAGCCGGACCGCAAGCGGCACTTCCCCGCCCTGCTGAAGGACGAGGACGCTGCTGAACTCCCCTACCTGACAGCCCTGTCGGACCGATGGGAGGACCTGACGGAGGGGTACGACGTGACGGTGCAGCTGCGGGCGGTGGTGGACGGGGCGCTGCGGCGGGACTCCCGGACGTCCGGGGCGTGACAGGAACGCTGCCAGGGTTTGCTCAGTCGGCGAGGTCCTTCGGCTTCTCGGTGTCCAGGGGGAAGCCGACGGGTTCGGGCAGCTCGATCGCGGCGCCGAAAGGCCGAGCGTTACCCGAGCGGCATATGCCGTCTTCCGGATCTGAATACACCGTGACAGCCGCGGCTTCCCTGTCGATCAACAGGTGGACGGCGATACCCGTGGCCGCGTAAGCAGTCCCCCGAAAGGGCCGGGCCGGGTCGTCACCTGAGTGACGCCCACAGATCGCTCGCCTCCGGCTCGTTCGCCACCACCCTGTTCGGGTCCGAGGGCGCCGTCACGACCGGCATGGTGACCGTCGTGAGCGCGTCCGCGGGCAGCGACTGCAGGCTCTGGCCGAGGCTGATCAGTTCGGTCAGCGAGTCGAGACCGGTGTCGGTCGTGAGGCTGCCGGTGACCGCGTCGGCGACCTTGTAGAGCTTGGCGGGGTCGGTGAGCAGATCGGTCGTCCGGATCTGCTCCAACAGGGCTTTCACCAAGGTCTGCTGGAGGCCTATCCGGCCCAGGTCGCTGCCGTCGCCTATGCCGTGCCGGGTGCGCGCGAGGGCCAGCGCCTGGGTGCCGTCGAGGTGGTGGGTGCCCGCCTCCAGGTGCAGGTGGCTGTCGTCGTCGTCGATGTCCTCGTCCGTGGTGACGGTGACGCCGCCGAGCGCGTCCACGAGGTCCGCGAAGCCGGAGAAGTCGATCTCGATGAAGTGGTCCATGCGGACGTTGGTGATGGCCTCGACCGTCTTCACCGCACAGACCGGACCGCCCACCGAGTAGGCGCTGTTGAACATCGAGTTGTACGCCACCGCGGTCGTCCCACCGGACGAGGTGGGGCACGACGGGCGGGTGACCAGGGTGTCGCGCGGGATGCTGACCACCGTCGCCGCGGTACGGCCCTCGTCGATGTGGACGACCATCGCCGTGTCGGAGCGGGCACCCGAGCTGCTGCCGCCGCCCAGCGCCGCGTTCTCCTCGCCGCTGCGGGAGTCGGAGCCGAGGACCAGGATGTTGAGCGCCCCGCTGGGGAGCGGGGTCGCGGAGGCCGAAGCGGAGGCGGAGGCGGCCGCCGAGGGCGTCGACACGATCTTCGGCGGGCGGTCGTCGCCGAGCGCGCTGTTGATGTCGACGCTCTTGATGTTCTGGTTCAGGTGCCAGTAGGTCCAGCCCGCCCCCGCGGCTGCGAGCACGAAGGCGCCGGCGAACACGATCCCGGCGGCTTTCAGCAGGCCCCGCCGCCGGCCCCCACGTCTCCCGACGCCCACGTAGTCGTCCCCGCGCTCGTATTCAGCAGTCACGCGCAGGAACATAAGTCCGAATTATTACGAGCAGGAACTCTTCTGGGCTTTCCTTCGGAAAATCTCAGACTTCTCAGGCCTGGCTAAGGTCCGAACGCCGAAACCCAAAACATCGCCCCAGTGTCAGGACACCGACTCGAACCGCCACCGATGGACGGCCCGGCCGACCAACTCCCCGTCCGGCTCCGGAAGTTCGGGCAGTTCGGCGTCGTAGGGCGCGTCCCACCAGGTGATGACGAGCACCCGGTCCTGCGGCGCCCGGAAGATCTCCTGACGCAGTGGCGGGGCCGCCAGCTCCTGCTTCCGCACCCAGTCGAGCAACTCCTCGCCGCGCCCGGAGACAGCCCGCGCCTCCCACATCAGCGCGACGCTCACGAGTACAGGTTCTCCTTGCTGACCTCATGCACATGGTCATGGGAATGTCCGTGTCCGGGCACATGCGTGTCGGTCACCGGCAGCGACGAGTCCGCCGACAGATCCCAGTCGGAGGCGGACCGGTTCCGCGCCACCATCTCGGCGCCCAGCGCGGCCACCATCGCTCCGTTGTCCGTGCACAGCTTCGGCCGCGGCACCCGCAGCCGGATCCCGGCGGCCTCGCACCGCTCCTGGGCGAGCACCCGCAAGCGGGAGTTGGCGGCCACCCCGCCGCCGATCATGAGGTGGTCGACGCCCTGGTCCTTGCAGGCCCGTACGGCCTTGCGCGTCAGCACGTCGACGACCGCCTCCTGGAAGGACGCGGCGACATCGCGCACCGGCACCTCCTCCCCCGCCGCCCGCTTGGCCTCGATCCAACGGGCCACGGAGGTCTTCAGACCGGAGAAGGAGAAGTCGTACGCCGCGTCGCGCGGCCCGGTGAGCCCGCGCGGGAACGCGATCGCCTTCGGGTCGCCCTCCTTCGCGTACCGGTCGATGACCGGGCCGCCGGGGAAGCCGAGGTTCAGCACCCGCGCGATCTTGTCGAAGGCCTCGCCGGCCGCGTCGTCGATGGTCGCGCCGAGCGGCCGTACGTCGGAGGTGATGTCACTCGAAAGGAGCAGCGAGGAGTGGCCGCCGGAGACGAGCAGCGCCATGGTCGGCTCGGGCAGCGGACCGTGTTCGAGCTGGTCGACGCAGATGTGCGAGGCGAGATGGTTCACGCCGTACAGCGGCTTGCCCAGCGCATAGGCGTACGCCTTCGCCGCCGAGACCCCGACGAGCAGCGCACCCGCGAGCCCGGGGCCGGCGGTCACCGCGATCCCGTCCAGGTCCGAGGCGGCGATCCCCGCCTCCTTCAGGGCGCGCTGGATGGTCGGCACCATGGCTTCGAGGTGCGCCCGCGAGGCGACCTCGGGCACCACCCCGCCGAAGCGCGCGTGCTCGTCGACGCTCGACGCGATGGCGTCCGCGAGCAGCGTGGTGCCGCGGACGATGCCGACGCCGGTCTCGTCGCAGGAGGTCTCGATGCCGAGGACGAGCGGTTCGTCAGCCATTGCTCTCAACCATTGATCTCGGTTCCTTGTACGCCGTTTACTGAGGTGGAAGGGTCGTTGAGGCGCATCACGAGGGCGTCGACGTTCCCCGGCTGGTAGTAGCCGCGCCGGAACCCGATGGCCTCGAAGCCGAAGCGCTCGTACAGCTTCTGCGCGCGCACGTTGTCCACCCGGCACTCGAGCAGCACCTCGGCGCACTCGAACGCGGTCGCGGCCCGCAGCAGTTCGGCCAGCAGCCGTGCGCCAAGCCCCGTGCCCCACTGCTCGCGGCGTACCGCGATCGTCTGTACGTCGCCCAGGTCGCCGGAGGCCGCGAGTCCCGCGTACCCGAAGAGGCGCCCCTCGTCCTCGGCCACGACATAGCGACGCGTCGCCTCGGGCCCCCGCGAATGGGCCAGCTCGGACCAGAACATCCCCCGCGACCAGGCGTCCTCGGGGAAGAGGTCCTTCTCCAGCTCCAGTACGGGATCGATGTCCCACCAGCGCATCTCGCGCAGCACGGGGGTCACTTGGGGGTGACCACCTTGTAGTTCTTGGGCACCTGGGCGTCGGGGCGGCGCAGGTAGAGCGGCCGGGGGACGGCCAGTTCCTCGCCCGCGGCGAGCTTCTCCGCGGCCAGGGAGGCCAGCGCGGCCGCCGAGACGTGCTCGGGCGCGCGGGCGTCCGGGAAGGTGTCGGGGTAGAGCAGCGCGCCCGCCCCGACGACGGGCAGACCGCCGAGGTCCAGGTCCGCGGGCCGGTCCACGGCGGGCTCCGACACGCGGGTACGGGGATCGGCGTACCGCGCCCAGTAGACCTCCTTGCGCCGTGCGTCGGTCGCCACGACGAAGGGGCCCTCGATGTCGGCCGCGTACGCGAGGCCGTCGAGGGTGCACAGGCCGTACGCGGGCACGCCGAGCGCGAGAGCGAAGGTGTCGGCGGTCATGAGGCCGACGCGCAGTCCGGTATAGGGGCCCGGGCCGACGCCGACCACGATGCCGGTGACGGCGTCGAGACGCAGGCCGGCCTCGGCGAGCACCCGGTCGACGGCCGGCAGCAGCAGTTCCCCGTGCCGACGTGCGTCCACCTGGCTCGACGCGGCGATGACGGATGTGCCGTCGTGCAGGGCGACGGTCACGGCGGGGGTGGCGGTATCCAGAGCGAGCAAGAGCACGCAAACAGCGTACGGCGCCCGAGCCTGACGTACGGCCGCCCCGGTCTGCCGGGCCCCTCCTGCTACCGTCACCACAAGCGACGTACAGGGTAAGAACGTGGTTCGAGAGGTAGGCGCACAAGGTGGCTAGGAGCAGCTCGGGAATCGTGGCCGGGCTCACCGTGGCGGCGATCGCCGGGGTCGGTTTCCTCGCCTACCAGGCGTCCGCGAGCGTGCCGGACACCCTGGGCAAAGCGGACACGAGCGTGACGCCCAAGGCCTCCGTCTCGAAGACCCCCGGGGCCCCGGCGAACCCGAACGCGCTGCCCACCGCGTCCGGCACCGGTGAGCGCGTCGTCTACGCGACCGGCAACGACCGCGTGTGGCTGGTCGCCGCGAACAACAAGGTGCAGCGCACCTTCGAGGTCACCCCCGGCACGGTGGACCCGACCGTCGGCACCTACGCCGTCACGACCCGCGCCAACGCGGTCACCGGGTCGGACGGGGTGCAGATCGAGCACGTCGTACGGTTCACCAGCGTCGACGGCATCGCGATCGGCTTCAGCGCGGCCCTCAACGGCTCGACCACCGCCCCGGACGCCGCCCGGAAGCTCGGCGGCATCCGCGAGTCCCGCGCGGACGGCGACGCGATGTGGACCTTCGCGACGGTGGGCGTGAAGGTCGTGGTCGTCCAGTAGAGCGCCCCCTCAGGGGCCCCGTCAGGGGCGCGGGGCTGTGACATATATGCGGCTCCGCCGCGTGGGCGCGACCAGCCCCCACCGGACCCGCGGAAACCGGCCCCGCGGACAAGGACTACGCGGCCCGACGGGGCTGTTCGACACCGGCGGGCTCGGACACCTCGGGCAGTGGCGCGCGCGGCGCACGCGAAACCGCCTCGGCGAGAACGCACGACGCCAGCAGATCCCGCATCGACACCCCGACGGCCACCCGCGGCTGCTGCGCCGGCACGTCACGTTCTGAAGCCGACCGTTCTGAAGCGGACATGGACGCCTCCTGGAGCTTCGGGGGCCACCGTGGTTAGGTAGACCTAACCACGGACTGATGTCCATGTGACCACGCCCAGGACGCGAAACGCAACAGCTTGCCGACGTCTTGTCGGAACGTTATTCGAATGTACGAAGAATCCCGCGCGTGTACGAAGAATCCCGCGCGCCCACCCGCTCCCAGGCCGAGCGCGGGCATGTTCAGGCCGAGAGCGCGTGTGTTCAGGCCGAGAGCGCCGACAACCCGCTCAGATCGGCCGTCGCCCAGCGCTCGCCGAGCCCGGTCAGCGTGACGTGTCGTACCTCGTCCGTGGTGTCCCCCACGGCCCGGTGGATCACGACCTGGAGCCGGTCGTCGGTCAGCTCCTCGACCTTGCCCTCGCCCCACTCCACGACGATCACCGAGTCGGACAGCGAGACGTCGAGATCGAGGTCCTCCATCTCGTCGAGCCCGCCACCGAGGCGGTACGCGTCCACGTGGACGAGCGGCGGACCCTCGCCGAGGGAGGGGTGCACGCGCGCGATGACGAAGGTCGGCGAGGTGACCGCACCCCGTACACCGAGCCCCTCTCCCAGGCCGCGGGTCAGCGTCGTCTTGCCCGCGCCGAGCTCGCCGTTCAGCATCACCAGGTCGCCCGCGCGCACCAGCTTGGCCAGGCGGAGGCCCAACTCGCGCATCTGCTCCGGAGAGTTGACGGTGATCCGGACGCCGACGCCCCCCGCGGTGGGCTCAGCCGGGCTGTGCGGTGCTGCTGGTCGTTCCATAGCCAGCAACCGTAGCCCCTGCCGGTACGGCTCCCGCGCGCATCAGGAGGTCGGCGAGACGGTCCGTGACGACCTCGGGGTGCTCCAGCATCACGAGGTGTCCGGCGTCCGGTACGAGCACCAGCTCGGCGTCCGGCAGCAGGTCCGCGATCGCCTCGCTGTGCTCGCTCGGGGTCACCAGGTCCTTGACGCCGGCGAGGACGAGGACGGGCATGTCCGCGAAGTGCACGAGCGCCGCGGTCTTGTCGTGTTCGGTGAACGCCGGGTAGAACTCGGCGACCACGTCGATCGGCGTGCCCTCGATCATCCGCTCGGCGAACCGCTCGACCGCCGGGTCGACGTCCTTGCTCGCGAACGAGTACCGCTTGATGATCCCGGCGAACAGATCGGCGGTGACCCGCCGCCCCCGCTCCACCAGGGCGGCCTGCTGACCGAGCGCCTTCAGCACACTCGGCAGCGCCCATCGCACCGCGTTGACGCCCGCGACGGGCAGCCCGAAGTTGACCTCGCCGAGCCGCCCCGACGACGTACCGACCAGTGCGACGGCGACGACCCGGTCGCGGATGAGGTCGGGGTACCGGTCGGCCAGCGCCATCACCGTCATCCCGCCCATGGAGTGCCCGACCAGCACGATCGGCCCCTCCGGCACGGCCGCGTCGATGACGGCCTTGAGGTCCTGGCCGAGCTGGTCGATGGTGACCGGCGTCCCGTCCTTGACCTGGGCGACACCCCGGCCGGACCGCCCGTGGCTGCGCTGGTCCCAGTGCACCATGCGCACGACTCCGCGCAGCGCGGCCCGCTGGAAGTGCCAGGAGTCCTGGTTGAGGCAGTAGCCGTGGCTGAAGACGACGGTGACGGGGACCGGGGCCTTGCGGCCGAACAGACGCCGTCGGCGACCGCCCAGTGGGGCCTCGGGCTCGGCGTCGTCGACCTCGTAGTACAGCTCCGTGCCGTCGTCCGCGTACGCCTTGCCGGGAGTGCCGCGCAGGGCGCCGTACGGTCCCGCCGAGTCGAGGGCGAGCCGGGCCCGCTCCCGCATACCGCGGCCGACCGTGAGCCGCTCTATGGCGACGCCGGCGGCGGCACCCGCCGCGACCACGCCTATGGCGACGCCCGCGATCCCGGCCTTGCGCCAGTTCCCGGCGGAGGCGGCGACCGCCGAGGCCGCACCCGCGACGGCCCCCGCGCTGCTCTCGCTCACTTCCCGCTCCTCTTCGCCGGTTTCCGCACTCTTCGGTGACCTGGCGTGCCCGCGCCGCACACCACGTCGCTGCACGCCTCTTCGCTGTTACCCGTTTTGTTCGTCATTCACCTTCACGTACACACGGGGTACGCGGGTTCCGATCCGGGTGACGATTTCGTACGCGATGGTGCCCGCGGCCCGTGCCCAGTCCTCGGCGGTCGGCTCGCCCCGGTCGCCGGGCCCGAACAGCACCGCTTCCGTGCCGACTTCCGGCTCGTCCCCGCCGAGGTCGACGACGAACTGGTCCATCGCGATCCGTCCGGCGACCGTCCGCAGCTTGCCGCCGACCAGCACGGGGCCGGTGCCGGAGGCGTGCCGAGGGATGCCGTCCGCATAGCCGACGGGCACGAGGCCGAGGGTCGTGGCACCGGAGGTGAGGTAGTGATGCCCGTAACTGACGCCGTGTCCCCCCTCCACGTGCTTCACCAGCGCGATCGACGCGCTCAGCGTCATCACCGGGCGCAGCCCGAAGTCGGCCGGGGTGCCGATCTCGGGGCTCGGCGAGAGGCCGTAGACCGCGATTCCCGTGCGGACTAGGTCGAAGTGGCTCTCGGGAAGGGTCAGCGTGGCGGGCGAGTTGGCGATGTGCCGCACCTCGGGGCGGACGCCGCGCTCCTCGGCGTACGTCACCAGCTCGCGGAAAAGGGTGAGTTGGGCCTGGATGGAGGGGTGGCCGGGTTCGTCGGCGCAGGCGAAGTGCGACCAGAGGCCGGTGACGGTGATCAGCCCGTCGGCCTCGGCGCGCAGGGCCCGCGCGACGAGTTCGGGCCAGTCGGCGGGCTGCGCGCCGTTGCGTCCGAGTCCGGTGTCGGCCTTCAGCTGGACACGGGCGGGCCTGCCGACATCCCTCGCCGCCCGGGTGACCTCCTCCAGCGCCCACAGCCCGCTCACCGACACGTCGAGGTCGGCCTCGATGGCCTGGGCCCAGGGGCCGCCGGGCGTCCAGAGCCAGCACATGATGCGCCCCGGCAGTCCGGCCGCCCGCAGCGCGAGGGCCTCCTCGGGGGTGGCCGTGCCGAGCCAGGTGGCACCCGCCTCACGCGCCGCGCGGGCACACGGGACCGCCCCGTGGCCGTACGCGTCGGACTTGACCACGGCCATCACGGCCGCGGACGGCGCATGGGCGCGCAGAGTCCGCACATTGGCCCGAAGGGCGGCCAGATCGATCTCGGCGCGGGCGCGCAGGGGTGCTGTCTCGTTCATAGCGCCTCCAGTCTCTCAGAGGCATCGGACAGCACCCGGGCACCGGTACCTCTCAGGAACCGGCCCTGCGGCCCCATACATAAACCCGGTCGCCCTTCTTGAGGACGCCCCACAACTTGCGTGCGTCGGCGAGCCGCAGATTCACGCAGCCCCACGAGCCGACGGTGGTGTAGATGCTGCCGTACACGGCGTGGAAGGCCTGTCCGCCGTCGAAGAACTGGCTGTACGGCATGGAGGTGTTGTAGAGCGTCGACCAGTGGTTCTTGTGCTTCCAGTAGATCTTCTTCCACCCGGTCCGGGTCCCGTACCCGGCCCGCCCGCTGCGCATCGGCACCGGCCCGTACACGACCTTCTTCCCCTTCTGCACCCAGGTGAGCTGCCGGGTGAGATCCACACAGGCCACGCGGTAGGACCGGACGGGACACTTCTTGGCCGCGTTCGGGTTCTTCTTCGCCGACAGCAACTGCATCTGGGCCCAGGTGACAGGCCCGGCGAAACCGATGCTCGGCTTGATCTTGTGCTTCGTCTGGAAGCCACGGATCGCGAGGCAGTCGGCGCCGGACTGCTTCCCGTCCACCTTCAGCCTCAGCCACCGCTCGACCTGCCGCTGGTAGGGCCCGGTCTGCTTGCTGCACGCCACCTTCGCGGCGGCGTCCCCGAGCGGCACATACTCGACGAGCGCGTACGTCCCCTCCATCGCGTCCCGCGGCTCGACGGCGTCCTCCGAGCCAGTCGGCGCGTACACCTTCGGCGCCAGAACCTGGTCGGGCGTATCAATCTGCCACGGCTGATACGGCCCCGGCGCCACCCCGGGCACCAGCTCCGCCTCCGGCCCAGCAGCAGGCGGAACAGGCTCCGCATACGCCACCCCACCAGGCAGCACCACCACCGCGGCAAGCATCACCGCAATCCCACGACAAGTCATTCGTCTGCTGATCATGTGATCAGCCATACGCAATGGAGGAGGGGGTGGGGGTGAGCCGCGCGGGGGGAGTCGCCCGTTAGGCGGGGGCGAGGGCTTTCAGCGCCGGCCGGGCACCTTCAGCCCGTCCGGCGTTTGAGGACGAGGCCGTCCAGGCCGAAGCGGGGGTCTGGGGGCGGCAGCCCCCAGAAACGGGACGGGAAGGGGCGGAGGGGGCGAAAAAAACACCCACTCAGCCAGACACATCCCGCCAGGCATCCGGAATCGCAGCAGCCACATCATGCGCCCCCGCAGGTGCCCCATCCGCAGCAAACCGCCCCGCAAGCCCATGCAGATACGCGGCAACGCTCCCCGCGTCCAACGCCGACAACCCAGCCGCGAGCAACGACCCCGAAAGCCCCGACAACACGTCCCCACTCCCCGCAGTGGCAAGCCACCCCGTCCCGGTGGAATTCACCCGCACAACCCCACCCCCCGCATCGGCCACCACCGTGGTCGACCCCTTGAGCAGCACAGTCGCCCCATACAGCCCCGCAAGCTCCCGCACGGCAGCCAGTCGACCCCCCTCGACGGACTCCCGCGCGACCCCGAGCAGCGCCGCGGCCTCCCCGGCATGCGGAGTCATCAAGGTCGGCGCCCTCCGCCCCCGTACGACATCGCGTTCCGCCAACCGCAACCCGTCGGCGTCCAACAGCACCGGCACATCCGCCGCCAGCGCCTCCGCCACGGCCGACGCGTCGTCCCCGGCCCCGGGCCCCACGACCCACGCCTGTACCCGCCCCGCCTTCTCGGGCCCCTGGTCGGACACCAGCGTCTCCGGGAACCGGGCGAGCACCGTGTCCGCCGCCGGCCCCACGTACCGTACGGCCCCCGCTCCGCCCCTCAACGCCCCCGCCACGGCGAGCACGGCAGCCCCGGGATACCGCGCCGACCCGGCGGCGATCCCGACGACGCCCCGCCGGTACTTGTCGCTCTCCGCCCCCGGCACCGGAAGCAGGGCCGCCACGTCCGCGTGCTGGAGGGCCTCCAAGTCGGGCTCGTCCGGCAATTCGAGCCCGATGTCGACGAGCCGCACCGACCCGGCGTACTCCCGCGCCGGATCGATCAGCAGCCCTGGCTTGTGCGTCCCGAAAGTGACCGTCAGGTCGGCGCGGACTGCGGCGCCGCGCACCTCACCGGTGTCCGCCTCGACCCCGCTGGGCAGATCGACGGCGACGACGGCGGCGCGGGAGCCGTCGAGGACCCCGACCAGCGCGGCCGCGTCGGGCCGGAGCCCGCCCCTGCCCCCGATCCCGATGATCCCGTCGAGGACGAGGTCGGCCCGCCGGATCGCTTCCTCGGCGGTACCGGGCGGGGCCACCGTGCCACCCGCCCGCCGCAGCGCGGCCAGCCCTGCGCCATGACTCCGCTCGGGCGCGAGCAGCACCGCGGTGACCCCGGCCCCTCGCCGTGCCAACCGCGCCCCGGCGTACAGGGCGTCGCCCCCGTTGTCACCACTACCGACCAGCAGCACGACGCGGCTTCCGTACACCCGCCCCAGCAACTGTCCGCAGGCCGCGGCGAGCCCGGCAGCAGCCCGTTGCATCAGGGCCCCGTCCGGAAGCCGGGCCATCAGCGAACGCTCCGCCGCCCTCACCGTCTCCACGCTGTACGCAGTACGCATACGTTCGAGTCTCCCGTACGGCACCCCGAACCACAGCCCCAACCGTGGACGCACCGGCCGACCGGGCTACCCCTCCGCCACCACCACGGCCGAGGCCACCCCCGCGTCATGACTCAGCGAGACATGCCACGACCGGACCCCCAGCTCAGCCGCGCGAGCCGCCACCGTGCCGGTCACCCGAAGCCGCGGCTGCCCAGTGCTCTCGACGTAGACCTCGGCGTCGGTCCAGTGCAGGCCGGCCGGGGCGCCCAGCGCCTTGGCCAGCGCCTCCTTCGCCGCGAACCGAGCCGCGAGCGAGGCAGCGCCCCGTCGCTCACCACTCGGCAACAGCAACTCACTCTCCAGGAAAAGCCGTTCGGCCAGCCCGGGCGTCCGCTCCAGCGAAGCCCGGAACCGATCGATCTCAGCCACGTCGATACCGACCCCGATGATGCTCATGCCGGGCACCTTACGGCCGGTGGCCTACTGGTACGTGACGTCGGCGACCGCGCCAGGGACGCGGTGCGGCCGCAGACGTGGACCGTGCGGCGGCCATTCCTCAGGCCCTGCCTACTTGACGTCGACGAAGTCACCGGCCGCGCTCACAGAGCCGGTGCTGGTGGTGCCGGCGAAGGCGAAGCGGTAGTAACCGTCGAGGTTGGCCTTGGTGGTGGTCTTCAGGACGCCGGTGCTGCTGGACTTGACCGTCTTGAGGGTGGTGTAGGTGGTGCTTCCCTTCTTGCGGAACTGCAGCTTCACGGGCTGGGTCCCGTAGCCCGCGTACTTGCCGGTGGTCCAGTTGGCGCGGCTCAGGTTGCCGGTGACCGTGATGGTCTTGCCCTTCTTCACCGGCTCCGGGGAGGCGTTGACGGTCAGCTTGGCGGCGCGCTTGATCTTGGTGGTGGCGACGTTGTCGTCGACACTGGCGTTCGCGTAGAGGTCGTAGGCGCCGAGGAACAGTTTCCAGGTCCCGGCGGCGCCGTTGCCCTGAAAGTCGCTCGCGGCGTCGAGGTTGAAGACGCCCTTGCAGCTGTAGACGCCGATCTGGGTCGTCGACTCCGTGCACTCGACGTTTTCGTCCGTCCCCAGGGAGCCGGTGATGCCTTCCACGGTCGAGCTGTCGGTGCCCTGCCACAGGTACGCCACCGAGAGAGCGACGCCGCTCGCGTTGGAGGCGGTGTACGTGACGGTGACGGACTTCTTGGTGGTGGTGCCGAGGACGATGTCCTTGCCGCCGTTGACGACCGCGTTCGAGAACTCGGTGCCACCCAACGAGTCGTTCGGAAGAACGGTCTTCGAGCCGAAGGTTCTGAGCTCCGTCGACACACCCGGACGCTCCGACGTCTGGGCGACGGCCGGAAGAGCGAGCGCGGAAAGAACAACAGCGCCGGCAAGAACGACGGCAGCAGCGCGTACACGCATGAAATCCCCCACAGTGAATCGAGAGACCCCGCCGAACTATCCCCCCGGCAGGGCCTGTTGAGACGCTGAATCGTACATACCCAGAGCTGACAGCCCCTCAGCTTGTGAGCCGGATCACGCCGGATTACGCCAGATCACGCAGGTCGCGCGCCGGGGCCGCAACCGGCGGCGACAGCCCGCGACGTCGATGGCGAACGGGGACGGCACACCTAGGCCGCACATTCGGTAATGGGTATTTGGTGAGCTCTTCTGGCTTGGGAGGCCCCCTGGTGCCTGGCCCTGGCGGGAACGTGGGTGGGTCAGCGGCGCGGTGCTGACAAGTCGTACACAGCCCAGTCGGCGAGCAGGACGTATCCGACGCGCTTGTAGAGGGCGTTGCTGGTGGGGTTGGCCGGGTCGGTGTACAGCACGACCTCCTTCGCACCGGCGGCCAGCGCGGCCCGGCTCACCGCCACCGTCACGGCGCCCGCGTAGCCGCGACCACGCAGATGGGCAGGGGTGTAGACGGGATCCACCCGAACCATCCCTCCAATCAACGAAGTCATGGCCGCCATGGAGACCGGAGTACCGTCCGGGGTCTCCCAGAACGAGAAGTGCTTGTCCGCGAAACGTGTGTCGGCCCAGGAGTCGGGGAGGACCTCGTCAACAGTGGCGGCGAACTCATGGCACCAGCGCACGACTTGCTCAAGGTCCTGCTCGCCCGCGACGCGAACCCGACCCTCCGGGACCGGCTCCGGCGGGGTGAGCGTGCCGAGACGATAGAGATGCAAAGGCTGGCGGAATACCGCCGTCGCTCCCGTGTGCCGCTCCCACGCCTCGGCGAACGCGGTAGCGGTGTCGTGGTCTCCACTGACGCCGGGGAGCGGGTGGCCAAGGCCGGCCAGCCGAGCGGCAAGCACGTCGGCCTCGTCGCGAGTGAAGTCGGCGGTGAGCCCCAGGAGACCGGCCGGACTACGGCGATACAAGACGGCCCGAACCTCTCCCCCTCGCTCCAACCACCCGAATACGGCGGCTTCGGCACCCCGCGCATCCGCTCCGCCGATCCGCAACTTCTCGACCGTCGTCAGCATGGTGGTGTGCCAAGCGGGCCGCGAGCGCAGAAAGACCCCGGCCCGCACAAGAAAGTCTTCGACGTCTTCAGTGAGGTACCAGCCATCCGATCGCATGCCCCATGATTTCCCACGCCGCGGACACACCCACGGTTTCCCGCCAGGGCAAGGCGCCAGGGGACCTCCCAGCCACGGGAACCTCACCACTCCACCCCACCTGTACCTCCCCTCTCCCCCTACGCCGCAGCAAGCTCGCACCACACGTACTTGCCCCGCCTCCCGTCCCTGGCCAGTGGCTGCCAGCTCCAGAGGTCGGCGCACGCCAGGACCAGGGCCAGCCCGCGCCCCTCCTCCAGGTCGGCGCCTTCGTCGAACGGTCGGGGCGGCTCCGGCGGCCGGGGGTCGGCGTCCGCGTCATCCCCTTCGACCTGGACGGCTTCGGCGGATCCTGGACCGCCATGACGTACGCGGGAGGCCCCGTACTCAAGTTGGACACCGTCGTACGCGATGCATCCCACGGCGCGGCCTTCATCGATTCCGAAGCCCAACTCGGCGCCTTTCGAACGCTCTTCCGTAAAAGGGAGGCCGCATCGCTCGACCCCGAACGGTCGCGCGACTTCATCCACAGGTTGGCGAAAGAGCTGTGAGGCACTCCATGGACACCCCCGACAACTGGCGGAAGTCGTCCTACTCAGGCCCTGACGATGGCAACGAGTGCGTGGAGATCGCCAACTCACCCACCCACATAGCCATCCGCGACTCCAAAACCCCGGCCGGCCCCACCCTCCCCTTCCCGGCCGGAGCCTTCACCACCTTCATCACGTCCCTCAAATCTCACTCCACCGTCACCGACTTCGCCAGGTTCCGAGGCTGATCCACCTCGTTCCCCCGAGCCGTGGCCAACTCACAGGCGAACACCTGCAAGGGCACGGTGGCGACGAGCGGTTGGAGCAGAGTCGGCGTAGCCGGAATCCGAATCAAGTGATCCGCGTACGGCACCACCGCCTCGTCCCCCTCCTCCGCGATGACGATGGTGCGTGCGCCCCGCGCCCGGATCTCCTGGATGTTGGACACGATCTTGTCGTGGAGTACGGAGCGCCCGCGGGGCGAGGGCACCACCACGACCACCGGCAGATCCTCCTCGATCAGCGCGATCGGCCCGTGCTTCAGCTCGCCGGCCGCGAAGCCCTCGGCGTGCATGTAGGCGAGCTCCTTGAGCTTGAGCGCACCCTCCAGGGCCACCGGATAGCCCACGTGCCGCCCGAGGAAGAGCACCGTGTTCTTGTCGGCGAGGGAGCGCGCAAGGTCACGTACGGGCTCCATGGTCTCCAGAACCCGCTCCACCGAGCCGGAGATCTCGGCCAGATCCCGGATCACGTCCTGGATCTCGTCCCCCCACTTGGTCCCGCGCACCTGGCCCAGGTACAGCGCGACCAGGTAACAGGCCACCAACTGCGTCAGGAACGCCTTGGTCGAGGCGACGGCGACCTCAGGACCCGCATGTGTGTACAGCACCGCGTCCGACTCCCGGGGAATCGTCGAACCGTTGGTGTTGCAGATGGCGAGCACCTTCGAGCCCTGCTCGCGCGCATGCCGCAGCGCCATCAGCGTGTCCATGGTCTCGCCGGACTGGGAGATGGCGATCACCAGGGACCGCACGCCCAGAATCGGATCGCGGTACCGGAACTCGCTCGCCAGTTCCACCTCGCACGGGATCCGCGTCCAGTGTTCGATGGCGTACTTGGCGATCAGCCCGGCGTGGAAGGCGGTCCCGCACGCCACGATGACGACCTTGTCGATCTCGCGCAGTTCGTGAACCGGAATCCGCACCTCGTCCAGCTTCAGCAGGCCGGAGACATCGATGCGACCGAGCAAGGTGTCGGCGACCGCCTTGGGCTGCTCGGCGATCTCCTTCAGCATGAAGTAGTCGTAGCCGCCCTTCTCGGCGGCTGACGCGTCCCAGTCCACGTGGAACGCGCGTACGTCGGCGGGCCGACCGTCGAAACCGGTGACCGTCACACCGTCCCGGCGCAGCTCCACCACCTGGTCCTGGCCCAGCTCGATCGCCGACCGCGTGTGGGCGATGAACGCGGCGACGTCCGAGGCGAGGAAGGCCTCGCCCTCGCCGACGCCCACCACGAGCGGCGAGTTCCGTCGCGCCCCGACGACCACGTCGGGCTCGTCGGCGTGCACGGCGACCAGCGTGAACGCGCCCTCCAGGCGTCGGCACACCAGCCGCATCGCCTCGGCCAGGTCGCCGCAGACCGAGAACTCCTCGGCGAGCAGATGGGCGACCACCTCGGTGTCCGTCTCGGAGGCCAGGCGGTGCCCGCGCTCGGCCAGTTCGGCCCGCAGCACCGCGAAGTTCTCGATGATCCCGTTGTGCACGACGGCGACCCGACCGGCGTTGTCGAGATGCGGGTGGGCGTTCGCGTCCGTGGGCCCGCCATGCGTGGCCCAGCGCGTGTGCCCGATCCCCGTCGACCCGGCCGGCAGCGGCCGTTCGACCAGCTCCTTCTCCAGGTTGACCAGTTTCCCGGCCTTCTTCGCGGCGGCAAGCCCACCGTCCGCCGGCACGGCGACCCCCGCCGAGTCGTACCCCCGGTACTCCAGCCGCTTCAGTCCGGCCATCACCACGTCAAGCGCCGACTGCGACCCCACGTATCCCACGATTCCGCACATGAGCGGCAGCCTAAAGGCCGGAAGCCGGACGATCCCGGCACTCCGTGCCCGAAATCGGAAATTCCGGCCAGGGGTGACTATCAGCCACCCCCGACCGATACCACCATCGAGCCCCTCACCCTCTCCCCCCACCCACACACAGCCGCGTTCAGCTCTGCGGCCGCAGGCCGTCCATGACGACGGTGACGAAGCCGTCCGCGAGTTGCCGTGACGCCGCGTCCGAACGCGCGATCGCATACGCCATCTCGCCCAGCAGCGTGGTGGCGACGTCGATGTCGATGTCCGTCCGCATCCCGCCCGCATCCCGGGTGCGGGCCACCAGCGCCCGGAACGCCTCACGAAGCTCGGTCCGACGGGCGGCGGTCAGGGGTGCCTTCACCCCCCTGAGCTGCTCGTTCATGATCCAGTGGGCGGACTGGAACGCGATCAGATCGAGCAGGAAGGCACGCAGCGCCTGCCGGGGGTCAGTTCCCGAGCCGGGTTCGGCTCCAGAGCCGGAGTCGGCCCCCGAGCCGGAGTCGGACAGCACACCCCCAGCCCGCCGAATCAACGGATCAAGCAGCTCCGCCACAGCCGCGTCAACGAGCGCGTCCTTGTTCCCGAAGGCGCGTACGACAGTGGCCGCGCCCAGGCCGGCCTGCCGGGCGATGGCCTCCACCGTGATGGTGGCGTCCCGTTGCTTCAGCAGCGCCTTGGTGGCCTCCAGCGCAAGCAGCCGGTTGCGTACGGCGTCGGCCCGGCGGGGTTGGGAGTCGGGTCCCGAAGCGGTTGACATCTGGAATGCCTCTTCCATATCTTTAAATGGAACGTCTATTTCAGTTATTTTATGAGTCCGGGAGAACCTGTGCAAGCACTGATCACCACACCGCAAACCCCCACCGGCCTGCGACTCGACGAGATACCCGATCCGACGCCGGGGACGGACGAGGTCCTGGTCGAGATCGAACTGTTCACGGTTGTCGCCGACCACTTCGCCCATGCCGCCACCCTGCCGGTCGGCAGCGTGCCCGGGTTCGACGCGGTGGGCACGGTGGTGCGCGGGACCGGCGACGGTTCCGGGCCGGCCGTCGGCACCCGCGTGGCCACCCTCCTCATCGGGAACGCGTGGGCGGGGCTGCGGGCCGTACCGACCGGGGAGCTCGCGACCGTGCCCGGAAACGTCGACCCGGGCCAGGCCGGCGTGATGCTGATCCCGGGGGTGAGCGCACTGCGTGCCATCCGCAGGCTGGGCGCGCTCACCGGCAAGCGCCTGCTGATCACCGGAGCCGCCGGTGCGGTCGGGCACTTCGCCATCCAGCTGGGCCGGTTGGCCGGGGCGGAGGTGATCGCCTCGGTACGCGACCTCGGCGCCCGGGACAGGTTGCGCGCGCTCGGCGCAGCCGAGGTGGTGACCCGCCTGTCCGACCTCTCCGCACCGCCACACGATGTCATCGACTCGGTCGGGGGGCCGCTGCTGGCCGAGGCGTTCGACCTGCTGGCCGAGGGAGGCGTCATCCAGCAGGTAGGTGCCGGCTCGGGACAACCCACCACCTTCGCCCCCTACCAGCTGATCGGAAGGCGTCGCCGCATCGAGAGCTTCTACGCGGGCGACGGCTTCGGACCTGATCTTGCCTACCTGCTCGGCCTCATGGCGACAGGCCGCCTCACGCCGCTCGATGGCGAACGTGCCGACTGGCACGACATCGAAGCCGTCGCCCAACGCCTGAATGCAGCGGACACCCCGCGCCGGATGGTGGTGGCCACACGATGAACGAGCCAATCCTGATCTCCGGGGCCGGCATCGCCGGACAGACCCTGGCCCACTGGCTGGCCCGGCACGGGTTCCGGGCCACGCTGGTGGAGCGGGCCCCGCGACTGCGCACGGGCGGCCAGGGAGTCGACGTACGGGACCAGGCGATCGAAGTGGCCGAGCGGATGGGCATCCTGCCCGGGCTCCGGGCACTGGCCGCCGACATCCACGGCATGAGGTTCGTGGACGGTGCCGGCGAGAGCCTGGCGAGCATCGACTTGGGAGGCATCAAGAACAAGCCGACGAGCGTCGACTTGGAGGGCGCCAGGAACACGTACGGCAATGGCGAGATCGAGATCATGCGCGGCGACCTGGTGGAGATCCTCCACGCGGAGACCGAGAACGAGGTCGAGTACCTCTTCGGTGACTCCATCCGGACACTGGAACAGACCGATGACGGCGTGACGGCCGCCTTCGAACGTGGACCCACTCGCCGATTCGGCCTGGTCGTCGGCGCCGACGGACTGCACTCCACGGTCCGCCGCCTGGCCTTCGGCCCCGAATCAGCATTCCTCCGGTACCAGAACCACTACGCAGCCTTCGGGAACGCGGACTCGGCTCTGGGCGAGGACCGTTGGATCACCGTGCACAACACACCGGGCAGGATGACCGGGATCTACCGCTCGGGCAACCACGCCCAGGCCAAGGCCTACTTCATGTTCCGTCGGCGTCGGCCACCGGCCTACGACTACCGCGACGTCGACCAGCACAAACGGCTCCTGCGGGCCGAGTTCGCGGGCGAGTCCTCGTGGTGCGTGCCAGAACTGCTCGCGGGCGCACTCGCCGATCCCGACCTCTACTTCGACACCCTCAGCCAGGTACGCATGCCGTCGTGGTCGACGGGACGCGTGGTGCTCGTGGGCGACGCGGCCCACTGCGCCTCCCCGGTCTCGGGTGCCGGGGCGGAACTGGCCCTGGTCGGCGCATACCGGCTCGCCGGAGAACTCGCAGCGGCGGACGGGGACCATCGGCTCGCCTTCCGCCGGTACGAGGAAAGCCATCGGGAACTGGTCGGGCGCAAGCAGCAGATCGGCCCCAACATCCGCCTCATCGTGCCGAGGAGCCCCATCGGCATACGGACACGGAACGCCGTGACCCGGCTCCCGTTGCAGAAGTCCATGGCCGGGATGGAACGCATTCTGCGGCCCAAGAACACCACCCCACTGACGGACTACGACCCCCAGCACCGAGGCCGCACTCCCTGAGGGACGGTGGGAAGCGGAGCGTGACGCACCCCACGCGCAAGCCCGTCCATACTCCCGTAACAATGGAGTGTGATCTCTCCGGTCTCCTCGATCCCCCGGAGCGCCCACCGGCCCAGGCCGGAGGCGACTCCCTACGTCGACCTCACCCGTGCCGAGTGGAGCGCGCTGCGCGAAAAGACGCCGCTCCCGCTGAACGCCGAGGAGGTCGAGAAGCTGCGCGGTCTCGGCGATGTCATCGACCTCGACGAGGTGCGGGACATCTACCTCCCGCTGAGCCGCCTCCTCAACCTCTACGTAGGCGCGACCGACGGCCTGCGCGGCGCCCTGAACACCTTCCTCGGCGAGAAGGGTTCCCAGTCCGGCACGCCCTTCGTCATAGGCGTCGCCGGCTCGGTGGCCGTCGGCAAGTCCACGGTCGCCCGTCTCCTCCAGGCCCTGCTCTCCCGCTGGCCCGAACACCCGCGCGTCGAGCTGGTCACCACGGACGGCTTCCTGCTCCCCACCAAGGAGCTGGAGGCGCGCGGCCTGATGTCACGGAAGGGCTTCCCCGAGTCGTACGACCGTCGGGCGCTCACCCGGTTCGTCGCGGACATCAAGGCGGGCAAGGACGAGGTGACGGCCCCCGTCTACTCACACCTCATCTACGACATCGTCCCCGGCCGGCGGCTCACGGTCCGCCGCCCGGACATCCTGATCGTCGAGGGCCTGAACGTCCTACAGCCCGCCCTCCCCGGCCAGGACGGCCGCACCCGCGTCGGCCTCGCCGACTACTTCGACTTCAGCGTGTACGTCGACGCCCGCGCCGAGGACATCGAGGCCTGGTATCTCAACCGCTTCCGCAAACTCCGCGCCACCGCCTTCCAGGACCCCTCCTCGTTCTTCCGCAAGTACACCCAGGTCTCCGAGGAGGAGGCCCTCGACTACGCCCGTACGACCTGGCGGACCATCAACAAGGTCAATCTCCTGGAGAACGTGGCCCCGACCCGCGGCCGCGCAACGCTGGTCATCCGCAAGGGTCCGGACCACAAGGTGCAGAAGCTGAGCCTGCGCAAGCTGTGACTACGCTGCGGGCATGCTGCACCTCCGCCTCATCACCCCACCCGACCGCACCGACGAAGTCCTACGCCTGATCGAGAACACGGTCGGCACCGCCCACCTCGTGGTCATGCCGGGTACCGCCCGCAACCCGGCCGGCGACGTCGTGATGGTCGACGTCGCACGTGAGGCGGGCGACGAACTCATCGGCGCCCTGCGGGACTTGGACCTAGACAAGACCGGGTCGATCGCCATCGAGAACATCGACCTGTCGCTCTCCATGCGCGCCGACAAGGCGGCGGACGAGGCGCCGGGCGAGGGTGTGGACGCGGTGCTGTGGGAACACCTGGCGGACGCGACACACGAGGAGTCGACGCTCACCGTCACCTACGTGGGGCTCCTGGCGGTCGCGACGATGCTCGCGGCCTGCGGTGTGATGCTCGACAACGCGATCCTGATCGTCGGCGCGATGGCCGTGGGCCCGGAGTTCGGGCCGCTCGCCGGGATCTCCACGGCGCTGGTGCGGCGCGCCCCGCACCTGGTGTGGCGGTCACTGTGGGCGCTGCTCGCCGGGTTCGCCGTCGCCATGGTGCTGACGGCGGGCTTCAGTTGGCTGCTGGACGCGCTCGGGCTGTTCGAGAGGTCGATGGTGGAGGCGGCCCGGCCGAACACGGCCTTCATCTGGAAGCCCGACTGGATGTCGTTCGTGGTGGCGTTCCTGGCCGGTATCGCCGGGACCCTGTCCCTCACCTCGGCCAAGTCGGGCGCCCTGATCGGCGTCGCGATCTCGGTGACGACGGTCCCGGCGGCCGCCAACGCCGCCGTGGCCTTCAGCTACACGGACTACTCCCAGACGTGGGGCTCCACCTGGCAGCTTCTCGCCAACCTCGGCGGCATCATCGCCGCCGGCACGCTCACCCTGCTCGCCCAGAAGTACTTCTGGGCGAGACAGCGCGCGCGTACGGCCTCGTAACTCTCCTAACCGAGCGCGGACTTCACCGCGTCCGCGAGCCGCCCGGCCACCGACCGCGCATGGTCGATGTCGGCGGCCTCGACCATCACCCGTACGAGCGGCTCGGTACCGGACGGGCGGAGCAACACCCGCCCGGTGGAACCGAGTTCACGCTCGGCGTCGGCAACGGCCGTCGCCAGCTCGGCCGAGGTGCCCACCCGTGATCTGTCGACGTCCGGCACATTGATGAGCACCTGCGGCAGCCGCTCCATGACGGACGCGAGATCCCGCAGCGTACGGCCGGACTGGGCGACCCGGGCCGCGAGGAGCAGCCCGGTCAGCGTGCCGTCGCCGGTGGTGGCGTGGTCGAGGATGATCACGTGCCCGGACTGCTCGCCGCCGAGCGCGTACCCGTGCTCCTTCATGGCCTCAAGGACGTAACGGTCACCGACCGCCGTCTGCACGAAGGACAGTCCCTCGCGCTCCATGGCGAGCTTGAACCCCAGATTGGACATGACAGTCGCGACAACGGTGTCGGAGCGCAGTGCGGAACGCTCCCGCATCGCCAGCGCGAGAACAGCCAGAATCTGGTCGCCGTCCACCTCGGCACCCGTGTGGTCCACGGCGAGGCAGCGGTCGGCGTCGCCGTCGTGCGCGATGCCGAGGTCGGCGCCGTGTTCGAGAACGGCGGCCTGGAGTTTCTCCAGGTGGGTGGAGCCACACCCGTCGTTGATGTTGAGCCCGTCCGGCTCGGCACCGATCGTGATGATCTCGGCGCCGGCCCGCGTGAAGGCCTCGGGCGACACCCGGGCGGCGGCGCCGTGCGCCTCGTCCAGGACGACCTTCAGACCGTCGATGCGGTTCGGGAGTACGGCGACCAGGTGGGCGACGTACTGGTCGAAGCCCTCGTCGTACGAGCGCACGCGCCCCACGCCCGAGCCGGTCGGCCGGTCCCAGGGAGCGCCGGTGCGGTGCTCCTCGTAGACGCCCTCGATCCGGTCCTCCAGCTCGTCGGCGAGCTTGTGGCCACCGCGTGCGAAGAACTTGATGCCGTTGTCGGGCATGGCGTTGTGGCTGGCGGAGAGCATCACGCCGAGGTCGGCGCCCAGCGCGCCGGTGAGGTACGCCACCGCAGGGGTGGGCAGCACACCGACGCGCAGGACGTCCACGCCCGCGCTGGCCAGACCGGCGACCACGGCGGCCTCCAGGAACTCCCCGGACGCACGCGGATCACGACCGACCACCGCGACCGCCCGGTGGCCTTCGAACGTGCCCGCCTCGGCCAGTACGTGCGCCGCCGCGACGGACAGACCGAGCGCGAGCTCGGCCGTCAGATCCGCGTTGGCGACACCGCGCACGCCGTCCGTGCCGAAGAGTCGTCCCACTTGTCCTCCTGAGGAAGCTTCAGAATTCGAAAGTCATCCGATCACACGAGCCCTTGAGCACCTTGTGCCGTTATACGCCTAAGGCCGTGATAAACGAACGCCCCGGCGGCACTGTGGCGTGCCGCCGGGGCGTTCGGACGTACTACGCGTAACTCCACGTGCTCGACTGACCACACGTGCTACGCGTACGAGCAGGCAGCGAAGATTAACGCTTGCTGTACTGCGGGGCCTTACGGGCCTTCTTGAGACCGGCCTTCTTGCGCTCGACCGCACGGTCGTCGCGCTTGAGGAAGCCGGCCTTCTTGAGGGCGCCGCGGTTGTTGTCGACGTCGGCCTCGTTCAGCGCGCGGGCGACACCGAGACGGAGCGCACCGGCCTGACCGGAGACGCCGCCACCCGTGATGCGGGCGACAACGTCGTAGCGGTTGTCGAGCTCGAGCACCTTGAAGGGCTCGTTGACTTCCTGCTGGTGCACCTTGTTGGGGAAGTACTCCTCAAGGGTGCGACCGTTGATCTTCCACTTGCCGGTGCCCGGGACGATCCGGACGCGGGCGATGGCTTCCTTGCGACGGCCCAGGCCGGCGGCCGGCTGCGGGTCGCCGAAGCGGCCCGCGAGCGACTCCGAGGTGTACTCGCCCTCGACGGGCGGCACCTCGGACTCGGTGGTGTAGCTCTCGACGTTCTCGACGTTCTCGACGAGCTCGGTCTCAGTCTCTTCGACCGGCTGCTCAGCGGTGGTCTCGGCCACGATTTTCCTCAGATTCTCTTTGTCTTAGGGGGTGGCCGGAACTACTGCGCGACCTGGGTGATCTCGAACGGCACCGGCTGCTGGGCAGCGTGCGGGTGCTGGTCGCCCGAGTAGACCTTCAGCTTCGAGAGGCACTGACGGCCCAGGGTGTTCTTGGGGATCATGCCCTTGATGGCCTTCTCGACGGCCTTCTCGGGGTTCTTCGCCAGCAGCTCGTCGTAACGAACCGAACGCAGACCACCCGGGTAACCGGAGTGGCGGTACGCCATCTTCTGGGTCTTCTTGTTGCCGGAGAGGTGCACCTTGTCGGCGTTGATGATGATGACGAAGTCACCAGCATCAACGTGAGGGGCGTAAATCGGCTTGTGCTTGCCCCGCAGAATGGTCGCGGCAGTGGTTGCCAGACGGCCCAGGACGACATCCTGAGCGTCGATGACGTACCACTGGCGAGTGATGTCGCCGGGCTTGGGGCTGAACGTACGCACGGTCGTAGCCTTCGCTTCTTCAGTGAGTGGGTCCTGACATGGCCACCACGGACGATCACGACAGCCCTGACCGCACTGCGGTGACGCATACCGCGTGCTGGTCGCTGGTCATCGGCCCCGGTGGACCGGTGTAAGGGCCTCTCACGTGAGAATGAGCAAGCCAATACACATAACGAAGGTTCAGCGTACCTGGGCTGCCCCGGACGGGTCAAAACGCGTCCCCGGGGCCGACACCTGCGCCGACCATGTCTCGTACGAATGTACGAAATCAGAGCGGCCCCCGCACGCCGGGTGACGTGACGTACCAACCACCCGGAGATGTCACTTTTGCCGTACGCGGTCAGGTCGTACCAGAGTCTCAGGTGCCCGGCGAAGCGGAACGACACACCCCAACGCCCGTCTAAGATGCGGCGCATGAGCTATGGGCAGGGTGGGCAGGGGCAGCCCCCGTGGGATCCCTGGAATTCGGGATCGCAGCGGCCTCAGTGGGTCAGCCAGTCGGACGACCGGACTCCGGACTGGGCGGCGCTCGCCGACGCCTCCGAGTCGCGCAACAAACGCCGCAGACTACTGCTGATCTGCGGCGGAGCGCTCGCCACCGTCGCGGTCGGCGTCGCCGTCGCGGTGGCTGTGGTGTCCGCGAACGGCACCAGCCAGGCCGCGGACTCGCCCAGCAACCTGCCCGCCACCGCGGACATCCCGAGCGGCACCACCGGGCTCACACCGTCCTTCGAGCCGACCTCGGCCCCTCCGCCGCTGAACCCGGAGGAGTTCATATCCAGCGTGAAGAAGGACACAGCACCACTCAGCCCGGACATCCTCTTCCCCGGTTCGTCGCTGACCCTGGTTGACCGTGTCTACCTCAAGGGCCAGAAGTCCGACACGACGAACTGCGCCTCGGCCGCGAAGGGCACGCTCGCCACGATCCTCACCAAGAACGACTGCACGCGCCTCATGCGCGTCACCTACACCAAGGACGGCGTCGCGGCGACAGTCGGCATCGCCGTCTTCGACACCGAGGCCCAGGCGACCAAGGCCAAGGGCGAGGCGGACGCCAAGAGCATCTTGGCCTCGCTCTCCGGCGGCGACGTCAAGGCCTTCTGCAATTCCGCGGTGTGCCGCTCGACCACCAACTCCTACGGCCGCTACGCCTACTTCACCCTCGCCGGCTTCACCGACGGCAAGGACGTGACCACGAAGGACACCGCGGTCTTCACGACCGGGGACGACCTCGCCGAGTTCGCCTTCCGCCAGATCCGCCAGCGCGGCGAGACCCAGGCGTCGGCGGCGGCCAACGAGTAGGCCTACGGGCAACGCGGTAGGCCACCACGCAACGTGGTGGTCCACCACGCAAGGCGGTAGGCCACCACGCAACGCTGGGAAGCCACCGCCACCCACACCCCCGTCACACGGGCGCACAGCGGGTCTGCGGGTCTGTCGGCCTTCCCGTCAGCCTGCCAGCCGGTCAGCCGGTCAGCCGGTCAGCAGCATCCCGCCGACGGCAACGTCCGCTTGTTCCGCGCCTCCTTGCTCCGCGCGGCCAGCAACGCGTCGGCCGGGTAACCGACTTCTTCGAGCGTCAGCCCGTGCGGCCGTACGACATGAACGGCCGAGTCCCGTACGCCGGCACCCAGTACCTTCCCGGGCCACTCGGGCCCCCGATGCCCGTCCCCCACGAACAGCAGCGCCCCGATCAGCGACCGCACCATGTTGTGGCAGAAGGCGTCGGCGCGAACCGTCGCGGTGATGATCCCGTCGCCCCCGCGCACGAGGCTCAGCTCCTGAAGCGTACGAATGGTCGTGGCCCCCTCCCGCTTCTTGCAGTAGGCGGCGAAGTCGTGCTCTCCGAGAAGGAGTTGGGCGGCCTCGTTCATGGCGTCCACGTCGAGCGGCCAGTCGTGCCACAGGACGTGGCCCCGCAGCAGCGGATCGACGCCACCGGGGCTGTCGGTCACCCGGTACGCATACCGCCGCCAGACCGCTGAGAACCGGGCGTTGAACCCACTGGGCGCCTCGGCCAGCGACCAGACCCGCACGTCCTTCGGCAGTCTCCCGGCCAGCCGCTTCAGCAGCTTCTCCCGGTGCTCGCCCCACACGTCCTCGGGCAGATCGACATGCGCCACCTGCCCCCGCGCGTGCACCCCGGCGTCGGTCCGCCCGGCCACGGTCAGCTCATACGTGGCGTCCCCCGACCGCGTCACCGTCCGCAGGGCATCCTCGATCTCGCCCTGCACGGTCCTACGCCCACTGGCCTGCTTGGCCCACCCGGAGAACTCCCGCCCGTCATACCCCAGATCCAGCCGCACCCGCACAAACCCAGTTTCCGCTTCATCACTCACAGACAGATCCTCTCAGGACGACGGGGACAGCAGCATGCCGCCCAGCCGGACCCGCAGCCGCGCACGGCCCCCCGCCCCCACCGGGGGAACGCGAAAGCGGGCCCGCCCCGAAGGGGGCGGACCCGCTCACACACGAGCAGAAGCTCAGGCGTCCTTGGACTCGTCGCCCTCGGCCACAGCCGGCTTCGCGTCCTCGACGACCTCGTCGGCAGCCTCGGTCTCGACCGGGGCGTCCTTCGGGGCGTCGTCCTTCTTGAGGACGTCTTCCTTGACGGCACGCTTCGTCGCCGCCTCGGCCTCACCGGTGGCCGCCTGGGCCACGGTCAGTGCCTCCACCAGCTCGATGACAGCCATGGGCGCGTTGTCGCCACGGCGGTTACCGATCTTGGTGATACGGGTGTAGCCACCCGGACGGTTCTCGTAACGCGGGCCGATCTCGGTGAAGAGCGTGTGCACGATGCTCTTGTCCGTGATCACCGTGAGCACCTGGCGGCGGTTGTGAAGGTCACCCTTCTTCGCCTTGGTGACCAGACGCTCCGCGTACGGGCGCAGGCGCCGGGCCTTCGCCTCCGTGGTGGTGATGCGGCCGTGCTCGAAGAGCGACTTCGCAAGGTTCGCGAGGAGCAGCTTCTCGTGCGCGGCGCTGCCGCCCAGACGGGCACCCTTGGCGGGCTTCGGCATGGTGTTTCTCCTTCGTATCTGCCCCGGCCGTATCAGGTACCGAGGTCAGTGTCCGAGCAGGCGATCGCCCGTCGGAGATCCGGGACCCCGAAAGGTCCCGGAGGTGTGGCTCCCGAGCAGTACTGGTCGGTCAGTACTGCTCGGTCTCCACGAAACCCGCGTCCACGTCGTCGTCGGCGCCAAAGGCGTCGGCGGCTGCGGTCGGGTCGAATCCGGGCGGGCTGTCCTTGAGGGCCAGGCCCATGCCGGCCAGCTTCGCCTTGACCTCGTCGATGGACTTCGCACCGAAGTTACGAATGTCGAGGAGGTCGGCCTCGGAGCGTGCGACGAGCTCACCCACGGAGTGGATGCCCTCACGCTTGAGGCAGTTGTAGGACCGAACGGTGAGCTCGAGCTCCTCGATCGGCAGGGCGAGATCAGCGGCAAGGGCGGCGTCCGTCGGGGACGGACCCATGTCGATGCCCTCGGCGTCGATGTTGAGCTCACGGGCAAGCCCGAACAGCTCGACCAGCGTCTTACCCGCGGACGCCATGGCGTCACGCGGGCGCATCGCCTGCTTGGTCTCGACGTCGACGATCAGCTTGTCGAAGTCGGTCCGCTGCTCGACACGCGTGGCCTCGACCTTGTACGTGACCTTCAGAACCGGCGAGTAGATCGAGTCGACCGGAATACGACCGATCTCCTGTCCCACCTGCTTGTTCTGAACGGCGGAGACGTAGCCGCGACCGCGCTCGACGGTCAGCTCCATCTCCAGCTTGCCCTTGCCATTGAGCGTGGCGAGGACGAGGTCGGGGTTGTGCACCTCGACACCGGCCGGGGGCGCGATGTCGGCGGCGGTGACCAGACCCGGACCCTGCTTACGCAGGTACATCACGACCGGCTCATCGTGCTCACTGCTCACGACGAGCTGCTTGATGTTGAGGATCAGGTCGGTGACGTCCTCCTTGACGCCCGGCACGGTGGTGAACTCGTGCAGGACACCGTCGACGCGGATGGACGTGACCGCCGCACCCGGGATCGAGGAGAGGAGCGTACGACGCAGGGAATTGCCAAGGGTGTAACCGAAGCCCGGCTCCAGCGGCTCGATCACGAACCGGGAACGGAACTCGTCGACGACCTCTTCGGTCAGCGACGGGCGCTGAGCAATAAGCATGAAGGAGTCCTTCAGTCAGGGGCACCCACTATTTGATGCCCTTGCCACCGGGTGGTAGCCCGATGTGTTCCAGCTACAAGGGTACGGGCGGCACGGCCCCGAAAGGCCATACCGCCCGGACCCCCGGAAAACTAAGACAACCGTGCGTCAGACGCGGCGGCGCTTGGGCGGACGGCAGCCGTTGTGCGGGGTGGGGGTGACGTCCTGGATGGAGCCGACCTCGAGGCCAGTGGCCTGGAGGGAACGGATCGCGGTCTCGCGACCGGAGCCCGGGCCCTTCACGAAGACGTCAACCTTGCGCATGCCGTGCTCCTGCGCGCGACGGGCGGCCGACTCGGCGGCCATCTGCGCGGCGAAGGGGGTGGACTTGCGCGAGCCCTTGAAGCCGACGTGGCCGGCGGAGGCCCAGGAGATCACGTTGCCCGCGGGGTCCGTGATCGAGACGATCGTGTTGTTGAACGTGCTCTTGATGTGGGCGTGCCCATGAGCGACGTTCTTCTTTTCCTTGCGGCGCACCTTCTTGGCAGCGCCCTGACGACCCTTGGGGGGCATCTATAACTCCTACGGGGAGGTGGTCGGTCCTACAGCGAAGACCGCTGATGAAGCGTTGTCCGCTGAGGACTACTTCTTGCCCGGCTTCTTCTTACCGGCGATCGCGCGACGCGGGCCCTTGCGGGTACGAGCGTTCGTGCTGGTGCGCTGACCGTGAACGGGCAGACCGCGACGGTGACGCAGACCCTGGTAGCAGCCGATCTCGACCTTGCGGCGGATGTCGGCCTGCACCTCGCGACGGAGGTCACCCTCGGTCTTGAAGTGGGCGTCCACGTACTCGCGGATCTTGACCAGCTCCTCCTCGGAGAGGTCACGAACGCGGGTGTTCGGGTTGACGCCGGTCTCGGCCAGCGTCTTCTGCGAGAGGGTCCGGCCGATGCCGAACACGTAGGTGAGCGCAACCTCCACGCGCTTTTCGCGCGGGATGTCAACACCGGAAACGCGTGCCATTCAATGGCTCCAGTTGTCGTTCGGAGGTCTTCCGCAAAGCCGGTTCCCGTCCGCCGTCCTCTTCACGTCGAAGATTCGGTACGAATCGGGTCCCCGGCCTCCGACCGGGGGTGTCAGGCCTGATGCGACTCAGCCCTGGGCTCTGCGTATGAACACGTACTACTTGCGTCGCGCGAAGTATCTGCGGAAGCAGAAGGTCGGTCGTGCGTCAGCCCTGGCGCTGCTTGTGGCGCGGGTTTTCGCAGATGACCATGACCCGGCCGTGACGGCGGATCACCCTGCACTTGTCGCAGATCTTCTTGACGCTCGGCTTGACCTTCATTGGTGAGGTTCTCCGGGTCAGTGCCACCACCCCGCGGAAGCGGGGCACAGGCAAGATCTACTTGTACCGGTAGACGATCCGGCCACGCGTCAGGTCGTACGGAGACAGCTCCACCACGACCCTGTCGTCAGGGAGGATGCGGATGTAGTGCATACGCATCTTGCCGCTGATGTGTGCCAGAACCTGGTGGCCGTTCTGGAGCTCAACCTTGAACATTGCGTTCGGAAGAGACTCGACGACAGTGCCCTCGATCTCGATGGCACCTTGCTTCTTGGCCACGCTTCGCCCTTCGAATCGACTACCTTGATCGACTCCGTACGAGCGCATGCAGACATGCGGGTGCACGAGAGCCGACGAGTCAGTCTACGTCAGCGCACCCGGAAAGACGAATCGAGGGAGAATGCCCGACTTCAAAGATCATTAACCAGAACCCCTACAGCAGACGGCCCCGAACCGCCGACAGAAAGATCGAAATCGCGGCAGCTCAGGCACCGACACGGCACGTCGGTGCCCGCCCGACACGGCGCCGGCCCAAGGCCGGAAGCCCCCTGTCGCAGCAGCCTCGGGCCCCGCACGGAACGACTACACCAACGGATCCGGCGCAGCCACAACCCCGTACTCCGCCAGCTTCGCCCGCCCACCATCCGGAGCCGTCAACACAAGCGGCCCCTCCTCCGTCAACGCCACGGAATGCTCCCAGTGCGAGGACCAGGTCCCGTCCGTCGTGATGACGGTCCAGTTGTCCTCCAGCACTTCGGTCTTCGGTGTGCCCAGCGACACCATCGGCTCGATGGCGAGGCAGAACCCCGGGACCAGCTTTGGTCCCTTGCCGCGCCGGCGCTCGACGTAGTTGAGGAGGTGCGGGTCCATGTGCATCTCGGTGCCGATGCCGTGGCCGCCGTAGTCCTCGACGATCCCGTACCGGCCGCCGCCGACCTTGGGCTGGCGGCGGATGTACGTCTCGATGGCGCGGGAGACGTCGACGAGCCGGTTCCCCAGCTTCATCGCGGCGATGCCCGCCCACATCGACTCCTCGGTCACCCGGGAGAGCTCGATGAGCTCCGGGGCGTGACCGGTGCCCACGAACGCGGTGTACGCGGCGTCGCCGTGCCAGCCGTCGACGATCGCGCCGGCGTCGATGGAGATGATGTCGCCGTCCTTGAGGACGGTCTTGTCGTCCGGGATGCCGTGGACGACGACCTCGTTGGCCGAGGTGCAGATGGTGGCCGGGAAACCGCCGTACCCGAGGAAGTTCGACTTGGCCCCGTGCTCGGCGAGCACCTTGCGCGCGACCTCGTCCAGGTCCTTCGTGGTGGCTCCCGGCACGGCTGCCTCACGGGTTGCCGCGTGGATGGCGGCGACGACCAGGCCCGCCTCACGCATCTTGGCGATCTGCTCGGGGGTCTTGATCTGCACCATGGCGACTGCGGCCTTCCTTGACCGGAGAGAACGGACTACTCCAACGATACGGGTGCCCCCACCTGCCCCGCGGACCAAGGCACCCAAACCACGACGCCCCCGCGGTCCCCCTCGGAAGCGGACACCCACGGCCGGGGACACCCACGGCCGGGGGGACACCAGCCTCACCCCCGCCCCCGCGCCGACCGGGACGCACGCGCCACGGCAGTACAGGCAAGGCCTCACACACGCGTACGACACGGCACCCGGCCCAGGGGTCCCTCCCCCACCCGCGGCGCGCTCCAAGGCACAACTCGGCCCCAGGCAGGCCCCACTGGCAAGCAACCGGCACGCCCCGGGGCCGCAGGCCCCACCACACACTTCGGCCGCGGCACCCCCAGGGTGCCGCGGCCGAAGCAACGCACTACTTACCGCTCAACGCGCCCCGCGAGATCACGCATTCCCGCGAGCCAACGCCTCCATCGCACGCCCCGTGACCTCTTCCACCTTGCCGAGCGCGGAGATCGTGACGACCAGGCCCTGGGCCTTGTAGTAGTCGATGATCGGCTCGGTCTGCGTGTGGTAGACCTCGAGGCGCGTGCGCACGGTCTCCTCGGAGTCGTCGTCACGCTGGTACAGCTCGCCGCCACAGACATCGCACACGCCGTCCTTCTTCGGCGGCTTGTACGTGACATGGAAAACGTGCGCCGATTCGTTCCGGCAGACGCGACGGCCGGCGATCCGCTTGACCACCTCGTCCTCGGGAACCTCAAGGTCCAGCACCGCGTCGAGCTTCATGCCTTCGTTCTTCAGCATCTCGTCGAGCGCCTCGGCCTGCGAGACGTTACGAGGGAAGCCGTCGAGCAGGAAGCCGTTCTCCGCGTCCGGCTGCTCCATGCGGTCCTTGGCCATCCCGATGGTGACCTCGTCCGGTACCAGTTCGCCCTTGTCCATGTAGGACTTCGCCAGCTTGCCGAGTTCCGTCTGCCGACTGATGTTGGCGCGGAACAGGTCGCCCGTGGAGATGTGCGGGATCGACAGGTTCGCGGCGAGAAACGCGGCCTGCGTTCCCTTGCCGGCGCCGGGCGGCCCGACGAGGACGATTCGCATCAGCGGAGGAACCCTTCGTAATTGCGCTGCTGGAGCTGGCTCTCAATCTGCTTCACCGTCTCCAGACCGACACCCACGATGATCAGGATGCTGGTGCCACCGAACGGGAAGTTCTGGTTTGCCCCGAAACCAACCAACGCCATCGTCGGCACGAGAGCGATCAGACCCAGATACAGCGAACCCGGCCAGGTGATCCGGTTGAGTACGTAGCTCAGGTACTCAGCAGTCGGCCGACCAGCCCGGATGCCCGGGATGAAGCCACCATACTTCTTCATGTTGTCGGCTACTTCTTCGGGGTTGAAGGAGATCGCGACGTAGAAGAAGGCGAAGAAAACGATCAACAAGAAGTAGACCGTGATGTAGATCGGGTGGTCACCCTTGGTCAGGTTCGTCTCGATCCAGGTCTTCCAGCTGGACGTTCCGCTGGAGAACTGAGCGATCAGAGCCGGGATGTAGAGCAGCGACGAGGCGAAGATCACAGGGATGATGCCCGCCTGGTTGACCTTCAGCGGAATGTACGTAGACGTGCCGCCGTAGGACCGGCGGCCGATCATGCGCTTCGCGTACTGGACCGGGATACGGCGCTGAGCCTGCTCGACGAAGACCACCAGGCCGACCATGACGAGGCCGACCAGGATGACCGTGACGAACTCGATCCAGCCGTCGGCCAGCGTGCCCTGGGTCTTGATGGTCCACAGCGCGGCCGGGAAGGTCGCGGCGATCGAGATGAACATCAGGATCGACATGCCGTTGCCGATGCCGCGGTCGGTGATGAGCTCACCCAGCCACATGACCATGGCCGTACCGGCGGTCATGGTGATGACCATCGTGATGGTGACGAAGATCGACTGGTCGGGCACGATCTCGGTGGCCACCTGGCAGCCACTGAAGAGCGCGCCGCTGCGGGCGGTGGCGACCAGACCGGTGCCCTGGAGGATGGCCAGCGCCACCGTCAGGTAACGGGTGTACTGCGTGATCTTGGCGGTACCGGCCGAGCCCTCTTTCTTGAGGGCTTCCAGGCGCGGGATCACCACGGTCAGCAGCTGGAGGATGATGCTCGCCGTGATGTACGGCATGATGCCCAGCGCGAAGATCGTGATCTGCAACAGCGCGCCACCACTGAACATGTTGACCAGACCGAAGAGACCCTGGCTGCTGCCCTTGGCCACGTCGATACAGGTCTGCACGTTCTGGTAGTCGACACCTGGGATCGGGATGTGGGTACCCACCCGATAGACCACGATGATGCCGAGCGTGAAGAGCAGCTTCTTGCGCAGGTCGGGCGTCTTGAACGCCCGGGCGAACGCGGTGAGCACGGTGCCTCCTGCGACCCCCGCGCTTCTGCGTCAGAGGTGACGGTCTTGAGGTTCGACGGATGTCTGACAGCTAACCAACAGTCAAAGGCCGCCCGGAGTTCCCTTGGGACTCACCGGACGATATTCGGCAGCGCAGGCCACCTTACCGGCGACACTGCCCCCCTAGGAACGACCAACCGGGGATGCCCCTTTTGTGGGCACCCCCGGCTGGGATCGCTCAAGTCATCGAGACGCCTGCTGAATTCAGACGAGCTCGGTGACGGTACCGCCGGCGGCGGTGATCTTCTCCTTGGCGGAGCCGGAGACGGCGTCAACCGTCACCTGCAGTGCCACGGAGATCTCGCCCTGGCCGAGGACCTTGACGAGGCTGTTCTTGCGAACCGCACCGTTGGCGACGAGCCCCTCGACGGTGACCTCGCCACCCTCCGGGTACAGCGACGCCAGCTTGTCGAGGTTCACGACCTGGTACTCGGTCTTGAACGGGTTCCGGAAGCCCTTGAGCTTCGGGAGACGCATGTGGAGGGGCATCTGGCCACCCTCGAAGCGCTCCGGAACCTGGTAACGGGCCTTCGTGCCCTTGGTACCACGACCGGCCGTCTTACCCTTCGACGCCTCACCACGACCCACACGGGTCTTGGCGGTCTTGGCGCCCGGGGCGGGACGGAGGTTGTGGATCTTGAGCGGGCTGTTTTCCGCCATGATCAGTCGACCTCCTCAACCGTCACGAGGTGGCGGACGGTGTGCACCATTCCGCGGAACTCGGGGCGGTCCTCCTTGACGACCTGCGTGTTGATGCCCTTGAGACCAAGGGAGCGCAGGGTGTCACGGTGGTTCTGCTTGCTGCCGATGTACGACTTCGTCTGCGTGACCTTGAGGCGAGCCATTACGCACCCGCTCCCGCACGTGCACGGAGCAGAGCCGCGGGGGCGACGTCCTCGAGGGGCAGACCGCGGCGGGCCGCGATCTCCTCGGGACGCTGCAGGCCCTTGAGGGCCGCCACGGTCGCGTGCACGATGTTGATCGCGTTGGACGAGCCGAGCGACTTCGACAGGATGTCGTGAACGCCGGCGCACTCCAGGACAGCACGCACCGGGCCACCGGCGATAACGCCGGTACCGGGGGAAGCAGGCTTGAGCAGGACGACGCCCGCGGCCTTCTCGCCCGTGATCGGGTGCGGGATGGTGCCCTGGATACGGGGGACCTTGAAGAAGTGCTTCTTGGCCTCTTCAACACCCTTGGCGATCGCGGCCGGCACCTCCTTGGCCTTGCCGTAACCGACACCGACGGTGCCGTCACCATCGCCCACTACGACGAGCGCAGTGAAGCTGAAGCGACGACCACCCTTCACAACCTTGGCGACGCGGTTGATCGCGACTACGCGCTCAACGTACGCGGTCTTCTCAGCGGCAGCAGCGCCGCCGTCACGGCCCTTCCGGTCCCGCCGCTCGCCGCCACCGGCACCGCTTCCGCGGCGCTGGGGTCCAGCCATTGGATTACCTCTCTCTTTTTCCGCTAGCTACGCAGCGACCGAAGTCGCTAGCGCGACGGGCGACTCAGAACTTGAGTCCCGCTTCGCGGGCGGCGTCCGCCAGAGCGGCAATGCGCCCGGCGTACTGGTTTCCACCACGGTCGAATACGACGACCTCGACACCGGCGGCCTTGGCGCGCTCGGCAACCAGGGCGCCGACCGACTTGGCCTGCGCGGACTTGTCGCCCTCGGCACCGCGGACCGTGGTGTCCAGGGTCGACGCCGACGCCAGGGTGTGACCCTTAACGTCGTCGATGACCTGGGCCACGATGTGGCGGTTGGAGCGCGTCACGACCAGGCGCGGACGCTCAGCCGTACCCGAGATGTGCTTACGGATCCGGATGTGACGACGCTTGATGGCAGCACGCTTGTAAGCGTCGCCCTTAGCAATCTTGACACCGTATGCCATGGCTTACTTACCCGCCTTTCCGACCTTGCGCCGGACGACTTCGCCCTCGTACTTGACGCCCTTGGCCTTGTACGGGTCGGGCTTGCGCAGCTTGCGGATGTTGGCCGCAACCTCTCCGACCTTCTGCTTGTCGATGCCCTCGACCGAGAAGTGCGTCGGGTTCTCGACCTTGAACGAGATGCCCTCGGGCGCCTCGACCGTGATCGAGTGGCTGTAGCCGAGCGAGAACTCCAGGTTGGAGCCCTTCGCCAGGACGCGGTAACCGACACCGCTGATTTCGAGCTTCTTCACGTAACCCTGGGTCACGCCGGTGATCATGTTCGCCACCAGCGTGCGGGACAGGCCGTGCAGGGCCTTGTTCTGACGCTCGTCGTTCGGGCGGGTGACATTGAGAATGCCGTCCTCACCCTTGGCGACATCGATCGGTGCCGCGACGGTGTGGGAGAGAGCGCCCTTGGGGCCCTTCACCTGGACCGTACGTCCGTCGATGGTGACGTCCACGCCGGCGGGAACCGTGATGGGGAGCTTGCCAATACGCGACATAGCTTTTTCCTCCGTTCCCTTCCGCTACCAGACGTAGGCGAGAACTTCTCCGCCTACGCCCTTCTTGCCGGCCTGCTGTCCAGTGAGGAGACCGTGCGACGTGGAGATGATCGCCACGCCGAGGCCACCGAGCACCTTGGGCAGGGAGGTGGACTTCGCGTACACACGCAGACCCGGCTTCGAGATCCGCTTGATGCCCGCAATGGAGCGCTCACGGTTCGGGCCGAACTTCAGCTCGAGGACGAGCTTCTTGCCGACCTCGGCATCCTCGACCTTCCAGCCGGTGATGAAGCCCTCCTGCTGGAGGATCTCCGCGATGTGAGACTTGATCTTGCTGTGCGGCATCGCGACATCGTCGTGGTACGCCGAGTTCGCGTTACGCAGACGAGTAAGCATGTCTGCGATGGGATCAGTCATGGTCATGAATTGGCCTTCGGCCTCTCTCGCCGGGGTTTCCAGTGCGCCATCCCTCTCCCCACTCAGTGGCGGGACGGGTGCGGTGCGGGGACCTACGGCGTAGTAAGTCGTACGGGCGGCAGGCGCCCAACCCTCCTAGCCTAAGCCATGGAGAGCAGGGCACCTTACCGACCCATTGCTTACCGAGAGCCTCGGGTAATCCCGAACGTCCTACGGACGGTGGAGGATTACCAGGAGCTCTTGGTCACGCCCGGCAGCTCGCCACGGTGAGCCATCTCACGAAGGCAGATGCGGCACAGGCCGAACTTGCGGTACACGGAGTGCGGACGGCCGCAGCGCTGGCAGCGCGTGTAGCCACGTACGCCGAACTTGGGCTTACGAGCAGCCTTGGCAATCAGAGCCTTCTTCGCCATCTCGGTTACGCCTCCTTGAAGGGGAAGCCGAGGTGACGGAGAAGGGCACGGCCCTCAGCGTCGTTGGTCGCCGTGGTGACCACGGTGATGTCCATACCCCGGACGCGGTCGATCTTGTCCTGGTCGATCTCGTGGAACATGACCTGCTCCGTGAGACCGAAGGTGTAGTTGCCACGCCCGTCGAACTGCTTGGGGGACAGACCACGGAAGTCGCGGATGCGCGGAAGCGCGAGCGACAGGGTGCGGTCCAGGAACTCCCACATGCGGTCGCCACGGAGCGTGACGTGGGCACCGATCGGCTGACCTTCACGCAGCTTGAACTGCGCGATGGACTTGCGGGCCTTGGTGACGGCCGGCTTCTGACCGGTGATCGTGGTCAGGTCACGGACGGCACCGTCCATGAGCTTCGAGTCACGGGCGGCGTCGCCGACACCCATGTTGACCACGATCTTGACGAGCCCGGGAACCTGCATGACGTTCGCGTACGCGAACTCTTCAAGCAGCTTGCCCGCGATCTCCTCGCGGTACTTCGTCTTGAGACGCGGAGTCGTGGTGGTAGTCATCAGATGTCCTCACCCGTCCGCTTGGCAACGCGGATCTTGTTGCCCTCATCGTCGAAGCGGTAACCGACACGCGTGACAACCTTGTTGCCGTCCTTCTCAACGACCAGCTGGACGTTGGAGACGTGGACGGGCGCCTCGGTCGTGACGATGCCGCCGGCCTGCGAACCCTTCGCGGTCGGGCCGGCCTTGGTGTGCTTCTTGACCCGGTTGACACCCTCGACCAGGACGCGGTCCTCGCGGGGGTAGGCCGCAATGACCTTGCCCTGCTTGCCCTTGTCCTTGCCGGTGATGACCTGAACCGTGTCACCCTTCTTGATCTTCATGCTTACAGCACCTCCGGCGCGAGCGAGATGATCTTCATGAACTTCTTCTCGCGCAGCTCCCGGCCCACCGGGCCGAAGATACGGGTGCCACGAGGGTCGCCGTCGTTCTTGAGAATGACAGCGGCGTTCTCGTCGAAGCGGATGTACGAGCCGTCCGGACGGCGGCGCTCCTTGACGGTGCGAACGATGACCGCCTTGATGACGTCACCCTTCTTCACGTTGCCACCGGGGATCGCGTCCTTGACGGTGGCGACGATGACGTCGCCGATGCCCGCGTAGCGGCGACCTGAGCCACCGAGCACACGGATGCAAAGGATTTCCTTCGCACCAGTGTTGTCGGCGACACGCAGTCGCGACTCCTGCTGGATCACGTCTATCTCCTGATTGTCTGCCGGTTCCCGGGGCGGAAGCACCGGTTAGGGCGCTCCCGCCCCGAGCCTGGCGGAACCAACTTCAGGGAAACCCCTGAAGTAATTACTTGGCCTTCTCGAGGATCTCGACGATGCGCCAGCGCTTCGTCGAGGACAGCGGCCGGGTCTCCATCAGGAGGACACGGTCGCCGACGCCGGCGGCGTTCTGCTCGTCGTGGGCCTTGAGCTTGCTGGTACGGCGGATGACCTTGCCGTACAGCGCGTGCTTCACGCGGTCCTCGACAGCGACGACGACGGTCTTGTCCATCTTGTCGCTGACGACGAGACCCTCACGGGTCTTGCGGAAGCCACGGGCTTCAGCGGTCTCAGTCACATTGCTCTCACTCATCAGGCGCTCTCCACCGTCTCGATGCCCAGCTCGCGCTCACGCATCAGGGTGTAGATCCGCGCGATGTCCTTGCGGACGGCCTTGAGCCGCCCGTGGTTCTCGAGCTGACCGGTCGCCGCCTGGAAGCGGAGGTTGAACAGCTCTTCCTTGGCTTCGCGAAGCTTCGCGAGAAGCTCCTCGTCACCCAGTTCGCGCAGCTCGGACGCCTTGGTACCGGCCGACATCACGCTTCACCTGCCTCGCGCTTGACGATCCGGCACTTCATCGGCAGCTTGTGCGCTGCGCGAGTGAGGGCCTCACGGGCGATCTTCTCGTTGGGATAGGACAGTTCGAACATGACCCGGCCCGGGTGCACGTTCGCGACCCACCACTCGGGCGAACCCTTACCGGAACCCATGCGGGTCTCGGCAGGCTTCTTGGTCAGCGGGCGGTCCGGGTAGATGTTGATCCAGACCTTGCCGCCACGCTTGATGTGGCGGGTCATCGCGATACGCGCCGCCTCGATCTGGCGGTTGGTCACGTAAGCCGGCGTGAGGGCCTGAATGCCGTACTCGCCGAACGAAACCTGCGTACCGCCCTTGGCCTGACCACGGCGCTTCGGGTGGTGCTGCTTGCGGTGCTTGACCCTACGGGGGATCAGCATTTCGGTCAGGCCTCCGTTCCGGTGCTCTCAGCCGGAGCGGCAGCGGCGGCGGGAGCGTCGGCCTTGGGGGCCTCGGCAGCCGGCGCGGACTGCTGCTGCGGCTTGCGGCCGCGGCCGCCACGCTCGCCACCACGGGCACCGCCACGGGCCGGGCGGTCAGCGCCGCCACCCGCGCCACCGCGCGCCGGGCGGTTACCCGCACGGGCCGCGGCGTTCTCGGCGCGGACCTCGGCGATGTTCTTGACGTTGCCCTTGTAGATCCAGACCTTCACACCGATGCGGCCGAAGGTCGTCTTGGCCTCGAAGAAGCCGTAGTCGACGTTCGCGCGGAGGGTGTGCAGGGGCACACGGCCCTCGCGGTAGAACTCCGAGCGGGACATCTCGGCGCCGCCGAGACGGCCACCACACTGGATCTTGATGCCCTTGGCGCCGGCCTTCATCGACGACTGCATGCTCTTACGCATGGCGCGGCGGAAGGAGACGCGGGAGGACAGCTGCTCGGCAACGGCCTGAGCAACCAGCTGAGCGTCCGTCTCGGGGTTCTTGACCTCGAGGATGTTCAGCTGGACCTGCTTGCCCGTGAGCTTCTCGAGGTCGCCGCGGATGCGGTCGGCCTCGGCGCCACGGCGGCCGATGACGATGCCGGGACGCGCGGTGTGGATGTCCACCCGCACGCGGTCACGGGTGCGCTCGATCTCCACCTTCGAGATGCCGGCGCGCTCCATGCCGGACGTCATCATCCGACGGATGGCGACGTCTTCCTTGACGTAGTCCTTGTACAGCTTGTCGGCGTACCAACGGGACTTGAAGTCCGTGGTAATGCCGAGCCGGAACCCATGCGGGTTAACCTTCTGGCCCATTACCGGGTTCCTTCCTTGCTGCTGACGACCACGGTGATGTGGCTGGTCCGCTTGCGGATCCGGTAGGCACGGCCCTGGGCACGCGGACGGAACCGCTTCAGGGTCGGACCTTCGTCGACGTACGCCTCAGAGATGACGAGGCTGCCGGCGTCGGTGTGGTCGTAGTTGTGCGCGGCGTTGGCGATGGCGCTGTCAAGCACCTTGCCTACCGGCACGCTCGCGGCCTGCGCGGCGAAACGCAGGACCGCCTGAGCCTCCGTGGCATCCATGCCACGGATAAGGTCCACCACGCGGCGGGCCTTCATGGGCGTAACGCGGATGTACCGCGCCTGGGCCCTGGCTTCCATGGTTGTCCTTCCAGTGTCTGTCATGGTCGAATCCACCCCGCGCTAGCGGCGCTTCGTCTTCCGGTCGTCCTTGACGTGACCCCGGAAGGTGCGCGTCGGCGAGAACTCGCCGAGCTTGTGGCCGACCATCGACTCGGTGACAAACACCGGGATGTGGATCTTGCCGTTGTGCACCGCGATCGTGTGACCGAGCATGGCCGGGATGATCATCGAGCGACGGGACCAGGTCTTGATGACGTTCTTGGTACCGGCTTCGTTCTGTACGTCCACCTTCTTTACGAGGTGTCCGTCGACGAAGGGCCCCTTCTTGAGACTGCGCGGCATCTAAACCCGCTCCTAGCGCTTCTTGTTCGACTTGCGGCGGCGGACGATGTACTTGCTCGAAGCCTTCTTCGGCGAGCGAGTACGACCCTCCTTCTGACCCCACGGGGAGACCGGGTGGCGACCACCGGAGGTCTTGCCCTCACCACCACCGTGCGGGTGGTCAACCGGGTTCATCGCCACACCGCGAACGGACGGGCGGACGCCCAGCCAGCGCTTGCGGCCGGCCTTGCCCCAGTTGATGTTGCTCTGCTCGGCGTTGCCGACCTCGCCGACCGTGGCGCGGCAGCGCTGGTCGACCAGGCGGATCTCACCGGAGGGCATGCGGAGGTGGGCCATGGTGCCCTCCTTCGCGAGCAGCTGCACCGAGGCACCGGCGGAGCGGGCGAACTTGGCGCCGCCACCCGGACGGAGCTCGATCGCGTGGATCGTGGTACCGACCGGGATGTTGCGGAGCGCCAGGTTGTTGCCCGGCTTGATGTCGGCCCCGGGACCGTTCTCGACGCGGTCACCCTGCGACAGGTTGCGGGGGGCGAGGATGTAACGCTTCTCGCCGTCCGCGTAGTGAAGCAGCGCGATGCGCGCGGTGCGGTTGGGGTCGTACTCGATGTGCGCGACCTTCGCCGGCACGCCGTCCTTGTCGTGACGACGGAAGTCGATCACTCGGTAGGCGCGCTTGTGTCCGCCACCCTGGTGGCGAACGGTCACACGACCGGAATTGTTACGGCCGCCCTTGCTGTGCAGGGGGCGAACCAGCGACTTCTCCGGCGTGGACCGCGTGACCTCGACGAAGTCGGCGACGCTGGAGCCACGGCGGCCCGGCGTAGTCGGCTTGTACTTGCGGATTCCCATTTCTCAGTCCTCGTCCGATATTCGGACCAGGGCGCTCCGTTAGGAGGCCTGGCCGAAGATGTCGATACGGTCGCCCTCAGCGAGGGTCACGATCGCGCGCTTGGTGTCAGCACGCTTACCGAAACCGCTCTTGGTCCGCTTGCGCTTACCCTGACGGTTGATCGTGTTGACGCCGGTGACCTTGACCGAGAAGACCGCCTGGACGGCCTGCTTGATCTGGGTCTTGTTGGCGCCCGGCGCGACGACGAAGGTGTACTTGCCCTCGTCGAGCAGCGCGTAGCTCTTCTCGGAGACGACCGGCTTCAGCAGCACGTCACGGTGGTCCGTGAACGACTTACTGATCGGCGTCTCGACGGTGTTCTTGCCCTCGGTCTCGTGGCGCTTCGCCTTGGCGATGCGCGCGACCTTCTTGGCCTTGGCGGCCTTCGAGGCAATGCTCGGGTGACGCGTAGCCATCAGGCTTCGCTCCCTTCGGTGTCAGCAGCCGATCCAGCCGGCGCGCCAGACACGAAGGACTCGAAGGCGGCCTGGGTGAAGACCACGTCGTCCGAGACGAGAACGTCGTACGTGTTCAGCTGGCCCGGCTCCAGGATGTGGACCTGGGGCAGGTTGCGCGCGGAAAGCAGCGCGGCCTCGTTCGAGCGCTCGATGACCAGGAGCACGTTCTTGCGCTCCGAGATCTTGCCGAGGAAGCTCTTCGCGGCCTTGGTGGAGATGGCCTCGCCGTCGATCACGTCGGTGATGACGTGGATGCGAGCGTTGCGGGCCCGGTCGGTGAGGGCGTGGCGCAGGGCCGCGGCCTTCATCTTCTTCGGGGTCCGCTGCGAGTAGTCACGCGGCGTGGGGCCGTGGACGACGCCACCGCCGGCGAACTGCGGGGCGCGGGTCGAACCCTGACGGGCGCGGCCGGTGCCCTTCTGGCGGTAAGGCTTGCGGCCACCACCGCGGACCTCGCCACGACGCTTGACCTTGTGCGTGCCCTGACGGGCAGCGGCCAGCTGCGCGACGACGACCTGGTGGAGCAGCGGGATGCTGATCTTCTCTACGTCGAAGATCTCGGCCGGGAGCTCAACGGTCCCGGCGATGTCGCCGGAGGGCGACTGAATGTCAATGGTGGTCATGTCCTCAGACCCCCTTGGCCGCGGTACGGACCAGGACGAGGCCGCCGTTCGGACCGGGGATGGCTCCCTTGATGAGGAGCAGTCCCTTCTCCGCGTCAACAGCGTGAACGGTCAAATTCTGGGTGGTGACCCGCTCGTTGCCCATGCGGCCCGCCATGCGCATGCCCTTGAAGACACGGCCAGGGGTGGCACAGCCACCGATGGAGCCGGGAGAGCGGTGCTTGCGCTGGACACCGTGTCCGGCGCCGAGGCCCTTGAAGTTGTGACGCTTCATGACACCGGCGAAGCCCTTGCCCTTGCTCTTGCCGGTCACGTCCACCTTGACGCCGGCCTCGAAGGTCTCGGCGGTGATCTCCTGGCCGAGGGTGTACTCGCTGGCGTCAGCGGTACGGATCTCGACGAGGTGGCGGCGGGGGGTGACGTCGGCCTTGGCGAAGTGACCCTTGAGGGGCTTGTTCACCTTGCGAGGGTCGATCTCGCCGAAGGCGATCTGGACCGACTCGTAGCCGTCGGAGTCATTCGTACGGACCTGGGTCACGACGTTCGGACCGGCCTTGACGACGGTGACGGGAACAACACGGTTGTTCTCGTCCCACACCTGCGTCATGCCGAGCTTCTCGCCCAGGATGCCCTTGATCTGCTTAGCCATTCTCAGATCACCGGCCCTTAGAGCTTGATCTCGATGTCGACACCGGCCGGGAGGTCGAGTCGCATCAGGGAGTCAACGGTCTTGGGCGTCGGGTCGAGAATGTCGATCAGGCGCTTGTGCGTGCGCATCTCGAAGTGCTCGCGCGAGTCCTTGTACTTGTGCGGCGACTTGATGACGCAGTACACGTTCTTCTCAGTGGGCAGCGGCACCGGGCCCGCGACCGACGCACCAGTACGCGTCACCGTCTCGACGATCTTCTTCGCCGAGGAATCGATGACCTCGTGGTCGTAGGCCTTGAGCCGGATGCGGATCTTCTGTCCCGCCATGGCTACTCAGTAGTCCTTTGTCTAGTGAAACGCTCCGGAACCCGGGGGTTCGCGTCCTGTCCTCCGACCCACGCGGTCGGGTGTGTCGCGCTCCTGCCGCACAGATATCCGTTACGGATTTCCCTACGAGGGACGCGGCTCGCCCGAAAGCAACCGCTGGACCGGGGGCTGAACACCCACCGGGCGCCTGGCCTGCACCCCGCTGACACTTCCCGAAAGATTCCCGTACGTCCGCCCCAGCGCTGCCTTACGGCAGTTGGGGCGACGAGTACTGTGGGACTCGCTTCCGGTCCTCCCGACGGGAGGCGCGCAGCATCGGCGCTCGACCGAGCAACTCCGACAGTCTGCCATACGGGGTATGGGCCTGGCTAATCGAGCCGGAGAGAATACCCCGGGAGTGACGCACGTCAAACGCGGGTCGTTCCGGCCGGGCGATTCGCTGCCGAATTCACACCTCACACGCCCCGCGGGGGGCTGCCCTGTGTTCTTGATCAAGGCGCACCGGGCAGGACCAGCCTGGCTGGTTCCATCCGGCGCTGCCCAGAACACGCCTTAGGGCGACGGGCGACCTATTCCCATCACGCCGCATCACGCGGTGCTCCTCCGCTCCCAAATCCAGAGACACCGGCGACATACGGAACCCACCTGCTCAAGGGCGGCGTCCGCGCAGGGCCTTCCACGCGTCACTGAACGCCTCCTCGGACCGCAACCACCAGCCCTCCAGCTTGTCGCGCACGGTTACAAGCACCCACCGCCGCTTGAACCACGGTGGCAGCTTCCGAAACGGTACGTACCCCAGCGTGTCCCTGATGGGGTGCTCGGCGACGCCGCCAGGCCCTTCGGCACGCAGGGCCGCGTACAGCTCCGGGGTCAACTCCCCATTGAGCCGGGCAGCATGACCGGCCGCAGTGAACGCGAACCCCCGCTGGCCGACGTCCGGCAGCCGCAGCGCCTTGACAATCCGGGGCGACGCCTCCTCCAGCGAGCACTGGAACGCCAACCCGATCACCGCCGTACCGAGATGACCCTCGCCACGCTCGAACGCCGCGTCCACCTCGGCAGGATCGTCGATACCGATCAGGCCCTCGCCGCTTTTCCAGTCCCATTCGGACGCCATGGACGGCTCTCCTTCGGTCAGGCGCGTCGCCGCAGCGCCTTCCAGGCATCGCTGACCGCGTACACGGTCTCCAGCCGCCAGGTCTCCAGCTTGTCCTGGACCTTTGACACGACCTTTCGCCATTTGAACCACAGCGGCAGCTGCCAGAACGGGACAAAGGTCAGAGTGTCGTCGACGGCGTTTTCGGCGATGCCGCCATGGCCCTCGGCACGCAGCGCGGCGTACAGCTCAGGTGTCAACTCACCGTTGAGTCGGGCCGCGGTTCCCGCTGCGGTGAACGCGTACCCTCGCTGATCTCGGTCCGGCAACTGCATCGCCCGGAGAATCCGAGGCGAAGCGTCCTCCAGCGAGCAGTTGAAGGCCAACCCGATCACCGCCGTACCGAGATGATCCTCGCCACGCTCGAACGCGGCATCCCACTCCTCGGGGACGTCGAGTCCCAGCAGACGCTCGCCACTTTCCCAGTCCCACTCGGCCGCCATGTCTGACTCTCCCCATGTCAGCGACGTCGTCGCAGGGCCTGCCAGGTGTCTTCGGCCGTTTCCCCGGACCGCAGCCACCAGCTCTCCAGCTTGTTGCGCACCCGTGACGCGACCTTCCACCACTTGAACCGCGGAGGCAGCTGCCGGAACGGCACGAAGGTCAGGGTGTCCTTGATGGCGTACTCGGCAATGCTCTTGAGCCCCTCCGCGCGTAGCGCGGCATACAGCTCGGGGGTCAGCCGACCGTTGATCCGCGCTGCGGCACCGGCCGCGGTGAACGCGAACCCGCGCTGAGCGAGGTCCGGCACCCGCATCGCCCGGACAATCCGAGGCGATGCCTCCTCCAGCGAACAATTGAAGGCCAACCCGATCACCGCCGAACCCAGAGGCCACTCGCCCCGCTCGAAGGCAGCGTCAACCTCGGCTGGGTCGTTGATATGCGACACGCCTTCGCCGCTCTCCCAGTCCCACTTGGGCGCCATAGCCGGCTTTCCTTCCATGCGTAATCAGTCGCACGATGGCGGGAGCACCTTCTGCTTTTTGAGGTTGTTGATCATTCCATTCTTCTTCAACTTGTTCAGATCGCCTTCCGTGATGCTGTCCGACGGGTACTTGCCCTGGACATGCCCATGGTAGATCTCCTTGACGATCTTGCCGTTCTTGTCGGTCTCGTAATGGTGCCGATCAAGGACCACGATCTCGTTGTTGGCATGGTCCACGCCGAGGCGCCGGAATTTGGCCGGGTTGTTCGGGTCACCCAACGGGATAGACCGGTCCAGCGCGGCCTGGCCGTTGGCGGGGGCACGACCGATCTCGCCCTTGCCCGACGAACTGCTGCCCGAACCATGCTTGTCGTATGTCGAGTCGTCGTATATACGGGTCGGCTCCTCGCCCTCCAAACCGAGCGGGTCGCTCCACCGCAAGGGGTTGTCGACGTACGCATGGTGGTTCGGGGAGGGGGCAAGGCCAAGCGGGTCGGGTGAGAGGTAGCTCGCGGTGTCCGGGTCGTAGTAGCGGGACAGGTTGTAGTGCAGGCCGGTTTCCGGGTCGCGGTACTGGCCCGGGAAAGCCAGCGGGCACAGGCCCCCGTCGTCGCCGGCCAGGGGCCTTCCCCACAGGGTGGTGGCGGACCGCCAGGCGATCGCGCCGTCCTCGCCGACAAGTTCGCTGGGAGTGCCAACCAGGTCGGTGACGATCGCGTAGAACTGCCTGCTGACCTCGTCCGGGTCGGCGGTGCGCCACCGGCTCCGCACCTGGACTGCCGCGCGGTGGGTACCCGGCTCCCAGTCCCAGAGCCTGGGCCCGGACGATGCCATACCGCAGTTCGAGGATCCGAAGTTGCCTCGGATCCGAGACCGGCCTGCCAGCGAACTCGACGCGCGGCAAGGCGCCTCCCACCGATACCGGGCCATGCGAGACGCCATTCAGTCCATGGACGACACACTCCCCTGCAAATGCGAGATCACCAAGGAAGGGATCGTGCACGACATGCTGGCGCCCGTCGGCCCCCACGAGCTGACCACGCTGCACCTCCGCAGGCGCCTTGAGAAGGTCATGCCGGAGGAACCGGTCGCTCACACAGGGACGCCGGACGTGGAGGCCGAACCCGAGGGATCATGCGTCACCCTGACGTGATGGTGATCGCCTGGGCAGACATGGACGTCCCGGGTTCCTTCGACCCGCGTACCCTCATCGCGGCCATCGAAGTGGTCTCCCGCTCCAACCCGGACAACGACTGGGTGAGCAGGATGCGCGACTATTCCCTGCCCAGAGTAGGAGCGGCGTGCACCCCGGGCAGTGAGGAGCACGCCGAACGCCCCCGGACGTGACCTGATCCCCCGCCCCGAGCAAACCCCCGACGCCCTGTGTGCCGCCCTCACCGTCCTCGCTCCCGGCCGCTTGGAAGAAATGCAGGCCGCCCCAAGGAGGAAGCCTTCGCCAAGGCGGTGATTCGCCAAGGCGTGAAGGGTCCCGCAGCGTGGCCGCCGCTCGCCACAGAGTCGCCGCCCGCGGAAACGGGACCGCTCACACGACCGTCGTCGAGGTGACCGACCGACTCCGCCTGGACCACCCCCACGCGACACCCGGCCCCCGCCGACTAATGGTGGACTCATGGCAGAAGAGACCACCACCCTGACCGGCCAGCCTCCTCCCCCCGTACGGGACTGGCCGCCCCGCGAACTGCACGCGACCGACTTCGACCCGGTGCTCGCGGAGCTGATGCGCGAGGGGCCGCTGACCCGGATCCGGCTCCCCCACGGGGAGGGCTGGGCGTGGCTGGCGACCCGCCACGAGGACGTGAAGGCGATCACGAACGACCCCCGCTTCAGCCGCGCCGAGGTCGTCGACCGCCAAGTCACCCGTATCGCACCGCACTTCAAGCCGAAGCCCGGGTCACTGGCGTTCGCCGACCAGCCCGACCACAACCGGCTGCGCAAGGCGGTGGCGGCCGCGTACACCGTGGGAGCCGTGAAGCGGCTGCGCCCCCGCGCCCAGGAGACGCTCGACGCGCTCGTGGACGCGGTGGCGAAGGACGGTCCCCCCGCCGACCTCGTCGAGCGCGTCCTCGAACCCTTCCCCATCGCCGTCGTCTGCGAGGTCATGGGGGTACCCGAGGCCGACCGGGAGCAGATCCACGCGTGGACCCGGCAGATCATCTCGACCGCGGGAGGCGCCGAGGCCGCGGAGCGTGCCAAGGACGGGATGTACGGCTGGATCACCGAGGCCATCCGCGAGCGGGCCGGGAGCCAAGCCGAGGACGTCCTCTCGCTCCTCGGCGCCGCCGTCGGCCGCGGTGACATCAGCGAGGCGGAGGCCATCGGCATCGCGGGGCCTCTTCAGATCGGCGGCGAGGCCGTCACCCACCACGTCGGCCAGATGCTCTACCTCATCCTGACCGACCCCGAGCTGCTCGATCGCCTGCGCTGCCAGCCCGAGTCCCGTCCCGCCGCCATCGACGAACTCCTGCGCTTCATCCCGCACCGCACGTCGGTCGGCCTGGCCCGCATCGCCCTGGAGGACATCGAGATCCAGGGCGTACGGATCACCGCGGGCGACCCCGTCTACGTCTCCTACCTCGCCGCCAACCGCGACCCGGACGTCTTCCCCGACCCCGACCGCATCGACATCGACCGGGACACCAGCGCCCACCTCGCCTACGGCAACGGCCCCCACTACTGCACCGGCGCCGTCCTCGCCCGGATGCAGACCGACCTCCTGATCAACACCCTCCTCGACCGGCTGCCGGGGCTGCGCCTCGCCGTCCCCGCCGATGAGGTCCCCTGGCGGCAGCGCACGATGATCCGCGGACCGGTGGCACTCCCCGTCACCTGGTGATCCGGAGCATGGCAGAAGGGCCCGTACGACCGAAGTCGTACGGGCCCTTCTCGGAGCTCTTGAAGGAGCTACCAGGCGTTCAAGCCAACAAGTAGGACTACTTGTTGATCTTGATGACCTGGCCGGCGCCCACGGTCCGGCCACCCTCACGGATGGCGAACTTCAGGCCCTCTTCCATGGCGACGGGCTGGATGAGCGAAACGGTCATCGTGGTGTTGTCGCCCGGCATGACCATCTCCGTGCCCTCGGGGAGGGTCACAACACCGGTCACGTCAGTCGTACGGAAGTAGAACTGCGGACGGTAGTTGTTGAAGAACGGCGTGTGACGGCCACCCTCGTCCTTGGACAGGATGTAGGACTGGGCCTCGAACTCGGTGTGCGGCGTGACCGAACCGGGCTTGATGATGACCTGGCCGCGCTCGACGTCCTCGCGCTTGATGCCACGGAGGAGCAGACCGACGTTCTCGCCCGCCTGGCCCTCGTCGAGCAGCTTGCGGAACATCTCGATGCCGGTGACCGTGGTGGTGGTCTTCTCGGTCTTGATGCCGACGATGTCGACGGTCTCGTTGACCTTGAGGACACCACGCTCGATACGGCCGGTGACGACCGTACCGCGACCGGTGATCGTGAAGACGTCCTCGATGGGCATGAGGAACGGCTTCTCGACGTCACGCTCGGGCTGCGGGATGTTCTCGTCGACGGCCTTCATCAGGTCGAGGACGGTCTGACCCCACTCCTTGTCACCCTCAAGAGCCTTGAGCGCCGAGACCTTGACGACCGGAAGGTCGTCGCCCGCGTACTCGTACTCGGAGAGGAGCTCACGAACCTCGAGCTCGACGAGCTCCAGGATCTCCTCGTCGTCCACCATGTCGGCCTTGTTCAGGGCGACAACGATGTACGGAACGCCGACCTGGCGGGCCAGGAGCACGTGCTCCTTGGTCTGCGGCATCGGGCCGTCGGTGGCCGCGACCACGAGGATGGCGCCGTCCATCTGCGCCGCACCCGTGATCATGTTCTTGATGTAGTCCGCGTGACCGGGGCAGTCGACGTGGGCGTAGTGACGCGTCTCGGTCTGGTACTCGACGTGCGCGATCGAGATCGTGATACCGCGCTGGCGCTCCTCGGGAGCCTTGTCGATCTGGTCGAAGGCCGAGGCCTCGTTCAGGTCCGGGTACGCGTCGTGCAGCACCTTGGTAATGGCGGCCGTGAGGGTCGTCTTACCGTGGTCGATGTGACCGATGGTGCCGATGTTGACGTGCGGCTTAGTCCGCTCGAACTTTGCCTTCGCCACTGGGTCCTCCTGCGGAGTGGTTCTGGTACGCCTTACTCATCGGCGCCAGGTGATCTTTGCTGGGATGCCGCCCGCCGGGGTTCTGTCCCGGGGACGATCGCTCGTCCCTTGGCCGGGTTGAACCCCCGGCGGTCGGTGTCAAGCCTAAAGCGTGCAAACGGGGTGTGTTACTCGCCCTTGGCCTTCGCGATGATCTCCTCGGCGACGTTCCGGGGAACCTCGGCGTAGGAGTCGAACTGCATCGAGTAGCTTGCGCGACCCGAGGTCTTGCTGCGGAGGTCGCCGACGTAGCCGAACATCTCCGAGAGGGGCACGAGGCCCTTCACGATACGAGCACCGGCACGCTCGTCCATGGCCTGGATCTGGCCACGGCGCGAGTTGATGTCGCCGATGACATCGCCCATGTAGTCCTCGGGCGTGGTGACCTCGACGGCCATCATCGGCTCGAGCAGCACGGGGCTGGCCCTGCGCGCACCCTCCTTGAAGGCCTGCGAACCGGCGATCTTGAACGCCAGCTCGGAGGAGTCGACCTCGTGATAGGCACCGTCGAGAAGCGTGATGCGAACACCAGTCATCTCGTAGCCCGCCAGGATGCCGAACTGCATGGCCTCCTGCGCACCGGCGTCCACCGACGGGATGTACTCCCGCGGGATACGGCCACCGGTGACCTTGTTCACGAACTCGTACGCCGGACCATCGGTCTCGGTGATGGGCTCGATCGCGATCTGCACCTTGGCGAACTGACCGGTACCACCGGTCTGCTTCTTGTGGGTGTAGTCCACGCGCTCGACGGCCTTACGGATCGTCTCACGGTAGGCGACCTGCGGCTTACCGACGTTGGCCTCGACCTTGAACTCACGGCGCATACGGTCGACCAGCACCTCAAGGTGCAGCTCGCCCATACCACCGATGATGGTCTGGCCGGTCTCCTCGTCCGAGTGAACCTGGAAGGAGGGGTCCTCCTCCGCGAGACGCTGGATGGCTACACCCAGCTTCTCCTGGTCACCCTTGGACTTGGGCTCGATGGCGACCTGAATGACCGGCGCCGGGAAGTCCATGGACTCCAGGATGACCGGGTTCTTGTCGTCGCTGAGCGTCTCACCGGTGGTGGTCTGCTTCAGGCCCATCACGGCGACGATGTCGCCGGCGCCCACCGACTCGATCTCCTCACGCTTGTTCGCGTGCATGCGGTAGATCTTGCCGATGCGCTCCTTCTTGCCCTTGACGGAGTTCAGCACCGCGGTGCCGGACTCCAGGCGGCCCGAGTAAACCCGGACGAAGGTGAGCTTGCCCAGGTGCGGGTCGCTCATGATCTTGAACGCGAGGGCGGACAGCGGCTCGTCCACCGACGGCTTGCGCTTGATCACGATCTCCGGGTTCTTCACGTCGTGGCCCTCGATGGCCTCGACGTCAAGCGGAGTCGGGAGGTAGCGCACGACCGCGTCGAGCAGGGGCTGAACGCCCTTGTTCTTGAACGCGGTGCCACAGAACACCGGGGTGACCGTGACGTCGTTGGACTTGCCGGACGCGATGGTGACGCGACGGATCGCGGCGTACAGCTGCTCCTCGGTGGGCTCCTGGCCCTCCAGGAACAGCTCCATGATCTCGTCGTCGTTCTCCGCGACGGTCTCGACCAGCTTGCCGCGGTACTCCTCGGCAGCCTCGGCGTGCGTGGCGGGGATGTCGACGACGTCGTACATCTCGCCCTTCTCCGCCTCGGCGGACCACACGAGCGCCTTCATGCGGACCAGGTCCACAACGCCCTTGAAGTCCATCTCGGCACCGATCGGCAGCTGCATGATGATCGGAACGGCGCCAAGCCGGTCCTTGATCATGTCCACACAGCGGTGGAACTCCGCGCCGGTCCGGTCGAGCTTGTTGACGAAGCAGATACGCGGCACGCCGTAGCGGTCGGCCTGACGCCACACCGTCTCGGACTGCGGCTCAACGCCGGCGACACCGTCGAACACCGTGACGGCACCGTCGAGGACGCGCAGCGAGCGCTCCACCTCGACCGTGAAGTCGACGTGCCCCGGGGTGTCGATGATGTTGATCGTGTAGTCGTTGTCCTCGAGCGGCCAGTGACAGGTGGTCGCAGCAGAGGTGATCGTGATGCCACGCTCCTGCTCCTGCTCCATCCAGTCCATGGTGGCAGCGCCGTCGTGGACTTCACCGATCTTGTAGCTGACGCCGGTGTAGAAGAGGATCCGCTCAGTGGTGGTCGTCTTGCCCGCGTCGATGTGAGCCATGATCCCGATGTTGCGGACCCTGGCAAGGTCAAGTGAAGTGGTAGCCATAAGGCTTCGGTCTTCTCTCGGTCTCGATGGGGGTAGCGACTACCAGCGGTAGTGCGCGAAGGCCTTGTTGGACTCGGCCATCTTGTGGGTGTCCTCGCGCTTCTTCACAGCGGCACCAAGGCCGTTGGAGGCGTCGAGAAGCTCGTTGAGCAGACGCTCGGTCATGGTCTTCTCGCGACGGGCGCGGGAGTAACCGACGAGCCAGCGCAGCGCGAGCGTGCTGGCGCGACCGGGCTTGACCTCGATCGGCACCTGGTACGTCGCACCGCCGACGCGGCGGGACTTGACCTCGAGGGTCGGCTTGATGTTCTCCAGAGCGCGCTTGAGCGTGATGACCGGGTCGTTGCCGGTCTTCTCGCGCAGGCCCTCCATGGCGCCGTAGACGATGCGCTCGGCGGTGGAGCGCTTACCGTTCATCAGCACCTTGTTGATGAGCGACGTGACAAGAGGGGATCCATAGACCGGGTCGATGATGACCGGGCGCTTCGGGGCGGGGCCCTTACGAGGCATTTCTACTTCTCCTTCTTGGCGCCGTAGCGGCTGCGGGCCTGCTTGCGGTTCTTGACACCCTGGGTGTCGAGCGAACCACGGATGATCTTGTAGCGAACACCGGGCAGGTCCTTCACACGGCCGCCGCGCACGAGCACGATCGAGTGCTCCTGCAGGTTGTGTCCCTCACCCGGAATGTACGCAGTGACCTCGATCCCGCTGGTCAGACGCACACGCGCGACCTTACGCAGGGCCGAGTTCGGCTTCTTCGGGGTGGTCGTGAACACACGCGTGCAGACACCGCGACGCTGGGGCGAACCCTCGAGTGCGGGCGTCATGTTCTTCTTGACCTTGTCCTGCCGGCCATTCCGGACCAGCTGCTGGATCGTAGGCACTACTTCTCCGGTTTCTGTGTGCCGAATGGTGGAGCTAACCTGGAACGTCACCGACCCACGCGGTCGGGTGTGTCGAAGCCTGCAGACTCCCGCCGCAAGGCGAAAAGAGCGCAGATTCACGGTGGCCGCTTACGACTTCCTCTGCGGTTCGAAGGCACGCAGCGGAGCCAGGGCACACCCCAGGCACAAGGTATGAGCGTACCTACCTCATTCGCTGTGGTCAAAACAAATGCCCAGCGGCCGGCACACGGGGGGTTCCGGACGGGTCCGGACCGGGATGTGCGAGTCTGTCGCGATCTTACGTACAGACAGTTCACAACCACCCGGACAGTGAGTCACGCTCTGGGCCGGTGGCCGGACGGGGGGAACCGTCATGAGCACGATCTCCGACAGCGCGGCGAAGGAGTCCGCCATAGCGGACCGGCAGCGGCGGGACTGGCGATCGCGAATACCGGGCGGCCACCTGGCCGGCCACCTCGCACTGCCGGCAGGCGTACGGCCGTACGCCGCCCCCCTGCTCCTCTACGGCGTCACCAAGCTCGTCGGACTCGGCGTCTTCGCCCGGCTGCTGGAAAGCGCCGGCGCGTACCACGAGAAGAACCCGCGCTTCGGGGGCGGCGCCCACTGGTGGGACGTGCTCGGCAGCTGGGACGGCTGGTGGTACCTCCAGGTCGCGGAGAAGGGGTACGACCCCGGCCCGCTGGAGCGGCTCGACCCGGGCGGCATGTTCACGGTCAAACAGAACTCGGTCGCCTACTTCCCGCTCTACCCGGGTCTGATCCGGGCAGTGTCCGAGATCACCGGCCTGGGCCTGTTCGGGGCCGGCCTGCTGGTCTCGGTGCTGGCCTCGTTCGTCGCCGCGGCCGGCATCTACGCCGTGATCTCGCTGCTCGCGGGGGCCCGTGCGGGCACGATCGCCGCCGGGCTGTGGGCCGTGTCACCCGGCGCCGGCACCGAGTGGGCGGTGTACTCGGAGTCCCTGTTCGTGGCGATAGCGGCCTGGTGCTGCTACGCCGTGATGAAACGCCAGTGGGTGGCGGCCGGACTGCTCGCCTTCGCCGCCGGGCTCAGCAGGCCGACGTCCGCCGCGCTCATCGGCGCCGTGGGACTGGCCGCGCTGGTCACGCTCGCCCGGCGCGAGAGCAGACGAGAACACGGGGTCTCGGGCCCGGTGTACGCCATCTTCGCCGCGCCGCTCGGCCTGCTCACCTACCTCACCTGGGTCGGCCTCAGCACGGGCGACCTCACGGCGTACTTCACACTCCAGAAGGAGGGGTGGGCGCACTACTTCGACTTCGGCCACTACACGTACGACGTCCTGCGCAACACGGCGGTCGGCAAGCACGACTACATCTTCGCGTTCGGCGTCCCGGACCTGCTCGCCGTACAACTGGTGCTGGCCCTGCCCTTCCTGATCGCACTGATGCTGCGCAAGCGACCGCCCCTGGTGCTGGTCGCCTACACGCTGGCCGGCATCGTCTCCGTCCTGGGCACCCAGCAGATGTTCGGCAACACCTCGCGCTACCTGCTCCCCTGCTTCCCGCTGCTCCTCGCCCCGGCAGCCGCGATGAGCCGCCTCAAGCTGCCGACCCTGCTGGTGTTCTTCACGACGGCCGCGGTGGCATCGGGGTGGTACGCGCACTATGTGATCTTCGAGCTGGGGATTCCATAGATTCCGTAGGGCGAGCGGGTCACAGAACGGCCCTCAGCGGCGCTGAAGGGCCCGTACAGGCCCTGGGCCCACCGACGACACACGATGACACGCCGAAGGGCGGCCACCCCGTACGAAACGGAGTGGCCGCCCTTCGGCAGACGTACGCCTTACTGGTTGTACGGACCGTAGTCGTAGTCCTCCAGCGGGACGGCCTGGCCGGAGCCGGTGCCGAACGGCGAGTAGTCGATGTCGTCGTAGCCGACGGCCGAGTACATCGCGGCCTTGGCTTCCTCGGTCGGCTCGACCCGGATGTTGCGGTAGCGGGACAGGCCCGTACCGGCCGGGATGAGCTTACCGATGATGACGTTCTCCTTGAGGCCGATCAGGGAGTCGGACTTAGCGTTGATCGCCGCGTCCGTCAGAACCCTGGTCGTCTCCTGGAAGGACGCCGCCGACAGCCACGACTCGGTGGCGAGCGAGGCCTTGGTGATACCCATCAGCTGCGGACGGCCGGAGGCGGGCTGACCGCTCTCCTGGACCACACGACGGTTCTCGGTCTCGAACTTCGAACGCTCGACCAGCTCGCCGGGCAGCAGCTCCGCGTCGCCCGACTCGATGATCGTCACACGGCGCAGCATCTGCCGGATGATGATCTCGATGTGCTTGTCGTGGATCGACACACCCTGCGAGTTGTAGACCTTCTGGACTTCGCCGACCAGGTGGACCTGGACCGCGCGCTGACCGAGGATCCGCAGCACGTCGTGCGGGTTGGTGGCACCGAAGGTGAGCTTCTGGCCCACCTCGACGTGGTCACCCTCACGCACCATGACCTTGGCACGCTTCGAGATCGGGAACGCCGTCTCGTCGCTGCCGTCGTCCGGGGTGACGACGATCTTCTTGGTCTTCTCGGTCTCCTCGATACGGATGCGGCCGGCCGCCTCCGAGATCGGGGCGACACCCTTGGGCGTACGAGCCTCGAAGAGCTCGACGACACGGGGCAGACCCTGGGTGATGTCGTCACCGGCCACACCACCGGTGTGGAAGGTACGCATCGTCAGCTGCGTGCCGGGCTCACCGATGGACTGGGCGGCGATGATGCCGACCGCCTCACCGATGTCGACCAGCTTGCCGGTGGCCAGCGAACGGCCGTAGCACATGGCGCAGGTGCCGACGGCGGACTCGCAGGTCAGGACCGAGCGGGTCTTGACCTCCTCGATACCGTGCTTGACGACCTCGTCGATGAGGACGTCGCCCAGGTCGGTGTTGGCCGGGGCCAGCACCACACCGTCGACGACGATGTCCTCGGCCAGCGCACGTGCGTACACGCTGGTCTCGACGTTCTCCGCCATCCGCAGCACACCGTCCGCGCCGCGCTCCGCGATCTTCAGCTTGAGGCCGCGGTCGGTGCCGCAGTCCTCCTCGCGGATGATGACGTCCTGCGAGACGTCCACCAGACGACGGGTCAGGTAACCCGAGTCGGCGGTACGCAGGGCGGTGTCGGCCAGACCCTTACGAGCACCGTGAGTCGAGATGAAGTACTCGAGCACCGACAGGCCTTCACGGAAGGAGGCCTTGATGGGGCGCGGGATCGTCTCGTTCTTGGCGTTCGACACCAGACCACGCATACCGGCGATCTGACGCATCTGCATCATGTTTCCTCGGGCACCCGAGTCAACCATCATGAAGATGGGGTTGGTCTTCGGGAAGTTCGCGTTCATCGCCTCGGCAACCTCGTTGGTCGCCTTGGTCCAGATCGCGATGAGCTCCTGCGTGCGCTCGTCCTTGGTGATCAGACCGCGCTCGTACTGCTTCTGGACCTTCTCGTCCAGCGCCTCGTAGCCCTTGACGATCTCCTTCTTCGCCTCGGGAACGACGATGTCGGAGATGGCCACGGTGACGCCGGAACGGGTCGCCCAGTAGAAGCCGGCCGCCTTCAGGTTGTCGAGCGTCGCCGCCACGATGACCTTGGGGTAGCGCTCGGCGAGGTCGTTGACGATCTCGGAGAGCTGCTTCTTGCTGACCGCGTAGTCGACGAACGGGTAGTCCTCGGGCAGCAGCTCGTTGAAGAGCGCACGGCCCAGCGTCGTACGGAGACGGAAGACGTCTCCCTGCTGCCACTCCGACTCGCCCTCTTCGCGGACCGGCGGCACCCAGCCACGCGGCGGGATGGTGCCCACCGGGAAGCGGATGTCGACGGCCGACTGGAGCGCGAGCTCGCCGGCGTCGAACGCCATGATCGCCTCGGCCGTGGAGCCGAAGGACCGGCCCTCGCCCTTGACGTCACGCAGCTCGCCGTCCGTGGTCAGGAAGAACAGACCGAGGACCATGTCCTGGGTCGGCATCGTGACCGGGCGGCCGTCGGCGGGCTTCAGGATGTTGTTCGAGGACAGCATCAGGATGCGGGCCTCGGCCTGCGCCTCCGCGGAGAGCGGCAGGTGCACGGCCATCTGGTCACCGTCGAAGTCCGCGTTGAACGCGGTGCAGACGAGCGGGTGGATCTGGATGGCCTTGCCCTCGACCAGCTGCGGCTCGAAGGCCTGGATGCCGAGGCGGTGCAGCGTCGGCGCACGGTTCAGCAGAACCGGGTGCTCGGCGATGACCTCTTCCAGGACGTCGTACACGACCGTGCGGCCGCGCTCGACCATGCGCTTGGCGCTCTTGATGTTCTGCGCGTGGTTGAGGTCCACGAGCCGCTTCATCACGAAGGGCTTGAAGAGCTCCAGCGCCATGGCCTTGGGCAGACCACACTGGTGCAGCTTCAGCTGCGGACCGACGACGATCACGGAACGCGCGGAGTAGTCCACACGCTTGCCGAGCAGGTTCTGACGGAAACGACCCTGCTTGCCCTTGAGCATGTCCGACAGCGACTTCAGCGGACGGTTGCCGGGGCCCGTGACCGGGCGACCACGACGGCCGTTGTCGAAGAGCGCGTCGACGGCCTCCTGAAGCATGCGCTTCTCGTTGTTCACGATGATCTCGGGGGCGCCGAGGTCAAGGAGTCGCTTCAGACGGTTGTTGCGGTTGATCACGCGGCGGTACAGGTCGTTCAGGTCGGAGGTCGCGAAGCGGCCACCGTCCAGCTGCACCATCGGACGCAGGTCCGGCGGGATGACCGGGACACAGTCGAGGACCATGCCCTTGGGCTTGTTGCTGGTCAGCAGGAACGCGGAGACGACCTTCAGGCGCTTGAGCGCACGGGTCTTCTTCTGGCCCTTGCCGGTACGGATGATCTCGCGAAGCCGCTCGGCCTCTTCGTTCAGGTCGAAGGACTCCAGGCGCTTCTGCAGCGCCGCGGCACCCATCGAACCGTCGAAGTACGTGCCGAAGCGGTCACGCAGCTCGCGGTAGAGAAGCTCGTCGCCCTCCAGGTCCTGGACCTTGAGGTTCTTGAAGCGGCTCCACACCTCGTCGAGACGGTCGATCTCGCGCTGCGCACGGTCACGCAGCTGCTTCATCTCACGCTCGGCACCTTCGCGCACCTTGCGGCGTACGTCGGCCTTGGCGCCCTCGGCCTCGAGCTCGGCCAGGTCGCCCTCAAGCTTCTTGGCACGGGATTCGAGGTCGGAGTCGCGACGGTTCTCGACCTGCTGACGCTCGACGGAGACGTGCGCCTCCAGCGAGGGCAGGTCACGCGTACGACGCTCGTCGTCGACGTACGTGATCATGTACGCCGCGAAGTAGATGACCTTTTCCAGGTCCTTCGGAGCGAGGTCGAGCAGGTAGCCAAGACGCGACGGAACGCCCTTGAAGTACCAGATGTGGGTGACGGGCGCGGCCAGTTCGATGTGGCCCATCCGCTCACGGCGCACCTTGGCACGAGTGACCTCTACGCCACAGCGCTCACAGATGATGCCCTTGAAGCGGACGCGCTTGTACTTGCCGCAGTAGCACTCCCAGTCCCGGGTCGGACCGAAGATCTTCTCGCAGAAGAGTCCGTCCTTTTCGGGCTTGAGCGTGCGGTAGTTGATGGTCTCAGGCTTCTTGACCTCGCCGTGGCTCCACTGACGGATGTCGTCAGCGGTGGCCAGACCGATCCGGAGCTCATCGAAGAAGTTGACGTCGAGCACTATGCGTCAATCCCTCTCAGGGTTGTAAGTCTTAGGGGTCTGATACGGGGGTCCTGGGGCCGGCGGGCTCATCCCTGAGCCCGCCGGACTCCCGTCAGACCTCTTCGACGCTGCTCGGCTCGCGCCGGGACAGGTCGATGCCGAGCTCCTCCGCCGCGCGGAAGACGTCCTCGTCGGTGTCGCGCATCTCGATGGACATGCCGTCCGAGGACAGCACCTCCACGTTGAGGCACAGGGACTGCATCTCCTTGATGAGCACCTTGAAGGACTCGGGGATGCCGGGCTCTGGGATGTTCTCGCCCTTGACGATGGCCTCGTAGACCTTCACGCGGCCGGTGACGTCGTCGGACTTGATGGTCAGCAGCTCCTGGAGGGCGTACGCGGCGCCATAAGCCTCAAGCGCCCACACCTCCATCTCACCGAAGCGCTGGCCACCGAACTGGGCCTTACCACCCAGCGGCTGCTGGGTGATCATCGAGTACGGACCGGTCGAGCGGGCGTGCAGCTTGTCGTCGACCAGGTGGTGGAGCTTCAGGATGTACATGTAGCCGACCGAGACCGGCTCCGGGAACGGCTCGCCGGAGCGGCCGTCGAACATCCTTGCCTTGCCGGTCGGGAGCACCATGCGGTCGCCGTCGCGGTTCGGGATGGTGTGCTGGAGCAGGCCGGCCAGCTCGTCCTCACGCGCACCGTCGAAGACGGGGGTGGCGACGTTGGTACCCGGAGCGACCTTGTCGGCGCCGATGGCCTGGAGGCGCTGCGCCCAGTCCTCGCCGAGCCCGGAGACGTCCCAGCCGCGGCTGGCGAGCCAGCCGAGGTGGATCTCCAGGACCTGTCCCGGGTTCATTCGGGACGGGACACCGAGGGGGTTGAGGATGATGTCGACCGGGGTGCCGTCCTCCAGGAACGGCATGTCCTCGATCGGCAGGATCTTCGAGATGACGCCCTTGTTGCCGTGGCGGCCGGCGAGCTTGTCACCGTCCGTGATCTTGCGCTTCTGCGCCACGTAGACACGAACCAGCTGGTTCACGCCCGGCGGCAGCTCGTCGCCCTCTTCACGGTCGAAGACGCGGACGCCGATGACCTTGCCGATCTCGCCGTGCGGCACCTTCAGCGAGGTGTCGCGCACTTCGCGCGCCTTCTCACCGAAGATCGCGCGGAGCAGGCGCTCCTCGGGGGTCAGCTCGGTCTCGCCCTTGGGCGTGACCTTGCCGACGAGGATGTCACCGGCGACGACCTCGGCACCGATACGGATGATGCCGCGCTCGTCGAGGTCGGCGAGGACCTCCTCGGAGACGTTCGGGATGTCCCGGGTGATCTCCTCGGGGCCGAGCTTGGTGTCACGGGCGTCGACCTCGTGCTCCTCGATGTGGATCGAGGAGAGGACGTCGTCCTGTACGAGGCGCTGCGACAGGATGATCGCGTCCTCGTAGTTGTGACCCTCCCACGGCATGAACGCCACGAGCAGGTTCTTGCCGAGCGCCATCTCGCCGTTCTCGGTCGCCGGACCGTCGGCCAGAACCTGACTGGCCACGACCCGGTCACCCTCGTCGACGACAACCTTCTGGTTGACCGAGGTGCCCTGGTTCGAGCGGGAGAACTTCGCGAGGCGGTACGTGGTGTACGTACCGTCGTCGTTGGCGGTGGTGATGTAGTCCGCGGAGACCTCCTGGACCACACCGTCCTTCTCCGACTTCAGGACGTCACCGGCGTCGACCGCGCAGCGGTACTCCATGCCGGTGCCGACCAGCGGCGCCTCGGACTTGATGAGCGGCACGGCCTGACGCATCATGTTCGCGCCCATCAGGGCACGGTTGGCGTCGTCGTGCTCGAGGAACGGGATCATGGCGGTCGCGACCGACACCATCTGGCGCGGCGAGACGTCCATGTAGTCGACGTCGTCACCGGGGACGTAGTCGACCTCTCCGCCACGACGGCGGACCAGCACGCGGGACTCCTCGAACCGGAGTTCTTCGGTGAGCGGCGCGTTGGCCTGCGCGATGACGAATCGGTCCTCTTCGTCAGCCGTGAGGTAGTCGACCTCGTCGGTGACGACACCACCGGTGACCCTGCGGTACGGGGTCTCGACGAAACCGAACGCGTTGATCCGGCCGTAGGAGGCGAGCGAGCCGATCAGACCGATGTTCGGGCCTTCAGGGGTCTCGATCGGACACATGCGGCCGTAGTGCGACGGGTGAACGTCACGGACCTCGAAGCCGGCCCGCTCACGCGACAGACCACCAGGGCCCAGCGCGTTCAGACGGCGCTTGTGGGTCAGACCCGACAGCGGGTTGTTCTGGTCCATGAACTGCGACAGCTGGCTGGTGCCGAAGAACTCCTTGATGGAGGCGACGACCGGCCGGATGTTGATCAGGGTCTGCGGCGTGATCGCCTCGACGTCCTGAGTCGTCATGCGCTCGCGGACGACGCGCTCCATACGAGCCAGACCCGTGCGGACCTGGTTCTGGATGAGCTCGCCGACGTTGCGCAGACGACGGTTGCCGAAGTGGTCGATGTCGTCGGTCTCGACGACGATCGAGGTGCCGTTGGGACCAACGGTCTCGGTCTCACCGGCGTGTAGCTTCACCAGGTACTTGATCGTCTCGATGATGTCCTCGACGGTCAGGATCCCGGCGTCCAGCGGGGCTTCGCCGCCCAGCTTCTTGTTGACCTTGTAACGGCCGACGTTGGCCAGGTCGTAGCGCTTGGGGTTGAAGTAGAGGTTCTCGAGCAGCGTCTGCGCGGCCTCACGGGTCGGCGGCTCGCCCGGACGCAGCTTGCGGTAGATGTCGAGCAGCGCGTCGTCCTGGCCCTGGGTGTGGTCCTTCTCCAGGGTGGCGCGCATGGACTCGTACTCGCCGAACTCCTCCAGGATCTGCTCGGTCGTCCAACCGAGAGCCTTCAGGAGAACGGTGACGGACTGCTTGCGCTTGCGGTCGATGCGGACACCGACCATGTCGCGCTTGTCGATCTCCATCTCCAGCCAGGCACCCCGGGACGGGATGACCTTGACCGAGAAGATGTCCTTGTCGGACGTCTTGTCGATGGAGGAGTCGAAGTAGACACCCGGCGAACGGACCAGCTGCGTCACGACGACACGCTCGGTGCCGTTGATGACGAAGGTGCCCTTGTTGGTCATGAGCGGGAAATCGCCCATGAAGACCGTCTGGGACTTGATCTCGCCGGTCTCGTTGTTGGTGAACTCGGCGGTGACGAAGAGTGGCGCGGAGTACGTGAAGTCACGGTCCTTGCACTCGTCGATGGAGTTCTTCGGGGGCTCGAAGCGGTGGTCGCGGAACGTCAGGGACATCGACCCTGAGAAGTCCTCGATCGGAGAGATCTCCTCGAAGATCTCCTCAAGACCGGACTTGGTGGGGACGTCCTGTCCACTTTCCAGAGCCGCCTCGACACGAGCCTTCCACGAGGCGTTGCCGAGCAGCCAGTCGAAGCTTTCGGTCTGCAGCGCAAGAAGGTTCGGAACCTCGAGGGGCTCCTTGATCTTTGCAAAGGAAATGCGCAGCGGGGCGGTGCTGGCGCCGTTGTTCGTATTCGCGGTCGAGGCAGTGCGCGAGGCGGCCAAGAGGGGGTCCTTCCGAGGGCTCGGACTCACTACGCGCGTACCGGTCCCATGTCGGACACAGAGTTGAGGCGTTCCCGAATCGGCCAGAAAAGGCCAGGTCAGAGACGATCCATTCCCCAGTGTTCGTACACGAGTATGCCCCTGGTGACGGGCAGGAGGCAGCTAACAGGCAGCGCAAAGGGTCAGTGTAGCCACTAGGCCCACTGATGTCCAGTGCGGGTTTTTGAAGACCCTCGTTGTTCTCAACCCCTGCTGCAAGCCACGCCCTCGATGCACATCGATACTGCCCTCTTCGCCACCGATCCATGCCTCGGATCCGGATCGTTGTGACGACGCGTCCTGAGAATTGCGCGCTGCGTGCGGTTCGTCAAGGCCCCCCATGCCCAAACCGAGTGCAGCGATTGTCACGCACAGCCTGTCTTGCAGCCCGTCACTGGGGCGGCCGGAGGCACAACGAAGATCACCTTACTCGTCGCGACCACCAGCGCAAGGCAGCCGCTTGCGGACCCCCAGGAACGCGGAAGAGCGACCACCCAGTTGGGTGATCGCTCTTCGGTGCGTCAGCGTTACAGCGCTACGTGAGCGGCTGTGTCAGCGCGCTGGAGCCCGGTGGGGACTCGCGAGGTGTTACTTGACCTCGACGCCGGCGCCGGCGCCCTTGAGGGACTCGGCAGCCTTCTCGGCGGCCTCCTTGGTGACCTTCTCGAGGACCGGCTTCGGAGCGCCGTCGACGAGGTCCTTGGCCTCCTTCAGACCCAGCGAGGTCAGCTCACGCACGACCTTGATGACCTGGATCTTCTTCTCGCCGGCACCCGTGAGGATGACGTCGAACTCGTCCTGCTCGGCCTCGGCCTCGACCGGCGCAGCGGCGGCGGCGGGACCGACGGCGACCGCGGCGGCGGCGGTGACGTCGAACTTCTCCTCGAAGGCCTTTACGAACTCGGCAAGCTCGATGAGGGTGAGGTTCTCGAACTGCGCGAGCAGCTCTTCCTGGGACAGCTTCGCCATGATGGCGTCCTTCCACTAATTCGGCAGGTGCCGGTATGTACGGGTGAGGCGGGCGTACGTTCGGCCCGCTGCGACCGTCGCCTCAGGCGGCGGTCAATGCGCGAGCCGAGTTACTCGGCACCGCCCTGCTCGTCCAGCTTGACGCGAAGCGCTTCCGCAGTGCGGACGAACTTCGACGGCAGCGCCTGGAAGAGCGAGGCAGCCTGAGACTGCTTGCTCTTGAAGGCACCGGCCAGCTTGGCGAGCAGAACCTCGCGGGACTCGAGGTCCGCAAGCTTCTTGATCTCGTCGGCGGACAGCACCTTGCCGTCAAGGACACCGCCCTTGATGACGAGGTTGGGGTTGTCCTTGGCGAAGTCACGAAGACCCTTCGCCGACGTCACCGGGTCACCGGTGATGAAGGCGACCGCCGTCGGACCGTTGAACAGGTCGTCGAGCGTAGAGATCCCGGCCTCGTTGGCCGCGATCTTGGTCAGCGTGTTCTTCACCACGGCGTACTGGGCGTCTTCACCGAGCGAACGACGCAGCGTCTTGAGCTGCGCCACGGTGAGACCCCGGTACTCGGTCAGCACGGCGGCATTCGAGCTACGGAACTGGTCCGCGAGCTCGGCTACCGCGGCAGCCTTGTCGGGCCTTGCCATAAGCGTGGCCTCCTTCCGGGTGATGAGGACCGCTCAGAAGGGGCTGAGGAAAACGAAACGCCCCGGCGCAGGCGCACGGGGCGTAGCTCAACTTGAATTCCTTGGGAGAATTCCAGGAGCATGTCCACAGTCACCTACGCGGGTCGTCCGCAGTTTCAGCGGATCCTTCGGTCACCCTGTCCTCTTGCGAGCACAAGACAACGACCAGCGGTCTTTGGCTTCTCCGGAAGAGTACGTGAACGGCCGCGCGTCAGGCAAATCCGCCCGTAAGCAGTGCTCACCGGCTCGGTCCGGCACACTCACGCGGTGGCGCCCGCGGCGCTCACTGCGTGGCACCCTGCGACTGCAGCAGCTCCTTGAAGTCGGCGGTGTCGCTCGCCGGGGGCTCCTGCGCGGAGACCCGCACGCCGTACTCGCTGTAGTACGCCGTCGCGGACATCGAGCCGCTCGTCAGCTTGCCCTTCTCGACCTTCTTGACCAGCAGGTCGTCCCCGTTGACCCAGACGTCGACCGTCTCCGCGGTGACGCCGGCCTGTTCCAGCTGCTCCTTGAGGGCGTCGGCGCCTTTGATGTCCGCCACGTTCACCGTGCCCGAGTAGTGCGTGGTCCGCTCGCCGCGCACCTCCTCCTCGCCGACCTTGTGCAGGTCCTTGGAGACGAGCAGGAGCTTGACCGGCGGCACCGGGGCGGTGTTCGCGAGTTGCTCCTTCAGATACGTCCCCGAGCCTCCCGGGAGGCTCTCCAGGTCGTCGTAGGCGTACTTGATCCAGTGCTTGCCGTTCATCTGGGCCGCGAACCCGTCGCCGACCTTCGCGTAGTAGGCGTCGGGCAGCAGGCGGGCCTCCATCGACGTACTGCCCAGTTTCCGCATGGTCTCGGCCAGTTGACCGCCCGTGTAGGTGAGCCGGAGCCTGCCGGTCGAGGCGCCGGCCCAGCCGAGGGTGCCGTCCGTCTCCATGGAGAGCATGTCGCCCATGACCGTCGTGGAGGTGATCCTGGCGGAACCTGCCTTGCCGGTGGCCTTCTCGGCGGTCCGCAGCGCGGCCACCGAACCGGCGTCGGCACGCTCGGTCCCGGCGGGGGTCTCCTCGGCGTGGCTGTCCGAGTCCCCCCAGAAACCGCAGGCGGCGACCGTGGTCAACGCAGCCATCAGTGCGATCGGGAGTATCCCTCGCCCCACCGTTCTGTGCATCGTCCGTGCCCCCCTTGTGCGCCCCGTGAGGTCCACGCTAACTCCGGCGTGCGGCACCGGTGGCCGCATCTCCCGCAAACGGCAACGGGCCCCGCACCTCGAAAGGTTGCGGGGCCCGCGTCAGATACGCGTGCGCGACGCGGTCACCGGGATGAGCTGGAAGCTCAGACGGCGGCCGGGTCCTCCTCGACGAGGAGGTTGCGGGTGCGGTTCGGGTCGAGCGGAATGCCGGGGCCGATCGTGGTGCTGATCGCGGCCTTCTTGATGTAGCGACCCTTGGCGGCCGACGGCTTCAGACGAAGGATCTCGTCCAGCGCGGCGCCGTAGTTCTCCACCAGCTTGGTCTCGTCGAACGAGGTCTTGCCGATGATGAAGTGCAGGTTCGAGTGCTTGTCGACGCGGAACTCGATCTTGCCGCCCTTGATCTCGGTCACGGCCTTGACCACGTCCGGGGTCACGGTGCCGGTCTTCGGGTTCGGCATCAGACCACGCGGGCCGAGGACGCGGCCGAGGCGGCCGACCTTACCCATGAGGTCCGGGGTGGCGACGACGGCGTCGAAGTCCAGACGGCCCTTCGACACCTCGTCGATGAGCTCGTCGGAGCCGACGATGTCGGCGCCCGCGGCGAGTGCGGCCTCGGCACGGTCACCGGTCGCGAAGACCAGGACCCGGGCGGTCTTACCGGTGCCGTGCGGGAGGTTCACGGTGCCACGGACCATCTGGTCGGCCTTGCGCGGGTCGACACCCAGACGGAAGGCGACCTCGACGGTGCCGTCGAACTTCGAGGTGGAGGTCTCCTTGGCGAGACGGACGGCCTCGAGCGGGGCGTAGAACTTCTCCCGGTCGATCTTGGCGTCCGCAGCGCGGAGAGACTTGCTGCGCTTGCTCACTTCTTCTCCTGATGTGTTCTGAGGAGTCGTGGTGCGGACCGAGCAGGCCCTGCCACGTGCGGCCTAGACCGCATGGTTCCTACGACGGTGGGTGTCAGCCCTCGACCGTGATGCCCATGGAACGGGCGGTGCCGGCGATGATCTTCGACGCGGCGTCCAGGTCGTTGGCGTTGAGGTCGGGCAGCTTGGTCGTGGCGATCTCGCGGACCTGCGCCTGGGTGATCTTGGCGACCTTGGTCTTGTGCGGCTCGCCGGAGCCCTTCTCGACACCCGCGGCCTTGAGGATCATCTTGGCGGCCGGCGGAGTCTTGGTGATGAAGGTGAAGGAGCGGTCTTCGTAGACCGTGATCTCCACCGGGATCACCCAGCCACGCTGCGACTCGGTCGCGGCGTTGTAGGCCTTGCAGAACTCCATGATGTTGACGCCGTGCTGACCGAGCGCGGGGCCCACCGGCGGAGCCGGGTTGGCGGCGCCGGCCTGGATCTGGAGCTTGATAAGCCCCGTGACCTTCTTCTTCTTGGGAGGCATTCCGGGTCCTCTTTCGTTTTCGCCTACCTACGTCCGAGACACGCCCGGACGACTGCCTTCAACCGAACCACTGAATCCGACCCGGATGGAGGCATACCGCACAACGATAACGGGTATCCATGCGCGGCCAAAAACCGAGAGGTCAGACGGCTGCGAGAGCCGCCTGACCTGTTCGGAAGACGTACGTCCAGAAGCTGCTAGTTCTTCTGGATCTGGTCGAAGGAGAGCTCGACCGGGGTCTCGCGGCCGAAGATCTCGACAAGGCCCTTGACCTTCTTCGAGTCGGCGTTGATCTCGTTGATGGTCGCCTGGAGCGTGGCGAACGGACCGTCGGTGACGGTGACCGAGTCGCCGACCTCGAAGTCCAGCACCTGGACCTCCAGCTTGCGGGCCGGAGCGGGCCTGCCCTCGGCCTCGGCAGCCTCGCGGGCGGCCTTCTCCTCGGCCTCCGGGGCGAGCATCTTGACGATCTCGTCCAGGGTCAGCGGGTACGGGTCGTAGGCATTGCCCACGAAGCCGGTGACGCCGGGGGTGTTACGGACGACACCCCAGGACTCGTTCGTCAGGTCCATGCGCACCAGCACATAGCCGGGCAGCTTGTTCTGCCGGACGGTCTTGCGCTCGCCGTTCTTGATCTGCGCGACCTCTTCCTGCGGCACCTCGGCCTGGAAGATGAAGTCCTCGACGTTCAGCGAGACGGCACGCTGCTCGAGGTTGGTCTTCACGCGGTTCTCGTAACCGGCGTACGTGTGGATGACGTACCACTCGCCGGGGAGAGCGCGGAGTTCGTCACGCAGGGCGGCGACAGGATCGACGGGCTCGGCCTCTTCTTCGGCTTCCTCGGCCTCGGAGTCCTCGTCCTCGACGGCAAGGGCCTCGTCCGAAACGTCTTCGCCCTCAAGGGACTCGACGTCCCCGCCGGACTCGACATCTCCGCCGGACTCGACATCTCCGCCGGACTCGTCCTCGACGTGCAGGGCCGCCTCTTCGGCGGGCTCACCCGCGGCGGCGTCGGCAGCCTCGACCTCGTCAGAGTTCTCGGTGTCCGCGGTGTCCGCGCCCTCCACGATGTCGAGCTCGTCCTCAACGGACTCGACCGACTCGATGGCGTCGTTCAGGTTCGGGTCAGACACGGTGGCTGCTTCTTCCTGGATACATGGGGGTGGAACACACGAAAGGGGCGCCGGTGACGGCGCCCTTCGCGTTTGGCTCAGCCAAATACGTATTTGGCGGCGTGGTTGAGTCCATAGTCAATCACGGTCACCAGGGCGATCATGATGACCACGAAGACAATGACCACTGAGGTGTACGTCGTCAGCTGATTACGCGTCGGCCAGACGACCTTGCGGAGCTCCGCGACGATCTGACGGTAGAAGGTGGCGAGGCGCCTCAGAGGGCCCTTCTTGCCACGCTTGCCGCCCTTGCGAGTCTTCTTACTGGACTCCGGTGCCTCGGCATCAGGCATGTCGATGGAGCCCACGGCGTCCGTCACTCGTCCTCACCTGATTCCGGGTCGTGGCTGCGCCGTGCCCGGCCAGGCCGCACGGCGGTGCAAAGCGGTACGTATTGCGCACACATCCTGGCGAACGGATTGTGTAGCAGGGCCGGAGGGACTTGAACCCCCAACCGCTGGTTTTGGAGACCAGTGCTCTACCAATTGAGCTACGACCCTTTGATTTCCCCCAACGTACCGCATCCGCCCGAGTGCTCGGTGTGCACCGGATGAGTGCGGCCGGTGAAGGCCAACGAGGAGAGAGTGTACGTGCTCCGGGGCCGGTCGTCGAACAGAAAGCGTCCGTACGGACTTTGATCGCGGAAGATCGTCCAGCCCACCGCCTCGATCCGGACGGTTGTTCAGTCGCTGTTCAGTCTGTGAAACCCGCGTGCCGGGGAGGTTTCCGGTCTGAAACGATGGGGTCATGAGCCCAGCAACCCCTCCCACCGAGCGCCGGGTCTCCGCCCGAGTCGGCGCGATCTCCGAGTCCGCCACCCTCGCCGTGGACGCCAAGGCCAAGGCCCTCAAGGCCGCCGGGCGGCCGGTGATCGGCTTCGGCGCCGGTGAACCGGACTTTCCGACCCCGGACTACATCGTCCAGGCCGCCATCGAGGCCTGCTCGAACCCGAAGTACCACCGCTACACACCGGCCGGCGGCCTGCCCGAGCTGAAGGCCGCGATCGCCGCGAAGACGCTGCGCGACTCCGGCTACGAGGTGGAGGCCTCCCAGGTCCTGGTCACCAACGGCGGCAAGCAGGCCATCTACGAAGCCTTCGCCGCGATCCTCGACCCGGGCGACGAGGTCATCGTCCCCGCGCCGTACTGGACGACGTACCCCGAGTCGATCCGTCTCGCCGGCGGTGTCCCCGTCGACGTCGTGGCCGACGAGACCACCGGCTACCGCGTCACGGTCGAGCAGCTCGAGGCCGCCCGCACCGAGAACACCAAGGTGCTGCTCTTCGTCTCCCCGTCCAACCCGACGGGCGCGGTCTACTCCCGCGAGCAGATCGAGGAGATCGGCCGCTGGGCCGCCGAGAAGGGCCTGTGGGTCCTGACCGACGAGATCTACGAGCACCTGGTCTACGGCGACGCGGAGTTCCACTCCCTGCCGGTGGTCGTGCCCGAGCTGCGCGACAAGTGCATCATCGTGAACGGCGTCGCCAAGACGTACGCCATGACCGGCTGGCGGGTGGGCTGGGTCGTCGGCCCCAAGGACGTCATCAAGGCCGCGACCAACCTTCAGTCGCACGCCACCTCGAACGTCTCGAACGTGGCCCAGGTCGCCGCGCTGGCCGCCGTCTCCGGCGACCTGACGGCCGTCGAGCAGATGCGCGAGGCCTTCGACCGCCGCCGCAAGACCATGGTGCGCATGCTGAACGAGATCGACGGCGTGCTCTGCCCCGAGCCGGAGGGCGCCTTCTACGCGTACCCCTCGGTGAAGGCCCTGCTCGGCAAGGAGATCCGCGGCAAGCGCCCCCAGGACACGGTCGAGCTGGCCGCGCTCATCCTGGAGGAGGCCGAGGTCGCGGTGGTGCCGGGCGAGGCCTTCGGCACTCCGGGGTATCTGCGTCTGTCGTACGCACTGGGTGACGAGGACCTCGTCGAGGGAGTCTCGCGCCTCCAGAAGCTGCTGTCCGAGGCCAAGGTCTGACGTTTTTCGCGCTCCACGCGCGCGGGGCACCTACTTCTCGAAGTAGGTGCCCCGTTTCTTCATTAGGGATTCCGTTCGGACAAGCCCACGATCAGGGAAAGCGGTACCGGCACGCCATCCGCGTACGGCAAGATCCTGGGATGGAGCGCGTACGTGATGTAAGTGAACTGCCAAAGGCCCATCTGCACCTGCACTTCACCGGGTCGATGCGGTCCACGACCCTGCTGGAGCTGGCCGACAAGTACGGCGTACGGCTGCCCGACGCTCTGACCAGCGGGGAGCCGCCGAAGTTGCGGGCGACGGACGAGCGCGGCTGGTTCCGGTTCCAGCGGCTGTACGACGCCGCGCGGTCCTGCCTCAGAGAGCCCGAGGACATCCAGCGGCTGGTGCGCGAGGCCGCCGAGGAGGACGTGAAGGACGGCTCCGGGTGGCTGGAGATCCAGGTCGACCCGACGTCGTACGCCCCCCGCCTGGGCGGTCTGATCCCGGCTCTCGAAGTCATCCTGGACGCGGTGGACTCCGCCGCGCGGGAGACCGGGCTCGGGATGCGGGTCCTGGTGGCCGCGAACCGTATGAAGCACCCGCTGGAGGCCCGCACACTGGCCCGCCTGGCCGTGCGGTACGCGGACCGGGGCATCGTCGGTTTCGGGCTCTCCAACGACGAACGGCGGGGCATGGCGCGGGACTTCGACCGGGCCTTCGAGATCGCACGTGAGGGCGGTCTGCTGGCCGCGCCGCACGGCGGCGAGCTGACGGGCCCTGCCTCGGTCCGCGACTGCCTGGACGACCTGCACGCCTCCCGGATCGGCCACGGGGTGCGCGCCGCGGAGGACCCCCGCCTGATGAAACGCCTCGCGGACCGCCAGGTGACCTGCGAGGTCTGCCCGGCCTCCAACGTCGCGCTGGGCGTCTACGAAAAGCCGGAGGACGTCCCCCTGCGCACCCTCTTCGAAGCCGGCGTCCCCCTGGCCCTGGGCGCCGACGACCCCCTCCTCTTCGGCTCACGGCTCGCCGCCCAGTACGAGATCGCCCGCCAGTACCACGGCTTCACCGACCCCGAACTGGCCGAACTGGCCCGCCAGTCCATCCGCGCTTCGGCCGCCCCTGAGGGCGTACAGGAAAAGCTGCTGTCCGGCGTGGACGCGTGGCTCAGCGACCCGGTCTCATGACGTACTAGAGCTCCGCTCCGACGGTCACCGGCTCGTTGACCAGGGTGATTCCGAAGGCGTCATGTACTCCGGCGACGACCTCGCGGGCGAGGGCGAGGAGGTCCTCGGTGGTGGCTCCGCCGCGGTTGGTGAGGGCCAGTGTGTGCTTGGTGGAGATCCGGGCGGGACCGTTGCCGTAACCCTTGGTGAAGCCCGACTTGTCGATCAGCCAGGCCGCGGAGGTCTTGGTGTGTCCGTTGCCCGCCGGGTAGGCAGGTGGTGCGGCCTCGGCACCGAGGCGCTCCTCCACGCGCGCGTGGAAGGCGGCGAACTCCTCGTCCGTGAGGATCGGGTTGGTGAAGAACGACCCGGCCGACCAGGTGTCGTGGTCCTCGGGGTCGAGCACCATGCCCTTGCCGGAGCGCAGCTTCAGGACGGTCTCCCGGGCCTTGTCCAGCGGCACGCAGTCGCCGGGCTCGACACCCAGCGCGCGGGCCGTCTCGGCGTATTTGACGGGCGCGCTGAGCCCTTCCGCGTCCTCCAGTTCGAAGCGGACGCGGAGTACGACATGGCGCTCGGGGTCGGCCTTGAAACGGCTGTGGCGGTACGAGAAGGCGCACTCGGCGTTCGTCAACGTGACCGTTTCGCGCGTCCTCCGGTCGTACGCGATCACTTCGGTGATGGTCGACGACACTTCCTGACCGTACGCGCCCACGTTCTGGATCGGTGTCGCACCCGCGGAGCCGGGGATGCCCGCGAGGCACTCGATGCCGGCGAGCCCCGCCTCGACCGTGCGGGCGACCGCGTCGGTCCACACCTCGCCCGCGGCCAGCTCCAGCCTCCCGCCGTCGAGTTCGAAGCCGCTCGTCGCGATCCGCAGAGCGGTCCCGGCGAAACCCTTGTCGCCGATGACCAGGTTGGATCCACCGCCGATCACCAAGAGCGGCGTACCGGCGTCGTCGGCCTCACGAACGGCGGCGATCACCTCGGCGTCGGTCGTGGCGGTGATCAGCCGGGTCGCCGGACCCCCGAGCCTGAAGGTGGTCAGCGGGGCGAGCGGGGCGTCATGGAGTACCTGCACGGGCTCAAGACTACGAGAAGGAGCGGTGGCGCCCGGCCGGCCGTACACCAGGAGAAGGGCCCCGCCTGTCCGACGGGGCCCTTCCGTGTCGTACGTACGTCATCAGCGGCTCGGTCGAAGCGCCGCAGCATCCGCGCCCGGCGGCGTCAGCGGGAGGCGGTGTCGAGGGTGCGTGTCGGGGCGGAGACCGCGACCTGGGTCCCCGTCGTCGGCCGCCGGCGGGGCAGCAGCGCGGCAGCCACCGCGCCCATGCCGACCACGGCGGCGCCCACCCACAGTGCGGGCGAGAGGCCGTCCACGAAGCGCTGCGCGGACTCGTAGCCGCCCTGGGCGGAGAAGACCGAGGCCAGCACCGCGATACCGAGTGCGCCGCCGACCTCGCGGAGGGCGTTGTTGGCGCCGGAGGCGATGCCCTGCTCGGAGGGGAGGACGCTGGACATCACCAGGGCGGCGGACGGGGCGAAGTACAGGCCCATGCCGACGCCGCTGATGATCAGGGCGGGCAGCTGAACCGCGTACGACATCTCGGGCGAGACGACCAGGGCGAACCAGCCGAGCCCGACGGCCTGCAGTGCCAGGCCCGCCGTCACGACCGGGCGCCCGCCGATCCGGTCCGACAGATACCCGGCTATCGGAGCGACGATCATCGGCATACCGGTCCACGGGAGCATCCGCAGGCCCGCCTCGGTCGGCGAGTAGCCGAGGACACCTTGCAGGAACTGGCTCAGCAGGAAGATCGAGCCGAACATTCCGACGAACATCAGCAGGCTGGCGGCGTTGATCGCGGAGAAGGCGCGGCTGCGGAAGAGCCGCATCGGCAGCATCGGGTTCTTGGCGCGGATCCCGTGCCGGACGAAGCCGGCGAGCAGCGCGCCGCCCGCGATCAGGCCGGTGAGCACGGGAGCGCTGGTCCAGCCGTCGACGTTGCCGCGGATCAGCGCGTACACGACCCCGAAGAGACCACCGCTCGCGAGCACGGTGCCGGTGATGTCGAGCGGGGCGCCGGTGCCGTGCGACTCGGCGAGGCGCAGCCGGGCGAGCGGCAGCAGGGCGAGACCCAGCGGAACGTTCAGCCAAAAGATCCACTGCCAGGACACGTGTTCGGTGAGGCTGCCGCCGATGAGGGGCCCGGAGGCGACCGCGAGGCCGTTGACGGCACCCCAGATCCCGTACGCCATACCGCGCTTGGCCACCGGAACCGCGGCCGTCAGCAGGGTCAGCGTCAGCGGCATCATGATCGCCGCGCCGACGCCCTGGACCGCACGGGCGGCGATCAGTGAGTCGATGCCGGGCGCCATGGCCGCGGCGGCGGACGCGCCGGTGAAGACGGTGAGACCGACGAGGAAGAGCCGCCGCCGACCGAACCGGTCCCCCAGGGCCGCGCCGAACATCAGCAGCACGGCGAAGGTGAGCGTGTACGCGCTCACGGTCCACTCCAGGTCGTCCAGCCCTCCCCCGAGGTCCTCACGGATCGACGGCAGGGCGGTGGTGACGACGAGGTTGTCGAGGGCTGCCATGAACCCGGCGACGCCGGTGATGACGAGGGCCCAGACGGCTCCCCCGCGACGTTTCTTCTGCTGTGACATCGCTCCCCCAGAGGGTGATCACTATCGACGGTTACCGATGGTGGTTACCGATGCTGGTTACCAACAGTGGTTAGTTATTGATGACTAACTTTCGTGCGCATGAAGAGGCGCAGGCCTCCGCCTTCTCCACTCCGGCTTCCGTGTTCAGCCTTCGCCGACAGCGGCTTCCAGGGGACCGACTTCGAGTCGCCCCTTCGTCCGCGCCGACGGGTAGAGCCCTTCCCAGACCCGGTGCTCCGCCGGAAAACCCATGGCCACCAGGCAGTTGATGAGCATTCCGTACGCCATGAAGGTCGTGGTTTCGTTCACGTCCGCCCCGAGCGGAATGTGGGCGGTGTCCCAGAGCCGCATCCAGCCGTCCCGCACCATCTCACCGAGTTCGGGGTCGCCGGACTCCTCGGCCGCGGCCACCGCCGCGTACGTCTGCATCTGCATGAGCAGCCGCTCGGGCTCCTCCGTGATGACCCTGGTGTACGCGTTGGCCATGGAGCGCAGGGCCTCTTCGCCCTCCAGCCCCTTGGAGGCCTCCTCGAACGTCTGCCGGAAGAGCTCCATGCAGCGTTCGGACGCCGCAAGGAAGATCGCCTTCTTGCTTGGGAACAGCCGGAAGAGGTACGGCTGCGAAACACCCACGCGTTTGGCGATCGCCTCGGTGGAGGTGCCGCTGTAGCCGCCGCGGGCGAACTCGCTCATCGCCGCACGGATGACACTCTCGCGCCTCTCCTCTGCGCTCATCCTGACCATGCAGGTAAGTTAGTACTCAATCACTAACTAGGTCAAGGGTTAGGCGCGCGTAAGGGGCGCCCGCCATTGCGGACGCCCCTTACCCGAGTCACCTGTCCCCCACACGCCACCCTCAGGGCAGCCGTACGACCGCTCGTGACATGCCCAGCACCTTCTGGCCGGCGCTGGTCGCGACGAGGTCGACGCGGACGGTGTTGCCCTCGAGCTTGGCACCGATCTTGGCGCTGACCTCGACTGTCGCGCCCTTGTCGTCGTTCGGGACGACGACCGGCTTGGTGAAGCGGACGCCGTACTCGACGACCGCGCCCGGGTCGCCGGCCCAGTCGGTGACGACGCGGATCGCCTCGGCCATGGTGAACATGCCGTGCGCGATGACGTCGGGAAGCCCGACCTCGACCGCGAACTTCTCGTTCCAGTGGATCGGGTTGAAGTCCCCGGAGGCGCCCGCGTAGCGCACGAGCGTGGCCCGGGTCACGGGAAAGGACTGGGCCGGCAGCTCGGTGCCGACCTCGACGTCCTCGTACGCGATCTTCGCCGTCATGATCAGCCCTCCGCCCGCGCCACGAGCTTGGTGATCGCGGTCACCACGTGCTCGCCCGCCTCGTCGTGGACCTCGCCGCGGATGTCCAGGATGTCGTTGCCCGCCATGGACTTGATCGCCTCGATGGTCGAGGTGACCGTGAGCCGGTCACCCGCGCGCACCGGGCGGCTGTAGGCGAACTTCTGGTCGCCGTGCACCACGCGGCTGTAGTCGAGCCCCAGTTGGGGATCCTCGATGACCTGCCCCGCGGCCTTGAAACTGATCGCGAAGACAAAGGTCGGCGGGGCGATCACATCCGGGTATCCGAGCGCCTTGGCGGCCTCCGGGTCCGTGTAGACCGGGTTGGTGTCCCCCACGGCCTCCGCGAACTCCCGGATCTTCTCCCGCCCGACCTCATAGGGGTCGGTGGGCGGATAGGACCGCCCGACGAAGGACTGGTCGAGCGCCATGGGCTCGGCACCTCCTGGCTTTCAGCCGGTGAAACGAAACGAACGTGGTGCGACGAAGCGTGGTGCGACGAGCGCCGCGCAACGACGCGAGGCCGCCCCCCGCGAAGGGGACGGCCTCGTGTACGAGCCTGAAACTTATCGCGTTTCGCGGTGCGCGGTGTGCGCGTTGCAACGCGGGCAGTGCTTCTTCATCTCCAGTCGGTCCGGGTCGTTGCGCCGGTTCTTCTTGGTGATGTAGTTCCGCTCCTTGCACTCCACGCAGGCCAGCGTGATCTTCGGGCGGACGTCGGTGGCAGCCACAGGAGTGCTCCTTGACGAAACAGATAGGACGATTAACGCATAGAAGAGTAGCCGACCGAAGGACCGACCCCACAATCGGCTACTGTCAGTAGCGGTGACCGGACTTGAACCGGTGACACAGCGATTATGAGCCGCTTGCTCTACCGACTGAGCTACACCGCTGAGATGCGATCGGTTCCCGCCTTGCGACAGGAACCTCCCACACCAGAGCCCCAATACGGAATCGAACCGTAGACCTTCTCCTTACCATGGAGACGCTCTACCGACTGAGCTATTGGGGCGAGCGATGAAGACATTACACGGTTGGCCACCGATCGCCCAAATCCGTTTCGCGGCAACCGCCCCGGCCTGTTCCCCGCTGGTCCGCAGGCGTTCCCGTGGACCTCTCGGGCACCACGAACCACGGCGGTGATCCCCCTCGTCAGGGCAGTTGATCCCCACCATCAGGCCGGTTGATCGCCACCATCAGGCCGCTTGATCGCCTCGGCCTGTCGGCCTGTGCTCTCGGCCCTTTCTCCCCGATTCTCCCCGACGGACCCACACCCGGTACGACTATTTCGCTCCTCCCCAATGCGGGCGGGTCGCCGCCCTAGGCTCGGCTCACGCTGTGTGATCTTGCGTCTCCACTCTCCGCAGTCACCCATCCCGCAGCCGCCCCCGAGCCCCAGGAGCGCGATGCCCGAGAGTCCGATGCCCGACAGTCAGCCGCAGCCGCCCCGCTCCTCGTCCTCCGCGTCGGGACAGACCGACACGGCCACCCTCCTGCTGTGCGGGGCACGGCTCACCGACGGCCGGACCGTGGACGTACGGCTGGGCGGCGGGCGCATCGAGGCGGTCGGCACCGCCGGGAGCCTCAGCGCGCACGCCGCGCGGGTGGACCTGAGCGGTTACCTCCTGCTGCCGGCCCCGGCCGAACCGCACGCCCACGGCGACACCGCCCTGACCGCCGAGGGCGACGGCCCCGCCTCGTACGACGCGGAGCAGGTTCAGCGCCGGGCCACCGAGGCCGCGTTGCTGCAACTCGGGCACGGGGCCACGGCGCTGCGCTCACACGTGCACGTCGGCGACGTACAGGGGCTCGACGCGCTGGCCGCGGTGCTCCAGGCACGGCGGTCGCTGCGCGGGCTCACCGAGCTGACCGCGGTGGCGATGCCTCGGCTGCTGACCGGGATCGCCGGGGCGGACGGGCTCGCGATGCTGCGGGACGCGGTGAAAATGGGCGCCTCCGTAGTGGGCGGATACCCGGACGCCGACCCCGATCCGACGGGGTACGTCGAGGCGGTCCTGGAGCTCGCCGCCGAGCACGGCTGCCCGGTCGACCTGCATACGGACGCCGCGGACCCTGCCCGGCTCGGGCGGCTCGCGGCGATGGCGGGCGGCCTGCGCCCCGGAGTGACGCTCGGTCCGTGCGGCGGACTCGGCCGGCTGCCCGCCGAGGTCGCCTCCCGCGCCGCCGAGCAACTCGCAGCGGCCGGAGTGACCGTCGTGTGTCTGCCGCAGGGCGGGTGCGGACCCGTGGACCGCCGCGGGACAGCCCCGGTACGGCTGTTGCGGGCCGCCGGCGTCCGGGTCGCCGCGGGCAGCGGCGCCCTGCGCGACGTGGCGAATCCGGTGGGCCGCGGCGACCCGCTGGAGGCCGCCTATCTGCTGGCCTCGCGAGACGGGCTGCGGCCCGAGGACGCGTACGACGCCGTGAGTTCCGTCGCCCGGACCGCCCTCGGACTGCCCGAGGTGCGTGTGGAGGCGGGCTTTCCGGCCGAGTTGCTCGCGGTACGCGGGGACCGGCTCGCGGGGGTGCTGTCGCTGGCGTACAGCCGGATCGTGGTGCACCGGGGGCGCGTGGTGGCGCGGACCAGCGCGGTACGGGAGTACTGCAACTCGGCGGCGGGGTTGGATCTGCCGCGGCAGGGGCGGGGGGAGCCGTCCTGACGGGGGTTGGAGTGCGCCGGGGACCGGTTTTTGCGAGTCCACGCGCGCGGGGCGGGTTTGTGTACGTCCACGCGCGCGTGCCCAGCGACTGACGGCTATCCGGCGCGCTCCCTGACTCGCCGACTGATCCGTCGCCCTGCACGCCCGGTGCCCAGAACTCGCCGACCGATCCGTCGATCTACACGCCCCGTGCTCAGAACTCGCCGACCGATCCGTCGATCTGCACGCCCCGTGCTCAGAACTCGCCGACCGATCCATCGATCTGCACGCCCGGTGCCCAGAACTCGCCGACCGATCCGTCCATCTGCACGCCCGGTGCTCAGAACTCGCCGACCGATCCGTCCATCTGCACGCCCGGTGTCAGAACTCGCCGCCGCCCAACAGGCCACCGGCGAACGGGCTGCCCCCCGGCACCATGTCCGTGGGGATCTCCGTGGCCCCCGACGGCGCGCTGACGTCGCCCGCATCGGTGAACTTCATGACCAGCGGGAGCTTGGTGCCCTTCGGGGCGTCGGCGAGGACGGCGAGGTCGACCTCGACCTGGGTCAGGTCGCCGTTCTTCAGGGTGAGGTCGACCGCGACCTTCTTGTTCGGTGCGTCCTTCAGGTCCTTGGCGGTGGGGAGTTCGGTGCCCGACGGAAGCTCGCCCTCCAACGGCCCGAGCTTGTCGATGATTCCGGTGATCAGGTCACGGAAGTTGGCCTTGGCGACGATGTGTTCGGTGCCGTCGCCGTCGTCCTTCGTGCTGAGGGTGACCTCGTGCGCGAAGACACCACGTACGGCATTGATGATCTTCTGCTGCGTCTTGGCGTCGATCCCGGCGGTCTCGTCGGCGCCGCCCGAGGACGACTCCGACTTCTGGGCCTTCTCCAGGGCACTGGTGTCGATCTTGACCCACTCGCCCTCAAGTACCTTCCTGAACTCCTTCTCGCTCTCAGGGAGTTGCTCGGCCGTAGGCATGGGCATACCCATGGTCTCGCCGAGGGCCTTCATGTCGGCGCGGTAGTACGTGAAGTCGCCGACGACCCGGTACTCGGCCAGGACGCCTTCGGCGCCCTCGATCCTGACACTCGTCCCGATGAGATCCTTCTCACCCGAATCCGCCAGCGCCTTCTTTGACTTGACGGAGACCTCGACGCGCAGCCCCGCCAGGAACTTCGCGAACTCCGGCGGCAACTCCTCCTCGGAACCGGCCTCGCCCGCCAGCGCCGTGAGCGCGTCGGAATCGGCGTCCAGGTCCAACTCGAAGGCCAGCGACTTCTGTTCACCGAGCCGGTCGACGGCCTGGTCCACCTTCTGACCTGCGCTGAGATTCTGAACCGTGCCACAGGCGGCCGCCGTGGCGAGCAGAACGGCGGCGCTACCGGCCGCGATGACGGTCTTGCGTATGACGGTGATGGCGTTCCCCTTACGACGCAGCGCGACTGGCACGACGTCCCCCTTGTTCACAGTGATCACCCATGTGACCCATGAGTCGCTCACAGGGTTGTGCGGCGAACGCGTCCATCCGGGCGTACGGTCGGAAACATGCGCATTGTTATCGCTGGAGGTCATGGTCAGATCGCGCTGCGGCTGGAGCGCCTGCTCGCCGCGCGCGGTGACGAGGTCGCGGGGATCATCCGCCGCGCCGAACAGAGCGACGATCTGCGGGCGGCGGGTGCCGAGCCGGTCCTGTGCGACCTGGAGTCCGCCTCGCCGGAGGAGGTCGCCGCGCATCTGCAGGGTGCGGACGCGGCCGTCTTCGCCGCGGGCGCGGGGCCGGGCAGCGGCGTGGGCCGCAAGAACACGGTGGACCGGGGCGCAGCCGTCCTGTTCGCGGACGCGGCGGAACGCGCGGGCGTACGCCGTCACATCGTCGTCTCCTCGATGGGCGCGGACCCTGCGCACCCGGGCGACGACATCTTCGACGTCTACCTGCGCGCCAAGGGCGAGGCCGACGAGTACGTACGCAGCCGTGCGGCCCTGGACTGGACGATCCTGCGCCCGGGCAGCCTGATCGACGACGCCGGCACCGGCCTCGTACGCCTGGAGGCCTCTACCGGCCGTGGCCCGATCCCACGCGACGACGTCGCCGCGGTCCTGGCCGAACTCGTGGACACCCCGGCGACGGTCGGCCTGACGCTGGAACTGATCAGCGGTTCGACCCCGATCTCGGTGGCGGTCAAGTCGGTGGCGGGGAACTAGGGGAACCGGGGAGACGGGGGTCGGGACCGGAGGTCGGGCCCAGGGGTCGTGACTGCTGGGGTCACGACTGCTGGGGTCACGACTGCTGGGGTCACGACTGCTCTGGTCTGGTCATGAGTGCTGTGGTCATGACCACAGGTCAGAACAGGGGAAGTTGTCCGGAGAAGTCGGGCACGGTGTACCCGTCCAGCGCCGGCTGAGCCGCTCCGAGCTGGGCCTGACTGCGCGACCCCGGGCACGAGACCAGTTCCCCGTTCCCCCGCGCACCGGGTGGATCATGCCGAGCGAACCGCCCCGCGACAACGGCGATCTCCCGACGGCACTCGGGGCAGTTCCTACGACGCGTAGACATGACACCAGTGTGCCCGCCACGACCGACAATCCGTCGGCTCCCCACTCGCGCGCAGCGCATGACAAAGGCCCCGTGACCTGCGTAGAGGGCAGGTCACGGGGCCTTTGTTTCCCATGTGGCGGCGCGTGGATTCGAACCACGGAAGGCTAAGCCGGCAGATTTACAGTCTGCTCCCTTTGGCCGCTCGGGCACACCGCCAGGGGTTGCTGCCGGGAGGACCGTTTTTGACGGTGCTCTGTGGCAACGACGTAAACGATACCTGATGACCGGGGGTGCTTCGCCACCCGATTGATCAGCCCTCGGAGGGGAGGGGGTGGCTAGGCTTATGGGGATGCGGCCGGGGACCATGCCGGGCTCGACGGCCGCCCTTACGCACCCCGATACAAGGAGCCACAGGACATGGCCGACTCCAGTTTCGACATCGTCTCGAAGGTCGAGCGGCAGGAGGTCGACAACGCCCTCAACCAGACCGCCAAGGAGATCTCGCAGCGCTACGACTTCAAGAACGTGGGCGCCTCCATCTCCTGGTCCGGCGAGAAGATCCTCATGGAGGCGAACTCCGAGGAGCGGGTCAAAGCCATCCTCGATGTGTTCGAAACCAAGCTGATCAAGCGCGGTATCTCGCTGAAGGCGCTGGACGCCGGTGAGCCGCAGCTCTCCGGCAAGGAGTACAAGATCTTCGCGTCGATCGAGGAGGGCATCTCCCAGGACAACGCGAAGAAGGTGGCGAAGATCATTCGTGACGAGGGCCCCAAGGGCGTCAAGGCTCAGGTGCAGGGCGAGGAACTGCGCGTCAGCTCGAAGAGCCGTGACGACCTGCAGGCCGTCCAGGCACTGCTCAAGGGCAAGGATTTCGACTTCGCCCTGCAGTACGTGAACTACCGGTAGTCCTCACTGCCCGTGCTGCGCCAGGCAGAGGTAGCAGTTGCTTCGTCGACTGACGGCAGTGGTCGGTCCGTTGCGCTTACGAGAACGGGTGGGCATCCGGAGTCCCCGGGTGCCCACCCTTCTCGCCTGCTGGCTGCGGCCTTGGGGGGTACGCGCTCAGCGGCGCGAGTCGCCGAACAGGATGCGGTAGAGAACCAGCAGCACGAGCGAACCGCCGATCGCGGCGGCCCAGGTGGCACCGTCGTAGAACTGCTTGGTGATGGGGTGGTCCAGCCAGCGGGCGGAGATCCAGCCGCCTATGAAGGCGCCCGCGACGCCGATGACCGTCGTTCCGATGAAGCCGCCCGGATCGCGGCCCGGCAGCAGGAATTTGGCGATGGCCCCGGCCAACAGCCCCAGAATGATCCAGCTGATGATGCCCATGCCCCGAACCTGCCTCTCCGTACTGTGCCTGCCCTGTACTCCTGCTCCGGCCAGCCTGTGCTCATGCCTTGATGCCGCGACGCCTTGATGCCTTCCATGCCCTCAAGCCGCTGGTCGCGCGTGTGTTGGTGGCTTGTTGCCGGGGAGGACGCCTTGTCGACGCTGCTCGGTTGCATCGATCAGTAGGGTGCGGCGTATGACACATTCCGGTGCCGGACGGCCTCGTGGGCAGGAGGGCGACAGCTCGCGGGCCAGTGCGGAGCTGCGCCGGACACTGGGTGTCGGGGACGCGGTTGTCGTCGGTCTCGGGTCGATGGTCGGTGCCGGGATCTTCGCGGCGCTGGGCCCCTCGGCGCGGGCGGCCGGGTCCGGACTGTTGCTCGGACTCGCGGTCGCCGCCGTGGTCGCCTACTGCAACGCGATGTCCTCGGCTCGGCTCGCCGCCCGGTATCCCGCCTCGGGCGGCACATATGTGTATGGGCGCGAACGGCTCGGGGACTTCTGGGGGTACCTGGCGGGCTGGTCGTTCATCGTCGGCAAGACGGCCTCCTGTGCGGCGATGGCGCTCACCGTCGGCGCGTACGTCTGGCCGGGACAGGCGCACGCGGTGGCGGTCGCGGCCGTGGTGGCCCTGACCGCGGTGAACTACGGCGGCGTACAGAAGTCGGCCTGGCTGACGCGGGCGATCGTGGCGGTGGTCCTCGCGGTCCTCGCTTCCGTGGTGGTCGGGTGCCTCGGCTCGGAGGCCTCCGACCCCGCGCGGCTGGATGTCGGGCTCTCCACCGGCGCGGGCGGGGTGCTTCAGGCGGCCGGGCTGCTGTTCTTCGCGTTCGCCGGATACGCGCGGATCGCGACGCTCGGTGAGGAGGTGCGGGATCCTGCGCGCACCATTCCCCGCGCGATCCCGGTGGCTCTGGGTATCGCGCTCGTGGTGTACGCGGTGGTGGCGGTCGCTGTCCTTTCCGTACTGGGGTCGGGTGGGCTCGGGCAGACCTCGGCGCCGCTGACCGACGCGGTGCGGGCGGCCGGGGTGCCAGGGCTCGTGCCGGTGGTGCGGGTGGGTGCCGCCGTGGCCGCGCTCGGCTCGCTCCTCGCCCTGATCCTGGGCGTCTCGCGGACGACGCTGGCCATGGCCCGTGACCGTCATCTGCCGGGCGCCCTGGCCGCCGTACATCCGCGCTACCAGGTACCGCACCGGGCAGAGCTGGCCGTGGGCGCGGTGGTCGCCGTGCTGGCCGCGACGGTGGATGTACGGGGCGCGATCGGCTTCTCCTCCTTCGGTGTGCTGGCGTACTACGCGGTGGCGAACGCCTCGGCCTGGACGTTGAGTTCGGCTCCGGTGTCGCGGGTGATGCCGGCGGTGGGACTGGTCGGGTGCGTGACACTGGCGTTCGCGCTGCCTGGGGTTTCCGTGGTGCTGGGTGCGGCTGTGCTGGCGGTGGGGGCGGCTGCCTACGGCATACGGCGACGGGCAGGCGGTTCGCAACAGCAGTAGGGGCGGCGGCAGTGTGCTGCCCACGGGCAGCGGGAAGCAGGCATCTGCCGGAGGGCGGCGGGCGCAGTTGGCGTGAGACGGGCCCGGTTGGAGGCGGCGCGGTCGCCTCCGTGGCGCAGGCGGCAGGGCGGGACGACCGAGGTTCCTTGAGCGGCGCTACGAGGCTCGTGGCGCCGCCGTGCGTATGCGGAACTCGGGCCAGGGGGCCATGTCCATGTCGTCGTTGGACTCCTCGTACCAACCGGCTCCGTCGAGCCAGGTGTGCAGCCAGGTCGCCAGGTCGGGCGCATCCACGTACCAGGCGTGGTCGGCCTCGTCCGCGTTCGGCTCGAAGAAGAGGACCGTGCCGTCCGGGTTCTGACAGTCCACGCACGCGTACATTCCGCAGCCCCAGTGGGATATCGGCAGGACGCCCTCGGGCCAGGGCCACTCCGGGTCCTTGCGGCCGCTTTTTCTGTTGGCGAGGTACTGCGGGACGGCGGCAGGTTCGCCGGAGGCAGAGCCGTCGAGCAAGGGCAGCAGGCCGTACTCCGGGCCGAATCCGCCGTCCCCTATACGCAAGTAGAGCGCGGCGAGCAGCGCGGGTAGCGGGAAGCCAAGGGTGGCTTCGGCGCGGGCGACCGCGGTCGTGTCCACGGGCTCCGGGAGTGAAGGCCAGCCCCACGGGCGGGTGTTGCGGGCCCCTTCCGCCACCCTCTGCAGCAACTGCTCGATTTCGGTCATGGGTTCATGATGCCGCGCGCCACTGACAATCGGGCAGCCTGTGGATAACCCTCGGGCGCCGTCAGGCATGATCCGGCGCCGTCAGGCGAGACGGACGTCGATGTGTTTTTCGGCGAAGAAGACGAGCAGTTCTTCGAAGGTCACCGGGCGGCTGCCGGTGTGCGGGGTGACGCCGAGGCAGCTGCGGGCGATGTGCGCGCCGTGCCAGACGAGAGTGAAGGGTGCGTCGGCGCCCCAGCGTCCCCGAAGGCAGTCGTTGAGGGCGTCGAGGCCCCAGCCGAAGTATCCGCCGGGCCCGTTCACGGCTTCGCCGATCGCGCAGAAGAATCCGCGGGCGTCCGTGATGTGCCGGCCGTCGAGGTGATAGGTGGTGCCGGGCGGTCTGTCGGGCTCGCCGTAAGTGTGGTTCGTCAGGGCCGTACGGAGCCAGAACTCGCGGCCTTCTGCAGTGCATTGCGCCCACACGTTGGGCTCGGACGGGCGTCCGGCCCACCACAGGTCCCAGACCTCGGAGGCCGCGGTCGGTGGACGCTCCGACCAGGGTTCGAGGGTGAGGTCGACCAGGCCTCGGCCGCGCGCCGACGGGATCCACGCGGTGAGTTCGCCCTCGACGGCCGACTGCACGGTGCGGCCGTGCGCGTCGAGTCGCAGCACCTTGGCATGCCCCAGGTCCTCCTCGCCGGCGTCCAGTGCTGCGCGCAGCGCCCCGCTCGGGGAGCAGCCGAGCAGTCGCAGTGACGGCTCCAGCGGTCCGGGCGGTCCGGGCGGTCCGGTGCAGACGTGCGCCAGGTCCTTGCAGGTGCCCCAGGGGAGGTTCTCCGCGCCGGACAACCGGTAGCCCGGGGAGAGCGGCGGGCATTGGGGATAGTCGGACGCGTTGTCGACGGACTCCGACGCCTCCACGGTGATGTCGCGGAGCGCCAGGTCACGCGCGCACGGGCGGTCGTCGATGACACGCGCGTCGTCCAGCTCCCACTCGACGAGGCACTCGCCTTTCTTGTCCAGGACTTCCAGGACCAGAAGGCCGAGCGGCGCCGAACCATCGGCACGCGCGCGTGTGAAGGCGGTCCGCAACTCGCCTTCGAGGGCGCATCCGAGCAGTTCGTACGTCCCTCGCTCGGGGCGGGGCGGATCGCTGAAGAGTCCCTCGGCCTCCGCGCACGACGACCACGCCTCCGCATACCCGTCATCGCCGTTGAAGTCGGCTTCGGTGTCGTAGGAGACCAGTAGGTACTTCGGCGACTCCACCCCCGGGCCCGCCCGCTAGCGCGTCGCGAACGGCTGGTCTGTGCGCACGATTTCGCGTCCCAGAGGGAGCAGCGATACGGGGATGAGCTTGAAGTTGGCGATGCCGAACGGGATGCCGATGATCGTGAGGCACAGGGCGACGCCGGTGACGATGTGGGCGAGGGCGAGCCACCAGCCGGCGAGCACCAGCCACAGGACGTTGCCGATGCAGGACGGCGCGCCCGCGTCGGCGCGCTCCACCGTCGTATAGCCGAAGGGCCACAGGGCGTAGACGCCGATGCGGAACGCGGCGATGCCGAACGGAATGCCGATGATGGTGACGCACAGCAGCGCGCCCGCGAACACATACCCGAGGAACAGCCAGAAGCCGCTCAGGACGAGCCAGATGACGTTCAGGATTGTCTTCACTGGTGGTGACCTGCCATCTTCTCGAGCCGGGCGATGCGCTCCGCCATGGGCGGGTGGGTGGAGAACATCTTCGACATTCCCTGTCCGGGGCGGAAGGGGTTGGCGATCATCATGTGGCTTGCCGTCTCGATACGCGGCTCGGGGGGCAGCGGCAGTTGCTTGGTGCCCGCGTCGAGCTTGCGCAGGGCGCTGGCGAGGGCGAGGGGGTCGCCGGTGAGCTGGGCGCCGGACGCGTCCGCCTCGTACTCCCTGGAGCGGCTGATGGCGAGCTGGATGAGGGACGCGGCGAGCGGGCCCAGGATCATCACCATCAGCATGCCCAGGATGCCGGGTCCGTCATCGTCGTTCGAGCGGCCGATCGGGATCAGCCAGGCGAAGTTGACCAGGAACATGATCACGGAGGCGAGGGCGCCGGCGACCGACGAGATCAGGATGTCGCGGTTGTAGACGTGGCTGAGTTCGTGGCCGATGACGCCGCGCAGTTCCCGCTCGTCGAGGATGCGCAGGATGCCTTCGGTGCAGCACACGGCCGCGTTGCGCGGGTTGCGGCCCGTGGCGAACGCGTTCGGTGCCTCTGTCGGTGAGATGTACAGGCTCGGCATGGGCTGGCGGGCCTGCGTGGAGAGGTCGCGGACTATGCGGTACAGCACCGGGGCCTCGAATTCGCTCACCGGGCGCGCGCGCATCGCGCGTAGAGCCAGTTTGTCGCTGTTCCAGTACGCGTAGGCGTTCGTGCCGATCGCGATGACCAGTGCGATGACGAGGCCGGTGCGCCCGAAGAAGCTGCCGATGACGATGATGAGTGCGGACAGTCCCCCGAGGAGAACAGCGGTCCTGAGCCCGTTGTGCCGGCGGTGCACGGTACGCCCTCCAAATGGTGCCGCAGGGGAACCCTCTACTGATGCTCTGCTTCCACTCTTCAGTGGACCCTCCCGTACTGGTCAACGCCAGACGAGGAGCACTAGTTCCCTTGTGCGCGCACCTGCGGGCGTGGTCCGTCCGGGTGACGGTCCACGCGCGCGCGTGCCCGGTGGACGTCAGAAAAGGGCGGTTGCCGAGAAGCGCAGGGCCAGCTGTGGTGCTCCGGAGAGGGCGATGCCGAGGACGGCGGTCAGGGCGATCGCCGCCGTGAGCGGGGCCGGGACGGGATGTTTGGCGGGTTCGCCCTCGGGGGCGCGGAACAACAGCGTCGTCCATTGCAGGTAGTAGAAGAGCGCGATCACCACGTTGACGGCCATGACCACGGCCAGCCAGCCGAGGCCGGCGTCGACGGCCGCCGAGAAGACGGTGACCTTGGCGAAGAGGCCGATGATGCCCGGGGGCAGGCCGGCCAGGCAGAGCAGGAAGAAGCCGAGGAGGAGCGCCGACAGGGGGCTCGCCGCGTACAGGCCCCGGTAGTCGCTGACGCGATTGAGGGGGCTTGTACGGGCGACCAGGGCGGCCACGGCGAAGGCGCCGAGGTTCACGGCGGCGTACATCAGGGCGTACGCGACGGTGGAGCCGATGGCCTTCTCCGCGTCCTTGGAGTACGCGGCGGACGCGATCGGCACCAGGAGGTAGCCGGCCTGGCCGACGGAGGACCAGGCGAGCAGCCGTACCGCGCTGTACGCGCGCGTGGCCTGTTGCCGTAGGGCGCCGACGTTGCCGACCGTCATGGTGAGGGCCGCCAGGGCGGCTAGCGCCGGACCCCAGACGTCGGCGTACGACGGGAAGGCGACGACGGTGACGAGGATCAGCCCGGAGAAGCCGACCGCCTTGCCGACGACCGACAAGTAGGCGGCGATCGGCAAAGGCGCCCCTACGTAGGTGTCGGGCACCCAGAAGTGGAAGGGCACGGCGGCCGTCTTGAAGGCGAAGCCGACGAGGGTGAGGGCGACGCCCGCCTGGGCGAGCGTGTGGAACTGGCTGTCGACCTGCTGGATCCTGTCCGCGATCTCGGTGAGGTAGAGGGTGCCGGTCGTGGCGTAGACGAAGCTGACGCCCAGCAGGCTCACGGCGGTCGCGGTGACGGAGGACAGGAAGAACTTCAGGGCTGCTTCGGAGGACTTCCTGTCGCCGCGCTTGATGCCGACGAGGGCGAAGGCGGGCAGAGAGGCGACTTCCAGGGCGACGATGAGGGTTGCGAGGTCGCGCGAGGCGGGGAGCAGGGCGGCGCCCGCGGCGGAGGAGAGCAACAGGAACCAGTACTCCCCTTCGGGGAGTTCCCTGTTGGCGTCCTTCAGGGCCGTGACCGAGAGCAGTGCCGTCAGGAGTGCGCCGCCGAGGACCAGGAGCTGGATGACGAGCGTGAAGCGGTCCGCCGTGTAGCTGCACACGTCGCTGTTGCCGGTCACGCAGAAGGTGGCGCGGTCGCCGTCCAGGAGGGGCAGCAGCATGAGCGTGGCGGCGCCGAGTCCCGCGACCGACACCCAGCCGAGCATCGGCTTCTTTGCGTCGCCGAGGAAGAGGTCGGCCACGAGTACGACGAGTCCGACGACCGCGGCGATGGTGGGGGGCGCGATCGCGAGCCAGTCGACGGACTGGACGAGGGACTGAGCCGCGGGCTGGGCCAGGGAGCTCATCGGGTACCTCCTGCGAAGAGCTGCTGTACGGCCGGGTCGGTCAGGCCGAGGAGGGCCTTGGGCCAGAGTCCGGCGACGACCGTGAGGGCGACGAGCGGGGCCCAGGCGGCGAATTCGTAGCCCTTGATGTCGGCGAGCTTCGGGCTCTCCGGCTGTGGGGTGGCGCCCATGCAGACGCGGCGTACGACGAGGAGCATGTAGGCGGCGGTGAGCAGTGTGCCGAAGGCGGCGATCGCCATGAACGTCACAAACGTGGGGCGGCTGAGGTCGTCGGCGGGGTTGAAGGCGCCGAACAGTGCCAGCATCTCTCCCCAGAATCCGGCGAGGCCCGGCAGTCCGAGCGAGGCGACCGCGGCGAAGGCGAGGAGGCCGCCGAAGCGGGGGGCCTTGCCGTACAGGGCGGCGCCGGTCTCCTCGGCGAGGGCATCGAGGTCGGTGGTGCCCGTGCGGTCCTTGAGCGCGCCGACCAGGAAGAAGAGAAGGCCGGTGATGAGGCCGTGGGCGACGTTGGCGAACAGCGCGCCGTTCACTCCGGTCGGGGTCATCGTGGCGATGCCGAGCAGCACGAAGCCCATGTGTCCGACGGACGAGTACGCGATGAGCCGCTTGAGGTCGCCCTTCGCGCCCTGTTTGGCGAGGGCGAGGCAGGCCAGGGATCCGTAGATGATCCCGACGACGGCGAAGGCGGCGAGGTACGGGGCGAAGGTGTGCATGCCTTCGGGTGCGATCGGCAGCAGAATGCGGACGAATCCGTACGTGCCCATCTTCAGCATGACGCCGGCCAGCAGGACCGAGCCGACGGTGGGCGCGGCGGTGTGGGCGTCGGGCAGCCAGCTGTGCAGCGGCCACATCGGCGTCTTGACCGCGAGCCCGATTCCGATCGCCAAAACGGCGATGACCTGCACGGATGTGGTCAGCGACCGGCCGTTGTCAGTGGCGAGTGCCACCATGTCGAATGTGCCGGACTTGATTCCGATCAGGAGCAGGCCCAGCAGCATGACGACGGAGCCGAGCAGTGTGTAGAGGATGAACTTCCAAGCGGCCTGGGTCCGTTGCTCACCGCCCCAGCGGGCGATGAGGAAGTACATCGGGATGAGCACCATCTCGAACGCGAGGAAGAACAGCAGCAGATCGAGGACGGCGAAGGTGGCGAGGGTGCCGGACTCGAGGACGAGGACGAGTGCGACGAAGGCCTTCGGGGTCGGGCCCGCGGGCATCTTGAAGTAGCTGTACAGCGCGCAGAGGAAGGTCAGCAGCGCGGTAAGGACGAGAAGGGGGAGGGAAATGCCGTCGATGCCGAGGTGGATCCGCACGTCGAGTGCGGGGATCCAGCTGATGTCCGTCGTGGCCTGCATCCTTGACGGGTGGTCGTGGTCGAACCCGAGCGTAAGGACGATCGCGGCGATGAGCACCGCGCCGGTGACGGTCACACCGTGCCGCAGCACGGCCTGCTCGGGCGACTTTCCCTTCAGTCCGGGCGGAGCCGGCAGAAGAGCCGCGGCGGCGCCGATGAGCGGGCCGACGACGATGAATGCCAGAAGGATCTGCATCACGGATTCACTGATATCGATCACGCCTGCTCACGCTCCCGTGGCGACTAGGAGGGCGGCGACCACCAGGACGACGGTGCCGGCGAGCAGCGCGCTCACATAGGTCTGCACATTGCCGGTCTGGGCGCGCCGTACGGCCTCGCCGAGCCAGCGGGGCAGGGCGGCCGCGCCACGTACGTAGGTGTCGACGACCTCACGGTCGAGGAACTGGACGAGGGCGGCCGCGGCTTGGACCGGGCGGACGAACAGTGCCGTGTACACGGCGTCGAGGTGGAAGCCGACGGCGGCGTGGCGGTGCAGTGGGCCGAGGAGCAATCGGCCCGGGTCCGCCGGGTCGGGGGTGTAGGCCACGTCTCCGTAGGCGGGCGCGTGGCTTGCGATCGCCTCGGCTTCGACCAGGCCGGCATCGGCGTCGGGGTGGGCCGCGACCGCGCCCAGGGGGACTTGGGCGGCCAGCGTGCTGGTGTGCTGCCAGGCGCCGTAGGTGACGATCACGCCGACCAGCGCGAGCCCCGTGCCGAGGACGGAGGTGGTGAGCACCGGCGTCAGATCGCGGCCGTCGAACCAGTCCGGCAGCGGACCGTACGCCAGACCGAGGGCGAGCGACGGGACGGCGAGCACCCACAGCACGGCGGTCATGGTGAACGGCTGCCTGCCGTGGTCGGGGGCCTCGATGCCCCGGCCGCGGAAGGCGAGCAGCCATAGCCGGGTGGCGTATGCGGCTGTGAGTACGGCGCTGACCAGACCGGCGACGAGGACGATCCAGCCCGCGATGCCGGGGGCGTGTTCGGTGTGGCCGGTGGCGACGTGCTCGGCGGCGCCGAGGACGGCTTCCTTGGAGAAGAAGCCGCTGAACGGCGGGATCGCGATGAGTGCGAGCAACGCCACGGTCATCGTCCAGTAGGCGTCGGGGACGCGGGCACGCAGGTCCTTCATACGGGACATGGCGGCGAGCGAGTTGGTGCCGGAGGCGTGGATGACCACGCCTGCGGCGAGGAACAGCAGCGCCTTGAAGGCGCCGTGGGACAGGAGGTGGAAGACGGCGGCACCGCGGTCGCCGACGGCGAGCGCGCCGGTCATGTAGCCGAGTTGGCCGATCGTCGAGTAGGCGAGGACGCGCTTGATGTCGTCCTGGGCGAGCGCGGCGAGCCCCGAACCGGCCATCGTGACGGCGGCCATGACGGCGAGGACGACCATCGCGGCCGAGGAGGCCTGGAAGACGGGAAGGAGCCGGGCGATGAAGTAGACACCGGCGGTGACCATCGTCGCGGCGTGGATCAGCGCGGAGACGGGAGTTGGGCCCGCCATCGCGTCGGGCAGCCAGGTGTGCAGCGGGAACTGCGCCGACTTGCCCGCCACACCGGCGAGGAGGAGCAGTGCGATCAGCGTCGGGTGGTCCAGGCTGCCGCTCGCGACGGCGCCGAGGACCTTGGTGATGCGGAAGGACCCGGCGTCGGTGGCGAGGGCGAACAGGCCGATCAGGAAGGGGACATCGCCGAGCTTGGTGACCAGGAAGGCCTTGATCGAGGCGGCGCGTGCCTCGGGGGTCTCCCAGTAGTGGCCGACCAGGAAGTACGAGCAGATGCCCATGATCTCCCAGCCGACCAGGAGCACGATCAGGTCGCCGGAGTAGACAACGAGCAGCATCGCGGAGGTGAAGAGGGAGACGAGAGCGGCGTACGAGGGGTAGCGCGGGTCGTCGCGCAGGTAGCCCGTCGAGTAGATCTGCACGCAGGAGGCGACCAGGCCGACCAGCACGGCGACGAGGGCGGCGAAGCCGTCGATGTGCAGGGCGAGTTCGATGGGGACGGACCCGGTGGGCGTCAGTTCGGTGGCGGCGTCGACGGCCTGGTCGCCGCCCTGGCGTACCGCAACCACTACGGCGAGGGCGAACGCCGCGAGAGTAGGGAGTACGGCGAGGGGGCGTACGAAACCGGGGGCCGTGCGGCCGAGGAGGAGGCCGGCCACGGCGCCCAGGAACGGAAGGAGGGGGACGAGGACGGCGAGGGTGGTCGTGGTCACGCGGTGGCCTCAGCCTTCTCGACCGGCCGGGCGGCGGCTGCTTCGGGGCCACCGCTGCCGGGTCCGTCGCTGTCGGAGCCGTCGTCGTCAGGGCCGTCGTCGGGGCCGTCTGTGTCCGGGCCCTCGGCTGTGTCGCGGAGCTTGTCGATGTCCGCGGTGCCTCGGTTGCGGTGGACGGCGAGGACGATCGCCAGGCCGATGCCGATCTCGGCGGCGGCGATGGCGATGGTGAACAGGGTCAGGGCCTGGCCGGAGTGCAGGGTGTCCTGGGCGGTCTTGCTCAGCCAGACGTCGAAGGCGACGAGGTTGAGGTTGACGGCGTTGAGCATCAGCTCGACGGACATCAGGACCAGGATCGCGTTGCGGCGCGCGAGGACTCCGTACAGGCCGGTGCAGAAGAGGAGGGCGGAGAGCACGGCGGGGTAGGCGAGGTGCATCAGCGGGTGCCTTCCTTCTCGCTCCGGGGGGTCGGAGGCGTCTCGCTCCGGGCCGGCGGGGCGGTGGGGGCGGTCCCGGTGGTCGAGGCGGTGGGGGCGGTCCCGGTGGTCGGGATGCTCCTGGGGCGCGGGGCGCCGGTTGTGGTCGCCGCGTCCTCCTTCGACTTGCGGGAGAGGACGATCGCGCCGACCAGAGCGGCGAGGAGGAGGACGGAGAGGGCCTCGAAGGGGAGGACCCAGTTCTGGAAGAGGGCCTTGCCGGTCACCTCGGTGGAGCCGGCGGCTGCGCCTTCCAGGTCCATCCAGGTCGTGCGGAAGGCGTCGACGACGACCCAGACCAGGGCGGCCGCGGAGGCGACGGCCACGGTCAGGGCGGCCCAGCGGTTGCCGGAGTCGGCGTCCGGGGAGCGGCCGATGGGGGCCTTGGTGAGCATCAGACCGAACAGGAGGAGGACGACGACGGAACCGACGTAGATGAGGACCTGCACCCAGGCGATGAACTCCGCGGTGAGCAGGAGGTATTCGACGGCGAGGCCGCCGAGCGCCACCACCAGCCACAGGGCGGCGTGCACGAGATGTTTGGTGGTGACGCTGGCGATCGCGGCGCCGAGGGTGACCAGGCCGACGAGGAGGAAGGCGATCTCCACGCCGGTCGGGGAGAGGAAGCCGTGGCTTTCGGCGGCAGCCGTGGTGGCGGCAGTCGCGGTGGTGGCAGTCGCGGTTGCGGTGGTGGCGATTGCGGATGCGGTGGTGGTCACGGCGTGCGCCGCGGTGACCGTGGCTGCTGCGACGCTCACGACTCGCCCTCCTGCGGATTGGCGGAGTCGGGCTGGGAGGAGGGCTCGGGCCGGGTGGGCGGTTCAGGCCGGGGGGAGGACTCGGGCTTGGCAGACGATTCGGGGCGCCCGGAAGACTCGGGCTTGGCAGACGGTTCAGGCCGCGCGGAAGACACGGGCTTGGCAGACGATTCGGGGTGCCCGGAAGACACGGGCTTGGCAGGCGGTTCAGGCCGGGGGGAGGACTCGGGCTTGGCTGGGGGCTCGGGGCGGGTGGGCGGTTCAGCCGAGGCCGGGGGCCGGGGGGCGGTTTGGGCTGCCGTGAGCTTCTCGGCTGCTTTGCGGGCGGCGGCGAGTTCCTTCGGTTCCTCGGCGGCGGGGTCCAGAGCGGGCGGAGCGGGAACCGTCCACATCCACTCGCGGAGCTTGTCGCGTTCGTGGGTGAGTTCGTGGATGTCGGTCTCGGCGTACTCGAACTCCGGGGACCAGAACAGCGCGTCGAAAGGGCAGACCTCGATGCAGATACCGCAGTACATGCACAGGGCGAAGTCGATGGCGAAGCGGTCGAGGACGTTGCGGCTGCGCTCGCGGCCACCGGGGGCGGCGGCCGGCACCGTCTCCTTGTGGGAGTCGATGTAGATGCACCAGTCCGGGCACTCGCGGGCGCAGAGCATGCAGACCGTGCAGTTCTCCTCGAAGAGGCCGATGACACCGCGGGTGCGGGGCGGGAGTTCGGGCTGGGCGTCCGGATACTGCGCGGTGACGGTCTTCTTCGTCATCGTGCGGAGGGTGACGGCCAGGCCCTTGGCGAGGCCGGAGCCGGGGATGGGGGCCATGGTTAGGAGATCACCACCTTGACGATGCCGGTGAGGGCGATCTGGGCGAGGGCGAGGGGGACGAGGAGGGTCCAGGCGAGTTTCTGGAGCTGGTCCTCGCGGAGGCGGGGGTAGGTGACGCGCAGCCAGATGACGACGAAGGCCAGCACGGCTGCCTTGAGGAGGGTCCAGACCCAGCCGAGGCCGTCGGCGCCCCAGGGGCCGTGCCAACCGCCCAGGAAGAGGACGGTGGTCAGACCGCACAGGACGACGATTCCGGCGTACTCGGCGAGGAGGAACAGGGCGAAGCGGAGACCGGTGTACTCGGTGTACGCGCCGAAGATGATCTCCGAGTCGGCGACGGGCATGTCGAAGGGGGGCCGTTGCAGCTCCGCGAGTCCGGCCACGAAGAAGACGATCCCGCCGACGATCTGCCAGGGCAGCCACCACCACTCGAAGGCGTTCACGATGCCGGGGAGGGAGACGGTGCCGGCCGCCATCGCGACGGAGGCGGCGGTGAGGAGCATCGGGAGTTCGTACGCGAGGAGTTGGGCGGCGGTGCGGAGGCCGCCGAGGAGGGAGAACTTGTTGGCCGAGGCCCAGCCCGCCATGAGTGAGCCGAGGACGCCCACGCCCATGACGGCGAGTACGAAGAAGATGCCAGCGTCGACGACCTCGCCGACGGCGCCCTCGCCCGGGCCGATGGGGATCGCGAGGAGGACCAGGAGGTACGGGAGGAGGGCCACGGCGGGGGCCAGTTGGAAGATACGACGGTCCGCCCCTGCCGGGACGATGTCTTCCTTCTGCGCGAATTTGACTCCGTCCGCGACGAGTTGGGCCCAGCCGTGGAACCCGCCCGCGTACATCGGGCCCAGGCGGCCCTGCATGTGGGCCATCACCTTGTGCTCGGCCTGACCGACGATCAGAGGAAACGTCAGGAACACGACGAAGACGACGAGGAGTCGCAGGGCGACGTCGAGAGCGTCGTTCACTGCGTGCCTCCGGAGGGGTCGTCGGGGTCTGCGGTTGGGGTGGAGGTGTCGGGGGCGGGGTCGGCGTCGGGGGGTGCGGGCGGCTGTTTGGGGGTGGCTTCGGGTTCTGGGGAGGAGGCGGGCTTCGGGGTCCTGGGGGTCCTCGGGGTCCTCGGGGCGTGGGCCTCGCGATCCCGGGCAGCTGATGGCTCCGGAGGCGTTTCCGGCTCCCGCTCCCCCTCCTGCTCCCGCTCCTGCCCCTGCTCCTGCTCGTCGAAAGCAGGGCGCGCCTGGTGCCAAGGGGCGTCCGAGCTGCGCGGCGCGGCGGGGCTTGGAGGCGCCGTGGGGGCCGTCGGTTCGTTGGCCTTCGCCCGTTGGGTCGCCGAACCCTGGCTCGCGCTGCGTGCGCGGCGTGGACCGGCCGGAGCCGTCGGCTCAGGGGCGGCCGGTTCAGGGGCGGCCGGTTCAGCGGCCGCCAGTGCGTCCGGAGTTGCCCCAGCCCCCGGGACAGGTGTCGCCCCCTGCTGGCTGGCCGACCCCTGACTCGCGCTCCGAGCCCGACGCGGCGCCCCCGGATCTCCGGCCCCAGCACCAGCAGAGCCCATGTCCGCAGAGCCCGCGCCCGCGCCCGCGCCCACCGACCCCGTATCCGCAGATCCCGTATCCGCAGGACCCGCACCCGTCCCCTGGCTGGCCGAGCCCTCCCCCGCCGTACGCGCCCGGCGTACCGGGCGGTCGCCGGGCGGGCGGGCGGTGCCGCGGGCGGGGCGGGCCGGGGCAGGCGGGAGTTGGCCCTTGAGGGGGCCCCACTCGTTGGGGTCGGGGACGCCGGGCGGGAGCATCTGGCGGCGCTTGGGGCCGCCGTGTTCGGATTCGCCGGGCTCCTTGGCCCCGGGCCAGGCCTTGGCGACGCGTGCGGCGAGGACGAAGTCCTTGCGAAGGGGGTGGCCTTCGAAGCTCTCCGGCAGGAGCAGGTGGTCCAGGCCCGGGTGGCCTTCGAAGGTGACGCCGAACATCTCGTGGGTCTCGCGCTCGTGCCAGCCGGCGCCGGCGTACACGGATACGGCCGACGGGAGGACGGGCGCGGAGTGCGGGACCGTCGTACGCACGAGGAGGCGCCGTAGCGGGCCCAGGGCCGCCACGTGCGCCATGACGCGGAAGCCCGTGGCCGGTTCGTCGACGGCGCTGAGCCAGTCGAAGTACGTACAGCCCAGGACCTCGCGCGAGGTCTCCAGGGCCGCGGTCCAGGAGGCCGGCGGGACGTCGACCGTCAGGACCTCGTACGACTCCTCGGCCGTGGCCTCGGGGCCGAACAGTTCCTCGACAGGAGCGGGGAGCCAGCCGGTCATCGGGCGTCTCCCAAGTCCGGAGCCGGAGCCGGGGCCGGGGCCGGCGGCTGGACCAGACCGCTCTGGAGTGCGGCCGGCGACGGCCGCGACGCCGACCCGTACCGCTCGCCCAGCGACTCGCGCGCGATCTTCTCCTGGAGTTTCAGGATGCCCTGGAGGAGGGCCTCCGGGCGGGGCGGGCAGCCCGGCACGTAGACGTCCACCGGGATGATCTGGTCGACGCCCTTGGTGACGGAGTACGAATCCCAGTACGGGCCACCGCAGTTGGAGCAGGCGCCGAAGGAGATGACGTACTTCGGCTCCGGCATCTGCTCGTAGAGGCGCTTCACCGCCGGCGCCATCTTGTCCGTGACCGTGCCCGACACGACCATCAGGTCGGCCTGGCGCGGGCCGGGCGCGAAGGGGATCACGCCGAGCCGGATGAAGTCGTGCCGGGCCATGGACGCGGCGATGAACTCGATGGCGCAGCAGGCGAGGCCGAAGTTGAAGACCCAGAGCGAGTAGCGGCGGCCCCAGTTGAGGACCACCTTCATCGGTTCGGGGGCCAGGCGGGAGAGCGCGCCGAGGCGCTGGGGCTCCGGCACGAAAACCGGCTGAGCAGAAGTCACCGGTTGCCCGGAGATCACTGGTTGCCCGGAGGTCTCGGGGGTCACGTCCATTCCAGGACGCCCTTCTTGTAGGCGTACAGCAGGCCCACGGCCAGGAAGCCGAGGAAGATGAACATCTCCACGAGCGTGGCCGCGCCGTAGCCGGGTGCGGCGAAGACGGTCGCCCAGGGGAAGAGGAAGATCGAGTCGACGGCGAAGATCACGTAGAGGAAGGCATAGACGTAGTAGCGGACCTGGGTGTGGGCCCAGCCCTCACCGACGGGGTCGACGCCACACTCGTACGTCAGGAGTTTCTCGGGGGTGGGGACGATCGGCCGCAGCAGACGTCCCGCCCCGAAGGCGACGGCGACGAACAACACGCCGACGACGGCGAGCAGTCCGACGACCGAGTACGACTGGAAGTAGTCCGCCGCGACAGCGGTCCTGTGGAACGAGTCCGCGGCAACAGCGGTCCCGTGGAACGAGTCCGCCGCGACAGCGGTCCCCGTTGCCGTGCCAACGGTCGGTTCCGGCACGTCAGCCCCACACTCCTTGGCCTCGTTGGCGTCGCGCACTCTGTCTGCGCTTCGTTCGACGATCTGTACGGACGGGAGTCTAGGGCCTGCTAAAGGAACGGTAAGCAGCCCGTCACGCCCGGGCATGGGCGGAGTCGTTGTCCGGGTCCGCTCCGGGGGTGGGGTTTTCCCCAGTGGATCCCGGCGGTCCACCTCATGGCGCCGCGGCTCGCCGCCGGGCACGCTAGCGGATATGACCGAACGCATCCCGCTCCCCGGACCGCCGGACAGAACGTCCGACGTTGACCGGCTCCCTCCCGCACGCTTCGCCCTCGACCGGCAGACGTGGAAGGAGATCGCACATCTGCTGGCCAATCTGCCGATGGCAGTGCTCGGATTCACCTATGTGGTGACGGTGCTGTCCACGGGCGTCGGCCTGACCGTGACCGTGATCGGACTTCCGTTGCTCGCGGCCGGACTGATGGGTGCGCGCCTGCTGGGCAGGATGGAACGGGCCCGGGCCCGGGCGCTGCTCGGGCTGCGGATCGACGAGCCGAGCCCGCTGCCGTTGCGCGGCCGGGGCGGGTTCTTCGCCCAGTTGTGGCTGGCGCTGAAGGATCCGGTGGGCTGGCGAACGGTCCTGTACGACTTCATACGGCTGCCCTGGGGCATCCTCACCTTCACGATCACGCTCGTGTCGCTGTTTGTGCTGTGGCCGGTGCTGCCGTTCCTCGCGCGGGGGCTGACGAACGTGGACCGGGCCATGGTGCGCGGACTGCTGTCGCCCTCCGAGGACCTGGAGCGGCGTATCGCCGAACTGGAGTCGGACCGGGGGGTCGTGGTGGACACGGCCGCCGCCGACCTGCGGCGTATCGAGCGCGATCTGCACGACGGGGCGCAGGCCCGGCTGGTCAACCTGGCGATGGGGCTCGGGCTCGCCAAGGAGAAGCTCCTGGAGGGCCAGGCCGACGACACCGTCGCGGCCATGGTCGACGAGGCACACGGCGAGGTGAAGCTCGCGTTGCAGGAACTGCGCGACCTGGCCCGCGGCATCCACCCGGCCGTCCTCACCGACCGCGGACTCGACGCCGCGCTGTCCGCGGTCGCCTCGCGCTGCACTGTGCCGGTGAAGGTGACGGCAGACCTGGAGTCGCGACCCGCCGCGGCGATCGAGGGCATCGCATATTTCACCGTCTCCGAGCTCCTGCAGAACGTGAGCAAACACAGCGGTGCGCGGTCCGCGTCCGTCGACGTGTGGCGGACGGACGAGCGGCTGCTCATCCAGGTGCGGGACGACGGGAGCGGCGGGGCCGGCATCGGCGGCGGTACGGGGATGGCGGGGCTCGCCGACCGGCTCGGCGCCGTGGACGGCCTCTTCGTCATCGATTCGCCGCCCGGCGGTCCGACGCTCATCACGGCGGAGCTGCCCTGGCGGGACCGGGACCAGGGTCAGGGACAGCAGGCTCAGGGTCAGCAGGCTCAGGACCGGCGGGACGAGCCCGCGCGGTAACAGTTGCGGGTGGCGGTCACTCCGTCCGTCCTGCCGCCCGAGGCCCACCGCGGGTGCGTGCGGCGGCGGCCTCGAACGTACGGCCGAATGCGGCGCGTGCACGCGTACGGCCGCCGCCCCACCCGCCGAGGTAGGGAAAACCCCCGCTCCAGGACGCCGACCCGCTCCATGGTCGGTGGGCGCCCTGGACAGCAGGGTTGAGGTACGAGCCGACGAGCAGGACGAGACGAGTAGAACGGACGGACCGATGGCCACGGATTACGGACAGGGGTACGGGCAGCACGGTGGACCCGGATCCCACGGGGCGGGTGCCGGGGAACGGCGGCTGCGTCTTCCGGCGCCGCTGCGGGCGCCGATCGAGGCCCGCAGCTGGCGTGAGTTCGGCTACGTGATGCTGAGCCTGCCGCTCGGCATCCTCATGTTCACGTACGCCGTCACGATGTTCTCGCTCGGCGCGGGCCTGCTGATCACCTTCCTCGGAGTCCCGGTGCTCGCCGGCGCCCTGGCCGGCTGCCGGGGGTTCGGCTCGCTGGAGCGGGCCCGGGCGCGTCGGCTGCTCGGGGTCGAGGTGGCCGCGCCCGAGCCGCTGCGGATGCGGAAGCGCGGGGCGATGGCGTGGATGGGTGCCGTGCTCAGGAGCGGTGCGTCCTGGCGGCATCTGCTGTACACGGTGGTGCAGTTCCCGTGGTCGGTGTTCTCGTTCGTGGTGGCCCTGAACTTCTGGGCGTACGGGTGGGCGCTGCTGACGTATCCGCTGTGGTTCTGGGTCTTCCCGATGTACGGGGGGCAGGACGGGCTCCAGCTCTACGGCGACGACACGCACAGCGTCTATCTGAACAACCCCTTCGAGATCACCGTGACCGCGCTGGTGGGGCTGTTGTTCACCATGGCCACGCCGTGGATCGTGCGCGGACTGACCACGGTGGACGGGGTGATGGTGCGCGGGCTGCTCGGCCCGTCGCGGCTGGCGACGCGGGTGGTCGAGCTGGAGTCGGACCGGGGGGTCGTGGTCGACACCGCCGCCGCCGACCTGCGGCGCATCGAGCGCGATCTGCACGACGGGGCGCAGGCCCGGCTGGTCGCCCTGGCGATGGATCTGGGGCTGGCCAAGGAGAAGCTGACGGAGGACCCGGAGGCGGCCGCGCGGATGGTGGGTGAGGCGCACGGTGAGGTGAAGACGGCGTTGCAGGAGCTGCGGGATCTGGCCCGCGGCATCCACCCGGCGGTCCTCACCGACCGCGGCCTCGACGCCGCGCTGTCCGCGGTGTCCTCGCGGTGCACCGTGCCGGTGCAGGTCGATGTGGATCTGCCGGCCCGGCCCGCGCCCGCGATCGAGGGAATCGCGTACTTCACGGTCTCGGAGCTGCTTCAGAACATCAGCAAGCACTCCCGGGCCACCCGCGCGACGGTCGATGTCTGGCGCGTCGAGAACCGGCTGATGCTTCAGGTCGTGGACAACGGGGTGGGCGGCGCCGATGGCTCCGCCGGATCGGGGCTGGCGGGGCTCGCGGAGCGGCTCGGGGCGGTGGACGGGATTCTGGTGGTGGATTCACCGGTGGGCGGACCCACGCGGATCACCGCGGAGCTGCCCTGGCGGGGGTGACCGGTCCGGGGGCGAGCGGTCCGGGGGGCGGGGGGAGCGGTCCGGGGAGAGCCTGGGGCGGCGTGGGGTGTTTTTCGCCCCCGCCGCCCCTACCCATTCCCGCACCTGGGGGGCTCCGCCCCCAGACCCCCCGTATCGCGCTGAACGCGCTCGTCCTCGAACGCCGTACGGGCTGAATCCTCGCTGCCCCGGCCCAAGTCGGTCCCAATGCTGGAATGCTGGGGGGCTGTCGCACAAATGGGGGGCCGAAAATCGTGGAGGACAGGGTGCGAGTCGTCATCGCCGAGGATTCAGTGCTGCTCAGGGAGGGCCTGACCCGGTTGTTGACCGATCGCGGACATGACGTCGTGGCGGGGGTCGGGGACGGCGAAGCGCTGATCAAGACGATCACCGAGTTCGCGGAGCGGGGTGAGTTGCCGGACGTCGTCGTCGCCGACGTCCGGATGCCGCCGACGCACACCGACGAGGGGGTCAGGGCCGCCGTACAGCTGCGCAAGGCGTATCCCGAACTGGGTGTGCTCGTGCTGTCGCAGTACGTGGAGGAGCAGTACGCCACCGAACTGCTGGCCGGTTCGAGCCGTGGCGTCGGCTATCTGCTCAAGGACCGGGTGGCCGAGGTGCGGGAGTTCGTGGACGCGGTGGTACGGGTGGCCAAGGGGGGTACCGCGCTGGACCCGGAGGTGGTCGCGCAGCTGCTCGGGCGCAGCCGCAAGCAGGACGTGCTCGCGGGGCTCACCCCGAGGGAAAGGGAGGTCCTGGGGTTGATGGCCGAGGGCCGGACCAATTCCGCCGTCGCACGGCAGCTCGTCGTGAGCGACGGCGCCGTCGAGAAGCACGTCAGCAACATTTTCCTGAAGCTGGGGCTCTCCCCGAGCGACGGGGACCACCGACGTGTTCTGGCGGTCCTCACCTACCTGAAGTCCTGACCATCTGACACTGTGTCAGATGACTGTGGGAGTACCGGCGGAACGAGAGCCGGCCGAGCGGCACGAGAACCGAAGGATGAGCGGGAGCGTCTTCAAGGGAAGCGTCGGGGGGCGGGCAAGTCATGACAAGTCATGCTGTCAAGCAGTCTCAAAATGGTGTCCACTGTGCGAATGACCCCGGGAAGGCGACCCTTACAGACGTAGGGTTGATCCTGGGATGGCCTGCGGGAAGGCCGCTCCCAGACAGCCGCCTCGAGGGAGGTCCAGTTCAGTGACCAGCCAGGTCAGTAGCGCAGCGGAACAGGCCGACGGAGCCGTCGTAGGAGAACAGCGCAAACCGGCAGGGGCGAAAGAGCTCCGCCGGCTGGATCGGGTGATTATCCGGTTCGCGGGTGACTCGGGTGACGGTATGCAGCTCACCGGTGACCGCTTCACCTCCGAGACGGCGTCCTTCGGCAACGACCTCTCGACCCTTCCGAACTTCCCCGCCGAGATCCGAGCGCCCGCAGGCACCCTGCCGGGCGTTTCGTCTTTCCAGCTGCACTTCGCCGACCACGACATCCTCACGCCGGGCGACGCGCCCAACGTGCTGGTCGCCATGAACCCGGCGGCGTTGAAGGCGAACATCGCCGATGTGCCGCGTGGCGCGGAGATCATTGTGAACACGGATGAGTTCACGAAGCGGGCGATGTCGAAGGTCGGCTATGCCACGAATCCGCTGGAGGACGGCTCGCTGGACGGTTTCAGTGTCCACCGCGTCCCTCTCACCACCATGACCGTCGAGGCGCTCAAGGAGTTCGACCTTTCCCGCAAGGAGGCGGAGCGCAGCAAGAACATGTTCGCGCTGGGTCTGCTGTCGTGGATGTATCACCGGCCCACCGAGGGAACCGAAAGGTTTCTGAAGGCCAAGTTCGCGAAGAAGCCGGAGATTGCGGCTGCCAATATTGCGGCGTTCCGGGCGGGCTGGAATTTTGGTGAGACGACGGAGGATTTCGCGGTCTCCTACGAGGTCGCCCCGGCCTCCTCCGCCTTCCCGACCGGTACCTACCGCAATATCTCGGGGAATCTGGCCCTGTCGTACGGGCTGATCGCGGCCTCGAAGCAGGCGGATCTGCCGCTGTATCTGGGCTCGTATCCGATTACGCCGGCCTCGGACATCCTGCACGAGCTCAGCAGGCACAAGAACTTCGGTGTACGGACCTTCCAGGCGGAGGACGAGATCGCCGGCATCGGGGCGGCGCTGGGCGCGGCCTTCGGCGGCTCGCTGGCGGTGACGACGACGTCGGGGCCGGGTGTGGCGCTGAAGTCGGAGACCATCGGCCTCGCGGTGTCGCTGGAGTTGCCGTTGCTGGTGATCGATATCCAGCGGGGCGGGCCTTCGACGGGTCTGCCGACGAAGACGGAGCAGGCGGATCT
>NZ_JBIUYT010000011.1:0-308569 GCF_044744645.1 Streptomyces sp. NPDC087263
CCACCCCCCGGGCCATGCACTCGACAAGGGGAGGTAGTCATGCCAACTCCGAAGGCCGGTAACCCCGTTGCGGGGCTACGAAGACGGTAATGGGGAGCTCGGCGACATCGGCCATGCCCGCGGCGGCACCGCATCTGCGCGACACGTCGTCCGGGTCGGCGAGGTCGCGGAAGGGTGCCCTTTACACATTCATACGCATTCATGGGCCCCCCTTCACCCACCCACAGCGAAGCCCCAGGTTCAGCACAGCTGTCGCCCACACGCGTCGCGGAAGATCCACCCGTGACATCTGCCACCGACCCACTCCCCCACGCCCCTGTGGCCGCCCCCGACTCGCCCACTCCGACGCCGCCCGTAACCTCCGGGCCACCGGACAAGGCGCCACGCTGGTCACTCCCCGCACTGATCGCGATTCTGCTGCTGGCCGGGATCCTGTACTCCTGGAGTCTGTCCTCGTCCGGCCTGAACACCTTCTACAGCGCCGCTGTGCTCAGCGGCACGCAGAGCTGGAAGGCCTGGTTCTTCGGCTCGCTGGACGCGGGCAACTTCCTCACCGTCGACAAGCCGCCCGTCGTACTGATGGTCATGGGCCTGTCCTGCCGCGTCTTCGGCTTCGGCACGTGGCAGATGATGGCGCCCCTGATCGCGTCCGCGCTCGGCACCATCTGGATCCTGCACTCCTCCGTGAAGCGGGTCTTCGGACACGGTGCGGCCCTCGTCACCGCGCTGGTCCTCGCACTGACCCCGATCACGGTGGCCATCAACCGCGACAACAACCCCGACACACTGCTCGTCTTCCTCATGGTGGCCGGCGCGGCACTGGCGCTGCGTGCGACGCGGGACGACAGGCTGCTGCCGCTGCTCGGCTCGGCGGTCTGCTTCGGACTCGCCTTCAACACGAAGATGCTCCAGGCCTACATCGCCCTGCCCGCGGTCTTCGCCGTGTACCTGTACGCGTCGAAGCTCGGCTGGAAGAAGAAGGCCGTGAACCTGGCGCTGGCCGCCGTGACACTGGCCGTCTCCAGCTTCTGGTGGGCGGCGGCCGTCTCCCTGGTGCCCGCCTCCGACCGGCCGTACATCGGCGGCTCGACGGACGGCACCGCCTGGAACCTGATCATGGGCTACAACGGCTTCGGCCGCGTCTTCGGCGGCGAAGGCAACGGCGCGGGTGGCGGAGGTGGTGGCGGTACCTTCGCCGGGACCGCCGGCATCGGCCGGATGTTCAACGAGGTCCTGGGCGGCCAGATCTCCTGGCTGCTGCCCTTCGCGGGCATCGCGCTGGTCGGCGGCCTGGTGCTGATCGGCCGCGCGCCGCGCACGGACCTGACGCGCGCCGCGCTGGTGCTGTGGGGCGGCTGGACCGTGCTCCACTTCCTCACCTTCAGCATGGCCGAGGGCACCATGCACCCGTACTACACGACCGCGCTCGCACCCGGCATCGCGGCACTGTGCGGCGGCGGCGGAGCGCTGCTGCTGCGCGCCTTCCGCACCGACAAGAAGTGGGCGTGGGTGCTGCCCGCAGGGCTCGCGGTCACCACGGTCTGGGCCGTCGTACTGCTGCGCCGGGCCACCGACTGGAACGCCTGGCTGTGGCCGGCGATCACGGTGGTCATGGTGCTGGCGATCGTGGGTCTGCTCGTCTTCCGCTCCGGTCACCGGGCACGGCTGCTGGCGGCCTCCGTCGTCGCGGCGATCGTGGCGTCGCTCGCCGGACCGGCCGCGTACGCCGCCTCGGTGCCCTCGGGCACGGGCGGCGGCATGGGCGGCACCAACCCGACGGCCGGGCCCTCGACGGGCGGCGGCGGCGGTTTCGGTGGCGGGGGCGGTCGTCCGGGCGGCGGTGCCGCCATGGCCGGCGGCCAGGCCGGAGCACGCGGCGGTCAGGCCGGCGGTACGGGCACGCCGCCGAGCGGCATGCCCAGCGGTGCGCCGGGCGGCGGGATGCCTGGGGGGCAGCAGGGCGGTACGCGACCGGGCGGCGGTACGGGTACGCCTCCGAACGGCGCGGGCGGGACCGGCGCGGCCGGTGCTGCCGGTGCTGCCGGTGCTGCCGGTGGCCAGCGCGGCGCCATGGGTGGGGGCATGGGCGGCCGCGAGGGCGGAAGTACGGACACCGCACTGATCACCTACCTGGAGAAGAACCGTGACGGCGCCGAGTGGCTGCTCGCGGTGTCCGGTTCGCAGGCCGCCTCGCAGCTCATCGTGAGCACCGGGCAGCCCGTGATCTCCATGTGGGGCTTCACCGGCACCGACCAGGCGATGACACTCGCCAAGCTCAAGGAGCTGGTGAAGAAGGGCGAGTTGCACTACGTCCAGCTCGGCGGCGGCATGGGCGGCGGCCAGGGCGGAACCGACAGCCTCAGCGCGGAGGTGACGGCCTGGGTGGAGAAGAACGGTACGGCGGTGAAGGCGAGCGAGTACAGCAGCACCACCTCGTCCTCCGATTCCGAGACCGCGACCGGAACCCAGAACACCCAGTCGCTGTACCGGCTCGACCCGTCCGACGTCAACTAGGGGAAACCCTCGGCCAGTTGGGGTAAACCCTCGACTGAAGCAACCCCTGACCGTTCCCACGGTCAGGGGTTGCTCTCTATTCCGGAACGTCACACAAACGCCTCTCACCGGTTACACGGCCGACCCCCAAGACATGCCACGCTCCCGGTTACGAAAAAAAGTCAACACGCGTAGATCGCAGCCTCGTTGAGCCGAGCACCGCGATCACAAGCGTGCCGATTCCGGGAAAGGGCACCCCCCATGTCCGTTGCGCAGATAGGCAGATGGAAGGCGCTTGCGGTGGCCACGTCCGCCGTTCTCGTCGGCGTCACCCTCCCGACCGTGGTCGCGTCCCCCGCCGCCGCCACAACCACCGCGTACGACACCACGTACTACAAGAACGCGATCGGCAAGACCGGCACGAGCCTGAAGTCCTCGCTGCACACGATCATCGCCCCCCAGACCAAGATCTCGTACGACGCGGTCTGGAACGCGCTCAAGGTCACCGACCAGGACCCGAACAACAGCAACAACGTGATCCTGCTGTACAGCGGCACCTCCCGCGCCAAGTCCCTCAACGGCGGCGACGTGGGCGACTGGAACCGCGAGCACGTGTGGGCCAAGTCCCACGGCGACTTCGGCGAGGCGACCGGTCCCGGCACCGACCTGCACCACCTGCGTCCCGCCGACGTCCAGGTCAACAGCATCCGCGGCAACAAGGACTTCGACACCGGCGGCAGCGCCGTCAGCGGCGCGACCGGCAGCTACACGGACACCGACTCGTTCGAGCCGCGCGCCGCCGACAAGGGCGATGTCGCCCGCATGATCCTCTACATGGCCGTCCGCTACGAGGGCGACGACGGCTGGGCCAACCTTGAGCCCAACCAGCTGGTGAACAACGGCAGCAACCCCTACATGGGCAAGCTCTCCGTACTCAAGGCGTGGAACGAGGCGGACCCGCCCAGCGCCTTCGAGGAGAAGCGCAACCAGGTCATCTACGACACCTACCAGCACAACCGCAACCCGTTCATCGACCACCCCGAGTGGGTCGAGGCGATCTGGTAGCACGGTGATCCGGTAGCACGGTCCGACCGGTTGAACTCCCCGTATCCAGCGGGGAGTTCAACCTCCGTAACCTGCTCGGCCAGGAGGGGACCCCGATGCCCGAAGCCGCCGCCACCCACACCGCTGTCACCAACAGCACCGTCACCGACGCCACCTGGCAGCTCCCCCGCGCAGCGCGCAGCGCTCCGCACGCCCGGCAGCTGCTCCGCGCCCAGCTCACCGACTGGCAGATCGACGGCGAAGTGGCCGAAACGGCCGAGCTGTTGCTCTCGGAGCTGATCACCAACTCCCTCAAGCACGCGTGCACCCCGCCCGGCCGCGAACTCGGTCTGCGCCTGGCGACGTACGACGGACTCCTGCGCGTGGAGGTCGCCGACGCGGACGACCGCCGGCCTGTTCCCCGTCGGGCGGCCCCCGGAGACGAAGGCGGCCGAGGGCTCACCCTCGTCCAGGCGCTGGCCGAACGCTGGGGCTTCTGCCCCCGGCAGCACGGCACCGGAAAGGCGACCTGGGCGGAGCTGGCGCTGCCCAGGTGAGCCAGGTGACCCCCAGGGGGGTCGGGGCGGTCAGTCCAGGTGCGTCGGCGCGAACATGCGCAGTACCGCCGGGAGCAGCACCACCGAAGGGCCGGGCGCCGCCAGGGCCTTCGCCAGGTCCGTCTCCAGCGTCTCGGGGGTGGTGCGCACGCCCGGCACCCCGAAGGACTCGGCGAGGGCCACATAGTCCGGGCGCGTCAGCTCCGTCGCCGTGGACTGGCCGAAGGTGTCCGTCATGTACTCGCGGAGGATGCCGTAGCCGCCGTCGTCGACGATCAGCCAGGTGACGTTCAGGTCGTACTGCCTGGCCGTGGCCAGTTCGGCGATCGAATACAACGCGCCGCCGTCGCCGGACACCGCGAGGACCGGCCGGGTCGGGTCGGCGGTCGCCGCGCCCAGTGCGGCGGGGAAGCCGTAGCCGAGGCCGCCCGCGCCCTGGGCGGAGTGCATGGCGTTCGCACCGCGCGGGTCGAAGGCGGACCAGGCCCAGTAGGCGAGGATCGTCATGTCCCAGAAGGACGGGGAGCCGGCCGGGAGCGCCCGCCGGACGGACGCCAACACGTCCTGTTCCAGGGTGAGTTCCTGGGAGGCGATGCGTTCCCCGACACGGGCGAGCACCGTACGCACCCGCTCCGGCGCCGTGTCGTCCTCGCGGTCGGACACGGTTTCGAGGAGCGCCGACAGGGCCAGCCGTGCGTCGGCGTGGATGCCGAGTGCCGGGTGGTTGGACTCCAGTTTGCCGAGGTCCGCCTCGATCTGGATGACCCGGCCCCGGGGCTTGAACGTGTGGTAGTTCGAGGACAGTTCACCCAGGCCCGAGCCGACCACCAGCAGGACGTCCGCGTCCTCCAGGAAGTCGGTCGTGTGGCGGTCCTCCAGCCAGGACTGGAGGGAGAGCGGGTGTTCCCAGGGGAAGGCGCCCTTGCCGCCGAAGGTGGTGACGACCGGGGCGTTCAGCTTCTCGGCGAGCCGGCGGAGCTTGCCGGACGCGTCCGACCGTACGACGCCGCCGCCCGCGATGATCGCGGGGCGGGCGGCGTGCGACAGCAACTGGGCTGCCACCGCGGTGAGTTCGGGGCGCGGGACGACGTCCTCGGGGGTCGCGTCCATCGCCGTCACCACCGGCAGGGCCGTCTCGGCGAGGAGGACGTCCTGCGGGATCTCCACCCACACCGGGCCGTGCGGAACCGTCAGGGCCGACTCCCACGCCGCCGCGATCGCCGACGGGATCTGGGACTGGCTGCGGACCGTGTGGACGGACTTCACCACTCCCCTGAACGACGCCTGCTGGTCCGGGAGTTCGTGCAGATAGCCGTGGCGTCCGCCGCCGAGCCCGGCGGTGGGGATCTGGCTGCTGATGGCGAGGACGGGCGAGGAGGCCGCGGCCGCCTCCTGGAGCGCGGCCAGTGAGGTCAGCGCGCCCGGACCGGTCGACAGCAGCAGGGGGGCCGCCTCGCCGGTGATGCGGCCGTACGCGTCCGCCGCGAACCCCGCGTTGTTCTCGACACGCAGGCCCACGTACTGGAGGGACGAGCGGCGCAGGGCGTCGAACATGCCCAGCGCGTGCTGGCCGGGCAGGCCGAAGACGGTTGTCGCGCCGAGACCGGTGAGGGTCTCCACGACCAGGTCCCCGCCGGTGCGCCCGGGGGGCGGGTTCAGGGCGGCCGAGGTCTGGGCGGCCGTGGGGCGGAGCACCAGGTCGTGGTCGTGGGTCACTTGGGTCAGGCCTCCTGACGGGCCGCGGCGATCTGGCGGGCCATGATCGTGGTGAGTTCGTACGCCGTGTGGGACGCCGCCACCGCGGTGATCTCGGCGTGATCGTACGCGGGCGCGACCTCCACCACGTCCGCCGAGACCAGGTTGCAGGACGACAACCCGCGCAGGATCTCCAGGAGTTCGCGGGAGGTCATACCGCCCGCCTCCGGCGTCCCGGTGCCGGGCGCGTGCGCCGGGTCGAGGCAGTCGATGTCGATGGAGATGTAGAGGGGACGGTCGCCGATGCGCTGGCGCAGCTGGTCGGCGACCTCGTCGGCGCCGCGGCGGTAGATGTCCGCCGAGGTGACGATGCCGAAGCCCATCTTCTCGTCGTCGGTGAGGTCCTGCTTCCCGTACAGCGGGCCTCGGGTGCCGACGTGCGAGAGCGCCTCGGTGTCGAGGATGCCCTCCTCCACCGCGCGGCGGAACGGCGTGCCGTGCGTGTACTCGGCGCCGAAGTACGTGTCCCAGGTGTCGAGATGCGCGTCGAAGTGGAGCAGCGCGACGGGGCCGTGCTTCTTGGCGACGGAGCGCAGGAGCGGCAGCGCGATGGTGTGGTCGCCCCCCAGCGTCATCAACCGGGCGCCGGTGCCTAGCAGTTCGTCGGCCGCCGCCTCGACACTCTCCACGGCCTCGTTGATGTTGAACGGGTTCGCCGCGATGTCACCGGCGTCCGCGACCTGCGCGAGGGCGAAGGGCGAGGCGTCCTGGGCGGGGTTGTAGGGGCGCAGCAGCCGGGACGCCTCGCGGATCGCGTTGCCGCCGAAGCGGGCGCCCGGCCGGTAGGAGACGCCCGAGTCGAACGGCACCCCGACCACGGCGACATCGGCGGCGGGGACCTCGTCGAGGCGCGGCAGCCGGGCGAAGGTCGCGGGGCCCGCGTACCGCGGGATGCGGGACGAGTCGACGGGCCCGCGGGGCGTCTCGTTGCTGCTCATGATGAAATGCCTTCTCTCCTGCGCAACATCGCGTATGCACAGCTAAATACAACTAAGTACTACTAAGCACTACTAGTACGACTCTACGGGTGAGCCGGAACCGGCTCGGACAAGGGTTCGGCGGGCCGGCCCGCGAGGCGTTCACGCCAGGCGGCCAGTACGGCGGCGTCGGTCGCGGGCGTGGCCAGCGAGACGATCACGTACACGGCGAGCGAGGAGAGCAGCCCGTAGTAGATGGGCTCGTTCGCGAGGATGCCGTACGTCGCCATCAGGCCGATGACCGCGCCGCCGCCGACCACGACGGCGGCGAGCGCACCCTGTGCGGTGCCGCGCTTCCACAGCAGTCCGCCGAGGATCGGGACGAGCAGCCCGGCGACCAGCAGGTTGTACGCGACGGTCAGCGCCTCGACGACGTTGTTGAGCGCGATCGCCGTACAGATCACCGCGATGCCCATGATCAGGATGAAGGCGCGGTTGCCCTTGACCTCGTCGCGCTCCTCGCCGTCCCGCTTCACCGCGCCGCGCAGTTTCGACCAGATGTCGTTGTTGGCGACGGTGGCGCAGGCGATGAGCGCGCCGGAGGACGTCGACATCACCGCGGCGAGGGCGGCGGCGAGCACCAAACCCCGGACCCCGACCGGGAGTTCGTCCTTCACGATGGTCGCGAAGGCGGTGTCGGCGCTGGGCAGCGTCGGGTACATGACCTTGGCCGCCGTACCGATGACGGCGCCCGCGACGGCGTACACCAGGCAGTACGTACCGGCGACCGTGCCGCCCCACTTCGCCGTGGTGTCGCTGCGCGCGGTGAACACGCGCTGCCAGATGTCCTGCCCGATCAGCATGCCGAACGTGTAGATGAGCACGTATGTGAAGATCGTCTCGCCGCCGATGCCCAGCGGGTCGAAGTACTCGGTCGGCAGCTTCGCCTTCATCTCGCTGAACCCGCCGGCCTTCACGACGGCGATGGGGAGCAGCAGGAGCAGTACACCGATGGTCTTGACGACGAACTGCACCATGTCGGTGAGGGTGATCGACCACATGCCGCCGAGCGTCGAGTACGCGACGACGATCGAGCCGCCGAGGACGATCGCGAGCGTCCGGTTCATGTCGAACAGGACGTCGAAGATCGTGGCGTACGCGATGGTCGAGGTGACGGCGAGCATGAGGGTGTACGCCCACATCACGACGCCGGAGATGACTCCGGCGCGGCCGCCGTAGCGGAGGTCGAGCATCTCGGAGACGGTGTAGACCTTCAGGCGGGCGATGCGGGCGGAGAAGAAGACGGACAGCGCGAGGAGTCCGAGCCCGATGGTGAACACCATCCAGGCGCCGGAGAACCCGTACTGGTAGCCGAGGCCGACCCCGCCGATGGTGGACGCGCCGCCGAGGACGATCGCGGCCATGGTCCCGGAGTACATGGCAGGACCGAGGCGCCGCCCCGCGACGAGGAAGTCGCTCTTCGACTTGGCGCGGCGCATGCCCCACCAGCCCATCGCCAGCATGCCGGCCAGATAGACGACGATCACTGTGTAGTCGACGGCCATGGGGGCTCCTCCGCGCGCTCGGTGGCGTGTCGTGCAGGTGGTGTGTGGGGGCGCTTTGGCCGGTGCTGGTCGCGGGGACATCCGCCCGTACCCGCGGCTGCCGGCGGTCACGACACTAGGTGGCCGGAAAGCGGCACTGAAGTGTACGTTTCATCCATTGCCGACGATCTGCATGGAGGGAACGTCCACTGTGCCGGACGCATCCGCCCCGCCTGTCTCACCTGTCCCGCCCGTCCCGCCGACCCCTCCGGTGCTGCTCTCCGCGTTGCTGGCCCGGGAGGATCTCGGCCTGGTCCGGATCGCCGGTCCATCCGATCCGGACACGGCGATCCACTGGGCGCACACCTCGGAGATGGCGGACCCGTACCCGTATCTGCTGGGCGGCGAGCTGCTCCTCACCGCCGGTGTCCACATCCCGGAGGCGGCGGGCTCCGGTACCTACTTCGACGACTACGTCGCCCGCATCGTCGCCGCGGGCGGCGCGGCCCTCGGCTTCGGCGTGGCCCCGGTCCACGACACGGTCCCGCGCGCGCTCGTCGCGGCCTGCGACACGTACGGCCTCCCACTCATCGAGGTCCCGCCCCGCACCACCTTCTCCGGCGTGGCCCGCGCGGTCTGGCAGCTCATGGCCCAGGCCCGCCACACGGAACTCCGCCGCGTGACAGAGGCCCAGCAGAGCCTCGCCGCGGCCGCCGCCCGCCCGGATCCGGTACCGGCGGTACTACGGCAGCTCGCCCAGCGCGTGGGCGGCTGGGCCGTGCTGTACGGACCGGACGGGGCGGAGTTGGCTCGGGCGGGGAGGGTGACGGTGCCGAAGGGGGCTGCCGGGCGGGGGGTGGTCGGACGGGGGGTGGTCCGGCGGGGGCCGGGCGGGCAGACCTCGGCAGAGCGGGCGCCGGGCGGACAAGCGCCAGGCGCGCAGGCCCTCGCCGAGCTGGCCGGGGTCGTGCGGCCCGGAGGGATCCAGGGCGGCGCCACCCCCTCCTCCGCCACCGACACCGTGGGCGGCACCCACCTCGCCGCCTACGCCCTCGGGGCCGGACAGGGCTTCGTACTCGGGGTCGGGGTCGAGGCGGCGCGTCGTGAGCCCGGGGATCACACCATCGCCTCCGTGGCGGCCGTGCTGCTCTCCCTCCTCACCGGGGAGCACCGGAGCGGAAGCGGGGCGGCGCGGTCGGCGGCGCTCGTGCGGTTGCTGCTGGGGGCCTCCCCCGAGGCGGTCGCCCCCCTGCTGGGCGGCGGGGAGCGCTGGGTCGTCGTACACGCGCGGCCCGCCGGGGACGGCCCCGCGCCGGACACCGTCGCCGCGTCCGCGCTCGGGGCGGCGCTGGGCTCCGCGCTGGTCGACGCGGGCGGGGACGTCGTACGCGTCCTCGTGCCCGGCGACCGTGAACCCGCCCCGCAGGCGGGCTGGACCTGCGGGGTCAGCGCGCCCGCAGGACCGCACGAGTGGGCGGCGGCCGACACGCAGGCCGCCCGCGCGCTGGCCCGCGCCCGCGCCACCCGTACCGCTCTGGTCCGCCACGGCGAGCGCCCCGCCCTCGCCGACCTCGTCCCCGCGTCCGACGCCGAGGCCCATGCCCGCGCCCTCCTCTCCCCGATCGCCGCGACCCCCGCCCTCACCGAGACCCTCCGCACCTGGCTCTCCCTGCACGGCAGTTGGGACCGCACGGCGGTGGCCCTGTCCGTCCACCGCAACACGGTCCGCCAACGCATCGCACGCTGTGCGGCGTTGCTGGGCACCGACCTCGACGATCCGGACGTACGGATGGAGTTGTGGTTCGCGTTGCGGGACACGACCGTGCCTGGATCGGACTAATCGGACTAGGTGAGCGTCGGCTCCTGGGCGGACGTGACGACGGCTGCCAGGTCTGCGCCCGCTCGTAGGAGCGCCACGGTCCGTCCGGCGATCTGGTCAAGACGTTGTCGCAGGATGTGTTGGGCCTCGTCCAGGCCGTCAAGCCGGTTCAGGGAGGCCATGATCTCGCGCACTGCGGGAATGCCGTAGCCGGTGCCGCGGAGAGCCACAACGATGCGGGCCGCCCCGATCGCTGAACCCCCATAGCGACGTGCTCGCAGTGACGTCACCCGCTCGGGGCTGACAAGCCCTTCCTGCTCCCAGAACCGCAGGGTCGAGGGACGTACACCTAGCGCTGCGGCGAGCTCCGTGATCGTCATCGCGTCGCGCTCCTGCTCGAACCCGGTGGTGTCGGCCTCGGCCCGGATCACGCGCAGCGCTTGTTGAGCGCGCAGAGTCTCCTCCCGTTCCCCGGCGAGCCGAACATGGGCCGCGTTGATCGCTGCTGCCGCCTCCGCGAGCGTCTCTGTTCGCAGCTCCGCGAGCAGCTGCCGGGCCGCGACGGGCCCCACAGCACCTGCGAGTCCTCGATAGGCACGAAGCGCGTGCACGTGAAGCGGGGTGTAGGAGCGGTAGCCGTTGCTCGATCGACCGGCGGGGGGAATGACTCCCAACCGCTCCAGATCGCGGACCTGTTGCACCGAGTACCCGGACTCCCTTGCGACATCGACGGTTCGGAGCGGTACCCGTTGCGAACCGCTCGAACCGCTCACCAGCTCGCCCATCGGCCAACCCCACACCAGCACTTGAAGGTGACACTTGAACCATGAGTATGGAACAGATCATCGCGACCGTGCGAGGCTTCGCCGGCGCCCTCGTGATCGTCCCGGAGCCGGGCGGCAACTTCCCCGAACTCGCTTGGGGGGATGCGTTCTTCTACTACGCCCCCGACGCCCGGCTGCCTCCGAACGTCCAGCCGTACGGAACCATCGTCGTCAAGGACTACCCCGACGACGCCGCCTCCGACCTGGGTCCTCCGGGCCGCTGGCGTGTGAACATCCACGTCGACCGCGCCACGTTCCGGGAACTCACGGGGGAGATGCCGCACAGCCTCACCCTGCCTCGCGACTACGCGGCCGCCGACCTTGTGATGCCGCATCCGGTATACGGCGCACTCAGCTGGATCTCTGTGGTCAATCCTGCCGACAGGACAACGGACACGGTCGTGCGGCTTCTGCGCGGGGCCCACGATGCCGCTCGTTCCAGGTTCGCGCGGCGGCACGAAGCCGGAACGCCGCTGGAGAACGGCTGACGGAGAGGTCGGCGCGGAGCGGACGGGATGGTCCTGCCGCGGAGCGGTCGGGGAAAGGACGCCGCGGCGCGGCGTGGCGGGCCCGCACAAGCCAGCGGCGAGAAGGCAGCTGGGGCCCGCCCACCCCCGTACAAGCAAGTGACCCGTATCCCAGCGTTCGGGACATCCAGGTCGTGCACCGGGAGCGACGGCACAATGGACCTATGCCGATACCCGGGATCCCCAGCCGCCAAGAGCTCGTCGACCACCTCGTCAGGACGCGCATCGCGGGCGACGTAGCCACGCCCCGCGAGAACAACCTCTCTCACTACCGCAAACTGGCGAACGGCGAGCGCAACTGGTGGCTCGGGCTTGAGCTCGGTGACCGCTGGACCGACGAGCAGGACGTGCTCGCGGTGATGGCGGAGCGCTGCGGCGTGAACGACGACCCGGAGTACCGCTACGGGCAGGACACCATCGACCCGGAGCTGACGGTCGACGCCCTGGACCGGGCGGCGGCGCGGCTGCGCAAGGCGGCCGACGGCACCCAGAGCGTGCTGTTCGCGACCGGGCACCCCGGCGGCCTGCTGGACGTGCACCGCGCGACCGCCGCCGCCCTGCGCGCCGCCGGCTGCGAGATCGTGGTCATCCCGGACGGGCTACAGACGGACGAGGGGTACGTGATGCAGTTCGCGGACGTCGCGGTGCTCGAGCACGGCGCCACCCTCTGGCACACCCATTCGGGTGAGCCGATGCGCGCGATCCTGGGCGGCCTGGAGCGCGGGGGCCGGCCGCTGCCCGACCTGGTCTTCGCCGACCACGGCTGGGCCGGCTTCGCGGGCCAGCAGGGCCTCGACTCCATCGGGTACGCCGACTGCAACGACCCCGCCCTGTTCCTCGCCGAGTCCGAGGGCACCCTCCAGGTGGTGATCCCGCTGGACGACCACGTCACCAGCCCGCGGTACTACGACCCGATGACGACGTACCTGCTGAACGCGGCCGGTCTGCTGTAGAGCACCGCGCGTCGCTTCAGATCCCGGCGATCGACGACGGCGCCCGTTCCGCCCGTGCCAGCCCCCGCAGGACGCCAACCGTCCCGTGCCGTCGTACCGCGAGGCGGGCCAGCAGCTCCACGACCGGCTCGGTGACGTGGTCGGGCAGTTCGGGCGTCGGGATGCCCACGCTGAAGGCCAGGTCGTCGGTGTGGACGACGAGTTCGAGCAGCCGGGTGAGGAGGAAGTCGTCGAGGCCGAGGGCCCAGCCGTCCCAGGACGGCAGCCGGACCGGTCTCGGCGGCGCCTCGGGCAGCCCGGCGCGCAGGAGGTCCACCACGGCCCCGGCGCGCGCCGCCAGCTCCGCGGGGCCGAGGGCGGCCACGGTGTCCCCGCTGCGCCGGATACCGATGCTGAACTCGCTGTCGACGTCCGCGCCGATCCACGCCACGCGGTTCAGGAAGTACTCGCGCAGCGACACCGTCTCCCCGTCGGCCGACGGGGAGGCCAGCAGCTCCGGGATGAACAGAACCTGCCAGGCCGTGTGCCCGGCCAGTCCCCCGATGCTGAACTTCCGCAGCGCGCTGGGTTTCTCCCATGCCCCTGCGACGGCCGGTTCGCCGAGCAGTCCCACGACGGACGCCGCGGCGTCCACGAAGGCCTCCCGAATCCCCGGCCCGCGCCAGTTCCACGTACCGCCGTCCACCTCGGTCATGGTCATGTCTCCCCCTCGCGCGCCCGGTCGTCCCATCCTGCCGCCCGCCGACCCCCGCTCACAGGTCCGGGTGGGGAGAACCTGACCACCGGTACCGCCCGTCACGGCCACGGGTTGAGCCCCTCCTCCCGCCGCTGCGCATACCCGGGCGTCGGATCCAGGTACACCCGGCTCACCGCGGGGAACACCTCCCGCAGCCGCTGCTCCGCCCGCTCGCAAGCCCACTCGATCTGCGCGGCGGTCGACGCGTCCCGGAAGTCGACCTTCGCCGCGACCAGCGCCTCGTGCGGCCCCTGCACCAGGGTCGTCAGGTCCAGTACGGCTTCCACGTGCTCCAGCGCGAGCAGTTCGGCCCTGATCCGCTCCCGCATCGGCTTGGGCAGCGGGCGCCCGATGAGCAGCTCGGCGTTGGAACGGCCGAGGACCCAGGCGACGTACAGCAGGAGTACGCCGATGCACAGGGACGCGAGGCCGTCCCAGACTCCGGAGCCGGTGAGCTGGCCGCCGAGCAGGCCGCCCGCGGCGAGCAGCAGGCCCGCCAGGGCGGCCGTGTCCTCCAGGACGACGGCCTTCACGGCGGTGTCGGGGGTGTGCCGGAGGTAGAGCTTGAAGGACGCCCCGAAGCGCTCGGCCTCGCCGCGCGCCTGGCGGACGCCGGTGCGCAGGGAGTAGCCCTCCAGGAGGAAGGCGACGGCGAGCACGATGTACGAGATCAGCGGGTCGCCGAGTTCCTCGCCCGCGACGAGGGTGTGGATGCCGTCGTAGAGCGAGAACACCGCGCCGCCGACGAAGGTCGCGACGGCTGCGAGGAGGGCCCAGATGTAGCGCTCGGGGCCGTAGCCGAGCGGGTGGTCCTCGTCCGCCGGTTTCTCGCTGCGTTTCAGTGCGGCCAGCAGCATCACCTCGGTGACCGTGTCCGCGACCGAGTGCGCCGCCTCGGACAGCATCGCGCTGGACCCACTGATCACCCCGGCGACGGCCTTGGCGAGCGCGATCCCCAGATTGGCCGCGGCGGCCACGAGCACCGTGGAGGTGCTCTCGCCGCCGCCGCTGTCCTGCTCAGAAACCTCAGCCATGTCTCAAGTCATACCCGGGCCACGCTCACCGTGGGACGCGGACCACGCCTTCCTGGATCACCGTGATGGCCAGTTGTCCGTCTTGGGTGTAAATACGGGCCTGGCCCAGGCCCCGCCCGCCGGACGCGGACGGCGACTCCTGGTCGTACAGCAGCCATTCGTCGGCGCGGAAGGGCCGGTGGAACCACATCGCGTGGTCGAGGGAGGCGCCGACGACGTCGCCGACGGCCCAGCCGCCGCGTCCGTGGGCGAGCAGGATGGAGTCGAGGAGGGTCATGTCGGAGACGTAGGTGGCGAGGCAGACGTGCAGCAGCGGGTCGTCGGCGAGCTTGCCGTTGGCGCGGAACCACACCTGCGAGCGCGGTTCGCGCGGCTGCCCGTACCTGCCGTACGGCGGGTCGTCGACGTAGCGCAGATCGACCTCGGCGCGTGTTTCCAGGATCCTCGCCACGACCTCGGGGTCGAGGTTCTCGTACGAGGTGAGCCGTTCCTCGGCCGTGGGCAGCGTGGCGGGGTCGGGCGCGGGCGGCATCGGCGTCTGGTGGTCGAAGCCCTCCTCGTGCTTCTGGAAGGAAGCGGAGAGGTGGAAGATCGGCTGCCCGTGCTGGATCGCGACCACCCGGCGGGTGGTGAAGGAGCGGCCGTCACCGATGCGGTCCACGGTGTAGACGATGGGCGCGCCCGCGTCGCCGGTGCGCAGGAAGTACGAGTGGAGCGAGTGCGCGAACCGGTCCTCGGGGACCGTCCGTCCCGCGGCGACGAGTGCCTGTGCGGCGACCTGTCCGCCGAAGACCCTGGGGACGACGGAGGACCGGGACTGGCCGCGGAAGATGTCCTCCTCGATCTGCTCGAGGTCGAGCAGATCGAGGAGAGACTGAAGTTCCTGACTCATGGAGCCATTTCTACTGGCCAGTAATTTCGAGAACCTTACGGGCCCATGTCCTTGTCAAGGATCATCGTCCTTATCAAGGATCGTCAGAGGCCCATGTCCTTGGCGATGATCGACTTCATGATCTCGCTGGTGCCGCCGTAGATCCTGTTCACGCGGTTGTCCGCGTACAGGCGGGCGATCGGGTACTCGTTCATGAAGCCGTAGCCGCCGTGCAGCTGGAGGCAGCGGTCGATGACGCGATGCGCGACCTCGGTGCAGAACAGCTTGGCGCTCGCGGCCTCGGCCGGCGACAGCTCGCCCGCGTCGAGGGCCTCCAGGGCGCGGTCGGCGACGGCCTGTGCCGCGTCCACCTCGGCCTGGCAGGCGGCCAGCTCGAACTTGGTGTTCTGGAAGTGGGCGACCGTCTTGCCGAAGACGACGCGCTCCTGGACGTACTGCTTGGCGAACCGGACGGCCGCCGCGGCCTGCGCGTACGCGCCGAACGCGATGCCCCAGCGCTCGGAGGGCAGGTTGCCGCCGAGGTAGTAGAAGCCCTTGTTCTCCTCGCCGAGCAGGTCCTCGACCGGCACCTTCACGTCGACGAACGCCAGCTCGGCGGTGTCGGAGGTCTTCAGGCCGAGCTTGTCCAGCTTGCGGCCGACCGAGTAGCCCTCGGACTTGGTGTCCACGGCGAAGAGCGAGATGCCGAAGCGGCGGTCCTCGGCCGTGGGCGCGGAGGTGCGGGCGCAGACGATGACCTTGTCGGCGTGCACACCACCGGTGATGAAGGTCTTGGCGCCGTTCAGGACGTAGTGCGTGCCGTCCTCGGAGAGCTTCGCGGTGGTCTTCATGCCCGCGAGGTCGGAGCCGGTGCCCGGCTCGGTCATCGCCAGGGCCCACATCTCCTCGCCGGAGACGAACTTCGGCAGGAAGCGCTTCTTCTGCTCGTCGGTGGCGAGCGCCTTGATGTACGGCAGGCCGAGCAGCACGTGCACACCGGAGCCGCCGAAGGAGACACCCGCGCGCGCGGTCTCCTCGGACATCACGGCCTCGAACTTGTACGAGTCGATGCCCGCGCCGCCGTACTCCTCATCGACACGGATGCCGAAGACGCCGAGCTCGGCGAGCTTGTAGTAGAAGTCGCGCGGCGCCTGGCCCGCGGCGAACCACTCGTCGTAGACGGGGACGACCTCGGCCTCGATGAAGGCCCGGAGGGTCTCCCGGAACGCCTCGTGGTCCTCGTTGAACACAGTACGGCGCACCTGCCGACACCCCTTCTTTGCGGCTGAACCGACGCCGCTCTCGCGTATATGGTTGCTCGCCATAGGGGTTGCTCCATTGATGGTTGCGGTTCCCATGGCTAAGCGCTTGCTCAGCCCTAGGTTACCGGGCAGTCGCGACCGGCGTCCAGAGCAACCGTCCCGAGACGCTCGTCACGCCCCCGCCGCCTCGAAGGCGCCCCGCGCCATCCGGTGCAGGAGGGCGGCAGTGGTGGCGCGGCCCGGCAGCGAGCCCGGGCGGCCCAGGTGCGGTGTGGAGTTGAGCAGGCCGAAGACCGAGTGCACGGCCGAGCGCGCGGCAGGCTCCGGCAGGGACGGATACACCGCCCGTACGACCTCCACCCACAGCTCGACGTACTGCCGCTGGAGCTGTCGTACGAGCTTGCGGTCGCTGTCGCGGAGGCGGTCCAGCTCGCGGTCGTGCAGGGTGATCAGGGGGCGGTCGTCGAGCGCGAAGTCGATGTGCCCCTCGATGAGCGAGTCGAGGACCTGCTCCGAAGGGTTCCCGTCGGCGTCCGCGACCCGCCGCTTGGCGCCGGTCAGCAGCTGCCCGCTGATCCCCACCAGCAGCTCGGCGAGCATCGCGTCCTTGCCGGGGAAGTGCCGGTACAGACCGGGGCCGCTGATGCCGACCGCGGCCCCTATCTCATCCACTCCCACGCCGTGGAAGCCGCGCTCGGCGAACAGCCGGGCGGCCTCCTTGAGGATCTGCTCGCGACGGGTGGGGGCGTCGGTTCTCGTGGCCATGAAAGTAATTCTAGACAGAGAGGTTAGCGGTCGTTAACCTGGAGGAAACGCGTTAACGCTCATTAACAAGGTGAGGGGTCCGCGCAATGCACCACGAGGCACCGGAGCTGACGAGCGCGGGGGACCCCGCGTCGGAGGCCTGGCGCGCCAATGAGGCGGCCCATCGCGCGCTGGGCGAGGAGCTGCGGCAGAAGCTGGCCGCGGCCCGGCTGGGTGGCGGCCAGCGGGCCCGCGACCGGCACACCGCGCGCGGGAAGCTGCTGCCGCGCGACCGCGTGGACACCCTCCTCGACCCGGGATCACCATTCCTGGAGCTGGCCCCGCTCGCCGCGGACGGGCTGTACGACGGACAGGCCCCGGCCGCCGGAGTGATCGCCGGGATCGGCCGGGTGAGCGGCCGCGAGTGCGTGATCGTCGCCAATGACGCGACCGTCAAGGGCGGCACGTACTACCCGATGACGGTGAAGAAACACCTGCGCGCCCAGGAGGTGGCGCTCGAGAACCGCCTCCCCTGTGTGTACCTGGTGGACTCCGGGGGCGCCTTCCTCCCCATGCAGGACGAGGTCTTCCCCGACCGCGAGCACTTCGGCCGGATCTTCTACAACCAGGCTCGGATGTCGGGTGCCGGCATCCCGCAGATCGCCGCCGTCCTCGGCTCCTGCACGGCGGGCGGCGCGTATGTGCCCGCGATGAGCGACGAGGCCGTGATCGTGCGCAATCAGGGCACGATCTTCCTCGGCGGCCCTCCCCTGGTGAAGGCCGCCACCGGCGAGGTCGTCACCGCCGAGGAGCTGGGCGGCGGCGACGTCCACGCGCGCGTGTCCGGCGTCACCGACCACCTCGCGGAGGACGACCCGCACGCGCTGCGGATCGTCCGGAACATCGTCGCCACCCTCCCCGCGCGCGGGCCCCTGCCCTGGGCGGTCACCTCCTCCGCGGAACCCAAGGTCGACCCGTACGGGCTGTACGGCGCCGTGCCGGTCGACTCCCGCACCCCGTACGACGTACGCGAGGTCATCGCGCGCGTGGTCGACGGTTCGCGTTTCGCGGAGTTCAAGGCGGAGTTCGGGCAGACCCTGGTCACCGGCTTCGCACACCTCCACGGCCACCCGGTCGGGATCGTCGCCAACAACGGCATCCTGTTCTCCGAATCGGCCCAGAAGGGCGCCCACTTCATCGAGCTGTGCGACCAGCGGGGCATCCCCCTGGTCTTCCTCCAGAACATCTCGGGGTTCATGGTGGGGCGGCAGTACGAGGCCGGTGGCATCGCCAAGCACGGCGCCAAGATGGTCACGGCCGTCGCCTGCACCCGCGTGCCCAAGTTGACCGTGGTGGTGGGCGGGTCCTACGGAGCGGGGAACTACTCGATGTGCGGCCGGGCGTACTCACCGCGCTTCCTGTGGATGTGGCCGAACGCCAAGATCTCCGTGATGGGCGGCGAGCAGGCCGCCTCCGTCCTCGCGACCGTCAAGCGCGACCAGTTGGAGGGGCGCGGGGAGTCCTGGCCCGCCGAGGACGAAGAGGCCTTCAAGGACCCGATCCGCGAGCAGTACGAGCGCCAGGGCAGCGCCTACTACGCGACGGCCCGCCTCTGGGACGACGGCGTGATCGACCCGATGGAGACCCGGCAGGTGCTGGGGCTTGCCTTGACCGCTTGCGCCAACGCGCCCCTGGGCCAAAAAGATCAAACGCAGACCCAGTTCGGCGTTTTCCGGATGTGAGGGACCTGATGTTCGACACGGTACTTGTGGCCAACCGGGGAGAGATCGCCGTCCGGGTCATCCGTACGCTGCGCTCACTCGGCGTGCGCTCGGTGGCCGTCTTCTCCGACGCCGACGCCGACGCCCGGCATGTGCGCGAGGCGGACACGGCGGTACGGATCGGTCCCGCGTCGGCCGCCGAGAGCTATCTGTCGGCCGAGCGGCTCCTGGAAGCCGCCGCGCGGACGGGAGCGCAGGCGGTGCACCCGGGGTACGGATTCCTCGCGGAGAACGCCTCCTTCGCGCGGGCCTGCGCGGACGCCGGGCTGGTCTTCATCGGGCCGCCCGCGGACGCGATCGCGCTGATGGGCGACAAGATCCGCGCCAAGGAGACCGTGCAGGCGGCCGGCGTCCCGGTGGTCCCGGGCTCCTCCGGCAGCGGGCTCACGGACGCGGAACTGGCCGACGCCGCCCGGGAGATCGGTACGCCGGTACTGCTGAAGCCCAGCGCGGGCGGGGGCGGCAAGGGCATGCGGCTGGTGCGGGACTCCTCGACCCTGGCCGACGAGATCGCGGCCGCCCGGCGCGAGGCCCGCGCCTCCTTCGGCGACGACACCCTCCTCGTCGAGCGGTGGATCGACCGCCCCCGGCACATCGAGATCCAGGTCCTGGCGGACGCCCATGGGCACGTGGTCCACCTCGGCGAGCGCGAGTGCTCACTCCAGCGCCGCCACCAGAAGATCATCGAAGAGGCGCCGAGCGTGTTCCTCGACGCCGCCACCCGCGCCGCGATGGGCGAGGCGGCGGTCCAGGCGGCCCGGTCGTGCGGCTACGAGGGCGCGGGCACGGTGGAGTTCATCGTGCCGGGCAGCGACCCCTCCTCGTACTTCTTCATGGAGATGAACACCCGCCTCCAGGTGGAACACCCGGTCACCGAACTGATCACGGGCCTGGACCTGGTGGAGTGGCAGCTGCGGGTGGCGGCGGGCGAGCGACTGCCGTACGGACAGGCGGACATCACGCTCACCGGGCATGCGGTCGAGGCCCGGGTGTGCGCCGAGGACCCCGCGCGCGGCTTCCTCCCCTCCGGCGGCACCGTACTGGCACTGCACGAGCCCCAGGGCGACGGCGTACGCACCGACTCCGGGCTGAGCGAGGGCAGCGAGGTCGGTTCCCTCTACGACCCGATGCTGTCCAAGGTCATCGCGTACGGTCCGGACCGCGCGACCGCGCTCCGCAAACTCCGGGCGGCGCTTGCGGAGACGGTGACGCTGGGGGTGCAGACGAACGCCGGGTTCCTGCGGCGGCTGCTCGCCCACCCTGCGGTGGTGGCCGGTGAGCTGGACACGGGGCTGGTGGAGCGGGAGGCGGATTCGCTGGTCCCGGCGGAGGTGCCGGAGGAGGTGTACGCGGCGGCGGCTGCCGTCCGCCTCGACGCCCTCACGCCCCGCACGAGCGGCTGGACCGACCCCTTCTCGGTGCCGAGCGGCTGGCGGCTGGGCGGCGAACCCAAGCCGGTGTGCTTCCAGCTGCGCGTGCTCGACCCCGTGGAGTACGTTCCGCGCGGCACCCACACCGTCACCGCCGACCGGGTGTCGGTGGTCCTGGACGGCGTACGTCACACCTTCCACCGCGCCGGCGACTGGCTGGGCCGCGACGGCGACGCCTGGCACGTCCGCGACCACGACCCCGTGGCCGCGTCCCTCACCGGCGCCGCACACGCCGGCGCCGAATCGCTCACCGCTCCCATGCCCGGCACGGTGACCGTGGTGAAGGTCGCCGTCGGCGACGAAGTGGCCGCCGGGCAGAGCCTGTTGGTCGTCGAGGCGATGAAGATGGAGCACGTCATCTCCGCCCCGCACGCCGGAACCGTGAGCGAGCTGGACGTCACGCCGGGCACAACGGTCGCCATGGACCAGATCCTGGCGGTCATCACACCGGCAGAAGCCGTGCGTGGGGAGGCGACGGCGTGAGCACCCCCGAACTCGGCCTCCCCATGGTCGTACCGGCCCAGGACCTTCCCGCCCGGGTGCGGATCCACGAGGTCGGCGCACGCGACGGCCTACAGAACGAGAACGCGACGGTCCCGACCGAGATCAAGGCGGAGTTCATCCGCCGCCTGGCCGACGCGGGCCTCACCACCATCGAGGCCACCAGCTTCGTCCACCCGAAGTGGGTGCCCCAACTCGCGGACGCGGAGCAGCTGTTCCCCCTCGTACGGGATCTGCCAGGCGTCCACCTCCCCGTCCTCGTACCGAACGCACGCGGTCTGGACCGGGCCCTCGCCCTGGGCGCCACCCGCGTGGCCGTCTTCGCCAGCGCCACGGAGTCCTTCGCGAAGGCCAACCTGAACAGGACGGTCGACGAGGCACTGGCCATGTTCGAGCCGGTGGTGACCCACGCGCGGCAGGAGAGGCTGCATGTCCGCGGCTACCTGTCCATGTGCTTCGGCGACCCCTGGGAGGGCGCCGTCCCCATCCACCAGGTGGTCCGCGTCAGCAAGGCGCTGCTCGACATGGGCTGCGACGAACTGAGCCTCGGCGACACCATCGGCGTGGCGACGCCCGGCCATGTGCAGAGCCTGCTCGCCGAGCTCAACGAAGAGGGCGTGCCGACCAGTTCGATCGGCGTGCACTTCCACGACACGTACGGCCAGGCGCTCACCAACACCCTGGCCGCGCTACAGCACGGCGTCACGACCGTCGACGCCTCGGCGGGCGGCCTCGGCGGCTGCCCGTTCGCCAAGTCCGCCACCGGGAACCTCGCCACCGAGGACCTCGTGTGGATGCTCCAGGGCCTCGGTATCGACACCGGGGTGGACCTCGGCCGTCTCACCGCCACCAGCGTGTGGATGGCCGGCCAATTGGGCCGACCCAGCCCGTCCCGCACTGTCCGTGCCCTCTCCCACCAGGAGTGATCCCCATGTCCCTGGACCACCGTCTCTCCCCCGAACTCGACGAACTGCGCCGTACGGTCGAGGAGTTCGCCCACGATGTCGTCGCGCCGAAGATCGGTGACTTCTACGAGCGGCACGAGTTCCCGTACGAGATCGTGCGCGAGATGGGCCGCATGGGCCTGTTCGGGCTGCCGTTCCCCGAGGAGTACGGCGGCATGGGCGGCGACTATCTGGCCCTCGGCGTCGCGCTGGAGGAACTGGCCCGCGTCGACTCCTCCGTGGCCATCACCCTGGAGGCGGGCGTCTCACTCGGCGCCATGCCGATCCACCTCTTCGGCACCGAGGCCCAGAAGGCGCAGTGGCTCCCCCGCCTCTGCTCGGGCGAGATCCTCGGCGCCTTCGGCCTGACCGAGCCGGACGGCGGCTCGGACGCGGGCGCGACGCGTACGACGGCCCGGCTCGACCCGGACACCGACGAGTGGGTGATCAACGGCACCAAGTGCTTCATCACCAACTCGGGCACGGACATCACGGGCCTGGTGACCGTCACCGCGGTCACGGGCCGCAAGCCCGACGGCAAGCCGCGCATCTCCGCGATCATCGTGCCGTCCGGCACTCCCGGCTTCACCGTCGCGGCTCCGTACTCGAAGGTCGGCTGGAACGCCTCGGACACCCGGGAGTTGTCCTTCGCCGACGTACGCGTACCCGCCGCCAACCTCCTGGGCGAAGAGGGCCGCGGCTACGCCCAGTTCCTCCGCATCCTGGACGAGGGCCGCATCGCGATCGCGGCCCTGGCCACCGGGCTCGCGCAGGGCTGCGTGGACGAGTCGGTGAAGTACGCGAAGGAGCGCCACGCCTTCGGCCGGAACATCGGCTCCTATCAGGCCATCCAGTTCAAGATCGCCGACATGGAGATGAAGGCGCACATGGCCCGCGTCGGATGGCGTGACGCCGCGTCCCGGCTGATCGCCGGAGAGCCCTTCAAGAAGGAGGCGGCCATCGCCAAGCTCTACTCCTCCACCATCGCCGTCGACAACGCCCGTGACGCCACCCAGGTCCACGGCGGCTACGGCTTCATGAACGAGTACCCGGTGGCCCGTATGTGGCGCGACTCCAAGATCCTGGAGATCGGGGAGGGGACGAGTGAGGTGCAGCGGATGCTGATCGCGCGGGAGTTGGGGCTGGCGGGCTGACTCGTTTCAGGTCTTCGTGCGAGGCGGCTCATCGTCTCTGTGGTTCACGTGCCCGGCGTGAGCCCTGCCGACAGGGCCTGTGAGATCACGGCGATGTGATGGTAGGCCCGCTGGGCGGCGGCGATGACGCGTTCCTGGTCCTCCGGCCGGGAGTGGGCCTCGTTCATGCGCGCGGTGAAGCACGCCCAGCGGTCGCGGTCGCCGCTGCTGTAGTAGGCGACGCCGTCCGTGGTGTGCAGCCGGTAGGCCGCGGTGACGTACTCGCGCAGCATGAGGGCGCCGAGGGTGGAGCCTTCCATGACGTAGAGGAAGCCGAGCAGTTCCCGGGGGTCCGATGCCGCGGTCAGGCGGACGTCCTGCGCGAAGAGCTGCGCCTCTGCGGCCGCCCAGGGCCTCGGGACGGTACCGGAGTCGGCGAAGTACCTCAGGTCCCGCTCGACGAGGGCGAGTTTGGCCAGGTCCGCCGACCACACCGAGCGGACGAACGGGTCGGTCGCGCGGGACAGTTCGTCCTCCAGCGCTCCCAGGACCACGCTGTACGCGTCGAGTTGCCCGACGTAGCGCTCAAGTGGCAGTGTCCCGGCGGACATCGAGGTCGAGAAGGCGGTGGCCTCCAACGCTTCGTGCGATGCACGCGTGCCCGCCCGCAGGCGCTCGACCACTGTGGTCGTCACGTGCCACTCCGCTGCCGGACCGTCTGATGGAGACGGTCGATGAGGTGCCCCTTGCGTTCGATCGTCACGTCGAAGTACGCCGCACTGCGGTCCGAGCGGCACACGCCGTGCACGGCTTCCTTTGCCGCGCGCTTCAGTTCCACGGCTTCCGCCGCGAGGACGAGGAGCGTCTCCTCCAGTTGGGGATGGCCGAGCACGTACGACTTCAGCCGCTCGCCGACCAGTTCGTCCGCGGTGCTCTCAACGGGCGGCGCGGATTTGAGCAGTTCGAGGAAGACCCGGTTGCTCAGTCCGCCGAAGTCCTCGTGGGTGTTGGCCCCGCCGAGTTCGGGCACGAAGTCGGTCAGGTCGTTGAACAGCTGGCTCGCCAGCCCGAGCTTGCGCATGGCGTCATCCAGTGTGCGCCGCTCAGCCTCCTCGACGCGCAGGCCTGCCACCGCCGCGTCGAGCGGCATACGGAACAGTGTGCCGGTCTTGAGGGCGGACATCGACTCCCAGAACTCGACGCGTGCGTCGTGGGGCGCGGCCAACAGTTCGGCGCGGGTGCGCGCCGAACGCGTGGACATGTCGACAGCCTGACCGGTGAACCCCTTGCCGACGGCCCCCACCAGGCTCTCCACGACGGCCGGATCGGCGGCATACCGCAGCGCGGCGGTGATCAGCCAGGACGCGGTGTTGAGGGCGAGCGGTGTGCCATGGGTGACGTGGAGTGCGGCCTCGCCGTAGCGGACGTCGCTGCCGTCCTGGATGTCGTCGAGCGCGACCGCGGCCTTCAGCAGGATCCGTACCGCCACTGCCGCACGACGGACCACCGCCAGGTCCGCCGACGCAGCCTCGTTCCCGAACTCGTCAGGGAAGCCTCGGTAGTTGCGGTAGGCCCAGTACACCATCGAAGGGCGCAGCGGAGCTCCGCCGCCGGTGGACGGCAGCGCCTGCTGCCCCACCTTGGATCCGACGGCATCGGCGACCGGCCCGTACAGGGACCGCCGCAGCGCCGCCTCGTACACGGATGTCGGCGCCCCCACTCCCCCCTGCGCCAACGGGCCGGTCAGCGAGCCAAGGAGGTCGGCCAAGTCGCCCTCCAGCAGCGCCGCGTCACCCCGCACCACCGCCTCCACGCCCGTCGCGTCCACCGTGGCTTCCACCACACCCCCGAACATCACCGATCACCGACACACAAGGCCGAACACGTAAGGACATGATCGCAACCAGCGGGCGCCGCAAGGAAGCTGAAAACAAGACGGCGACGTTCGGACAGCAGCGGACGCCAAAGGCGGGTTCGCAGGGGTTGGTGGGCTGATTCGGCAGGTGCGCAGGGTGCGCGGGGTGCGCGGGGTGCGCGGGATGCAACGGCCGTCATCGGTCGGGCGGGCGACGCGAGTAGGGTCGTCGAACAGGTGCTCTATGGGGGGTGCCGACTGGCACACCGGGGGCACGGCCCATGCCGACACCTGAGCACATCTGGGCAGCGGCCGATCTGCACTGTGCAACTGGACACGCACCACGGGTGCGACTTCCTGGACGCACAGGCGCAGTTGGCGAAGTACCGAACTGTCCTCGACCGCATGGAAGCCCTCGCCCTCAAGCCCGCACCTTCCCGCGACCTCATCAACACCGTCATCCGGAGCCTGTGAGCAGTGCCCTCCATACCCCCGCACACCTGGCAGAAGTCCCCCTTCAGCCCGGACGGCTCCGACTGCATCCACCTCGCCGCCACCCCCGCTGGAACAATCCTTCTCCACGAGAGCGACGAGCCGGGCATCGTCCTCACCACCGGCCGACCCCAGCTCAACGCCCTGATAGCAATCCTGGAATCCAGGAACTGCGACCGCGTTTGAGATCTGATCGTGGGACGATCGCTTGGTGACGCGCCCCTTGGATCGTGGCCGCTCCCTCGAAGAGCTTGAACGCGCCTGTTGGCCAGCTCCGTCGGCCGACGACACCCGTCTTATCACTACTGCACACGCCTTGCGGCGTCGGCCGATCGGCGCACTGACCATCGAGGACATGCGCTTGTTGATCGCGCAGGACATAGGCCTGCCCTACCTCCTGCCACTGGCAGTGGAGGTACTGCGGGAGAACCCGATGGCAGAGGGGCACATGTACGAAGGTGATCTGCTGTCCGCGGTCCTCACCAGGAACCCATCGGTCTGGGCCGAGTTTCCCGGACTCGGCCGAGAGCTGCGCGTGATCGTCTCGACGTTGGCCGGCTTCCCCCCTGACCTGCAACAGAAGGTGGAGCGCTTCCTGGCTCCATAGAGCACCGACGCAGGACGTTGCCCATAGAAGGGACGGTCGGCGCATCTGGGCACATCGAGTCGAACCTGATCATCGCACTGTGTATCCCCGCTCGTCAGTACGCCTGTCGCCCCTCGGTGAACTCGTGAACCAGCTGGATCTCACCGACGATATGGGCGTTGAACTCGTCGAGTTCCTCGGCCGGAACCCACAGTTCGAGGATCGTCCGTCCGCCAACCTGCTGGATGGGATACCGGCCGAGGAAATCCGACTCGACTTCGAAGCGCGTGACGAAGCCGGCGCCGTCGTACTTCACGTTCCAGTCCCTCGCGATCTTGACCGCGTAGTCCTCGTTGAGGACCGGATAGAAGATCGGCTGCTCGGGGAGGCGGGGCGGCCAGGCGCGCCAGTTCAGTTCCCGGACCAGGTCCAGCTCCTTGGGGCCGGTCGGGCGCCATAGGGTCGTCGTTGCTTGCCGGCTGGTCACGGGCATCGCTCTCTGCATGTCGAAAGCCGCCGAAACGGCTGATCAGGAGACCGGACGATACCGGCACGGCGAGCCGCACGGCCACACCGTTTCCGCACTCCAGCCGCCCTGCCCTGGACCGCAGTCACCAGCTACGGGACAGCACTTGAACTCGGCCCAGGCTTCTCAGCCCAACTTCGCGTCCTGGGCTTCGACCAGAGTGCTCGGAACGTCGAAGTCGATGTCCGACACCCCAGCGTTGGGGTTCACGGTACTGAACTGGGCGATGGTGCTGCCATGGCGGAAGACCACGGCCCTCGTCGGGCCCAGGAGGCCCCCGTCGTCCTGACCGAGCGTCGCGGTGAAGGCGACAGTCTCGCCACCCACTTCGGGCGGGGTATCCGAACTCACCTTGCCGGTGTCGCCCGTACCGATGGCGCCGGACTGAAACCCTCCGTCGCACTCGGCGATCCCGCTGCTGAGGGACTTGAATGCCGTCCGCGCCTGCTCCGGACTGTCGTACGAAGCGAGGCTCACGGTGGTGCTGGTGACCGCCAACGCCGCATCCAACTCCTCCTCGGAGTCCGCAGCGTCGATCGCCGCGTTGTCGAGCTCGGACGTCACCCGCCGCAGTGCGGTGGCCGCCGGATCGCCCAAGGCCACACCCCACATGACCTGGCTGACCGCCGCACAGTCCGCCTCGCCCGTACGCACGTCCTCCTGCGTGAGCACCTCGGCCGCGCCCGGCTCCTTGACGAGGAAGCCCTTCAGGTCACTCGCGGCCAGAGACAACTTGTCCAACTGAGCGGCAGTGAGCGCCTCGGACACGCTCCGGGCAGTCGAAGGGGAGGCCGAGCCCTCACCGTCCTCACCACCGGAAGTGGTGGAGTCGCCGCAACCGGCAACCAGGGAAAGGGGAAGGAACACGGCCGCGAAGGCACCAGTACGGGCTGTGCGGGCACCACAGCGGCGTATACCGGAACTGTTCATGAAGCGCTGCGTTCGCTTTCTCTGTTGGGGTCGCTGACCGCCAAGGTTATGAGATGCCTCAAGACCGGCGGGCCCCGGCGGAATGAATCCGCCGGGGCCCGCAGCCCAGGCCAACGACCGAACCCGGTGACCGATCCCGGGGACTGGCCCCCGTGACCGAACCCGGTGACTGGCCCCGGCGACCGGCCCCCGGCTCAGTCCGTCCCCGACTCCATAGCCGCCCGGTCCAGCAACCTCTCCTCATCAGGAGCCTCGCCGCGTGACGCGATGGCCTCGGCGCCGCCCTCGTCCATGGCGCCGATCAGGCCGGTCGCGGCAGCCTGCGCGGCGCCGATCGGCGTGGGGTGAGCGGTGCCGACGAGGCCGAGGCTCACGTACTGTTCGAGCCGCGCGCGCGAGTCCGCGATGTCGAGGTTGCGCATGGTGAGCTGGCCGATGCGGTCGACCGGGCCGAACGCCGAGTCCTCGGTCCGCTCCATGGAGAGCTTGTCCGGGTGGTAGCTGAGGGCGGGGCCCCGGGTGTCGAGGACCGAGTAGTCCTCGCCGCGCCGCAGCCGCACGGTCACCTCGCCGGTGATCGCCGCGCCGACCCAGCGCTGCAGCGACTCACGCACCATCAGCGCCTGCGGGTCCAGCCAGCGGCCCTCGTAGAGCAGCCGGCCGAGCTGGCGGCCCTGGTTGTGGTACGCGGCCACGGTGTCCTCGTTGTGGATCGCGTTGACCAGGCGCTCGTAGACGATGTGCAGCAGCGCCATGCCGGGCGCCTCGTAGATACCGCGGCTCTTGGCCTCGATGATCCGGTTCTCGATCTGGTCGGACATGCCCAGACCGTGCCGGCCGCCGATCGCGTTGGCCTCCATGACGAGGTCGACCGGGGAGGCGAACTCCTTGCCGTTGATGGTGACCGGGCGGCCCTGGTCGAAGCCGATCGTCACGTCCTCCGTGGCGATCTCCACCGACGGGTCCCAGAACCGCACGCCCATGATCGGGTCGACCGTCTCGATGCCGGTGTCGAGGTGCTCCAGGGTCTTGGCCTCGTGCGTGGCGCCCCAGATGTTGGCGTCCGTGGAGTACGCCTTCTCCGTCGAGTCCCGGTACGGCAGCTCGTGCGCGAGCAGCCACTCCGACATCTCCTTGCGGCCGCCGAGCTCCGTGACGAAGTCCGCGTCCAGCCAGGGCTTGTAGATCCGCAGGTGCGGGTTGGCGAGCAGCCCGTACCGGTAGAACCGCTCGATGTCGTTGCCCTTGAACGTGGAGCCGTCGCCCCAGATCTGCACGCCGTCCTCGAGCATGGCCCGCACCAGCAGCGTGCCCGTCACCGCACGACCCAGCGGAGTGGTGTTGAAGTACGGGCGCCCGCCCGACCTGACGTGGAAGGCGCCGCAGGCGAGCGCCGCAAGACCTTCCTCCACCAGCGCGGCACGGCAGTCGACGAGCCGGGCGATATCGGCGCCGTACGCGAAGGCACGGTCGGGCACGGACGCGATGTCGGGCTCGTCGTACTGGCCGATGTCGGCGGTGTACGTGCACGGCACGGCGCCCTTGTCGCGCATCCAGGCGACGGCGACCGAGGTGTCGAGGCCGCCGGAGAAGGCAATGCCGACGCGCTCGCCGGTGGGGAGGGAGGTGAGAACCTTGGACATGGCAAGATTATGCAATAGAACGCATGATCATGCAAGGCCGAGCCGCGGGCGCCGTACAGCGGATGTGGCTGAGTGCTTCAGTTGGCGGATGAGCGTCCGACTTGGCGGGCCTGAGTCCTTGGTCCGGCGGACCGGAGGGTGACCACGGTTTCTCACCTGCGAGAACTTAGCGATGCGCGGGACTCGGGCGCCCGACATCCGGTCTTAGTTTGCTGCGTTCTCGGTGGCGGCGATTGTCTGGCGCAGAAGGCGACGCGCGGTCTCCAGGTCGGCGGCACGCTGGTCGAGGACGTTCAGCTGGTCGCGGAGGCTGGTGAGAACGCCGGAACAGGGGCGCAGCGTCGCCTCGTCGAAGGCGCAGGGGAGGACCTGGCGGATGATGCGGGTGGGGAGGCCGGCTGCCAGCAGGGCGCGGATGCGCCGCACCGTCTCCACCGTCTGGTCGTCGTACTCGCGATAGCCGTTGGCGCGGCGCTCTGAGTGGATCAACTCCATCCGCTCGTAGTAGCGCAGCAGGCGCTCGCTGACTCCGGCACGACGCGACAGCTCCCCGATCAGCACCGGCCAGCTCCCTTCAGCTTGACCTTCCCACAGTGTCAGGGAGCAACAGTGCACTGGTCGGCCGCATTCCGGGCCGATCGTCACCGAGGGAGTGAATCATTGATCATCGATGCACACAGCCACGTCCACGACCCCATCGAGGCACATGTGGGGCTACTGGACGAGGCCGGGGTGGACCGCGCCGTGCTGTTCGCCACCCGCCCACACCCGGAGCGGGCCGGTGACCTTACCTCCCTGCGCCGGGAGATGGCGATCCTGGACGAGGCCATCGGGGGTCGGGCCGGCACGACCGAGGGGCATCGCGGCGCGTGGCGGGAATTGGACGCCGCACTCGCCGCACAGCCGGAGCGGTTCATCGGCTTCCTGTCCGTACCGCTGGACCTGGAGCCGGAACAGATTGCCGCGACCGTGGAACGCGAGGTCGTCGGGCGGGGGATGCACGGGATCGGTGAGCTGACGCCGCCGCCGGGACGGGCAGGGGTGATTGAACCGGTGCTCCAGGCGGCGGCCGATCACGGTCGGCTGCCCGTGGTCGTGCACGGATTCGCCCCGACCACAGCGGCCGATCTGAGGACGCTGGCGGCGCTCGCCGGCCGGTATCCGACCGTTCCGCTGGTGGTCAGCCAGCTCGGAGGGCTGAACTGGATGGAGGCTGTCGAGCTGGTCCGGGACACCCCGAACATGTACCTGGAGCTGTCCACGGCCAACATCATCTTCGCGGTCCGGCTGGCCATCAAGGAGATTCCGGACCGGACCCTGTTCGGCTCGGACGCCCCGTACGGCGACCCGGTCCTGGCCCGGGCAATGGTGGAGCGGGTCACCAGCCCGGGCGAGGTACGCGACCGGGTGCTTGGCGGAACGATCGCCGAATTGGCCGGGCTCGACTGAGGCCGGCTCGACGTCGTCCCCAGGTGCGACCCCGACAGATTGAGCGCTTCAGATGGCGAACCCCGCCATCTGAAGCGCTCAGTCACAGCGGACGACAAGGAAAGGATGAACACCCAGGGGATGGAAGGGAGTTGAGGCTTCACGCCCGATCGGCTCCGTGGCGCGCGGACGCGCACACACTCCTGCCGGCAACTCACAGGGCACAGGGGGAAGCCTCACCCCTTGGACACCTTATGAGGTTAGGCTAACCTACCTTCGAACCTGTCAGGCGGGCGCTCCCGCCCCGTGTCGAAAGCAGCCGCACATGTCCAACGCCCGTGCCACCCACCTCCCCCGTCGCGGCATCCTCGCCGCCGGCGGCGCCCTCGGCCTCGGTGCCGTTCTCGCCGCCTGCGGAGACGACGACTCGACCAGCAGTGGCTCGGCGGACGAGACGAAGGCTGCGGCGGCCGGTCCCTGGACGTTCAAGGACGACCGTGGCACGACGGTGAAGCTGGACAGGACACCGGCGAACATCGTCGCGTTCATCGGCGTCGCCGCCGCGCTGTTCGACTACGGCGTCGAGGTCAAGGGCGTCTTCGGCCCGACCAAGACCGCGGACGGCAAGGCCGACGTGCAGGCCGGCGACATCGACATCAGCAAGGTGACGATCCTCGGCAACGAGTGGGGCCAGTTCAACATCGAGAAGTACGCCGCTCTCACCCCCGACGTCCTGATCTCCACCCTCTTCGACGACGCGGGCACCCTCTGGTACGTCCCCGAGGAGTCCAAGGACAAGATCCTCAAGCTCGCCCCGAGCGTCGGCATCTCCGTCTACGACCGCCAGCTGCCCGTGTCGCTGGGGCGCATGTACGCGCTCGCCGAGTCGCTCGGCGCCGATGTGAAGGCCGCGAAGGTCGTCGACGCGAAGAAGAAGTTCGAGACGGCCGCCGAGCGGCTGCGCGCCGCCGCCAAGGCGCACCCCGACATCAAGGTGCTCGCCGGCTCCGCCAGCCAGGACATCTTCTACGTCTCCGGCTCGAACCTCTCCATCGACCTGGAGTACTTCAAGGCGCTCGGCGTGAACATCGTCGAGCCGGACCCCAAGGTCCTCAAGGCAAGCGGCGGCTGGTACGAGAGCCTGAGCTGGGAGAACGTCGACAAGTACCCGGCGGACATCATCATGATGGACGACCGTTCCGCGACCATCCAGCCCGCCGACATCACCGAGGCGACCTGGAAGCAGCTGCCCGCCGTCAAGGCAGGCCAGGTCATCCCACGCTCCCCCGAGCCGATCATCTCGTACGACAAGTGCACCCCGCTTCTCGACAGCCTCGCCGAGGCCATCGAGAACGCCAAGAAGGTCGCCTGACCACCCCGGACAGCGACCCCGACAGCAACAGCAACAGCGCACCCTGACCACACCTCAGGAGCTCTCATGCCGACGGCCGTAGCCGCCCCGTTCCGTTTCTTCTCTCTCCAGGTCCTGCGGACGAGACGGCTCGGCCCGTCGCTGGCCCGGGTGACCTTCGCGGGCCCTGACCTGCGCGCGTTCGCCTCCGGCGGCCAGGACCAGAGCCTCTCCCTCTTCCTGCCGCACCCGGGCCAGGCCGAGCCCCGCGTCCCGATCGAGCTGGGCGACGACTGGTGGCAGGGCTGGCGCGAACTCCCGGACGACGTACGGGCGGTGATGCGCTCGTACACGCTGCGGGCGCTGCGGCGCGACCCCGACGAGATCGACATCGACTTCGTGCTGCACGGCGTCGAACCGGGGGCGGCGACACCCGCGGGGCCCGCCTCCCGCTGGGCATACGAAGCGGCCCCCGGGGACCGCGTCCTGCTGCTCGGACCGGCGATCGAGGACAACAGAGCGATCCGCTTCCGGCCGCCCGGGGACACCGACCTGGTGGTCATCTGGGCCGACGAGACCGCCGTACCCGCCGCCTCCGCCATCCTCGAAGCACTCCCGGCCGGCACCCGCGCCCGGGCCTGGCTGGAGGTCGAGCACACGGACGACATCCAGGACCTGGTGATCGCGGCCGACGCGGACATCAGCTGGCTCGTACGGGACGACCGCTCCCCCATGGCCGTCGACGCCGTGCGAGCCGCCCAACTCCCGCCCGCCGAACGGCCGTACGTCTGGATCGCGGGCGAGTCCGGCCAGGTGAAGGAGTTGCGGCGCCATCTCGTGCGCGAGCGCGGGATCGACCGCAGACACATCACCTTCGTCGGCTACTGGCGCCGCGGGCTGGCCGAGGAGCAACTGCGCGAGCAGGAGTGATCCGCGGTTCCTGACCGGGAGCAACCGCGACCCTCAGCCACTCCCGGCCCAGGACCACGGCAACCCGCGACCCTCAGCCACTCCCGGCCCAGGACCACGGCAACCCGCGACCCTCAGCCACTCCCGGCCCAGAACCAACCCCGCACCCCCCGACGAGCCGTTCGTCACCCCCGGGACAGAAAGACGTCACCGGGACGGGGTGACACGATCGAGTTAGGTTAGGCTAACCTAAGTTGAAGACGTGATTCCGTCCCTCATGTCCCGCCCGGACACTCCCCGCACGGAGGACCCCCACATGCGCTCGCACCTGCTCAACGACACGACCGCGGAGCGGTACCGCCGCTCCGCGACCGAAGGTATAGAGCGGGTGGCGGCCAAACTCGCCACCACCGACCGTCCGTTCACCGGCGTCACGGTCGACGCCCTCGCCCCCCGTATCGAGCAGATCGACCTGGACCGCCCGCTGCACGACACCTCGGCGGCCCTCGACGAACTCGAAGAGGTCTACCTCCGGGACGCGATCTACTTCCACCACCCGCGCTACCTCGCGCACCTCAACTGCCCGGTCGTCATCCCGGCCGTGGTCGGCGAGGCGGTCCTCTCGGCCGTCAACTCCTCCCTGGACACCTGGGACCAGTCGGCCGGCGGCACCCTCATCGAGCGCAAGCTCATCGACTGGACCAACGAGCGCATCGGCCTCGGCCCGGCCGCCGACGGCGTGTTCACCTCCGGCGGCTCGCAGTCCAACCTCCAGGCGTTGTTGCTCGCCCGCGAGGAGGTCAAGCCGGGGCGGGCAGGGTGGGAGTATCCGGACAGCCTCGCCAAACTGCGGATCTTCGCCTCCGAGGTCAGCCACTTCAGCGTCAGGAAGTCGGCCAAACTCCTCGGCCTGAGCGCTGACTCCGTCGTCTCGATCCCGGTCGACCACGACAAGCGGATGCAGACGGTCGCGCTCGCCCACGAACTGGAGCGCTGCAAGAGCGCCGGTCTCGTCCCCATGGCCGTCGTCGCCACCGCAGGGACCACCGACTTCGGCTCCATCGACCCGCTGCCCGAAATCGCCGAGCTGTGCTCGCAGTTCGGTACCTGGATGCACGTCGACGCCGCCTACGGCTGTGGGCTGCTCGCCTCCCTGAAGAACCGGGACCGCATCGACGGCATCGAGCGCGCCGACTCCGTCACCGTTGATTACCACAAGTCCTTCTTCCAGCCGGTGAGTTCGTCCGCCGTGCTGGTCCGGGACGCCGCCACCCTGCGGCACGCCACGTATCACGCGGAGTACCTCAACCCGGTCCGCGCGGTGCAGGAACGTATCCCCAACCAGGTGGACAAGTCCCTCCAGACGACCCGTCGCTTCGACGCGCTCAAGCTGTGGATGACGCTCCGGGTGATGGGCGCCGACGGGATCGGCGAACTCTTCGACGAGGTCTGCGACCTGGCCGCCGAGGGCTGGAAACTGCTGGCCGCCGACCCGCGCTTCGACGTCGTGGTCGCGCCCTCCCTCTCCACCCTCGTCTTCCGCTACATCCCGAGCGCGGTCACCGATCCCTCCGAGATCGACCGCGCCAACCTGTACGCCCGCAAAGCCCTGTTCGCCTCCGGTGACGCCGTCGTCGCGGGCACGAAGGTCGGCGGGCGGCACTACCTGAAGTTCACCCTGCTCAACCCCGAGACCACGACGGACGACATCACCGCCGTACTCGATCTGATCGCCGGCCATGCCGAGCAGTACCTTGGAGAGTCCCTTGACCGCGCTTCCTGAATCCGCCGTGAAAACACACGACTTCATCGGCATCGGACTGGGCCCCTTCAATCTCGGCCTCGCCTGCCTCACCGAGCCGATCGCCGAACTGGACGGCGTCTTCCTCGACTCCAAGCCCCACTTCGAGTGGCACTCCGGGATGTTCCTGGACGGCGCGCACCTCCAGACCCCGTTCATGTCGGACCTGGTCACTCTCGCCGACCCGACCTCCCCGTACTCCTTCCTCAACTACCTGAAGGAATCGGGCCGTCTGTACTCCTTCTACATCCGCGAGAACTTCTATCCGCTGCGGCTGGAGTACGACGACTACTGCCGCTGGGCGGCCTCGAAGCTCTCCAGCGTCCGCTTCGACACGACGGTCACCGAGGTGAGCCACGAGGACGAGGTGTACGTCGTCCGCACGCAGGCCGGTGAGGAGTTCCGCGCCCGGCATCTGGTCCTGGGCACGGGAACCCCGCCGTACATACCCGAGGCCTGCGCCGGACTCGGCGGCGACTTCATCCACAACTCCCGTTATGTGCAGCACAAGCAGGAGCTACAGCGCAAGGAGTCGATCACGCTCGTCGGCAGCGGGCAGTCCGCCGCCGAGATCTACTACGACCTGCTGAGCGAGATCGACGTCCACGGCTACCAGCTCAACTGGGTCACCCGCTCGCCGCGCTTCTTCCCCCTCGAATACACCAAGCTCACGCTGGAGATGACGTCCCCGGAGTACATCGACTACTTCCACGCGCTGCCCGAGCCGACCCGCTACCGCCTCCAGACGGAGCAGAAGGGCCTGTTCAAGGGCATCGACGGCGAGCTGATCGACTCGATCTTCGACCTGCTCTACCAGAAGAAGGTCGGCGGCGGCCCGGTCCCCACCCGGCTGCTCACCAACTCCTCGCTCGACACGGCGGCTTACCGCGACGGGACGTACACCCTCGGTCTGCGTCAGGAGGAGCAGGGCAAGGAGTACGAGCTGAGCTCGCAGGGTCTGATCCTCGCCACCGGCTACAAGTACGCCGAGCCCGAGTTCCTCAAGCCGGTCCACGACCGGCTGCGCTACGACTCCCGGGGCAACTTCGACGTGGCCCGCAACTACGCCATCGACACGACCGGGCGCGGGATCTTCCTCCAGAACGCCGGCGTCCACACGCACTCCATCACCTCGCCGGACCTCGGCATGGGCGCGTACCGCAACGCGTACATCATCCGCGAGCTGCTCGGCACCGAGTACTACCCGGTCGAGAAGACGATCGCGTTCCAGGAGTTCGCCGTATGAGCCCTCTCAGCCGCGGGAGTCGTACGAGCCGTATGACCGCCACCGACATCGGCACGTTCACCATCCGCGCCCTCGATCCCTTCAAGGACGCCGAGCTGCTGCACCGTTGGGTCACGCACCCCAAGTCCGCGTTCTGGATGATGCAGGACGCCAGGCTCCAGGACGTGGAGCGGGAGTACATGGCCATCGCGGCCGCCGAGCACCACCACGCGTTCCTCGGTCTGCTGGACGGTGAACCCGTCTTCCTGATGGAGAGTTACGACCCGCGGTACGTCGAACTCGTCGGCCTGTACGAGCCCCAGCCGGGCGATGTCGGCATGCACTTCCTGGTCGCGCCGACGGACACGCCCGTGCACGGCTTCACCCGGTCGGTGATCACCGCCGTCATGACGGAGCTGTTCGCCGACCCCGCCACCCACCGGGTGGTCGTCGAACCCGATGTGAGCAACAAGGCGGTGCACGCGCTCAACGAAGCCGTCGGCTTCGTCCCCGAGCGCGAGATCGACAAGCCCGAGAAGCGCGCGCTGCTGAGCTTCTGCACGCGTGAACAGTTCGACGCCGCGATACGAGAAGTACGGAGTGTGGCGATATGACCCTGTCCGACGCCGTGGCGCACCTCTCCCCCGAGCGCTGGGACCGCGCCAACCGGCTGCTCGTCCGCAAGGCGCTCGCCGAGTTCGCGCACGAACGGCTGATCACACCGGAGGCCGAGGGCAAGGACCAGTACGTCGTCCGCAGCGACGACGGGCTGACCCGCTACCGCTTCACCGCCCGCCTCCGCGCGCTCGACCACTGGCAGGTCGACGCCGAGTCGATCACCCGCCACCGCGACGGCGCTGAACTCCCGCTCGCCGCCCTGGACTTCTTCATCGAGCTGAAGCAGACCCTCGGCCTGAGCGACGAGGTCCTGCCCGTCTATCTGGAGGAGATCTCCTCCACCCTCTCGGGCACCTGCTTCAAGCTCACCAAGCCGCAGATCCCGGTCGCCGAGCTCGCCAGGAGCGGCTTCCAGGAGATCGAGACCGGCATGACCGAGGGCCACCCCTGCTTCGTCGCCAACAACGGGCGGCTCGGCTTCGGCGTGCACGACTATCTGTCGTACGCCCCCGAGACCGCGAGCCCGGTCCGGCTGGTGTGGCTGGCCGCGCACCGCTCACGGGCGGCGTTCACGGCGGGCGTGGGCATCGAGTACGAGCCGTTCCTGCGCGAGGAGTTGGGCGCGGAGACCGTCGAGCGGTTTGCGAAGACCCTCGCCGAACAGGGCCTCGACGCCGACGACTACCTCCTCATCCCTGTCCACCCCTGGCAGTGGTGGAACAAGCTGTCGGTGACGTTCGCGGCGGAGGTCGCGCAGCGGCACCTGGTCTGCCTCGGAGAGGGCGAGGACGAGTACCTGGCCCAGCAGTCGATCCGCACGTTCTTCAACACGTCGCACCCCGAGAAGCATTACGTCAAAACGGCGCTCTCGGTCCTCAACATGGGCTTCATGCGCGGGCTTTCGGCCGCGTACATGGAGGCGACCCCGGCGATCAACGACTGGCTCGCCCAACTCGTCGAGAACGACCCGGTGTTGAGGTCGACCGGCCTGTCGGTCATCCGCGAGCGGGCCGCCGTCGGCTACCGCCACCTGGAGTACGAGGCCGCCACCGACCGCTACTCCCCGTACCGCAAGATGCTCGCCGCCCTGTGGCGCGAGAGCCCGGTGCCCGCTCTCCAGGAGGGCGAGACCCTGGCGACGATGGCCTCCCTCGCCCATGTCGACCACGAGGGCAGGTCCTTCGCGGGCGCGCTGATCGAGCGGTCGGAGCTGAGCCCCGTGGAGTGGCTGCGCCGCTATCTGCGCGCCTACTTCACCCCGCTGCTGCACAGCTTCTACGCCTACGACCTGGTGTACATGCCGCACGGCGAGAACGTCATCCTGGTCCTCAAGGACGGCGTCGTGCAGCGGGCGATCTACAAGGACATCGCCGAGGAGATCGCGGTCCTTGACCCGCAGGCGGTACTGCCGCCGGCCGTCGAGCGGATCCGCGTCGACGTCCCCGAGGACAAGAAGCTCCTGTCGATCTTCACGGACGTCTTCGACTGCTTCTTCCGCTTCCTCGCGGCGGACCTGGACACCGAGGGCATCCTCGACGAGGACCTCTTCTGGCGGACCGTCGCCGAGTCGGTGCGCGCCTACCAGGACGCGAATCCCGAACTCGCCGACAGGTTCCGGCAGTACGACATGTTCGCGCCGGAGTTCGCGCTGTCCTGCCTCAACCGCCTCCAACTCCGCAACAACAAGCAGATGGTGGACCTCGCCGACCCGTCCGGAGCCCTCCAGCTCGTCGGCAACCTGAAGAACCCGATCGCGGGTCTCTGAGACGGGTGGGGCTCAGGAGACAGCGGTCCCCTCCTGAGTCCCACCGCTACCCCATCAACTACTCGGTGGACCAGGGCACTTGGGGTGACCTGTAGTAGTTGATCCCCAACGCGTCCCAGCGCGGCGCCTGCGCCGCGAGCCGCACCTTGTACGTGTCCCAGTCGTGCGTGGACGCGGGCGACCAGCCGAGCTCGGCCGCACCGGGCAGCCGGGGGAACGCCATGTAGTCGATGTTCGCCGAGGTCACCAGCGTCTCGCTCCACAGCGGCGCCTCGACGCCCTTGACCGCCGAACTGGGCACACCGGCAAGGTAGTTGCCCGGATCCCAGTCGTACGCCCGCTGCACCTCCACATAGCCCGCCCAGGTCAGCCCCAGCGGCGTGTCCTTGGTGTACTTCATGTCGAGGTAGGCCCGGTCGGCCGGCGACATGATCAGCCCGGTGCCGTTCCGCGCCGCCGCCGCGACCTGCTCCTTCTCCGCCGGGTTGGTGCCGTCCAGGCCCCAGTACTGGGCCAGCGCCCCGGGCGCCGGGGACGCCCCGGTCAGCTGGTGCCAGCCGATCACCGTCTTGCCGTACTTGGCGACGATGGGCTGCACCCGGTCCATGAAGGCCTGGAAGTCGGCGTGCGGCGTGGAGTGGGCCTCGTCGCCGCCGATGTGGAGGTACTTGCCCGGCGTGATCGCGGCCAGCTCACGGATCACGTCGTCCACGAAGTCGTACGTGACGTCCTTCGACACGCACAGCGAGCTGAAGCCGACGTTCGTGCCGGTGTAGAGCGGCGGGGCGACCCCGTCGCAGTTCAGTTCGGCGTACGAGGCGAGCGCGGCGTTGGTGTGCCCCGGCATGTCGATCTCAGGGATGACCTCCAGGTGGCGCGAGGAGGCGTACCGGACGATCTCCTTGTACTGGGCCTTGGTGTAGTAACCGCCCTGGCCCCCGCCGACCTGCGTCGAGCCGCCGTAGGTGGTGAGCTGCGGCCAGGAGTCGATGGCGATGCGCCAGCCCTGGTCGTCACTGAGGTGCAGGTGCAGCTTGTTGACCTTGTAGAGGGCGACCTCGTCGATGAAGCGCTTGACCTGGTCGACGGTGAAGAAGTGCCGGGCCACGTCGAGCATCGCGCCACGGTAGGCGTAGCGCGGGGTGTCCTCGATGGTGCCGCCCGCGACCAGCCAGGGGCCGGGCTGCGTGGAGTCCTTCTCCACCGAGGCCGGGAGCAGTTGGCGCAGGGTCTGCACGCCGTGGAAGAGGCCGGCCGGCGCGGCGGCGGTGATGGTGACGCCGGACCTGCCGCTGTCGAGCCGGTAGCCCTCGGCGCCCAGCTCCTTTGCTCCCAGCCGGAGTTGGATGCCGCCTCCGCCGTGCGCCGACGGTGTGACCGGCAGCCGGTAGCCCGTGGAGGGCCGCAGAAGGTCCGCGAGATACTCGCCGACCTTGCGGACCTCGCCCGACTCGTCCACGCGGATGCGGGTGTCGGCGGTGATGCGGTACGGGGTTCCGTGTGCGTCGACCGAGGCGGGGGCCGGGATCACCTGGCCGAGCGGCGTGACGGTCCGGTCGGCAGTGGGGGGTGCCGCGCCGACGACGGAGATGGACGCTGCCGCCACAAGCAGCAACGTACTGAGAAGACGGGGCGTTCTGTGCTGTCTCACATGCGCTCCCTTCTAATGGGTATAGACCACCCTCCCCGTACAGCCGGTGAAAGAATCCCCCCTATGGCGGAAATCATCCAGAGGGAAGGCACCTGGATCTTCGACGGTGACGCGCTGCGCCTGACTCCCGGGCGCGACAGGAACGTCAGCCTGCTCCGCAGGACTTTGGGTGAACTGACCGTCCCGCTCGGCGCGTTGGCGGGCATCTCCTTCGAACAGGGCAGGAAGACCGGGCGGTTGAGGCTCAGACTGCGCGACGGCGCCGACCCCCTGCTCCAGGCGACCGGCGGCAGACTCGGGGAGCCGAACGACCCGTACCAGCTCACCGTCGAGTCCGACCGTTACGGCGTCGCCGAGTACCTCGTGGACGAGGTCCGCAACGCACTGCTCCTGGACGAGGTGCCGTCCGGCCCCGTCGACGCCTATCTGCTGCCGGGTCCCGCCCTGCCCCTGTCCGTGTCCGCCGGGGACGGCACCGCGAGCTTCGACGGCGAACACGTACGCCTGGAGTGGAACTGGAAGACCGAGGACGCGAAGGCTGCCACCGGGGGGCGGTCGCTCGCCCTGGGGGACGTCACCGGCGTCGAATGGCATCCGTCGGCCGGGCTGGAGAACGGGTACCTGCGCTTCACCGTGCGCGGCGCGGAGACGAAGGCGCCGCCCAAGTACGACCCCAACTCCGTGGAGTTGTGGGGCTTCAAGAAGGATCCGCTGATGGCGCTGGTCGCGGCGGCGGTGCAAGTGCGTCTGCCACACCCGGCGAGGGCGCTCACCCCGGAACCGGCGAAGGAACTGCCGGCCGCCGCTGCCGACCACGACGCCCTGCTCCGGCGGTTGCGGGAGCTCGGTGAGCTGCACAGGTCGGGCGTCCTGACGGACGAGGAGTTCGCTCTGGCCAAGCAGGCGGTCCTCAAGAGGATGTGAGGACCGCCTGTCGGGCTAACGGGCCGCTCCCGCAGGAAGTCTCGAATCCGCGGGTGGTCGTGGCCGGGCGCGCAGTTCCTCGCGCCCCTGAAAGGTGCCTACTTGACCCGGCGTGCCACCGTGAAGTTGTCGATCTCCGCGCCCGTCTCGGCGATGCCCCGCACCTTGAGCGTGGCGAGGTGGCCCTTCGCCGCCGGCGTCACATCCACGCGCAGGAACGAGTAGTTGACGTAGCGCACGCGGGACCAGGCGACCGTCTCGGCCACGTGGACGTTGCCCTTCTGGGCGACGAAGGAGGCCACGGACTCGACGTCCTTCACGTGGCCCTCGTAGGACTCGTCGGCGCTGAACGCGTACAGGCTGCGGCCCGCCGCGCCCGCGGTGGCGTACACCACGCCGTCGGTCTCCGGGTAGGCGGTGCCGCCGATCGGGAGCTTCTTGGTGACCTCGTTGCCCTTGATGACGTCGGTGCGCTCGTAGACGTGGTTGTGGCCGTTGATCACCAGGTCGACGGTGTACTTGTCGAAGAGCGGTACCCACTCCTGGCGTACGCCGCCCTCGGAGGCGTGGGAGGTCGAGGTGCAGTACGCGCAGTGGTGGAAGAAGACCACGATGAAGTCGATGCCCTGGGCGTCCCGGTACTTCTTGAGCTGGGCCTCCAGCCACTTGGTCTGGGTGCCGCCGGAGATACCGAGGTTGGCCGGGATCTCGAAGGAGATGTCGTTGGCGTCCAGCGAGATGACCGCCGTGTTGCCGTGCGTGAAGGAGTACACGCCGGGGAGGTTCTTCTTGTCGGGCCCGTTGTCCGGCAGCTGCCAGCGGGCCTCCTCGCCGCCGTAGCCGTTGGGCGAGTACCAGGCCTCCATGTCGTGGTTGCCGTACGCCACCATCCACGGCACCTGCTTGGCGACCGACTCGGTCTGCGCGAGGAACTGGTCCCAGACGCGCGAGTCGAAGCCGGTGTCGGTGGTCGAGCCCGCGCCGGTCGGGTCGGCGTAGCAGATGTCGCCCGCGTGCAGGTGGAAGGCCGGGTTCTGGGCCAGGATCAGGCTGTCGTTGGCGAGACCGTGATAGCTGACGCCCTGGTCACCGAAGGCCGTGAAGGTGAACGACTCCGACTTGGCGGGCGCGGTGGTGAAGGTGCCCAGGGTGCCCGCGAGGTGCGCGGACGCCGGGTCGAAGCCGTCGTGACCGACGCCGTAGTAGTACGTCTGGCCGGGGCGCAGGTGGGTGAGCTGTGCGTGCAGGTAGTACTGCGTGTGGTCGGCGCTCGCGCCGACACCGGTCGGGGTGTAGAGGCTGCGTACCTCGGCCCCGATCTTGCGTGAGAGGTCCCAGGGGTGGGCGCCGATCCGGATGTACGGCTTGCTGACGGCGGCCGGGACCTGCCAGGAGACCGTCATCTCGGTCTTCGGGTCGGCGCCGTAGGCGAGGTGACGGCCGAAGGGGGCGACGAGCGCCCCGTCGACCTTCTCGGTGCTGGTGCTGGTGCTGATGCTGGTGCTCTGCGTCGGTACAGCGGCCTGTGCGGTCGCACCCGGCACGAAGGCGCCGCCCGCGACGGCGCCCAGGGTCACGGCACCGCCTCTGATCATCGTGCGGCGGGAAAACTTGGCGCGGAGGTATTCGTGCTGCTCGGCCATGCTCATGCGCGCGGCAAGCTTCTCCGGTACGCCCATGCGAGGAGTGTCCATGGCTCAAAAAGGTGCTCTGGGCAGCCATCCTTACGCAGGACACAGCATGAACAGGCCCTAAACAGGATCCCATGAGAGTTTCAACAGTCACTTGCCCGATATCGGGCAGGATTCTTGCGAATGCCCTCGCCTTACCCCAGGATCGACGAGTGCACGACGAACTTGTTGATCATCTGACGCGCTCCTCGCCCCTCAACCGGGGCGAGGCGCTGCGTGTGGTCCAGGACGTGCTCGCCTACTTCGACGAGACGACCGAGGAGTACGTCCGTCGCCGCCACCGCGAACTCCAGGCGCAGGGCCTGGTGAACGCGTCGATCTTCGAGCGGATCGAGGCGGACCTGAAATACCGCGCGGTCGCGCCGCCGGAGCTCACGCTCAGGCAGCTGCGCCGCATCGTCTACGGCTAGATCATCTACGGCTAGGAAACGTCATCCATGTGCGGAATCGTCGGATACATCGGCAGGCGTGACGTCGCTCCCCTCCTCCTTGAGGGCCTCCAGCGACTGGAGTACCGCGGCTACGACTCGGCGGGCATCGTCGTCACGACGCCCAAGACGGGCGGCCTGAAGATGGTCAAGGCCAAGGGCCGGGTGCGCGATCTGGAGGCCAAGGTCCCCAAGCGCTTCGCCGGCACCACCGGTATCGCCCACACCCGCTGGGCCACCCACGGCGCCCCCTCCGATGTGAACGCCCACCCGCACCTGTCGTCCGACGGCAAGGTCGCCGTCGTCCACAACGGCATCATCGACAACGCCTCCGACCTGCGGAAGAAGCTGGAGGCCGACGGCGTCGAGTTCCTCTCCGAGACCGACACCGAGGTCCTCACCCACCTCATCGCCCGCTCCCAGCAGGAGAAGCTGGAGGACAAGGTCCGCGACGCGCTCCGCGTGATCGAGGGCACGTACGGCATCGCGGTCCTGCACGCCGACTTCCCCGAGCGCATCGTGGTGGCCCGCAACGGCTCCCCGGTCGTCCTCGGCATCGGCGAGAAGGAGATGTTCGTCGCCTCGGACATCGCCGCCCTGGTGACGCACACCCGGCAGATAGTGACCCTTGACGACGGCGAGATGGCCACCCTCAAGGCCGACGACTTCCGTACGTACACCACCGAGGGCACCCGTACGACGTCCGAGCCGACCACCGTGGAGTGGGAGGCCGCGTCGTACGACATGGGCGGCCACGACACGTACATGCACAAGGAGATCTTCGAGCAGGCCGAGGCCGTGGACCGCGTGCTGCGCGGCCGCATCGACGACCGCTTCTCCACCGTGCACCTCGGCGGCCTGAACCTGGACGCCCGCGAGGCGCGCCAGATCCGCCGGGTGAAGATCCTCGGCTGCGGCACCTCGTACCACGCCGGCATGATCGGCGCCCAGATGATCGAGGAGCTGGCCCGTATCCCCGCGGACGCCGAGCCGGCTTCGGAGTTCCGCTACCGCAACGCCGTGGTCGACCCCGACACGCTGTACGTCGCGGTCTCCCAGTCCGGTGAGACGTACGACGTCCTCGCCGCCGTCCAGGAGCTGAAGCGCAAGGGCGCGCGGGTCCTCGGCGTGGTGAACGTGGTGGGCAGCGCCATCGCCCGCGAGGCCGACGGCGGTATGTACGTGCACGCGGGACCCGAGGTCTGCGTCGTCTCGACCAAGTGCTTCACCAACACCACGGTCGCCTTCGCGCTGCTCGCGCTGCATCTGGGCCGCACCCGCGACCTGTCGGTGCGCGACGGCAAGCGGATCATCGAGGGCCTGCGCAGGCTGCCCGGCCAGATCACCGAGATCCTCGACCGTGAGGACGAGATCAAGAAGCTGGCCGAGCAGTACGCCGAGGCCCGCTCGATGCTCTTCATCGGCCGTGTCCGGGGCTACCCGGTGGCCCGTGAGGCCTCCCTGAAGCTCAAGGAGGTCTCGTACATCCACGCCGAGGCCTACCCGGCCTCCGAGCTGAAGCACGGCCCGCTGGCGCTCATCGAGCCTGCCCTGCCGACGGTCGCCATCGTCCCGAACGACGACCTCCTGGAGAAGAACCGCGCCGCCCTGGAGGAGATCAAGGCCCGCAGCGGCAGGATCCTCGCGGTCGCGCACCAGGAGCAGGAGAAGGCCGACCAGACGATCGTCGTCCCGAAGAACGAGGACGAACTGGACCCGATCCTCATGGGCATCCCCCTCCAACTCCTCGCCTACCACACGGCCTTGGCCCTGGGCCGGGACATCGACAAGCCGCGGAACCTGGCGAAGTCGGTGACGGTGGAGTAAATATCCACGAAGTCACCGAAGCGATAGCTGACGAACCCCCACGGCGAGCAACCACCTCCGCGGGAGTGGCGCCGGTTCCGGCGCAAGGAACGGGTCCCCGTGCATGCCACCAGCACACGGGGACCCATTCTTTTCAGGGGCCGGGGCCGCCCAATTGCCCCGGGCCCGCGCCGACTTCAGCCGGTGGCCGTCACCCGCCGGCCGGCGGCGCGTCGAGGAAGGGCGTCGTACCGGTGAGGGCGTCATGGTCCACGGCGGGCTCCCTTCGTGCATGTGCGGTGGTGCGGTGACCGATATATTCCCTTCACAAGCGCACAAACACCTCTACGCGCAAGTAGATCTGCACGGCTTCCCACCCAGCGGGGAACGGGAGTTGACCGGCCCCACGGCTCATCCCACCTGGGGCGACGGCGAGTTGCCGAACGGAAACGACAGGGTTTGCCCGGCGCTCAGGGGATGACGACGACCGGGCGCTGCGCACGCTTGGCGAGCCGGCCCGCGACCGAGCCGAAGATGCGCCCGACGATGCCGTGCGTGGAGCCGACGACGATCGCGTCCGCCTCGTACTCCCGCCCCACCTCTTCGAGTTCGTGGCAGATGTCGCCGCCGCGCTCGACAAGGATCCACGGGACTTCGGCCAGATACTCGGCGCAGGCGAGTTCGAGGCCGAGCAACTCGGTGCGGTGGTCCGGCACATCGACGAAGACCGGGGGCTCGCAGCCCGCCCACACCGTGGTGGGCAGCCGGTTGGCGACGTGGACGATGATCAGCCCGGAGCCGGAGCGGTGGGCCATGCCGATCGCGTAGGCGAGGGCGCGCTCGCTGGACGTCGAGCCGTCGAAGCCGACGACGACGCCGTGCTTGAAGGCGGGGTCGCAGGACTGGCGTAGTTCTTCCGCCGCCAGGGGCTCGGCCGCCGTGGGATCGGCGAGCGGGCGCTGGCGGTCCGCGGGATCGAAGTATTCGTGACCGGCCATGGGTATCTCGGCGTTTGGATCCTCGTGGTGGGACGACGACAACGTGCGGCAGAGCTGTGTCCGGGAATCATCTTCCCAACCCCATACCCCAAAGGGTACGGCGGCACGCCTCCTCTGCCCAGATCCCGCGTGCGCTACGCGGCGTTCATCGGAGCATGCATGAGGAGCCGCCCGTAACGCAATGGTTGCTGCCCCGTACAGGCGGTTTGCACAGGGTCCACCCAGGCATGCCGCACAGTGACCTGCCGGTCGGCCAGGCGTTGAACCTTTCGGACGCCGCCAGGGGGAGCAATGGAGCACCAGGTACGTACGAGGGAGCACACTGTGCCCGGACCCGAGACCTCGTCCCGCCCCACCCCCCGGGCGCATGCCGCGACACCCGCCGTCCCGGACACGGCGAGCGATGTGGTGCGTTGGGCGGCCTTCAGCTGTGTGTTGGTCCCGGTGGTTCTCGTCTGGTACGGCACCTCACTCGCCGGCGCGGCCGGTACCGCACTGGGCCTGGCGGCCGTGACCGCGGCCTGCCGGGCGCTGCTGCGTCAGTCCGAGCGGGGTGCGGCGCAACTGCTCGCCCAGGAGCGCACCCCGGCCCGCGGACGGCACGGCGGGCACGGAGTTGCGGCCTCCCGCGGAGCGACCGTCCCCAACGGAGTGCCGGCCTCCCGCGGAGCGCAGGGCGCGGGCGGCCCGCACGGCAGGTCTGGCGCGGGGGCGCACAGAGGCGGTCGGCACGGTGGGGGAAACAGGCCGGTCGACTGACCGGTTTACGCGCACGCGCCCGCTTCTTTTCAGCCAACTTCTGCGCATGGCTCGTTCCGTGGTCGAACGACCCCTCACCCCCCGTTCGACCTGCAATGAAAGGACCGTAGAGGGCTCGCGCACCCTACGTGGATTGGCCACTGGCACGAGGCGTACTTCCCTGCACGGCCCACGAGTGCAACGCTTCGTGATCGAATGCTTCACGCCAAGTTGCCTTGTCGACATTCTGTTGAGTATCGAACTGGTCACCTTGGCGCCACGGGACACAGTAGATTCGATCTTGACGTCTTACGGCGGGGGACTCGTGCAGGACCGAGGGGAAACGTGCAGGAGCGACACAACCGAGGAGCCGCGACCACCGAGGGGGGCTTAGCAGGATGAGCCACGACTCCACTGCCGCGCCGGAAGCCGCGGCCCGGAAACTTTCCGGGCGACGCCGCAAGGAGATCGTCGCGGTGCTGCTGTTCAGCGGCGGCCCCATCTTCGAGAGTTCCATACCGCTGTCGGTGTTCGGGATTGACCGCCAGGACGCCGGCGTACCGCGCTATCGCCTTTTGGTGAGCGCGGGCGAGGAAGGCCCGCTGCGGACCACAGGGGGCCTGGAACTCACCGCGCCACATGGCCTGGAAGCGATCTCGCGGGCAGGCACGGTGGTCGTGCCCGCCTGGCGGTCGATCACCTCGCCACCACCGGAGGAGGCACTCGACGCACTGCGCCGGGCGCACGAGGAGGGCGCCCGCATAGTCGGGCTGTGCACCGGCGCCTTCGTGCTGGCCGCGGCGGGCCTGCTGGACGGCCGTCCGGCGACCACCCACTGGATGTACGCGCCGACGCTCGCCAAGCGCTACCCGTCCGTCCACGTCGACCCACGAGAACTCTTCGTGGACGACGGAGACGTACTGACATCGGCGGGTACCGCGGCCGGAATCGACCTCTGTCTGCACATCGTGCGGACGGACCACGGCAACGAAGCGGCCGGCGCGCTGGCCCGTCGTCTGGTGGTCCCCCCGCGCCGCAGCGGCGGTCAGGAGCGCTACCTCGACCGGTCCTTGCCGGAGGAGATCGGCGCCGACCCCCTCGCGGAGGTCGTCGCCTGGGCGCTGGAGCATCTGCACGAGCAGTTCGACGTGGAGACGCTGGCGGCACGCGCGTACATGAGCCGGCGGACCTTCGACCGCCGTTTCCGGTCGCTCACCGGGAGCGCTCCCCTGCAATGGCTGATCACGCAGCGGGTGCTCCAGGCGCAGCGTCTTCTGGAGACGTCGGACTACTCGGTCGACGAGGTGGCGGGCCGTTGTGGCTTCCGTTCGCCGGTCGCGTTGCGGGGCCACTTCCGGCGCCAGCTCGGCTCGTCGCCGGCTGCGTACCGGGCCGCGTACCGGGCCCGTCGTCCGCAGTCCGCCGACCGGCAGTCGGACCCGGACGGCGGCGGTCCGGCGGGGCCGCCACCGGCCATCCACCAGGAGAGCTCGGTTCCGTCGCAGACCCGCCGTACGGCGGCTGCGGGCATCGTCGGTGCGTCGGCGTCCATGTCGATGGACGCGGGCAAGGTGGGCGCTGAGCTGTACGCGGCAGGGCGGGCGAGCCTTCCGGGGCCGCGCGGCGTCCAGTAACGCCCACCATTTCCACCATTCGCGCCGTTCTCCACGGGCGGGGGCCCTCGGGTCCCCGCCCGTGCCGCACGCACGGGCGGTTCACCCGGGCGTGGTGGGCCGTAGGGTGAGGCACATGAACGATCGCATGGTGTGGATCGACTGCGAGATGACCGGTCTCTCGCTGTCGGATGACGCGCTCATCGAGGTGGCCGCGCTGGTCACCGACTCTGAGCTGAACGTACTCGGTGAAGGCGTGGACATCGTGATCAAGCCGCCGGACAGGGCGCTGGAGACGATGCCGGACGTGGTGCGCGCCATGCACACGAAGTCCGGCCTCCTCACCGAGCTGGCCGCGGGTACGACCCTGGCGGACGCCGAGGCACAGGTCCTCGCCTACGTACGTGAGCACGTCAAGGAACCGGGCAAGGCGCCGCTGTGCGGAAACTCGGTGGGCACGGACCGGGGGTTCATCCTCCGTGACATGCCGACCCTGGAGGAGTACCTCCACTACCGCATCGTGGACGTCTCCTCCGTCAAGGAACTGGCCCGCCGCTGGTATCCCCGCGCGTACTTCAACAGCCCGGACAAGAACGGCAACCACCGCGCCCTGGCGGACATCCGCGAGTCCATCGCCGAGCTCCGCTACTACCGCGAGGCGGTCTTCGTCCCGCAGCCCGGCCCCGACTCGGAGACCGCCCGCGCCATCGCCGCGAAGCACGTCCTGCCCGTCGAGTAGAGCCGGCCAGGCCCTTTCGGAACCGGACAGACCTTTGTCGGGGCCCTGATGGGCCCCCACAAAAGCCGGGCGCGAGCACCCCTTCGGACCCTGTACACTTTTTCTCGGCCGGTCGGAAAAACCCAGACCGGACATGGTGGGTGTAGCTCAGCTGGTAGAGCACCTGGTTGTGGTCCAGGATGCCGCGGGTTCAAGTCCCGTCACTCACCCTGAATGATCAAGGCCCGACCTGGAAACAGGCCGGGCCTTGTTGGTGTTCACCCCGACTTCGCCATGGACATCCCCCATGCCCGAGCCCTCCACCTCCGCCCCGATCATCCACACCGCCCGCCTGGACGCCCTCCCCCTACGCATCGAGCACGCCGAGGAGATGGCCCAGGTCCTGGCCGATCCGGCGCTGCACGCCTTCATCGGCGGTAGGCCCGCCACCCCCGACGCGCTGCGCTCGCGCTACGAACGGCTCGTCGCGGGCTCCCCGGACCCCGCTGTCACCTGGTGGAACTGGGTGCTCCGGCGCCGGGAGGACGGATGCCTGGTGGGGACGGTCCAGGCGACGGTCACGGGAGACGTCGCTGAGATCGCCTGGGTGCTGGGGACGCCCTGGCAGGGGCGTGGCTTCGCCGTCGAAGCGGCGCGGGGGCTGGTCGACCGGCTCGGGCGGCAGCCCCGTATCCGCGTGGTCGTCGCCCACATCCACCCCGGTCACCGGGCCTCCGCGGCCGTCGCCGGCGCGGCAGGGCTGACGCCGACCGACCGCTGCGAGGACGGCGAGGTCCGGTGGGAGCTGGCGCTGCGGCCGTAACCTCACGCGCCCCGGGGTGTGGTGACGGCGCGCCAGGCGTCGGCGAAGGTGTGGACGTTCTCGAAGCGGGCGTCGGGGTCGGCTTCGGTGGCGAGTTCGATGACCGCCAGCTGCTGGGGTGTGCCTCGCCAGGCGCGTTCCTCGTCACCGGCGTCGAGGAGGAGCCGGGCGGCGCGGCCCAGGGTGAAGACGGTCGTACGGGTGTCGATCACGGCCCCGCGTACGAACTCCTCGGGCGCCATGAACCGCCGGGAGCCCGGCAGTCGGTCCTCCTCCAGCACGAAGGGGCCCGGCCGGTACTCGTCGAGGTCGACCAGGTGGGTCACGTCGCCCGCGAAGTCGTAGAGCAGCGCGCCGTCGTAGAAGTCGACCGCGATCTGGCCGGCGGACTCGACCGCGAGGTGCGCGTCGAGGACCCGGTCGAAGGCGCGGAGGACGCGGTCGGTCGGCAGGGCGCGGAAGCGGGCCATCGGGCCGGCCGGGTTCGTACGGTCCTGCGGGCCGCCGAGAGTGGGGTGATACAGCACCTCGCCGTCCCGCCAGGGCATCACCGCCGCCCAGCTCTGCCGTACGGCGATCCGGTGGACCTGCGGCACGATCGCCCGGTGCCGCACCGTCCGGTGGAACGCCCAGCCGCGCTCCAGGGACCGCCGCGCGTCGTCGGTGATCGCCTCTTTCACGAACCAGCGTGCTCCGTCGAGCAGTTGCACCCCGTACGACACGCACCCCGAGTCCTGCTCGCGGTACGCCTTGAACACCTCTCCCACCCGGCCCAGATAGGGCTCCACGGCAGGCACTTCGTCGACTCCGAGCAGGGGATGCAGAACCATGGCGTCAGCCTGCCTCACCGAACCGCGCCCGCGCTGCTCTTCGGCGACGGCGAAGGCGAAGGGGACGGCAACCGGCCCAGTCAGGGGCGGCGTCACCCAGACGCCCGGACCACCAGTTCCGTGGGGAGGACGACCTGTCGTTTCTCCAGTTCCCGGGAGACCGCCGGGCGGCGGTCCGCGATCTCGTCGAGGAGGAGGTCGATCATCGCGCGGCCCATCAGTTCGATGGGCTGGCGCACGCTGGTGAGCGGGGGGTCCATGTGACGGGCGATGGCGGAGTCGTCGTAGCCGACGAGGGCCACGTCATCCGGTATACGGCGGCCCTGCTCGCGCAGGACCTGGCGGGCGCCGGCGGCCATGACGTCGGAGCCGGCGAAGACCGCGTCGAGGGACGGGCAGCGGGCGAGGAGCTCCGCCATCGCTCGGCGGCCGCCCTCCTCGGTGAAGTCGCCGGGGACGATCAATCGGTCGTCGGGCTCCCGGCCGGCCTCGCGCAGGCCCTCGCGGTAGCCGTCGACGCGGCGCTGGGCGCCGTAGACGTCCAGCCGGCCGGCGAGGTGGACTATCGTGCGGCGGCCCTGGGCGATCAGGTGCTCGACGGCCGCGCGGCTCCCGCCGTAGTTGTCCGAGTCGACGGACGGCAGGATCTCCTCCGCCGAGCGGCGGCCGCTGATCACCGCCGGGATCTCCAGCTGGGAGAGGAGATCGGGGAGCGGGTCGTCCGCGTGCACCGAGACCAGGAGGACGCCGTCCACCCGGTGTGCGGCCAGGTAATGGGCCAGGCGTTGGCGCTCGCGGTCACTGCCCGCGAAGATCAGCAGGAGCTGCATCTCGGTGTCGGACAGCGCCGCTCCGACCCCCCGCAGCATGTCCGAGAAGTACGGCTCCGCGAAGAAGCGGGTCTCGGGCTCGGGGACGACGAGGGCGATCGCGTCGGTGCGGTTGGCCGCGAGGGCACGGGCCGCCGTGTTGGGGACGTAGCCGAGCTCCGCGACCGCTGCCTCGACGGCCGCGCGGGTCGCGTCGCTGACCCGTGGGGAGCCGTTGATCACCCGGGACACCGTCCCGCGGCCCACCCCGGCCCGCACGGCGACCTCCTCAAGGGTCGGCCGCCCACCGCTCCGGCCCCGCGCTCGGTGGCCTGCCATCGTCGTCGCCTCCCGTCACACCGCGGATCACTCCGCGACTGGCCTGGAATCTAACAGCCCTGTTCATGAACCCGGGCCCCGCACAGGTGTCGCCCGTACCGGAGGCCCCCGGTGACGGACTGAAAAACCCCCGGCCTCAGCCGATTTCGTACCGTCTCCCGCAGTTGGCTAACAGCCCGATAACTGAAGGCAGTTCTCCGCGTCCGCTCCCTTGACACCCCTGCGCGAACCGACGACTCTTCAACACATCACTTGTGGGAGCGCTCCCACGGTACCTGACACATACACATCCCGCACGTTCCCCGCCCGAGCCGCAGCGTGCAAAAAACGGGCCCAACAATGCAGTTGGCCGGGGGGTCGGCACGTCAGGGCAACAGGAGGACGCAATGCGAGCACGTACAGGAGCCGCCCGCAGGGTGGTGGTCCTCGCGACGATAGCGTCGCTCGGCACCGGGCTGCTGGCCGGATGTGCCGACGACGGCACGGACGAGGGCTCCAACTCGTCGGCAGGCGGTGGCGGCGGCAAGACCAAGATCACGCTCGGCCTCTTCGGCACCGCGGGCTTCGAGGAATCCGGCCTGTACAAGGAGTACGAGAAGCTCCACCCGGACATCGACATCCAGCAGACCGTAGTGGAGCGCAACGAGAACTACTACCCCGCGCTCATCAACCACCTCACCACCGGCAGTGGCCTCCAGGACATCCAGATGGTCGAAGTCGGCAACATCGCCGAGATCGTCGAGACCCAGGCGTCCAAGCTGCTCGACCTGTCGAAGTACGGCAAGGAGAGCGACTACCTCGACTGGAAGTGGAAGCAGGCCACCACCAAGGACGGGCAGACGATCGGGGTCGGCACCGACATCGGTCCGATGGCGATCTGCTACCGCAAGGACCTGTTCGAGGCGGCCGGCCTGCCCAGCGAACGCGAGGCGGTCGGCAAGCTGTGGACGGGCAGCTGGGACAAGTTCGTGGACGTCGGCAAGCAGTACCAGGCGAAGGCACCCAAGGGCACCACCTTCCTGGACTCCCCCGGCGGTCTGCTCCAGGCGATCCTCAGCGGTGAGACCGAGCGGTTCTACGACTCCGCGGGCGAGGTCATCTACAAGACGAACCCGGCCGTGAAGTCGGCGTTCGACCTCACCGCGCAGGCCGCCGAGGACGGACTGATCGGCAACCAGACGCAGTTCCAGCCCGCCTGGGACACGACGATCGCCAACAGCAAGTTCGCCGCGATGTCCTGCCCGCCGTGGATGCTCGGCTACATCAAGGGCAAGTCGAAGCCCGACGCGGCCGGCAAGTGGGAGATCGCCCAGGCGCCCAAGGCCGGCAACTGGGGCGGCTCCTTCCTCGCCGTGCCCAAGGCCGGCAAGAACACCGAGGAGGCCGCGAAGCTGGCCGCCTGGCTGACGGCGCCCGAGCAGCAGGCCAAGCTGTTCGCCGTGCAGGGCAGCTTCCCGAGCACCCCGGCGGCGTACGACTCGGCCGCGGTGAAGGACGCGAAGAACGACATGACGGGTACCGCGCCGCTCGGCACGATCTTCGCCGAGGCCGCCAAGAACATCCCGGTCCAGACGATCGGCCCGAAGGACCAGATCATCCAGCAGGGGCTGACCGACAACGGCGTGGTCCTGGTGACCCAGGGCAAGTCTTCCGAAGAGGCCTGGAACAACGCCGTGAAGACCATCGACAACAACCTGGAGAAGTGACCGGTATGGCCGCCCGGCACGACATCGCCGCGCCCCCCGAGCAGGAGGGGGGCGCGGCCCCGGCCGACCGGACCCCGTCAACCACGCCCGCGGAGGCGGACGTTCGGCGCCGGGCCCGGCTCTCCCGCCGTTGGCAGCGGGACATGCGCTGGAGCCCGTACGCCTTCGTCTCCCCGTTCTTCCTGCTCTTCCTCGCCTTCGGCCTCTTCCCGCTGATCTACACCGGCTGGGCCTCGCTGCACACGGTGGAGCTGACGGCGCCCACCGACATGGACTGGGTGGGCCTGCGCAACTACACGCGGATCTTCGACGACGACTTCTTCTGGAACGCGGCGAAGAACACCCTGACCATCGGGATCATCTCCACCGTCCCGCAGCTGATGATGGCGATGGGTCTCGCCCACATCCTCAACTACAAGCTGCGCGGCTCGACTTTCTACCGGGTCGCGATGCTCGCGCCGTACGCCACCTCGATCGCCGCGGCCTCGCTCGTCTTCGTGCTGCTCTTCGGCCGCGACTACGGGATGATCAACTGGGCGCTGAACGCTGTCGGGTTCGACCACATCGACTGGCAGAACGACAAGTGGCCCTCACAGATAGCCGTTTCGTCGATCATCATCTGGCGCTGGACCGGCTACAACGCGCTGATCTATCTGGCGGCGATGCAGGCCATCCCGCAGGACCTGTACGAGTCGGCGGCCCTGGACGGCGCCTCGCGCTGGAAGCAGTTCCTGCACGTCACCCTGCCGTCGCTGCGTCCGACGATCCTGTTCACCGTGGTCGTCTCGACGATCGGTGCCAGCCAGGTCTTCGGCGAGCCGCTCCTCTTCGACGCCAACAAGGGCGCATCGGGCGGCGCCCAGCACCAGTTCCAGACGCTCGGCCTCTATCTGTACGAGCAGGGCTGGGTGAACCAGCACCTGGGCCGGGCCTCCGCCATCGCCTGGACCATGTTCTTGATCCTCATCGTGATCGGGATCGTCAACTACGTCATCTCGCGCCGGCTGCGCGCCAGTAGCTGAGCCGGCAGGTAAGCCAGCAGACAGGAGAACCGGCCGTGACGACGACCCTGACGCCTCCGTCCGACCCCGCAACGGAACCGCCCAAGCGCGTCCGGCGCCCCAAGTCCGCGCGCGCGGGCGGGCAGTTGCACGGCGGCCCGATCGCATACGCCGTACTCGTGCTGTTCACCCTCGGCTCGCTCTTCCCGCTGGTGTGGACGGCGATCGCCGCCTCGCGCGACAACAACCGGCTGGCGCAGACACCGCCGCCGTTCTGGTTCGGCTCAGGCCTGTTCGACAAGCTCGAACTCGCCTGGAAGGACGCCAATCTGGGCGAGGCGATGCTCAACACCACGATCGTGGCCGGGATTTCGGCGGTCACCGTCGTCGTGCTGTCCACGATCGCCGGGTTCGCCTTCGCCAAGCTGCGCTTCAGGGGCCGTAACGCCATGATGCTGATCATCATCGGCACCATGATGATCCCGCCCCAACTCAGCGTGATACCGCTCTACATGATGGTCGCCAAGCTCGACTGGACCGACCAGCTCCAGGCGGTGATCTTTCCGTCCCTGGTGAGCGCCTTCGGCGTCTTCTTCATGCGGCAGTACCTGATCCAGGCGCTGCCGAACGAGCTGATCGAGGCGGCCCGGGTGGACGGCGCGAGCAGCTGGCGGGTGATCTGGCACGTGGTGTTCCCGGCCGCGCGCCCCGCGATGGCCGTCCTCGGCATGCTCATCTTCGTCCAGACGTGGAACGACTTCCTGTGGCCGTTCCTGGTGCTGACCCAGATGGGCAACCCGACCGTGCAGGTCGCGGTCGCCGGCCTCGGCCGCGGCTTCACCCCCGACCAGTCCCTGATCATGGCGGGCGCGCTGCTCGGCACACTGCCGCTGCTGCTCGTCTTCGCGCTCTTCGGCAAGCAGATCGTGGGCGGCATCATGCAGGGCGCCGTCAAGGGATGACACCCTGGTGGGGCCGAGCCACCGCTGTCTCGGCCCCTTTCCCACCCAACTCCCTCTCCCCCCTCTTACTGTCGGTCTCCACGACCTCCTATGGGAGCGCTTCCATGCCTGAGCCTGTGACGCCCGTGACCTTTCCTCCCGCCTTCCTCTGGGGCGCGGCGACCTCCGCGTACCAGATCGAGGGGGCGGTACGGGAGGACGGCCGCACGCCCTCGATCTGGGACACCTTCAGCCATACGCCGGGCAGGACAGCGGGCGGCGACACCGGTGACGTGGCCGTCGACCACTACCACCGCTACCGCGACGACGTGGCCCTGATGGCGGACCTGGGCCTGACCGCGTACCGTTTCTCGGTCTCCTGGCCCCGGGTGCAGCCGACGGGCCGCGGCCCCGCGGTCCAGCGCGGCCTGGACTTCTACCGCCGCCTGGTGGACGAGCTGCTGGCACACGGCATCAAGCCGGCCGTCACCCTCTACCACTGGGACCTCCCGCAGGAACTGGAGGACGCGGGCGGCTGGCCCGCGCGCGACACCGCGCTGCGATTCGCCGAGTACGCGCAGATCGTGGGCGACGCCCTGGGCGACCGCGTGGAGCAGTGGACCACCCTCAACGAGCCCTGGTGCAGCGCCTTTCTGGGGTACGGCTCCGGGGTACACGCGCCCGGCCGCACCGACCCGGCGGCGGCCCTGAAAGCCGCGCATCACCTGAACCTCGCGCACGGTCTGGGCACTTCGGCCCTGCGCGCCGTGATGCCCCACCGCAACACGATTGCGGTGAGCCTCAACTCCTCGGTCGTCAGGCCGGTTTCACAGGACCCGGCGGACCGGTCGGCGGCACGCCGCATCGACGACCTCGCCAACGGGGTCTTCCACGGGCCGATCCTGCACGGCGCGTACCCGCAGGGTCTGCTCGCGTCGACGGCGTCCGTCACTGACTGGTCGTACGTCCTGGACGGCGATCTCGCCCTGATCAAACAGCCGTTGGACGCGCTCGGCCTCAACTACTACACCCCGACGCTGGTTTCGGCCGCACCGACCGTGCCGGACGGCCCGCGAGCGGACGGCCATGGCGCGAGTGCGCACTCCCCCTGGCCGGGCGCGGACGACGTCGCCTTCCACCAGACCCCGGGCGAGCGTACGGGGATGGGCTGGACGATCGACCCGACGGGCCTGTACGACCTGATCACGCGGTACGCCCGCGAGGCCCCCGGCTTGCCCCTCTACATCACCGAGAACGGCGCCGCCTACGACGACAAGCCGGACCCCGAGGGCCGCGTCCACGACCCCGAGCGGATCGCCTACCTGCACGGCCACCTGTCGGCCGTACGCCGCGCCATCACCGACGGCGCCGACGTCCGCGGCTACTACCTCTGGTCCCTGCTGGACAACTTCGAGTGGGCGTACGGCTACGGGAAGCGCTTCGGGGCGGTGTACGTGGACTACGCGACGCTGACGCGCACGCCGAAGTCGAGTGCCCGGTGGTACGGGGAGGCGGCGCGGACGGGAGTGCTGCCGGGGGTGGCCGTCGAGTAGGCCACCGCCTGGAGAGAGCCGGGGGGACGGGGCGCGGCACGGTGAGGGGAGTGCCGCGCCCTGTGGCTTTTGAGTGCGCGTCGAGGGGTCAGCGCGGTGGGCCCACGATGACGTGGCCGTACGCGTCGGCCGCTTCCGCCAGGAGGTCGGGGGAGACCCGGAAACCGTCGGGCCGGGGTGTCGCCAGGTCGCGTCCCGCGTGCCGGAACATGCCCTCGATGCCGGCGGGGGTGCAGATCATCAGCAGATCGGCGGTGTCGGAGGTGATCCGGTAGCCGTGCGGGACGTTCTTGGGCAGGAAGACGATGCCTCCTTCGGACAGTTCCATCTCCTGGCCGTCGCACCACACCAGCGCGCTGCCTTTGAGCATCATGAAGACCTCGTCCTCACGGGTGTGCATGTGGTACGGCGGCGCTTCGCCCTTGCCGACGGTGAACCGTCCGACGGTCAACTGCCCGTCGGTGGCCGCGCCGTCCAGGAGTACGGCTAAGACGCCGCCGTCGAGCCATTCGAGCTTCTGTTGCTGATCGGGCTGTGCGAGGTACGCCATGCTCATGGCGAATTCCCTTCGAGGTGAGGCCGGCCAGGGATGACCGGAGCCGGCCCCTGCATTCTCCTTGCACGACCCCCACTTGCCCCCTCATCGTGTCCGTCGCCGGAGGTCAGCCGCGCACGTGCAGCCCGAAACCCGTGCGACCCGCGGGCTCCAGTCCCTCCTTGAGGTGCAGCGAGGGGATCTCGTAGTCACCGAAGTTCTGTCGCCGGAACGCGATCGGCTCGGTCGACTCCAGGGTGAGCAGGCGCTGTTCCCAGGCCTTGGCGACGTCCGGGTAGTCCTCGCCGGTAAGCCGGTCGGCGCCGTACAGCACGAACGGCGGCAGCACCTCCATGCCCGGGAAGTAGAAGATGCCGTGGTGGATCGGGAACAGCAGATCGTCGATGGGGCCGTTGATCCCGCGAGCGGCGTAGTGCGACTCCGGGCCGCCGGTGGTCACCGACAGCAGAGCCTTCCTGCCCGCGAGGGTGCCTTCGCCGAAGCGCTCGCCGTACTTGGTGTCGCTGTGCTCGCCGACGCCGTAGGCGAAGTGGTAGGTGAACACCCGGTCCACCCAGCCTTTGAGGATCGCGGGCATCGTGTACCACCACAACGGGAACTGGAAGATGATCGTGTCGGCCCACAGCAGCTTCTCCTGCTCGGCGCGGACGTCCGCGGTGAGCGTCCCGGCGTCGAAGGCCCGGCCCGAGTCCGGAGCGACCTTCAGCGGACTTGAGGCGTCGGGGCCGTAGTCCGCGGCGTCCACGACCGCCTTCCAGTTCATCGCGTACAGATCGCTCACCCGTACCTCGTGCCCGGCGGTCTGCAACGTCGACACCGCGAGGTCCTTCAGCGAGCCGTTGAGCGACGTCGGCTCCGGGTGGGCGTAGACGATCAGCGTCTTCATGGGAACTCCTTCGGATCGGGTGCCTTCGATACTGGGCGCCGCGGCGCCCGGCGTTCAGGGGCGCTTCTTCCGTAGGACCGGACTTCCTGGTATCGGACTTCCTGGTAATGGCAGGACCACCTTCACGGGCACCACCGCGGCCATACTGAGGACATGGACGATCTCGCGGGCTTCCTGCGGACCCGGCGTTCCCGGGTCGACCCGGCGGCCGTCGGCATCCCCACCGACAGCCGGCGCCGGGTCGAAGGGCTGCGCCGCGAAGAGGTCGCGCACCTGTCCGGAGTCAGCGTCGACTACTACGTACGTCTGGAGCAGGGCCGCGCGACCCAGCCCTCCGAGCAGGTCCTCGACGCGCTCGCCCGCGTCCTCGGCCTCGACGAGACCGAACGCGACCACCTCTGCCGGCTCACCCAGCAGCGCCGCCGCCCCGCGAAGGCGCCGACCGGGCGGGTCCGGCCGGAGCTGCTGCGCGTCCTCGACCTGGTCACCGACGCACCCGCGCTGATCATGGACCACCGCCTGAACGTGCTCGCCGGGAACCGTCTCGCCTGGCTCCTCTACGGCCGGCCGATACCGGGCCTGAACACCGCCCGGCACATCTTCCTCGAGGAGGCCGAGCGCGGCCTCTACGCGGACTGGGAGAACTGCACCCTCGACGTGGTCGGACACCTGCGTCTGGCCGCCGGCAAGTACCCCGAGGATCCCCGGCTGGCCTCGCTCATCGGCGAGTTGGCGATGGGCAGCGAGCGCTTCCGCCGGCTGTGGGCCCGTGCGGACGTGCGCGCCCGCACCCACGGACGCAAGGCGTACCGGCACCCGCTGGTCGGCCTGCTGGAACTGCACCAGGAGAACTTCACGCTACCGGACGAGTCGGACATGGAGCTGCTGGTCCTGTCCGCGGCCCCCGGCAGCCCCGCCGAGGACGGGCTGCGCCTGCTCGCGGGCCTGGGTGCGGACATCGCGGACATCGCTGACGCGCATCCCCCAGCGAACGCTCCGTTCCGCGAGTAACTCGACGGCACCCACCCACCGCCGTGCACACCCACGTCCGCACGTCCGCACGTCCCCACGTCCCTACGTCCCCACGTCCCCACGGACACGCTGTGGTCCCACGCGTCCCGGCCGGATGGGGGAAGTGCCGGCCGGGACGCGTACCCCCGTGCAGAGGGGGCTGGAGGGGGCGCGTACCCCGTACAGAGGGGGCTAGTTGAAGGCGCTGATGGCCTTCGCGAACGCGTTCGCGTCCTGGACGATCGAGCTACAGGTCGCGTCGGCGGAGTTCTTCGCGCCGCCGGGGCACTGCTTGTCGCGGGTGACGGACCACATGGAGAGCCAGCCGATGCCCTTGGACTTGGCGAAGGCGACCAGTTGGGTGGCGTCCTCGACCTTGAAGATCTCCGTCGCCACGTCGTTGACGCCGAGCATCGGGGTGATCGCGACCGCCTTCCAGGCCGCGCTGTCGGAGAGCCCGAGGACGCTCTTGACCTGGGCCTGCGTCGCGGTCGCGGCCTGCTCGGCGTACGTACCCATGTCGCCGCTGTACGCGGGCCCGTAGTCCATCGCCATGATGTTGACGGTGTCGATGGAGACGCCGTTCGCCTTGGCGTTGGACAGCAGGTTCACGCCGTCCTGGGTGAGGCCCTCGGGCATCACCGGCAGCGTGAACGACACGTCCAGCGACGGGTGTTGCTGCTGGAGCTTCGCGATGGCCTTCGCGCGGATCGTGTTCGCCGCCGTGTTCGGCAGCGCGCCGCCCTCCACGTCGAAGTCGACCTTCGTGAGGTCGTAGGCGTCCACGACCTTGTTGTACGCCGTCACCAGCGCGTCGGCCGAGGAGCAGGCCGTGGCCAGTTCCGAGCCGGAGGCGCCGCCGAACGAGACGCGGACGTCGCCGCCCTTCGCCCGCAGGGCGCCGATCTGCGCCGCGACCGCGTCACTCGCCAGGTCCGTCACACCGCCCCACTTGGGCGTGCAGCCGCCGCCGTCCGTGATGAAGGCGAGGTTGTACTGCTTCACACCGGTGGCTGTGGCGCCGGCGACCAGGTCGAAGGCGGGGTAGAGGGAGGTGTCGACGTAGGGAGCGAAACCGGCGCTCGCGGTGGTGCCGCCGCTGGAGGTCTCGGAGGGGGTGGGAGTGGCGGTCGCCGTCGGGGTCGAGGGCGGCGTCGGGGTAGCGGTCGGCGAGGGGCTGGAGCTCGGCGTCGCCGATTCCGTCGGGCGGCCGCTCGGTTCCGGTGTCGCGCCGTCGTCCACCGAACACTTGGCGCCGTCGATGAGACAGCCCGTCGGGTTCGCGGTGCCGTTCACGACGAACCCCACGGTGACGGACTCACCGGCCACCAGGCCGTCCTTGTCCCAGGCCGGCGGCTTCACCGTGACGTGCTGCCCGCTCACCGCGGACTCGGCGTTCCACAGCGAGCTCAGCGTGGCGCCGGACGGCAGGTCGAACTCCAGCGTCCAGTCCCCCTTCACCTGGCCGGTGCCGTTCGTGATGACGTACTGCCCGGTGTAGCCGGTCGACCAGTCACTGGTCTTGGTGTACGCGGCTCCGACGTCGGCCGCCTGCGCGGTCCCGGAGAACAGGAGGGCGCCACCGCCGACCACGGCCGCGGCGACCACGCCGCCTATCGCCTTGTTCCTGCCACTGACCTTGCGCCGGTGCTGCGTACTGCTCATCGCGTGTGCCTGCCTTCGCGGTTTAACGGTTTCACGGGGAGTGGGTGCGGCAGCACGCTAGCGATCCGGATTCGGGCAAACCGCTTCATCCGGACGGAGGTTGGCGATCTTAGGGTGCGCTTAAGGAAGGCATCGGGGACGGTTAAAGGTCGAGACCAATTTCCGCCCGCGCGGAGCCGCGAACTGAACCCCGCGCGGAGCTGCCGATGGAGCCGCGAACGAACATGTTCGTCCAGAACTTGTTCGTAGCGAACATGTTCGTTACCCTGGAGGACATGGCAGCTCACCACCCCGATACACCGAGCAGTCGCGGCCGCAGTCGCCGCGAGCGCCCGGCCAAACCGGCCCTGACACGGGACGGCATCGTCGCCGCCGCCGTCGAGATCACGCGCGCCGAGGGCCTGCAGAAGGTCACCATGCGGCGGCTGGCGCAGGAGCTGGACACCGGCCCGGCCTCGCTGTACGTGTACGTCCGCAACACCGCGGAGCTGCATGCCGCCGTACTGGACGCGCTCCTGGGAACCGTCGAGTCACCCCCGGCCGACCAGGGCGACTGGCGCGAGCGTCTGGAGAAGGTCCTCACCTCCTACACCGGGGTGCTGTTCGAGTACCGGGGCCTCGCCCAGTCCGCTCTGGTGGCCCGCCCCAGCGGAGAGCACTACCTGAACCTCGTCGAGAGGCTGCTGACCCTGCTGGACGAGGGCGGCGTGCCGCCCGGACAGGCGGCCTGGGGCGTGGACCTGCTGCTACAGGTCGCGACCGCGACCGCGGCCGAGCATGCCGTCCAGGACCGGGCCGCCGGAGCCCAGGACGACTGGGACGCCCTCGCCCACGCCCTTCAGAACGCTTCCGGCGACACCCACCCGCGCATCGCCTCGCTCGCCGACGAGCTCCTGGCAGGCACCCCGAAAGCACGTATGACCTGGGGCTTCCAGATGTTGATCAACGGCATCCTGCACACCCCCACGCCCACCTCGACCTAAGGAGCACGACCATGACCACGACCACAGCCACGCCTCCTCACCACCCCGTAGCCGTGATCGGCGCCGGGCTCGGCGGCCTCACCCTCGCCCGCGTCCTGCACGTCCACGGCATCGAGGCCGCCCTCTTCGACCTGGACGCCTCACCGACCGCCCGCGCGCAGGGCGGCATGCTCGACATCCACCAGGAATCCGGTCAGGCCGCACTGCGCGCCGCCGGCCTCCACGACGATTTCCGCGCCCTCGTCCACCCCGGCGGCGAGGCCATGCGCGTCCTCGACCAGCACTCCGTCGTCCGTATGAAGCAGGACGACGAGGGCGACGGCGACCGCCCCGAGGTCGAGCGCGGCAAGTTGCGTGACCTCCTGCTCGGCTCGCTGCCCGAAGGCACGATCCGCTGGGACGCGAAGGTCACCGGGGCGCGCCCGCTCGGCGGAGGCCGCCACGAGGTGACCCTCGCCGACGGTTCCGTCTTCACCACCGACCTGCTGATCGGCGCCGACGGAGCCTGGTCCCGGATCCGTCCGCTGGTCTCCGACGCCACCCCTGTCTACTCCGGCCTGTCCTTCGTCGAGGCGGACCTGCTCGACGCCGACACCCGTCACCCCGACAGTGCCGGCGTCGTCGGCGGCGGTATGTTCATGGCCCTCGGCGCGGGCAAGGGCTTCCTGGCCCACCGCGAGCCCGACGGCAGCCTGCACATCTACACCGCGCTCAAGGTGCCCGAGGAGTGGATCGACGGCATCGACTTCACCGACACCGGCCTGGCCAAGGCTGCCGTCCTCGATCAATTCGCCGGCTGGGACGAGAGCCTGCGGGCGCTGGTCGCCGACGCCGACGGTGCGCTGGTCCCCCGCCGGATCCACGCCCTGCCCGTCGGCCACCGCTGGGACCGCGTCCCCGGCGTCACCCTGCTCGGCGACGCCGCCCACGTCATGTCACCCTTCGCCGGCGAGGGCGCCAACCTCGCCATGCTGGACGGAGCCGAACTCGGCGCCGCCCTCGCCGCACACCCCGGCGACACCGAAGCCGCCCTCGCCGCCTACGAGCAGGCGCTGTTCCCCCGCAGCGAGACCTCCGCGGCCGAGTCCGCCGAGAACCTGATCATCTGCTTCCGCGACGACGCCCCTCAGGGCCTGCTCGACCTCTTCGCCGGCTACCAGGCCTAGGCGGAAGCCCAGATGTAAGGCCAGGCGGGAGCCCAGGTGCACGGCCCGGCGTGAGCCCCCAGCGGGGCCTAGGCGAAAGTCCAGGCCCAAGCCCAGGCCGAAGCGCAGGCGGAGGCGGAGTTCCAGCCGCAGCCGAAGGCCCAAGCCCAGGCACAAGCCTCCAGACCCAGACCGGAACCCAAGTCCAGGCACAAGCCTCCAGCCCACACCGGAGCCCAGGCACAGGCACAGGCAGACTGACCCGCGCGGCCGCCTCGGTCGACCCGGTCCCCTCGGTCGGCCCGAACAACCGTCAGCCCACACCCACCCCGCGCCGCCGACGCCGTACGGACCCCCCATGCCCGCGCCGGACCGGCGCGCGCCCGTCCAGCTGGATCCAGATCCGCACCTCCGTCCCCCCGAGCACGGACGAACCGATCCGCACATCCCCGCCCGTCGACTCCGCGAGCCGGCGCACGATGTCGAGGCCGAGCCCCGTCGAGCCGTCGCTCCCGGACCCGCGCCCGCGTGCCATCGCCGCCTCCGGGTCCCTGATCCCGAGACCCGCATCCGACACCAGCACGATCACGGCGTCCTCGCTGTTGTGTACGTCGACCGCGAAGGCGGTGCCCTCCGGGGTGTGCCGGAAGACGTTGCCGAGCAGCGCGTCGAGGCAGGCCACGAGCTCGGCGCGGGCGACGGGTATGCGTACCGGACGGTCCACGCCCGCGACCCGCACCTTGCGGCCCTCGTCCTCCGCGAGCGCCGACCAGAAGTCCATCCGCTCGCGCACGACCTCGGACGCGTCGCACCCGGCGACGACGCCTATCGCGGCGGTCTGCGGCTTGGCCTCCCGGGCCGTCCGGATGATCGTGTCGACCTCGCGCTCCAACTGTGCGACGGCCGCCCGGGTCTGCTCGGCGGCCGGTCCGTCGCCCAGCGAGGCCGTGTTGAGCCGCAGCACGGTCAGCGGGGTGCGTAGCCGGTGCGAGAGGTCGGCCGCCAACTCCCTTTCGTTGGCGAGCAGTTGTACGACCTGATCGGCCATCGAGTTGAACGCGACCGCCGCGAGGCGCAGTTCGGTGGGCCCCTCCTCGGGCACCCGCGCCCCCAGTTTGCCCTCGCCCAACTCGTGCGCGCCCTTGGCCAGTCGCTGCGCGGGCTGCACCATCCGCACGCCAAGACGGTCGGCCACCGCGACCGAGCCGACGATGAGCGCGACGCCGACCGCGGCGAGTACCGCCCAGGCCGGGCCGATGCCGTTGCCGACCTCGGACTCGGGGACGTAGACCTCGACGACGGCGATCTTGCCGGAGCTCAGCGCGACGGGCTGGAGCAGGGTGGAGCCGCCGGGGACCTCGGTGGTGGAGGCGCGGCCCAGCTTCCGGGTCGTGGTGATGTCCTCGTCGGCGGCGCGCTGCCTGCCGATCTCGACCGCGGCCGCGCCGTCGGCGGCAGGTATGTGCACGGCGATGCCCTGGTTCGAACCCGCGGAGGCGACGACCCGCTCCAACTGGTCCCGGTCGGTGGTGATGGAGAGCGCGGGCGCGATCGCCGCGGCCTCCCGCTCGGCGTTCGAGAACGCCCGGTCCCTGGCCATCTCCTTGATGACAAGGCCGAAAGGCACCGCGAAGGCCACCACGACCATCGTGGTCACCGCCACGCACACCTTGACCAGCGCCCACCTCATGACGCCCACCCCCCGACCGAGATCCGGCTCATAGCGGCGGCTCCAGCTTCACGCCGACACCCCGCAGGGTGTGCAGATAGCGCGGTCTGGCCGCCGTCTCGCCCAACTTCCTTCGCAGCCAGGACAGATGGACGTCAATGGTCTGATCGTCCCCGTACGTCTGCTGCCACACCTCGGCGAGCAGTTCCCTGCGTGCCACGACGACGCCGGGCCGCCCGGCCAGGAAGGCGAGCAGGTCGAACTCACGCCGGGTGAGATCCAGCCGTACGCCGTCCAGTTCGGCCTGGCGGCGCAGCGGGTCGATGGCGAGTCCGCCGACCCGGATGACCGACGACGGGGGCACGTCCCCCGCGGGCACCCGGGTGCGGCGCAGGACGGCCGCCATCCGCGCCGACAGGTGCTCGACCGAGAACGGCTTGGTCAGATAGTCGTCGGCGCCGTCGTTCAACAGCCGGACGATCTCCGCCTCGTCGTCCCGTGCGGTGGCGATGATCACCGGGACGTCGGTGATTCCGCGCAGCATCTTCAGCGCCTCGGCCCCGTCCAGATCGGGCAGACCGAGGTCGAGGATCACGACGTCGAAGGAGAAATGGGCGACCTCGCGCAGCGCCTCAAGGGCGGTGCCGACGCTGCGCACGGTGTGCGCGGCATCGGTCAGATGCCGGATGAGGGCTGAGCGTACGAACTGGTCGTCCTCGACCACGAGCACACTTGCCATGGGCAGGACCGTACGCCATCGGGGCGAGCCGCTCCGGTGCCTGTGGATAACTCGGTACGAGTCCGCACGAGCCGGTTGTGGACAAGGCGACCAGGGCCCAGCGGCGCCCGAAGTCTGAGAGACCCCTGGGACGTGTGAGGCGGTCGTGAGGCAGTATGGCCGCGATGCGCAGAGGACTCGTACACGTACTCGCTTGGTCGCTCGCCACGGGCGCGGCGGTCGCACTGTCGTGGTGGGGTGTCCACTCGGTGATGACGGGGACGGTGTACGACCCGCCGCGCGCCCTGCCCATCACGGCGGGTGACGCGACGCCGCCGGAGGCGAAGCCGCTCGCCACCTCGGCGGAAGGGGCCGAGCCGTCGAACAGCCCGTCGAGCAAGGCGCCGCAGAGCCCTGAGCCGACTCCGACCTCCTCGAGGACTCTGGGCGCAAGCCCCTCGGCGTCCTCGTCCGGTACCTCGTCCGCCCAGGTCAAGAGTTACGACACCGAAGGCGGCCGGGCGGTCTTCGCGCTCGGCAAGGCGTCCGCGACGCTCGTCTCGGCTACCCCGGGTTCGGGCTGGTCGATGCAGGTGTGGAAGACGGAGACGTGGATCCGGGTGGAGTTCAGCTCGGGGGTGGACCGGCTGACGGTGTTCTGCACGTGGCATGACAGCGCGCCGCAGGTACAGGTGTACTGAGCGTCGACGGGGCGGCTCAGCGGAAGACCGATGGCGGTGGCGCGGGTGAGGCCACCGCCGCCGCGTCCGTGACCGGTATCGCTCCCCCGGTGAAGTCGGCGAGATCCTTGCCGTGTTCGACTCGTCCGGGGTGCGGGTCCGAGGCCGCCCGACGGGTCAGTTCGGCCAGCGGGAGCGGCCGGGCGGAGCCGACGAGGACGGCGTTGCCGAAGCGTTTGCCGCGCAGCACCGTCGGGTCGGCGATCAGCGCCAGTTCGGGGAAGACCGCCGCGGCGGTGGCGATCTGGCCGCGCAGATGCGCGAGCGGCGGGCCGTCGGCGAGGTTGGCGGCGTACAGGCCCCCGGGTTTGACGGCCCTGCGGACGTCGGTGAGGAATTCGACCGAGGTGAGGTGGGCCGGCGTGCGTGCCCCGCTGAACACGTCCGCGATCACCAGGTCTGCCCAGCCGTCCGGCACCTTCGCGAGTCCGTCACGGGCGTCCAGGGAGCGCACCCGGATGCGGGCGCCGGGATCCAACGGCAGCTCGCGGCGGACCAGTTGGACGAGAGTGGCGTCGCGTTCGATGACCTGCTGGGTGGAGCGGGGGCGGGTCGCGGCGGTGTAGCGGGCGAGGGTGAGGGCGCCGCCGCCGAGGTGCACGGCGTGCACGGGCTTGCCGGGCGGGGCGACCAGGTCGATGACGTGGCCGAGGCGGCGCTGGTACTCGAAGTTCAGATACCTGGGGTCGTCGAGGTCGACGTGCGACTGCGGGGCGCCGTCGATCAGCAGGGTCCAGGCGCGCGCCCGGTCCCGGTCGGGCATCAGCTCGGCGAGCCCGCCGTCGACCGCCTCGACGACGGCTTCGGCCGCGGCCGCCTGCCCGCGCCGCGAGCCGCGCACGGCGTCACGACCCGCGTCCCGACCCGCGTCGCGCCCGTCGTCGGACCGCTTGTTCCTCGCCCTTGCCATCCCGCCATTATCGGGGCGCAAGGGCGGGTCGGCTCAGCGGCGGATTCGGTGGCGGGTTCAGCGGCGGATTCGGTGGCGGGTTCAGCGGCAGATTCGGTGGCGGGTCAGCGACGGATTCAGTGGCGGCCCTTTGGGCGCCTCAGCGGCAGTTGTCCGCCGCCTCGATCAGCCGCGCCGCCTCTCCGAGCGCCGCTCGCAGTACCGCCGGGTCGGTCGCGAGGTCCGCGTCGCCCGGCGGAAGGAGCCAGTCCGAGCCCTCGACCGGGGGCTCGGGGGCTAGTCTCAGGCCGCGGCCGTTGGTGTGCGTACAGGTGCTGCCCGGCATGTCCCAGGCGTCCGCGGTGCCGGGCGGCACCAGGAAGCCGAGGGTGTCGCAGCCGTCGTCGTGCAGTACGGGTCCGACGGCGTCGCCCGAGCCACGGCGCAGGATGTCGACCGCCTCCAGGCCCTGCCGCGTGGGCACCGTCACCAGGTCGCAGTCGGCGACCGGTTCCGGTGGAGCGCTGGACTCCGGCGACGGCCGGTGCTGCGCGGTCGACAGCGGCGTTCGGAACTCGGTGGTCTGCCTGGTCTCCATCCCGGCCTCCAACACGGAACCCCTCCTCCTGACGAGTGGGTCGGGAGTTCGGGTGGGGCTCCCGGTCCACAGAGTTCAACGCGCCAGAACGTCAACGGCTACGGCGTAACACCGCCGCAAAGGATGGCAGTTCATGGCAGATCGTGGATGAGATATCCGGTTTGTAGCCAAACCCAGCGTAGGGGGACCGTCACAGCAGGTACGTTCTTGCTCCGCCGGACGCAGGGCGCCCAAAGGGCACAACCCAGGTAACTCGCCTTGAATCCGGCACGGTTCGACGGTTCGACGGTTCGCAAGAGAGGGCCCGACCATGGCGTCGTCAACGGTGACCTCGTCCCAGCCCCCCAGGCCATCGCGGCCGAACCTCGCCTTCCGGCGGCTGCGCGCACAGCGCTCGCCCGGCGAGTTCGCCGCGGCGGTTCGGCGGGCCGCGCGTGAGATCGGCGAGCGGGTCAGCTGCGACGCGCGCTATATCGGGCGCGTCGAGGCGGGCGAGATCCGGTGTCCCAACTACGCGTACGAGCGGGTGTTCCTGCACATGTTCCCCGGCCGCACGCTCACCGACCTGGGCTTCGCGCCCCGCTCATCGGTACGCGGACGCGGAGCGCGCGACACCGACGATGCGCCCCCTCCGCACCCTGCACGCCCTTCGCACGCCTCAGCTGAGACGGAGGGGGCGCGCGAGACGTATGAGACGTACGAAGCGCAAGACCGGCCGTATGAAGCGCAAGACCTTCGATACGACCCGCATGACCCGCACGATCGGTGCCACTCGTACGACCCGCACGATCCGTACGAGAACCACGAACAGAACCACGAGGAGAGCGACGTGCAGCGTCGCGCATTCATGACGGGAGGCACCGCCACCGTGGCGGCTGCCTCACTGATGCCCTTCGGGGTCGCGTTCGGCTCCCCCGCCGCGGCCGCGGACCGGCGTGTCCACCGGGCGGGCACGTCCGAGGCCGGCGCCCTCGAAGAGGCCGTACGCAAGATCCGGCTGCTCGACGACCGGCACGGGGCCGACGGTCTTTACCGGCGGGCCGCGGCGCCGCTGCGGACGGCGTACGAGTTGCTCGACGCCGGCACCACCCGGCAGGCGACCGCCGACCGGCTGTACGCGGGCGCGGGTGAACTGGCCATCTCGGTGGGGTGGCTGGCGCACGACTCCGGGCGCTTCGACGACGCGCGCTCGCACTACGCGGAGGCGCTCGCGACCTCGCGGATGTCCGGCGACCCTGCTCTGGAGGCGCACGCCTTCTGCAACACGGCGTTCCTCGCGCGCGACGCGGGGCGCCCGCGCGAGGCCGTGCGGGCGGCGCAGGCGGCGCAGCGGGCAGCGCGCCCGCTGGGCTCCCCGCGGCTGCTGTCGCTGCTCGCGCTGCGTGAGGCGGGCGGCTGGGCGGGGCTCACCGACCGGGCGGGGTGCGAGCAGGCGCTGGCGCGTGCGCAGGCCCTCTACGAGCGGGGTCCTTCGGATACGGATCCCGAGTGGATGACCTTCTACGGAGAGGCCGAACTGGAGGGTCTGGAGGCGCAGTGCTGGTCGACACTGGGCGACTGGCCCCGCGCTGCCCGGCACGCACACCGGGCCGCGGCCCTTCAGGACCCGCATTTCGCCCGCAACCTGGCCCTGTACACCGCCGAACTCGCCGACGACCTCGCCCGCGGTGGCCGCCCCGACGAGGCCGCCGTCGCGGGACTGCGTGTCCTGGACCTTCTGAACGAGGTCCAGTCCTCGCGCATCCAGACCATGCTGGCGGGAACGGCGCGGGTGCTCCTGCCGCACCGGAGGGCGTCGGGCGTCGGGGCGTTCCTGGACCGGCACGCGTCGCTGCCGCGATCGGCGTGAGGACGGTCGCCGGCGCCGAGAATGAGCCGCTGTGATTACGCGGTCAGATGGCCGCAGTCGTTCCACGACTCGATCGCCGGCTCGCCATAGGCCCACCCGAGCATCGACAGCGAGGTCGGATTGAGGCGGACGCGGGCCGCGAAGTCGATCGGGAGGCCCAGCCAGCGGGCTCCTATGGAGCGCAGGATGTGGCCGTGGGCGAAGATCAGCACGTCGCGGTCGGCGGCGCGGGCCCAGGCGACGACCTCGTCCGCGCGCGCGGAGACCTGTTCCCGGGTCTCGCCCTCGGGGACGCCGTCACGCCAGATGAGCCAGCCCGGCCGGACCGCCTGGATCTCGGCCGGGGTCATGCCCTCGTACGCGCCGTAGTCCCACTCCATGAGCGTGTCCCAGGTGGTCGCGCGGTCCCCGAACCCGGCGAGTTCGCACGTCTCACGCGCGCGTGCCAGCGGACTGGTGCGCACCTCCACCCCGTCCAGCCCGTCGAAGGGCGCCCGGTGCAGCCGCTCGCCGAGCAGCTTGGCGCCGCGCCTGCCCTCTTCCAGGAGCGGGACGTCGGTCCTGCCGGTGTGCTTGCCGGACAGCGACCATGCCGTCTGTCCATGCCGGGCCAGCAGGATGCGCGATGCCATGGAGAGATGCCTTTCCGATGGGTGTGGGGAGGGATTGTTCGGGTGTAGGGAGAGAGTTGTTCGGGTGTGGGGAGAGGGTCTTTCAGGTGTGCTGGGTGGGTCGTCAAGGTGTGCGGGATCGGTCATTCCCATCATCGCGCACCCCCTCGCCGGGCAACCCGCGGGGAGATCTCTGCGTCTTTGACGACCGAGGGCCCCCGTTCGGGGAGTTCACATACACCGTAAAATCGAATGTGGCCACGGATCTTCGTGTGCAGACTGTGCAGACCTCGCTGTCGGCGGACCGTGCAGACTGTCGGGTCACCGCAAGCAGATGGGGGAGGGCGATTGGATGCCGCAGACCGATGCACCGCGCGCCGAGGCGGTACCACGCGCCCGGCTTCGCCGGTGGACGGAGCTGCGTACCTCCGGGGGATCGCAGGCCCGGCTCCGCTGGTGGACCGAGCTCCCGCTGATCCTGATGGTGTACGCGTGTTACTCGGCGGGCCGGCTGCTCGCCCGGGGCAATGAGGCGGGCGCGGTCGACCACGGCCTGGAGATCCTGCGCATCGAGAAGGCGCTCCGGCTGAACGCCGAGCACCCGCTGAACCGCCTGTTCACCCGCGAGGCCTGGCTCGGCATACCCGCCGACTTCTGGTACGCGTCCCTGCACTACCTGGTCACGCCCGCGATCCTGATCTGGCTCTTCCGGTCCCGCGCCGTGCGTTACCGCGCGGCCCGCACCTGGCTCATGACCTCCACGTTCATCGGCCTGATCGGCTTCACGCTGCTGCCCACCTGCCCGCCCCGGCTGCTCGACGCGAGCCATGGCTTCGTCGACACGATGGCGCAGTACAGCGACTACGGCTGGTGGGCCGGCGACGCGAGCGCCCCGCGCGGCCTGGGCGGCATGACGAACCAGTACGCGGCGATGCCGAGCCTGCACGTGGGCTGGGCGCTGTGGTGCGGAGTGATGTTGTGGAAGTACGGCCGCACGCCGGTGGCCAAGGCCGCGGCCGTCGCGTATCCGCTGATCACCACGATCGTCGTGATGGGCACCGCGAACCACTACTTCCTCGACGCGGTCGCGGGCGCCGCGGTGATGGGGGCGGGGCTGCTGTTGACCCCCTTCATGCTGCGGGTCGCCGACCGCGCGAGGACGACACTGGGCGCGCGTTTCGCACAGGTCGTGGGCGTGCCTTTCACCAAGGTCCCCGGCGCCCTGATCGCACGGGCCTCGGGCACCTCGCGCGGCGCAGGTTCCTCAATTGTCAGTGCGGGGTGCCAGACTTCCGCGGGTGAACGATTTCCCCGACAGCGCGAGTCCCGTACCGGGCCCGGAGCCGAGCCGGGTGCCGCCCCCACGGACGCGGGGGACGGCGCTGCGGCAGTGGCTCGCTGACCTGCGCGGCCCGGCAGTACCCCCCAAGGCGCTGGACGCGCGCGCCCTCGCGGCGCTCGCCGCCAACCCCGGGTGCGACCGGCGGGCTCTCCTGGACGGCGCGGGGGTCGACAAGGCGAAGCTGGCGGAAGGCCTGGGCTCGCCGTCCGCCTTCGGGCAGTCACAGTTCGCCTTCATGCGGGGCAACGCGTTCGAGGCCCGGGTCAAGGCCGACGGAGGCGCGGAGCTGCTCCGCCTCGTGCACGAGAAGCTGGACCCCGGTGCCGAGCCGCCCGCGTCGGGGCGCGTGCCCGACCTCTCGGCGGTCGGCCCCCAGGGGCGCGCGGCCCGTACGGCCCTCGCCCTGCGCGAGGCCACCGATGTCGGCGCCTGGACCCTGCTCGACCATCCCATGATCGCCCTCGACGTCGCCGGCTCCCCGGCCTTCCTGGAGCCCGACGCGGTGGTCGTGCACCCCGACGGCGGCTGGACCGTCGTCGAGATCAAGTCCTTCCCCATGCTGGACGGTTCGGCGGATCCGGCGAAGGTGGGCGCGGCCGCGCGCCAGTCCGCTGTGTACGTACTGGCGTTGGAGGAGGTGGCCGCCCAGCTGGACCCCGCTCCCGAGGTCCGCCACCGCATCCTTCTGGTCTGCCCCAAGGACTTCTCCAACCTTCCGACCGCGTCCGCCGTCGACGTCCGCAAGCAGCGCGCGGTCACCCGCCGCCAGCTCGCCCGCCTCACCCGGGTCGAGGACATCGCCGACGCCCTCCCCGAAGGCACCTGCTTCTCCCCCGACCTCTCCGCCGACGCCCTCACGGCCGCGGTCGAGTCCGTCCCTGCGACGTACGCCCCGGAGTGCCTGGCCGCCTGTGAGCTGGCCTTCCACTGCCGCGGCCGCTCCCGCGCGAAGGGCGCGGTGACGTCCTTGGGGCGCTCACTGCGGGCCGAGTTGGGCGGGCTGACGACGGTGGGTGACGTGCTGGCCGCGGCCCATGGGGAAGCCGGGGATCCGGCCGATCCGGCGGTCGCGGCGCTGCGCAGAGCGGCGGAGCTGCGGGCCGAGGTCCTTGGAGTACAGCCGTTGGAGCTTGGGCCCTCGGGAGTCCAGGAGGGCGCCGTATGTCGCTGATCGCCACGCTCGCCCGTCTCGAAGCCGTCGACAGCGGCCGGGCCCAGCCCACCGCCACCGTGCGGCACCGCCATCTCACCGAGCGGCCCCTCGTGTTCGTGCCGCTGATCACCGCCGGTGAGGCCGGGGCGCCGCTCGGGGCGCTCGTCGGGACCGAGCGGGACGCGCCACGGCTGCTCGTCGTACCGCAGCCACGGGACCGCGACCTGCGGTTCGCGTTCCTCGCCGAGCTCGCGGACGTCGTACTGCCGTACATCGACTCGTACGCGGACGTGGTGGAGGCCGCCGAGCGCAACGAGACCGATCCGGAGACTGGCAAGCGCGTCAAGGTCGAGGTCGAACTGTGCGCGGACGCACCGCAGTTGATCGTGCCGAGCCGGTCGGGTGTGGAGTTCGTACGACTCCTGGGGCGCTCCATGCGTTTCAGGCGCACCGCCGAGGAGGAGCCGGAGGCGCCCCATCCGGCGCCGCCCCGGGTGCCGTTGCTCGGGCGGTGGATGACGCACTACGGGGAGCGGGCCCGGGTGCCCGGATCCGCGCTGCTGCTCGCCCTCACCGACGTCCTGTCGCGGCACTGGGCCACCGGGCAGAGCAGTCTTGAGGACCAGCACCTGGGAGCGCTGCTCGCCTGGATCGACCCGGCGGACGGCACGTCTGGCGCGGAGGCGGCGCTGCGGGCGGAGTTGCTGCGGGACTCCCGGGGGCAGCTCGTCTGTCCGCCCGCAGGACCCGCCACCGACCCGGCCTTCGACAACAGGCTGCTGGCCCCCGCCATCGAGCGCTACAGCCGGGCACGCACCGCACTCGCCGCCGCCGAGGACGGCATCGAGGCGGACGACCGGCTCGGTGACCTCGTCACCGCCGAGCGGGAGATCCACTCCCTCGTCGAGAGCGTCACGCGGCCCACCTGGGACGCCGTGTGGCGTGGCCTGGACCTGCTGCGGGAGCTGCCCGAGGGCAGCCACGCGGCCGACCGGTGGACCCGCGACCGCTGGTCGTTCACCGGTCACCGCGACCGGATCACCGCGGGCGAACCCCCGCAGCCGCGTCGCGACGACGCGGTCACCGCGGCCAACAAACTCGCCACACGCGAGCGTGAACAGGCCCGCCTGGAAGCCCAGGAGGCCCTGGACGACACCCTCGTCATGGCCGGACGGCGGCTCGACGGCGAGGCCTTCGCGGGCCAGGTCATCGATGTCGTCATGGCGTACAGCGAGGGCAAGCGGCCGAGCCCGCGCCCACTGGTCACGGTCCGGACGGACGACCGGCCGCATCTGGGGCAACGGGCGAAGGTGTACCGCTCGTTGGGCGGGAAACCGCAGGCGGCGGAGTTCGTCGCGGCCGAGGAGGACGGCGCCCTGATCGTCCTGCGCGTGGTCGACAAGATGGGGCGCGGCAAGGAGCCCGAGGCCGGGTCCGTGCCGGAGAAGGGGGACCTTGTCTGCTTCACGCTCTTCGAGCACGAGCAGCGCGGCGGGGCGAAGCTGCCCGACCCGGAGGAGACACCCTGGACGCACGGCGGGCCGCCGGGTGAGGCCGACGCCGCACCCCGTCCCGACCCGGTGACGGAGGAGGACGTCCTGTGACATCCCCGACGAGCACCGACTTCGATCCGGGCGCCGCCGCCACCCGGGCAACCGACGCGATCCTCCACGACACGCTGCACGGCACACATCGCGGAGTCGTGGTCGACTCCCCGCCCGGCGCGGGCAAGTCCACCCTGGTCGTCCGGGCCGCGCTCGAACTGGCCTCCGCGGGGCGCCCGTTGATGGTCATCGCGCAGACCAACGCCCAGGTCGACGACCTGGTGCTGCGGCTCGCCGAAAAGGATCCCGAGCTGCCCGTCGGGCGGCTGCACAACAGCGACCCCGACCCGTACGACAAGGCGCTCGACGGCCTGGCGAACGTACGCAAGTCCGCCAAGGCGGCCGATCTGGCGGGCCTCGACGTCGTCATCTCGACCGCCGCCAAGTGGGCGCATGTCAAGGGCGTCGAGCCGTGGCGGCACGCGATCGTCGACGAGGCCTACCAGATGCGTTCGGACGCGCTGCTGGCCGTCGCGGGGCTCTTCGAGCGGGCGCTGTTCGTGGGCGACCCGGGGCAGTTGGACCCGTTCGCGACCGTGGGATCCGAGCAGTGGGCGGGCCTGTCGTACGACCCGTCGGCGTCCGCCGTGACGACGCTGCTCGCCCACAATCCCGAACTGCCCCAGCACCGGCTGCCGGTGTCCTGGCGGCTGCCCGCGTCGGCGGCGCCGCTCGTCTCGGACGCGTTCTACCCGTACACGCCGTTCCGCAGCGGTACGGGCCACGACGACCGGCGGCTCGACTTCGGAGTCCCGTCGGACGGTTCGGGTCCTGACCGGGTCATCGACGAGGCGGCGGAGGCGGGTTGGGGGCTCCTGGAGCTGCCGGCCCGGCACACACCTCGTACGGATCCCGAAGCGGTACGGGCCGTGGCCCAGGTCGTACGCCGACTCCTGGACCGGGGTGGGGCGGCCACGTCGGAGCGGTCCGCCGAGCCGGTGCCGCTGACCGCAGAGCGGATCGCCGTCGGCACGGCCCACCGGGACCAGGCCGCCGCGGTGCGGGCCGCGCTGGCCGAGCTCGGCGTCGCGGACGTCACCGTCGACACGGCGAACCGGCTTCAGGGGCGGGAGTTCGATGTGACGGTGGTCCTGCATCCGCTCTCCGGGCGGCCGGACGCGACGGCGTTCCATCTGGAGACGGGCCGGTTGTGCGTGCTCGCGTCCCGGCACCGGCACGCGTGCATCGTGGTGTGCCGGGCGGGGGTGACGGACCTGCTGGACGACCATCCGTCCACGGAACCGGTTCAGCTGGGCGTCACGGTCAAGTTTCCCGATGGTTGGGAGGCGAACCATTCGGTGCTGTCCCATCTGGGCGAGCATCGGGTGGCTTGGCGGCCGTAGCTCACGCTTGGTGGGGAGCGGCAGCTCCCGCCCGGTGGGCGCCCGCAACCGCCCGGTTCGCGCCCGGTGGGCGCCCGCAGCTCCCGCCCGGTGGGCAACCCCGGTTCGCTGGTTCCCCGGGCCCTCTTGCGCCGCCGGGGGACAATAGACGGTGGCCCGCTCGCAAGGCGTGCCTGAGAACCGTACGAGGAGGAGAAGACATGGCGGAGCCCACGCCGCGTCAGAACGAACCGCGGCTACGCCCCGCGCCCCTGCTCTTCGAGCCGGCGGAGGCCGCCGGCGATCCGGAGCATTTCTTCGACCTGGAGTCGATAGACGATCCGCAGGCGCTGCTGGCGCGGGCGACGGAGCTGACTCAGGCGTTTCGCGCCGCGGCTGACCGGGCCGTCGAGTTCCAGGCGGTCGCCGCCGCGCAGTTGGCCGATCCGCGGCGCTTCGACCGGCTCACGGCGGCCGCGGTCGCGGAGCGGGCCGAGTGGACCGAGGACTACGCGAAGAAGATGATCGAGTTCGGCCGCGATCTGCTTCGGGGGGTGGAGGGCAGCGGGCGGGCGCATGGGCTTGGGCACGGGGTGGGGGACCACGCGTGATGCCGGGGGCGCCTGGGGTGGGGTGGGGTTTTTCGCCCCCTCCGCCCCTACCCGTCCCCGTCCCTTGGGTCCTGGGGCTGTCGCCCTCAGGCCCCCGCTGTCGCGCTGACGCGCTCGTCCTCAAACGCCGGATGGGCTGAAATACCGCATCCGACCCTCTCCTGTCCCGGTTTCCGGCAACTCTCGGAGACCGCATGCTCACCGCCGGTAGATGTTGTTGCCATGAGCACACAGAATCCGGTGGGCGAGTTCGACGTCTCGGGTGTCACGTCCGAGGGAGTCGCCTGGCTCGCCTCAGCAGGAACGTACCCACGCAGCACGCTCGCGCTCTGGGAGGAACGACCGAGCGCCCCGGTCGTGCTGCCCTGCGGGAGCACCTTCGACGTCGTGAACGTCCCGGCGGTCTTCGGGCGGTGGATGCTCGACCGGCTGTGGGACGAGGGGCCGGGCTCGGGCCCGGTGGCCGCCTACCGGGGGCGGATGCTGCTGTTCGCCGCGCCCGGTACGGCACAGCGACTGCCCTCGCTTCTCGAATGGGAGGAGTCGGGCTCCCGGAGCGAGGGGATTCCACCCCTGCTCTGCCACGGCATCGGCGACGCGGTCACGGTCCCCGCGCCGAGTACCCACGACTCCGGCGATCCGAGCCCCTCCTGCCGCCTGGAATCCCGCTGGCTCGTCGCCCCCGACACCCGGCATCCCTGGCTCCCGGGCCCCGAGATCCTGCTGTGGGCAACCGTACGGGCAGCCCGCGCGGCAGTGCGGATATCGATTTTTCCTCCCCAGGACTTGGATGCTAAGGTCTACGACGTCAGCAGGCGCCGCTAGCTCAGTTGGTTAGAGCAGCTGACTCTTAATCAGCGGGTCCGGGGTTCGAGTCCCTGGCGGCGCACGCTAGCGATGGCGAGATGGTTCGCGGAATACGCGAACGGTCTCGCCATCGTTGTTTCTGCGCGGCTTCGCCGCGCGTTGTGGGGGCTTCGCCACCCGCACCTCCGCCGAGGTCGGCCACGGTGACCGCCCGCTCGAAAGCTCACCCGGTCGTGATCTTGACCGTCCACGCCCCCGAAGCCGTCCGGTCCTCCACCTCGATCCGTACGTTCTCGCCGGGCACCGTGAAAGTCTCCCCGAGTCCCACCGGGGCGTCCGCGAGCGGCGGGTAGACCGAGTCCGCCCAGCAGGACTCGGAGCGGGGGTGCGCGTCGAGGACCTCGATGGGGCCGCGGCCGGACTGGGCCTCACTGCGGACGCGGTAGACGAGGACGCCCTGCGTGCACGTCGACCCGTCGTTGCCCGCCGAGCCGCGCGCCTCGAAGGCGAGCACACTGCCGGGCCCCGTACGAACCACGGCCAGTTTGGTGCCCCGACCGGAACCGAAGGCCCGCGCGCCGGAGGTGCTGGAGCCGGCAGAGTCGCCGAGAGCTCCCGCCGCGCCGACCTTCGCCGGCCCCGCCCCCAACGGCTCCAGCGTCAGCCGCGTACTCCCCCGGCCACGCACGCACGCGACCTGGCGCGGTTCCAGCCAGCCCAGCTTCCACTTGTGCCAGCCGAACAGGTCGGGGGCGAGGCCGAACTGGCTGCCCATGAGATCCCAGTCACCGACATAGGTGTCCCAGTCGCCCTTGCCGTCGACGGGGCGGTGGTAGAGGTCGGGGAGGTCGAAGACATGGCCCGTCTCGTGGGCGAGGACGAGACGGTCCGGCGGGTGCTTCTCGAAGACGGTGACGACCCGGCGGATGTCCTTGCCGTCGGCGCGCAGGGGGGTGTCGAGGTTGACGACCTTCGTCGCGTCCGAGTCGACACCCGGCGCATCCGGGTCGGCCACGAAGTAGACGATGCCGTAGCGCGAGAAGTCGACCTGCCGGTCGGCCACGGCGATCGCGTCGCGCAGATAGGCGGCGCGGTGTGCGGAGTTCCAGTCGCGCTGTATGGCGTACGCCGTGGAGGGGTGCGGCATCCGGATCCAGTCGCGCTGCGAGTGCGGGCGCACCGTGAACTTGCCGTACGAGGCGCGCTCGAAGAAGTGGCTGGTGGCCGGGAAGTAGTCGGCGGTCAGTTCGGCGGGCGTGGTCTGCGGCTCCGAGTCGGGGAAGGACAGGAAGACCATCACCGCGTCGAGGGCGCGGGTCGGGCGGGTGTAGGCGGCGTTCCAGGTGTCGAGGCCCTCCGAGTGGTGCGCCGCGGTCCGCTTCAGGGCGCACAGGTCCGAGCGGGGTTCGGCGAGCGCGGGACCCGGTAGCAGTGAGGTCGCGGCCAGCGCCGACATCGAGGTGAACACGGCCGCGGTGCTGCGCCAACGGGGCGCCCCGTCACGGGTGAAGACCCGCAGAACCTCACGGGTGAGCTCCTTCAGTGGGAGCGGACGCGGCACATCGACCTCCGGATGCGGATTTCGGAACACCGCACCCAGCCTGTGATGGTTCGTCACACTTTGCCCTGTTTGTCTACACCAGAAGGGTGAGAGGGCAGGAGAGGGCGACACCCCGAACACTCACGGAACGTCACATGCGATCGGAGGAGGAAGGAACCCGTCCAGATGCAGGCAGAAACGATCTGTCAGAACGGGTGGTTGTTCCGGGACACTGGACAGTGGCTGCGACTCCCCGGGGCCAGCCTCTATGATCGGCACACTTTCCTGCACGGACACGGCTTGTGCGGCCGCCCATCACCGGCCGACCACCCTAGAGACCCATACGAAGAACGAGTGCACTGCGGGAGCGAGCGGTGAGCGGAACGTCCGAAGGGCAGGCGCCCGCGGCAGACTTCGTCCGGTCGGCCGTCACAGAGCGTCACATCAACCATTCTCCCCGTACGCCCGCCGGGCCACCTCCCGGCCCCTCCGCATCACCCGGGACACCTCCCGTCGCATCCGTCCCCACCGAAACGTCTCCTGGCACACCTGCCCCCTCCGAGACGCCTGCCGTCGCATCCGACCCCTCCGAGACGCCTCCTGACGCGGCGTCATCCCGTGCCTTCCAGGCCGCGTTCGCCACCGCGCCCCTCGCGATGGCGGTCGTCGGCCGCGACGGCCTGGTCGTCACGGCGAACGAGTCGCTGGGCACGCTGCTCGGCAGCGACTCCGACGCCCTCGCCGGACAGATCGCCTCCGACCTGGTGGATCTGGCGTCCGACGCCCGCACCTGGCACGCGTACCGCGAGGTGCTGCGCGGCCGGCAGGCCAGGCTGCGCTGCACGCGTCGGCTCAAGCACCCCGACGGGCACTCGCTCTGGGTCCAGGTGACGGTCTCGCCGCTGCCCGCCCAGGAGCGGGCGGTGCTGCTCTCCGTCTCCGACATCAGCGCCCGGCGTGAACTCCAGGCCCGGCTACGGCACTTGCAGATGCACGACGCGGTGACCCGGCTGCCCAACCGCACCCTGTTCTTCGAGCGCCTGACGGCCGCGCTTGAGGCGGAGGCGTACGAGGAGGGCGGCACCGGCCGGATCGGGCTCTGCTATCTGGATCTGGACGGGTTCAAGGCGGTCAACGACACCCTCGGCCACCGGGTCGGGGACCGGCTCCTCGCCGCCGTCGCGGAACGCCTCACGCGCTGCGCGGAGGAGGCGGGCCACGCACGGGCGACCACTCCCCTGGTGGCGAGACTGGGAGGTGACGAGTTCGCGCTGCTCGTCGAGGACTCCACGGGAACGGAGCAGTTGGCCGACCTCGCCGAATCCGTCCTCAAGTCACTGCAGGCGCCCTTCGACCTCTCCGGCCAGCGGCTCTCCGTCTCCGCGTCCATCGGTGTCGTCGAACGCCGGGCCGCCGGGACCTCGGCGACCGGGCTGATGCAGGCCGCGGACACCACGCTGTACTGGGCGAAGGCGGACGGCAAGGGCCGCTGGACCCTCTTCGACCCGGAACGCAACGCGCACCGGATGACTCGCCAGGCCCTCTCCTCCACCCTCCGCGCCGCCGTCGAGCGCGGTGAATTCACCCTGGAGTACCAGCCGTTGGTGGGCATGGAGGACGGCAGCGTGCGCGGAGTCGAGGCGCTCGTCCGCTGGAACCACCCCCAGTTCGGAATGCTCACGCCGAATCGGTTCATCGGACTGGCCGAGGAGGACGGCTCGATCGTGCAGCTCGGCCGCTGGGTCCTCGCCACCGCCTGCCGACAGGCCCGCCGTTGGCAGTTGGACCACCCGGACGCCGCAGCGATCTTCGTCAGTGTGAATGTGGCGGTGCGTCAGGTCTGGGACTCCGACCTGGTCGCGGACGTGGCGGAGATCCTGGCGGAGACCGGACTCCCGCCGCAACTCCTCCAGTTGGAGCTCACCGAGTCCGCGGTGATGGGCTCGGCGGGCCGTCCCCTCCAGGCCCTGCAGGCCCTCAGCGACATGGGCGTACGCATCGCCATCGACGACTTCGGCACCGGGTACTCGAACCTGGCGTACCTCAGCCGGCTCCCGGTGTCGGTGCTCAAGCTGGACGGCGCCTTCGTACGGGGCTTCCAGTACGAGAGCCGCGACGGCACCGACGCCCACCCCAACCCCGCCGACGAGGTCATCGTCGAGGCCCTCATCCAACTCGCCCACCGGCTCGGTCTGACGGTCACCGCCGAATGTGTGGAAACCGCCTCCCAGGCCTCCCGCCTGCGCGGTATCGGCTGCGACACCGGGCAGGGGTGGCTGTACTCACGGCCGGTGGCGCCGGATCGTATCTCCGCGCTGCTGGAGGCGGCGGCGACCTGCGGTCAGGTCTGAGCAGCGGGTTCAGGCTCCCGGCAACCCGTAGGCGTCCGCGATCAGTTCGTACGAGCGCAGCCGTACGTCACCGGTGTGGGCGTGGGACGTGAGCATCAACTCGTCCGCGCCCGTGCGCTTCTGGAGGTCGTCGAGGCCGGCGCGGACCTCGTCGGCGGTGCCGTGGATGACGTTGGCGTTCCAGGAGGCGATGAAATCCCGCTCCATGGGGCTGAATTCGTAGGCCGCGGCCTCTTCAGGCGTCGGGACCAGGCCGGGGCGGCCGGTGCGCAGGCGGACCATGTTCAGTGCGGCGGCGAGCACCTGCCGACGGGCTTCCTGCTCGTCGTCCGTGGCGAGGGCGGAGACGCCGATGAGCGCGTACGGGGCGTCCAGGACGGCGCTCGGGCGGAAGGACTCGCGGTAGAGGTCCAGCGCCGGGATCGTGTTCTGGGCCGAGAAGTGGTGCGCGAAGGCGAAGGGGAGGCCGAGGGTTCCGGCCAGCCGGGCGCTGAAGCCGGAGGAGCCGAGGAGCCAGATCACGGGGCGGTGCGGGGACTGGACTCCGCCGGGGGAGGTCGACTGGATCGGGCCCGGGACCGCGTGGATGCGGGCGTAGGGGTGGCCGGAGGGGAAGCTGTCGTCCAGGAAGCGGATCAGCTCCGCGAGCTGTTCGGGGAAGTCGTCGGCGCCTTCGTGCAGGCGCTCGGTGCGGCGGAGGGCCGCGGCGGTCGCGCCGTCCGTGCCGGGGGCCCTGCCCAGGCCCAGGTCCACTCGGCCCGGGGCCATCGCCTCCAGGGTGCCGAACTGTTCCGCGATGACCAAGGGGGCGTGGTTGGGGAGCATGACGCCGCCCGAGCCGAGGCGGATGCGGGTCGTGTGGGCTGCCAGGTGGGCGAGGATCACGGCGGGGGACGAGGATGCCACGCCCGGCATGGAGTGGTGTTCGGCCACCCAGTAGCGGTGGTAGCCGCGGGATTCCGCGAGGCGGGAGATCTTGACGCTGGTCTGGAGGGCTTCGGTCGCTGTGTGGCCCGCGCCGACTGTGACCAGGTCCAGTACGGAGAGGGGGACCGGGGCGGTGCCCTGTGCCATGCCGCGGATCTCGTCCGTCTCGTTCACCGGGGGTGCCTCCTGTTTTCGTACGTTGCGTCGTCCGCGGTTTACGAACAGGAGGGTGTCTCCGTTTATTCCCGGGCGGCCCGGGTGGGTGCTGGGGTGGAGCTGTTTTCGCCCCCCTCCGCCCCTACCCGTCCCGTACCTGGGGGCTGCGCCCCCAGACCCCCGCTGTCGGCCTGAGCGGCCTCGTCCTCAAACGCCGGACGGGTTGAACCCCGTGGAGCGGGGTCTGGGGCGGAGGGGGCGAGAACAAGGGGCAAAGGGGGCGAAAAAACCCACCCCTCACACCTGCACCCGCCGCTCCCTCGTGAACAGTTCCCCCAGCTCGGGCGCGTTCACGCGGCGGTCGGTCAGGCGTAGGGCCTCCCAGACGGTGACCTGGTTCGCGGTGAGGACGGGTTTGCCGAGTTCCTTCTCCAGGGCCGGGAGGAAGGACGCGGTGTGGAGGGCCGTGTCGGGGAGGAGGATCGCGTCCGCGTCGGGGTGGTCGGCGGCGCGGGCGAGGGCGAGGGTCTCGGCCTCGCCCCAGGTGCCGACCTCCGCGGCGGTGACGATCCCGGAGGCGCGCACCGCGACCACATCGACCCCGGCGTCCTTCAGGAACGCGGCGAAGAGCGCGGTCACGTCGTCGGGATAGGTCGCCGCGATCGCGACCCGCCGAACCCCCAGCTCCGGCACCGCGTGCGCGAAGGCGAACGACGTGGAGGAGGCAGGCAGCCCTGCCGCTCGCGCGAGGGCGCGGACCTGCTCGTGGGCGCCCTCCCAGCCGTACACGAAGCTGCCGCTGGTGCAGGCCCACACCACCGCCTCGGCGCCCGACAGGCGCAGCTCCTCGATGCCCGCCACGAGCCGGTCCTGCGAGCCCATTTCCAGGAGCGCGTCCACGCGGTGCGCGTCCTCGCCGATGTCGGTGTGGACGAGGGAGAGCCGGATGTCGCTGCCGAGCAGCTGCTCCATGCGCGGGTAGTCGTCCTCGGCCGAATGGCCCGGGTAGAGGAATCCCAGTGTGGTCATGCCCAACCTTCCTGCGGGTTCTGTTCCGGCAGTACGGGCCCCCTACGAGCTGATTCGTCCAGCAGCGCCTGATAGGGGCCCACGGCTCGGGTACCCAGATGCCGCAGGGCTGCCCACATCGTGACCTGGTTGGCCGAGATCACCGGGATCCGCAGTTCGGCCTCCAGCTGGGGGATGACGTCGTACGTCGGAAGGTTGGTGCAGCTGATGAAGAGCGCGTCGGCGGAGTCCCGGACGCTTGCGCGGGCCATGTCGACCACCTCGCGGTACGGGACCTTCCAGATATGGCTGGTCAGGCCCATGTAGGCGCGGCCGGTGACGATGATGCCCGCTTCCGCGAGGTACTCCTCCAGGGACTGGGTGACCGAGACGGTGTAGGGGGTGACGAGCGCGATACGGCGGGCGCCCAGCTCGTCCAGCGCTTCGAGCAGGGCGCCCGAGGTGGTGAGCGAGGGGACCGCGCCGGCCCGTGTCATCGCCTCGCACATCGCCCGCTCGCCCGCGACACCGCCGACGAAACTGCCCGAGGTGCACGCGTAAGCGATGATCTCGGGCGCGACCGCGTTCAGCGCGCGCACCGCGTCGCCGAGCGTCTCGTGCTCGGAGACCAGGCGGGCCAGGTCGAGGCTGACCTCGACCGGCACGAACGGGGTACGGGTCAGGTGCAGCGAGACATCGTCCGGGACCCAGCGCCACAGCTCGCGGTCGAGGGCGAAATCGAAGGGGGCTACGACGCCGACGCCGCGTTGCGGAAGGGGTCCGCCGAGAAAGGAGACGTCCATGGCAGGCACCGGCCTCACAAAGGGAAACGGGTGAGCAACGGACCATGAGCGGGTCCGTGTTGACGAAGGTAGGTTCGGGTGCGAGCGTGGTCAATCCGCGCATCTCAGACGGCTACGGCCCACCTTCACTCTTGGCGAGGCAACTCCTCAGCAAAGCAACTCCTCAGCAAAGCGCCTTCACGGAGAAGCAGGAGAAGCTCCTCCGCGGAGGAGCACCCCTTCAGAGAAGCGGACCCGTATTGCGAAACGGTTTCCCGACGATGCCCGATACGACTCTGCTTGTCCTCGACGCCGAACCGCTCCCCCGCCTCGGCAAGCTCACCGGGCGGGTGCGGATCGAGCACGCCGACGCGTCCACGCTGGCCGACCGACTGCCAGCGGCCGATGTGCTGCTCGTCTGGGACTTCAGCTCGCACGCCGTGCGCCATGCCTGGCCCGGTGCAGGTCCACGGCCGCGCTGGGTGCACACCGCGAGCGCCGGGGTCGACCATCTGATGTGCCCCGAACTCGCCGCGTCCGACACCGTGGTGACCAACGCGCGCGGAGTCTTCGACCAGCCGATCGCGGAGTACGTCGCCGCACTGGTCCTCGCGATGGCCAAGGACCTGCCGAGTACCTGGGACCTGCAACGGCGGCGGGAGTGGCGGCACCGGGAGTCGCAGCGGGTGGCGGGCACCCGCGCGTGCGTGGTGGGTTCCGGTCCGATCGGGCGGGCGATCGTCAAGTCCCTCAAGGCACTTGGCATCACCACGGCTCTGGTGGGGCGCACCCCGCGCACCGGTATCCACGGACCCGATGAGCTGGACCGGCTGATGGCGCGCGCCGACTGGGTGGTCTCCGCGGCGCCGCTCACCGAGGCCACGCACGGCATGTTCGACGCGCGGCGCTTCGGGATGATGCAGCCGTCGGCCCGGTTCATCAACGTCGGACGCGGGCAACTCGTCGTCGAGGACGCACTCGTCGAGGCGCTGTCGAAGCGGTGGATCGCCGGGGCCGCACTGGATGTCTTCCAGCACGAACCGCTTGGTCCGGAGAGCCCGTTGTGGGAGGTGCCCGGGCTGATCGTGTCGCCCCACATGAGCGGGGACACGATCGGCTGGCGTGATGAACTCGGCACCCAGTTCGTGGAGTTGTTCGAGCGCTGGGAGGCGGGGAAGCCCTTGGCGAACGTCGTCGACAAGAAGCGCGGGTACGTACCCGGTCACTGAACTCCCGTCCCCACCCACCCTGCTGTACTCCCTTTGGAGGGGCCGATGTCGGAACTCACCGAGCTGACCGCCGTGCAACTCGTCGACGGCTATCGCAAGGGCGAATTCAGCCCCGTGGACGTCACCCGCGCGACCCTGGACCGGGCCGGTCGAATCCAGGCCGCGGTGAACGCGTTCGTCCGGCTCGACACGGACGAAGCGCTCGCACAGGCAGGGGAGTCGACGCAGCGGTGGCGGCGTGGTGAGCCCGCGGGCCTCCTCGACGGCGTCCCGGTCACGGTCAAGGACATCTTCCTGCTGCGCGGTGGCCCGACCCTGCGTGGCTCCAGGAACACGGATCCGCAGGGCAGTTGGGACGAGGACGCACCGTCCGTCGCCCGACTGCGCGAACACGGCGGCGTCTTCCTCGGCAGGACGACGACACCCGAGTTCGGCTGGAAGGGCGTCACGGACTCGCCGCTCTCCGGTGTGACACGCAATCCGTACGACGTCTCACGCACCGCGGGCGGCTCAAGCGGCGGGAGCGCGGCGGCCGTGGCGCTGGGCGCGGGCCCCCTGTCCCTCGGCACGGACGGGGGCGGCAGTGTCCGTATCCCGGCCGCCTTCTGTGGGATCTTCGCGCTGAAACCGACGTACGGCAGGGTGCCGCTGTATCCGGCGAGCGCGTTCGGGACGCTGGCGCATGTGGGGCCGTTGACCCGGGACGCCGCCGACGCCGCGCTGATGATGGATGTGATCAGCGGGCCCGACGCGCGTGACTGGTCGGCGCTCGGGCCGGTGAACGGCTCCTTCGTGGACGCGCTGGAGGGTGGGGTGCGGGGGCTGCGGGTCGCGTACTCGGCCTCGCTCGGCGGGCAGGTCGCGGTCCAGCCGGCCGTCGCGGCGGCGGTACGGCGGGCGGTGGAGCGGCTCGCGGGGCTCGGCGCCCATGTCTCGGAGGCCGACCCCGACTTCACCGATCCGGTGGACGCCTTCCACACGCTCTGGTTCTCCGGCGCGGCCCGCCTGACCCAGCATTTCGGGCCTCACCAGCGGGAGTTGCTCGATCCCGGCCTCCGTGAGATCCGCGATCTCGGCGCCCGCCACAACGCGCTGGAGTACCTCGCCGCGGTGGACGTCCGCATGGACCTGGGCCGGCGGATGGGCCTCTTCCACGAGTCGTACGACATCCTGGTCACGCCGACGCTCCCGCTGACCGCCTTCGAGGCGGGCGTCGAGGTCCCCGCCCGGTCGGGCCACCGCCGCTGGACGGGCTGGACCCCCTTCACGTACCCCTTCAACCTCACCCAGCAGCCCGCGGCGACGGTCCCGGTCGGCGTGGACGGCGACGGACTTCCGGTGGGCCTCCAGATCGTGGCCGCCCGCCACCGCGACGACCTCGTCCTGCGGACGGCGCACGCGCTGTACACGGCGGGCGCTGCGGGAGTCCCCGCTCCCGAACTCGCCTAACGCTCGGCCCGCCGGAAGCTGAGCGTCTCCCCCAGCGCCCCGGAGCGCCACAGGTCGTTGCAGGCCTCGGCCATCGCGTCGAGGCCCTCGGTCACCTGGCCCCAGACGATGCCCGGCACCCAGCCGACGTCGCCGTTGAGCAGCAGGTTGTTGCGCTCGTAGAAGAGGGCGAGGTCGACGACGGTGGTGCCGGGGCGTACGCCGGCTTCGTAGCCGTACGCCTTCGTGCCCAGCTCGGTACCCGCGAAGGCGAAATAGCACAAATCACCCGGTATGGGGGTGACTGTCGGGTTCTCCAGGGGTGGTTCGGCAGGTGCGAAGGGCGGGAACAGGGCGTAGATCTCGTTGCGCGCGTACTTCGCGTGGTAGACGTCGCCGCTCAGCGGGAGGGCGTCCCACACCGCGGCGCAGGTGATCGGCGCGCGGTCGTCGAGCAGTTTCGCCGTGCAGTGGACTCCCCGCTTGACCAGGGAGATTTCGATGTGCCGTGCGGTATCGCGATCGGTCATGCATTCCATGGTCCCGCCGCGGTCAAGGGGGCGTCCGGGACGCAGGGAGCCGTACGGGGCTGAAATCGATCCGCATAAGTCGTATCGACTCGGGTAGCCGCGCGGCCATGGCTCCACCACTTGGGAAAGACGCGAAGGACAGACAGGGACGAAGGCCGAGCCGGCGGGCTCTGCTCGCCGGTGCTTCCGCGATCGGTGCCGTCGGGGCGCTGGGCGCGGCCGGCTGCAGCCGGGTCGCCACGGCCTCCGGCGCGGGCGGCGGTGAGCTGCTCGACCGGCTGAGGGCGCAGGGTGTCGTACGGCTTGGTATCGCCGGTGAGATCCCGTTCGGCTACATCGACACGAACGGCGAGCTGACCGGTGAGGCGCCGGAGCTCGCGAAGGTCATCTTCAAGCGGCTGGGGGTGGATCGCGTCCAGCCGGTGCCGATCGAGTTCGGCTCGCTGATCCCCGGGCTGCAGGCGCAGACCTTCGATGTCGTGTCCGCCGGGATGTACATCAACCCCGAGCGCTGTGCGCAGGTCATCTTCTCCGACCCGGACTATCAGATGCTCGACGCGTTCATCGTGCGCAAGGGCAACCCGAAGAACCTGCACAACTACCAGGACGTCGTCGAGGCCGGGGCCAAGTTCGCGACCGGGACCGGTTACGCCGACATCCAGTTCGCCGTCGAGGCCGGGTACAAGGAGAGCGACATCCTGATCGTGCCGGATCAGGTCGCCGGGCTGAACGCCGTCGAGGCGGGCCGCGCCGACGTCTTCGCGGGGACCGCGCTGGCCGCGCGTGAAACGGTGAAGAAGTCCTCCAAGGCCGAGAGCACCAAGGCCTTCGCGCCGCTGGTGGGCGGCAAGCCGCACGTGGACGGCGGCGGCTTCGCGTTCCGGCCGGCCGAGACGAAGCTGCGGGACGCCTTCAACGTGGAGCTGAAGAAGCTGAAGGCCAGCGGTGAGTTGTTCCGCATCCTTCAGCCCTTCGGTTTCACCAAGGCCGAGATGACCGACATGACCGCGAAGGAGTTGTGCCGCGGATGACCTCGGGACTCTGGGAACTCGTACTCAAGGGAGTCTGGGTCACCGTCCAACTGCTGTTCTTCAGCGCCCTGTTGGCCGGTGCCGTCTCCTTCGTCGTGGGCATCGCGCGCACGCACCGGCGGTGGGTCGTCCGCTTCCTCGCGGGCTTCTACACCGAGGTGTTCCGCGGTACCTCCGCACTGATCATGATCTTCTGGGTGTACTTCGTGCTGCCGCTGGCCTTCGGCTGGCAGCTCGTGCCGATGTGGGCGGGCACGCTCGCGCTGGGGCTGACGTACGGGGCGTACGGCAGTGAGATCGTGCGCGGCGCGCTGAACGCGGTCGATCCCGCGCAACGCGAGGGCGGGGTCGCGCTCAGCTTCACGCCCTGGCAGCGGATGCGGCTGATCCTGCTGCCGCAGGCGATACCCGAGATGATCCCCTCCTTCTGCAATCTGCTGATCGAGCTCCTCAAGGGCACGGCCCTGGTCTCGATCATGGGGATGGGCGATCTGGCGTTCAGCGGCAACCTGGTGCGGCTGGCCCTGCAGGAGAGCGCGGAGATCTACTCGTACATCCTGCTGATCTATTTCGTGATCGCCTTCCTCCTCACCCGGATCATGCGCGGGCTGGAGAAGCGGCTGAAGGCCGGGATCGGGAAGGCGCCGGCACGTGGCGTGACCCGGCGTGAGCTGCGGCGGGCCGAGACCACCGGAGTCGGCGGAGGTGCCGTATGACCTGGGACTGGAGCGCTGTCGGCGACTTCATGCCGCACTTCTGGGACGGGCTGCTGGTCACCCTCCAGGCGCTGGCCCTCGGCTCGGTGATCTCCTTCGCGCTCGGGCTCGTGTGGGCGCTGCTGATGCGGACGCCGAGCAGGCTGGTGCGCTGGCCGGTCGGGGTCGTCACGGAGTTCGTCCGCAACACCCCGCTGCTGGTGCAGCTGTTCTTCCTCTTCTACGTGCTGCCCGAGTGGGACATCACGTTCTCCGCACTGACCACGGGTGTCGTCGCGATCGGGCTGCACTACTCGACGTACACGATGCAGGTCTACCGGGCCGGTATCGAGGGCGTGCCCGCCGGCCAGTGGGAGGCGGCCACGGCGCTCAGCCTGCCCCTGGCGCGCACCTGGACGGCGGTGATCCTGCCGCAGGCCATCCGGCGGGTGGTCCCGGCCCTGGGCAACTACGTCATCTCGATGCTCAAGGACACGCCGCTGCTGATGGCGATCACGGTGCTGGACATGCTCGGTGAGGCGCGGCTGTTCTCGCAGCAGCACTTCCAGTTCACCGAGCCTCTGACGGTCATCGGTGTGGCCTTCATCCTCATCTCCTATCCGGCCTCCCTCCTCCTGCGAGCTTTGGAGCGACGTCTTGTCCGCTGACACGAATCCCATGAAAGAGACCGACCCCGTGGAAGAAACGCATTCCGTGGAAGCGGCGAATCCGGCGGTGGACGGCAGCGAGCTGATCCGTTTCGACCACGTCACCAAGCGCTTCGGGGACAACACCGTCCTCGACGGGCTGGACTTCTCCGTGGCCTCCGGCAAGCACGTCACGCTGATCGGGCCCTCCGGCTCCGGCAAGACGACGATCCTGCGGATGCTGATGACGCTGACCCAGCCGGACGAGGGCACGATCACGGTGGCCGGGGAGCGGCTCTTCCCGGCCGGGGAGAAGGAGATCCGCGAGGTCCGCAAGAAGATCGGGATGGTCTTCCAGCAGTTCAACCTGTTCCCGAACATGACGGTGGGCAGGAACATCACGGAGGCGCCCGTCACCGTCCTCGGGCTGTCCAAGGACGAGGCCGAGGCGCGCGCCCGCGAACTGCTCGACCTGGTCGGTCTCGCCGACAAGTGGGACGCGCACCCGGGTCAGCTGTCCGGCGGCCAGCAGCAGCGCGTCGCGATCGCGCGGGCGCTGGCGATGCGCCCGCAGGTGCTGCTGCTGGACGAGGTGACGTCCGCGCTCGACCCGGAACTGGTCGCAGGAGTCCTCGATGTCCTCCGTGACATCGCCCACACCACGGACATCACGATGCTCTGCGTGACCCACGAGATGAATTTCGCCCGGGACATCTCGGACCAGGTCCTTATGTTCGATTCCGGCCGTGTCATCGAGTCAGGTCCGCCGGAGAAGATCTTCAGCGATCCCGGCCAGGAAAGGACCCGGGAATTCCTCGGTGCGGTCCTCTGATTGCGGGGAGTGAGCACGATCGCGTACGGGAAGCCGCGAGGTCCAGGTCCTGGGGCATGCCCCAGGTGTCATGACGTGGGCATATGCCAGCGTGGCGCGTTCCTGCTGAGCGGGTGGGGGCGCGCCACCAATCTCGTCAACGGACGCTCACAGTAAGGGCTTTGACGGCTATCGTGGTGGAAGCTCAGCTGTCCGAAATACGGCCCAGAAAGCCAGGGGGAAACCGTGGCGCTGAAGCACGAGCCGACCGCGCCGTACCACTCGGCCCAGGACGCCCTCCGCGTTCTGGAGACGGTGTCACGGCACTCCACCGGTGTCCTCGACGCCGAGATCGCCCGCCGGACCGGACTCAGCGCTGACCGCCTGCCCGCACTGCTTCTGATGCTGCGCCGGGAGGGATACGTCGAGCAGCTCACCGACGGCGCGTACGTCAGCGGTGCCGCCCTCGACCGCCTCACTTCCGCCCACGGCCGCGACCAGGCTCTGCGCGAGCAGCTCCAGCGGACCATGGACAGGCTGCGCGACACGGTCGGCGCCGCGATCTACCTCAGCCGGTACGTCGACGGTGAGATCCACATCACCCAGTACGCCGACGGCCCGGCGACCCCCGCGGTCAACGAGTGGGTCGATTTCCGTTCCTCCGCCCACGCCACCGCGATCGGCAAGAGCCTGCTCGGCCAGCTCGACCACGACGGCCGCCGCGACCATCTCTCCCGCCACAGGATGGCCCGCCTCACCTCGCGCACCATCACGAACGAACGGCAGCTGCTGTCCCGGCTCGGCGCCCAGCCGCCCACGGTCCCGGTCCTGGACCTCCAGGAATACGCGATCGGCACGGTCTGCGCGGCGGTCCCCATCACGGCGGGCTCCTCCGTCGGCTGCCTCGCCCTGTCGCTGCCCGTCGAGCACGCGCACCGGCTCCGCCAGGCGGCGGACTCGCTGAACCGCGGGGCGGCCCCGGTGCTCCTTTCCATGGCTCTCTAGCGCGGCGTTCCCCGGTCAGAGGGTGGTCCGGAGCACCCGCGCGGACCAGGTAGTATTTCTTTTGTCGCCGCCCGCCGAGCGCGGGAGGCGAGAGTCATGCGCCGCTAGCTCAGTTGGTTAGAGCAGCTGACTCTTAATCAGCGGGTCCGGGGTTCGAGTCCCTGGCGGCGCACAACTGATGAAGGCCCTCCACGATGTGGGGGGCCTTTCACGCATGTCCGGCATCTGCCGGGTGCGGACTCAATCAGCTGTCCTCAGTCCGCTGTTCTCAGTCCGCCGTTCTCAGTCCTCAGTCCGCTGTTTTCAGTCCGCCGTGACGAACTCCGTGAGCACCCGGGCGAGCAGCCCCGGGTCGCGCGCCCCGCACAGTTCGCGCGCCGAGTGCATCGACAGTCCCGGTACGCCCACGTCGACGGTGGTGACGCCGAGGCGGGCCGCGGTGATCGGTCCGATCGAGGTACCGCACGGAATGGCGTTGTTGGAGACGAACGGCTGCCACGGCACGCCCGCCCGCTCCGAGGCGGCGGCGAACGCGGCGATGCCGGTGCCGTCGGTGGCGTACCGCTGGTTGACGTTGACCTTGATGACGGGGCCGCCGTTGGGGAGCGGCCGGTGGTCGGGGTCGTGGCGCTCGGTGTAGTTGGGGTGGACGGCGTGCGACATGTCGGAGGAGACGCAGAAGGCACCCGCGAGGGCCCGGTTCCAGTCCTCGCCGCTGCCGCCGCGCGCCGCGACACCACGGCCGAGGACCCGTTCCAGGAGCGGGCCCTGGGCGCCGGACTCCGAACCGCTGCCGACCTCCTCATGGTCGAAGGCGGCGAGTACGGGGATGTGCGCGGGCGGCCGGGAGGTGGCCGCGGCGACCAGCGCGGTGACTCCCGCGTGCACCGAGATCAGGTTGTCCAGACGCGGGGAGACGATGAACTCCTCGTCCGCGCCGAGGTATCCGGGCGGCTGGATGTCGTGCAGCATCAGGTCCCAGCCGAGGATCTCGGCGGAGCCGGCGTCGGCCTCCTCGGCTATCCGGCCGAGCAGCGCGCCCGGTTCGCTGCCGCCGAGCCCCCACAGCGGGGTCATGTGCCGCTGCCGGTCGAGGGCGAGGCCCTCGTTCACGGTCCGGTCCAGGTGGATGGCGAGCTGCGGCACGCGTAGCAGCGGCTTGTCGACGCGGACCAGCCGGGTCGACCCGTCGCGCAGGGTCAGCCGCCCCGAGACGCCGAGGTCGCGGTCGAGCCAGGTGTTGAGGGGTACGCCGCCGTAGATCTCCACGGCGATCTGCCGCCACCCCGCCGAGCTGGTGTCGGGCGAGGGCTTGATCCGCAGGTTCGGCGAGTCGGTGTGCGCGCCGATGATCCGGAACGGCGTGCGGGCCGGGGCGCCGTGCGGGACGTACCAGGCGATCAGCGCGCCACCCCGTACGACATAGCGGCCGCCCTCGGCGCCGGCCCAGTCGTCGCTCTCGCTCAGCCCCTCGAAGCCCGCCTTCTCCAGCCGCTGGGCGGCGCTCGCCACCACGTGGTACGGCGAGGGGCTGGTCCTGACGAAGGTGAGCAGGTCGTCGCTGTGGCGACGGTCGTACGCGGGGTCGTGTGCGGGGTCGGGTGCGGGGTCATGCGTGGGGGACATGAGTGCCTTTCAGGTGACGTCGAGGGTTGTCATAGCAGGCAGGCACATGACAACCACCTATGAGGGGAGGCCCGGCGCCGACGCGGTTGTCGGGGTGCATCCTCCCCCCGTCGAGCTCGGGGGATTCCTCCCGGACTCACGGATCTGCGGGGCTTGGATCCACGGATCCGGAGAGCTGCTGATCCACGCAGCGGCGGATCCAGAGAGCCGCTGATCCACAGAGTTGCGGGTCCACAGAGTTGCGGATCCACGGACGCCGCGCGGTCTTGGACCCACTGATCCACGGACGCCGCGCGGTCTTGGACCCACTGATCCACGGACGCCGCGCGGGTCGGGCATGCCCTAGCCCTAGTCCCGTAGATAGGCCAGTACGGCCAGCACCCGCCGGTGCGTGTCCTGCGCCGGGGGCAGATCCAGCTTTCCCAGGATGTTGCCGATGTGCTTGCCCACGGCCGCCTCGGTGACGACCAGTTGGCGGGCGATCGCGCCGTTGGACTTCCCCTCGGCCACCAGGCCGAGGACTTCGCGCTCGCGCGGAGTCAGCGCCTGTAGCGGATCGCGCCGACGGCGCAGCAACTGTCGTACGACCTCGGAGTCCACGACCGTGCCCCCCTCGGCGACCCGCCGCACCGCCTCCGCGAACTGCTCGACCTGGCCGATGCGGTCCTTGAGGAGGTAGCCGACGCCGGTGCCGTCCCCGGTGTCGAGGAGTTCGGCGGCGTACGCGCGCTGGACGTACTGGCTGAGGACGAGCACCGGCAGCCGTGGGTCCGCCTCGCGCAGGGCGAGCGCGGCGCGCAGGCCCTCGTCCTGGAAGCCGGGAGGCATGCGTACGTCGGTGATGACAAGGTCGGGGGCGTGCGCCGAGACGGCGTCGCGGAGGGTGTCCGCGTCGCCGACCGCCGCGAGGACCTCGTGCCCGAAGCGGTTCAGCAGCCCCACCAGCCCCTCGCGCAACAGCACGCTGTCCTCGGCGAGCACGACTCTCAGCACGGGATCTCCATCGTCAGGACGGTCGGCCCGCCGGGCGGGCTGTCGACCGTCAGGGTCCCATCGAGAACGGCCAGCCGGTCGGCGAGCCCGGTGAGCCCGGAGCCGGCTCGGGGGTCGGCTCCCCCACCTCCGTCGTCCCGCACCTCGATCCTCAACCACCCTTCCCCGTAGTGCCCTTGGACCCGAGCCCGCTCCGCCCCGCTGTGCCTGCCCACGTTGGCGAGCGCCTCCCGCACCGCGAAGTACGCGGCGGACTCCACGGGTTCGGCGAACCTCGGCAGCTCCACGTCCACCTCCACCGGTACGGCGGACCGGTCGGCGGCGTCGGCGATCGCGTCGCCGAGCCCGTAGTCGGCGAGCACCTGTGGATGGATGCCGTTGATCAACTCCCGTAGCTCGACGAGGACTTGATCCGCCTCCGCGTGGGCTTCCGCGAGGCGCCCCGCCAGCGCGGGCGGGGCGTCGAGGCGGGCAAGGCCCAGCCTCATGCTCAGCGCCACCAATCGCTGCTGCGCCCCGTCGTGCAGATCCCGCTCGATCCGCCGCCGCTCGGCCTCGAAGGCCGCTACCAGGCGGGCCCGGGACTTCGTCACCTCGGCGAGCCGTCCCTCGGCCCGGCGCGGTGCGAGCAGCAGCCGGGTGAGGGCGGCGCGGGCACGGGCGTAGCGGACGAGGGGCCGCAGGAGTACGAGGATGAGGACGGCGCCGGCCGCGGCGCACAGGAACGCCTGCCCGTAGGTGTCGATCAGCCAGAGCTTGACGGCCCGGGTCTCGCCGCCGGTGAGGGCCAGTTGCACCGGCGTTCCGATCATCGCGCCGGGGATCCCGAGGGCGACGGTCAGCACCACCGTGTCCAGCGGCCACAGCACGGCCGCGAGGAGCACGGCGTACGCGAGTTCGCGCCAGGTCGCCTGCTCGGTGAACCGGAGCCTGGCCCAGGCGGCGGGGCCGGGCTCCTCCGGGGTCCGGTGGGGGGTGGGCACCGGCGCCGGGTCGATGAGCCGCAGCCGCCGCCGCTCCAGCGCTCCGACGGGTACGCCGGTCAGGGCGAGCAGGGCAAGGAGCGGCAGCCCGACGAGTACCGGGGTCAGCGCGGCTCCGGCGATGCCGAGCAGCAGCATCCCGACGAGCAGCGGGGCGCCGACGAGCACGCCGCTGATGAGGTACCGCACCGAACGGATCACGGGCTCACGGTAGGCGGCGCATGACCTCACGGACCATGGAGGCGGGGGGTGTATCGGCGGTAGGGCAGGGCCTACCTCGTCAGCAACTCCTCGCGCCCGCGCGCCCGGTAGTCGGCGACCAGTTCCCCGATCTCCTCCTCGGTCAGCCTGCGGTAGGCGCACTCCCCCGGCGGCCGCCACCAGACCGGGTCCGGGCATCTGAAGCCCTCGCGCCGCAGTCCGACCCGGTGGACCTTGTTCGTCGCCGTGACGGGCATCCGCCGCACGATCCGTACGAAGCGCGGGGCCATCTTGGTCCCCAGGTCGGGCTGGGACAGCAGGAATTCGCCGAAGGCGAGCGGATCGAAGGAGACCCCGGTCCGCAGGGTCACGGCCGCCATGACCTGGTCTCCCGCGACCGCGTCCGGCACGGCGTACACCGCCACAGCGGCGGCGTTCTCGTACCGGGCGAGGATGTTCTCGATGACGGCGGCGGCGAGGTTCTCGCTGTCGACGCGCAGCCGGTCGTCGGTGCGCCCCGCGAAGTACAGGAATCCGTCGGCGTCGCGGTAGAAGAGATCGCCGGTCCAGTACCAGCCGTCGCGCCGCCGGGCGGCATCCGCGTCCGGGTTGCGCCAGTAACCCTCGAAGGGGTTGGGGCCGCGATTCACCAACTCGCCTATCGCGTCGGCCCCGTTGAGCAGCCGTCCGTCCCCGGTGAAGGTGGCGGCCGGGCACTCCCGCCGTGTCGCCGGGTCGACCACGGCGAGGTCGTCGCCGGGCGCCGCGCGTCCGATCGCCCCGGCCGGTGTCCCGGACGTCCGCTGGATGGCCGCGCCGCCCTCCGAGGAGCCGTATCCCTCGACCAGCCGCACCCCGAAGCGCCGTTCGAAGGCGGCCGCGTCGACGGCGCCGGCCTCGGTCCCGAAGCCCATGCGCAGCGGGTTGTCGCGGTCGTCGGGGCGGGCCGGGGTCGCCAGGATGTACTGGACGGCGCGGCCCACATAGGTGAAGTACGTGGCCCGGCAGGCCCGTACGTCCGCGAGGAACCCGGAGGCCGAGAAGCGCCGCCGCAGCGCCACCGCCGCGCCCGCCGCCAGCGCGGGTGCCCAGTCGGCGATCACCGCGTTGCCGTGGAACATCGGCATGCAGATGTAGTGGTTGTCCTCCGGGCGCACCCCGAAGTGGTCCACGAGCGACTGCCCCGCGGCGGCCAGCCTGCCCTGGGTGCAGATCGCGGCCTTGGGGGCGCCGGTCGAGCCGGAGGTGAAGTAGAGGAGCAGACGGTCGTCCGGGGAGGCCGGGGAGCCGTCCGGCTTCGTGCCCTCGTACGGGGTGAGGAGGTCGGCGTACGCCTCCGTGTCGGTCACCAGGAGCCGTACGCCCGGGAGTTGGAGGCTGTCGAGCAGGGGCAGGTGGGCCTGTTCGGTGATCAGGACGCGGCACTCGGTGTGCAGGATGTCGCGGGCCAGTTCGGGGCCGCGCCGGGTCGGGTTGATGCCGACGACGGCGGCCCCGGCGAGGGCTGCCGCGCTCAACCACATCGGGTACTCGGGGGTGTTGTCGAGCAGCACACCGAGGTGCGGCGGGTCGGCCTTCGGCGGCAGCAGGTCGGCGAGCAGCGCCGCCCGGGCCGCCGCGCCCGCCGCCACCCGGTGGTGGGTCAGGACCTGCCCCTCGAACCACAGCCCCGGCCGGTGGTCGTTCCACCGTTCCTGTACGAGCTCCGCGACGGTACGCCTCTTGGATCCCATGAGGGCGCACCATAATTGACGGACCGTCAGATGGGGAGACGCGCGGGACCTACGGCCGCTCGTAGGGTAGGTCCGGCTCCTGGTAGGTCACGTTCGGCCCCCCGAAGGGCAGGTCGGACGCCGAGTCCATCTGGTGATACGTGACCATGAAGCCGACGCAGAAGGCGGCGACCACGCCGAAGAACACCAGGACGCCGATCGTGCCCGCGGCTGCCCTGACCGGGCTCGGCGCGTGGGCGGTGGCCCGCTCGGGGCGCTCCGCCGTGTAGTGGACCGTGACGATGTCGCCCTCGACGACCGTCGAGGGACCGCTGCTCTCGTCGAAGCGGACCACTCGGCCCTCGCGTGTCCGGAACTCATAGACGTGGTGCAGTGTGGTGGTCACGGAGCTGTCGCCACCACCGCCGCTGGCCCTGGTGTACGAGCGCAGACAGCGCGCTTCGGCGGTCAGCCCGCTGTTCCAGGCGCGCCGCAGGTCGAGCGAGCGGCGGATGATCCTGACCGCCGCGAAGACCACGCTGGCGATGATCAACCCTGGAATGACATAGAAGAACACGTCCATCACGAGCCCCCGGTGTTCGGTGCGGTTCCGCGCACGCCGACACGGTCATGTCGGCGTGCGGGGAACTTACCCGCCAGGAAGGGGCATGCAGCTCAAGGGAGCCTCAGAAAACAAGGCTCCTTCAGGACACTCTCGAACGTGACGCCCGAAAAGCTCTAGAACGTGACGTCCGCGCAGGAGTAGAACGCGTTCGCCGTGTCGGCGATCGTCCACACCGCGACGATGACCTGGTGCCCGGTGCGGCCCGTGGGGATCGTGCCACTGTGCGAGATCGTGGCCGGCGGGCGCGCGTTGTTGTAGGGGACGGTGAGGAAGGGCGTGGTGTTCAGGTCCGCGCGGGTCAGCGCGTGGCCCGCGTTCCAGCCCTGCTTGGTGAGGTAGTACTTGAAGTCGGTCGTGGCGTGCGAGGCCGTGAACTGCCAGCGGAACGTGTAGCTGCCCCCGGCGGTGACCTTGGTCGTCGGCCAGGCGCCGCCCGAGGGGGTCGTCGGGCTGTTGAGCTGACCGAATTCGGTGTGGTTGGCCGAGCAGATCTGACCGTCGGCCGGACCCGCCGCGGGGAAGCCCTTGGGGCCCTCCACGCTCTGCGGCTCCCACTGGATGTTGCCGCAGTTGGCAACCGCGCCGTTCTGACACAGCTTCTGACGGCTGAGGGGAAGGTCCGTGTAGCCGTGGCCACTGGCACCGCCGCTGGAGAGCACGAGCGCTCCCGTCGTGGCGAGGCCGACCATGCCCGCGTACCACTTCGCTTTTCTCGTCGCACGTATGCGCATCCTGCTGCTCCTGAGGACGTGGGGGAGGTTCACATGAGCTGTGCGCGCTGCCTTGCAGGTCTAGACCAAGTCTTAGATTATTGCCAGGTGTTGAACATGTCCATACCAATCATCAAGTCGTTTACCCGTCACTCATCAAGACGTACCCCGACCGCTCATGAAGAAGACTCCCTGCGGCCCGTGTAGAACGCCACCGTCAAGTCCTTGACCAGCGCCTTGCGTTCATAGTCGTCGAGTTCGACGAGCCCCCGCACGGTCAGCCGGGTCACCGTGTCCTCGACCGAGTCGACGACGGAGGTGAGCACGGTGTCGCGGTGCTGGGCGTCCAGCGCGGCGATCCGGCGGCGCTGCATCACGGCGGCGACCTCGGGCGCGTAGTCGATCTTCGTGGGCTGCGCCGAGAACACCTCCAGGCCGACCGGCGCCGTGTCCGCGGCCACCAGCCGGGTCAGCGCCTCGCCGACCGCCTCGGTGTTGCGCAGGGTCGCGTCCTTGACCACAGCGGGCGGCAGTTCGGCCGGGAGCCGCGAGAGCACCCGCGAGAGCGCCGCCTCCACGCACTCCCGCAGATACGTCTCGTGGTCCTCCACCCCGAGCGTGGCGCGCGCGGTGTCCCTGACCCGCCAGACGACGAGCACGACCACCCGCAGCGCGACCCCGTTCGCGTCGACCGCGGACATCGGCTCACTGCGCCAGTGCCGCAGCCGTACGTCGACCCGGCGGCGCAGCACCAGCGGGTTGACCCACATGAGTCCGGTACGCCGGACCGTGCCGCGGTAGCGCCCGAACAGTCCGAGCACCCAGGCCCGCCCGGTCCGCCCCCGGGCCAGACCGCCGAAGCCGAACAGACCGAGCGCGCCCGCCCCGGCGTACGCCGCCCACTGCGCCGGTCCGAGCCCGGCGCCCGCGTGCCCCGGCAGCTCCAACGCCCGAGCCACCGAGGGAGGCAGGGCGCCCGCCCACCACGAGGTGAGTACACATCCGGCCAGCCCACAGGCACCGGCCAGCACTCCCGCCGCTCCAGGCAGCACCCGTGCGGGGCGCTCCACCAGTTCGGGGTCGATCTCCGGCATCGGGCGGGGGGCCGCGCCGGGCACCGGGCGCCGGATGCGCGGCTGCTCCCCCGTACCGCGCCGCCGTCCCACGACGGCGGGCCCGAGCGGGACGGACACCGGCTCGGGATCGTCCCTGAACAGCAGGTGGACGGGGATCTCGGTGGTCACCTCGTTGTGGATGAGCCGGGTGGCGCGCGTGCCGCCCTCGCGCACGCCGCCGCCCTCCGGCGCCGATTCCGGCCCGGGCGCCCGGGAGGACGGCCCTTCGGACTCCGGGGTGTGTCCGGACTCCGGGGTGTGTGAAGTCGTCGTACTCATATCTGCCTCCATGCCTCCGCGCCTGGAAGATTCACGAGAAGTGGGATCGGAAAAGGCTCAGGAGAAGAGCCGCCGCCAGGTCTCCGGTCCCGGGTAGCCGTCCGCCGCACCACCGCGCCAGCCCTGCGCCCGCTGGAACGCCTCGACGTTGCGCCGGTCCGCCTCGCCCCAGCGCGGCCCCGGGCCCGACGTGTAGTACTTGCCGAACCCCTTCTTGACCAGTTGCTTTCCGAGCCGGGTGACGTACGTGTTGGTCGCGCCCGGACGGAACATCCCGCGCCCCGGATAGCCGGGCACCCCGTGCGAGGAGGCACCCGGGCCGTGCGCCCCGCTCACACCGGAACCGTCCGGCCCGGAACCGTTGCCGCCCGAACCATCGCCCCCTGAACCATCCACCCCTGGTTCGTTCGGCTCCTTCGGCACGGTGGCGCCCGCCGGTGGGATGTCCTTGCCCTTCTTCCCGATGAGGTACGACCAGGTCAGCGGCCCCGGCAGGCCGTCCGCGTCCACCCCCGTCCAGCCCTGCGCCCGCTGGAACGCCTGGGTGGCCCGCCCGTCCGCGGCCGACCAGCGGGGGCCGGGACCCGAGGTGTAGAAACGGCCCGCGCCGCGCTCCACGAGGAGCCGGCCCAGCTGGGTGACGTACTTGTTGTTCGCACCGGAGCCGAAGTACGCGGCCCCCGGGAAGCGGCCGGGCCCCTTCTCCGCCGCCGGCCTCGCCCCGCTCGCGCTCTCCGCCAGGCCCTTGTAGCGGTAGGCCAGATAGCGGTCCGAGTTCTTCCAGTACGCGTACGGGGTGGCCTGCTTCCGGGCGTGCGGGGGCGTCGACTCGTAAGCGGTGTAATAGGTGTGCGTGTAGTCCGTCCAGCCGCCGAAAATGACGACGTGTGAGCCCTTCTCGGGGTTCGCCGGGTTGTGGAAGAGGAGAATGTCGCCGGGCTGGAGCTGGTCGCGGGTAATACGGTCGCTGACGGTGTCGAGACTGCCCGTCCATTCGTTGCCCGGAAGGTTCCAGGCCATCGAGACAAATCCGGAGCAGTCCTGCCGGTAGCCGTCCGACCAGTACTCGTTCATGTTGTACGGCACTTCCGCGTCGATCCAGGTCTTGGCCCGGTTGATGATCTCGGCCCGGGTGGTCGCGGGTGCCTTGGAGACGGTGCCGGGCTTGGTGGCGGTGGCCGGCTTTCCCGCCGAGCCGTGCAGCGGGGCCTTGCCACCTTGCGGGGTGCCGGGCTCGTCACCTGCGGGGATGCCCGGCCGGGCGGGTCCGTGGGCGGCCGCGACCGCCGTCATCGAGGGGCCCGCGCCAAGGACCGTACTCGCCGCCGCGGCCAGGACGAGAGCCCTGCGGACCGCCGGACGGCCCACGGCACCGGACACACAGGAAAAGGAAGAGGGAGGGAAAGAGGAAGGGGACGAGGAACAGGGCATGATGCGTCGCCACTGCGCGCATCCGGGGCAGTCGCAGTCACTCGCGGCATCGAATTCCTCGAATACCGGAGCCTTCATACGAATCCCCTCACACTCCAGGTCGAAATCTCCGCGCTTGTGCACAGGCGACAGTTTCTCAACTGTCATCCGGTGTCGCATGTTGACGGTCCGAATGATGTACAAGGGCGTACACCGGGGCCACCCGCACCCGGACACGGGGCAGGGCACCCTGCCCGGTCGGGTAGAGTTCGCGCGTCAGTACGCGCCGCTAGCTCAGTTGGTTAGAGCAGCTGACTCTTAATCAGCGGGTCCGGGGTTCGAGTCCCTGGCGGCGCACCGATCGGAAGACCCCCCGCAGCGGCGGGGGGTCTTCCGTCATGTGCCACTCCAACCCCTCCGTCGTACACGCGTCTCAATTAGCGCGTATGACCGGTTAACACCGCGTTTCGCATCTTGCGATCATGATGCGTGGCGTAGAACCCTGGGCTTCAAGGGACTGTCGATATCTGGCAGTTGGGGGCAAGGCCGGTTGCGCGTGTGACGGGGACGGGGGCCCCAGTTCATAAACCGATGCCGAGGGGGGCATCATGCAACCGGAAGGTCGTCGTTCCATGTCTCTGTGGTGGAGATGATGTGGTGACGCTGGCCTGCCAGTGATGCGTCCGGGACGGTCGAGGGGGACCCGAACGGACGACTGAACCGACGAACACGCGGACATCCGCGTGCGGGGGGATGACTCATGACGTCGACGCCGACGGGCGCCCGACAGGACTTCGACCCGTCAGAGACAACACAGCTCAGGGTGCCATCGCACCGGACGGGCGGCTTCCGAAGAATCAAGAAGACGCTGCCGAGATACGACTACGAGCACTACAGCCGGCTCGCTGGACCCCTCACGCAACCTGATCCGACCAAACCGTACAAGGTGCAGTACCGCACACTCCTGTCGCAGGAGCCGCACCGCATACGCGCGGCGCTCATGCTGGGTGCCGCGCCACTGCTCTCGGTGGTCCTGCTCGTCTGGCTGCTCCAGCCCGCGCACTGGACCGAACGCGACTATCCCGCGTACGACTTCCTGCCGACCCTCGACATCGTGATGCTGGTCTCGATCGGCCTCATCGAGTTCTTCCGCTGCATGAACGTGCTGTCGAACGCGCACGCCACCCTGGTCGCCCGCGACCCGATCCCGGTGGTGCCCGAGACCGGCACCAGAGTCGCCTTCCTCACCTCCTTCGTACCCGGCAAGGAGCCCCTCGGCATGGTGACGAAGACCCTGGAGGCAGCCGTCAAGCTGCGCCACCGGGGTCTTCTGCACATCTGGCTCCTGGACGAGGGCGACGACCCGGAGGTGAAGGAGGTCTGCGCGCGCCTGGGCGTGCACCACTTCTCCCGCAAGGGCATCGCGAAGTGGAACATGCCCAAGGGCCCGCACCGCGCCAAGACCAAGCACGGCAACTACAACGCCTGGCTGGACGCGCACGGCGGCGACTACGACTACTTCGCCTCGGTCGACACCGACCACGTGCCGCTGCCCAACTACCTGGAGCGGATGCTCGGCTTCTTCCGCGACCCGGACGTCGGCTTCGTCATCGGCCCGCAGGTGTACGGCAACTACGACAACGTCATCACCAAGGCCGCCGAGTCCCAGCAGTTCCTCTTCCACGCCCTGATCCAGCGCGCCGGGAACGCCTACGGCTCCCCGATGTTCGTGGGCACCTCCAACGCCGTACGCATCAAGACGCTGAAGCAGATCGGCGGTCTGTACGACTCGATCACCGAGGACATGGCGACCGGCTTCGAGATCCACCGCGCCAAGAACCCGGCCACCGGCAGGAAGTGGCGCTCGGTCTACACGCCGGACGTGCTCGCGGTCGGCGAAGGGCCCAACGCCTGGACGGACTTCTTCACCCAGCAGCTGCGCTGGTCGCGGGGGACGTACGAGACGATCCTCAAGCAGTACTGGAAGGGCTGGTACTCGCTGCCGCCGAGCAGGCTCTTCAACTACACGATGATGATCATCTTCTACCCGATGTCGGCCCTCAACTGGATCCTCGCGGCCCTGAGTTGCGCGCTCTTCCTGGGCCTGGGCGCCTCGGGTGTGAACATCGACCCGACGGTCTGGCTGATGCTCTACGGCAACGCGTCGGCGCTACAGATCGGGCTCTACATCTGGAACCGCCGCCACAACGTCTCGCCGCACGAGCCCGAGGGCAGCGGCGGGGTGGCGGGCATGATGATGTCGGCGCTCTCCGCACCGATCTACGCCCGCTCGCTCATGGACGCCGTGCTGCGCCGCAAGAGCAAGTTCGTGGTGACCCCCAAGGGCGATTCGGCGAGCCCCGACACGCTGTTCGGGACCTTCCGGATCCACCTGTTCTTCATTCTGGTCTTCGCCGGCTCGATCACCGCCGGTTTCCTGCTCGGCCACTCCCACCCCGCGATGATCATCTGGGCCACCTTCGCCCTGCTGATCACCGCCTCGCCGATCTTCGCGTGGCGCTGGACGATGCGCCAGGACAGGAAGAAGCCCAAGCCGGAAGAGGCCGAGGCGGCCCCGCTGCCACCGCAGGCCTCGGTGCCCCAGCAGGAACAGCACGCCCCGCACGCACCGCAGCACAAGCCCCAGTGGGCCGCCGCGAAGAGTGGGAACGACCAGACCATGCAGATTTCCCTTGGGGGACACCAGAAATGAAAGACGGTGCCAGCCGCCGCCGTGCCCGTCGTCTTGCGATAGGCGCGGCGGTGGTCCTCGCGCTGGCCGGGATGAACGGCCCGTGGCTCTATCGCTTCGGGACGGAGCAGTACCACCAGTACAAGATCAACAAGCCGGAGTACAAGGCGGAGAACGGCCACTGGGACGTCATCGACTTCCCCGAGGAGTTCCGCCAGAACACCATCCACGCGGCCCTGCTGCACACCGGCAAGATCCTGCTGATCGCGGGCTCCGGCAACGACCAGGACAACTTCGACGCGAAGAAGTTCGACACCCGGATCTGGGACCCGGTCAAGGGCACCATCAAGAAGGTCCCCACCCCGGCCGACCTCTTCTGCACGGGCCACACCCAGCTCGCCAACGGCAATCTGCTGATCGCGGGCGGCACCAAGCGCTACGAGAAGATGAAGGGTGACGTCACCAAGGCCGGCGGTCTGATGGTGGTGCACAACGAGAACCCGGACGAGCCGATCACCCTGCCCGCGGGCACCAAGTTCACCGGCAAGGAGAACGGCAAGACCTTCGTGTCGAAGGACCCGGTACTCGTCCCGCGCGCCACGAAGGTCTTCGACCCGGACACCGGCGCGTTCCTGCGCAACGACCCCGGCCTCGGCCGTATCTACGTCGAGGCGCAGCAGAGCGGCACCAAGTACGAGACGGGCACCCAGGACAACTACCGCGTCCAGGGCCTCACCGGCACCGACGCCCGCAACACGTACGGCATCGCCGAGAAGCTCGCCCTGGACAAGAAGGACTTCCAGGGAATCAGGGACGCCTACGAGTTCGATCCGGTCGCCGAGCGGTACATCAAGGTCGACCCGATGAACGAGGCCCGCTGGTACCCGACGCTGACCACCCTCTCGGACGGCAAGGTCCTCAGCCTCTCCGGTCTGGACGAGATCGGCCAGCTGGTCCCGGGCAAGAACGAGGTCTACGACCCGAAGACCAAGAAGTGGACGTACACCCAGGGCATCCGTCAGTTCCCGACCTACCCGGCGATCTCCCTGATGCAGGACGGCGAGCTCTTCTACTCCGGCTCGAACGCGGGCTACGGCCCCGACGACGTCGGCCGCGACCCCGGCATCTGGGACCTGGACACCAACAAGTTCACCAAGCTGCCCGGCATGAGCGACCCGAACCTGCTGGAGACCTCCGGGACGGTGCTGCTGCCGCCAGCGCAGGACGAGAAGTACATGGTCATCGGCGGCGGCGGGGTCGGCGAGTCCGACAAGTCCAGCGAGAAGACCCGGATCATCGACCTGCTGGCCGACGACCCGGCGTTCGTGGACGGGCCGTCACTGGAGAAGGGCACCCGCTACCCGCAGTCCTCGATCCTTCCCGACGACACCGTGCTGATCTCGGGCGGCTCGGAGGACTACCGGGGGCGCGGCGACTCCAACATCCTCCAGGCGCGGATCTACGACGCGAAGTCCGGCGCGCTGAACCAGGTCGCCGACCCGCTGGTGGGCCGCAACTACCACTCGGGCTCGCTGCTGCTGCCCGACGGCCGCGTGATGTTCTTCGGCTCCGACTCGCTGTACGCCGACGCGGCCGACACCAAGCCCGGCGTGTTCGAGCAGCGCATCGAGATCTACACGCCGCCGTACCTGTTCCACGGCTCGCAGCCCACCCTCTCCGGCGGCCCGGAGACGATCGCCCGCGGCGACTCGGGCACCTTCAAGACGCAGCACGCCTCGTCCATCAAGACGGCCCGGCTGATCCGGCCGAGCGCGTCCACCCATGTCACCGACACCGACCAGCGTTCCATCGCGCTGGATCTGAAGAAGACGGCGGACGGGATCACGGTGACGGTTCCCAAGAACCGGAACCTGGTCGAATCCGGGTGGTACATGCTGTTCGTCACCGATGACGAGGGGACGCCCAGCAAGGCGCAGTGGGTGAAGGTTCCTTAGTTTGTACGTACTTGGGGGCGCCGTCCGCTGATCGCGGAGGGCGCCCCCAAGTACGTACGGACTAGCTCGAGGCCTTCGCGAGCTTCAGTGCGTAATCCACCCACCACTCACCGGCCTTGGGCCCGCCCTTGCACTCGCCGTCCGACTCCCCCGGCCGCTTGACCCACAGATACGCGTCGACGAGCGGATCGGCGGTCTTGGTCGTCGGTGTCTCGCCCAGTGCGCGGCCCGGCGGGTTGCACCAGTTCTCCTCGGCCTCGCCCTCCGTGTACGGACCGTTGCCGTTGCGGCTGGTGTCGATGACGAAGGGCTTGCCGCCGACCTTCGCCGAGAGCTGTTTGCCGTACGCGATGGAGTCGGCGGTCGTGTAGAAGTTGGAGACGTTGACCGAGAAGCCGTCCGCCGCCTCGATGCCCGCCCATTGGAGGGGCTCGAAGATCTGGTCGGGGTGGCCCCAGCCCGCGTTGCCCGCGTCCACGTACACCTTCGTGTTCTTCAGGGCCTTGAGCGCGGTGATGGCGCCCTTGAGGAGGTCGTAGCGCTCCTCGTGGAACTCCTCCGGTGTGCACTGGTTGACCAGGTGCAGGACGGCGTCCGGCTCCAGGATCACCGTGGCGGGCCGGTCCGCGATGCCCTTGGCAACCCCGTCGATCCAGGCCCGGTAGGCGTTGCCGTCGGCGGCGCCGCCCTGCGAAAACTGGCCGCAGTCGCGGTGCGGGATGTTGTAGAGGACCAGGAGCGCGTCCCGGTCGGCCTTCGCGGCGGCCTCGGTGAAGCCGCGCGCCTCCTGCTCCGGGTTCTCCGGGCCGATCCACTCGCCCGTCGGCTGCTGGGCGATCTTGCGGATCTGCTCGGCATCGTCGTCCTTGCCTGCCTTCACGTACGCGGCGACCTGCGCTGCCGCGTTCCCGTCCGGGTTGACCCAGAACGGGTCCGAGTTCTTGGGCTGTTGTGTGACGCTGGCACCGGAGCCGTTGTTCTCGTCGCCGTCGCCCCCCGACGAGAAACACCCCGCGAGCAGCAGTGCCGCCCCCGCCATCGCCACGGACGCCCGTGCAACCGCCAAAGGGGCGCGCCGGTGTCGAGAGTCCGAACGCGCGGAGGCCCGAAGGGTTGAGCACGATCGGGCTCTCGACACCGGCTTCAGCGCCCCGGCGGCGCGAAAAAGCACCCCGTGCATGCTGCCGTACATCCAACTCCCCCTTGGGTGCACTGTCCGAAAGGTCAATCCTGACATACGTCTCGCCTCACCCACGAGATCACCCGAGCCTTGGTGGAGAGCTGTTACAGCCCCGGGCCTCCGGGTAGGTGCGGGCTGAGCCGGGAGCCGGGGGACAACGGAATCGAGGTAGGTCACATGCACCTCAGTACCCGGGAGACGCTGCTCGCATCAGCCCTGTTGGAGGCCTCGGACACACTGACCGACAGTTTCGACGCCGGGCGCTATCTGCAACGCCTGTCCGACCACTGCGTGGAGATCCTGGGCGCGCGGGCCGCCGGGGTCATGCTGATCGACGGCGGCGAGGCGGTTTCACTTGCCGGGAGCAGCCACCGGCAGGAGGTCGCGCTCGATCTGCTGGCCGTCCAGCACCACGGCGGACCCTGCCTGGACAGCTACGGCACCGGCCGCCCGGTCGCGCCCGTCTCGATCAGCGTCGCCCATGCCGCCGCCCGCTGGCCCGACTTCACCGAACGGGCGCTGCGCCACGACATCGCCGCGACCTTCGCGGTCCCGCTGCGCCGGCGCGAGACGCTGCTCGGCGCGCTCAACGTCTTCGTGCCCACCCTGCCCGAGCACGCCTCCCCGCCCGAGGACCACTGGAGCGTGCACCTGGCCCAGGCCCTGGCCGACGCGGCGGCCGTCGGGCTACAGAACCACCGGGTGTACGCGCAGTACCGCAGCCTGGCGGGGCAGTTGCAGGGTGCCCTGTCCAGCCGCGTGCGCATCGAGCAGGCGAAGGGCATGCTCGCCGAGCGCTGGAACACCGGGGTCGATCAGGCGTTCCTCACGCTGCGGCAGTACGCACGCCGGCACCGGTTGCCGCTCGACGAGGTCGCGACGGGGGTGATCGACGGCTCGGTGGACCGGCAGGAACTGGGCGGAGGGCCGGGCGGGCGACCGTCGTAAGACTGGCGGGCAACCGTCGTAAGACCGGCGATCAACCGTCGTAAGACTGTGGGAACGGGCCGGGAACGGGCCGGGAACGGGCCCGCTTCGGTCCAGGTCCGGTCCGGCTCCGGTCCGGCTCCAGTCCGTAAAGCGCGCTCCACCTGCACGAACCACACGCGTGACGAGCGGTCGACTTGGCGGCAGAAAGGGCCCTAGGCCAGAACGCTGATCCGCTCTACAGTTGCCTCACACGGCCCCGGTCCCCGGCCGGTCGGCCGGACCGCGCCATCCGCGGACTGGTCCCTTTACCTCCCGCGCAGGACGCCGGGTTTCTCCCGCAGCCCGAGCGCGCGCGGTCGAGGACCAGCCCGGTCGACGGCCCCGGGGGGAGCGGGTCGTCGACCGGGCCAGGTGAGCCGGTGGAGCGGCGGCGGGCGCGTGCTCGGGCGGGAAGGCCTCCTGCTCGGTCAGAGTCCACTGCCCGTGAGGTACGCCGACACGATCACGTTCGCCGTATAGGTGCGGCTCGTCGCGTCGAAGGTGCCGCCGCAGGTGATGAGCCGCAGCTCGGCCCGCCCCGACTGCCGGGTGCCGTAGGCCTGTTGGGCGTCGAAGTGGTCACGGGAGAGGACCTGTACGTCGTCCACGGTGAACTCGGCGACGGTCCCGTCGTCGCGGATCACCCGGACGATCTCGCCTGGCCGTACCGTGCTGAGCTGGTAGAAAACCGCGGGCCTGGTCTCGGTGTCGACGTGCCCCACGAGCAGCGCGGTCCCGGCCGCCCCCGGTGTCGCCCCGGCGCCGTACCAGCCGACAACTCCCGGCTGATCGAAGGGCGGCGGGTCGATCGCGCCCTGCGGATCGAGCCCGCGGGCCACGACGGGTGCCTGCACCCCCATCGCGGGAATGTCCACCCGCTGCGGCTTCGCGTCCCCCAACGGCGGCCGTGCGGGCGGGAGTTGTATCTCCGGCGGCCGTCCGACCGCCGCCATGTCCCCCGTGGTCGGCGCCGATGTCCCGGGCCGTACGTCCGTCACCTCGCGCCCCCACAGCCACAGCCCGAGCAGCAGTACCGCCCAGGCGACACCCGTCATCAGGCGCCCGGCGGTGGAGGAGCGTTCCTGTCCGGACACGTCAGTCGCGGGCGTCGCCGTGCCGGCTCCGGCGGGCGCTGCGTACCGCCACGGCCACGGCGGCGACGCTCGCCAGGACGAGGCCGATCACCGCGTGCCAGGTGCCGGGGCCGGTCTGCCGGGCGTCCACCATGGCGAGCTGGGTGGCGGCACCGCCGCCGCCCGCGTGCACGGGTGCGACCGGCGAGGCGGGGGCGGAGGGACCGGCGCTGCCGCCGGCGACGGTGACCGAGCCCTTGATCTTGTCGTCGCGACCGTCGCAGCTCACCTTGATGTCATAGGTGCCGGGCTGGAGCGAGGTCGGCACGCGGGTCTCGCCGGCGAGTGCCCCGTCCTTGCCGGTGAGCTGCGCATCCGCGACGAACGCGGCCGATTTCGCGGTACCCGTCTGCCCCGCGCAGCCCGTGGCCCGCAGCTGGACGTCGCTGCCGGGAGCCGGGGAGGTGGGGGTCACCCGGACGCCCGCGTCGGCCGCCGCGTGGGCGGTGGGGGTGAACACGGCCGCCACCATCGCACCGGCACAGAGAGTGATTCGCAGTGAGCGCATCGTGAACCTCCAGATACCTGGAGACTCCTCCTAGGGGCGCGGGATCGCATCTTCAGAGGGGTACGACTGCTCCGTACGGGTCCTGTCCGGGTCCCGACCGGTTTAGAGCACGGCGTGCTCACCGTGCGCTCACCACGTGCTCACCGTGTGCTCATCCTCTGGGCAGCGCCTCAGACGCGGTCGATGAGGTCCGCGATCGAGTTCACGATCTTCGAGGGGCGGTAGGGGTACTGCTCGATCTCGGCGGGCGTGGTCAGCCCGGTGAGCACCAGGAACGTCTCCATGCCCGCCTCAAGACCGGCCAGCACGTCGGTGTCCATCCGGTCACCGATCATCGCGCTGGTCTCGGAGTGCGCCCCGATGGCATTCAGGCCGGTCCGCATCATCAGCGGATTCGGCTTCCCGGCGAAGTACGGCTTCTTGCCGGTCGCCTTGGTGATCAGCGCGGCGACCGCGCCGGTGGCGGGCAGCGGACCCTCCGTGGACGGGCCGGTCTCGTCCGGATTGGTGGCGATGAAACGGGCGCCGCCCTTGATCAGCCGGACCGCCTTGGTCATGGCCTCGAAGGAGTACGTACGAGTCTCGCCCAGAACGACGTAATCGGGCTCGTGGTCGGTGAGCACGTACCCGATGTCGTGCAGCGCCGTGGTCAGGCCCGCCTCACCGATGACGTACGCGGTGCCGCCGGGCCGCTGGTCGTCCAGGAACTTGGCGGTGGCGAGGGCGGAGGTCCAGATGTTCTCGACCGGCACGTCCAGGCCCATGCGCTGGAGCCTGGCGTGCAGGTCACGGGCGGTGTAGATCGAGTTGTTGGTGAGGACGAGAAAGGGCTTCCCGGACTCCCGCAGCCTCTTGATGAAGGCGTCGGCGCCGGGGATCGGCACACCCTCGTGGATGAGCACACCGTCCATGTCGGTGAGCCACGATTCGGTGGGCTTGCGCTCTGCCATGTGCCGATCTCCTGACGTACGCCGTACTGCGCGACTTGCGCGGTGCCGTGCTGCGTATCCCCAGCCTAGCGAGCCGTTGCGATCAGCTGCGGTCGCGGACTTCCCGCCCTCGGTCAGCCGCCGGACGCGGACCTCCCGCCCTCGGTCAGCCGCCGGTCACGGACCTCCCGCCCTCGATCAGCTGCCGGACGCCGACTTCCGAGCCTCGGTCAGCTGCCGGACGCCGACTGGCCGATCCCGGTCAGCCGCCGGACGCGGACCTCTCGCCCTCGATCAGCTGCCGGACGCCGACTTCCGAGCCTCGGTCAGCTGCCGGACGCCGACTGGCCGATCCCGGTCAGCCGCCGGTCGCCGACTTCGGCCTCGTCGTGGGAGGTGAGGTTTTTGTCGTTGTGGGACCAGTCCCGGTTCGAAGATCTCCACGTCGGCCATCAGCTTGGTTGCCCGAGCAGCGCCGTGAACCTCGCCGGGCTCGACGGTGGTCGAGCGAGTCGAGGACGGTGGCCCCGCCGTACGCGACGGACACGTCCTCGAACCGGATGCGGCCGCTCATGATCCGAATCCCCCGAGCAGGGACGGCAGTTCGGCGACGGACCCGAGGACGAACATGGCTCCTGCCGCCCGCAGCGCCGACTCCCCGTGCGCCCCGGTGAGCACTCCGGCGACGACCCCGGCCCCGGCGCGTACGCCGCTGAGCATGTCGTACGACGTGTCGCCCAGCACCGCGACCTGTCGCACGCTCTCCGCGGCCCGCGTCCGCAGGAACGCCTCAAGGACCATGTCGGGATACGGCCGCCCGCGCCCCCCGGCGTCGGCGGGGCACAGCGTGAGCGGCACCAACTCCCGCCAGCCCAGGGCGTTGAGGATGGCGTCCTGGGTGACCCTGGCGAACCCGGTGGTCAGCACGACCGTCCGCCCGGAGTCCGCCAGCTCCTCGATCGCCTCGCGCGCACCGCCGATCGGTGCGATGAGTCCGCCGTCGACGAGATCGCCGTACGCCTTCTCGAAGGCCGAGTTGGCCTGCTGGGCGAGCGTCTCCTCCCCGAACAGGTGCCGGAAGACGGAGATCTTGGACTCGCCCATGGTGGCCCGGACGTAGGCGAGCTTCTCCGCGTGGTCGGCGGAACCCGGCTCGACGCCCAACTCCCCCGCGGCCGTGGCGAATGCCCGCTCGACGAGTCCGCCGTCGGCGACGGTGGTGCCGGCCATGTCGAGCACCACGAGTCGAATGTCCATGGCTGTGTCCCGGGTCAATTCCCTCACCATCCCAGTTCGTTGGCGGTCGTCTCGGCGATCGCGGGTGAGCAGGTCATGCCACGCCCGCCGGGCCCGGTGACCAGCCACACCCCGTCCCGCACCCGCTGCCGGTGCACCACCCGGCTCGGGTCGGTGCACTGCGCGTACACCCCGGCCCAGCGCCGCCGGATCTTCGGCAACGGCCGTCCGAGGAAGGACTCGACCACACCGGTCAGGTGGTCGTAGGGCTCCTCGACGGTGTCGAAGGCGAAGGGGTGCTCGTACTCGTGGGTGTCGCCGATGGTCAGCCCGCCGTCCGCGCGCTGCACCATGAGCAGCTGCATACGGTGGGCGGCGGCGGTCTCGGCCTGCGGCTGACCGGAGTTGAGCCGGTCGAGCGCCTCGCCGCGGTAGGCGGGGTAGTAGCGGAAGCTGTCCGCGTCGGCGACCGAGGTGGTGAGCGGCTCGCCCAGCGGCTCGGTCTGCATCATCTGCAACCGCACGCGCCGTACAGGCAGCTCAGGCCCGGCCAACTCCCGTACGAGACCGCCCAGCCAGGCCCCCGTGCACAGCACCACGGCGTCACCGCGGTGGACATCCCCGTGGTCGTCACGGACCGCGTGCTCACCCACCACGTCGCGGACCTCACGCCCCGGCAGGAAGGTGTAGCGCGGCGACCTCCGCAGCTCCTCCCGGAGGGCGAACTGGGCGACGCGCGGCTCGACGGCCGCGTCACGCTCGCAGTACAGCGCGGCGTCGTACGCGCCGCGCAGCGCCGGGTTCACGGCGCGCGCCTCGCCCGCCGTCAGCAGCTTGTAGCCGCGGGCGGCGGCATCCGGGCGGGCCGCGGCCGCCTCGGCGACGGCGAGTTCGCGCTCGCCGCGCAGGGGGGTCAGGGACCCGTTCGCCCGGAAGCCGATCCCCGGGACGCGCGCCCCGATCGACTCCCACAACTCCCGTGCCCGCAAGGCGGTTTCGAGCTCCTCCCCACCCGCGCGGCCACTGACCCAGATCTGCCCGAAGTTGCGCAGGGAGGCCCCGCGGGCCTCCGCCTCACGCTCGATCTGCACGACCTCATGGCCGCGCTCCACTGCGTGCCAGGCATGCAGGGTGCCCACCACTCCGGCTCCGACGACTATCACTCTCACCACGGCAACGCTCCTCGGAAGAGGGGAATCGGAAGAGACCGCACAGCATCCAGATGGTGAACTGCCTATCACGTTTGGGCTAGACCTGTTATGTTTTCGTTACGAAAGAGGGGGAGGGGCCGGGGGCCACAGCCGCGCCCAGGAAGGAGTGCGGAGGATCAGCCGCGCAGGTGGGCAGGGCGGTGGAGCGTCAGCCGCGCAGGTAAGCGGGGCGGTGGAGGGTCAGCCGCGCAAGTGGGCGGGGCGGTGGAGGGTCAGCCGCGCAAGTGGGCGGTGAACGAGAACCGATCCCCTCGGTACAGGGTCCGCACCCGTTCCAGCGGCTCCCCCGCCGTGTCCCGCGAGACCCGGTGGAGCAGCAGCATCGGCAACGCGGGCGGCGTACCGATGAGCAGCGCCTCGCGCGGAGTGGCCAGCACCGTCTCGATCCGCTCGTCGGCCTCGCCGAACGCGATGCCGAGCCGGTCGTGGAGGTAGGCGTAGAAGGAGGAGTCGGGAGTGAAGTCGCGGTCGAGGTGGGGTACGCGCGCCACGGCGACGTAGGTGCTCTCAAGACCCACCCGCTCGGCGTCGGCGAGCAGGACGCGCTCCATGTGCCAGACGGGTTCGCCGCGCGTCAGCCCGGCCTCGGCGGCGAGGGTTTCGGGGCAGGGGAAGCGGTCGAGGCTGATCAGCGTACGACCGGGGGTGCGTCCCTGCCGCCGTACGCCCTCGGTGTAGCTGGCGAGCGAGAGCGGCTGCTCCAGCTTCGGCCCCGCGACGACCGTGCCGCGCCCCTGCCGCCGCACCTTCCCCTCCAGCAGCAGCTCCCGCAGCGCCTGCCGTACGGTCTCCCGCGCGACCTCGTACTTCTCCGCGAGATCACGCTCGGGCGGCAGCGCCCCGCCCTCGCCCAACTCCTCGACAAGCAGGGCGATATGGGCCTTCACCGCGTAGTACTTCGGGATGCGGCCGTGCTCCGGGATGCCGGAGCGGACGGGGGCGCCGGGGGCCTGGTCGTTCGGGTAGTCCACGGGGAGGATCGTCGCAGACGGCGTCCTCGCGGCGGGCTCCAGGTGTCACCGGCTCGACCGGGCCTACCGGGGCACGCCGCGGACCCCCGCCATCACCGGCGCGACCGCGCCCGCCGGGACACGGCGAGGAGGACGGCCCCCGTGACGAACAACCCGAGGCCGGCGGCCGCACCGAACCAGTGCGAGGCACGCGGACCGGTACTGGCCAGCTCCTCCGCAGCCGATACACCTTCGTCCTGTACGACTCCGCCGTCGCCGTCGCCGGTTCCGGTCCCTGTGTCGGTGCCGCCGTCGCTGGTACCTCCCTCGTCGTCGATGCGGAAGCGGTAGTCGTTCGACTCCCCCACCCAGTCCCCGTCGTTGTCGTGCCGCTGTACGACGGCCGCGTTCGCGACGACATCGTTCGGGGCGGCCGCGTCGGAGGTGACGGAGAGGCGGACCTTCACGGTGAGCGTCCGGCCGGGGCCGACCGTGAATCCCGGGAACCCGTCATCGAAGGCCCCCACGTTCTCGTCCTCGTCACTCTTCTCGAACTCGACCGGATGCGGCTCCTCGCCCCTTCCCGGGCCCTCGTAGAACTCCAGCCGCGCCTGCTCGGGCCGCAACGCCCGCTTCTCGTCCACGAGGACGACGATCGGGTGGATGTTGCCGCAGGTGTGCGCGGTGGTGTTGGTGAGGTCGATGTACCAGATCCGGTAGTCGCCCCCGACGTCGTACGTCGACGGCCCACCGTGGATCTTGGTCTGCACCGGGAAGGCGCGGGACTCGGGGGCGGCGCAGGTGGGGCGAGGGTTCGCCAGGGCCGTGCCGGGGGTGGCGAGCGTGAGCGGGAGGGCGGCGGCCGCAGCAGTAACGGAGAGGGGCAGGGACGTGCGCAGTCTCAATCGCGCTGGCGTTCGCGTTCGCATTCGCATGAAGAGCCTTTGCCGATCGGGAGCGTAAGCGGTACCGGGCAGCGGCCCGTGACCCTGCCACGCGCGACAGGCCACACCGGGTCGCCACGCCCGCCGTGGGCCCGATCGGCCGCAGAGGTCCCCTCGATCAGCGGAAACGTTCCACCCCGTACTGTGTCTGAGCTCCTCCGGCCCGGCCGCAGCGCCTGCGATCTCTCGGAGGTCCGCAGCTGCATGCACTGATCAGTCCGCGTCGGTGTCGGTCGCCGCCAGCACCGCTACCCGGGTACGCGTGGGATCGAGGACGGCGAAAGCCGCGTCCGTCGTGTCGTGGTGGAACCAGTCCGTGAAGACCATGAATCGCAGCCACCGGTGGTCGGCGGCGAGTCGCACCGCGTCCAGGAACGGGATGTCGGCCGGCAGGCCCATCAACGCGTACAGACTGCCCCAGGCATACAGCCTGGCGTACGCGCCGCCCTGCTCCTGGCCGTTCACTCCACCGTTGTACGCCGCCGAGAACAGTTCGTTGAGCACGTCATCGGGCGTCGTCCGGCAAGTGACGCCGCCCCGGCGCGCACCTTCCCCCGCCAGGCAGTCCAGAGGCAGTTCGTTGATGAGTGAGACGGTGAAGTCGTCCGGGGCCAGCGGGCTCGGCAGCGTGAAGAACCGTGCCTCGGGTTCGCGCGCCCATCCGCTGACGGTGAAGGGTTCAGCGGCGGCCCGCGCGCGGCGGCCGTCGACGGTCTCACTGGCCGTACGTCCGGCTGCCGCACCGCTTTCGGTAGCGGGAATCTCCGGAAAACGCGACCGGAGCTGATCCGGGGTCTTGACGGACCCAAGACCCCGCACACGGACCCCGAAGCGGTGCTCGATGTCCAGCCGCGTCCTGGGCAGTCGAGCCAGCGGGTGTCCCAGCTCGCGCAGTCTCTCCGCGTATGCGTCCAGGAAGGGCCGGCCGCGCCCCGCGCCGATCAGGGCGAGCTCCCCGAGAACGCAGGCCCGCACCTCCACCGCCGGGTCCTGAACTCCATCGGGAAGCTCCTCGAACAGAGCCTCCAAGTCCCGCAGTTGCTGGACCTTGACCAGCTTGGCGGCCACCGAGCGCCGCAGCCGGTCGCCTTCCTCCCGGTACGCGGACCCGGGCGGCAGCAGTCGGCCCACGATGTCCACGGCGAACCTCGCGCAGTCCGGGGAGCGCGTGTCGGCAAGAGCCTCGGCAATCCGTCCGACAGTCCGCGCCGCAACGGATCCGCCGGGCCCTTCACCGGCCGCCGGGCGGCACAGCTGCTCCGCCGCTTCGTACAGTTCCTCCGGGCGGGACTCGGCAAGCTGCTTCAACTCCGCCGGGCCGAGCCGCTCCCAGAGACGCCGACGGGAAGCATCGTTGCCGGGCGTCACATGGTTGTCGTTCACGCCCGAAGTGTACGAGCGGAGGATCCAGTAACTTTGCTGCGGCATACGCGCATTGAGTGAAGCAGTGCTACGGGGGATGAACGTGGTGAATCGGCCGAGGGACTGGCATGTTCTGGATCTGGACAGGGACCCCACTCCCGGTGACCCGGACCGGGTGCGGTCCCTGTCCAACGTGCGGCGCAGACCGACCTGAACTCGGCCAATTCCCGTCTCTCGTCGGCCGATTCGTGGGTGACGAGGGCCGGCAAGGAAGCCGACAAATACAAGGACGACCCGACCGGCAGCAAGAGCACCGAGAAGCCCGATGAGGCCAAAGTCCGCGCCGCCACCCCCGACGCCCAGCACGCCAAGTCGGCCCATTGCGCTGGGCCAACGGCTCCGGGAAGGCATCGACGGAACGCCGGCCGTGCCCAACCCACGGGCGCGGGCCGGACAGGGCACCCACATTCACCGCTTCGACTACGGCAGCCCCGTCGGCGTGAACAGCAACGGGCAGTCGACCAATGTCGTCGAGGTAGTCATCCGCGACGGCAACATTCACACGGCGTATCCGATCTGAACCGTCCCGGGGAAGCTGTGCCCTCACCACCCCGTTGGGGCACAGCCCCGAGGTACGTGAATGGCTGGGGCTGGGAGCGAAAACCCACCCCCGTCACCCCACCCCCCGCCCGAACAACGGCGCCAACAACAACTGCGCAGCCCCCTCGGCAACCCCCCGCGCCCCGCCGGGGGCAAGCCGTACGGGAACCCCCGCCTCCACGCCCTCCCGCCGAGCCCGCTCGTCCAGCACCGCCCCGACACCTCGTACGAACTCCCCCTGATGCGCCGCCACCGTACGGCCGCCCAGCAACACCACATCGATGTCCAACAGCCCCACCAGATTCGCCGCCCCCACCCCCAGCACCCGCGCCGCCTCCCCCACCGCCCCCCGACGCACGGCCCCCAGACACAGCACCTCCACGCACCCCCGGTCACCGCAGCTGCACAGGGGCCCGTCCAGCTGGATGACCTGGTGCCCGAACTCCCCGGCGCCCGTACGAGCCCCCCGATGCACGGCGCCACCGATCACGAGCCCGGCCCCCAGCCCCGTACCGAGATGCAGATAGGCGAAGGACCCGGAGCCGCTGCCACCTCCCACCGCCAGACCCAACGCCGCAGCGTTCGTGTCCTTGTCCACCACCACCGGCACCCCGAGCCGCCCCGCCAACACGTCCCGCAGCGGAAACCCGTCCCACTCCGGAAACCCGGTGACCCGGTGCAGCACGCCCCGCGCGTGATCGAGAGGACCGGGCAGCGCGACCCCCACTCCCAGCACAGCCCCCACCCCCGCGAGCAACGCCTCCACCTCCGCGGCCGCCGCCTCGACCACCGCGTCCGCCCCGCCCCCCAGATCCAGCGGAGCCCGCCGCTCGCCCACCACCGCTCCGGTGAGATCACAGAGCACCGCCCTCAGCTCGTCCCGGTCGAGGTGCAGCCCGGCGGCGTGGCCGGCCTCCGGGACGAGCCGGAGCACCGTACGCGGCTTGCCGCCCGTGGAGGCGCGGCGGCCCGCCTCCGCCACGAACCCGTCCGTCCGCAGCCGGGCCGTGATCTTGCTGACGGCCTGCGGGGTCAGCCCGGTCCGCTCGGCGAGTTCGAGGCGGCTGATGCCGGCGGGCCCGGCCGTGCGCAGCAGATCGAGCACGAGCGCGGCGTTGTGGCTGCGCAGGGCGAGCAGATTCACGCCCGTCACCGCATCCGTACCCCGGCCACCCCGGCCACCCCGTACGTCAGGCAACCCCGCCCCCGGTCCCGCATCGTTCCTGTTCACGTACGCCATTGTCCCCCGCGCTTGCACTTTGGCAACAGCGTTGCGAAAGTGGACGTATGACTGGCACAGGTTCTGATCCCGGCACGCCCGCCGCCTCGGCCGCCCCCGGCACCCCGGACGGCCCCCTCCGCGTCGCCCTCGTCGGCTACGGTCTGGCGGGCTCCGTCTTCCACGCCCCCCTGATCGCGGCGACCGAGGGCCTGGTCCTCGACACGGTCGTCACCTCGAACCCGGAGCGGCAGAAGCAGGCCCGCGCCGAGTTCGGTGACGGGCTCCGTTTCGCCGCGACCCCCGACGAGCTGTGGGCCCGCGCCGACGAGCTGGACCTGGTCGTCATCGCGTCCCCGAACAAGACCCACGTCCCGATCGCGACCGCCGCCCTCAAGGCGGGCCTCCCGGTCGTCGTCGACAAGCCCCTCGCCGGTACGGCGGCGGAGGCCCGCGAGCTGGCCGCCCTGGCCGACGAACGCGGCCTGCTCCTCTCCGTGTTCCAGAACCGCCGCTGGGACAACGACTTCCTGACGCTCCAGAAGCTCATCGCCGAGGGCGAGTTGGGCGACGTATGGCGCTTCGAGTCCCGTTTCGAGCGCTGGCGCCCGCAGCCCAAGGGCGGCTGGCGCGAGTCCGGCGACCCGGCAGAGATCGGAGGTCTCCTCTACGACCTCGGCAGCCATGTCGTCGACCAGGCGCTGGTCCTCTTCGGCCCCGCGACCTCGGTGTACGCGGAGTCGGACATCCGCCGCGCGGGCGCCGAGACGGACGACGACACGTTCATCGCGATCACCCACGAGAGCGGCGTCCGCTCCCACCTCTACGTCACCGCGACCACCGCCCAACTCGGCCCGCGCTTGCGGGTGCTGGGCTCGCAGGCCGGTTATGTGAAGTACGGCCTCGACCCGCAGGAGGCGGCCCTGCGCGACGGCAGGCGCCCCACGGACACCGACGAGGAGTGGGGCATCGAGCCCGAGTCCCTGTGGGGTCGGGTCGGCGCCGGCGAGTCCCCGCTCACGGGCGGCGGCCGACCCGAGCCGACGCTGCCGGGCGCGTACCCCGCGTACTACGCGGCGGTCGCCGCCGCCCTGCGCGACGGCGGCCCGAACCCGGTCACCGCGCACGAGGCCGCGGCCACCCTCGACGTCCTGGAGGCGGCCCGCCGCTCGGCTCACGACGCGGTGGTGGTGTCCCTGTGAGCGCCCCCGGCATTCCTGAACTGGAGGAGCAGGAGCGCCGGTTGACGCTCCCGCACTTCACGTACGACGACGCCTGGGCACTGGGCACGCTGCTTGTGGAGCTGGCTCGCGAGCAGGCCGCCCCCGTCGCCATCGACATCCGCCGCGGCGGCCAGCAGCTCTTCCACGCGGCGCTACCCGGTTCGACCCCGGACAACGACGCCTGGATCGACCGCAAGCGCCGCGTCGTCGAGCGCTACGGCTGCTCCTCCTACCTCGTCGGCTCCCGCTTCCGCGCGAAGGGCACGACCTTCGAGGAGTCCTCGCGCCTCGATCCCGACACCTACGCGGCCCACGGCGGCGCGTTCCCGATCGCCGTCGAGGGCGCGGGAGTTGTCGGCACGGTGGTGGTGTCGGGGCTGCCGCAGGTGGAGGACCACGCGATGGTGGTGGCGGCGCTGGAGCGCTTCAAGGGCTGAGGTCCGTGCGGGGACTGAGGGTCCGTGCGGGGACTAAGGGTCCATGCGGGGACTAAGGGTCCGTACAGGGGTTGGGCGCCGTACGGGAGTTGGGCCCGTACGGGAGTTGGGGTCACCCCAATCCCGTACGGGCCCAACCTCGTACCTCGTACCTCGTACAGCTCAGGCGTCCTTCAGTTCCTGCCGCTGCCGGCCGAGCCCCTCGATCTCCAGCTCCACCACATCCCCGGCCCGCAGGTAGGGCTTGGGCTCGGGCGCGCCGAGGGCAACGCCCGCCGGCGTGCCGGTGTTGATGACATCACCCGGGTACAGCGTCATGAACTGGCTTACGTACCGCACCACTTCCGCGACCGAGAAGATCTGCTCGGCCGTCGTCCCGTTCTGCTTGAGCTCGCCGTTGACCCAGAGCTTCAGCGCCAGGTTCTGCGGGTCGGGCACCTCGTCGGCGGTCACCAGCCACGGTCCCAGCGGGTTGAACGTCTCGCAGTTCTTGCCCTTGTCCCAGGTCCCGCTGCGCTCAAGCTGGAACTCGCGCTCGGAGACGTCGTGCGCCACCGCATACCCGGCGACGTGCGCGAGCGCCTCCTCGTGGGACTCGAGATAGCGGGCGGTACGGCCGATGACGACCGCGAGCTCGACCTCCCAGTCGGTCTTCACGGACTTGCGCGGCACGAGCACGGTGTCGTTCGGGCCGATCACCGTGTCCCCCGCCTTGAAGAAGACGATCGGCTCGACAGGCAGCTCGGCGCCGGTCTCGCGGGCGTGGTCGTGGTAGTTCAGCCCGATGCACACGACCTTGCCGATACCGGCGAGCGGCGGGCCGACACGGAGGCCGTCCTCGTCCAGCGCGGGCAGCTCTCCGGCCTCGGCGGCGGACCGGATCCGGCCGAGCGCGGCGGCGTCGGCGAGCAGCGCCCCGTCGATGTCCGGGACGACACCGGACAGGTCACGCAGGGTTCCCTCGGCGTCCAGCAGCGCGGGCCGCTCCGACCCCGCCGTACCCACTCGCAGCAGCTTCATGATCCCTATCTCCCTAGCTCTCGGGCAGTCGTCCGACAGGTGCAGCCATCGGATGACTGGTCGATCGTCCAAGCTCGGCGTCCAGTCCGCAAGTCCCTGATCACGGACTGGACCGCCCTCATGTGTTCAGCGGGTGGTCAGGGGGGTGTTCACGGGGTAGAGCAGCGCCCGCTCCACCGCGCTCCACGTCGTACTGGTCACCAAGTACAGCGCGGCCGCCAACGGCATCACCGCCACGGAGACGAGCGTGACGAAGGACATGAACGGCATGACCTTGGTGATCGTCGCGAGCCCCGGCACCGGCTGGGTACCGTCGCCCACCGAGGTGACGACCATCGAGGCGTTGGCCGCCGCCATCCGCTTCGTACGCCGGTAGTTGAAGGTCGCGACGGCCGCGACGAGCGCGAACATGGCGACGTAGACGAGCCCCGGCGCCCCGAGGACCCCGCCGTCGCCCAGCGCGTCCGCCCAGCGGTCGCCGAGGGGCGCGGCGAAGAGCTTGTGCGCCAGCAGGCTGTTGGCCTCGCCGCCGATCGTCGAGCTGGAGAACAGGTGGTAGAGCAGGAAGAAGGCCGGCAGCTGGCACAGGCTGGGCAGCAGCCCGGACATCGGCGACACCTTCTCCGCCGCGTGCAGCTCCAGCACCGCCTGCTGCAGCTTCTGGGGATCCTTCGCGTGCTTCTTGCGCAGCTCCGCGACCCGCGGCTGAAGCCTGGTCCGCGCCCGCTGCCCGCGGGCCGCCGCCCGGGACAGGGGATGCACGAGAAGTCGTACGAGCGCGGTGATCAGGACGATCGCGGCGGCCGCCGCAGAGGCGTGGAACAGCGGCTGGAGCAGCTCGGCGAGCTGCTCGACCAGCCCGCCGAAAGCGGACAGGAACGTGGACATGGGTGAGCCCTCCGGGGGTCTCGTCGTGCCGGGAGTACGGGGGTACGTACGGGATGGCGGCATGACGACCACGCGTGGGGTGCACGGATGTGGCGGTGCGGGGGCGGTGCACGGATGTACCGGTGCACGGATGTGGCTTGGGAGATCCCCTACGCGGCGGCCGTCAGGAGGGCACGCCCCGGCGCCCGGGGGCGCGAACGCCCCGCCGCGTCGGGATCACGTTGGGGCAGGAACGCCGTACGGTGCTCGCGGTCACGGATGGCCGTCCGTACGTTCGTACGCGGTACGACGGGCGCGCAGCGCGAGCCGATGAGCGCGCAGACGGCGAGCGCGGAGCCGGCCGCGGCGGTCGCGGTGAACGCGACGGCGATCGCGGCGGCGAGGCTGCCGGTGTCGAGCAGGGCGACCTCGACGAGCAGCAGGAGCAGCAGGGCGGCGGGACGCATGGCGCCTTTGCCCCAGGCCCGGATCATGGGCTGCTCCTCCTTTCGTGGTCGTTCCCAGTCGTTGATGGTCATCCCCGCTGTACGGGTCATATGAGTTATACGGGATTCGCCTGCACCGGCTCAAGCAGGTGCTTGGGCCGACGCAGGGGGATTCCTTTCATCGCGGCGGCTCATCTCGGCCGCATGGCGGTGAGCTTTCCCCAGACCACCAACCGGTACGTGGAGGTGTACTCGGGGGTGCAGGTGGTGAGCGTGATGTAGTACCCGGGCTCGCTGTACCCGTACGCGGGGCGGACGCCGCTGCGCGGCACGGCGCCGATGACCCCGCCGTCCCCCGCCGAGGTCTGCGGAAGGGTCTTGTCGACGACGTACGTGTAGAGGGCGGCCCTCGTCTCGACGCTGATCTCGTCCCCGGGCTTGAGTCGGTTGATGTACCGGAACGGTTCGCCGTGGGTGTTGCGATGCCCGGCGAGCGCGAAGTTCCCTGCCTGGCCGGGCTGTTGGGTGTCCTCGTAGTGGCCGACGTACCCCTTGTTGAGCACGTCCGGCTTGCTGACTCCCTCGGCGACGGGGACGCGGAGGCCCAGGCGGGGGATGACGAGGACGGCGTAGGCCTGGGACCAACTGAGTGCGGTGCGCTGGCTGTTGACGGCGGCCGACGATTCCGGAGCGTCGGCGCCCTGCGGGGGTGTGGCGGCCACGCGCGGCACGTTCTCTCCCGTCTCCGATGGCGCCGCGGTCCCCCACTCCCTTTCCAGGGCCTGCACCTCGCGCTCGGCATTGTGCTGGGCCTCCCGGTTGGTCCACCACAGCTGATGGACGACGAGGAGCAGCAGCACGACCCCGACGGTGACGAGGAGTTCGCCGCAGCTCCACAGGACGCGCCGACCGATGGCGCGACGTCGCCGGTTACTGCGCCGCACGACCGGAACCCGCATGACCCGCATGACCCGCATGCGTACGCCTCCTTCGCCGGGGTGGTCGCCGGGGCGGCACGCACGATAAAGGGTGCGGCTTCAAGTCACCAGCCCCGTAAGCGTTCGCAGCCCTGCATAGCTGTACGTGCATATCTGCTGTCCCTGCGTAGCCGTTGTTCCCTGCGTCCGGCGCGGCAACGCCGTCACGTCGGGCGGCGGTGACCCGTACACGGCACGCTCGGACACGTAGCTGAGCGGAGCCGGTGAGCGTGCCATTCGCGCGGCGGGGGCTGTGCGACCGCGGCAGATCGACGGGGTGGTGGCGTGAGTGTGCGATGTGAGCCCGAGCGCAACCCATGAGGGCAATGTGCGGGTGTGTGATCCCCTGCCCCTCTGTTGCCTCTGGCCTGCGGATCCCTCTCGTTCGCGGGCGGACGGCAGTACGGTGTCCACCATGCGCCCCGACACGCCTGCCGAGAACGCCGACCACACCGGCGAAGCAGCCCGCCTGGAACGTACCGCCGGCCTCTACCCCGAGAACGCCGAACACCTGCTCGTGCAGGCCGCGGCCCACCTCGAACTGGCCGGCGACCGCCCCGCCGCCACCGCGCTCTACGACCGCCTGCTGGTATCCGCGGCCTCCCTTGACAACCCCCACCTGGTACGCGCCCTGAAGGCCTCCAACCTCTGGGAGTACGGCCACGAGGCGGAGGCCCGCGCGATCATCGACGGAGTCCGCGCCGCGTCTCCCCGCGACCCGGCCCCCTGGGTGATCGTCGCGGAGTCCCTCGAATCCCACGACGAGCTGGAATCGGCCCAGGAAACGTTCACGCAGGCAGCCGCCCTCCTGCTGACCGACGTGGCCGAACCCCCGTACGCCACCCACCCCGTCCTCTTCGGCCGCCACCGCGTCCGCCGCATGCTGGGCGCCCCCCACGACGACTGGGACCTGCTGGCCGACACCCTGCACTCGTCCCCCGTATCCCTGGACGAACTCCACGACCCCAAGCGCGTGTGGTCCCTGGGCTCGGACAACCCGGAAGAACTCCAGGCAGAAATCTCCCGCCTCCGCGCCGAACTGGGCACGTACCGGGCAGCCCTCTCCCGCCCGTTCCCGGTAGCGGTCCTCCACTGGCCGGCAGAGGAACTCACCGAACTTCTGGCCGCGTACTCGTCCCTCGAGTCGGAGTACCCCTCCCACGAGGAACACCTCGCGACGATAGAGGCGTCGTTGCGGGAGCTGGCGGCCTCCGGCACCCCGAACCTCGGGATCGTGACGGGGACCGTGCCGTCGTACGAGGCCTTCGCGGCGTCGGAGGCGTCGTCCCCGGCGGACGCGACGCTGCTGCCGCAGTATGCGACGACGCTGGCGGCGCGGGGGCTGGCTGTGGCTTGGCCGCCGCAGCGGGGGGATGGGTGTTGGTGCGGGTCGGGGGACGCTTACGGCGAGTGTCATGGGGCCGGTCAATAATCCGGTAGGCCTGCGCAAGGATGAGAACCGACGACCGATGCCGATCGCCCGGGGGTGTGCCCTCGGGCGCCGGTCCGAAAGTCCGCAGGGTCGTCGCCTCGAACCGACGGCTTTCGGTGTCAGGAATGACCTGAAACTGTGTCGAGCCCAAGAACCCATCGGCGACGGCCCGTTGATCTCAGACGGCACCACGGGCGTGAGCACATCGGGGCGCCGGCACAATACTCGGGTGTCCGATGCCATCCCATCCTCCCCCGCTGTCTCGGCCCGCATGAGCCGACAGCCCTCTCGCGACACAGCTCCCGAGGTGGCGGTCCGACGCCTCCTTCACGCCTCCGGTCTCCGTTATCGCGTGAATGTCCCTGTTCCTGGGATGCCTCGACGCACGATCGACATCGTCTTCAGTAAGGCCAAGATCGCGATCTTCATGGACGGCTGCTTCTGGCACGGTTGCCCGCAGCACGCGACACAACCGAAAGCGAACGCCACATGGTGGCGCGACAAGCTGGACAAGAACATGGCACGAGACCGCCAGACCACTGAGCATCTGGCGGCCGAGGGATGGACCGTTTTACGCTTCTGGGAACACGAGCTACCAGAAGAAGTCGTCCGGTCCATCGCCGATGCCAAGACTTCGGCTAGCGAAGCCAGCCTTTCTTCACACTTGCACAGCCCGGGCATAAACTCCTGAATAGTTTGACACACCACGGCCAAACGCAATGCCGGAGCTGACGCCCACTCAACTGTCCGCACCTGGCGCCGAGTTGCCGCACTGAACGCCCCCTCATCCAGGGCGGTAAAACGCGGTCAACGCCGCCGGAAGCCCAAGTAACCACCTCAGCAATATCAATGTTTGCATATGCAATGCAATCCACTGATAAGGCTGGGATTCCGTTTACGAAACACCGCAGGCCACCCCTGCCGCCCAGCCGCCCGCCGGGAGGGTAGGACTCTCACGCAAATAGCTGGAGTGACGAACTACCGCAGATCGGGCATACCGGCACTCTCGTCGGACCCCTCGCCGCCCTCCTCGATGTCCCTGAAGCCGACATTGATCTCATCCGTCCCAGATGTGACCGTGGCCACGGTGGCCGACCCATTGACGACGAGCTGTACCGAGTAGGGCCTGTCCGCCGAAAACTCCACAAACACTTCGCGCCGATTCGGGTACATGGAACCTCCAAGGTTCACGGATTGTTCGGGCAATTACGAACAGAGGGTTCCATCGCAGCAGGCAAGCGTCACGCGCAGGAACTTTGGGGACGGTTCGACTGTAGTGATGGCTGGAAGCGGGTTGCCATGAACGGCGGCCACGCGACTCCGCCCATGTCGCACGGATGAGGAAGATGGGACCGTGACCGAACGAGCCACCGGACTACTGAAGGGGTAACCGAGCCCTAGAGGAGCACAGTTGGGAACGGTACCACGCCCCGAACGCGCGCACGTCGCATATTTGATCGATGCGGCAACCCTTCGCGGTGCTAGCATCACGGCCACAGCGACTGAAACCGCCACACCAGGCACCGCTTATGCACCTTATGCCCGTATCCACTTAAGGAAAGTTAACTTCCTCAAGATCACTTAACTTCGACCTTGGGGGAGCAAGGAGGACGATGAAAGACTTCAGTGTCTGGCTCGCCGAGATGCTGGTTCAACGCGGGATGAGCCAAAAGAAGCTTGCGGAGTTGACCGGCGTCACCGGCGCGGCAGTGAACGGGTGGGTCAACGGCCGTTCCGAGCCCCGGTACGAGAAGATCGCCGCCGTGGCTGCGGCCCTGGGCGTCGAGATCGAGGACGCCGTCAACCGCCGGACCCCGATGGTCTCGCCCGACGACGTGAAGTGGGTCTTCCGGGCAGCCCCGGCAGACGGCGGACGTGAGGGCGGCAACACGGCCACCTTCGCCTTCTCCGCGAGCTTGGACGTACTGGCGCGAGAGGCGACACAGAACAGTCTGGACGAGCAACTGCCCGGTCTAGAACCGGTAGTCGCCAAATACGTACTGCACGAGTTGACCGGACGGCATCTCAAGGACTTTCTAGCCGCCCTCGGCTGGGAGGCCATCGAAAGACATATCGCCGCTGCGGCAGACATGCGGCAGAAGGTCGGTCGTGTGCTCAGGGACGGACTGAGTGAACTGGCGGACACCCAGCGGCTCATTCTGCTGCGGGTGGACGACTACAACGCGACCGGTCTCACGGGCCCGGAGTTCGACGACGGACGATTCGCGCGCGTTGTCCGGCGAACCCTGGACAGCGGAAAGGCCGGTGCGCAGGGCGGTTCGTACGGCCTGGGGAAAGCCGCGTTGTGGGCATCCAGTCGATTCGGCCTGGTGCTCGTGAACAGCACGCTCTCCACACCCGAGCAAGGCCGTACGGAGCGCCGCATGGCAGGTCGGTTGGAACTGCCGTGGCACAGCCTCGACGGCGTCGAGTACGCCGGTCCCGGATGGTTCGGCAGAGTCGACCCCGAGCGTCAGAACACCGCACAGTCCTGGTGGGGCGACAAACCGGCGGCGGAGTCCCTCTACTTGGAGCGCAGCGAGGGCGCCCCCGGTACGACCTTCCTCGTCGTCGGCGCCTACGACGGCTCCGGAGAGACCGAGGACCTGGAGGACATGCACGGCCGACTGGTGAAGAGTCTTGCACACAACTTCTGGGCCTCCATGGTCGGAGGAACCCTGGAGGGGGCGAAACTGCGTGCCTCGGTGACGGCTTTCCGCAACGGCGTACCGGTGAGGCCCGAAGAATTCATCGACCCGCATACGCACGAGCCTGCACGCTCCCGGGCTGTGCAAGCGTTCCTCGACGGGGAGACGGTCCAAGAGCTCACAGAGCGCGATCAAGTCTTGCAAACCACGGTTCCTTTGGAGTTGCGTCGCCGCAAGGACGACTTGCGTTCCGACAATCCTGGAGTTCATCAAGCAGTACTCCTCCTGACCGCTGCCGGTGAGGAGGACGAACAACCCGACTGCCTTGCCTACATGCGTGCCACCAGAATGGTCGTGAAGTACAAACGGGTTGGAGATCTTCCGCTGGGACATCGAACGTTCCAAGCGGTTCTTCTAGCCGGATCCTCAACCCGCAGTGGGACACCCGAGGCCGAGGCTGCCGAGCAACTTCTACGTACGGCGGAGCCTCCCGACCACAATGACTGGATCGGTACCGAGGATCTCACCGCAACGTACGAACGCGGTGCACGCCAGAAGATCATCGACTTCAAGAAATCGGCGGATCAGAAAGTCCGCGAAGTTCTGCGGGGGCAGGCGGACGAAGCCGCTGGAGACGAAGGTCCCCAGGTGCTGAGGGAGTTGCTCAGGCTCGATCCCCCAAAGGTGGCACAGAGCCAGGGCTTCCCCACAGTGCGGGCAATCGAGGGGGCGATCGACAACACCGGAGCCTGGGATGTGACCGTCACTGTGAAGTTGCCCAAACGTGAGGAGCCGTGGGTCATCACGGCTGTGCCCAGGTTCGTCGTCCGCTCCGCAGGTTCCGTCAGCGTCGAGTGGAGCAAGATCGTGCCGCTCGCCGGCTGTGAGCTGACCCCGCACGGCGACCTGGTCTTTGCCGACGGAGCGACACAGGGGCAGTTCCGCGGTGTCACCGATGCGTCCAGTCACCCGGTGTCTGCGGCCATGTCTCAGGTGATGGTTGATGTTCGCCGGGCCAAGGAGGAGTTCTAGTGAAGACCGTCTTCCCCTACCAGGTACTCAGCAGCGACGTCAGGCTTCGAGTCGAGAAACTCTCCGTCGACAACAGACCCGTCACACTCGGGCGAATCAACGACCGGGCTCAAGTCGTGGCTCTTCAGGATCTCGAAGAGACCAACCGACGTTGGTCCGAGGTACGCCTCAAGGTGTCCGTGCATACGGACGGCACGGAACTTGAGTCGGGACCGTGGGCCAACACTCAATGCGTCGCCGTGTTGACCAACCGTCGGACGAACGTCTATCACGCCTTCCCACTGCGTCACGAAGGCGCGGGAACCTGGGTCGGCGACGTTGGGCTGCGACGCGAAGAACATGTCGGTCGCAGTCAGCTGTCCGCGAGCGTCGTGGCCACTGTCGATGACGTAGAAGGCCGACTCATCGGCGTCTCCGAGGTCCCGTGGGACGTGGACTTTGAAGCGAAGGTGCCCACCCCCGAGCGCTCGATGAAGATGCGTTGGGTCGACTTCACCGAACGCGACTACCTGAAGGAGTACCGCGACGACCCCTGGCTGGTCGACACCGAAGCCGGTGAACCGGTCCTTCTCCTCAACTCCTCAATCGATGGGCTCCGTGGCGTGATGGAGGGTGCCTCAACCGTCGAGCAGAAACTGGTTCGAGAGATCATGGCGTCCCAGATTGCCTCCGAGGCGTGGAGCGCGATGTTCAATGCCGCCGTCTATGCATGCGACGTGATCGAGGGCGAGGCACAATGGCCCGGTGGCTGGCACGAGGACGTCCTGCGGAGGATGATCCCTGATCTGTACCCCGACCTCTCACCCGAGGAAGCTCTGATCGGATTGGTCGAGGCTCGTACTGAGGGAGAGAACGGGAGTGACCTGCAGCGCCGTTTGATGCACGGCTCCGGAGTACAGGCCCGCAAGCCCAGAAAGGTATCGACTGCCTTGCGTGATCTACGGCGCATGGCGAACAAGAAGGAGACCGCGTGACGGCGGAAATCAAGCTCACCATACCGGAGAGGCTGGGAAGGCTGTCCGACGCTGTGGCCAACAAAGTGCTGACCCCCAACGTGGTGAATGGTGCTCCGTTGCCGCAAGCAACGCTGGTCAGTAATTCGACTGCCCCCGCCGACGATTCGCCCCGATGGAACACAGAGGAAGTACGCACTCTCGTCGAAGAGGCCATGGAACGCTTCGCGAGTGAACGTCCGACAGCTTCCGATGCTTGGCTCGCACCAAGATTGCACTACACGTTGCGCTTGACTCGTTCCGAGGCGACTGATTCAGGGCTGTGGAATTTTATTGCACTCCGAGTCGCGCCGGATTTCGTCCGATGGCGTTGGGGTCAAGAGAAAAATGGCCGCATGGTTGTGCGCCAGGCAGCCCGTTTCAGTGGGCGCTGGGATATTCAGTGCTTCTCACGCCTTTGGTGGGCTGCGGAACTCTTCCGTGATGGTGAGGACTATCGCCCTGTGAGCGCCGCATGCGGTAACCAGGACGTACTGAACACGGCACTGCGTCTGGACATGAACCACCACCGTCCTTCCGCCCAGGCGTTGGTGGAGCTTCTCGACAAAGGCATCGTGCGGACCGGACGAGACGTGAACGGTCTCGTCAAGGCTGCCGGAGCTGCCGGCAGCACACTGGTCTACGAAGCGATCGCCCCCGACGAGCCCAGGGACTACGAAGCACTTCAACAGTGGATCGAATCCGTCGAATCCGACCCCGTATGGAATCCGAATACCCTGCCGCAGGGCCCTGTGGATGGAAGCGTGCCCTTCCGGTCGGTGCAACAGCTCACCAACTGGTTTGAGAAACTGTTCGAGACGGCACCCATCCGCGGCAACGAAACGGAAGATACTACCGAACCGGAGAGTGTCAGCCCCTGAGCGCCGTATGCACCATTCCGGCCAGTGCCCTGGAGAGGCCTACAGGCACGGCGTTGCCGATCTGCCGGCCAATCTGAATCTTACTTCCGCTCCACTTGAAGCCGGGCGGGAACCCCTGAATGAGGGCAGCCTCGTAATGGGTAATGGGGCGGTGCTCCCGGGGGTGGAGGTATCGCCCCTTCTCCGGCTTGTAGAACTCTGTTCTGATAGTGACGGACGGGCGCTCCCAGTACATGCGACCCATCACGTCATGCGAACCAGTCTTGTGGGCCAGCCATTTTTCGGTGGAGAGCTCCGGCGGCAGGTTGTGACGATTTCCACCTTCGGGAATCGCCCTGTAGCGCCTCTGGGACATATCTGTTGGGTTACGCCCAAAATGTAGATCCGTAGTCAAGAAGACACCGGGGAGAGTGACACCGAGTGGGGCGCATGTCCGCTCCGGTAGTTCTGTCGTATAAGTCTCCGCAGGCGTGTGCTCGAAAACAGCGGGCCCGACAGCTACCCAAGGATCGGGGCCAGCACCCGGGATGAACTCACCGGCGTTCTTGGCATGCTTGGCATGGCTTGGATCCGGGTAGTTCAACCCTGCCAGGCTTGCAATGTCTCGGCGCACCGCAACCACAATTGCGCGACGCCTCGCCTGAGGAACTCCATAGTCCGCAGAGTTGAGCACTGAATGCCTGACTACCACATAGTCGCGAAGCATTCCGTCAGGCTTTTCAGTTGCCGCGTGAAGCAGGGCAAACTCCGGAGACCTCAGGAACCGGTCGACATTCTCGACGATGAACATCTTGGGTTTGATGGCATTGACGACTCGCGCATATTCCTGCCAAAGCTTATTGCGTGGATCGCTTTTATCTTCTTTCCCAAGGCCCGAGAAGCCCTGACACGGCGGCCCACCGAGGATCACCTCGGCCTGGGCCTCCTTCGAGTCAGGCTCCCAGTCCTCGATGTCCCCTGCGTGAACGTGGTCGACACCACCGGCTTCATCGGCGAAGTTCAAGGCATAGGTGGAGGCGGCAGCCACATCGTGCTCCACTGCCGCCACCGTGCGAAAAACTGGGGAATCGGCACCAACCGACCGAAAATCGTGGAAACCCTGAGTGAAGCCACCACAACCTGCGAAGAGATCAACGACGTTGATGGGATCGGTGCGTCGGGTGGCGTTCATGTTCCCAGATCTTAGCCAGCAGGCTACGGTCGCGGCGAACCGGACGCAGCGACGTTGAGTGCGGCAGAGATCTGCCGACCGACCGCGGTGGCCAGCGGCGGTGGAACCGCCTGCCCAACCTGGCGATACCCCCGAGTCTTCCTGCCCGCAATCTGCCAAGTGGAAGGGAATCCTTGAAGCAAGGCAGTCTGCGCGAGTGTCAGCGCGGGCAGTTCCTTCCTCTCGCCGCCCCGCACCCATCCGTCTTCGGGCCCCGGCGGTTGGTCTGCGAGAGTGCCGCCATTGATCCCGACCCTCTCCCAGATCGCTTTGGCTCGTTCCGGCCCAAGGTCCGGACCACCACGCTTGTCGGAGCCTCCGACCAATGTCGGTGCCACGATCCCTGCCTGACGAGCCCAGTCGCGAGCGTGCGGCCATCCTCGGCTGGCCATGGACTCATACAGCACGTCGCCGACATGAGGTGGTGGTTCAGGTAACGAAGCCGGCCAGGTGAAGGCCTCCGCGTACGGTTCCCGCAAAGCGACTATGAACCCGTGCTCTCGACTCTGAGGAACACCGAAGTCCCTTGCATTCAGGACATTCTTGAAAAGTCGAAAGCCGAGGTGTTGCAGCTCTTCCTCGATTTCCTTGCGCACTTCGGAGAAGTCGTCCTTGCTGATCAGCCCAGGCACATTCTCCAGGAGAACGGCACGCGGCCTGACGACTCCCACTAGATAGAGGGCCGCCTTGACCAGCTTCCTCGCCGACTGGTCGTCCTTGCGATTGATCGTTGCCATCGACTTCACACGCGGCGTGCCTGCGGACAACAGGTCGACGTCGTACACCTCCGGGTAGCCCTCGGGATCGAAGACATTGAGGTCTTCCTCCACAAGCTTCCACTCGGGGCGGTTGGCGAACAGCGTCGCAAGTGCCTTGTCATCGGTATCCAATAGCGCCACGGGTGAGAACCCTGCCGACTCCAAGCCAAGGGCGAGACCGCCCGCGCCAGCACAGATCTCAAGGAAGCTCAAGGCACTTGAGGAGGTCATTCGGCTCCTTCATCGACGATCCGCCGTCCAACGTACGCCAAGAGGCGCCATCACGGCAGGAATTACGACTGTTGAACCGGCTCCGATCGAGCTCAGACGATCTCCGTGAACTCCGCCTCGAAGTGCATTTGGGCTCGGTCGAGCGCCTCATCGGCGTCGCGGCCGTGCGCCCGGAGCCAGTGGAGGAGGTCGGCAATGACGCCGATCGCCGTCTCTTCGGCCAAAGTCACACTCGAGGGGGCGGACGTGCGAAGCGGGTTCACCGAGCCGTAGAGACTCAGGATCGCATCGGCCCGCGTCACACCCGGTCCGCCGGCATGGCCGTCCGCCGAGGTCCAGGTCGAACTTGCAGTCTCGGCTCGCCGACGTCGGCAGGCCGCGTACTTTACCCCGCCGATGCCCACCTGGGTGCCCCGATACCTTGCTCCCACGATTCGCGCAGTCGTGTTCGACGTCGGTGAGTGTCTGGTGGACGAGACCCGTGAGTACGGGGCCTGGGCTGACTGGCTGGGCGTGCCCCGGCATACGTTTCACGCGATGTTCGGGGTCGTGATCGCCCAAGGCCGCGACTACCGCGAGACGTTCCAGGAGTCCCGGCCAGGCTTCGACCTCTATGAGGAGCGGGAGAAGCGGGCCGCTGCGGAGCAGCCCGAGACGTTCGGGGAGGGCGACCTGTACGAGGACGTCCGGCCTGCTCTCACTCAACTCCGCGCCGATGGACTGTGGCTCGGCATCGCGGGCAACCAGACCGTACGGGCTGGTCGCACTCTCCGCTCGCTGTTCTCCGATGACGTCGATCTGATCGGGACGTCGGGCGACTGGGGTGCCAGCAAGCCCGACCCGGAGTTCTATCAAGCGCGTGGCTGCTGTGGTGCCCTTCGACAGCGACGAGATCCTCTACGTCGGGGACCGGTGCGACAACGACATCCGCCCCGCTGTTGGGGCCGGGATGCACACCGCGCTCATCCGCCGTGGTCCCTGGCCAGAATCCAGTGGAACAATTCCGAGGCTCGGGAGCTGCCGACGTTTCGGGTCGGCAGTCTCCTCGAACTGTGCGGTCTCGTCCTCAACTTCAACGGCTCAGCGCGCTGACTGTCGTCGACCATCCGTAGAGCCGGTCGTCGAGGTCTCGTGAAGGAGCTCCCAAGGCCGGCGGCGGGGGAAGCGAGGACGTAGCTTCTCTGGGCTGCCGGGTGCTGGGGTTTTGTGGTTTCGGGACACTTTCGGCCAGCTGTGCAGGCCGGGTTGGCTGGCAGTTTGCGGCTGGTGCGTGGGGCGCGGGTGCGGCCGTCAGCTGTCCTGCGGGCGGCGGGAGTGCCGTACTCGACTTCTGTCCGAAGGAGAGGCAAGTCAGCGGACGGCCGTACGGGGCAACTTCCGGTCCCCTGGGCCTGGCCGGCGGGTCTTGCCGGACAGGCCCAAAGGCCCAAGGAGAACTCAGCGCTTGAGCGTGAAGGTGAAGTCGCCGGTGAACTTGCCGTTCAGCCGGGCTGCCGAGACGAGTTTGCCTTCCGTGATCAGTCTCTCGGTCTCGGCCCGCGAGAGGCCGCAGCCTTCAGCGATCAGCCGCACCGGCCGGACAGGGATCCGCGCCGCGAAGCGGACCGATACGTCGATCACCTCGCGGTCCAGGTAGTCCAGGTGATCCGATCCGCCGGTGTCGAGGCGCCAGGCGTTGTCCCAGTCGAGGGCGATGCGATTGCGGCGCTGCACGACCGGATCCTGGAGCAACTCGGCTGTCAGGACAGGGTCGTTGTCATGTAGCCGGTCCAGCAGGTCGAGTCGTGCGGAGCGCACGTTCACCCGCTCCAGGACCGTGAGCTTTGTCGTTTCCCCGCACGCGGTGCAGAGCGTGAGGAGCCAGGCGTCGATGAGCTTGTGGTGCGCGTTGACGCGGAATTTGCCGCTTGCCCGGAAGCGCTCGGACGCGCACGCGTGGCAGCGGCGGATAACGAGCGGTAGGCAGGTAGGCGCGACCACCCAGTTTTCGAGCACAGAAGTACACCGGTTTCAGTGAGAAGTCCGCAGCAAAAAGGAGCGCGGCGCGGATGCGCGACGCGCGACAGATCAGCTCTCGGGAGGTCTCACAGGGTGTACAACGGCGCGTCCTTGATTGGGCGACTTGGTTCGGCAGCACGGTAATGGCGTACGGCGGCGCTGCTCCACCGGTTTTCGAGCGCCTCACCGGCAGGCTCTGTCCGGCGGGACGGGGGCGGGGGGAGCGCCGTGGCGTGGGGTGCCGTGACGTGGCGTGGAAGACGTAGGCCCGTTTCGATGGGTGACATCGATGAGCGGCATCCATGAATGACATCCGTCAGCGACATGCGAGACATCGACGCGGGGGCGTCACCTGGCCAAAGTATGATCGCTCCCTTCGGCTGATGACAGGGCGCTCCTCAACACCCCGTACCCGAGGAGCCGTTGGGCGTTGGGCCGGCCAGAGGGGCCCCGTGGCGCCGCGGGCCCGAACGGTCCTGAAGCAGTGGAAAGGAACCCCACGGTGTCCGACGAAGGACGGCTGATCGCCGACCGCTATCGCATCCTCGACCGGATCGGCCGAGGCGGTATGGCCACCGTGTGGCGCGCGCACGACGATCTCCTCGGCCGCGAGGTCGCCGTCAAGAAGCTCCACCCCCAGCCGCATCTGGACGCCGACGAACTCGCCACCCTCTTCGAGCGCACCCGCCGCGAGGCCCGCAGCACCGCCAGGATCAGCCACCCCAATGTCGTTGTCGTCCACGATGTCGTGGAGGACGAGGGCCTGCCCATCATCGTCATGGAGTACGTGCCCTCGACCACGCTCGCCGACCTGATCAAGGCACACGGCCCGGTCCCGCCCGAAGAGGCCGCCCGGATCGGCCGCGGTGTACTCGCCGCGTTACGGGCGGCGCACCGGGCCGGGGTCCTGCACCGGGACGTGAAACCGGCCAACGTACTGCTCGCCAACGACGGCCGGGTGGTCCTCACCGACTTCGGCATCGCCCAGGCCGCCGAGACCTCGACTCTCACCCGCACCGGCCAGTTGGTCGGGTCGATCGACTTCATGGCCCCCGAGCGCCTTGTCGGCGGGCCGCCGGGCCCGGAAGCCGACCTGTGGGCGCTGGGCGCCACGCTCTTCCAGGCGGTCGAAGGGCGCTCGCCATTCCTCCGGGACACGGCGGGGCAGACGATGTACGCCATCGCCATGGAACCGGCTCCCGCGGTCCTCGGTGCCGGGCCGCTCACCCCGCTGATCGAAGCTCTGCTCGTCGGCAACCCGGCCGACCGTATGTCGGCCGAGGACGCCGAGCGCCTCCTGCGGACAGTGGGTGCCGACCCGGAACGAATACGGCGAGTGGGCTCCTCCACCACTCCGCCCGCCGCCCGCGCGACGGCCGCCACCGACGCTCCGGCTCCGGTTCCGATTTCGGCTCCGGCTCCGGCGGCTGCAACTCCGGCCGCGAAGCCGGACCCGAAATCGGAACCGTCACCGAACTCGGAACCGTCACCGGCCTCGTCGCCGTCACCGAACTCAGCGCGCAGATCACGCAAGGCATCCGCCGCCGACATGGGGGCCCCGGCAGCGGAACGCCCCCCGCCCGCCACGACAGACCCGCAGGCGCCGCGGCCCTCCGACGGCCGAAATAGCCGTACGAGCCGAACGGGCCGTACGGGCCGTTCGAAGAAGCTGGTCGCGCTTGCCGTAACGGTCGCCACAGCGACACTGATCACGATCTCGTTGCTGATCAACACTGCGCCGGAGAAGAACACCAGCGACGCCACAGCGTCATCCGGCCCACTCCCGGTCGGCGGTACCACGCCGTCGCAGTCCGCGAACACGCCGACAGCCTCTTCCGTCTCCTCCTCACCGTCGAGCTCTACGAGTTCCGGCGGCACGTCGTCGACGGCGCACCCCCCGTCGCAGCAGTCGACGCCCAAGGCCGGACAAGAGGATCCCGCCCCTGAACCCGGAGACGAGAACCCGACCACCGACAGCGGATCCGAATCATCGGACGCCCCCGCCACCGGCCATACCTTCGTGGTCGCCGCCTCCGGGAAGTGCCTGAGCAGCGGCGCCGGGACCGAGGGGATACAACTCATCCAGGCCACGTGCAACGGCTCCGCGGCGCAGCAATGGCAGGTCGGATCGGACGGGAGCCTCCGGTCATCGGGGAAATGCATGACCGTGGCCGGAGGGGCGACCGATGACCGGACCGAGATCCAACTGAGCGGCTGCAGCGGCGACGCCAGCCAGCAATTCCACCTTTCCGGTACGGAACTCCTGGCTGATCAGTCACAGAAATGCGTCGACATTTTCGGGGGCGAGAGCGGAACAGGCGCGGTCCTCTGGGAATGCAACGGCAGGGACAACCAGACCTGGACGATTGGATGACCCGACGGGCTGCTGGGCCGGGCCTGCGGCAGCGCGCGGCGATCAAGTTCCCTTGAGGTACGGCTTCTTACTGATCGTTTCACTATGAACTGGTGAGAGGCGTGGTGCCGGGATCTGCCGTAGGTGAGCTTGCGCGAGCGGTCACCAACTGGGGGATGACCGTCCCATCGCGGTCTGCGCGTCGGCTGCCGCGAGCACGGTGTCGGCCAGTTCTGTGACGGAGTGTCCGCCACCCGCATTGATGCGATTCATGCCCAACCTGTCGACGGCATCGACCATGAGTGTCTGGTAGCGCTCAGTGCGGGCCAGGAACTTGTCGATCAGGGCCTGTTCCTCGTCTGTTGCTGCTTCATAGCCGCTCGCCACGTGAACGCGGGCGCGTACTACGGAGCCGTCGGCGGTTAGCCACACGGCGGCCGTGCGCGGGCCCCGCAGCCTCGCTACGCGGACGGGCCAGAGTGCCGACCCCTGGTGAGTGGCACGCGAGTCGAAGGGGCACCCCAAGCCACTCTTATGGCTTCGGAGGCCCCAGCGACCGGCGTCGTTTCTGCCTTTCAGATGTCTCCAAGACCGACGACACGAAGATCCAGGAGCTGTTGGGCATGCTTGGGCACGTGGTCCTCGGCGAGGCCGTTGATGAGGGCTGCCAGCGGGATCGGCTGGTCCAGTACGAGGGTGTTGTTGGAGAGGAGGAGCGTGGGGATCAAGACCGAGGTGGCTGCCTCGGCCAGTTGGTCGGCGATGTCGCACAGGACGGTGGCCTGGCTCCGGACGTGAGCGATCAGGTCCACCCTGCCTGCGTGCTCGGCGATGATCCGGTCGAGGTTCCAGGCGTCGAGGGTGATCCGGTTGTCGAAGGTGGGGCGCGCGCCCGAGACGACGCCGAGGGCCACCGCCGCGGTCGCGGCGTCGACGCTGAGGAGATGGGCCAGTACCTGATCGGCGTTCCATCCCCCGTCGTCGGCTTCGCCGAGGTCGGGGAGAGCCGCCGCGTCGAGCAAATGGTCGTAGGCGCTGCGCAGTGCTGTCGTGTCCATACCGTGCCGCCGTTCAGTCAGGTCCTGTTGAGCTCGAATCCCGCTCCGCCGCCTCGGCGACGCGCTTGATGTTCGCCAGCCGCCGGTCCCAGTCGGCCGCGAGGCCGGCCATCCAGCGCGCTGTCGCGTTGAGCGCCTCCGGCCGCACCGCGTACCGCACCTCGCGTCCGACCCGGCCGCCGGAAACCAGCCCAGCGGCGTCCAGGACGACAAGGTGCTTGACCACCGCCTGCCGCGAGACGGGAAGCCGTTCGGCGAGTGTCGTCGCGGTGGCCTCGCCCTGTGCGGCGAGCAGGTCGAGCAGTTGACGCCGTGTCGGGTCGGCCAGTGCGCCGAGGACGCTGTCGACGGCCTCGGCGGCGCCGGGACGTTCTTCCGTCACGTGGAGGGCTGTTCGGCGCGCGTCTTGAGCGCGTCGAGTTCCAGGGGCCAGCCTTCGCTGTGGTCCTTGAGGTTCTGGATGCGCAGTTCCTCGGACCCGGCCAGCGCCGCGAACCCGCTCTCGACGACGCGCAGCCGCGTCTGGTCGCCTTCCTGGGTCAACGTGAACTCCACGAGGGTGCTGTTGTTCTCGCGCAGCTCTTCTCCGGGGAACGCACTGGTCCAGCGGTATGCCAGGTACGTCGGCGGCTCGACCTTCTCCACGCGCACCGGGAAGTCGCCGTGCTCGGCGTTCTTCGCCACCATCGACTCGCCCTCCTTGGCCACGGTGCCGGGCAGGCTCGCTTTGTCGGCCACCCAGAATCCGGGCTGGGCCACCAGCGACCAGACCCGCTCCAGGGGTGCCTCGATCAGGGTTTCGCGTTCGATCCGGTCCTCGCTCATGAGGGGCTCCTTCATCTCCGACGACATTGAGTGCAACCCCAGAGTTGCACATCACTCCCCCAGGTGCAACCCGGGAGTTGCACTCCGGCGGTGTGATCACCCAGGGCCTTGAGGGAGGGATCAGCCCGCGGATTCTTCGCGCAGCCACTCCCCGAGAGTGTTGTAGTCGGCGTCGGTGAGACCCTGGCGCGCGTCGACGCGGTGGAGCAGGGCCCGGCCTCGGTGGTGGGCCGACACCCACGCCCGGTCGGTGTCCGTGATCTCGTCGTCTACCCAGATGAAGGAGCGGGCGGCTGCCCAGTCGACGAGGCGGCGGGTCTTCCAGCGGAGGCCGTTCCGTTCGTCCTGGTCGTCTGTGGCTGATGGGGCCGGCCAGATGACTACGGGCAGTTCGGGCAGGCCGAGTCGTGGTGCGATGGTTTCGTTCGCGTCGGCCATCCATGTCGTGGCCCAGAGCAGTTCGCACGGTAGCGACATCAAGCGGGGGCCGTGGTCGGGGTTGATTCTGGTGAGGAGTGGATTCGAGTCGGACCCGTGGGGGGCGGGGCCCGTCTCGTAGGTCGGGTGGCCCTGGGGGTACTGCGGCGGTGGCGCCCCGAAGGGGATGAGCGGGCCGTCGACATCAAGGAAGAGCAACGGACGCTGGTCGGAACCGGTCACGGCTGGACGGTAGCGCGCGCTCCGAGGAACCGATCCATGCCGTCCAGGAAGGCGCGTACCCCTGCGCTGCGAATCCCTGCGCTGCGAATCCCTGCGTTGCGAATCCCTGCGTTGCGAATCCTGCGTGCGGTTGCGGCGGCTACTGAGGTCTTCGGCTCGGGGTGACGACCTTGCCGGACCGGGATCAGCCCTCGGAGGTTCGTCGAAACGGTGGTCGCGGAGGGCCGTTTCCGGTGGCTGGATCGTGGCTGGGTCCGCGCCGGATTTTCGGGTGTTTCCGCAGGTCGAAAATCTGGTTCGGATGTTCCGCTTCAACGTGTGGTTGATGCCGCACCCTGATTCCGGACGGCTCCGGCGCGCCCGCGGAGAGCCACCCGCACTGGTCCAGTGACCCACCTCACACCCGGCTCCTGTCAGGAATCGCCGCGCTGTCCCGCTCAAGGGGCAAGCGATCCAGACAGGAGCCACACCATGAAGCACCGCATCCTCGTCCTCGGCGCCGGATACGCAGGGGCCTTCGCCGCCGGGAGCCTCGCCCGCCGTCTCTCGCCCGCCGACACCGAGATCACCGTTGTCAACGCTGAGCCGGTCTTCATCGAGCGGATGCGCATGCACCAGCTCGCGGCGGGCCGGGAACTCGCGACCCTGCGGCTCGCCGACGTGTTCGCGGGCACCGGGGCACGGCTACGCGTGGCGCGCGTCACCGCGGTCGACCCGGAGCGCAAGACTGTCGCCGTGACCGGCGAGGACGGTGACGACGAGCTCGAGTACGACACGCTGCTGTACACGCTCGGCAGCCGGGTCGCCGACCACGGTGTCCCTGGTGTGGCCGAGCACGCCTTCGACGTCGCGGGACGGCCGTCGGCGCTGCGGCTGCGCGACCACCTCGACAAGCTCGACAGTCGCGGCGGAGTCGGCACCGTGCTGGTCGTCGGCGAGGGCCTGACCGGCATCGAGACCGCCACCGAGTTCGCCGAGTCGCGACCCGGTCTTTCCGTGGCGCTCGCCGCCCGTGGTGAGCTGGGAGCATGGCTCTCCCCGGGGGCCCGGCTCCACCTGCGCGAGGCGTTCGACCGGCTGGGCATCACCGTCCACGAGCACACCGGCATCGAAGCCGTCGGGGCGACGTACGCGGTCGGTGCGGACGGCACCTCCTTCCCGGCCGACGCGACCGTGTGGACGGCCGGGTTCGCCGTCGGCCCCATCGCGGCGGCCGCCGGTCTCGAAGTCACCGAGGACGGCCGGATCGTCGTCGACGACACCATGCGCTCGGTCTCGCACCCGGACGTCTACGCCGCGGGCGACAGCGCGTACGCGATCGGCGTGAACGGCCGGCCGCTGCCGATGTCCTGCGCCTCGGCAGGACATACCAACATGCAGGCGACGGACGCGATCGTGGGACGGCTGACCGGACGCCCGGTTCCGAACGTCAAGAAGACCTACATCGGCAACCACATCAGCCTCGGGCGGTACGACGCGATCTTTCAGACGGTCGATCGCGACGTACGGGCGAAGTCCTGGTTCGTGGGCGGACGGAAGGCCGCGCGGCTCAAGGCCGGCATCCTCAGGACCAGTCTGTGGGCCACCTCGCACCCGACCTTCGGCATGCCGAAGCGCAAGCGCCGCCTGACCGCCACCACGACGGCTGACGGCACCACGGCCGTTGCCACCGCGCCCGAGAATGCTGCCGCATAAGGTCGTCTGCATGGACAGCACCGTCGCTGATCGGTTCGAGGCCGGCCGGGCACGGCTGGCCTCGCTCGCGTACCGTCTGCTCGGCTCGGCAGCCGACGCCGAGGACATCGTGCAGGACGCGTACCTGCGCTGGCACGCCGCCGACCGGGAGCGGATCGAGGTGCCGGAGGCGTGGCTGACCAAGGTCGTCACCAACCTGTGCCTGGACCGGCTCCGCTCGGCAACGGTGCGCCGCGAACGCGCGGCCGGCGCCTGGATGCCCGAGCCGCTTCTCGACGGTGACCCGATGCTCGGCCCGGCCGACACCTTCGAGCAGCGCGAATCTGTGTCGCTTGCCGTCCTGACCCTGATGGAGCGGCTCTCACCGGTCCAACGGGCCGTCTACGTCCTGCGCGAGGTGTTCTCCTACCCCCACTCCGAGATCGCCGGGATCCTCGACATCTCGGAGTCCGCGAGCCAGCAGCACGTCCACCGGGCCCGGCACCGGGTCGCAGCCGCGCGCCGCGGCGGCGAGGAGGTCGACCCGGCGTCCGCACGCAAGGTCCTCGAGGAGTTCCTCGCCGCAGCCGCCTCGGGTCGTACCGAACGTCTGGTGGCGCTTCTCACCGACGACGCGACCGCGGTCTCCGACGGCGCGGGCCTCTCCAGGACACTCTGGCGCTACGAGACCCCCGAGCGCGTCGCCGCCGTAATGCGGACCGCCTTCAAACCCACTCCCGCGAAGCGGCGCCTGGCCGGCGGCTCGCCAGCGTTCCACATCGGGCAGGTCAACGGCTGGCCCGCCGTGCTCGCCGTGCTCGAGGACCGGATCGTGGGCGCCGCGGCGTTCGAGATCTGCGACGGCAAGGTGGCGGCGCTGTACGGCTTCGCCGCCGCGGAACGGCTCGCCCGCCTCAGCGGGATGTGGCGGCAGCACGAACCCGACGCGCAGGCCATCGGCCAGTGGTGACCGGCGTCTCCGCCGCGTAACGCGCCGAACTGGGGCCACACAAGGCGGACATGCTGAGGCGGATGGCGTGGACCGTCGTGGTGGCCGGTGGGGGGACGGGACCAATCCGTGTCGGCATTGGAGGTCTTTGGCCTCCAGGGTTACGGGGCGTCGTCCCGTCCCCGCCCGTAGTCAGCTGAAGTCGTCGTCGAAGGCAGCAGCAAGAGCGGCGGCGATCAAGTCGGGCAGATCCGGGCGTCCGTCCTCCTGGGCCCAGCGCATCAGGGCTACGTGCATCGCAGCCAGGCAGGTGCTGGCGGCGACCCAAACCCGGAACTCCAGGTCCGGGTCCGGCGCGTCGCCCAGCAGGGCGTCGCCGATGGCCTTCTGGGTGGCGAACTGGCTGTCCAGGTGGCGGGCGCGCAGGGCGGGCGTGTCGATCATCAGCCGGAGGCGCGCGTAGAGCAACTCCCTCTCGGGCGAAGGCGAAGGCGAAGGCGGCGCCGACCCAGTAGCCGGCACGTCGTCCCGGGGTCCGACGACACTGCGGGTCGTCTCGACCAGGGTCATGCCGATCCGGCGTACCAAGGACTCATCGGCCGGCCGGGCAGCGACCCGGGCCGCGATGAGGGGGTCGTACTGGTCGTAGAGCACCAGGTCTTCCTTGGTCGGGAAGTGCCGGTAGACGGTCATCGGTGAGACGTCGGCGGCTTTCGCGACCTGGTTCACGGTGGTCTCGTCGTAACCGTGCTCGATGAACAGCCGCATCGCGTGCGACTGGATCATGCGCTGGGTCTCCGTCCGCCGACGTTCTCGCAGATTCGGCCCGTCACCACTCATGTGCGATACAGTACCTTACTGATAGTCACTACCAGATCGAGAGTCACTAACACACAGGACACACCGAACGCACAGGGGTGAGTGGAATGGACAGGCAGACAGGCAGGACCGCCCTGGTGACCGGAGCCTCGCGCGGCATAGGACGAGCCATCGCGGAGCGCCTCGCAGCGGACGGCGCGATCGTCGCCGTGCACTACGGCCATGACGAAGCTGCGGCGCAGGAGACGGTCGCCAGGATCGAGCGGGCCGGCGGGCACGCGTTCGCCGTCCATGCCGAACTGGGGGTGGACGGGGACGTCGACACCCTGTTCACCGGCCTGGAGCGCGGGCTGGCCGGGCGACCGCTGGACATCCTGGTCAACAACGCCGCGGCCCTCCCGGCCGGACCGATGGAGAAGGACACCCCGGAGCAGTTCGACCGTCTCTTCGCGGTGAACGTCAAGGCGCCGTACTTCATCACCCAGCGGGCGCTCCCGCTACTGCGCGACGGCGGCCGGATCATCACTCTGACCTCGGTCGCGACCCGGGTAGCCCTTCCCGGCCAGACCTCCTTCGCCATGGGCAAAGGGGCCCTGGAGACGATGACCCTGACCCTGGCCGGCTCACTCGGCACCCGTGGGATCACGGTCAACGCCGTCGCCCCCGGCGCCACCAGGACCGACGTGAACGTGGCCGTCTTCGAGGCCCCGGGGACCGAGGAGTTCATCACCGGCCAGACCGCCCTCAACCGCCTCGGCCGGGCCGAGGACGTCGCCGACGTCGTCGCCTTCCTCGCCTCCGACGACGGCCGCTGGATCACCGGTCAGGTCCTCGACGCCAGCGGCGGCCTCCACCTCGGCGTCCGAGCCTGACCCTCTGGACCCATCGCCCGGCACCGCGACATGGCGAGCTAGCCTCGGTTCGTCCGAGACACGTAGCAGTGGAGGCAGTGATGGCGAAGGTGGCGAGGGTACCGGCCGCGGTGGTGGCCGCGAGTGGACTCATTGGTGGGTACGGCGTGGTCCGCTGGACCAAGAAGCGGCCGCTCGGCGGGATCGTGCTGGCCGCCGCCGGGGCCACGGCCGCTCAGCAGTGGCGGCAGCAGGCCGGCGGGAGGGCCGCCGGGGCACTGACCGTCGCGTACGTCGCCGCCTTCGCCGCGTCTCATCCGCTGGCCAAGAAGGTGGGCGCCTGGCCCGCCGTGTTCGGCGCCGCCGGGGCCGTCGCCCTCGCCTCCTGGGCCGTAGCCGACCGACGGGCCGCCTGAGCAGCGCACGGCCCCAACCCCCCTGGGCCGTGGCCGACCGGCGCGCCGCCTGAGCAGCTCACGGCCCCAACAACCTCGCCTACGAGGCCGAGACAGCGGCAGCCGAGCCCGTCCCCGCCCCGTCCACCCCCTGAAACGCCCGCCGATACGCGTACGGACTCGTCCCCACCACCCTCTTGAACCGCTCCCGGAACGCCGTCGGGGAGCCGAACCCCGCCTGGGACGCGATGCGTTCGACCGGATACGCGGTCGTCTCCAGGAGGTACTGTGCGCGCCGCACCCTCGCCCGGTGCAGCCACTGCAGAGGCGTCGTGCCCGTCTGCTCGCGGAAGCGGCGGTTGAGCGTACGGGTACTCATGTCGGCGTGGGCGGCGATGTCCTCCAGGGAAAGTTCCCGCTCGGCGTTCTCCTCCAGCCAGTCGAGGAGGGGCTCCAGGGCGGCACCGGCCGGTACCGGTGGCCGGGTGTGGATGATGAACTGGGCCTGGCCGCCCTCCCGTTCGAGCGGCACGACCGACATCCGGGCCGCGTGCGCGGCGACGGCCGAGCCGTGGTCCTTGCGGATCATGTGCAGGCACATGTCGATCGAGGCGGCGGCGCCCGCCGAGGTGAGGAACTGGCCGTTGTCGACGTAGAGGACGTTCGGGTCGACGGTCACGGCGGGGTACATCTGCGCGAGGTCCCGGGCCGCGATCCAGTGCGTCGTCGCGCGCAGCCCGTCCAGCAGACCGGTGGCGGCGAAGACGAACGCGCCCACGCAGACCGAGGCGATCCGGGTGCCGTTCGCGGCCGCCGCGCGCACCGCCTCCGCGACGCCCGGCGGAAGCGGCACGGTCGGGTCGGCGACACCCGGCAGGATGATCGTGTCCGCCTCGGCCAGCGCCTCCAGGCCGTACGGGGCTCGCACCGCGAACGGACCCGCGCTCACCTCCTCCGTCACCGAGCAGACCCGGATCCGGTACGCCTCCCGCCCGTCCGGCAGCCGCGCCCAGCCGAAGGTGTCGATCGGGGCAGAGAGGTCGAACGGGATGACCTGATCGAGCGCGAGTACGGCAACGGTGTGCATGGCAAAAGGGTAGGGGTGCGACGGTTTCCGGTCAGCAGCGGTACGCCTCACACGCGCCGGGAAGCACGAGCTCCGGCGGCTCGGGCGGCTCTGGCACCCTCCCCAACCGCCCTGGCGAGAATCCGTTGAGTACTGGCAATATCGCCACTTCTGGAAGATCCCCGCCGCCCCCTACCGTCACCCCGTGACCAAGTTCCTCCTCGCCGTCCACGTCATCGTCGCGATCGTCGCCATCGGGCCCGTCACGGTCGCCGCCAGCATGTTCCCGCCCACAGCGCGCAAGGCGCTCGCCGAACCGGGGGACGCGCAGACCCTCGCGACCACGCGCCTGCTGCATCGCATCTGCCGGGTGTACGCCACCGTCGGCGTCGCCGTTCCCGTCTTCGGGTTCGCGACGGCGAACAACATGGGCGTACTCGGCGACACCTGGCTGATCGTCTCGATGGCGTTGACGGCCCTCGCCGCGGTCGTCCTCGCCGCGCTGGTGCTGCCGAGGCAGGCGTCGATCATGGAGGGCATCTGGGACGCCGGGGGCCGTGCGGTCGTGGTGACCCCGCGGGCGACCGCACAGCTCGCCATGTTCACCGGGATCTTCAACCTGCTCTGGGCCACCGTCACGATCCTGATGATCATTCGGCCGGGGTCCACGACGGGGGCGTAGCCCGTACGCCGTCGCGTACCACCGGCGCACGCCCAGGGATTCACCCCTGACGAAGCCGATGCCGCTACCGATGCCCCAGCACATTCACCACCCGCCCGTTCGGATCCCGTACGAAGAAGCGCCGTACGCCCCACTCCTCGTCCCGCAACTCCCGTACGACCTCCGCGCCCGAGGCGACCACCTGCGCGTACACCGCGTCGACGTCCTCGACCTCCACGCTCAGGTCGGGGACGACGGGGGCGGTCCGCTCCTCGATGAAGAAGCTGATCTGGGCGGTGGGGTTGACAGGGGAGGCGAGCGTCATGACCCAGCCCAGGTGCATGACCTGCTCCAGGCCGAGCAGGCCGTAGAAGTCACTGTTGGTCCTCATCGACTCCTCGGAGTCGACCTGGAAGTCGGGGACGATCCTGCGGACGGTCATCGGGAGCGGCTCCTCATGTGAGGTGGGCGTACTGCAGTCCGTCCGTCGAGTCTTCCTCAACCGGCCGGAACCGGCGGGCCACCGCCGCCGTGACAAGCACCGCGACACCGATCAGGAACGTGCAGAACCCCCACGTCAGGGGCCACGAGTACGCCATGCCGTCCGGCGATCCGGGATTCGTGCGCAGGGAGATGTACAGCAGGGCGGCAGGGGGTCCCGCCACCAGCAGCAGGGGCCAGCCAAGGTAGTCCCGGTGGCCGAAGTAGGCCGCCAGTGTCAGCAGGACCAGGGCCAGACCGATGACCCCGACGACCCCGACGACCGTCACCGGGATCGTCTCGTCGGCGGAACCGGGCGTCCGGGCGCGGTTGTTCAGATTCCACGGGACGCAGACGAGGTACGCCGCGCCGGAGAGGGCGGCGCCGAGCACGCGCGTCAGCCAGCGTTCCGGCCAGGGGCGCGTTCGCAGAGGGCTCAACAGCTTCTCGGTCATGCGTACGAGGTTTGCGCGGCGTGCGGAGGCCCGACAGAGTACGGGTACTCAGGCCCTCCGCCCGGCTACTCAAAGGCCTCCCGCTCGAGGAGTGCCCGCAGCGCCCGCCTCACGTCGCCGGTGCCGAGGACGGCGACTCCTTCTCCACCACCGACAGCGGCGTGGCGATGTCCTCCAGGGAACGGCCCTCCGCCTTCACCGCGAAGAACACCGCGACCAGGCCCGCCGCGCACATCAGGCCCGCTCCGATCTGGAAGGCGAACACCGTGTCGCCGACGACGCCGGACTCCGTGAGGTCGGCGAAGACCAGCGGGCCGCTGATACCGCCGGCCGCCGTGCCGAGCGCGTAGAAGAAGGCGATGGCCATGGCGCGGGTCTCCATCGGGAACACCTCGGAGACCGTCAGATACGCGCTGGACGCGCCCGCCGACGCGAAGAACAGCACCACGCACCAGCAGGCCGTCATCGTCACCGCGTTCAGCGAGCCCCGGTCGAAGAGCCAGGCCGTGCCGAACAGCAGGATGCCGGAGAGGAGATACGTCGAGGAGATCATGATGCGCCGGCCGACCGTGTCGAACAGCTTGCCCAGCAGCAGCGGGCCCAGGAAGTTGCCGACCGCGATGACGGCGAAGTAGTAACCGGTGCTGCCGGTCGGCACGTCGAAGAACGTGGTGAGGATGGCGCCGAAGCCGAAGGTGATCGCGTTGTAGAGGAACGCCTGCCCGATGAAGAGCGCGAGGCCGAGCGTGGCACGTTTCCGGTAGCGGCCGAAGACGGTCCTGGCGATCAGTCCGAAGCCGACGCTCTTGCGCTGCTGGATGGTGATCTCACGGTCGGGCTGCGGCAGCGGTTCGCCCTTCTCCTGCTCGATCTCGCGCTCCACGGAGGAGACCAGGGCCTCGGCCTCCTCGCCGTGGCCGTGGATGAACTGCCAGCGCGGACTCTCCGGCACATGCCGTCTGACCAGCAGGATCACCAGGCCCAGTACGACGCCGAGCGCGAAGGTCAGCCGCCAGCCGACGTCCTTGGGGAAGATGGACGTGTTCAGCATCAGGACGGACAGCAGCGCTCCGCCGATCGCGCCCAGCCAGTAGCTGCCGTTGATGATCAGGTCGACCCGGCCGCGGTACTTGGACGGGATCAGCTCGTCGATCGCCGAGTTGATGGCGGCGTACTCGCCACCGATACCGAAGCCGGTGAGGAAGCGGAAGACGAAGAACCACCAGGGCGAGAAGGACAGCGCGGTCAGAGCGGTCGCGATGAGATAGACCGCCAGGGTGATCATGAAGAGCTTCTTGCGGCCGTAGCGGTCGGTCAGCCAGCCGAAGAACAGCGCGCCCGCACAGGCACCCGCCACGTAGAGCGCCGCCGCGATACCGGTGACCTGCGCGGTGGAGACGGCCAGCCCGCTGCCGTCCTCGGAGAGGCGGCCGGCGATGTTGCCGACGGTGGTGACCTCGAGGCCGTCCAGGATCCATACGGTTCCCAGGCCGATCACGATCATCCAGTGCCAGCGGGACCACGGCAGCCGGTCCAGACGCGCCGGTACCGACGTGGTGACCGTTCCCGTAGAGGCGGGCACAGCTCCCGGCGTCGCTGATGCTGTCATGGCTCCCTCTCCGTCGAGTGACCCTGAGTGATCGACTGGCGATCAGTGAGTGATCCTTGGGTGACCCAACCAGAGTGCCCTGATCTGTGCTTCTCACGCCCGTCGAACAGCGCGCGGCCTGCCGGTCGCCGGGCGCGCTACCCGACGCCGAACCCCGACCCGCAGCCGACGCTCACGCCCCCAACGCCCGCGACACCGCATAGATCAGCAGCCCCGCCAGCGACCCCACCACCGTGCCGTTGATCCGGATGAACTGCAGGTCACGCCCGATGTTGGCCTCGATCTTCCGGGTCGTGTGCTCGGCGTCCCAGCTCGCGACAGTGTCGGTGATCAGGGAGGTGATCTCGCGCCGGTACGTCGTCACGACGTACACCGCCGCGCCCTCGACCCAGCCGTCGACCTTGGCCTGGAGTTTGGGCTCCACCGCCATCCGGGCACCCAGCGACAGCAACGACGCCCGCACCCGCAGCCGCAGCTCGCTCCGCTCGTCCTCCGCGGCGGACACGATCATGGACCGTACGGCGGTCCAGGCGGACGCGATCAGGTCCTGGACCTCGCCGCGGCCGAGGACCTCGCCCTTGAGTCGCTCGACGCGGGCCCGGGTGTCGGTGTCGGACTGGAGGTCGGAGGCGAAGTCGGTGAGGAAACGGTCCAGGGCGCCGCGGGCCGGGTGCGAGGGGGCGTCACGCATCTCGGTGACGAAGCGGAGCAGTTCCTTGTAGACACGCTCGCCGACCCTCTTGTCGACGAACCGCGGGGTCCAGCCGGGGGCGCCGCCCTGCACCGCGTCCATGACCTGCGCGTCGTGCAGGACGAGCCAGTCATGAGCACGCGCCACGACCAGGTCCACGACGCGCTTGTGGCCACCGTCCGCGACGATCTTCTCCAGCATTTTTCCTATGCCGGGCGCGATCTCGGCGGCATCCGCGCGCCGCGTGATCGCCTCGCCGACCACCGCCTGCACGTCGGAGTCGCGCAGCACGGTCAGCGCCCCCCGGAGTGCGGCGGCCAGCTCCGCCGTCACCCGGTCGGCGTGCTCCGGTTCGGCGAGCCAGGCACCGAGACGGCTGCCGATGCCGACGGCGCGCAGCCGACCCCGTACGACCTCCTCCGAAAGGAAGTTCTCCCCAACGAACTCACCGAGCGAGACGCCCAGCTGGTCCTTCTTGGTGGGGATGATCGCCGTGTGCGGGATGGGCAGCCCCAGTGGGTGGCGGAAAAGGGCAGTCACCGCGAACCAGTCGGCGAGCGCGCCGACCATGCCCGCCTCGGCGGCCGCGGCGACGTACCCGGCCCACGGGCCCGCGCCCTCGTTCGACGCCCACTTGGCGAGGACGTACACGACCGCCACGAAGAGCAGCAGGCCGACCGCCGTCGCCTTCATCCGGCGTACGCCCCGCTGTTTCTCCTCGTCGGCAGGGCTGAAAGAGGTCATCGCACGGCGCGCGTCGGCCTTGGGCGGCCCCTCCCGGTTCATCGCGGCCTCCGGCAGGGCATGCTGCCCATCGGCATCCGCGCCCGCTTCTTCCGGATTCGTACGTTCCATCCACTCCACCCGTTCGCGTCCCCCGTACACATTGTCCCTTCCTGACCGACTCCCGGAACGGAACAGGAGTTCCCGGCGGCTGCCCGCGGGGCAGAGTTCCGGCTGAAGTTGCACGAGTGTGGCGGTTTCGCCCGGCCCATGACGCATCATGGGGTGATCGCACCGGAGCCTCGGGCTCCCCTCGCCCGAGGAGAAACGCACCGCATGACCAAGCGTCGTGGTTATGCCCTGCTGGCCGGGATCGTCGCCGTGGTCGTGGTCGTTTCCGCCGCCATATACGTCGGCGTCGCCGCCGACGAGCGCGGCGGACAGAGCAACCTCGCCGGCCCCCGGTCCCCGCGAGGCACCGCCGCTCCCGCCTCCACCGGCATCTGGGTCGGCGCCTGGTCGGCCTCCCCCGCCGGAGCCGAGCCGGGCACCGCCACCAACGGCATGGCCGGCCGATCGGTCCGGAACATCATCCACACGAGCGCGAGCGGAACGAGTGCCCGGATCACGCTCTCCAACCTCTACGGACGACAGCGTCTCGCCATCACGCACGCCACGATCGCCGTCGCGGCGACCGCGAACAGCGCCGCCGCCGCGGCGGGCACCATGACCCGCCTCACCTTCGGCGGCAACATCTCCGTGGTCATTCCCCCCGGGCAGCAGGTGCTGAGCGACGCGGTGACCGTGCGGATCCCGAGCGACTCGGACGTGCTCGTCACCACGTTCTCGCCGACGCGGTCGGGCCCGGTCACCTTCCACCCGCACGCACGCCAGATCTCCTACGCCGCCGAAGGCGACCTCTCGGGCGAGGTGAGCGGAGTCTCGTACACCGAGGAGACGCGGTACTGGCGCTATCTGACCGCCGTCGACGTGCTCAGCGACGAGTCCGTGGGCACCATCGTCGCCCTCGGCGACTCCCTCACCGACGGCGGCACCGCCACCGTGGGCGCCAACCACCGCTATCCCGACTACCTTTCGGACCGGCTCCGCGCCGCCGCCGACGACGGAGCGCCCCGCTACAGCGTCGTCAACCAGGGCATGGGCGGAAACCAGCTCCTCACCTCCCGGCCCGGCAGCCCGGCCGAGAACCCGAGCGCCCTGTCCCGCTTCGGCCGCGACGTCCTCGGCCGCCCGAACGTCAAGGCCGTCGTCATCGACCTCGGCATCAACGACCTCCTGCGCAACCCGAACAAGGCCAATGCCAGGACGGTCACCGCCGGACTGCGCACGCTGGTCCGACAGGCGCACGCTCACCAACTCGTCGTCATCGGGGCGACCCTGATGCCGTTCCAGCGGTCCGGCGGCTACTCCGACCCGCGTGAGGCCGTACGCCAGGCCATCAACGCGGAGATCCGGGCGGGAAAGGTGTTCGACGCGGTGGTCGACTTCGATGAGGCGCTACAGGATCCGTACGACCCGCGCAGGCTCCGCCCGGACTACGACTCCGGCGATCATCTGCATCCCAGTGACAAGGGATACAAGCGGATGGCGGAGGTCTTCGACCTGGGATCACTGACGCAATCGGTGACGGCCACGACGTAGGGGCCGACCGCCTTTCGCACGCGCCGATCACGCCAAGCGGCGGAGCACCCGAGAGGTCACACACCGGGTGCTCCGACACCCGACAGGTCACACACCGGGTGCACCGACACCCGACAGGTCACACACCGGGTGCACCGAAGCCAAAGCCAAAGCCGGAGCCGCAGCCGCAGCCGCAGCCGGACGTCAATGGCCCCCGTGCCGCCGCCGATGGCGCTCATCGCGCCGCTCCTGATGCCGTTCCCGGCGCTCCTCGTGCCGTTCGCGGACCAGGTCGCGGGCCTCGTCCAGCACGTCGAACGCGTCGCCGAGACCGTCGCGGTCGCCGCGTGAACCGTGCAGCTCCTTGCGGGCCTCGCGCCGCTCCAGCTTCTCCTGGCGGCGCTCCTCCTTCAGGCGCTGGCGCTCGGCGCGGGTCAGCTTCCGCTCCACGCCCACACCGCCCCAGAAGGCGAAGCCCGTGACGACCACCCGCGGGGCACCCGGCTCGCCCGGGACACCCTCCTCACGGTGGTCGAAGCCGCCCATGATGCCGATGCCGCGCACGGCGACCTCGACACCGGGCGGTACGACGACGTTCATACCGCCCATGATCGCGACGCAGTTGACGACCACCTCGCGGTCCGCGAAGTACGCCTCGCGCAGGTCGATTTCACCACCGCCCCAGAACGCGAAGGAGTTGAACCGCTTCGGCATCGTCCAGCGCCCCTTGCGCTGGAAACCCGCCATGATCGCGACACCCCACGAGGACGAACCCTCGCCGCCGACGATCCGGTCCGCCCAGCCCCCCGTCCCGCTCCCGGCGGGCTGCTTGACCATGTTCACCACGGGCGGCGTCACGCCCGGGGCCGGCAGATCACGGGTGATCGGCGCCAACTCCCCGTACGTACGCGCCTTGTACGTCGCCTCCAGCCGCTCCTCGAACTCCTCCATGTCGAGGCGGCCCTCCGCGAGGGCGTCCCTCAGCACTTCGGTGACTCTCTCCCGGTCGGCATCCGAAGCCCGGAGTTCGGGTCCGGGGAGCCCGGGGTCGGGGAGTCCGGGGTCGGGGAGTCCGGGGTCGGGGAGTCCGGACTCCCGCGGCGTCAGCCGCCCGTCGTCGCGTCCCTCGGAAGGCACAGGCTCACTCATGGAAGGCAGCCTACGAGACCGCCTTCTCCGCGTACATGCGGCTGATGACCGCCTCGATGTCCGGCTCCCGCACCGAAAGGTCCACCAGCGGATACTCCGCCGCGATCCGCGCCACGAGCGGAGCCGCCGACTGAGCCGCCGGGAACGCGAGCCACTGCCGCGGCCCCTCCACCTTCACCACCCGAGCCAAGCCGACCTCGATCGGCGGAAGCTCCCGCTCCAGGTCCACCACCAGCGTCCGCTCGCTCTCCCCCACCTCGTGCAGCCCCGACAGCGCCCCGTCGTACATCAGCCGCCCGTGGTCGATGACCATCACCCGCTTGCACAACTGCTCGATGTCCGTGAGGTCATGGGTGGTGAGCAGGACCGTCGTACCGCGCTCGGCGTTCAGGTCACGCAGGAACTCCCGCACCCGCGCCTTGCTGATCACATCGAGCCCGATCGTCGGCTCGTCGAGGTACAGCACCTCAGGATCGTGCAGCAGAGCCGCCGCGATGTCACCGCGCATCCGCTGCCCCAGGGAGAGTTGACGCACCGGCACGTCCAACAGGGCACCCAGCTCAAGGAGTTCGACACACCGGTCGAGGTTCTCGCGGTAACGGGCGTCCGGGATCCGGTACATGCGGTGCATCAGCCGGTAGGAGTCGATCAGCGGAAGGTCCCACCACAGGGTCGTACGCTGCCCGAAGACGACGCCGATGCGCTGCGCGAGCCGGGTCCGCTCGCGCGACGGGTCGATGCCCGCGACCCGCAGCCGGCCACCACTCGGGGTCAGGATGCCGGTCAGCATCTTGATGGTGGTCGACTTCCCGGCACCGTTCGGACCGATGTAGCCGACCATCTGCCCACGCGGCACGGTGAAGGAGATCGAGTCGACCGCCCGCACCTGCCGCCGCTCACTGCGCAGGAACCCGGTCTTCTTGCGCACGTCGAAGACCTTCTCGACCCCTTCGAGCACGATGAAGCCACTGTCCACGTCTACATCGGCGTACAAGAAAATCCCCTAACTCCCCGTGCTCCGGTACGAACGAAGTCCCGCCCGCCAGGCAAGGCCCGCCAGCACACAGCAGACCGCGGCCACCAGCGGTGGGGTGAAGGCGACCCACGTCGGCAGGTCGAGCGGATAGGGCCGCCCCAGCACATACAGCGCGGGCAGCCAGTTGACGAAGGCCAGCGGGAACACGAACGTCACCCCGCGCACCAGGTCCTTCGCGAAGACGGTCGGCGGGTACTGGAGGAGCGTACTGCCGCCGTACGTAAAGGAGTTCTGCACCTCGGACGCGTCCTGCGCCACGAACTGGAAAGCCGCGCCCGCCACGAACACGGCCCCGAAGATCGCACCGCCGCTGAGCAGCGCCAGCGGGATCAGCAGCACCTTGAGCGGCGTCCAGGAGATGTCGAGCGCGACGAGGGCGTACCCGAGGACCAGCAGCCCCTGGGTGACCCGGCCGATACGGCGCACCGCGAAACGGTCGGCGGCGACCTGGGCCAGGACGGGCACCGGCCGCACGAGGAGCGTGTCGAACGTACCGTCGCGCACCCGCCGACCCAGCCGGTCCATCGTGCCGAACCCCAGGTCCGCGAGCCCGAAGGCGGTACCCCCGAGGCCGTACAGGAAGGCGACCTCCGGAAGCGAGTAACCGCCGAGCCAGTCGACCTGCGAGAACATCAGCAGGATCGTCACGAAGTCCAGGCCGGTCATCACGAAGTTGCCGAACAGGGTCATCGCGAAGGAGGCGCGGTAGGCCATCGTGGAGCGGATCCACATGGCGGCGATCATGCGATAGGCGCGCAACCCGTCACGCACCCGGGCGTACGCCCGCTGCCTGGGCGCCGGCCACGAGGCATCCGCCACCCGCCCCTCGACCTGGCTAGCCACCCTGCACCACCACCCTCCGCGTCGCCGCCGACTGCACGAGCCGCCCGGTCGCGAGCAGCGCGAGCGCCCAGGCGATCTGGAAGGCGTACGTACCCAGCGGATCGGCCGTGCCCAGCAGCACATCCGCGGGCGCCTGGATCAGGGACGACCAGGGCAGGGCGCGTACGACCTCGCCGAGCACCCCCGGGAAGACGTTCAGCGGCAGCACCATCCCCGAGCAGAAGATCGCCAGGATCCAGGCCATCTGCGCCACGCCCGCCCCGTCCATGAGCCAGAACGCCGACAGCGCCACCAGATAGCGGATCGAGAAGCTGACGAGCACCCCGAGGGCGACCGCGACCATGAACGCGATCCACGTCAACAGGTCGGTGGGCAGCGCGAGTTCGAAGAAGAACGCGCCGAACGCCAGCGGGACCGCGCCGCGCGCCAGCAGATGGAACAGCGCCCGGCCCATGTCCTGCGCCAGCCACCACACCTGCAGATCGACGGGCCGGTACAGGTCGATCGCGATGTCCCCCGTACGGATCCGCTCGATCAGCTCGTCCTCGAAACCGCCGCCCATCACCGCCACCGCCGCGAGCAGCCCCTGCCCGAGCCACACATAGGTGAGCGCCTGCGCCTGGTCGTAGCCGCCGAGGTGCGGTTTCTCGTCCCAGAGCGCGATGAAGGTGTACGCCAGGATCAGCCCGAAGACGGTGTTGGTGAACAGGCCCGCCGCAGTGGCCACCCGATAGGTGGCGTACCGACGGAAGCCGCCGACGGCGACGGCGACGTACAACCGCCCTGTGCCCACAAAGAGGCCCTCCCTCAGCGCGTCAAGGCCGAAGCGCACGACCCTAGCCGCCGGGTGCCCCACCCCGCCAGGCATTTTCCGGGCCCGACGCGTGCCGAGGTGAGGGAACGGAACGCATGGTGCGAGAGTCTTCAAGAGGGGGCGCAACAGGCGTACGAGGGCGTACGGGAACGTACGACGCGAAACGGGAGTCCGGCGAACAGATGAGCGACGAGCCGCAGCCGCAGCCGCAACAGAACAGCCAGGGCTGGGCGCCGAGGGAACCGCACCCGGGCCCGGGACGAGGACAGGAACCTGGTCAGGGTCAGGGACCGGGACCGGGACCGGGACCGGGACCGGGACCGGGTCAAGGACCTGGTCAGGGACTGGGATTTGGGCCCGCGCCGCAGCCGGCGCCCGGCGGGAAGCAGAAGAAGCAGAAGCGCAAGCGCACCGGCTGGCGGCGGATCATCCCCACCTGGCGCATGGCGCTCGGCACCTTCCTCACCGCGATCCTGCTCCTGATCGGCCTCTTCGCACTCGGCTACTACCTCGTCAAGATCCCGCCCGCGAACGCCGCCGCGACCAAGCAGAGCAACGTCTACCTCTACGCCGACGGCAGCCAGCTCGCCCGCGACGGCGAGGTCAACCGCGAGAACGTGACACTCGCGCAGATCTCCAGGGACGCCCAGCACGCGGTACTCGCCGCCGAGGACCGGGACTTCTACTCCGAGTCGGCCGTCGACCCCAAGGCGATGATCCGCGCCGCCTGGAACACGGCCACCGGCAAGGGCAAGCAGTCAGGCTCGACGATCACCCAGCAGTACGTGAAGAACTACTACCTGGGCCAGGAGCAGACGGTCAGCCGCAAGGTGAAGGAGTTCTTCATCTCCATCAAGCTCGACCGCGAGAAGAGCAAGGACGACATCCTCGAGGGCTACCTCAACACCAGCTACTTCGGCCGCAACGCGTACGGCATCCAGGCCGCCGCCCAGGCGTACTACGGCGTCGACGCCATCGACCTGACGGTGGGTCAAGGTGCCTACCTGGCTGCGCTGTTGAACGCACCGAGCGAGTACGACGTGATCGCGCACCCCGAGAACAAGTCCGCGGCCGAGGCCCGCTGGAACTACGTACTCGACGGCATGGTCAAGAAGGACTGGCTGAGCGCCACGGACCGCGCCGCCGTCAAGTTCCCCGCGCCGAAGGAGGCCAAGGGCTCGGCGGGCATGTCCGGCCAGCGCGGCTACCTCGTCCAGGCGGTCAAGGACTACCTCACCACCAACAAGGTCATCGACGAGGACACCCTCGCCACCGGCGGCTACCGCATCACCACCACCATCCAGAAACCCAGACAGGACGCCTTCGTCAAGGCCGTCAACGACCAGGTGACGGACAAGCTCGACAAGGAGAACCGCAAGGTCGACACCTACGTCCGCGCCGGCGGCGTCGCCATCGACCCCTCCACCGGCAAGGTCGTCGCGATGTACGGCGGCATCGACTACACCCAGCAGTACGTCAACAACGCCACCCGCCGCGACTACCAGGTCGGCTCCACCTTCAAGCCCTTCGTCTTCACCTCGGCCGTCCAGAACGACTCAGAGACCCAGGACGGCCGGACCATCACCCCGAACACGGTCTACGACGGCACCGACCGGCGCCCGGTGGAGGGCTGGAACGGCGGCACCTACGCGCCCGAGAACGAGGACGGCGTCTCCTACGGCGACATCACCGTCCGCACCGCCACCGACAAGTCGGTGAACGCGGTGTACGCGCAGATGGCGGTGGACGTCGGCCCCGCCAAGGTCAAGCAGACGGCGATCGACCTCGGACTCCCCGCCACCACCCCCGACCTGACCGCCACGCCCTCCATCGCGCTCGGCCCGGCCACCGCCAGCGTCCTCGACATGACCGAGGCGTACGCCACCCTCGCCAACCACGGCAAGCACGGCACGTACACCCTGGTCGACAAGATCACCAATGACGGCGCGCAGGACGTACAGCTGCCGAAACAGGACACCCAGCAGGTGGTGACCCGCGAGGCCGCCGACACGACCACGTCCATGCTCCAGAGCGTCGTCGACGGCGGCACCGGCACCGCGGCCCAGGGCGCCGACCGGCCCGCCGCCGGCAAGACCGGCACCGCCGAGGAGGACCAGGCCGCCTGGTTCGCCGGCTACACCCCCGACCTCGCCACCGTCGTCTCCGTCATGGGCCAGGACCCCGACACCGGCGCGCACAAGTCCCTGTACGGCGCCCTCGGCCAGGCCCGCATCAACGGCGGCGGGCCTCCGGCGCAGATCTGGGCCCAGTTCACCAAGGCCGCTCTGGACGGCACCGAGGCGACCGACTTCGACCTCCAACTCCAGCCGGGCGCCGAGGAACCGCAACCCCCGACCGACGAGCCCACCACCGAGCCCCCCGCCATCGGCGGCCAGGACAACGGCGGCACGACGACCGGCGGCACACAGTCCCCCACCCAGTCCCCGGGCCAGACGAACGGCCAGACCCAGGGCCAGACGAACGGCGGCACCACCACGACCACAGGCGGCACCACCACGGACGGCACCACCACAGACGGCGGAACCACCACCACCGGCACCACCGACGGCGGCACGACCGCCACTGGCGGAACCGCGGACGGCGGCACCACAGCCGACGGCGGAACGACGGACGGGGGGACGGACACGGGTGGGACGGACGTGGGGGCGATCGCGGGGGCCGGGCCACTGAACCGGCCCGCGACCCGAAAACCGTAACCAGGCCTCAGTGGCCGGAGGAGACCTTCAGCCCCACCACGGCCACCAGCAGCAGACACCCGTTCAACTCCGTTACCGTCGTTGGGATTTACTTGATACGAGCCCCGGGGAACACGACGTACACGGAGGAGTGTCCATGACTGACGAACCAGAGAACTCCAAGACCTCCAAGACCTCCAAGACCTCTGCCAACGATGTGCTCTCCAAAAAGGAGGCGCTCCCCAAAATCGATACATCCGTGCCGCAGTCGGCCCGGATCTGGAACTACTGGCTGGGAGGGAAGGACAACTACGAGGTCGACCGCGTAGCCGGTGACGCGTTCCGCGAGATCTTCCCGGCAATCGAGACCGGAGCCCGCGCCGCCCGGTACTTCCTCGCCCGAGCCGTCCGTCACCTGGCCGGCGAGGAGGGGATCCGGCAGTTCCTGGACATAGGCACCGGACTGCCCAACGTGGACAACACCCACCAGATCGCCCAGCGGGTGGCCCCTGAATGCCGGATCGTCTACGTCGACAACGACCCTCTGGTCCTGGCACACGCCCGTGCGCTGCTCGTCAGCTCCCCCGAAGGCGTCACCCACTACATCGACGCCGATCTGCGCGATCCGAGCACGATCGTGCGGGAAGCCGCGAAGACGCTGGACTTCGACCAGCCCGTCGCCCTCATGCTGATGGGCATCCTGGGCCACATCGAAGACCACGACGAGGCACGCACAATCGTGCGGCAGTTGGTGGACGCTCTGCCCTCCGGCAGCTACCTCGTGCAGTACGACAGCACCAGCACCAGTGCCGCCTACGTCAACGCCATCCAGCAGTACAACGAGGGCGGCTCGATCCCGTACATCCTCCGCAGCCCTGAGCAGATCGCGCGCTACTTCGATGGTCTGGAACTGCTCGAACCGGGCGTGGCATCGTGCTCGCGATGGCGCCCCGACACCGAAGCCCTGGGCCTCCCGGCGGAGGTACATCAGTACGGCGGCGTCGCCCTCAAGCGCTGAATCCCGCTGGCCACAGGGTCACTTGGCGTCCGCCGCTGACGCGGCGTTCGCTCGGTGCCCGCCAGTTGCCGGGCGCGACGACGGACACGGACTCCATCGGGCATCGCACTCCTGATCGGCCCCGATCAGGTTTCCTGGAGGATGCGGTGGAGGATCGTTCGAGTCGCCTCCGGCGACTCGGCCTCGACGACCAGGCGGTTCATGACATCCCAGTAGTACTCGATCTCGGCCGGCTTGTCGGGATAGAGGGCGCTCGCGAGCTGTTCGAGGTAGACCATGTCGGGCAACTGACCGCCGGGCAGACGCACGATGGTCACCGGACCGCCCGTCGCGGCGTAGCCACCAGCCAGGAACGGCATGATCTGGACGGTGACCTGCGGGAGTTGGCAGATCTCCATCAGATGCCGGAGCTGGTCGCGCATCGTGCCGATGCCGCCCACCGGGCGACGGAGCGCCGCCTCGTCGATCACGGCCCACAGCTGAGGCCCTCGCTGCCGGTGCAGGACCTGCTGACGCTTCATCCGCAACGTGACGCGCCGGTCGATCTCCTCCACGGAAGCGCCTGGATGGGCGAGCCGGATGGCGACGCGAGCATAGTCGGGAGTCTGCAGGAGGCCCGGAACGACTTGGGCATCGAAGCAGCGGATGAGACTCGCTGCCTGTTCGGCCCCGAGGTAGGCCTGCATCCAGCCGGGCACCAAGTCGCTGTACGGCTGCCACCAGCCGGCGGTGTTGGCCTGTTTGGCCAGAGCCACCAAGGTGGCGCGGTCGGCCTCGTCCGTGACTCCGTAGAGAGTGAGCAGATCGGCCACGTCGCGCATCTTGAACCCGTGGCGGCCCCACTCCATTCGGCTGATCTTGGACTGAGAGGCGCGGATGGCCTCGCCCGCGACCTCACGGGAGATGTTCTTCTCCTCCCGCAAGCGCCGCAACCGTGCGCCCAGCACCATGCGCGGCACCATAGGCCCCGCCGACTGGGCATCCAGGACGCGGCTGACGGGCGGTGTATGCACGGCCTCTTCGGCGCCCATGGGCATTCTCCTGGCGGTGAACGCAGCTGTGCACTCATTCGAACGCTGCGGCTTGTCATCCTAGGTGACCGAGGCCAAGGGGCACTCCCATCGCCCGCCTCCCCCCAAGAGAAACAGAACAAAGAAACCGCAGGTCAGATGCCTGACCTACGGTCCACTCCAGGGTCCCCCGCCAGATTCGACCCGACGCCCCACGCACTACAGCCACAACCACCACGCACGACAACCACAACCACAACGGCAACGGCAACGGCACCCACAACTACAAGTACAAGCCGGTCGAGTCCTCGGAGCCCTCGAAACGGTCCGCGGCCACGGCGTGCAGATCCCGCTCGCGCATCAGCACGTACGCCGTCCCGCGCACCTCGACCTCGGCACGGTCCTCAGGGTCGTACAGGACACGGTCACCCGGTTCCACCGTCCGTACGTTCTGCCCGACCGCGACCACATCCGCCCACGCCAGGCGCCGGCCGACGGCCGCCGTCGCGGGGATCAGGATGCCGCCGCCGGAACGCCGCTCGCCCTCGGCGGCGTCCTGCCGCACCAGCACACGGTCGTGCAGCATGCGGATGGGCAACTTGTCGTCAGGGTGGGTGCTCTGCTTGTCCCGGTTGGCGCTCACTCCCCGAACCTACCTGCCCTCGACCGGTCCGTACGCCGCCGGGTCAGCGCTTGCGCCGACGGGAGCCGACGGCCAGCAGCCCGACGATCCCGACCACGACAAGGGCCACCGGCACGATGCGTTCGAGCCGCGGCGCGCCCTCCTCGCTGACGAACTGCCCCTTCACATCGCTGACGACCCGGTTGACGCCGACGTACGCGCGCCCCAGCGTGTGATCGATATGGGAGGTGACCTTGGCCTTCGCGTCCCCGACGATGGTCTTCGGGTGCACGCGCACGCCGATCTCATCGAGCGTCTCGGCGAGGGTTTCGCGGCGGCGCTTGATGTCCGCCTCGATCTGCGCCGGAGTCCTGGTATCCGACGTGTCCGACGTGTCCGGCACCGCGCTGCCTCCCATGATCGTGTATCTGGCCCTTTGCTCCCGACAGTCTGTCAGCTCCGGCGGCGACGCACCCCTCGGCACCCCCATTACGCTCGTTCTGTAGTCCCTGACCCATATCCACCCACCCCGGCCACGTGAGGTACCGATGAGCGAGCGACTCCAGCCCGGCGACACCGCCCCCGCCTTCACCCTGCCCGACGCCGACGGCAACGAGGTCTCCCTCGCCGACCACAAGGGCCGCAAGGTCATCGTCTACTTCTACCCGGCCGCCCTGACGCCCGGCTGCACGAAGCAGGCCTGCGACTTCACCGACAACCTCGACGTCCTGGCGACCGCCGGCTACGACGTCATCGGCGTCTCCCCCGACAAGCCCGAAAAGCTCGCCAAGTTCCGCGAGAAGGAGAACCTGAAGGTGACGCTCGTCGGCGACCCCGACACCACCGTCATCGAGGCCTACGGCGCCTACGGCGAGAAGAAGAACTACGGCAAGACGTACGTCGGCGTCATCCGCTCCACGGTCGTCGTCGACGAGGAAGGCAAGATCGAACACGCCTTCTACAACGTGAAGGCCACGGGCCACGTCGCGAAGATCATCAAGGATCTGGGGATCTGACGGTCCTCTTGCTTGGGGAACTGCCCGTACCGGCCCGATCCGGTACGGGCCGTTTCACGTTCCGGGCGTGACTGTCCGATAAACGGTTCGTTACTCCGTACGAGGTCGCGAACGTGTGGCCGGAACGGAGGGGAACCATGCCGGTCAGCCCGTACACCAGGGAGCGCCTGGAGGAGGCGGCGAGCTGGTCGCGGACGTTGTCGGAAGCGTTGGGGAAGTTGCGGGTGGATCCGAAGAGCTGGAAGCGGCGGTACATCTCCGATCGGATGAAGAAGCTGGGGGTGAACGTCTCGCACTTCGAGCGGGAGGGTGCCAAGTGGACGAGGGACATCCTTGAGCCGGTGGTCGCAGCGTCGGCAAGCGTCAACGAGGTTCTACGGCGGCTCGGGCTCGAGGTCGTCGGCGGACACCATACGAACATCTCCCGCCGCATCAAGGCCTACTGCATCGACACTTCGCACTTCACGCCAGTGGTCCGCACGGAGCGGCAGCGGTACAACCAGCGCCGCCGAACTGCCGAAGAGATCCTCACCGTAGACACGTCGGCACACGCCAGGCGGGTCCCAAGCAGCCGTCTGAAGAGGGCGATTGGAGAACTGGGCGTGGCGGAGCGCTGCGCCCTCTGCGGGATCGAAGGGGTGTGGCTCGGGGAGCCGCTCCCCTTGGAGGTCGATCACGTCGACGGCAACTGGCGGAACAACCGCATCGAGAACCTGAGGCTGCTTTGCCCCAACTGCCACTCGACGACGGACAGTTATCGTGGGCGTGGCAAGGGGCGCGCCTCATGACGAGCAGCGTGCAGTACACCCGCGAGCGCCTGGTGGAGGCAGCAACTCGGTGTTCCGACCTCGACGAGGTCATTGCGTTCTTCGGCACCCGACCGTACGGCTACCTCCGCAAGTACCTCACCAAACGGTTCGCCCACTTCGGCATCGACATCTCGCACTTCGGCCCCTGCGGCAGGCACGCACGGCCCGCTGCCGACGAGTTACGGGGGGCCGTCGCCGAGTCTGCTTCCCTGGCAGAGTTGCTGCGACGCCTAGGCCGCACTGACACCGCTGCGCAGCGGAAAAAGCTGCGCAAGTGGATCGCCGACGATCACCTCACGACGGCACACTTCCTGGGGCAGGCACACCGGCAAGGAAGGCGGGCCTCGAACGCCAAGCGCCCCGAGGATGTTCTGGTGCAGCACAACGGCAAGCACCGGACGACGACAATGCGCCTCCGTCGAGCGCTCAACGAGGTCGGCGTAGTCGAAGAGTGCGCCAGGTGCGGCATTGGCCCGGAATGGCTCGGCAAGCCCATGACCCTGGAGATCGACCACATCAACGGCGACTGGAGTGACGACCGACGCGAGAACCTCCGACTGCTGTGCCCCAACTGCCACGCGATCACCAGTACCTGGTGCAGGGGAGGCAGTCGAAGCCGAGAAACGGCGTGACACAAACCCCCGCGCACCCGCAACCGCGTGACCGGTACGATGACAAGCGTCTAGCGGCGGTGGTGCAGAGGTGACACAGCAGACTTAGGATCTGTGGCCCGTGAAACGGCTTGAGGGTTCGAATCCCTTCCGCCGCACAGCAAACGGCCTGCGAATCGCAGGATTCGCAGGCCGTTCTCGTATCCGCCCTCAGCCCAACAACTCCCGAACCACCGGCACCAGCCCCCGGAACGCCTTCCCCCGGTGGCTGATCGCGTTCTTCTCCGCGGGGTCCATCTCCGCGCACGTCCGCGTCTCCCCCTCCGGCTGGAGGATCGGGTCGTACCCGAAGCCGTTCGTACCGGCGGGAGCGTGCCGCAGCGAGCCCCTCAGCTGCCCCTCGACAACCCGCTCCGTCCCGTCCGGCAGAGCAAGCGCCGCCGCGCACGCGAAGTGGGCCCCCCGATGCTCGTCGGCGATGTCGCCGAGCTGGGCCAGGAGCAGGGCCAGGTTCGCGGCGTCGTCGCCGTGCCGCCCCGCCCAGCGGGCGGAGAAGATGCCGGGGGCGCCACCCAGGACGTCGACGCAGAGGCCGGAGTCGTCGGCGACGGCGGGGAGGCCGGTGGCCCGGGCGAGGGCGTGGGCCTTGAGGAGGGCGTTCTCGGCGAAGGTGACGCCGGTTTCCTTGACGTCGGGGATGTCGGGGTAGGCGTCCGCGCCGACGAGGTCGTGGGTGAGACCTGCGTCGGCGAGGATCGCCTTCAGCTCGGTGATTTTTCCGGCGTTGCGGGTGGCGAGGATCAGGCGGGTCATGCCCTCAGTATCCCCAAGGCCCTGTGTGGCAGGATCCCCAAGCCCCTGCGTGACAGTTTCCCCCGAGCCCCTGCGTGGCAGGTCCCCCGAGCCCCTGTGACAGTTTCCCCAAGCCCCCGCGTGACGGTTACGGCGTGCAGACCTTGGTCAGTTCACCGGCCGCGTCCGTGACCGGGCTGATGTCGGGTGTCTCGTCGCCGTTCTTGACGGCGGTACGGACGTTGGCGACAGCCGTGTTGAGGTCGTCGACCGCTTTGTTGACGTCGGCGTTGTCGGTCTTGTCGCCGATTTCGTCGAGGTTCTGCTCGATCGAGTTGAGGGACTCGTCGGTCTGCGTCGGGTCCTCCGCCGCGTTCTCGACGGCCTGCTGGAGGTCGGTGACGCTGTCGGCGATGGCGTCGGCGGTCTGGACGCAGTCCAGGGCCTTGTTGACGGCGTCGCAGCCGACTGCCGCCGGTATGGCGACGAGTGCGGCGATGATGGCGAATGCGGCGGTGCGTCGGCGGTGGCGCGCGGCCATGGAACGGTCCCTCCCCGTGGGCAAGATGTAGTCAACCCCTTGGTGTGATCGACCCTTTGGCGTGATCGACGCCTTGGCGTGATCGACCCCTTGGTGCGGTCGGCCGGGCCCCGTGCCGGGGCCGGGCTGGGGCGCACGGCTGGACCGTACGCCCGTACCCCTTAGAACGCGAAGGGTTAACTGGTGGTTGCCTCAAGTGCCGCGCGCTGTACGGCGGCCAGCTCGTCGCAGCCGGCGACGGCGAGGTCGAGCAGGGCGTTCAGTTCCTTGCGGTCGAAGGGCTCGGCCTCGGCGGTGCCCTGGACCTCGACGAAGCGGCCGTCGCCGGTGCAGACGACGTTCATGTCGGTGTCGGCCCGCACGTCCTCTTCGTAGCAGAGGTCAAGGAGCGGGATTCCGCCGACGATGCCGACGGAGACCGCTGACACGGTGCCGGTGAGGGGCTGGCGGCCGGCCTTGACGAGCTTCTTGCCCTGGGCCCAGGTGACGGCGTCGGCGAGGGCGACGTAGGCGCCGGTGATCGCGGCGGTGCGGGTGCCGCCGTCGGCCTGGAGGACGTCGCAGTCGAGGACGATGGTGTTCTCGCCGAGTGCCTTGTAGTCGATGACGGCGCGCAGGGAGCGCCCGATGAGGCGGGAGATCTCGTGGGTGCGTCCGCCGATCCTGCCGCGGACGGACTCGCGGTCGCCGCGAGTGTTGGTGGCGCGCGGGAGCATCGAGTACTCGGCGGTGACCCAGCCCTCTCCGCTGCCCTTGCGCCAGCGCGGGACGCCTTCGGTGACGGAGGCGGTGCAGAAGACTTTGGTGTCGCCGAAGGAGACGAGGACGGAGCCCTCGGCGTGCTTGCTCCAGCCACGCTGGATGGTGATGGGGCGCAGCTGTTCGGGGGTGCGGCCGTCGATGCGAGACATGGCGATGAGCCTAGCCGTATACGGGTGAGGGGCTGCCGCCGGTTACGGAAGCAGCCCCTCAGGGGTGAGTCGCGCGGGTTTGTGCCGTACCGGCTTGTGCCGTACCGGCTTGAGCCGCGCGGGCTCAGCAGGCGTGGTGGTTCACATCATGTCTTCGATGTCCGCCGCGATCGGGTCGGCGTCGGTGCCGATGACGACCTGGATGGCGGTGCCCATCTTGACGACGCCGTGGGCGCCGGCGGCCTTCAGGGCGGCTTCGTCGACCTTGCTCGGGTCGATGACCTCGGTGCGGAGGCGTGTGATGCAGCCTTCGACCTCTTCGATGTTCTCGATGCCGCCGAGCCCGGCGACGATCTTCTCAGCCTTGGTGGCCATGTCCTACTCCCTGATCCGAACCGCTTTGTCGCAGTAACCCACAGTTGGCCCATCTTCGCGAGCGGTCATGCCATGGGTACCGAATCATGGCGTTCACGACAGCGCGACCGTTCATGGACTGGTCTACACCAGTCGACGAACGGGCGCCAAGCCCGGTTCCGCCCGGAGGACGCCCATGAGTGCCAGCAGTGCCGCCGCACCCGCGCGCACGCCCTGGAGCAACCTGTTCCAGAGCCTGCAGAAGATGGGCCGGAGTCTTCAGCTTCCCATCGCCGTACTGCCGGCCGCGGGCATTCTCAACCGGCTGGGTCAGCCGGACGTGTTCGGTGACGACGGTCTTGGCTGGACGAACGTCTCGAAGGTGATGGCGGGTGCCGGTGGCGCGCTGCTGGACGGCTCGCTGGGGCTGCCGTTGTTGTTCTGTGTGGGCGTGGCCATCGGGATGGCGAAGAAGTCGGACGGGTCGACGGCGCTGGCTGCGGTCGCGGGGTTCCTCGTCTATTACAACGTGCTGCGTCAGTTCCCGGTGGACTGTGCGAGCGGGGCACAGAAGGTGGCGGCCGGCTGTCAGGCGTCGGACGGCACGGTGGCCGTCTTCTCCTATCAGAATCCCGGAGTCTTCGGCGGCATCGTCATCGGGTTGCTGTCCGCGTACTTCTGGCAGCGTTTCCACCGTACGAAGCTGGTGGACTGGCTCGGCTTCTTCAACGGGCGCCGGCTGGTGCCGATCATCATGTCGTTCGTCGCGATCGCGTTTGCCGCGTTGTGTCTGTGGGTGTGGCCGCCGATCGGTGACGGGCTGCAGAACTTCAGCGACTGGTTGGTCGGGCTCGGCGCCTGGGGCGCGGGTGTGTTCGGTATCGCCAACCGCGCGCTGCTGGTGATCGGTCTGCACCAGTTCCTGAACGTGCCCATCTGGTTCCAGTTCGGCACGTACACCAAGCCGGACGGGACGGTGGTGCACGGTGACATCAACATGTTCCTGGCAGGCGACCCGAACGCGGGGCAGTTCACCTCGGGCTTCTTCCCCATCATGATGTTCGCGCTGCCGGCCGCCTGTCTGGCCATGACGCACTGCGCAAAGCCCCATCGCCGCAAGGAGGTTGGCGGTCTGATGTTGTCGATCGCGCTGACCTCGTTCGTCACGGGCATCACCGAGCCGATCGAGTACTCCTTCGTGTTCATCGCGCCGTTGCTGTACGCGGTGCACGCGCTGCTCACCGGTGTCTCGATGGCGGTGACGTGGGGCCTGGGGGTGCACGACGGCTTCAGTTTCTCCGCGGGTCTGATCGACTACGTCATCAACTGGAATCTGGCGACCAGGCCTTGGGCGATCATCCCGATCGGGTTGTGCTTCGCCGTCGTGTACTACGTGGTCTTCCGTTTCGCGATCACCAAGTTCGACCTGAAGACGCCGGGGCGGGAGCCGGACGAGGATCGCGAGGACACCACCAAGGCATGATCCTTTACCACACCCGCGCGTAGACCTTCCCTGCTCAAGGGCCCTCGGACCTCCTGGTCCGGGGGCCCTTCGTCATGAATACGAATACTTGCGACCGCTTCTTCCGGTATGGCCCAGGCCACAAAATTGGCGGGTTCCTTATCCCACCTTCACCGTGCTAAAACAGGTCTACACCACCAAGTGGTGTAGACCACGTGAAGCTGCCTACCACCCGTTTCACCCCCGTTTCCCCCCTTCTCGTCCCCCCGGGCAGCTCCGGTACATGGAGGAACTATGAGCACCGCCACCACAACGGCGGCACCCGCGAAGAAGCGGGGATCCGGTCTGTTCCAGGGCCTGCAGAAAGTCGGCCGCAGTCTCCAGCTTCCGATCGCCGTGCTGCCGGCGGCGGGCATCCTGCTGCGGTTCGGGCAGCCGGACATCCACGACAAGTTCAGCTTCCCCGACAAGCTGACGGCGGTCTTCGCCACCGCCGGTGGCGCGATCTTCGACAACCTGCCGCTGCTCTTCTGTATAGGCGTCGCGATCGGCTTCGCCAAGAAGTCGGACGGCTCCACGGCCCTCGCCGCCCTCGTCGGCTTCCTTGTCTACAGCAATGTGCTCAAGGCCTTCCCCGTCACCGAGGCCAAGGTCCAGGCGGGCGCGGACGTAGCCGCGACGTACAACAACCCCGGTGTCCTCGGCGGCATCATCATGGGTCTGCTGTCGGCCGTGCTGTGGCAGAAGTTCCACCGCACCAAGCTGGTCGACTGGCTCGGCTTCTTCAACGGCCGCCGACTCGTCCCGATCATCATGGCCTTCGTCGGCACCGCGATGGGTGTCCTCTTCGGTCTGGTCTGGGAGCCGATCGGTGAGGTCATCTCCAACTTCGGCGAGTGGATGACCGGCCTGGGCTCGCTGGGTGCGGGCCTGTTCGGTCTGATCAACCGCGCGCTGATCCCGGTTGGCATGCACCAGTTCGTGAACACGGTCTCCTGGTTCCAGCTCGGCGACTACACGAACCCCGCCACCGGTGCAGTCGTCCACGGCGACCTCAACCGCTTCTTCGCGGGTGACCCGACCGCCGGCCAGTTCATGTCCGGCTTCTTCCCGATCATGATGTTCGGCCTGCCGGCCGCCGCGCTGGCGATCGCGCACACCGCGCGCCCGGAGCGCCGCAAGGCCGTCCTCGGCATGATGATCTCGCTCGCCCTGACCTCGTTCGTCACCGGCATCACCGAGCCGATCGAGTTCTCCTTCATGTTCATCGCGCCCGTGCTGTACGGGATCCACGCGGTGCTCACCGCCCTCTCGATGGCGGTCACCTGGGGGCTCGGCGTCCACGACGGCTTCACCTTCTCCGCCGGCTTCATCGACTACGCCCTGAACTGGAACCTGGCCACCAAGCCCTGGCTGATCATCCCGATCGGCCTCGTCTTCGGCGTCATCTACTACGTCGTCTTCCGCTTCGCGATCATCAAGTGGAACCTCCCCACCCCGGGCCGCGAGCCCGACGAGGAGGTCGAGGACCTCACCAAGGTGTGAGCCTCGCTCGTACTGCCTGAGGTCGTACGACATGAGCTCGTACAGCAGGGAGGGCCCCGGAACCGTTCGGTTCCGGGGCCCTCCCTGTTACCGGCTCTAGATCTCGTACGACATCCTGGGCGCCGCCAGCTCCACCGGCCCGCTGTACACCGCGCGCGCGTCCGCCAGGTTGATCTGGGGGTCCGTCCAAGGCGGGATGTGGGTGAGGACGAGCTTGCGGGCGCCGGAGCGGGTGGCGGTCTCGCCTGCCTCGCGGCCGTTGAGGTGGAGGTCGGGGATGTTCTCCTTGCCGTGCGTGAACGCGGCTTCGCAGAGGAATAGGTCGCTGTCGCGGGCGAGTTCGTCGAGGGACTCGCACACGCCCGTGTCCCCGGAGTAGGTCAGCGCACGTCCGCCGTGCTCCACGCGGATGCCGTACGCCTCCACGGGGTGGCGCACCCGGTCCGTGTGCAGGGTGAACGGGCCGACCTCGAACGTGCCCGGCTTGACCGTGTGGAAGTCGAACACCTCGCTCATCGACGAGGCGGTGGGCGTGTCCGCGTAGGCGGTGGTCAGGCGGTGCTCCGTGCCCTCGGGTCCGTAGACGGGGATCGGGCCGGCGCGGCCGCCGTCGTGGCGGTAGTAGCGCGCGACGAAGTACGCGCACATGTCGATGCAGTGGTCGGCGTGCAGATGGCTGAGGAAGATCGCGTCGAGGTCGTAAAGACCGCAGTGGCGCTGCAGCTCGCCAAGGGCACCATTGCCCATGTCGAGAAGCAGCCGGAAGCCGTCGGCCTCTACGAGGTAGCTCGAGCAGGCCGATTCCGCGGACGGGAACGACCCCGAGCAGCCGACGACGGTGAGCTTCATATGAGCTGGAACCTCCGCGCTGACAGGAAGTGCAGGGAGTGGACGCGGTGAGCGGATCCTCAGTGCAGACACTCGGAGCAGATACGGGAAACGGGGGTCGTGCGGTCCGTCGAGCGTAAGGCGCAAAAGGGCCGGTCGCTCCTCCACCAGGGGCCGTTGTGGGCGAACTCACCTGTGTTGTCACCGGTTCGGATGGACCTTGGGCGGGGCCGCCTAGTCCGGGCAGGGGGCGGCCGGCGGGACGCACCGGTACCTTCGTTGCTATGGACACGTCCTGGTGGCTCGCGCTGGCGGCCGTGGTGCTGCTCGCGCTGGTCGCGGCGCTCGTGGACGGCTGGGGGCGGGGGCGTCGGCCGTCCCGGCGTACCCGGCCGCCCGGGCGGCCGCGTGGGCCCCGGCGGGTGCCGCGGCCTCGGGCGGCGGAGATCTGGTGGGCGAGCGTTCCCTACGAGGACGGGCCCGGGGGCAAGGACCGGCCGTGTCTCGTGCTGGGGGTGCGGGGCGAGGTGGTCACCGTCGCGAAGATCACCAGCAAGTACCACGACGAGCGGGCCGGGGTGATTCCGCTGCCGCCCGGCGCGGTCGGCGATGCCCGGGGGCGGGCGAGCTTCCTGGAGACGGACGAGCTGCGGGAGGTCCCGGTGCGGGACTTCCGGCGGCGGGTGGGAGTGGTGGATCCGGTGCTGTGGGACCAGGTGAGGTACCTGGCGGGCTGAGGTGGGGAGGATTTCGCCCCCTCCGCCCCTGCCCGTCCCTTGTCCTGGGGGCTACCGCCCCCAGACCCCCACTTCGCGCTGAACGCGCTCGTCCTCGAACGCCGGACGGGCTGAAATGCCTAGGCCCACAACTGCCCCTGCACCCTCTCGATCGCTTCCTCCGTCGTCGCGGCCGTATAGACCCCCGTCGACAGGTACTTCCAGCCCCCGTCGGCGACGACGAACGCGATGTCGGCGGACTCCCCCGCGGCGAGGGCCTTCTTGCCGACGCCGATCGCGGCGTGCAGCGCGGCGCCGGTGGAGACGCCCGCGAAGATGCCCTCCTGCTGGAGCAGCTCCCGGGTGCGGGTGACCGCGTCGGCGGAGCCGACCGAGAAGCGGGTGGTGAGGACGGACGCGTCGTACAGCTCGGGGACGAAGCCCTCGTCCAGGTTGCGGAGTCCGTAGACGAGGTCGTCGTAGCGCGGCTCGGCGGCGACGATCTTCACGTCGGGCTTGTGCTCGCGCAGGAAGCGGCCGACGCCCATGAGGGTGCCGGTGGTGCCGAGGCCCGCCACGAAGTGGGTGATGGAGGGGAGGTCGGCGAGGATCTCCGGGCCGGTCGTGGCGTAGTGGGCGCCCGCGTTGTCGGGGTTGCCGTACTGGTAGAGCATCACCCAGTCCGGGTGCTCGGCGGCGAGCTCCTTGGCGACGCGCACGGCGGTGTTGGAGCCGCCGGCCGCGGGCGAGGGGATGATCTCGGCGCCCCACATGCCCAGCAGCTCGCGCCGCTCCCGCGAGGTGTTCTCCGGCATGACGCAGACCATGCGGTAACCCTTGAGCTTCGCCGCCATGGCCAGCGAGATGCCGGTGTTGCCGGACGTCGGCTCCAGGATCGTGCAGCCGGGCGTCAACCGGCCGTCCTTCTCCGCCTGTTCGACCATGTGCAGGGCCGGACGGTCCTTGACCGAGCCGGTCGGATTGCGGTCCTCAAGCTTGGCCCAGATACGCACGTCCGGGGACGGCGAGAGCCGCGGCAGGCGCACCAGAGGGGTGTTGCCCACCGCGGCGAGCGGGGAGTCGTAACGCATCAGTGATCAGAGCCCGATCAGACCATGCCGCCGGCGACGGCCGGCAGGATCGTCACGTTGTCGCCGTCGGTCAGCTTGGTGTTGATGCCTTCGAGGAAGCGGACGTCCTCGTCGTTCAGGTAGACGTTGACGAAGCGGCGCAGTTCGCCGCCGTCCACGATGCGGGCCTGGATGCCCGTGTGCCGGGTGTCGAGGTCGGCGAACAGCTCGGCGAGGGTCTCCCCGCCGCCCTCGACGGCCTTCTGACCGTCGGTGTAGGTGCGGAGGATGGTGGGGATGCGGACCTCGATGGCCATGGTTGCGGGCTCCTGTCGGGAGGAAAGTCAGGTCGGTGGGCGCGCGGCAGCGCGGTGGGTCAGGGTGTACGCCGGTTTGCGGAGCCGCGGCTCACGGCCGTACGGCGGCGGCAGGGTCAGCGCGTACAGATGGCGCTCTGCAGCCGGCACAGGTCGACGTGCAGCCGCGCCACGAGCAGCATGCCCGGCGTCTTGTCGCTCACGTCGTGGAGAACCATGGGGTCATCGTATCGATTCCCGGTCCGGATCCCGGAGTGTGATCTCAGATGCTGGATGAATTCTGACCGAAATGCGGGACCGTCGCACCGTTACGGGGCTGCGTACGCCTCCACCACCTTGATCTCCTCCTCCGTCACCACGCCCTCGACGATCCGGTAGGAGCGGAACTGGAAGGGCCCGGCGTCGTCCGAGTCCGCCGTGGAGACCAGCACGTAGTGCGCGCCCGGCTCGTTGGCGTAGGCGATGTCGGTGCGGGAGGGGTATGCCTCGGTCGCCGTGTGCGAGTGGTAGATGACGACGGGCTCCTCGTCGCGGTCGTCCAGCTCGCGGTACAGCTTCAGCAGGTCGCCGGAGTCGAACTCGTAGAACGTGGGTGAGCGGGCCGCGTTGAGCATCGGGACGAAGCGCTCGGGGCGGTCGGTGCCCTCCGGGCCCGCTACGACGCCGCACGCCTCGTCGGGGTGGTCCTGGCGCGCGTGCGCGACGATCTGGTCGAACAGGGCCTGGGTGATGGTCAGCATGTTCGCCAGGATAAGCAGAAGGCTGCCCCGTACCGAGGAGTGGTACGGGGCAGCCCGCATGGTGGAACCGGGAAGGTCAGCCGGTCTTCTCGAAGGCCGGGTCGCGGTGCTCGGCGACCTGCGGGTTCCGCACCTTGAGGATGGCCCAGCCGATGCCCAGGGCCGCGGCCCAGATTGCCATCACGTACAGGCAGACGCGGGAGTCGGCGTCGTACGCGATCAGGCAGGTGACGAAGAGCAGGAAGACGACCGCGACCCAGCTGAGCTTCGCGCCGCCCGGGGCCGGGAAGGCGGAGGCGGGCAGGCGCCCGGCGTCGACCGCGCGGCGGTACAGGATGTGGCTGATCAGGATCATCAGCCAGGTCCAGATGCCGGCCGCGGTGGCGACCGAGACGACGTAGCCGAAGGCCTTCTCCGGGACGATGTAGTTCAGGATCACGCCGATGCCCATGAAGAGCACGGAGACGGTGATGCCGAACGCCGGGGTCTTGGTCGAGGAGAGCCTGCTGAAGACCTTCGGGGCCTCTCCGCTGTCCGCCAGGGTGCGCAGCATGCGGCCCGTGGAGTACATGCCCGAGTTGCAGGACGACAGGGCGGCGGTGAGGACCACGAAGTTGACGATGGCCGCGCCCGCCGGGATGCCGATCTTCGCGAAGGCCTCGACGAAGGGGCTGACTCCCGGTGCGAACTCCGTCCACTTCACGACGCAGAGGATGACGGTGAGGGCGCCGACGTAGAAGAGCGCGATGCGCCAGGGCAGGGTGTTGATCGCCTTGGGGAGGGTCTTCTCGGGATTCTCGGACTCGCCCGCCGTGACGCCGACCAGTTCGACCGCCAGGTAGGCGAACATGACGCCCTGGAGGGTCATCAGGGAGGAGCCGATGCCCTTGGGGAAGAAGCCGTCGACCTGATAGAGGTTGGCGACGGTGGCGGTGTCACCGGCCGCGCTGAAGCCGAAGGTGAGGACGCCGAGGCCGATCACGATCATGCCGATGAGCGCGGTGACCTTGACCATCGAGAACCAGAACTCGATCTCGCCGAAGAGCTTCACCGAGATCAGGTTGGCCACGAAGAGGACGACCAGGAAGACCAGGGCCGTCGCCCACCGGGGGACCGACGGGAACCAGTAGTTGACGTAGATCGCGGCGGCGGTGAGCTCCGCCATGCCGGTGACGACCCACATCAGCCAGTACGTCCAGCCGGTGAAGTAGCCGAAGAACGGGCCGAGGAACTCGCGGGAGTACTCCGCGAAGGAGCCCGACACCGGGCGGTAGAGCAGCAGTTCGCCGAGCGCCCGCATGATGAAGAAGATGATCACGCCGGCGAGGGCGTACATGAGGATGAGGCTGGGCCCGGCCTTGGCGATGTTCGCCCCGGCGCCCAGGAAGAGGCCGACGCCGATGGCGCCGCCGATCGCGATCATCTGGACCTGACGGCTGCCGAGCCCGCGCTCGTACCCCTCTTCGGGGGCGTCGCCGCCCACGGCCGCACTGCCGGCACTCGGCTCGTCGGTCTGGTCGACCTGCGACGAGGTCATGTGTGGTGCGCCTTTCTCCATGCCGGTCCGGGCCATTCCTTGGCCTCGGATCGGGTTCCGATCCCCCCGGATACGTGGAGCTGTGCCTGGCCGGCGATCCGCCGGCTCGGTGGCGCACCCGACCGGACCTGGGTGGTGTCCTGTCGGGCGGTCGTGAAGATTTATCACGGCCGCAATGTTGGTCGACGGGGGGTCATGTTGCGCACGCCACAGAAAGACCCGGACAAACGACGAACCGCGCCCCATAGGACGCGGTCATGGTGACGTGATCGTTATCCGGATTTGAGCGTCCTCTGAGCGTCCTGCGAGCGAGCGCGGACCTCGTGGTGGATCAGGGCATCAGCGCTTCGACGAACGTCTCCTGAGCGAACCCGGACCCCGCCGCGGCTCAGGACATCAGCGCTTCGACGAGCATCTCCTGAACGAACCCGGACCCCGCCGCGGCTCAGGACATCAGGGCTTCGACGAGCGTCTCCTGGAGGCCGCCCAGCCACAGATAGGCCATCACCATCGGCTTGCGCGGGTCCTCGTCCGGCAGGCGGTAGAGGAGGTCGGTGTCCTCCTCGGCGACGACGTCGAGCCGGGCGCCGATCGCCAGGCGCAGGTCGTTCAGGGCGCGCAGCCACTGCTCGGCCTCGTCTGCGGACAGTTTGACGACCGCCCCGCCGTCGCCGGATGCCACCGCGTCCAGTGAGCGGATCACCGTGAGGGCGCATCCGCGCTTGCCCGCGCGCAGGTCGTTCTCGGTGAAGCGGCGGAACTCCGAGGAGTGGGCGCGCTGTTCCTCGGCCTGCTCGGGCGAGTGGGCCTCGACGTCGGGGCCGCTGTACGCGTCGGGGAAGAGGCGTTGCAGCACGGGGTCGGAGGGCGGCTCGCTGGGACCCTCCGCGAACAGTTCGGCGAGCGGGTCGTCGGCGGCGTTCTCGGCCGGCCCGGGACCGATGAGCTCCAGGAGCTGGACGGCGAGGGAGCGGATGATGGAGATCTCGACCTCGTCGAGCGCGACGGCCGCGCCGCCGCCGGGGATCGGTTCGAAGTGTCCAGGCATGGAGTGAGTTCGCTGCTTCCGGTCCTGCTCGGGGTTTCCAGGGCTCGGGCTGTTTCCGGTCCTGCTGTGGCTACTTGCGGTCTTGTTGAAGGGTGGCCCACAGACCGTAGCCGTGCATGGCCTGTACGTCGCGCTCCATCTCCTCGCGGGTTCCGCTGGAGACCACCGCCCGGCCCTTGTGATGGACGTCCATCATGAGCTTGGTGGCCTTGTCCTTGGTGTAGCCGAAGTACGTCTGGAAGACATACGTCACGTAGCTCATGAGGTTGACCGGGTCGTTGTGGACGATCGTCAGCCAGGGGACGTCCGGCTCGGGTACGGCGAAGACCTCCTCCGCCGACTCGGTCTTCTCGGTCTCTAGGGGTGCGGGAGCCGTCACACGGCCCATGCTGCCACCAGAGGGGGGTACTCGCACAAACGGACTCCCCATCGCCGGTGGGTCCCACAAACCCGGACCCACAAATCGTCAGAGTGACGAGATGGGGGTACGATCCGGTCCTATGAACACAGCGGACCTTGGGCTGCCGGTGGACGTCCCCTCTACGGCGCTCTTCACCGACCAGTACGAGCTGACGATGCTGCAGGCCGCCCTGGCGGCGGGGACGGCCGAGCGGCGCTCGGTCTTCGAGGTCTTCACCCGGAGGCTGCCCGAGGGGCGGCGCTACGGCGTGGTGGCCGGGACCGGACGCGTTCTCGACGCCGTCGAGAACTTCCGCTTCGACGCGGACGTCCTCGGCTTTCTGCGTGAGCGCAAGATCGTGGACGAGCCGACCCTGGACTGGCTCGCCGGCTACCGCTTCGGCGGCGACATCTGGGGCTACCCGGAGGGCGAGGTGTACTTCCCGGGCTCGCCGGTCCTGCGGGTCGAGGGCTCGTTCGCGGAGTGCGTGCTCCTGGAGACCGTGATCCTCTCGATCCTCAACCACGACTCGGCGATCGCGGCCGCCGCCTCCCGGATGACCTCGGCGGCGGGCGGGCGCCCGCTGATCGAGATGGGCGCCCGGCGCACCCACGAGCTGGCCGCCGTGGCCGCCGCACGGGCCGCGTACGTCGGTGGCTTCACGACCACCTCCGACCTGGCCGCCGGTTTCCGCTACGGCATCCCGACCGTGGGGACGTCGGCGCACGCCTTCACCCTGCTCCACGACCACGAGCGGGACGCCTTCCAGGCCCAGGTGAACTCACTCGGCCGGGGCACGACGCTGCTCGTGGACACCTACGACGTCGCGGAGGCGGTCCGGCTGGCCGTCGAGGTGGCCGGGCCCGAGCTGGGCGCCGTCCGCATCGACTCCGGGGACCTTCTCCTCGTCGCGCACCGGGTCCGCCAGCAACTGGACGAGCTGGGCGCGACCGCCACGCGGATCATCGTGACCTCCGACCTGGACGAGTACGCGATCGCCTCGCTGGCGGCGGCGCCCGTGGACGCGTACGGCGTCGGCACCCAGCTGGTGACGGGATCCGGCCATCCGACCTGCTCCATGGTCTACAAGCTGGTCGCCCGCGCCGAGTCGGCGGACCCGAAGGATCCGCTGGAGGCGGTGGCCAAGAAATCCTCCGGCGGCAAGACGTCCATCGGCGGGCGCAAGTGGGCCGCGCGGCGCCTGGACGAGCACGGGATCGCCGAGGCCGAGGTGATCGGCGTCGGTCCGGTGCCCGCCGAGCTGGCCGACAGCCAGCTCCTGGTCGAGCTGGTCAAGGGCGGTCAGGTCGTCGCCCGCGAACCCCTGGACGTCGTACGGGACCGGCATGCGGCGGCGCGCGCCAACCTGCCGCTGTCGGCGACCCAGCTCTCGCGCGGGGAGGCGGTCATCCCGACGGAGTACGTCTGACGTACCCCGTACGGCCATGGGGCGGGCGCATGAACAACCGGTGAGCGGGAATGCAACGGCCACGCCCCCTGCACACCGCACAAGCGCCCCCTCCACACCCCCTGAGGCACGGCGCGGCAGCCGAATGCCCCCTCCCGGAGTGCACTCGAAGTCTCTAGGCTCGGTAACCACAGGCCGGGCCCCCCTTTACCGAAGCCCTTTACCGACGCCCTTTACGGACGCCCTTTACGGACGCCACCGATCGCCCGCCGAGCCGAAGGACACCGACCATGCGCCGCGCCTTGATCGTCGTAGACGTGCAGAACGACTTCTGCGAGGGGGGCAGTCTCGCGGTGGCCGGGGGCGCCGACGTGGCCGCCGCCGTCACGGAGCTGATCGGGCAGGCGCCCGCCGGCTACCGCCATGTCGTGGCGACCCGCGACCACCACATCGCCCCCGGTGGCCACTTCGCCGACAACCCCGACTACGTCCACTCCTGGCCCGCGCACTGCGTGGCCGGCACCGAGGGCGTCGGCTTCCACCCGAACTTCGCCCCGGTCGTCGCCTCCGGCGCGATCGACGCCGTCTTCGACAAGGGCGCGTACGCGGCGGCCTACAGCGGCTTCGAGGGCGCCGACGAGAACGGCGTGACGCTGGCGGACTGGCTGCGGGCCCGGGAGATCGACGAGGTGGACGTGGTGGGCATCGCCACCGACCACTGCGTACGCGCCACCGCCCTGGACGCCGCCCGCGAGGGCTTCCGTACGCAGGTGCTGCTCGACCTGACGGCCGGTGTGGCCGAGGAGACCACGAACCGTGCGCTGGAGGAGCTGCGGGCCGCGGGCGTGGAACTGACCGGCAAGCCGGTGGTCTGACCCGCCCAAGGGCCCGCAGGGAGCCCCTGGGGCCTGTCTGACAATTCCCGTCGTCGCCAGACGGGCCCTACAGGCCTTGGGGCGCCGTGGGTCTGCGCATCAGCGCCCGGATCGGGTGCCAGAGCTCCTGGACGCGCTCCGGGCCGATGTTCGCCGTGACGGCGACACCGTTGTCAGGGACCGGCGCCGTTCGCCATATCAGGCCGTCGGGATGGTGCAGGACCGCGGTGATCTCGTCCGGGGTGGGCGGCTGGGCGTTGCCCCGCAGGTACACCGCACGCATCCCCAGATTGCGCAGCCTCGTCAGCGCGCGGGCACGGTTCCGGGCCAGTACGAGCACGCGCACGCCGCCGGCCGATCCGTAGGCGCCGGACGGGCTGGGCAGGTTCAGCGCCACCACCACGCTGCCGTTCGGCAGCTTGCAGAAACCTCCTGCGGCCATGAAAAGTCACACCCCCGTGCGGTCCGGTGTCAATAAGGGAATCACAGGACGCACCTAAACACGATCGGCCGCGACCCGCCAGGGGGTCACGGCCGATCATGCTCTGACCTGGGGAAATGATGCTTACTTCACCGCAGGGGCGACCTGGAGCGAGATCGTGGAGCCGTTCGAGGCCTCCTTGACGATCGTGATCTTCGTGTTGGTGTCAGTGATCTTGACCCCGGCGAGCGGGGTGCTCGTGTCGTAGTAGGTGCTGGTGCGGTCGTTGAAGACCGAGACACCCTTCTGCGACGGGATCTTGGTCGCCACGTCCGCCTTGTGCAGCGTGAGGCCGTCGGTCCGGTACAGGCTGAAGGGCGAGTCGTAGGACTGGATGCGGCTGCGCATCAGCGTGCCGTCCGACCACTTGAGTGCGGCCGGGTGGGCGTCGATCGGCAGCACCAGACCGGCGCCCGGGTGGACGCTGGTGTTGTTGTCCCCCTGGGAGGTGTCCCACTTCCAGATCAACAGGCCGTTCTGGTACGGGAAGTGCTCCACCCAGTCCGGACGGGTCGTCGAGAAGCCGAAGTTGTACGGGCCGACCTTGAGGGTCTTGTCGTACGACACGTACTGACGGTTCTCGGCGATGTAGTACTGCGCGTAGTCGTCCGTGATGGCCGCGCCGACACGGGAGAAGCCGTCCACGGTCCAAGCCGCGTCCGCGGTCTCCGCGTTGTCCGAGAAGAGGGCAACGCCGTCCGCCGTCACGGAGATCGAGTCGGCCGCGAAGCCCTTCTGGGCCACGCCGCCGTCGGTCGCGTAGCGGAAACGCAGGCCGATGTTCTGGCCCGCGTAGGCGTCCAGCGGGTACGACAGCTTCGTGTACGCCTCGGTGGTGCCGTCGAGCGCCGGCTTGCCACTGCCGTCACGGCTGATGGCCGCGCCGTTCGCGGTGCCGTCGATGGCCGTCCAGCTGGCGCCGCCGTTGGTGGACACCTCGGTGTAGAGGTAGTCGAAGCCGGCCTCGATGTCCCACCAGCCGTCGAGGGTCAGCGTGGCCGCCGACTTGCCCGTCAGGTCGACCGAACGGGTCAGCGTGTTGGAGAGGTCGTCGCCGCTGCCGCTCCACCACTGGGTCGCGCCCTGCGCCGGTTCGACGATCTCGTTGGTGACCGTCTTCTCGGGCAGCTCGACCACGAGCGCCTGCGCGTTCTTGGTGTTGTACTCGGCGACGCCCAGGGTGTGCTTCGACTTCGTCGCGGCCTTCGCCGTGTCGTAGTTGAGCCAGCCGAGCTGCAGCTTGTCCCAGGCGGTCATGTCGCCGGGCAGGTTGCCGATCTCGCCCTCACCGGTGCCGAGCCAGGAACCGGACGACATCAGCGTCCAGAAGCCGGTGGAGTTCTCGCCGCCACTGGTGTCGTAGTGGTCCGGCAGACCGAGGTCGTGGCCGTACTCGTGGGCGAAGACGCCGAGTCCGCCGTTCTCCGGCTGGATGGTGTAGTCGCCGACCCAGATGCCGGTGTCGCCGATCGCGGCGCCGCCGAGCTTGTTGCCCTCGGGTCCGGTGGCACCGGAGTCGGTGCCGAACGCGTACCAGCGGTGCGCCCAGATGGCGTCCGCGCCCTGGGCGCCGCCGCCCGCGGACTCGTCCTCACCGGCGTGCACGATCTGGAAGTGGTCGATGTAGCCGTCGGGCTCGTTGAAGTTGCCGTCGCCGTCGAAGTCGTAGCGGTCCCACTGGTCGTACTCGGCCAGCTGCGCCTTGATCTCCGCGTCGGTCGCGCCTGCTGCCTCCTGCGCCGCGACCCAGGCGGTGACGCCGTCCTGCACCGCGTACCAGGCGCCGGTGTTCGCGTCGTTGGAGCCGTAACGGGCCTCGTTGTAGGGGACCTTGACCCAGTCCGAGACCTCACCGTCGACCGAGTAACGGCCGGACGACTGCTTCTCGTAGTACGTCTTCATCGAGTCGACACCCTTGCCGGTGCCGAAGTAGAGCTCGTTGAAGTGCTCCTGGCTGTAGTCCGCCTGCCAGGCCGTGCTGTTGTCCTTGGTGGGGTCCGGCTCGGCTATCGCGTTGTGCAGCGGACCGACCGTGCCGCCGTAGCGGGGGTCGACCTGATCCCCGAACTCGACCAGGATGGTGAAGATCTTGTCGGTCTTCTCGCGGGCGAGCTCGACGTACTTGCCCTTGCTGAGCTGCACCACCTGCGAGCCGTTGCGCTCCTGCGCCGTCGCCTCGCCGGATATGACCTGCTGAAGGGCCTCTTCGCGCTGAGCTGCCTCGCTGTCCGTGAACGGGCCCTTGAGGTCGTGCTCGGTGTCGCTCGCGGCGGGCGCTGCCGGGTCACGGCGGTCCACCGTCGGGGCCGACGCACCGGCGCCGGCCTGCGCCACGGCGAACGTCGAGAACGTGGCAGTGGCGGCGGCGAGGGCAACGCCCACCGCCGCCCCTCTGAACGTCCATGATCTGCTGGTCACTTGATGTCCTCCCTCGCGCCCGCGCGGATGGAGGGGGTCCAGGTCATGGGGTCCGCGCGCGTGTACGCGTGTCAAGTGACGACATTGGACCGGAGTTACCAAAGAAAAGACAGATCTTGACTTGAACCTGGCAACTGCACTATGTGGAGCAGCCGTTCGCCATCCGCTCGCTCTACCGGAGGGCCACCACACCGCTCAACGGGCGCGCCCGGCCGTCCACTTCCTGGACGTGATGACTCCGTGCGCCCCCTGTGCTCCGGCACCGTGGGTTAGGTCACGCTTACCGGCCGTTCCACTCGGGCATGCAGGCGAATAGAGTCGTTTGGCGGCACGTCGGAATTTCGATGGATTGCCAAGTCGACACCGTTGTCGGCCCCCGATTCACCGGCTCACCCTCCATGCTTCATCCGCCCCCTCCCCCATCGCGAGAGGCACCCGGGGGGAGCACGTCCACCCGAGGAAACGATTGCCATGCCTCGAACGACTGCCATGCCTCGTCCGACCGCCGCACAGCTCGCCTACGGTTCCTGCACCGTGATCCTCTCCACCCTCGCCATGCTGCTGCTGTCTCAGACGAGTTCGGGCGTGGGGATCGTGGCGATCACCCTCTCGGCACTCGTTCTCGGACTCCTCGTCGCCATGACGGTTCCGCTGCCGAAGTCCGCGCGCACCGTGCGGGTGCCCGTCGTGCCCGTGCTGGCGAAGCGCGTCCCCGCGCAGCGCGAGACCGCGTCCATGGCCGCGTCCGTGGCCTCCGAGCCCGTACGGGAGCCGGCGAACCCGTAATCCCGGGAACCCCAAGAGCGTCACCGCATACGCGAACCGGCGGGCCCGTGTCTCACGGACCCGCCGGTTTTCGTTGCCGCTCCCCCACCGCCCTGCCGGTCGAAGGGTCAACCGGTGCTGACCACCACCGTCTTGGCCGCCTTGTCGTGCAGGCCCTGCTTGTAGGGCTTGTCGAAGAAGCTCCAACCGCCCGCGATCGCGGTCCAGATGCACGCGCAGCAGAACGCGAACGGGATCCACAGGACCAGCGAGCGGATCAGCGTGGTCTGCACGGAGGGCGTGGCGCCGTTGTCGAGGTTGGCGACGCGCTGCTTGAACAGCCTCTTGCCGAGGGTCTGTCCGGTGCGGCTGATCATGACGGTGTCGTAGCCGATGTAGAGCACGGCGGCGACGAGCGACTGCCCGAAGGACCTGCCGGTGTCGATCTTGTCCGTGTCGTACTCGGTGACCCCGAACGCCCACGACAGCAGCCACACCACGATGCCCACGATGATCATGTCGATGATCCGCGCAAGGACCCGCTTGCCGCTGTCCGCGAGTGGCGGCATGCCGGCGAGCGGATCGCCGCCGTAGGGGCCGCCCGCGCCGTAGGGATCGCCGCCTCCGCCGAAGGGGGGCGGCGGCGGCTGGTCGCCGGGCGGCGGGGGTTGGCTGCCGTACGGGGGGTCGTACGGGGAGCCGCCGCCCTCGTCGGGCGGGGGCTGCTTCTTGAACGGGTCGTCGTCCGGTGACCGGCCGGAGCCTGGAGGCGGCGGTTCGCTGCTCATGGCCCGAGTGGACCGCGAACCCTCCGGCTCCGCATCCGGCGAGCGGCCGTCCGGGCTACCGGATCGGGTACGCCGATGAGCCGTGGCCGTGTACGCCCTCTGCGGCGGCGCGCCTTACGACCGCGCCGCCACGAAGGTGTGGGCCGCCTTGTCGTGCCAGCACTGGCGCCACGGCTTGTCGAACAGGCACCACAGGACACCGAGGACGCCGACACCGAGGACGCCCGTGACGGCGTAGACGAGCCAGCGGCGCAGCGCCGAGCCGAAGGACGGGGGCTCATGGCCCTCGATGTCGCACACCGCGATGCCGCACAGCTTCTTGCCGAGGGTGCGGCCCCATCTGGCGGTGGGCAGCGCGTCGTAGAGGACGCCGAAGAGGAGGAGGACGGCGAGGACGATCCCGAGGTAGACGGTGGTCGTGCCGTCGAGCAGCCAGACCGTGACGGTCTCGCCGGAGAGCTTGGCCGCGTCGACCTTCTCGTCGACATGGTCGATCGCCCTGGTGCCCAGCGGTACGGCGGCCACGGCGGTGACACCGGCGAGCACGACGGTGTCCACGAGCCGGGCGGCCAGCCGCCTGCCCAGGCCCGCGGGACGCGTCTCCGACTGCCTGCGCGCGGCCGCCGTGAAGATGTCCTCGACCGGCGGCTTCCACGGCGCGACAGGCTGCCCCTCCTCACCCGCGAGCCGGTGCACCTGCTGGGCCCAGGAGGGCTGTCCGCCGCCGATGCCGGACGTCGTGGGGGTGCCGCCCGCCTGCTGGGGGACGGCGGGGTTCTGCGCGACGGCGGGAGCGGGCTGGGCGGCCGCGGCTTGGGCCGCCTGGGCGGCGGCCTGGCCGGCTCCGAAGCCGCCACCGGCCGAGGAGGCTGCCGAGCCCGGGCTCCCCTGCTCCGGCGCCGTGCGCGGGGAGACCGGACGGAAGGTCATGGTGCCCTCGGAGGGGAGGTCCTCGGCGCCGGTGCCGGACGGCCCCTCCGCCCCCGCGGGCCGCACCGGTCCGGTCGGGCGGCGGAACACCACGTTGCCGCCGGACGCCGGGTGCTGGGGGCTGCCCGAGTCCGCGGGCGGGATCGTCGCCGTGCCGTCCGTGCGGGAGGACCGGCCGTCGGGCTGGACGACGGGGTCGGCCGGTCCCGAGGCCCGGGGTACGCGCGGGTCGGCGGTGTCCTGGGGCGCGCCCCAGGACACCCGGCGGTCCTGGCCGCGGCCGAACCCGGACTGCTGGGAGCGGTCGGCGCCCCACGCGGCCGCGGGCTCGGGACGGCTGCCGTGCTGGGCGTCGGCCGGGCTCACCTGCCGGGCAGCGCCGGACTGTTGCGGATCCTCGTCGAAGAAGAAGGGCCCGGTCTCCTCGGCGAGAGCCGGCGCCTGGCCTTGCGCCTGACCCTGCGCGGGCACGGACGCCGCAGGCGTGCCGGGAGGTACGCCGTCGGACGGTGCCGGACGGCTCGTACCCGGTACCCAGGCGGCACCGTTCCAATACCGGACATATCCAGGAATGGAGGGATCCGGGTAATACCCTTCGCGGGGCCTGTCGTCACCGGGTGCCGGGGTTGGGGCGCTCATGTCCGTCGTCCCGTATCTGCTCGGGGGCTTTTGGGGGGATCCACATCTATCAGACCGGCGCACCCGCCACTGCCGCTCCCGCCGTACCCACCCCGTTCGTGCATGGATCCGCTACGTCCGGAGACAGGGCGAGAAAACTTCTCGGAACCCGCGTAATGATTCCGCCCGCACGCGCTCTCCACTCGTACGGGCCCGCCCAAAGGGCCCCGTACGAGAAGGGAAACGCATCGACATGCACACCGTGGTGGAACGCGAACTGGAGCTCAAACTCGTCCTGTCGCCCGAGCGCAGCATCCCTGTCCCGGCTCGGCTCAGCTACCGCACCGACGATCCGTACGCCGTCCACATCACCTTCCACGTCGGCTCCGACCATCCGGTCAACTGGACCTTCGCCCGCGAACTGCTCGTCGAGGGGGTGTTCCGGCCGTGCGGGCACGGCGATGTGCGGGTGTGGCCGACGAAGGTCGCGGGCCGCGGTGTCGTGCTGATGGCACTGAGCTCGCCCGACGGCGACGCGCTGCTCGAAGCGCCCGCCGCGCAGGTGGCCGCCTGGCTGGAACGCACCCTCCGGGCGGTCCCCCCGGGCTCTGAGGCGGAGCAGCTCGGCATCGACGACGGCCTCGCCGAGCTGCTTGCCCCGACTCCGGCCGACGACCTTTGGCTGCGGGACCCGTGGCCCTCGGACGAATCGACGGACGGACGAGAGTGAGCGACCGCAAGCATCAATTGAGGAGCCACAACGGCGATCGGCCACGTCCGCGAGAGCGGCGGCGGTTTGGCCGCAAAGAGGTGCGTCAGAAGAGCTTGCCGGGGTTGAGGAGCCCCAGCGGGTCGAACGCCGCCTTGATCGCGCGCTGCATCTCGACGCCCACCGGGCCGATCTCGCGTGCCAGCCACTCCTTCTTCAGGACGCCCACGCCGTGCTCGCCGGTGATCGTGCCGCCGAGTTCCAGGCCGAGCGCCATGATCTCGTCGAAGGACTCGCGGGCGCGCCGGGACTCCTCGGGGTCCAAGGCGTCGAAGCAGACGGTGGGGTGGGTATTGCCGTCGCCGGCGTGCGCGCAGACCCCGATGGTCAGGGCGTACTTGTCGGCGACGCGCTCGATGCCTTCGAGCATGTCGCCGAGCCGGGAACGCGGCACGCACACGTCGTCGATCATCGTGGTGCCCTTGACCGCTTCGAGCGCGACGAGCGCCAGCCGCCGTGCCTGGAGCAGCAGTTCGGACTCGGCCGCGTCCTCGGCCGGTACGACCTGGGTGGCGCCCGCGGCCTCGCACAGGGCGCCGACCGCGGCGAGGTCGGCGGCCGGGTCGTGGGTGTCGAAGGCGGCGAGGAGGAGGGCCTCGGTGGTCTCCGGGAGGCCCATGTGGGCCAGTTCGTTGACGGCTTTCACCGTCGTACGGTCCATCAGTTCGAGGAGGGACGGCACGTGACCGCCCTCCATCACCTTGACCACGGCGTCGCACGCGGCCCGCGCCGAAGGGAACTCGGCGGCCAGCACGAGCTGCCCGGGCGGCTGCGGCTTCAGCGCGAGAGTCGCCCGTACGACGATGCCGAGCGAGCCCTCGGATCCCACGAAGAGGCGGGTGAGGTCGTACCCGGCGACGCCCTTCGCCGTGCGGCGGCCGGTGCTCATGAGCCGCCCGTCGGCCAGGACGACGTCCAGCCCGAGGACGTACTCGGCGGTCACCCCGTACTTGACGCAGCACAGGCCGCCCGACGCGGTGCCGATGTTGCCGCCGATCGTGCACATCTCCCAGCTGGAGGGGTCCGGCGGGTAGCACAGGCCGTGTTCGTTGACGGCGCGCGAGAGGGTCGCGTTGACGACGCCCGGCTCGACCACCGCGATCCGGTCGACCGGGTTGATCTCCAGGATCCGGTCCATCTTCACCAGGGACAGCACGATGCAGCCGTCCGAGGCGTTGGCGGCGCCGGACAGGCCGGTGCGGGCGCCCTGCGGGACGACGGGGACGCGCAGCTCGGTGGCGACGCGCATGACGTGCTGGACCTGCTCGACGGTGCGGGGCAGGACGACGACTGCGGGGGTGCCCGCCTCGCAGAAGCTCGCCATGTCGTTCGCGTATGAGGCCGTGACGTCCGGGTCGGTGAGGACGGCTTCGGTCGGCAGGCCGGCGAGGAGACGGTCGACGAGGTTCCCGGTCACCTCGTCACGCGGGGCTTCGATACGGCTCATGATCACAGCCTCGCACCCGGGGCCATCGGTGTGAACCCCGTCTGCGGCACCCAACGCGTCCCGTGATGTGGTCTTCGTACTGACGCACAGTGAGCGCCATGGAGATCGAAGAGCAGCGACCGGCGACAGCGCGGCCTCAGGATTCCGAGCCTCCCGGGTCCCGTTTCTCCCCTTTCGTCAAGCGCGCGCTGATCGGCGCCGTCGCCGGAGGTGTCGTACTCGGCGCGTTGCTGTTCCTGCTGCCCTCGGCGGGGCGGGACCCTGCGCCGCCCGCTCCGGGTCCGGTGGCGCGGGCGCAGACGGCGGTGGGCTCCGGGATGCCCGCTGCGCTGCCCGATCTGGCGGCGCTCATCGGCGACCGCGAGGCACATCTGCGGGCCCATCCGGGCGACGACCGGTCGTGGGCCGTGCTCGGTGCGGCCTATGTGGAGCAGGCGCGGCGGACCGCGACACCCGCCTACTACCCGAAGGCCGAGGAGGCGCTGCGTACGTCGCTGAGGACCCGGCCGAAGGGGAACGCGGAGGCCTTCGACGGCCTCGCGGCACTCGCCAACGCCCGCGGTGACTTCCGGGAGGGGAAGAAGTGGGGCGAGGCGGCCGTGAAGCTGTCGCCGAAGCGCTGGACGACGTATCCGCTGCTGATCGACGCGTACAACGGCCTCGGCGACTACAAGGCCACCCGCAAGGCCCTCGACAAGCTGCTGGAGCTGCGCTCCGGGCCGACGGTGCTGGCGCGGGCCGCGCGGGTCTACTGGGACCGCGGCTGGCGCGAGGACGCGGCGGCCGCCGTCGCCGTGGCCGCGACGCGCGCGGCGACCCCCGCCGAGCAGGCGGCGTTCCTCCAGCAGGCCGGCGAACTGGCCTGGGAACGCGGCGACCGCGAGCAGTCGCTGGCCTACTACGAGCGCGCGCTGCGCACCGACCCCGACGAGTACGGGGCGCACGCCGGGCAGGGGCGCGCGCTGGCCGCGCTGGGGCGCACGTCGGAGGCGCTGCGGGCGTACCAGACGGCGCTCGCCAAGCGGCCCGAGCCGCGGTACGCGCTGGAGCTGGGCGAGTTGTACGAGAAGCTCGGCCTCCAGGGGGCCGCGCGCGTCCAGTACGACCTGCTGCGGGAGCGGGTGCGGCAGGAGGCCGCCGGGGGTGTGGACGACGAGCTGGTCCTCGGGCTCTTCGAGGCGGACCACGGCGACACCGCGACCGCCGTGGCGCTGCTGCGCGAGGAGTGGAAGCAGCACCCCGCAATCGCCGTCGCGGACGCGCTGGGCTGGGCGCTGCACCGGGCCGGGGAGCATGAGGAGGCCCTGAAGTTCGCCACCAGGGCGATGGACAAGGAGCACGGCGGCGGCGTACGCAGTGCGCTGTACGCCTACCACCGCGGCCAGATCGAACGCACCCTGGAGCGGTACGGGCCGGCCCGCCGCCACCTCGCCGAGGCCCTGCGCATCAACCCGTACTTCTCGCCGCTGCTCGCCCCGCGGGCGGAGGCGGCGTTGGAGGAGCTGGGTGAGCCCCCGGCGCAGGACGGGCCGGGGGTGCCGGCGGAGGAGTCCTCGGCGGAGCCCCCGCGGGCCGCCCCCGCTACAGGTTCCCCCGCCTCTCCTGCTCCCGCTCGATCGCCTCGAACAGCGCCTTGAAGTTGCCCTTGCCGAAGCCCATCGAGCCGTGCCGTTCGATGATCTCGAAGAAGACGGTCGGGCGGTCCTGGACCGGCTTGGTGAAGATCTGCAGCAGATAGCCGTCCTCGTCGCGGTCGGCGAGGATCTTCAGTTCGCGCAGGGTGTCGACGGGGACGCGGGTGTCGCCGACCCACTCGCCGAGGGTGTCGTAGTAGGAGTCCGGGGTGTCGAGGAACTGGACCCCGGCCGCGCGCATGGTGCGTACCGTCTCCACGATGTCGCCCGAGTTCAGCGCGATGTGCTGGACGCCCGCGCCGCCGTAGAACTCCAGGTACTCGTCGATCTGGGACTTCTTCTTGGCGATGGCGGGCTCGTTGATCGGGAACTTGACCTTGAGCGTGCCGTCCGCGACGACCTTCGACATCAGCGCGCTGTACTCGGTCGCGATGTCGTCACCCACGAACTCCTTCATGTTCGTGAAGCCCATGACCTTGTTGTAGAAGCCGACCCATTCGTTCATACGGCCGAGTTCGACGTTGCCGACACAGTGGTCGATCGCCTGGAAGGTGCGGTGGGCGGGCGGCTCGACGATCGGCGCCGCGGCGGTGAAGCCGGGGAGGTAGGGGCCGTCGTAGCCCGAGCGCTCGACCAGGGTGTGCCGGGTCTCGCCGTACGTCGCGATCGCGGCGAGTACGACCGTGCCGTGCTCGTCCTTCACCTCGTACGGCTCGGCGACGGAGCGGGCACCGTGCTCGACGGCGTACGCGTACGCGGCGCGCGTGTCCGGAACCTCGATGGCGAGGTCGACGACGCCGTCGCCGTGCTCGGCCACGTGCTCGGCGAGGAAGTGGCCCCAGGTGGTGACGGGCTTGATCACGGAGGTGAGGACGAAGCGTGCCGAGCCGTTGGTGAGGACGTACGAGGCGGTCTCGCGGCTGCCGTTCTCCGGTCCGGAGTAGGCGACCAGGCGCATGCCGAAGGCGGTGGAGTAGTAGTGCGCGGCCTGCTTGGCGTTGCCGACGGCGAAGACGACCGCGTCCATTCCCTTCACCGGGAAGGGATCTGCCTGCCGGGCGGTGTCGGGAGTGCGGTGCTCTGTGGTCTGGCTCATCTTCGCAGGCTCCCCCCGCATGGCAAGGTGCGCAATGGTTTGAGTATTCGCTGGACACTATGCTCATACGATCGCCCGTTTCAGCGAGCGGTATGTACAAGGTGACCACCTCGGAGGACCCCATGGCGATCGATCATCTGGACGGCGCGCTCATCGTGCTGCTCGCCGAGGAACCGCGCATCGGCGTCCTGGAGATGTCCCGGCGGCTCGGCGTCGCGCGCGGCACCGTGCAGGCGCGGCTCGACCGGCTTCAATCGCATGGAGTCATCCGGGGGTTCGGGCCGCAGGTGGATCCGGCCGCGCTGGGATACCCGGTCACGGCGTTCGCGACCCTACAGATCAGGCAGGGGCAAGGCACGGACGTACGGGCTCACTTGACGACCGTGCCCGAGGTGCTGGAGCTGCACACGACCACGGGCGGCGGCGACATGCTGTGCCGACTCGTCGCCCGCTCGAACGCCGATCTCCAGCGGGTGATCGACCGGGTGGTCGGTTTCGATGGCATCGTCCGGGCCTCCACGGCGATCGTCATGGAGAACCCCGTTCCGCTGCGGATCATCCCGCTGGTGGAGCAAGCGGCGATCGAGCAGTGACCGAGGGCCGGGGTGGCATGGGGTGAGCTGGGGTGAACTTCGATGAAGGGGGAGGGGTTTGTGGCGGGGGCTGACACCCGGTGTGTTCAGCAGCTCGGTACCGAGCCGGTCCCCTTCTCAAGGGCAACCAGGGACTCCACCGCTCCCTTGAGGGTGGTCACCGGAACCAGGCGCAGCCCCTTGGGCAGTTCCGCCTTGGCGTCCGAGCACTCCGCCTTCGGGACCAGGAAGACCGTCGCGCCGTCGCGCCGGGCGGCCTGCGTCTTGAGGGCGACGCCACCGACCGCGCCGACACTGCCGTCGGCGTCGATCGTCCCCGTACCCGCGATGGTGCGTCCGCCGGTGAGGTCGCCGCCGCTGCCGTCGCCGTCCAGCTTGTCGACGATGCCGAGCGAGAAGAGCAGTCCGGCGCTGGGGCCGCCGACGTCGGCGAGCCTGAGGGTGACCTTGACGTCGTCCTTCTCGCCCAGGTACGAGAGCGCCGCCTCGGAGGCCGTGTCCTGCGACTCCTTCATCTGGTCCGCGTTGTGCTGCTCGATCTCCTTGACGCTGTCGCCGCTGGGGTAGACCGAGTCACGCGGCATCACGGCCTTGTCCGTACGGAACCAGGCATCGAGTACGTCCCCGAGGTGGACGCTCGCGTCCGGTCCCGTCGCCTCGATCGTCGTCATCCGAAGCTGCCCGCTCGTCTTGCGGGTGGCCGCGCCCGTGATCGTGATCACCGGGTCCCCCTTGTTCTCCCCGAGGACATTCGCCGTCATCCCCGGCTGCGTCAGCGAGAACGGCAACGGCGCGAACACCGCCACCGCCAGCAGAGCCACAACGGGAACAGCACAGACAGCAACGGCCTTGGGGCGCGTGAGACGAGAGAGCACGGGGTCAATCTAACGTGAGCCTGTAAACGTCCCAGCTGTGGGCATGCGTGCCACTGCAACCGCCTTAGCTGTGGGCGTGCGTGCCACTGCAACCGTCCCAGCTGCGGGCGTGCGTGCCACTGCAACCGCCTCAGCTGTGGGCATGCGTGCCGCTAGGGGCGGCACGGGTGGGCACAGCGGCACCCCGTACAGCGCCGGGCCACGCGACCCACCCCGACCTCAGCCCTCACCTCGGGCACCCGCCCGGCCAGGCCCAAGCCTCGCCCTCACCAACCCGCGCTCAGCGCAACGCATCCGCCACTTCCCGAGCCGCGTCCAACACCCGCGGCCCCACCCGCTCCGGCACCGCATCCGCGAGCATCACCACACCCACGCTCCCCTCGACCCCGGTCACACCGACCAGCGGAGCCGCGGCCCCACTGGCCCCCGCCTCCAACTCCCCATGCGTCAGCGTGAACCCGCACTCCCCCACCGGCGCCTGCCGCGCAGCGAGAATCGCCCGCCCCGCGGCCCCCCGGTCCAGCGGATGCCGGAACCCGGCGCGATAGGCGACGTGATAGTCCGTCCACGTGGGCTCGACGACCGCGACCGCAAGCGCCTCGCTCCCGTCGACCAGCGTGAGATGAGCCGTCGCCCCGATGTCCTCCGCGAGCGAGCGCAACGCGGGCAGCGCCGCCTCCCGTACCAGCGGATGCACCTGCCGGCCGAGCCGCAGCACCCCTAGCCCGACCCGGGCACGGCCGCCCAGATCACGGCGTACGAGAGCGTGCTGCTCCAACGTGGCGAGCAACCGGTACACAACGGTCCGGTTGACGCCCAGTTTGTTGGAGAGTTCGGTGACGGTCAGCCCGTGATCCGTGTCGGCGAGCAGCTTGAGGACGCGCAGTCCCCGGTCGAGCGTCTGAGAGGTCTCCGCGGTCACGACGCCCACTCCTTAGTGGTGAGGTCGACGGCCCCCTCGCGGCGGTCGCGGCACCGAGTCCCGTCGGCGACGCGCTTCAGAGGCCGCCGGTCGGCTGGCGACCCGGTGCTCCCGGGCGGAGTCGCTTCACGGCTGCGCTCCGCGGCTGCGCTGCCACGGGGCGTGTGCGTAGCGGGACAGTAGCGAGCCGGTTCGCTCAGCGGAAGGCTCCGTCCAGAATCCGGGCACCGGTCGGCCCGGACTCATTTCGTTTGCCCCGATTCGCACGGCGCTCACCACTCGGCGTACACCACCCCCACACACAGCGCACACGCCACGGTGCACGCCGGGCCGGCGAAAACCCGCCCCACGCACACACCGGTCCACACGCCCTGCCCAGGCAGAACAGCCGGGCACGACGGCCAGGCACCACAGCCAGGCACGACGGCCGGGCACCCCCACCGACGCAGCCCAGGCACAGCGCCCGGCGTCACCGCATCCGCGTGGCCCACTCCTGCACCTTGGCGATCCGCTGCCGCAGCTGCCCCGCCGTCGCCTCCGCGCTCGGCGGCCCTCCGCACACACGCCGCAGCTCGGTGTGGATCACGCCGTGCGGCTTGCCGCTCTGGTGGACGTACGCGCCGACCATGGTGTTGAGCTGCTTGCGGAGTTCCAGCATCTCCTTGTGGGAGACGACGGGCCGCCGCTCGGCGGGCAGTTCGAGGAGATCGGCGTCCTCGTCGGGCTTCTTACGACTGTGCGCGATCTGCCGCGCCTGCCGCTTCTGTAGCAGCAACTGCACCTGGTCGGGTTCGAGCAGCCCGGGAATCCCCAGGTAGTCCTGCTCCTCCGCACTCCCCGGGTGGGCCTGCATGCCGAACTCGGCGCCGTCGTACAGCACCCGGTCGAAGACGGCCTCGGACTCCAGCGCCTCGAAGGAGAACTGCTCCTGCTCCCCGGTGTCCTCGTCCTCCTCGCGGTTCGCCTCCTCCATCTCCTTCTCGGAGTCGGCGTACGGGTCCTCCTCGCCCTCCTTCTTGGGCTTGTCGAGGACGTGGTCGCGTTCGACCTCCATCTCGCTGGCGAAACCAAGGAGGTTGGGAATGGTCGGGAGGAAGACGGAGGCGGTCTCGCCGCGGCGCCGGGAGCGCACGAAGCGGCCGACGGCCTGGGCGAAGAAGAGGGGCGTGGAGATGGTGGTGGCGTACACGCCGACGGCGAGCCGCGGCACGTCGACGCCCTCGGACACCATGCGCACGGCGACCATCCACCGGTCCTCGCCGTGGCTGAACTCGTCGATACGGTTCGAGGCGCCGGTGTCGTCGGACAGGACGAGGGTGGCCTTGGTCCCGGTGATGTCGCGGATGAGCTTGGCGTAGGCGCGGGCGGACTCCTGGTCGGAGGCGATGACCATCGCACCGGCGTCCGGAATGCCCTTCCTGACCTCCGTCAGCCGCTGGTCGGCGGCGCGCAGCACGCTCGGCATCCACTCGCCGCGCGGGTCCAGAGCGGTGCGCCAGGCCTGCGAGATGGCGTCCTTGGTCATGGGCTCGCCGAGCTTGGCGGCGATCTCGTCGCCCGCCTTCGTACGCCACCGCATGTTGCCGCTGTAGGAGAGGAAGATGACGGGCCGGACGACCCCGTCACCGAGAGCGGCCCCGTACCCGTACGTGTAGTCGGCCGAGGACCGCCGAATCCCGTCGTTCCCCTCCTCGTACGCGACGAAGGGGATGGGGTTGGTGTCGGACCGGAACGGCGTACCGGTGAGCGCGAGGCGCCGGGTGGCGGGCTCGAACGCCTCCAGGCACGCCTCGCCCCACGACTTGGAGTCACCGGCGTGGTGGATCTCGTCGAGGATGACGAGGGTCTTGCGCTGCTCCACCCGGTTCCTGTGCAGCATGGGCCGCACACCGACTCCGGCGTACGTCACGGCGACGCCCTGGTACTCCTTGCTGAGCGGCCCCGCGCTGTACTCGGGATCCAGCTTGATCCCTATCCGCGCGGCCGCCTCCGCCCACTGCTTCTTCAGATGCTCGGTCGGCGCGACCACGGTCACCTGCTGCACGACATGGTGGTGCAGCAGCCAGGACGCCAGGGTCAGCGCGAACGTGGTCTTGCCTGCGCCGGGCGTGGCGACGGCCAGGAAGTCGCGTGGCTGCTCCTGGACGTACCTCTCCATCGCCCCTTGCTGCCAGGCACGCAGCTTGCCGGCGGTGCCCCAGGGGGCGCGGCCGGGAAAGGCGGGTGAGAGGTGGTGGGACGAGGCAGCGGCGCTGGCGGCGGTGGTAGTCACGGTCTCCGTGTGTGGGGTCGAGCGGCTCGGCTACATATGACAACCGGGCCACCCTACCGGCGCCCCGGACGCGTCAACGCGCGGACGACACCGGGTCACCGGCGGATGGGACTCAGGTCACAGCGCGCGCAGTCGCCCCGCGATCACACCGATGTCACTCTCGCCGCCGGAGGCCACGTCGATGACCAGGTCGTACGCCATGTCCTGGTCGCAGTCCGCGAGATCGACCCCGTTCGCGGCGAGCGTGGTCGCGGCGGCCAGCCAGGCGGTCCGCTTGTTGCCGTCGACGAGGGGGTGATTGGTCGCGATGGCGTGCAACAGTGCGGCGGCCTGCTCGTACAGATCTCCATAGGCCGCGACGCCGAACATGCGCGCGCGGGGCCGGTGCACAGCCGAGGCCAGCAGTCCCGGCTCGCGCATCTCAGGCGCACGCCCGCCGAAGGCGACCTCGGCGAGGTCCGTCACTTCGGCGACGGTGAGGTGGCGGGTCATTCGCCCAACCTCCGCAGCAACTCGGCGTGCTCGGCCGCCAGCCGTGTGGCGAGCGAGCGGACGACCGCGCCCTCGTCCCGCAGATACCTGCGTACGGCTTCCCGCGCGACCTCCTCGGGCAGACGGTCCTGCGCGTCGGCGAGGTCGGCGAGGGCCCGCTCCAGGGCGGGGTCGAGGCGAAGTTCCATGCGAAGAACGTAGGGCACGGGGCCAGCCGGTTTCGACCGGGTTCACGATCACCGCTCCCGCACCCGCGTAGTGACCCACGCCCCCACCAACGCCACCCCCGCCATCGGCAGGAACACCGCCGCGAAGGCCGCCGGATGGGAGCCGGACGTCGAGGTGGCCGTGTGGCTCACCGTGCCGCCGCCCAGCGCGGCGAAGGCGGCGCCGCCCGCGGCGAGCAGCAGCACGTTGGCCAGGCCGTCGGAGATCTGGAGGGAGGCGGAGTTGGTGCCGGCCTCCGCGGGCGCCGAGAGATGGAGCAGCAGCACGCTGGTCGAGGCGATCACCAGCCCCATCCCGAGGCAGCCGAACCCCCAGGCGACGGCGACGATCCACACGGGCACGGCGTGGATCAGGACGCTCGGCGCGGTGGCGATCGCGGCCGCGACCAGCACCATGCCGAGGAACATCAGCCGCTCCCGGTACGGCTCCACGCGCGGCCTCGACTGGATGTAGGACCCCAGCGCCCAGGTACCGCCGCCCGCCGCGAGCGAGAACCCGGCGAGCGTCGGCGACAGCCCCCGCTGGGTGACCAGCATGAGCGGGACGAAGGACTCGGCGGCGATGAAGGAGCCGGCCGCGACCCCGCGCAACAGCACCACGGACGGCAGTCCGCGCGCCGCCCGGTAGGTGCCGCGGGGCAGCAGCCCGAGAACGGCGGGGACGAGCAGCGCGACGCCCACCGCGGCGGGGACGAGCGAGAACCAGGTCAGATCCTGGGCGGCGTACTGGAGGATCCCGGCACCGCAGGAGATACCGAGCGCGAGCCGGATACGCCGCCGGTCGAAGGGCGCACGCTCCTTGTTCTCGTGGGGTCCCCCCGGGCTGGACGTCCGCCGCCGTATCTGAGGCAGCGCGAGGGCAAGCGGCAGGAAGACCAGCACAGGTATCCCGATGAACACCCAGCGCCAGCCGAGGTGTTCGGTGACCGCGCCCGCGGCGAGCGGCCCGACAACGGACGGGATCACCCAACTCGCCGCGAACGCCGCCATGATCGACGGCCGCAGCCGCTCCGGGTAGGCCCGCCCCACGACCACGTACAACGCGACGATCACCAGTCCGCCGCCGAACCCCTGCACCGCCCGCCCGAGGATGAACAGCCACATGGCCCCCGCGGTGCCGCACAGCAACAGCCCGGCGGCGAAGGCGGCTATCCCCGCGGTCAACGAAGCCAGCGGCCCGTCCCGGTCCGACCACTGCCCGGCGAGCACCATCCCGAACAGGCTCGTCGTGAAGTACCCCGAGAACGCGAAGGCGTACAAGGACACCCCGTCCAGCTCCCGTGCCGCGACCGGCATGGCCGTCCCGACCGCCGTCGCCTCGAACGCGATCAGCAGCACGACGGAGACGATCCCGACACTGAGCGCCCGATACTCCCTGCCCAGCACACCGTCGTCGGCGGCGGAGGCGGCATCGGCCTCCACCGGAACCGTTGCGGCATCGCGTGCGTCCAGACCGGTCATGCCCGTCAGCGTAAGGGGCATCCCCCACCATGACCCCTGTCCGAAGACCGTGATCGACTGAGCCTTTCGTCGTACGACCACCACCCACGAGACGTCCGACGCCCCCGCCCACCCGTTCGTGAACGGCACATGGCAGTCCCGTTGCAACGCCCGCCCACCCCTTGAGCCCCGCCCCCACCCCCGCTTACGGTCTACCCATCAGGTTCGGAACGAGTGAGCCGTGCCGCACCTGAGTACGGCCGTGTGCCCGAGTGGTTTAGGGACTCGCCTGCAAAGCGAGTTACGTGGGTTCGATTCCCGCCACGGCCTCAATTACAGGGTCTGACCAGCACGTTTACCTGGTCGGACGCGCCCTCTCTCCGGTGGCGCATCCACTGAGAGCCGGGCTGGGCAAGTCGCTTGGACTACTCGGACTGGACTGATCGGATGCGCTACCGCTGCCGGACCGCGTAGGTCAGGTGGGTCACCCGCCGGGTCGGCTCCGCGCGGACCGGCTCCAGGGCAACGCGGTCCGCGTCCACGCCCTCGAACAGGCGGGTTCCGGAGCCGAACAGCACGGGTGCGAGCGTGAGCGAGAACTCGTCGATCAGGCCGGCGTTCACGTACTCCAGGATCGTTGCGCCGCCGCCCGCGATGCGGACGTCCCGGTCGCCGGCGGCCTCGCGGGCCTGGTCGAGCGCGGTCTCGATGCCGTCGTTGACGAAGTGGAAGGTGGTTCCACCCGGCCGCTCCCAGGGATCACGCTTCTCGTGCGTGACGACGAAGACGGGCGTGTGGAACGGCGCCTCCTCCGGCCACGCCGGCTCGCCGAGGTCGTACATACGCTTGCCCATCACGCTCGCGCCGGTGCGCTCGAACGTCTCCCGCGCGATGTCGTTGTCGCGCCCTTCCTCGCCGCCCTCGCCGAGCTTCAGGTTCTCCCGGAAGAACCGCTGCGGGAATGCCCACTGCTGTAGCTCCGCCCACCGCGCCATCCAGCGTTGCGCATCCGGGTCATCCTTGCGCTCCTCGGGCGCGATGAACCCGTCCAGCGACATCGTCACGCTGAAGAACACCTTTCCGGCCATCGGTCCTCAACTCCCTTCCGATCCCTTGCGAACGATCTCGGTGACGTAGACAGCCAGGTTGCTCAGGGTCTGCCGGCCGCCCTCGATCGCGTGGTACTTCTCGACCGCCTCGTCGCGCAGCTCCTTGGTGGGGAACACCGTGCGCATCTCGATCCGGGTCGCCGCGCCGTCGGGCGCGAACGTGAGGACCGACTCGAAGGCGTTCGGGTCGCCGCGGGACTCACCGTGGAGCAGCGCGATCCGCTCCGGCGGGGTGATCTCGGTCCAGGAGATCCACTCCTGGTAGTCCGTCCCGTCCGGTCCGTGCATCACGAAGTCCCACGCCCCGCCGACGCGGAACTCGAACGCCCGCGTGGTGGTGGTGAACCCCTCCGGTCCCCACCATCGCGACAGGTGCCGTACCTCGGTGAACGCCTCGAACACCAGCTCCCGTGGGGCGCTGATGACCCGGGAGATCACGATCTCGCGGTCGGCCGTCACTGACTGCGCCGACGCGTCCCGTCCTGTCGCTGCCATCGGTCACTCCTCCTGCCGTTCCTGCTTGAGGTCCTGCACGTACGCGTCCAGCCGGTCGAAGCTCTCGTTCCAGAACCGCTCGAACCCGCCGGTCCACTCGTGGACCGGTCGCAGCCCGCGAGCGTCAAGGCCGTACAGGCGCTGCTTGCCTGCCTTGCGGTCCCGCACCAGCCCGACCTCCCTGAGCACCCGCAGGTGTTTGGACGCCCCCGGCTGGGTCATCCCCAGCTCCCGGGCCAACTCGGTCACCGGTCGCTCACCCGCCCGCAGCAGGAGCAGGATCTCCCGGCGTTGCGGCTCGGCGATCGCGTTGAACACGTCCGATGTCGTCGCTGCTCGTGCCATGGGCAACATCATATGCCGATATCGGCATGCGTCAATAGGGCCTGACCAGCACGTCGGATGCGGTCCGCCTCGTACCGGTGGACCTTCCTGCTAGAGCAGCACGGCCATCGCCTCCGACAAACCTGTCGCGCGTTGCCGCCGTCCGGTGATGGGGTGGCGCCATGACCAACCACGATGAGGCGACTGCTGTCCGACCGCTGGCGCTGGACTGGGTGGGCCGGCATCTGGAGGTCGGTGAGCGGATCGTCGGAACCGAGGCGCTGCACGGCGGGATCACTGCCGAGATGCGGAGGCTGACGATCGGCGGGCGGGACGGAGGCACCCGTGATCTGGTGCTGCGGACCTTCGTCGACGTGAAGGACGCCGAGGACTGGCTGAGCAGGGAGGCCGGCGCCCTGACCCTGCTCCCGGGGACCGGCGTGCCGGCTCCTGGACTGGTCGCGGCTGATCCGACCGCCGCGCATTGCGAGTATCCGTCGCTTCTCATGACCCATCTGGCGGGCCGGACCGTCCTCGACGACGAGGGACTGGAGACGCGCGTCCCGCTGCTGGCCCGTCAACTCGTCGCTATCCACGCGTTGCGACCTGCCGAGCGGCCCCGGAAGTACGTGGCGTTGACGACCGCCGACACCGTCGTGACTCCGAGGGGCGCCGACACGGTGGCATGGGCCGCGGCGATCGAGGTGATCCGCAAGTCCGCGCCGCCCTATGAAGGGCGGTTCCTGCACCGGGACTTCCAGCCCGGCAACGTGCTGTTCGACGTGCCGCCCGCACAGCCGGCAGGCGCCCGGATCACCGGCGTCGTCGACTGGGCGGCCACCTCCTGGGGTCCGGCGGATCTCGATGTGGCGCACTGCTCCACCAATCTCGCGCTGCTGCACGGCCCGGCGTGGGGTCTGCGGTTCGCCGAGGCGTACGAGGAGGCCGGCGGGGTGTTGGCGGCGGCCGCGAGCGAGCGGCTGTACTGGCAGGTGCGGGACGGGCTGGCGTTCTCGGAAGAGGTGCGGTTGGTGTCGCGGCCGTGGCGGGAGGCAGGGCGGACAGAGCTGACGACACGAGCCGTGGAAGAGCGGCTGGATGCCTATGTCACCACCCTGCTGGACACGTTGGGCTGAGCCAAGACGGTCCTGATCTCGTCAGTCACCCCTCGGCCGAGGGGGAAATCAAGCAGACCCAGACATGCGGAAGGGCGGCCCTCCCCAGGGAGGACCGCCCTTCCGCACGACTCACGGCCGGCGAACCGGCTCGCTGTGTCAGGCGTACGGGTTGAACGCAATTCCGGCCGGCATCGAGTAGGACAGGTTGTCGTTGAACGAACCGTCCTTGATTTTAATCGTGGCGTCACCGAAATTGGCGTTCATGAGCTTGTCGCGGTAACCGGACGGGTAGCCGTCCCAGCCGACGAGGCGCGGGTAGAACCAGCCGCCGGTGGCGTTTTCCGCCGGTTCGTCATTGGTGTTCGCGAAGCGGAAATCGTGCGTTGACGCGCCGTCCTTGTGGTAGACGATTTTCGCGTGGTTTCCGTCGAAGCGTATGGAGGAACTGGGAAGCACCTGATAGGTGCTGTGCTGCGACACCGAGACGTACTGGACCTGGTTGTTGTAGATCCACACGATGACGTGTTCCCAGTCATGCCGGTGCCCGATGGCCGCGGGGCCCAGAGTGGCCTGGTCCTTCTCGAAGTAGCTGGCGTACATGACCGCGCACCAGCCGTTGTTGCACTTTTCGCGCGAGTACGCGTTGGCGTTGTTCAACTGGCCAGGGTCGTGACAGTGGCCGTTCACGTCGCCGCCCAGCGACAGGCCGGGGTTGAGGGTGCCGTCGGCGCCGATGGCAGCGGTGGCGTAGCAGCCGTCCCCGTCGTAGTCGTAGGCAGGTGCGAACGTCTGCTCCAGACCGGAGGCGTTCTGCGGCAGAAGCTGCAGGACATCGGCATGCGCACTGGTCGGCAGCGCGACGACCAGAGCCAGGGCGCTGAGCGCGCCGACGATCGCGGAACGACTCAGCGCCCTGCCGGAGCGCTTCGAGCGAGGTGCCATTCCCTCGGGGGGCATGGTCGACTGCAGCGTGCTGGGCACACCAACTCCTCAAAGATAAAAGTGATGAAAAACCACACAAGGATTCCCTGTATCGAGATCGGGATCGGTGGTCTTCGCGCGTCAGAGTGACGCGAGTTCAAATTAGCTCAGGGCGACCGGAGTTACAAGAAAGAGCGCGAGCACCGGCGCATGCCTCAAAACGGCATTCCGGATATTGCCCGGAATCCGGCAGGGCCGAGAAGCGGAGAAATTTAACATTGGCCCTATTCCAGGCAGCCGCTCGCCCGTCGAGGTGACGTGGGGTGCTTTGCCCATGAAGCGGTAGAACTCCCGGCAAATAGGCCGACCGATCGAGAACAACCTGTGGATTACCTTTGAGGGCCTGCTTCGTGGCTTCGTGGCTTCGTGGCGGGCAACCACGGCTTACCGGTACAGCGTTCCGCCTGCCTGGTCCTCGAAGATCTCCGGCCAGTAGCGCCAACCGTCGTCGCCGGGCAGGGCCGGGGTCGGGTCGCAGGCGAGCGGGTCGACCGCGGCCAGGGTCTGGGACATGGTGGCGGCCAGCTGTTCGTAGGCGTCACTGAGCTCGTGGGCCGCGTCCAGGGACTTCTCGCGGTGCAGCAGCCAGAGGGTGAACGCGAGTGTGGAGATGTCGGCGTTGAGGGGGCGGAGGATGAGGTCCGGCTCGCTCCACGCCAGCACGGCGCCGGTGGTGCCGTCCACCACGAGGTTGGTGTCCTCCAGCAGATAGCCGAGGCGTATCAGGTGGTCGGCGGTGGCGGGGAGTTCGTCGGTGGTGAAGTCGCCTGGGCGCTCGTCGGCGTAGTACTCGCTGAGCGCCGGCAGGGGCACCTCCGTGTCCAGCTGGAAGACGGAGCCGTTCTCCGGGAGGCCCGTCTCGCGCAGGAAACGGCGCGTCGGCTCGTGCGTGAGCGCGGTCGGGAAGTCGACGTCCTCGAAGCGCATGATCCCGCCCGCGCCGAACTCCTCGTCCAGCAGCCGCTTCGGCAGGTCCAGGACGAGTCCCTCACCGGGTCCCGCTATCCGGGCCAGCGGACGGATCAGTGCGGCCATCCGCCAGAACGGCGGCACCTCCTCGCCCACCGCACCCTCGAAGACGGCGGCCAGCCGGTCCGACACCTCCGTGACCGCCTTCGGGCCGAAGCGCGTCTCGTAGGACGCGAAGTTCCCACCGGAAGCCGTCAGTTCCTCCGTGGCCGCCGCGAAGCGCACCAGCGCCTCAAGGGAGGGTGCCAGCGGCGAGAGGTCCAGCGGCGCCGGGCTGCTGTGGAGGTACGTCGTGGAGACCTCGCCCGTCACCCCGTCCAGGACGATCGACTCCAGGTCCCTGTCGAAGTTCCGTAAGGCCCCTATCACCAGGTGGTCCTGGAGCTCCCCCGCGAGCCTCTCCGCGTCGCCGGCCAGATCCGCGAGCCTGCGCAGCCCGTGCTCCCGCAGGGTGCCGAACCCCACCAGGGGGCCGTCGCCGGGCAGTCCGGGACCCGTCAGCCAGTGCCGCGTCCCCGCGTGCGTGATGTACGGATACAGCTCGTCGTCGGTCAGTGTGATCGCGCCGCCGACGTCGGTGTCAGTCGTGCTCATGGCTCCCCCGCGCATATGAACGCATCATGCTTCCCCCGAGCATGGAACACCCCGTCGTCCAGGGGCAGTTCCAACTGAGTCAGAACCATACGCCGCACCACTGACAACGCCGGAAACGTGCAGGCATAGGCAATGCAAAGGAGACGCACAGGCCCCGTACGGGCCGCGAGCACGAGAGCAACGACAGGCCCACCGCCTGGAATCACCCGGTTCACTCCGCCCCGGTCACGCGGCCTCAGTCACGCCACCGCGGCCGCCCCACCCTGGCTCACACCACCCGCGCCCGCTCGCGCCCAACTCCGGCTCACACCACCCGCGCCCGCTCCCACCCCGCCACGATCGCCCCCACCGTCTCGGCCACCGTCAGCCCGGAGCTGTCCAGCCACAGCCCGATCCGCGGGGTACCGGCACGCAGCCCCCGGTCCAGCTCCTCGACCGTCCACGCCCCGTACCCGGTCTTCGCCCGCCCCGCCTCACGCGCCGCGACGACCTCGGGGCGGGGAGCGAGCACGACGACGTACAGGGGGCGGGTGCGGATCAGTCCGACGTACGCCGTCAACTGCTCGCCCAGGACCACGTCCTGCACGACCGCCGTGAAACCGGCCCGCGCGTACGCGTCCGCGGTGGCCGCCGACAGCCCGTACCGCAGCCGGAGTTGCGCCTCCGCCTCGCCGCCCGCGCCGGGTTCGTACTCCTCGCGCCCGGAGACGATCATCCGCCGGAACATGTCACCGCGTACGTGCGCCGCCCGCGGCAGCCGCTCCGCGAGAGCCTGCGCGACGGACGACTTCCCCGCGGCCATGATCCCCGTGATCAGGACGACACCGTCCGTCGAACGCCCCGTCCGGCAAGGCCACCGCCCATCAGGCGAAGTACACGCCACCCACGACGACCACCACTGCCGCCACCACGAACAGCAGCACCCACAGCGCCAGTTTCCCGACACCGGGAGCGGGTTCGTAGCGCGGCGGCTCCGGATCGGGCGTGCTCACGGCGTCGTCACCACGGCCGCCTGGGGCCTTATCGGCAGCCGGTTGACCGGCCGCCCCGTAGCCGCACGCACGGCCGAGGCCACCGCCGCCGGGCAGGTCACGACCGGCACCGCGCTGGCCGCCTTCGCGCCGAAGGGGGCGACGACGTCGCGCTCCTCGACGAGCTTGACGATCCGGATGTCGGGGGCGTCCAGCGAGGTGGGGAGGGCGTAGCCGGTCAGGTCGGGGTGGCGGACGAGCCCGCGCGCGGTGCGCAGGTTTTCCGTCAACGCGGCGCCGACGCCCTGCGTGACGCCCGCCTCGATACGGGCCGCGAGCTGGGCGGGGTTGAGGATCCGGCCCACGTCCTGGGCGAGGGCCAGTTCCACGACACGGACCGAGCCGAGTTCGATGTCGACGTCGACCACCGCGCGGATCGCGCAGAAGGCGAGGCCCACGAAGGCGTCGCCCTGGCCGGCGGCGTCCAGCGGTTCGGTCGGATGCGGGCGGCACTGGGCGGTGGCCCACAGTTCCTTGCCGTCCATCGCCTCGGTGACGGTCGTGGACAGCACTCCGTCGTAGGACGTGATCTTGCCGTCGGTGATCTGGAGCAGCTCGGTGGACATCCCGAACTTGTGCGCCAGGGGCTGCAACAGCTGCGTACGGACCATCTTCGCCGCGCGTTCCACCGCGCCGCCCGACACCCAGGTGTGGCGGCCTCGGCAGCTCGGGCCCGCCGGGGGCTGGTCGGTGTCGACGGGGGCCACGTGCACCTCGTCGATGCCGAGCGTCTCCTGGACGATCTGCCGGGCCAGTGTGGTGAAGCCCTGGCCGGTCTCCACGGCCGCGCAGAGCACCGTGGCGACGCCGTCGTGGACCTTCACGGTGGCCGTCGACACCTCGTCCGTGCCCTCGGCGCCGAGCATGTGCACCATGCCGAGGCCGTAGCCGACACCACGGCGTACGGCGCCGGGTTCGCCCGCGCCCTCGGGGCCGCCCGGGAGCAGCCACTCGTCCTCGGGGGTGTCCTTGGGGAGGGCGGGAAGCGGGTAGTCCCGTACGGCCTGGAGCAGTTCGGCGACCGGAGCGGGGCAGGTCACCGTCTGGCCGGTGGGAAGCACGTCCCCGGTAGCCATCACATTGCGCAGGCGCAGTTCCGCCGGGTCCATGCCCAGCTTCTTCGCCAGCTTGTCCATCTGCGCCTCGTAAGCGGCGCAGACCTGCATGGCGCCCTCGCCGCGTACATGGCCGGAGGGCGGGTTGTTGGTGCGGACGGCCCAGCCCTCGATGAAGGCGTTCGGGACGACGTACGGGCCGCAGGCGAAGGCGACGGCGGCGGCCAGCGACTCCGAGGAGGTGTCCGCGTAGGCGCCCCCGTCCAGGAGGATCTGCGCCTCGACCTTCACCAGCTTGCCGTCGGCGTCCGCGTGGTGGCGGTAGCGCAGCAGCGTGGGGTGCCGGTGGGCGTGGCCGAGGAAGGACTCTTCACGCGTAGCGGTGATCTTCACCGGGCAGCCGGTCTTCAACGCGAGGAGGCCGAGCGGGAGTTGGACGCCCTGGTCCTCGCGGTCGGCGGTGGCTCCGGGTACGCCGGTGACGACGACCTTCACACGCTCGGGCTCCAGGCCGTAGCAGGCGGCGGCGGTGTCGCGGTCGGTGTGCGGGTCGGTGGACGCCACGTAGAGCTCGACTCCGCCGTCGGGGCGGGGCACGGCGAGACCGGCCTCGGCGCCGATGGGGGCCGGGTCCTGGCGGCCGATGCGGTACTGACCCTCGACGACGATCTCGCCGGTCGCCGCGGGGTCGCCGTGGCGCAGCGGGATGTGCCGGATCAGGTTGCCGTCGGGGTGCAGCGCCTCGGCCTCGAAGGCCAGCTCCGGGTCGGTCACCGCGTCGAGTACTTCGTACTCGACGATGACGGCCGCGGCGGCCATCCGGGCGGTGTCGGGGTGGTCGGCGGCGACGGCCGCGATGGGCTCCCCGTGGTGGCGTACGACCTCGGAGGCGAACACCGGACGGTCGGCCCTGCCCCGGCCGTGCACCGGGGTGCCCGGCACGTCCTCGTGGGTGATGACGGCCCGTACGCCGGGCATCTCGCGCGCGTGGCTGGTGTCGATCGACACGATGCGCGCGTGCGGGTGGGGTGATCTGAGCACGGCGGCCCACAGCAGGCCCTCGGCCCACAGGTCGGCCGCGTACGGGAAGGTGCCCTCCGTCTTGGCGCGGGCCTCCGCGGCCGGCAGCGAGACGCCGAGCCCGTGCGGGAGGGGCTCCGAGCCCGCCTCGGGCGCCGTGGGTGACGCGGTCACGGTTTCGTTGCTCACGCCTGGCCTCCGTCCTGGCCGTACGGCTGCTCATGCGGAGCCTGGGGGTCGTACGGGGGGTTGTACGAAGAAGTGTCCCCGTACACCGAGGCGTTGACGCCGCCCCCGCCAGGACCGGCCTGGCGCGGGATGCGGGCCTCGTCGGCGTCCGGCGCGGATTCGGCGGTGGCGGCGGAGTGCGCCTCGCGTTCGGCGACGACCTCGCGTACGGCGTCCAGGACACCGCGGTAGCCGGAGCAGCGGCACAGGTTGCCGCACAGTGCCTGGCGGGTCTCCAGCTCGTTCGGCGCGGGGTTGCCCTCAAGGAGGTCGTGCACGGTCATGGCCATGCCGGGTACGCAGAAACCGCACTGCACCGCGCCGCACTTGGCGAGCGCGCGCTGCACGTCGGAGGGCTGCCCGTCGGCGGCCAGGCCCTCGACGGTGCGCACCTCGCTGCCCGCGGCGGTGACGGCGGGCACCAGGCAGGACGCCACGAGCCGCCCGTCGACCTGCACGTTGCAGGCGCCGCACTCGCCCTGCGAGCAGCCGTCCTTGGCGCCCGCGAGACCGAGGCGCTCGCGCAGTACGTAGAGCAGCGATTCGCCGATCCAGGCGTCGGTCACCGGACGGTCTGCGCCGTTGACGCGCAGGACGTAGGAGGCAAGGGGGTGTTCGTCGTGCGGGGCCGTGACGGGGGCGCCGGTGTCCGCCGCCGTCTCCGCGGCATCGGCAGCCCCGGAGTCCTCACGAACCCGGTCCGTGTCAGGCGCCTCAACAGCCTCGTGAGCGGGCTCGGCGGCCTGCTGGGCGTCCTGCGCGGGCGGTCCGGCCGGCGACTGCGTCGACGGTCCCACGAGGCTCTCAGCGGGCGTCTGCGCCGATGGGCGTACGGCGTCCTCGGCGGCCCTTTCCCGCGGTTCGGCGGACCAGGCCTGCCCGATGGCTTCCGTCGGCTGCCCGGTGCCCTCCGTCGCCCAGGGGGCGGCCGCACCGCCGGGGAGCGTGGCGGGCGGCGTGCCGCCCCACTGCTCGACCAGCGCGGAAGTGGTGAACTCGCCCGATTCGTCCGGGATGTCCCCGGTGGCCACCGGAATCGACCACTGTCCGGTCACGTCGCTGGCGGAGGGCCCGGCCGAACCCGGATGCCCGGCCTGCCCGGAGTGATCAATTCCTCCGGGCCCGGCGCCGTCCCGCGCGACGTCCCCGAAGTCCCACTGCCCGGTGACCCCCGGGTTGTACCCGTACCCGTCGGGACCGGCGCCGGCGGGGGCGCCGTTCGGATCGGGCCACTGGACGGCGTCGGCCGGTGCGGCCCACGCTCCCCCCTGCGCCGGGTCCGTCGCGGCGGGCGCCGGGAGCGGCACCTCGATCTGCGGGGGCACGTAACCGTGCCCGCGCGCCGCGAGCGGCTCCCGCTCCGCGATGAGGGCCTCGATGCCGCCTTCGGGGAGCTTGACGAAGGCGGTGGCTCCGTCGTCGTAGTCGCCCTGGGGCAGCGGATCCCAACGGCCGCCCTGGGGGGCGTCCTCCGCGTACTGGTCGTCGGTCATGACAGTGCCCTCCCCAGTGCTCGTCGGGCCAGCGCGGCGACGGTGCGACGCAGGTGCAGTACGGCGGGCGGAAGCGGTTGTACGGAGCCGTCCTCGTCGGGGACGGGGTCGGGGATGCAGGCAGCGGCGACGTACTCCCCGAAGGCGTGCAGCGCCTCCGGCACGAGCGCGCGCTCCCCGTCCCAGTCGATCAGCTGGGCGACCCAGGCCTCGGCGTCCAGGGGTCGCAGCGGCATCGGCGCTATGGCACCGACGGCGCACCGCACCCCGCGCCGGGCGGGATCGAGGACCAGCGCCACGGACGCGATGGCGCGGCCGGGACCGGTGCGCCCGGTCGCCTTCAGGAAGACCTGGGGCGCGTGCAGCAGCGGCACGCGCACGTAGCCGATGAGCTCGCCGGCGCGGAGCATCTCCACGCCCGCGAGCAGGTGCGAGACCGGGATCTCACGGCGGGCTCCACCGGGGCCCGCGATGATCAACGCGGCTTCCAGGGCGGCCAGTACCGGCAGCGCGTCCCCGGTGGGGGACGCCGAGGCGATGTTGCCGCCCAGGGTGCCCGCGTTGCGGATCTGCGGCGGGCCCGCCGCGCGCGCCGAGGCGGCGAGCGCGGGGATGAGGGCCGCGAAGTCGGGGCGGCCCATGCGCGCGTGGGTGAGGCCGGCGCCGAGCAGCGCGTGGCCGTCCAGGTACTGCCAGCCGCGGATCTCGCTGATCCTGCCGAGGCCGACGAGTGCGGCGGGCCGCAGCTGTCCGGAGTTGATCGAGGCCATGAGGTCAGTGCCGCCCGCCACGGGAACGGCGGCGGGCATGGCGGCCAGGGCCGCGACCGCCTCGTCCAACGAGCCGGGCAGCGTCACGGCCTGCGCCGCCTGCGGTGCGTGCGTGGTCAAACCGGCTACCCCTTCCCGCTGCCCCACCTGGTCCCACCTGTGCTGCCGTACGGTACGTGCTGACAGGGCGGACGTGGCAACTCTGGCACATCTTCGCCGGTCCCCGACGCGGGGGTCCACTAGGAGGCATTCGCCCCCCTCACCAGGGAGATGGTCCGTTTTCGCACGGCATCACCGGTGAGCACGAAATGCCACTCTTCGGTGACTCTTGGGAGCCTTGTTCCCCGTAGGGCCACTGTTGCGCGGGAACACCCCGGAGGCGCGGTACGCCTCCGGGGGTACCTCACACGTTCGGGGGCCGCCCCTCGATCGGGCGTCCGAGGACGCCCGGCCGCTGCTGCCACGGCAGGGGCCCCGTGGGCGGGCGATACCCGACTCCCAGGGTGTCAAGGCGCCCGTAATGGACGGCCATCCGCCGCTCGAAGTCCGCGAAGTCCCGTTCCGCGGAGGGGGGCAGGGCGCTCCAGGCGACCTCGGCGAAAGCGGCCAGCCTCGGGAACGTCTGGTAATCCACGCGCGCCTGATCCTCCATCACCTCGGTCCACACATTGGCCTGGGTGCCGATCACATGCCGCGCCTCCTCCTCGGTGAGCTGCGCCGGCACGGGCTCGAAGCGGTAGACGTCCTCCAGGGTGCGCACGTAGCCGATGGGCACCGGCTCGTCCTCGCCCGGGGCCTGACGGTGGTCCAGGTACACATGCTGCTCGGGGCACATCACGACGTCGTGGCCCGCGCGAGCGGCGGTGACGCCGCCCGCATAGCCGCGCCAGGACGAAACGGCGGCGCCTTCGGCAAGGCCGCCCTCCAGGATCTCGTCCCAGCCGATCAGCCGACGCCCGCGCGCGGAGAGCCAGTTGTCGAAGTGCCGGATGAACCAGGACTGCAACTCGGCCTCGTCCGCGAGCTCCAACTCCTTGATACGCGTCTGCGCCGTCTGTGACTCCTTCCACTGGTCCTTGGCGCACTCGTCACCGCCGACGTGAATGAACTCCGAGGGGAACAGGTCGAGGAGTTCCTCGAAGACCCCCTCGTAGAAGCGCAGGACGTTGTCAGTGGGGGCGAGTACGTTTTTGGAGACGCCCCAGGTGTCCCAGACGGAGAGGGAGGTCGTGTCGATGACGTCGGTGTTGCCGAGTTCCGGATACGCGGCGATGGCCGCCTGGCTGTGCCCCGGGATGTCGATTTCGGGGACGACGGTGATATGCCGCTCGGCCGCGTACGCCACGATCTCGCGGATGTCCTCCTGCGTGTAGAAGCCTCCGTGCGGCTTCTCGTCCCACAGCGGCGAGGCCCGATGGCCGAATTTCGTGCGCGCCCGCCAGGACCCGGCCTCCGTCAGCTTCGGGTAGCGCCTGATCTGGACACGCCAGCCTTGGTCATCGGTGAGGTGGAAGTGGAAGACATTGAGTTTGTGGGCGGCCAGCAGGTCGAGATAGCGCAGCACTCCGTCCTTGGGCATGAAGTGCCGGGCGACGTCGAGCATGAGGCCGCGCCAGCCGAATCGGGGTCCGTCCTCGATCGTGACGTGCGGCACGGCCCAGGTGCGGTCGAGGCTGAGCGGGGCCTTTCGGTACGCGTCCGGGCCGAGGAGCTGCCGCAGCGTCTGGGCGCCCCAGAAGACGCCGGCCGCACTGCCACCCTCGATGAGAACGCCGGTCGGGTCGCTGACGAGGCGGTACTCCTCGGGGCCGAGTTCGGGGTCGAGCTGGAGTCCGATGCCGTCGCCGTCGGTGTCGTCGAGCTCCCGCCCCTCGCGCAGCGGCAGGCCGGTGGCCTGCCGGAGGGCGTTGCGCAGCCACTGGCCGACACCCTCCAACGCGGTGCCGGCGTAGAGCTGGGAGTGCGCCGTCAGCCGCACCTCGCCGGAACCGGCGACGAGGCTGCGGGGTGCGGGAATCAGTTCAGTCACGTCAGTCCTTTACCGCTCCGCCCAGCCCGGAGACCAGCCGTCGCTGTACGAGTACGAAGAAGATCAGCACCGGAATCGTCATCACCGTGGACGCCGCCATCACGCCGCCCCAGTCCGGCTGGTCGGGGTTGAAGAAGACGAGGAGTGCCATCGGCAGGGTGGACTGTGCCGTGTCGCTGATGATGAAGGACTTGGCGAACAGGAAGTCGTTCCAGGCCGAGATGAAGGAAAACACGCTGGTGGCCACCAACCCCGGGAAGACCAGCGGGAAAAGGATCTGCCAGAGGAATCGCGCACGGCTCGCCCCGTCGATGTACGCGGCCTCTTCCAGCGCCTCAGGAACAGCCTTCACAAAACCCCTCAGCATCCAGATCGCGAACGGCAGCGAGAAGGCGATGTGCGGCAGGATCAGCGAACCCAGCGTGTTCAGCTGGCCGAAGTCCCTCATCAGGAAGAAGAGAGGGATCGTCAGTGCTTCCACGGGCACCATCTGCGCGACCAGGAACATGATCAGCAGAGTGGTGCGGAAACGGAAGCGGAATCGTGTCACCGCCGTCGCCGCGAGAAACGCGATCAGTGCCGAGACGACGACCACCGTGCACGCCACGACAAGGCTGTTGAGGAAGTACCGGCCGAATTCCTGCTGTCCGAAGACCCGCCGGAAGGAATCCAGCGAAGGCGCCAGAGTCCACGGCCTGGGATCGGTGGACTCGATCTCCCCGGCCGGCTTGAAGGCGCTGAGCACCATCCAGTACAGAGGGAAGGCGACCACGACCGCGATCAGCAGCGCGGACACCTCGGCGGCGAGCCGCCACGGACGTCGTACGAAGCCACCCATGAGGTTCACAGTTCCTCCCCCTGCCTGCGCAGCAGCCACAGATACACCAGCGTGACCCCCAGCAGCATCAGCAGCATCACCACGCCGATCGCCGAGCCGAGGCTGTACTGCGAGGCGGCGAACGCCTTCTGGTACGCGTACACGTTCAGCACGAGGTTCTGTCCGGCGATGCCGCCGCCGTTCGTCATCACGTAGATCTGCGTGAAGAGCTTGAAGTCCCAGATGACCGACTGGATGGTGACGACGACCAGGATCGGCCGGAGCATCGGCGCGAGCACCGAGCGCCAGATCCGCCACTGCGAGGCACCGTCCAGGGCCGCCGCCTCCAGGACCTCGGACGGTACGGAGCGGATGCCGGCGTACACCGTCACCATCACGAACGGGAAGGAGCACCAGACCACTTCGAGGAGTACCAGCGCGAAGGCGCTGAAGCGGCCGTACGTCCACGAGTGGTCGCCGAGCCCCAGCAGCCGGTTGACGGGCCCGAAGTCGGGGTCGAAGAGCAGCAGCCAGACCGTGGAGCCGGTGACGGCCGGGGTCGCCCAGGCCCCGAGCGCGGCCACCATCAGCGCGAGCCTGGGCACGGCACGTACCCGCGTGAGGAGCACCGCGAGCGCGCAGCCGACGGCCAGCGTGGAGACCACGCAGGCCGCCGCGAACACGACCGTGGTGACCAGCACCTGCCAGAACTGTTCGTCGGCGAAGAGCGTCGCGTAGTTGCCGAAGCCCTCGAAGGTGGTCGGTTCGCCGCCGCTGACCTGGGCCTGGGTGTACTCCAGGAGCGAGATCAGGCCGAGTTGGTAGATCGGGTAGACCAGCAGGCCGCCGAGGACGACGAGGGCGGGGGCGAGGTAGAGCCAGGGGGTCCAGCGGGGGCCTCGGCGCCCGGGTCGGGTGGTGCGGCGCGGTCGGGCAGGGCGCGCCTTGGTCACTGTGCCGCGCTCGGCGAGCGCGTCGTGCGTGGTCATCCGCTCAGCCCACGGAGCTGAACGCGTCGTCCATCTTCGTCGCCGCGTCCTTCGAGGCCGCCGCCACGTCCTTCTTGCCGCTGACGATCTCCTGGAACATCGTCGGCAGCACGAGCGAGGCGTCGATCTGCGCCCAGGCGGGCGAGGCCGGCACGAACTTGGCGCCCGCGGCGAGCGTCTGCACGAAGGGCTTCACGAACGGCTCTCTCTTGGCGACGTCGGCCCGCACATCGGTGTACGTCGGCAGGAAGCCCATGGCGTCGAACAGCTCGCCCTGGGTCTTCTTCGAAGCCAGCTCCTCCATCAGGTCGACGGCGAGCGTGCGGTGCGAGGTGCTCTTCAGCACGCCGAGGTTGTTGCCACCCGCGAACGCCGGGGCTATCTCGCCCGACTTCAGGCCGGGCAGCGGCACGACGGCGTACTTGCCCTTGACCGCCCCCGCCTCGATCGCCGCGTGACTGAAGTCACCGCCGATGGCCATGCCCGCCTTGCCCGAAGCGAAGGCCGTCACCGTGTCGTTGCCGCCCATGCCCGCACACTTGGCGGCCGGACAGTTGTCGTCGCCGAAGAGGGAGGTGTAGGTCTCGATGCCCTTCCGGGCCGCGGCGCTGTCGATGGCGGAGGCGTACGAGCCGCCCTTGCCGTTCGCGATCTCCCCGCCGTTGGACCAGATGAACGGCATCGCGCCGTACGTGTAGGCGCCGCCGACCGCGAGGCCGTACAGGTCCGGCTTCGCGGCGCGGATGTCCTTGGCCGTGGAGATCAACTCGGCCTGTGTCTTCGGGACTTCGAGACCGAGCTCCTCGAAGACGTCGGTGCGGTAGTAGAGGGCGCGGACGCCGACGAAGTACGGGGCGCCGTAGATCTTCCCGTCCACCGTCACGGACTGCTTGGCCGTGGGGTCGGTGTCCTTGGAGTCGCTCCAGTCGGCGAACTCCTCGGTGACGTCGGCGAGTCCGCCGTCCTTCACATAACCGGCGGTGTCCGTGTTGCCGTACTCGATGAGGTCCGGGGCGCTCGCAGGGTCGTTGAACGCGGCCTTGACGCGCTGGGCGCGGGTCTCCACGGGGATGTACTCGATCTGTACGTCGGCACCCTCGTGGGCCTTCTCGAAGGTGTCGACGGCCGCGTCGACGACCTTCTGCTTGGGCGCGTTGTTGACCTCCTGGAAGAGCCAGACCCGCAGCGTGCCGGTCTTCTCGTCCTTCTCGGAGGTCGAGTCGTCGGAGGTCTGGGGGGCGCAGGCGGCGAGAACCACAAGGGTGGTGACGGCGACGGCTGTTCTGACAGAGAGCTTCATTGAGCATCCTCCGGTGGGGTGCGTTGCAACATACGCAATGGCTGTTTCGCTCTGCACAACACACTGGAGGCTATGGAGTACATGAACATGCCCACAAGAGGTCTCAACCACTTCGTGACCACGTGACGCACTCCGTGCAACGGTCAGCCGTCGAGGGCCTTCTTCTCCGGCTCGACGGGCGCCCGGCCGACGGCTTGCTGCTCCGGCCCGGCACGCCCCTGAAGGAAGAGCGCGGAGATCGTGCCGACCAAGAACCACCCCACGCTCCCGATGAGCAGCACCTGCCACGGCCCCGGAGGCGCGTCGCCGAGCGCCAACAGCAGCACGCCTCCGCCCAGCGCGCCCGCCACGACCAGATGGACGCGCACGACGACGCTCGGCAGGAACACCTCACGCAGGAAGCGCTCCCCGTACCAGAGGCGTACGGTGCGCCGCGCGACGATCGCCAGCACCGCCCCGCCGATCGGCACCGCCGACGCGACGACCGGCGCGGGCAGCGGGTCTCCGTCGGCACCGGGTACCGCGAGCAGTGCGGCGCCCCCTGCCAGAGCGCAGCCCCAGAGGAGCGCCGCCAGCCCGGCCCTGGTGCGCCCCGCGTGGCCCCCGCCGCCGTACCGCTCCTCGTTCACGGCCCGTATCTCCGCGATCCGCTCGGGCCAGGTGAGGCCGGCCCGGCTGGGCACGACGATGAGCAACAGAAGCAACACGGGAAGCAACACATGCGACAGCAGCATCAGTTCGTCCACGGTGTCCGGCCAGGCGCCCACCGTCGGGAGCACGGCAGGACCCGCGAGCGGCGCGAGGAACACCACGAACCACCACGGGCTACGTCGCCCGGGCATCCGCATCGCCCCACGACCCCCAAGTTCCCTGGTGCGCTTCAGTTCCCGTCTCGCCTCACGGCCGCCGCCCGCGATCCGGTTCGCAGCCACGCCCTGGGCCCGGTGCGCCTGCGCCTCCTCCGGCGCCAGCTCCACCGCCGTACGGGCAGCCGCGACCGACTCACCCCACCACCGCAGCTGATAGGCGGCGTCGGACACCGCCAGATACCCTCGCCAGTCGTCCGGAGCCAACTCCACCGCCCGTCGCGCCAGCGGCAACGCCGCCTGCGGATCGCGGAGTTCGCCCAGCACCGAGGCCGCGAGGCTCAACTCCCGCGCACTCTCCGGCTCGGCCCGTTCCACCAGCGCCCGGCTCTCGCGGAACTTCCGTGCCATCGCCAGTTCCCGCGCCCTCAGCAACAACTCCACGCCCACCCCCGGGTACACCAAAACCGCGGCACCCCACACCGGGATGCCGCGGCCATGCCAGATCCACCTACGCGGCCTACTGTGCCGAAGAACCCGGCGGCGTTACTTCTTGTCGCCGTCCTTGCCCTTGTCTCCCCCGCCGGCGCCCATGGACTCGTAGATCTCCTTGCACATGGGACACACGGGGTACTTCTTCGGGTCGCGGCCCGGCACCCACACCTTGCCGCAGAGGGCCACGACGGGCGTACCTTCCAGGGCGCTCGCCATGATCTTGTCCTTCTGGACATAGTGGGCGAAGCGCTCGTGGTCCCCGTCGCCGTGCGACACCTGCGGTGCCGGCTCCACGAGGGTCCCCGTCCCCGTGCCTCGCTGGGGCTGGGTCTCAGGCTCAAGAGTGCTCATAACGCCAAGGGTACTGAAGGTCACAGGCATCAGTTGAGGGAAGGGTCGTCCGGGTACGTCGCCACCATCGCCAGTTCGTTGCGCTGGCGGCGCAGGACCTCGCGCCAGAGCCGTTCGGGGGACGGGGAGGAGACGTCTCCGGGCTCGGACTCGACGACGTACCAGGCGCCCTCGGTCAGTTCCGCCTCCAGCTGACCCGGGCCCCAACCTGCGTACCCGGCGAAGATACGGAGCGAGCCGAGGGCGGCGGCGAGGAGTTCCGGCGGTGCCTCCAGGTCGACTAGGCCGATCGCGCCGTGCACACGGCGCCAGCCGAGCGGGATGCGCTCGCCGGACGCACCGCCGGGGATGACCGCGACGCCGAGCGCCGAGTCCAACGAGACGGGGCCGCCCTGGAAGACGACGCCGGGTTCGCCGGCCAGGTCCGCCCAGCCCTCCAGGATGTCGCCGACCTCCACGGGGGTCGGGCGGTTGAGGACGACACCGAGCGAGCCCTTCTCGTCGTGGTCGAGGAGCAGCACCACCGCGCGGTCGAAGTTCGGATCCGCCAGGGCCGGCGTAGCCACGAGCAGCCGCCCTGTGAGCGAGGACACCTCGGTCATGCGAGACATGATCCCGCATCTTCCCCGTGAGCGGGGAGCCAATGCGAGTACCTGTGTGAATGCAGCTCAGGGCGTAGAGAAGCGCCCCCCGCGCACGCCGTTACCGGTGACCCCGTGTGCCCGATTAGGAACGGTTCGTGTTGTGGCAAAGCTATGACGGAGCTGAGAGGCCCTTGGGCTTACGGAAGGGGGGTAGGCGGCCATTACCCTTACTCTCCGGCTCCTGCAACGACTTGCCTGCCGACGAATCACTCCTGCCCAACTCATCGGATCGCGAGATACATGACCGTCAACGGCTCTGACGACGTACTGCTTGTCCACGGCGGAACCCCGCTCGAGGGCGAGATCCGGGTCCGCGGTGCGAAGAACCTCGTACCGAAGGCCATGGTGGCCGCCCTGCTGGGCAGCGCGCCGAGCCGACTGCGCAATGTCCCCGACATCAGAGACGTGCGAGTCGTACGCGGACTGCTCCAGTTGCACGGGGTGACGGTCCGTCCGGGAGAGGAGCCGGGCGAGCTGGTGCTCGACCCGTCGCACGTCGAGAGCGCGAACGTCGCGGACATCGACGCGCACGCGGGTTCGTCCCGGATCCCGATCCTGTTCTGCGGTCCGCTGCTGCACCGCCTGGGCCATGCCTTCATCCCGGGCCTGGGCGGCTGTGACATCGGCGGCCGGCCCATCGACTTCCACTTCGAGGTGCTGCGGCAGTTCGGCGCGAAGATCGAGAAGCGGGCGGACGGCCAGTACCTGGAGGCCCCGCAGCGGCTGCGCGGTACGAAGATCCAGTTGCCGTACCCGTCGGTGGGCGCGACCGAACAGGTCCTGTTGACGGCGGTGTTGGCGGAGGGCGTCACCGAACTGGCCAACGCGGCCGTGGAGCCCGAGATCGAGGACCTCATCTGCGTACTGCAGAAGATGGGCGCGATCATCGCCATGGACACCGACCGGACGATCCGCATCACCGGTGTCGACTCGCTCGGCGGCTACACCCACGCGGCCCTGCCGGACCGTCTGGAGGCCGCCTCCTGGGCGTCCGCGGCGCTGGCGACCGAAGGCAACATCTACGTCCGGGGCGCCCAGCAGCGCTCGATGATGACGTTCCTGAACACCTACCGCAAGGTCGGTGGTGCCTTCGAGATCGACGACGAGGGCATCCGCTTCTGGCACCCCGGTGGCCAGCTCAAGTCGATCGCCCTGGAGACGGACGTCCACCCCGGTTTCCAGACCGACTGGCAGCAGCCGCTGGTCGTCGCCCTCACCCAGGCGACGGGCCTCTCGATCGTCCACGAGACGGTGTACGAGTCCCGTCTCGGATTCACCTCCGCGCTCAACCAGATGGGCGCACACATCCAGCTCTACCGCGAGTGCCTCGGCGGCTCGCACTGCCGCTTCGGCCAGCGCAACTTCCTGCACTCCGCGGTCGTTTCGGGCCCCACCCGGCTCCAGGGCGCCGACCTGGTCATCCCCGACCTCCGCGGCGGCTTCTCGTACCTCATCGCGGCACTGGCGGCCCAGGGCACCTCACGCGTGCACGGCATCGACCTGATCAACCGCGGCTACGAGAACTTCATGGAGAAGCTGGTGGAACTCGGCGCGAAGGTCGAGCTGCCGGGCAAGGCTCTCGCGTAACGGAAGCAGTCGTGGGTACGACGATGGGGCGGCCACCCGGTGAAGGGGGCCGCCCCATTGGCGTACTGCTCTGCCGTGCTCCGCCCCTGACGCGGGCGGCGCAGGCCTTACTTGCCCTTGGCGGCTTCCTTGAGCTTGCTGCCAGCGGAGACCTTCACGCTGTAGCCGGCCGGGATCTGGATGGGGTCGCCGGTCTGCGGGTTGCGCGCGGTGCGAGCGGCACGGTGGGTGCGCTCGAAGGTCAGGAAGCCGGGGATGGTGACCTTCTCGTCGCCCTTGGCGACGATCTCACCGACGGTCTCGGCGAAGGCGGCCAGAACGGCGTCGGCGTCCTTGCGAGTCACCTCGGCGCGGTCGGCCAGCGCGGCCACCAGCTCACTGCGGTTCATGTCGTTACTCCCGTGTTCTTCTTGCTGTTGAGGCGTGCCACGCGGCGGAGCCGCATACCGGGCACAGTGAAGCCGATGCTGCCAGGGTCCTCGGTCGGTCCCCGGACCCGGGTCCGTCGCCAGACCCTCGCGCCCGAAGACGCATCCTGCCCCCACCTGCGGCGGGAAAGCCAATCCGGCACCCCCGGGGAGTCACAGGAACACCCTTGGGGGTCACACGGAAAGGCCTGCGCAAGGCGTGAACGAGGCGTGAGCCTGGCCGCCACCCTAAAGGCGGCCGCAGGTCCCGCCTTCCACGACGCGCCGGAGCTGTGACGGTCGTGGCGGTCGTCACAGCTTCCGCGGGGCCCTGCTTACGCGGGTGCGCTGCCCGACTCGGTCACCCCGGCCGCCTTCGCGGCGTCCCGCACCGCTCCGGCGACCGCGCCCGCGACCTTGTCGTTGAAGACGCTCGGGATGATGTAGTTCGGGTTGAGCTCGCCCTCGGTGACCACGTCCGCCAGGGCGGTGGCGGCAGCCAGCATCATCTCCGTGTTGACGGTACGCGACTGGGCGTCCAGGAGGCCACGGAAGACGCCCGGGAAGACCAGGACGTTGTTGATCTGGTTGGGGAAGTCCGAGCGGCCGGTGGCGACAACCGCCGCCGTCTGGCGGGCGATCGCCGGGTCGACCTCGGGGTCGGGGTTCGCAAGCGCGAACACGATGGCCTGGTCGGCCATCGCGGCCACGTCGTCGCCGTCGAGCACGTTCGGGGCCGAGACGCCGATGAACACGTCGGCGCCGCGCACGGCCTCCTTCAACGTGCCCCTGAGGCCCTCGGGGTTGGTGTTGTCGGCGATCCATCGCAGCGGCGAATCGGCGGCGGCGTCCACGAGGTCCGCACGGTCCGCGTGCACGACACCGTGGATGTCGGCGACGACGGCGTTCTTGACGCCCGCGGCGAGCAGCAGCTTGAGGATGGCCGTACCGGCCGCGCCCGCACCGGACATGACGACACGGATGTCGCCGATCGCCTTGCTCGCGACCCGCAGGGCGTTCGTCAGGGCGGCGAGGACGACGATCGCGGTGCCGTGCTGGTCGTCGTGGAAGACGGGGATGTCGAGGGCCTCGCGCAGCCGGGCCTCGATCTCGAAGCAGCGGGGCGCCGAGATGTCCTCCAGGTTGATCCCCGCGAAGCCGGGGGCGATGGCCTTCACGATCTCGACGATCGCGTCGGTGTCCTGGGTGTCCAGGCAGATCGGCCAGGCGTCGATGCCGGCGAAGCGCTTGAAGAGCGCCGCCTTGCCCTCCATCACCGGGAGGGCGGCCATCGGGCCGATGTTGCCGAGCCCGAGCACGGCGGATCCGTCCGTCACGACCGCAACGGAGTTGCGCTTGATGGTCAGCCGCCGGGCGTCCTCGGGGTTCTCGGCGATCGCCATGCAGACGCGGGCCACACCCGGTGTGTAGATCATCGAGAGGTCGTCGCGGTTGCGGATCGGGTGCTTGGACTGCATCTCGATCTTGCCGCCGAGGTGCATGAGGAACGTACGGTCGGACACCTTGCCGAGCGTCACGTCGTCGATGCCACGCAGCTGCTTGACGATCTCGTCGGCGTGCGCCGTGGAGGTCGCCGCGATCGTGACGTCGATCCGGAGCCTCTCGTGACCGGAGGCGGTCACGTCGAGGCCGGTCACCGAGCCTCCGTGGGACTCTACGACCGTGGTGATCTGGGAGACCGCGGTTCCGCTCGCGGGCACCTCCAGTCGGACCGTAATCGAGTAGGAGACGCTGGGCGCCGTTGCCATGGCCGACTTCCTCTGCTTTCACCGTGTACTGCTGGGTCGCACTGTCTCGCGGTATGCCTTCCGATCGTCGCACCTACCCCTGAGTACGTGCCAACCGCCCCGGGTTGCGAACGTTTTGTTCGCGGGCACTCGAGACTTTCGGAAAACTTATTCCACCATACGATAGTGACGGCGGCGACAGGAGGGGCGATCGCGGTCGGAACCCGCTGTAACCCGTTGGAACCCTGCGGAATCCCTACCGGAACCCGGCGCCGCGGAAATGAACTTTCGGGACGGGAATTGCCTTGCGGGGATCGTTTGTTACCTTGGACGTGACACCGGCCCGATCCAAGCCCCCGGGCCCAACCTTCGTCGCTACGAGCGACCTCTTGCCGCGAGGCGAGCATGGCGGGTCGGTGTCGCTGAACGAACGAGAGGCCCCCGTCACCGCAAGGTGACGGGGGCCTCTCCGCGTTGCCGGGACCCTCAGTCCCGCAGCAGGTCAGGCACCCCGTTCCCGTCCGGCTCGTCCCGGTCCGCCGAGACGATGGTCAGCTGCTGGGTCGCCCGCGTCAGGGCGACGTAGAGCACGCGCAGGCCTGCCGGTGACTCGTCGGCGATCTCCGCGGGCGAGACGACGACCGTCGCGTCGTACTCCAGGCCCTTCGCCTCCAGGCTGCCCAGCGCCACCACACGGTCGCCGAGGCCCTTGAGCCAGCGGGCGGCCTCCTCGCGCCGGTTCATGGCCACGACGACGCCCACGGTGCCGTCGACACGGTCCAGGAGGCCGGCGGCCTCCGCTCGTACGGTCTGCGCGAGTGAGTCCCGTACGACGGCGAAGCGGGGCTCCACGCCGGTGGACCGTACGGCGGACGGGGACTGAGCGCCCGGCATGGCGAGGGCCAGGATCTTGGCGGCCAGTTCGGCGATCTCCGCCGGGTTGCGGTAGTTGACGCTGAGGGTGAAACGGCGCCGGGGGCGGCTGCCCAGGGCCTCGTCACGGGCCTCGGCGGCCTCCTCCGGGTCGGACCACGAGGACTGGGCGGGATCGCCCACCACGGTCCAGGTGGCGTGCCTGCCGCGCCGCCCGACCATCCGCCACTGCATGGGCGTGAGGTCCTGCGCCTCGTCGACGATGACGTGCGCGTACTCGGTCCGCTCCTGCGCCAGCCGCTCGGCGCGTTCCCACTGCGTCTCCTCACGCGTGGGCATGAGCTCTTCGAGCCCGGTGAGGTGGTCCAGCGGGTCCAGGTCGCGCCGCTTCTTGGGCCGGGCGGGACTGCCCAGGATGGCGGTCAGCTCGTCGAGCATGGCCACGTCGTGCACGGAGAGCCCGTCCCGCTTGAGGGAGCGCGCCACCCGCCGCACCTCACCGGGGTTGAGGATCCGCCGCGCCCAGCGTCCCAGTCGGCGCTCGTCGGCCATGGCGGCCAGCACGCCCCGTGGGGTCAGCTCCGGCCACCACACGTCCAGGAACTCGATGAAGCTGTCCTCGGACGTGACGTCCTCGTCGAACGACGAGCGCAGCTCGGCCGCCAGCTCCGGGTCCGAGTGCCGCGTACCGGCCCCCGAGCGCGCCCACAGCGCGTCGAGCAGCAGCTTCCGGGCCCGCGGACGCAACAGGTTCACGGGCGCCGTACCGCTCAGCGCGTTGTTGCGGATCCGGTCCAGCTCGGGGGCCTCCAGCTCCAGACGGCGCCCGAAGGCGACGACACGGAGGCGTGTGAGGGGGCCGGTGCGGGCCTGCCGCCTTGCGTCGTCCCCGTCCCCGTCGTCGTCGTCGTCGAAGCCGTTGCCGTCTCCGTCGCCGAAGGAGAGCTGCTGGTCCGGGGCGTCCGCGGCTGACCGGCCGCCATGGGGCGACCGCCCGGAGGACCCCGACGGCGCCTCCAGCGCCCCCCGCGCCGCCTTCTGCAGCACCTTGAGCATCCGGTACGAGCCCTTGGCACGGGCCACCGCCGGGGAGTCGTACAGGGCGGCCTCCGCGCCGTCGACGAGGGAGCCGATGGCACGGATGGCGACCTGGCCCTCCTCACCGAGGGAGGGCAGGACGCCCTCGGTGTAGGCGACCAGCAGAGGCGTCGGGGAGACGATCAGGATGCCGCCCGCGTAACGGCGGCGGTCCTGGTACAGGAGGTAGGCCGCCCTGTGCAGGGCCACGGCGGTCTTGCCGGTTCCCGGGCCGCCCTCGACATACGTCACCGAGGCGGCGGGCGCGCGGATCACCAGGTCCTGCTCGGCCTGGATGGACGACACGATGTCCCGCATGGTGTGACTGCGGGCCTGGCCGAGGGCGGCCATCAGGGCGCCATCGCCGATCACCGGGAGTTCCTGGCCGTCGAGAGTGGCCTTGAGCTCCGGGCGCATGAGGTCGTCCTCGACGCCGAGCACCCTGCGGCCCTTGGAACGGATGACCCGGCGCCGCACCACCCGGCCCGGCTCCACCGGGGTCGAACGGTAGAACGGGGCCGCTGCGGGCGCCCGCCAGTCGATGACCAGCGGCGCGTAGTCCGTGTCCAGGACACCGATACGGCCGATGTGCAGCGTCTCCGCGATGTCTGCGGACTGACGACCGGTCTCGTCGTCACGCACGGCGCCCTCGGCGGGTTCCACCGCCGTGTACGCGCCGTCCGGACCCTTTGTGCCGTCCTTCCCCAGGAGTAGGTCGATCCGGCCGAAGAGGAAGTCTTCGAACTCGTTGTTCAGGCGGTTGAGGTGAATTCCCGCCCGGAACACCTGGGCGTCGCGCTCGGCGAGCGCCCCCGGTGTCCCGACCTGACCGCGCTTGGCGGCGTCGTTCATGAGGAACTCCGCCTCGTGGATCTTCTCCTCGAGGCGCCGGTATACCCGGTCGAGATGTTCCTGTTCGACGCTGATCTCACGGTCCCGAACGGAGTCGTCCCTGAGGGAGTCCTGCCGTGCGGAATCGTGGACCGAACCGAGCGCGGTTTCCTGCTGAGCCTGAGCGGCCACCGGGCCCCCTTCTGACGTGCTGGGCAGCCGTCAACCGTACGCGAAGGGGGGCCCTTAGGGCTACGCGCGCGCTCCAGGTTCGCTCACGCGTCCCTTTATGCGTCCGCTTCCATGAGCATTTATGGACCATTTCCACGAGTTCTACGAGTTAGGCGTCCACTTCCACGAGCTGCTTCCCGCCGAAGGTCATGACCTCGAAGTGGTCGATCTCGTTCGGGGTGAAGGCCGCGCCGCCGTTCACGTAGAGCGGGGACTTGGCCTGTTCCGTCTTGGCACCGGGGAGGCCGTAACCCCACTCCGGGACCGACCAGGAGGTGACCGTCTCGCGTTCGCCGTTCTTCCCGACCGCGATCAGGGAGCACTTCTCCGGGCCCGCGACGTTCTTGAGCTCCAGGACGGCGTAGGTGCCATAGGGCTTGGACTCCATGGCGACCACGGCGGTGACCTTGGTGCTCGGGTCCGTGGCCGTGACCTTGTCGGTCAGGCCGTCGAAGGCTTCCTTGGCGGGGCTGGTGGCCACCGCCTCGGGTGTCGTGGTGCCGTCGCCGCCGCCGTTGACCGCGAACACGGTCAGCGGACCGGCGATGATCAGCGCGGCCGCGGCCGCCACCATGTAGAAACTCCGCCGACGCTTCAGGGCACGCCGCTCGGACACCTCGTCGACCAGCCGTACCGCGAGCTGCGAGCTCGGGCGTGCGGCGAGCGACTCACCGATCGCCGGGCTGCCCTGCGAGGCGGGCAGATCCGCGAGTGCGGCGAGCATCGGTTCCATCCCGGCGAGCTCGTCGAGCTGCTGGGCGCACCACTCACAACTCGCGAGATGGACTTCGAAGACGGTCGCCTCGGCGTCGTCGAGGATGCCGAGGGCGTATGCGCCGACGGTCTCGTGAATGTCACCGGGGTTCTGCTCTCCCCGTGCACCCTGCATGGCTCCCGGACCACCCGTTCCGTAACCCCCGTAGGTACTCATGCCGTCACCCCCCGCTCCTCCAGCGCCAGCTTCATCGACCGAAGGGCGTAGAAAACCCGGGATCGCACGGTGCCGCTGGGGATGCCGAGGGTCTCGGCCGCCTCATTGACCGTACGCCCCTTAAAGTATGTTTCGACCAGGACTTCCCTGTGAGCAGGGGTCAGGTCGTCCAGCGCGTCCGACAGTGTCATCAGCCACAACGCCTTGTCGATCTCGTCCTCCGCGGGGATGACCTCCAGCGGTGACGGGTCCACCTCCTGCGGCCGGGCCTGCCGACTGCGGTGTCCGTCGATAACGATGCGCCGTGCCACCGTCACCAGCCAGGGTCGTACCGAACCGGTTGCCCGATTGAGCTGCCCGGCATTCTTCCAGGCACGGATGAGTGTTTCCTGTACGACGTCCTCGGCGCGCTGCCGGTCGCCTGCGACCAGCCGCAGCACATAGGCAAGCAGGGGTCCCGCGTGTTCTCGATAGAGCGCGCGCATCAGTTCCTCGTCAGGCTCCGAGGACTGAGACGCGCGATGTCGTGCCCTTGGGGGGCGTTCATCAGCCACGGCGGAATCCTTGCGCACGCCTACCTCCGGTGTCACCGATTCGACCGGGGTCTCCCCGTCGATCGCTCACACCGGGGTACGGATATGGGCACGCGCGTGCTCAAAGGGGTCACACATATTTTCTGAGCCGGGTGTGAAGAAAGTCTCCCCGTTACGCCCTGCAATTCCCTGAACACTCCCGGCGTTCGTTTTTGCCGGTGATCGTGAAGGTCGGACCGGCCATGGTGAAGGTTCAGACCAATCATCGTGAAGGTTCAGGAGGTTCACGCGCGGGCGAGTGCCGCCCGCCTGCGATGCCGGGCCACGCGCTCCCGGTTGCCGCAGACCTCGCTGGAGCACCACCGTCTGCGCCGGCCGCGTGAGGTGTCGAGATAGACGATCGGGCAATTGTCGCCCTCACACTGGCGCAAACTCGCCCTCGCCGCCGGGTCCGTGAGGAGTTCGAGGGTGTCCCTGGCGACCAGGGAGAGCAACTCGGCGTGACCGGGCGGCGCGTGCAGCCGGGGGCGCAGCGAACCGTCGTCCGCGCGCATGGCCCAGGGCGCGGGCGGGGTGCCGAGCGCGACCGCGTTGACGCGGGCCAGGGCCACGTCGGCGGGCCGGGTGGCGAGTTCGCCGCGCACCAAACGGTCCACGTGCCCGCGCAGTTCACGGAAGCCGACGAGCCACGAGGAGTCGGCGCCCACCAGCGGCGTACCCGCGGGGACCAGCCCGGAGCGGGCGATCCAGGCGCGCAGCCGGTCCACCGAGTCGAGCCGTTCCTCGGGGTGGGTGGTCGCCAGGAGGTCCAGGCAGATCCGCCCGGAGTCGAACCGCAGCTCGTACGAGGCCGTGGCCATGCCCGATGCCATGTGCCTGTCACCGCCTAGGGGTTACCGCCATGAACCTTGGGAGAGTGCCTTGGGGACTGGGTACTGGGGACTGCAATTGGAGACTGGGGCCGTCTTGGGGACTGGACTGCCTCGGGGAGTTGATACCCCCACAGTGCATGCCCGCACCCCCGGCCGGAAGACCTTGTACCGTCTGCGCCCTGGACGTCCGCTTATGGGACCGCGCGGCTCGGCCATGTCGCGCGTGCCGTGGCGCCGGTTGACTGAAGGGCATGACAGACAACAGCACGGGGCGGCGCGGGAGCGCCGGAGGTGTACTGGTTGCGGCCACGGTCGCGATGGCCTGTTCGCCGGGGTCTTCTACATTTTCGCCTGCACCATCATGCCGTCGCTCTCCCGCAGCGACGACCGCGTCTTCATCGAGGTCATGCAGAACATCAACGACCAGATCCAGAACCCGGTGTTCTTCCTGAGCTTCCTGGGCGCACCGCTCCTCGCGGCGGTCGCCGCCTGGCAGTCGCGCAGGTCGCCGTACCGCTGGTGGGTGTTCGCGGGCTTCGCCGCGGTCGCGCTCGCCTTCCTCCTCACCGTCACCGTGAACATCCCGCTCAACAACGAGCTCGCGGACGCCGGCGATCCCGCGAGGATCGCCGACCCGGCCGCCGTACGCGAGGAGTTCGAGGACCCATGGGTGGCGTGGAACGTCGTACGAGCGCTGCTGTCGACGCTCGCGCTGTCCTGCCTGGCGCGTGCCCTGCTGCTGTACCGAGGGCCTCACATGTCGTACTTGGAGTCCGCGGCCGGGTCGAGGGCGAGCCGGTAGCCGCGCTTGACGACCGTCTGGATGAGCTTGGGCGCGCCGAGTGCCGTACGCAGCCGGGCCATCGCCGTCTCGACGGCGTGCTCGTCCCGTCCGGCGCCCGGCAGCGCGCGCAGCAGCTCGGCCCGGGCCACCACCCAGCCGGGCCGGCGCGACAGGGCGCGCAGCAGTGACATGCCGGCGGGCGGTACGGGCCGCAGCGTGTCGTCGACCACCACGGCGTGCCCGCGGATCTCGACCCGGTGGCCGGCGATGGGCAGCGTACGGGCCCGGCCGGGGAGTTCCTTGCACAGCACCTGTACGAGGGGGCCGAGCCGGAAGCGTTCGGGCTGGACCGTGTCGATGCCGTGGGCCTGCAACGGCAGCGCGGTGACCGGGCCGACGCAGACGGTCAGTACGTCGTGATGGAGGACGGCGAGCAGTTCGGGCAGCAGGCCGCGGACCTCCGCCCGGGACAGCAGGGACGCGGCGGCGGGCGCGCTGGTGAAGGTGATCGCGTCCAGGCCGCGGGTGATGGCCACGTCGAGGAGCCGGTCGAGGGGTGCGATGTCCTCGGGCGGCATCCACCGGTACACGGGGACGACGACGACATCGGCTCCGGCGGCCCGCAGCGACTCGACGAACCCGGGCAGGGGCTCGCCGTGCAGCTGGATGGCGATACGGCGGCCCTCGACGCCCTCCTCCAGCAGCCGGTCGAGCACTTCGGCCATGGATTCGGAGGAGGGGGACCAGTGCTCGGTCAGCCCCTGGGCCCGTATCGCGCCCTTGACCTTGGGGCCGCGGGCGAGCAGTTCGACACCGCGCAGCCGCGCGAGCAGGTCCTCCCCCATCCCCCAGCCGTCGGCGGCCTCGACCCAGCCCCGGAACCCGATGGCGGTCGTGGCGACCACCACGTCCGGTGCCTGGTCGATCAACTCCTTGGTGGCGGTGAGCAGTTCACTGTCGTCGGCGAGCTGCACGATACGCAGGGCGGGCGCATGTACGACCGAGGCGCCGCGCCGCTGGAGCAGCGTCCCGAGCTCGTCGGCCCGGCGGGCGGCCGTCACGCCCACGGTGAATCCGGCGAGGGGGCCGTGCGACGGGGCTTCCGGTTCTGCGAGGGGGCTGTGCGAGGGCGCTTCTGGTTCAGCAAGGGGGCCGCGCGAGGGAGCTTCTGGTCCTGGTCGCTGTTGTTCGTCGTACATGACTGTCGTCCCGGCTCTCGTCTTGCACTCGAGTCGTCGTGCACTCAGGGCTGGCGGGCTGGCCGTAACTGGCTCGCCTTACGGCTGACCGAGCCTGTCAACGCCCCGTGACAGGCCCGGTTCAGCCGCATGTCGCCGGTGTTACGTCACACCTCGACATAGCCGAGCTGGAGCTTCTCCTTCTTGGCCGGTACGGAAGCCTCCGCGGCGGCCGCCGGACGGTGAAGGTATACGGCCCAGGTGACCGCGAAGCAGAGCGCGTAGAAGGCGAGGAAGCCCACGAAGGCACCGGTGCCGGAACCGACGCTCAGGAAGGACTGCCGGAAGGCGAGGTTGATGCCGAGCCCGCCGAGCGCGCCCACCGCGCCGATGAGCCCCATGGCGGCGCCGGAGAGCCGACGGCCGTAGGCGGCCGCTTCCTCTCCGCTCAGCCCCTTGGCCACGGCCTTGGCCTGGAAGATGCCGGGGATCATCTTGTACGTCGACCCGTTGCCGAGGCCCGTCAGCACGAACAGAACGATGAACGCGGTGGTGAACAGCGCCAGCGACTCCTGCATGGAGGCGACGACGATGACCGCGGTCGCGGCGGCCATCCCGACGAAGTTCCACAGGGTGATCTTCGCGCCGCCGTAGCGGTCGGCGAGCCAGCCGCCGACGGGACGGATCAGCGAACCGAGCAGCGGCCCGATGAAGGTGACGTACGCGGACTCCAGCGGCGTACGCCCGAACTGTGTCTGGAGCACCAGACCGAACGCGAAGCTGTATCCGATGAAGGACCCGAATGTCCCGATGTAGAGGAAGGACATGATCCAGGTGTGCGGGTCGCGTACGGCTTCCTTCGCGGCGCCGGTGTCGTTCTTCACGGACGAGATGTTGTCCATGTAGCGGGCGCCGAGCACGGTGGCGACGACGATGAGCGGGATGTAGATGCCGAGCAGCACCCTCGGTCCGCCGCTCGCCCCGATGACCGCGAGCCCCACGAGCTGCACCACCGGCACGCCGATGTTGCCGCCGCCCGCGTTGAGCCCGAGGGCCCAGCCCTTCTTCCGCAGCGGGAAGAACGAGTTGATGTTCGTCATGGAGGAGGCGAAGTTGCCGCCTCCGACGCCCGCGAGCATCGCGCAGACCAGGAAGGTCCCGAACGACGTGCCCGGCTCCATCACGACGAACGCGGCGACGGTCGGCACCAGCAGCATGCTCGCCGCGATGATCGTCCAGTTCCGGCCGCCGAAGCGGGCGACGGCGAAGGTGTAGGGGACGCGCACGATCGCGCCGACCAGCGTCGCCATCGACACGATGAAGAACTTGTCCGCCGGGGTCAGCCCGTACTCCGGCCCCATGAAGAGCACCATCACCGACCACAGGGTCCAGATCGAGAACCCGATGTGCTCGGACAGCACGGAGAAGAAGAGGTTGCGGTGGGCGACCTTTGCGCCGCCCTCTTTCCAGAAGGTCTCGTCCTCGGGGTTCCACTGGTCGATCCAGTGGCCTTGCCGGCTCGGGGTGGGGGTGGGGGTTGCGGGCGGGGGTCCGGGACTTGGGGCTGGGGCTGGGGCTGTCATGACGCCTCCACGGTTCTCCGGTGCTCAGGTCTCGTACTTGGGGATGAGACCGAAGGTAGGGAGGGCGCGTTTCCACGCTGTGGCTGTGGGTGACCGGAAGGGAACGTTGCTCTCACTCTGGTGGGGGGCCGTCGGTGAGGTCGCCGTCAGGCTTCCGCGGGCCGGCGGGTGTCCGGTGCGGGGAGGCACCAGGGTATGTGGCTGCTGCTGGGGGGTGGGTGTAGGGATTGCGGCACGGATGGGGCTGCGATTGTCCGTACGGGGCGGGGCGGGCGTGTGGCGGGGGCGGGGCGGGGATCGGCTGGCCGGGGCCGACTGACCGTACCTCCGCGAGAGCGATGAACCGGACGTCATGGTGACAACAACCCTTGACTGCCTCCACACCCTGATACAAGGCATGAAAAACCCTCCCGGCCGTGGGCCACGCCTGACCAGTTGGAGACTTTTGGCCACCGGCTCGCGACCAGGCACCGAGGAAACAAGACAACACGGCACCCCCGGTAGCGGCACAGAGCTACCCATCACCGGCAACGCCGTCAGCCAACGCCCGCTCCCCCCTTGGCGAGGTCGCGGGTGCGCTGCGGGAGGCTCTTGTCGTAGGCCGGGTCACCGGTGCCGAGGACGTCGTTGGCGACGGTGCCGTAGCCGGAGAGGACCTGCTTCCAGATCCCGCTGACGAATCGAGGCCAGTGCTGCCCGACACTATAGGAAGCATAAACTTTGTAATATACGCTCGTAGTTGCATGCCCGGCCTCGGGTGTACTTTTTCGACCGATATTCAGTCAATGGGTTTGGAGACTGAGATGAGCGGCACCCTTTTTGGACGTGCTGGCGACGTGGTCGTTCGCAAGCTGTTGCGGTCGCCATTGCACGGACTGCTCAGCCAACGATTGCTGATCATCACTGTGACCGGCCGTAAGACCGGCCGTATTTATTCCAATCCGGTCGGGTACGCCCAGCATGACGGTGCCTTGTTGGTCGGCAGCGTCGCAGGCTGGCGACGCAACCTCCGTCCCGGCGAGCTAGTTCCGATCCGCCTGCGTGGAGTCGACGTACGGGCCGAAGCCGAGGTAATCACCGACGAGGAGCGTGCGGCCGAGTTCTATCGCGTGATCCTCCCCCGAAACCCCGTGCACGCTCGCTACGCCGGAATTCACATCGACCCGGACGGACAACCGAACCGTGCCGACCTTCGTCGCGCCTTGTCCGCAGGGGCTGCCGTCATCCGGCTGACCGTGCGCGACTGAGTGGCGGCTCGACCGGCGGCTGACAGCCCACCGCCGTAGACCTCGTCGGCCGCCACCCACGCGGCGCGGACGCCCGAGGTGTGCGCAGCCTCCAGCATGTCGCCGGCCGGCTGCAACTTGGTGGCGAACACCGTCTCGTCCGGTAACCCGGTCGGCGTGCGCCCTTCGTCATCAGCGGCCCAGCCCCGATGCAGGCGGCGGTCGGTCAGAGCGTGTCCGTCGGCGCTCGCGTAGGAGAGGTGGTGCACCGCGACCCGGCACAGTCCGATCCCGCCCAGCGCCCCAGGAGTACTGCCGGGCCTCCCTGCCCGGTTGTCCTGTCCCAACGTCAGCGGTTGACAGCCTGGATCTCCTGCACGACAACTTCCTGCTCCGCCCCGAACTCACCGTCCGGCAGCGGCTGATCCGCGTCGACGCCGGTGCCGGTCCAGTGGATCTTCCAGGTGATGGTCGCCCTCAGCTGGTACGAGTCGTCGCCCGAGGAACGCAGGTACTTCACCCCGCACGGCGGGGTCTCGTCCGCCTTGCCGGCCGCGTACGCCTCACCGATCGAGTCGTCACCATTGAGCGTGCACACCCCGGACGCCGGGTACGTCGTGGCATCGGCAGTCCCCGGCTCGATCTTCAGCGAGACCGGCTCCGCGACGGTCGTCGCGTTGATACCGAGCAACGGAACCGAAGCCGTGACCGACACCGTCTTGAACTCGGCTGTGTCCAGCCACGCCCACGTCGGCAGATTCACCTTGGTAGTGCCCTCGGGCGCCAGGGTCACCTTCGTCGAGGGCACGCGGATCTCGGCGTACGCCAACTGCGCCAGCATCTCCGGCGTAATCGCCTCCGGAATGGCCGCCGGCGGCGGATCACCGGTGTCCACCCAGAAGATGTCCGCGTCACAGTCGAGCGCACCCGGATCACCCTCGCGGCCCTCGGTCACATACGAGGACCACCAATAACCCTTACCGGCCTTCTCCTTGTTGAAGTCCGTGTACGGATTGCCCTCGACGTAGTGGTCACGCTGCTTCGCATCCCACTCATAACCCGTCGAATCAACCGCCCAGATCGGCTCCAGATACTTCTGCAACTGAGCAGGCGAGTACTTCGGCGCGTAATAACAGGCAGGCGGGGTCCATGTACTCGCGGTGGACGCCACCGGACCCGCCGACTCACCCGAACCATTCTTCGAACGGTCAAAGACAACGGCGCCCGCGGTCGCTGAGATGTTGCCCTTGTTGTCAGCGTTACCGGAAGGGCCAGTGGTGCCGGACCCCTGCCCCTCACCCGGCCCGTAAGCCACAGCGGTGCCGGGCAACGCCGCGGCACAGACGGAAATCATCAAACTCAAGGCCAAGGTGCGTCCCCATCCGCTCACGCGGCGCATGTCTTGTCTCCCCGTTTCGAGATCAGGTTGATGGCTTGCCAAACGCCCTGCTCGCTCTTCTCAAGGCGCGTGTTGTAGAGCACGTACGGGCTCTCGTCCGAGGGCGTCGTATCGACTTTGTTCGTCTTGCGGTTCTTGTTGAACCCCTTGCTCTCGTCAGCGCAGTAGACGACATCCGCCGACTTCTCACCGGACAAGGTGACTTTGGGTGCGTAGTAACGAGTCGTGCCAGTGAAGGACAGGTTGGCGTCCACATACGCCTGCACCCACTCCACCGCATCGGTCAACGCCTTGTCCCGGTAGTAGAAGGAAAGCCCCGTCGTACCGGCGTCGCCGCGCAAGATGGCGTCGTTCGTGGCGTCGATACGCCCGGCGGTGTCCGCCAGGACTGCGTCCTTGGTGTCGTCGCCGGTCTTCCAGTTCTCGTACTTGTCCGTGACGTCCGACGGCAACTCGATCTTCGGCCGATCAGCGGCCTGCGAGGCAGAGGCGCTCGGCGAAGCCGACGTCTCACCCCCCGTATCAGCCCCAGCGATCTTGTCGTTGTCCGCGGAGTCACCGTCACCGCCCCCGCACCCGGTCAGAACGAGGGCCGTGGCCGCAGCGAAGGCGGCCGTGGCGAGCAGGCGGGGACGGCGGTTCACGGCAGACTCCTGTGCGGGGTGGGGTTCGAGAGGGCAGCGATACGGTATCGGGGGCGTGCAGGGCGACACCAGAGCGAATTGCACCCAAGAGGGAACACACTCCGGACATAGCGGCACAGAGCGGCGCTGAATAGCGTTCCGGAACCTTCGATTGAGTGACCGTGGCGGGCGGGAAGGGTGACCTCGTTGGCCACCGCAAATTCCAGATCTGCGCCATGGCCCCTCTTCGTCTGCACCGCCCCGAGTCGGGCAGGACACTGAGTCATCCGTGGGTGTCACTCCTAGGGTCGCGTCAGCGAGGCGAGGGTGGGGCGCAGGGGCACCCATCCCGCCCCGCCCGACCCACCCTTCACCACACGCCGCCCACCCACAACCGCGTCAGATACTCAAGTACGTCCTCAAGTACGTACTCACATCAAGGCTTCCGCCGAGACCGGGAGGAGGAGGGGGAAGCCCCCCGCTTCGCGCCGGTCGGCCACAACCTGGGGCTCCGCTTCGCCGCGAGGTCCTCGATCCAGCCGACGGAGATGATCGCGAGGCCTATCAGGGGCCAGACCAGGACGAACATCCACAGCATGTACGTGGAGTCCAGCAGGCCGGTCGCTCCCTCGCTCTGCATGAAGGGCAGGTTGTACGCGAGGTCGATGATCGGGACCGTGGCCATGATGAGCATGTTGTGCCAGAGGTAGATCGTCACCGCGCGGTTGTTGGACAGAGTCACCAGTTTGTCCCACTTGGCCAGGCGGCCCGGCAACTCCTGCCACGACGGGGCGTACTGGAGCAGGATGACGACGAAGCCGAAGGACCAGGTCGCCTGGGCCAGCGGGATGTCGTTCAAGTCCCAGCCGTCCGGGCCCAGATGGCCCGACGCCCACCACAGGCCGAAGGCCATGAGCAGGGCCGAGCAGGAGATCGCGAGGTAGCGGGGAACCTTCGGCAGGACGCCCTCATGGTGGGCGAAGCCCAGGACCCAGCAGCCGCCGAAGACCGCGAAGTCCGAGACGGCGTTGCCCGTTTCGCCGGGGATCGACACCACGCCGGTGCCGACCACCGCGGTGAGAGCCAGGGGGGCGAGGAGCGTGGGCCAGGGTGCGCGACGGAACGCCCACAGCAGCAGCGGGGAGGCGATCACGAACCACAGGTACGCGCGGAGGTACCACAGCGGGCCCACTGCCTGGACAGCCCAAGTGTTCTCCAGCAGGCCGGACTTGGAGCCGATGCTCCAGGGGAACGGTGGGGCACCGATCGGGATGACGTAGTTGATCATCTCGACCAGGCCCCAGGTGCCGCCGTGGTCCGGGTCCTTCGACAGGTTCCAGCCGCCGGCGTACAGCAGGATCAGTACCACCGCACTGAACGCCCAGAGAGGCGGCAGCAGTCGGCGAATGCGGCCGCGGATCACACCCCACGCCGGGCGGCCCAGGGAGCGCGCCATCAGCGAACCCGCCAGCGCGAACATCACGCCCATGGAGGGGAAGAGGACAGTCAGCCACGCCCAGCCGAAGAGGTGGTACGCGATCACGCGGACCAGAGCGATCGTGCGCAGCATGTCCAAGTAGCGGTCGCGGCCCGGCCTCTTCACGGACGGAGCCACGTCCGCAACACCACTCGCGGCCGGCGCCTGCTCAGGCACCACCGCCCTCGCCGCCCCCAACGCCGGTGTCGTACCCGCCGTGTAGTCCTGCGCCGTCATCCGACCGGCCTCCGATCGTTCGAGGTCCGGTCACGCAAGTCCCGGTCCGGTTGTCGCGGGATCGATCCCGGTGCCTCCACCACACCCGTGCGCCGGAGCTTCTGCCAGCGCAGTCGGCCTCCGGTGAGCGCGGTGATCCAGGACTGGAGGAGAACGACGTACATCAACTGCCTGTAGAGGATCTGCTGGAGCGGAAGGGAGAGCAGGTGTGTCATGCGTTCCCGGTCGAGGCGGAAGGCGTACGCCGCGCACACCGCCTGGATCGCCAGGACGCCCAGCCAGGCCAGGATCGTCCTCTGTGTCGGGCCGAAGACCAGCCCGTAGAGGAGGAACACGTCGATCAGCGGGGCCAGGAGCGGGGCCAGGACCATGAAGAGGGACACCAGGGGGAGGCCCACTCGGCCGAAGCGACCCGACGGGCCTCGTTCGATGACCGCCCTGCGGTGCTTCCAGATCGCCTGCATCGTGCCGTACGACCAGCGGTAGCGCTGGGACCAGAGCTGCTGGACGGACTCCGGTGCCTCCGTCCACGCGCGTGCCTTCTCCGCGTAGACGACCCGCCAGCCGTCGCGGTGCATCGCCATGGTGATGTCGGTGTCCTCGGCGAGGGTGTCGTCGCTCATGCCGCCGACGCGTTCCAGCGCGGAGCGGCGGAAGGCCCCGACGGCGCCGGGGATCGTCGGCATGCAGCGCAGCATGTCGTACATCCGGCGGTCGAGGTTGAAGCCCATCACGTACTCGATGTGCTGCCAGGCGCCGATGAGGGAGTCGCGGTTGCCGACCTTCGCGTTGCCGGCGACGGCGCCGACGGTCGGGTCGGCGAAGGGCTGGACCAGCTCGCGTACCGTCGCCGGTTCGAAGACCGTGTCGCCGTCCATCATCACGATGAGCTCGCAACGGGCGTTGGCGATACCGCGGTTGAGGGCGGCGGGCTTGCCCGCGTTGAGCTGCCGTACGACGCGTACGTTCGGCAGGCGCAGGTCCTCGACGATGCGGGCCGTACCGTCACTTGAGCCGTCGTCGATGACGATGATCTCGATGGGGTGCTCGCTCGCCATCAGCGAATGCACCGTGTTTTCAATGCACTTGGCCTCGTTGTACGCCGGGACCAGCACCGACACCGGTTCGGTGATCGGTAGCGGACCCCAGCGGAAGCCGGTGCGCCGCACCCGGCGGGCGTGCAGGACGGAGAGCAGGAGCATCAGGCCGAAGCGGGTGAAGACCAGGACGCCGATGACGGCGATGCCGACGACGAGGGCGTCGGTGGTCCTCTCCGAGGCCTGGACCAGGTTGACCCAGGTCTTGCCCTTCCACAGGTCGAGTCCGGTGACCTTGGTGCTCGCGCTGGGGGCGTCGAGCGCCTCGGTGAGGTTCTCGAACTCGTAGCCACGGTGCTGGAGTTGGGGCAGGAACCTGTCGAGCGCCTGGACGGTCTGGTGGCGGTCGCCGCCGGAGTCGTGCATCAGGACGATCGCGCCCCGGCCGCGCTTGGGCGTGGCGTTCTCGATGATCGTGCGGACGCCGGGCTTCTTCCAGTCCTCGCTGTCGGTGTTGTTGAGGACGGTGATGTAGCCGCGGGTCCCTATGTACTTCGTCACCGGCCAGGACTTGTTGTCCATGGCGTCGGAGAAGGAGGAGTACGGGGGCCGGAAGAGCGACGTACGGATGCCCGCCGCGCCCGCCAGCGCCAGCTGGCTCTGGGAGAGCTCCCAGTCGATGCGCTTCGTGGACTGGTAGGAGAGGTCGGGGTGGTTGAAGGTGTGCAGGCCGACCTCGTGACCCTCGTCCACCATGCGCTGCACCAGCTCGGGGTAGCGCGAGGCCATGGTGCCGGTGACGAAGAAGACGGCGTGCGCATGGTGTTTCTTCAGGACGTCGAGGACTTTCGGCGTCCACTTCGGGTCCGGGCCGTCGTCGAAGGTGAGGACGAGACGGTGGTCCGGGACTCTCAGAGTCTCCGTACGGCCGCTTCGGGTGTCGATGACCGGGCCGCCGCTGAGGATCTTGTCGGGCACCTGGTCGTAGGACACCGGGGGGCGGACTCGGTGGTCGGCGAGGATCTCGCTGTGTGTGTAACCGCGCAGCATCAACATCGCCAGCAGGGCGACGAGGATGAGCGACGGCAGCAGATAGCGCATGGGCAGGCGTCGGCGCCCGGCGCTGGGTTCGGGTCGCCTCGCGCGGGGCGCGGAGGCGTGACGGCTGGTGCGGGATGCCATCAGAGGATGTTCTCCGGGGACGAGGAGCTGGTGGTGCTCGGCTCGGGCTCAAGGGTCGCTACGGGGTTCTGATCGACGGAGCCGCCGGCGACGCTTCCCGGGCCGCCTCCCGAACCGCCGCCCGGGCCGCCGCCGACGACCGGGCTGTCCGACGGCGTGGGGAATGTGGGGCTGACCGGAGGACTGGGGTCGGGAGGGGCGGTCGCCGTGGCGGTCGGATCGGGGTCCGGGCCCGGCGTGGTGCTGGTGCCCGGGTCCGGCTTGTCCGTGGCGGACACCGAGGGCTTCGGGTCCGTGGACGTGCCCGGGTTCGCGGCGCTTGCCGAGGCGTCCGGCGTCGGGCTGACGCCCGGCTCCGGCGTCGTACCGTCACTGGTCGTCGCAGTCGCGCCCGGCGAGACGTCGGCCGTGCCGGTCGGGCCGACCGTCTCGGCGGGCAACGGTGACGTGTCGACCTGGCCCGCCGGCTGATCCTCCTGCTGGCCCGGCATCGGGATCCAGGGCGCGTTCGAGTTGCCCGACAGGAGGGTGACGACGATGACGATGGCGTAGACGGCACAGGCCAGGCCCACGAGCATGCCGAGGCGGCGGTATCTCCGGCTGCGCCGGCCCGACGCGTCGACGAAGACCGGACCGTCCGAGCCCTCCTGGGCCGCCGGTTCGCCCTTGGCCTGCTGGACCAGCCAGTCCTCCAACTGACGTCCGGCGCCGTCAAGTTGGATCGTCACCTCGTGGGGATCATGGGTGTGGCCCGGTTCGTCGGGCTGCTCCCAGGAGGGGTGCGGGTACTCCGGAGCGGGGCCGCGCTGAGCACCCGACGACCGGGGCTCCGCCGCCGACTCCGGCTCCGAAGCCGGTCCCGACTCAGAGGCCGGTCCCGATCCACCATGTTCCGGTTCCGGTTCCGACCCGCGCTCCGCGCCGCTCGACCCCTGTCGTTGGATCAGCGGCCAGGACGAGGTTCTGCCACCGGCCTCCGGCCAGACCACCGGCCCGCCGGGCTCCGGTATAGAGGACTTGTCGGCGTCACGCGACTGCAACGGACCGTTTCCATTTCCATACGACTGGGACTGCGGTTGGGGCTGCGCCGGATCCACTCCACGCTCCTGCGGCTGTGACGGATCCGCTCCACGACCATTCGGCTGATCGACATCTCGTCCGACCGGTTGGGCGTCTTTCCGCCAGATTTCTACGTGCACGCGCATCCCCCCACGGGACAGTTACTGGGTGCGCACACGACTCCGGGCCTTGCTCGTTCGTCGTCCGGATCAGGCCCCCACCTGATCCAGCGCCCCCCATTACCACACTGCGCCCGGACACTGAATGTAGCGCACGCCAGTGACACACGTTGCTGGGTATCAGCTGGGACTCATCATGATGAGTGCATCTGTGGCCGGAATCCATACGTCCAAGGGATGCCGCAGCCATCCTTCCTCGCCCGCAAGTTCGACGGCCGCACGCCGGAGTGCGTCAATTCCTGGATGAACCAGCCCCTTGCGCCACACCAGAGACACCGGTGACAGGGGGACGGGGTCCACGAGGGGCTTAAGGACGGTTTCCGCCATGGCCGGAAAATCCACCACGACGAGGACCGGAGTCCGCGTCCTCGCCATGACCCGCCGGAACTCCTCCGCCCCGACGGCCACCGGAGCAGGTGGCGCGAGTGCGATGCCGCGTCCCTCGAACAGGTGGCGGGCCAGGTCGGTCCACTCCAAAGTCCGCGGATTTCCCGCACCGGCGTATACGGTCTCGCCCGCCAGAGCGGCGAGCGGCACCTCGTCCAGTGCGGCGAGGTGGTGATCCTCGGGCAGCACGACGGCCATCGGCTCGTACCGTACGGGCTGCTGCTCCAGCCGGGCCCGCAGCGCCGGGTCGAGCCCCGCGAACCGCCCGAACGACGCATCAAGACGGCCCGCGAGCATCTCCCCCGCCGCGCCGGTGAGCCCGCTCTCGAAGCGGGCCATCAGTTCGCTGCCGGGGGCGAGTTCGCGGGCTCGGTCGAGCACCCGGCCGGAGACCAGGCCCGGGGAGTTGACGTCGACGAGCAGGGGGCGTTCCCGCTGCCCCCGCGTGAACGCGGACAGCAGCTCGTCCTGCGCCTCCAACACACGCCGCGCGTACGGCAACAGCCGCTCACCGTCCGCCGTCAGCGCCACCTGCCGGGTCGTGCGTACGAAGAGATCGGCGCCCAACTCCCTTTCCAGGCGCCGGACGTCCCGGCTCAGGGCCTGCTGGGCGACGTAGAGACGGGAGGCGGCACGCGTGAAGTGCAGCTCTTCGGCGACGGCGAGAAAAGCGCGGAGGAGACGGGGATCAAGGATCGGTTGCTGAGCGGACACCACGCGAACTTACAACCCAGGTGCGTCAATCACCACGGAGTAGGTGTTGGACCCCGGGCACCGCCCGACGCGACGCTTGACCCATGCCGCCGCAACAGCCCTCCGAGCAGGCGCACTTGCCGCTCCTCACCGTCACCGCCGACACCCACGTCACCGTCACCACCGACACCCTCCCCACCGTCACCGCCGACACCCTCGCCGCCACCGACTTCCGCCCGCGCCGCAAGCAAGGACGCCAACCGGGCCCGTACCGCCGCCTCTTCAGCACTCCCGGCACCCGCGCCTTCACTCTCGGGAATCTCCTCGCCCGCCTCCCCATGGGCATGTTCAGTGTGAGCGCGGTCATCATGATCGCGGGGTCGCGGGGGTCCTACGCGCTCGCCGGTGCCGTGACCGCGACGGGTCTGGCGGCGACGGCGGCGGTCGCTCCCTGGACCGCGCGGCTCATCGACCGCCACGGTCAGGCGCGCGTTGCCGTGCCCGCGACGGCCTTCGCCCTCCTTGGCACCATCGCGCTGATGCTGTGCGTGCACCACGGAGCGCCCGACTGGACCCTGTTCGTCTCCTACGCCGCCACCGCCACGATTCCCAACACCGGCGGCATGTCACGCGCCCGCTGGGCCCACCTCCACAAGGGCGACGACAAGGCCCTGCACACCGCGAACTCCTTCGAACAGGCCGCGGACGAGCTGTGTTTCATGCTGGGTCCGGTCCTCGCGGCCTTCCTCTGCGGGACCTTGTTCCCGGAGGCGGGCACGTTGGTCGGGGGCGTCCTGATGATGACGGGCGTCCTGCTCTTCGCCGCCCAGCGCTCGACGGAACCGCCACCTCAGCGACGTACGAACACCAAGTCCCCTGTCCGGGCAACCGGAATGCCCCCGCTCCTCCTCGGATTCCTCGCCACCGGCGCGGTCTTCGGCTCGATGGAAGTCGTCACGCTCGCGTTCGCGGACGCGCGGGGCCATCAGTCGGCGGCGGGGGCGGTTCTCGCTCTCCAGGCCGCGGGCTCGTGCGTGGCAGGCCTGCTGTACGGGGCCCGTAAGCCGACCGGTCCCGCCGAACGGCGCTACGTGAGGTGCGTCGCCGTCATGGCAGCGCTGCTGACCCTCCCCCTGCTCGCCGCCTCCCTGACCGGCTCCCTCCTCGTTCTCGCCCCCGCCCTCCTCCTCGCCGGCATGGCGACCGCCCCAACCATGGTCACCGGCATGGCCCTCGTCCAACGCCGCACTCCCGAGGGCCGGTTGAACGAGGGCATGACCCTCGCGGTGACCGGCCTGCTCGGCGGGATCGCGTGCGGCGCGGCGGTCGGGGGGTGGGTGGTGGAGCGGGTGTCGGTGACGGCGGGGTACGGGGTTCCGGTTGCGGCGGCGGCACTGGCGGTGCTGATCGCCCTTCCGGCCGCGGCGTCCACGGCGTCCACGGCTTGACCGAACGCGCCGAAGCCCTTTCACCAAGGTCGCCTTCGAGTGCCTGCGCCGGATTCAGCCTCGCAGGTGCGCAGGTCGGCTGCGATGTTCTGCACACAGGAGAAGGACGGCGGCTACCCGCCGTAGGGTCCACCCCGGCCCGCGACCCACCAGTCGGTGAGGATCTGGGCCTTGTGGTCGAAGCGGCGGTCCAGGAGGGACATCGGCGCACGGAGCAGTATCCGGCGCCCGTCAGCCACCACCACGATGACCGTCCGGATCCCGGCGGTCTTCCGAATCTCCAGGCCGATGATGTCCCGCCACGCGATCTCGCGACGCCTGTTCCCCAGGACGACAAGCCAGTTGTGGGTGAGCTCGACTCCGTAGCGAGAAGGCAGGGCCGGAACGACCAGGCTCGCGATCACGACCGCGGAAAGGCAGGACCGCAGCTCCCCCGACGTCATGTACTCACCGGCGGTGACCACCAGGAGGACGTTCGCCAACGCGGTGCCGGCCAGCAGCCCGCCCAGAATGGGGGCAGCAACCTGCAGCGCCCCCAGTCGGAACGTCAGTGCCGGTCGTCCACCGGAGTCGCCTGGAGGAAAGGGACTCGCAGGGCCGCTCATGCGGATCACCTCTCTCGGAAATGGGGCATCAGGCCGCTACGGCGGCGTCGGCCGCCCGTACGGCCCGGCGGAGCCGGAACAGCAAGGTGAGCGTGCGGATCCGCCAAGCAGTGAAGGCGAGAATGACAACGCCGGTGACGGCCGGCCATTTCCAGGCGCCGGCGCCGTCCTGGGCAGCGGTGTGGGCGCCGGGCCCGTCGACGAGGGCGGCGAGCGAGGCGTCCGGGCGGGAGTCGAGGATGCCGTCGACGGCCACGCCGGCGATGTGGACGGTGCGGTCGTCGGCGTCGAACTGCCCTTCGCACGCCCAGCCTTCCGTCCACAGCTCGTCCCAGCCGCCTTCGGCGTGGTTGCAGTCGCTGACATGGATGGTTCCGGGGACGCCGGTCGATTCGGCGTAGGCCTGCATGCCGCCGTGGACGGCCAGGAAGAGGCCGACGACCAGCCCGAAGACGGCGAGGGATATCTCGCGGGGCAGCCGGGGCAGGAGATAGAGGAGGAACATGAGCCGGGTTTAGTACCTCTCGCCGCATGACAAAGGCCCCGCCGCTCGAAAGCGACGAGGCCTTGCCACTGTATTCATACAAAACACTGCATTCATACAAAACATGGGATGAGTGGAGATGGCGGGAATCGAACCCGCGTCCAACGGTGCAGAATCAGGGCTTCTCCGAGCGCAGTTCGCTGTGATTTTCTCGGCCCCGGCGATCTCGCGAACAAGTCTCCGACGGGCCCAGTCACTGTTTGATTTCCCACCGAACCCCGTGACCGGGCTCGGCGGTTTAGTTCCCTAGATTATGCCAGGATCCGGGTCGGGAACACTCCCGGGCTGACACCCTTTTAGGGTCCTTCAGTCGCTGTTATTAGGCAGCGAGGGCGAAGGACTGGGAATCGCTCTTTGAATTGGCGATTATTGGTTGCGACATATGGTTAACGAGATCATTGCCGCTTCCTCGGCTCGCTTCACCTGCTTCGACAGCCGCTGTCGAAACCGATCATCCCCATGTTGTTTTTTCAATGCGCGCACCCGCTATGAGGTGCAGGGTCCATCGTACGTGAACAACGCACGACGGCGCCAGCCGTATTCCCGCTCGCCCGACGCGCGCCTACTCGCTCCGCTGCTTCCGCTTGGCCGCCGCGATCGCGCGGTCCGACTCCCGCCGATCCTGCTTCTCGCGCAGGGTCTGCCGCTTGTCGTACTCCTTCTTGCCCCTGGCGAGCGCGATCTCGGCCTTCGCCCGGCCGTCCTTGAAGTACAGGGCGAGGGGCACGATCGTGTGACCCGTCTCCTCCGACTTCGACGCCAGCTTGTCGATCTCCTCGCGGTGCAGGAGCAGCTTGCGCTTGCGGCGCACGGTGTGGTTCGTCCAGGTGCCCTGGCTGTACTCGGGGATGTGGGCGTTGTGCAGCCACGCCTCGTTCCCGTCGATCTGGACGAAGCCGTCGGTCAGCGAGGCGCGGCCCTGCCTCAGCGACTTCACCTCGGTGCCGGTCAGGACGAGCCCGGCCTCGTAGGTGTCGACGATCGCGTAGTCGTGCCGTGCCTTCTTGTTCTGCGCGACGATCTTGCGCTTGCCGTCCTTGACCTTGCCGGATCCCGCCTGGCCGCCCTGCTTCGGCTGGGACTCCTTCGGTACGTACATTCCCTTGCTCATAGTGCTGGCCATTTTCGCACTACAGAGGGGCAGGAGGGAAAGCCGATTACCGGGCACCGTGCCGGTCGGCTATGAAGGGACGCCCTGTCGGATACGAAGGGTCGTCCTCGTCGGCTACGAAGGGTCGTCCTCGTGGGCTACGACAGGTCGCCCCGTCGACTACGACAGGTCGCCCCATCGACTACGAAGGGTCACCCGGCCGGCTTCGACAGGTCACCCGGTCGGGTCGTCCCGTCGGCTACGAAGGATCCCCGAGCCCGCTGAGCACGGTCTCGGCCCGCTCCAGTGCCTGCGCCTGCGCGTCCACGTCCAGGTCGGGAGTGATGCCCTGCCCGTCGACGCCGCGTCCGGAGGGGGTGCGGTAGTGCCCCACGGTCAGCTCGGCGACGGAGCCGTCGGGCAGTCGGCTGGGCATCTGGACCGAACCCTTGCCGAAGGTCTGGGAGCCCACGACGACCGCGCGGCCGCGGTCCTGGAGAGCGCCGGTGAGCAGCTCGGCCGCGCTCATCGTGCCGCCGTCGACGAGCACCACCAGAGGTCTACGGGTGTCCCCGCCGGGATCGGCGTGCAGGGCGCGCTGAGCACCGTCGACGTCGTACGTGGCGACAAGGCCGCCGTCGAGGAAGGCGGAGGCGGCGGCGACGGCCTCGGTCACCAGGCCGCCGGAGTTCCCGCGCAGGTCGAGGGCGATCCCGGAACCCTGGGGCGCGGCGGCGACGGCGGTCCGCACCAGATCGCCCGAGCCCTTGGTGAACGCGTCGACCTTGATCACGGTGACGCCGTCGGCGAGCTTGCGCACGGTCACCGAGTCCGTGGACAGCCGGGCCCGGCGCAGCGTCTCGCTCCACGCGCGCGTGCCCCGCTCCAGACCGAGCGAGACCTCCGTACCGGCGGCTGCGTCCTCCGCGTCGCCGCGCAGCAAGGAGACGACCTCTGTCACCGGACGGCCGTCGACCTTCGCACCGTCGACGCTGCGCAGCAGGTCGCCCTTGCGGATCCCGGCGACGGCCGCGGGCGAGCCGGCCTGCACCTGGGTCACTTCGATACGTCCGTCGCTCTCGCGCCTGGCCCACAGCCCGACGCCGGTGTACTGGCCGTCGAGGGCTTCCTCGAACTCCTCGTACTCGCCCTCGGAGTAGACCGCGCCCCAGCGGTCGCCGCTGCGGCTGACGGCACGCTCGGCGGCCTCCATGGGGGATTTCCCGGCGGCCATGGCCTCCTCGGCGGCCTCGGTGACGTCCTGCTGGTCGCTCGTGGACGTCGAGCGGTCCCCGGAAGAAGCCGCGGAGGGCTCGGCAGTGGATTTCCGGCCGGGGTCGGGGAAGGACCCGGTGGCCGCTCCGGCGACGAGGACGCTGGCGAAAAGCAATGTCAGGGCGGCCCCGCGGCGGATGCGGCGGGGCTCACAGAACAGGTCACGGCCTGACATGCCGGTGAGTCTAGGACAACGCGAAGGGCCGCACCGCCGGTTGGCAGTACGGCCCCCTTGTCATGCGTCACACCTTCAGGTACTTGCGCAACGCGAAGAAGGCGGCCAGCGCCGGCATCAGCAGACTCGTCGCGAGGATCAGCGGAAGCTTCGTGAGAACGGCGTCCCAGCCGATGAAGTTGATCAGATTCAGCTTCTCGGACAGTGCCAGACCGTGGTCGATGATGAAGTACCGCGCGATCACCAGGAAGCCGCACGCGACCGTGCCGCCGATGAGTCCCGCGACGGCCGCCTCCATGATGAACGGCGCCTGGATGTAGAAGCCCGAGGCGCCGACCAGGCGCATGATCCCGGTCTCACGCCGTCGGCTGAACGCCGAGACGCGCACCGTGTTGACGATCAGCATCAGCGCGACGACGAGCATCATCGCCATGACCGCGCGGGCGGCCCAGTTCATGCCGTTGAGCAGCCCGAAGAGGTTGTCCAGGATGCCCTTCTGGTCCTGCACGGACTGCACGCCGTCACGCCCGTCGAAGGCGGTCGCGATGACCTGGTACTTCTCCGGGTCCTTCAGCTTGATCCGGTACGACTCCTGCATCTGGTCCGGTGTGAGGGACGCGGCCAGCGGGGAGTCGCCGAACTGCTCCTTGTAGTGCTTGTAGGCCTGGTCCGCCGACTCGTAGGTGACCGAGTCGACGACCGTGGACTTGTCCAGGTCGCCGAGGATCTCCTTCTTCTGGTCGGCCGTGACCGCGCCCTTGGCGCAGTTGGGGTCGGACTCCGCGTCGCTCTTGTTGCAGAGGAAGATCGAGACGTTGACCTTGTCGTACCAGTAGCCCTTCATGGTGCTCACCTGGTCGCTCATCAGGAGTGAGCCGCCGAACAGGGCGAGCGAGAGGGCGACCGACACGACGACCGCGAAGGTCATGGTCAGGTTTCGGCGGAGACCGACTCCGATCTCCGACAAGACGAACTGGGCGCGCATGGCGTCTACTCAGGCCTTTCCATGGACAGGTGCGGGAGTGTCGCGGTCAGTGCTGGTAGCCGTAGACGCCGCGCGCCTGGTCGCGGACGAGACGGCCCCCCTCCAGCTCGATGACGCGCTTGCGCATCTGGTCCACGATGTTCTGGTCGTGTGTCGCCATCAGCACGGTCGTGCCCGTCCGGTTGATGCGGTCGAGCAGCTTCATGATGCCGACGGAGGTCTGCGGGTCGAGGTTTCCGGTCGGCTCGTCGGCGATGAGCAGCTTGGGCCGGTTCACGAACGCCCTCGCGATCGCGACGCGCTGCTGTTCACCACCGGACAGCTCACCGGGCATCCGCTCCTCCTTGCCGCCGAGGCCGACGAGGTCGAGCACCTGGGGCACGGACTTGCGGATCTCACCGCGCGACTTGCCGATGACCTCCTGCGCGAAGGCGACGTTCTCGGCGACCGTCTTGTTCGGCAGCAGCCGGAAGTCCTGGAACACGGTTCCCAGCTGGCGGCGCATCTGCGGCACCTTCCAGTTGGAGAGGCGCGCGAGGTCTTTGCCCAGGACGTGCACCTGGCCGTGGCTGGTCCGCTCCTCGCGGAGGATCAGCCGCAGGAAGGTGGACTTTCCGGAGCCGGAGGACCCCACGAGGAACACGAACTCGCCGCGCTCGACCTCAAGAGAGACATCCCTGAGAGCGGGACGGGTCTGCTTGGGGTAGACCTTGGAGACATTGTCGAATCGGATCACGGATGCACCACGGGTCGCCGGGGGTAGATGTGCGTGACCATACGCGAACCGGATGGGCGAGCGCAGTCGCCGGTCGCGGTTGCGTGTGGGTTGTGCGTTTTTGTGTGGGTCGTGAAGGCGCCCCGCCATGAAAACGCCGCGTCACGGGGGCGCCCCATGGGGGCGCGGGGAACTGCGCGAGCAACCACGACGCACCCGCAGCCGCGGGACAAAACGTCAGCCACCCCGACGAGAGCGACGGCCTAACCAGCGGAGCGTCGGGGCAGGATAAGGGGAACCGAGCCGAAATCCACGGAACCTGGCACAGTGGAGGGGGAACGGTTGCGTTCCCCGCAGCGTTATGTCAGCGGAGAGCCGGCGCAAGGAGGGCAAGCGCATGACGTACGACCGACTGGTGTGCGCGAACTGCGCGGGGCCTGTGAGCGAGGGTCGCTGCCGCGTCTGCCGCGCGAACCGGGAGCGACTCCAGCAGGAGAGCCCGTTCGCCGGTCTGAACCCCATGGCACTGATTTCACTGCTGGCCGTGCTGGTCGCGGCACTGGTACTGGTGGCCCACCAGACGGTGTGAGACCCACGAATTCCGGCGTTACGGCGGCCACCGCGCCCCATGTCCGAAGGACGCCCGGAGTCGCCCGCCGGCACCGCGGCCCGGAGAGCTGACGTGAGACCGGACTGAACATGAGAAGGGCCCGGAGCATGACGCTCCGGGCCCTCCTTCATGCACGTGTGCGTCAGGCGACTGCGCCGCCGCGGCCGCCCATGAGGCGCGGCAGCAGACGGAAGCCGATACCGCCGGCGATCATCGTGGCCGCGCCGATCACCAGGAAGGTGGTCTCCGCGGCACCGGTCTCGGCGAGCTCGCCGCCCGAGCCCTGGGCCGAGGTGTCGGAGCCGGTGTCGGTCAGGGACGAGGAACCCTCGCCCTGCTCGACGGGGTTGTTGCCACCGTCGGTGTCGGTGCCACCGGTCGAGGAACCACCGGTCGAGTCGTCGCCACCGGACGTACCGCCCGTGGTGTCACCACCAGTCGTGCCACCAGTCGTGTCGTCGCCACCGGACGTACCGCCCGTGGTGTCACCACCAGTCGTACCGCCGGTCGTGTCGCCACCACCGGACGTACCGCCCGTGGTGTCACCACCCGTGGTGTCACCACCCGTGGTGTCACCGCCGGTCGTCTCGCCGGTCGTCGCACCACCGGTGGTGTCACCGCCGGTCGTCTCACCACCAGTCGTCTCACCGGTCGTCGCACCACCGGTGGTCTCGCCGCCGGTCGTCTCACCGCCGGTCGTCTCACCACCAGTCGTCTCACCAGTGGTCGCACCAACCGTGGTGTCACCACCACCGGTCGTGTCGCCGGTCGTCGCACCGACCGTGGTGTCACCGCCGGTCGTCGCGCCACCGTCGTCACCGGTGCCGCCGTCGCCCACGCTGACACTGATCGGCCCTGCTTCGATGCCGACGTCCAGAGCCGAAGCGGCTCCCGCGGCGGTCAGCGAGGCGCCGGCGGCGATCACGGCACCAGCGGCTATCCGTGCCACACGGATCCGCGTCTTCTTGGTCATCTGCTTGCTACCCCCAGTAGCTCATCGTGAGTGGAGCAGCGCAACGGGGCCATGGCGTCACAGGAGGCCTTACTCAAGCCCCCCGGTTCACATGCGCCCCAGAGATACGCATGCCTCGCGTTACCATCCCCACTTTTCAAAGCAACGTCAAGGTCGTTGCGTACGCGATGTCCGGATCAACATCATTTGACTGGCGTGAGTCATGTGACTGTGATGTAAAACCCAGACAACCCACACACAAAAGGCAACTGCCGTCGATGTGACGGCAGTTGCCTTGTCGACAAAGCGGTCTCAAAGCTCCCGCTTACTTCTCCTGCTGCTTGCGCCAGCGAATTCCGGCCTCGAGGAAACCGTCGATCTCACCGTTGAACACGGCCTCGGGGTTACCGACTTCGAACTCGGTGCGCAGGTCCTTGACCATCTGGTACGGGTGCAGGACGTACGAACGCATCTGGTTTCCCCAGGAGTTGCCACCGTCGCCCTTGAGGGCGTCCATCCTGGCCTGCTCCTCCTGGCGGCGCCGCTCGAGCAGCTTGGCCTGGAGGACGTTCATGGCGCTGGCCTTGTTCTGGATCTGGGAGCGCTCGTTCTGGCAGGACACCACGATCCCGGTGGGGAGGTGGGTCAGGCGGACCGCGGAGTCGGTCGTGTTGACGCCCTGGCCGCCCGGTCCGGACGAGCGGTACACGTCCACACGCAACTCGGACTCGTCGATCTCGAGGTGATCGGTCTGCTCGACGACCGGCAGGATCTCGACACCGGCGAACGACGTCTGGCGGCGCCCCTGGTTGTCGAAGGGGGAGATCCGGACGAGCCGGTGGGTGCCCTGCTCGACGGAGAGCGTTCCGTAGGCGTACGGAACGTGCACGACGAAGGTGGTCGACTTGATGCCGGCCTCTTCCGCGTACGAGGTCTCGTAGAGCTCCGTCTTGTAGTTGTGGCGCTCCGCCCAGCGAAGGTACATGCGCTGCAGCTTCTCGGCGAAGTCGGAGGCGTCGACGCCGCCGGCCTCGGCGCGGATGGTGACGACTGCCTCGCGGGAGTCGTACTCACCGGAGAGCAGGGTCCGTACTTCCATCTCGTCCAGCGCCTTCTTGACGGCGGTGAGCTCGGACTCGGCCTCGGCGCGGGTGTCCGGGTCGTCCTCCTCCTCGGCCATCTCGAAGAGCACGCTCAGATCGTCGATACGCCCGCGCAGCGCCTCGGCCTTCCTGACCTCCGCCTGGAGGTGGCTCAGCTTGCTGGTGATCTTCTGCGCCTCGTCCGGGTCGTCCCACAGGGACGGCGCGGCCGCCTGCTCCTCGAGCACGGCGACATCTGCCCTCATCTTGTCGAGGTCCAGGACGGCCTCGATCGACTCCATGGTCGAGGAGAGGGACTTGAGCTCTTCGGATACATCGACGACTGCCACGCCTCCAGCGTAACGGCAACGACAACCGGGGCCGTCCGCTCGGTCGGGGGTGGGGCTGAGGAGGGATTTCTCGCCCCCTCCGCCCCAGACCCCGCTCCTCAAACGCCGGACGGGCTGAAGATCTTCAGCCCGTCCGGCGTTTGAGGACGAGGCCGTTCAGGCCGACAGCGGGGGCCTGGGGACGGCAGCCCGCAGGAACAAGGGACGGGAAGGGGCGGGAAGGAACGGAGGGGGCTGAGAGGGCGGAGAGGGCGGAGAAAACCAGGTTCACGGGGCCGCCGGGGCCGAGTTCTTCGTGTCCGGCGACGGCGTGGACCCGCCGTCCTCCCCCGAGGTGGCCAGCCACGTACCGACACCCACCGCGGCCACCAGCGCGACGGCCGCCGTCCCGAGCGTGATCCGCCGCCGCCGAGCGGAAGCCCGATGCCGCGCGGACCCAGGACGCGGCGTCCCCGCGGCCCGCGGCACCCGCGCCGTCCCCCGCGCACCCCCCGCCAGCTCATCCGGCCCCGGCACCCGCATCGACGTATGGGTGTCCCGGTTCGAGTCGGACACAGCCCCCGGCACGAGCGGCACAGCCCCCCGCCGCACCGGCGACGGATCCCGCGGCGCGGTCGGCTCCGCCTCCTCGTACCCCTGGTCCTCCCCGGACTCGGAGTCCGGGGAATCGACGTCCAAGGGCGGCATCCCCGCCAGCATGGGCAACTGCTCCCGCAACCGCGCCCCCAGCTCGGACGCCCGCAACCGCGACGCCGGCGCCTTCGCCAGACACTGCACGAGCAGTTGCCACAGCTCGTCCGGGATCCCGGGCAGCGGAACCACCGTCTCGGTCACATGCCGCCGCAGCACCGCTCCCGGATGTCCGCCCCCGAAGGGCGTGAACCCGGCGAGCAGTTCGTACAGCACGGTCGCCAGGGCGTAGATGTCGACGGCCGCGCGGGGCGGCAGCCCCTCGATGATCTCGGGCGCGAGATAGTCCGGCGTACCGATGATCTTCGTCGCCTTGGTCCGCCGGGGCGAGTCGATGAGCTTGGCCACACCGAAGTCGGTCAGCAGCGCCGGGTGCGAGCCGCCGGGCCCGAGCGGACCCTGCATGTCGAGCAGCACGTTCTCCGGCTTCACGTCCCGGTGGACGACGCCGGCGGCGTGCGCGGCCGCCAGCGCGTCCGCGATATCGGCGACGATCGCGACGGCGGCCTCGGGGGCGAGCCGCCGCTCCCGGTCCAGCCGGGTCCGCAGATCCGTGCCTCGTACGAGATCCATGACGAGCGCGAGGTCATTGCCGTCGACGACGAGATCCCGCACCGCGACCACATGCGGATGATCGAGCCCGAGCAGCGCCGTGCGCTCCTGCACGAAGCGCCCCACTAGCTCCTGGTCGGAGGCGAGGTCCTCGCGCAGCAGCTTGACGGCGACGGGCCCGTCGGGCCCCTCACCCAGCCACACCGTGCCGGCGCTGCCCCGCCCAAGAATCTGGTTCGCGGTGTACCGGCTACCGATTTTCCGTGCCAAGGCTGCTCCTACGGACGCGTGTTGTCGCTAAAAGTACGCGCCTGAAGAGCCAACCTTCACGCCGGAGCCGGAAATCACCCGCCGGGTGTCGACAAATCCCCAGAGTCGGTTCCCAGAAGTCCCGAATTACGTCCCGGAACTCCCGCTGGAACTCCCGCTGGAACCTCCGCCGAGATCCCCGACCCACCCGGAGACGGTGTGGTACATCGTCGTCAGCTGTTGCCAGAAACTCCTGGTGGTCCCAATCCAATCCTGAAGGGGACTCAACTCCCAGATCAGCCAAGCGGCGACAAAGAGGATGACGAGGGTGAACAGGCATCCCTTGAGGCAGCCGAGCCCGGGAATCTTCATCGGGTTGGCACTGCGCTGCCGCGGCTCGCGGGGTTCACGCGGGGCGGGCTGCTGCGGCTGCTGCGGCGCGGGAGCGTACCTCTGGGGCTGCTGATGCTGCGGCGGAGGCTGCTGACGCCGGGGCTGCTGAGGCGCGTACTGCTGGGGCTGCGGCTGTTGCTGCTGCGGATATCCGTATCCGGGCGGCGGCTGCTGACCCTGCTGCGGTCGCTGCTGGGGCCGCGCGACCTGCCGCTGGGGGCGGCGGCGCAGCGGGTCCTCGTTCGGGTCGAGGTACTGGACCTGCGTCGGCTCGTTGCGGTCGCGGGCCGCGCGGAGCTGGCTCTGCCAGGGGTGCGGGTCCTCGGGTCCCGGTGCGCCCGGCTGGTTCTGCGGCACGGGCGGCATGACGGCGGTCGGGTCGGCCGCACCACGGCCCGGGAGTACGGAGGTGGGGTCGGCGGCGCCGGTGTGCGGGAGGTAGCTGGTCGCGGCGTTCGGGTCGTACGCGCCCGCGCCCTGCGGCAGCACCTGGGTGGGGTCGGCGGCGCCGGGCATGCCCGGGACGGTCGCTGGGGACAGGTCGGGGGCGAGCAGCACCCCGACGCCCTCCGCGGCCATGATCTGCGCGGAGTTCGCGTGCACACCGACGCCCGCGGCGACCGTACGCAGCGCGCGCGCGAGGTTCTCGGCGCTGGGCCGCTCGTCCGGGTTCTTGCGCAGGCAGCGCTCGATGACGGTCCACAGGGGGTCCGGGACGGTCGACGGGCGGCGCGGTTCGGCACTCAGGTGCTGGTGCAGCACCTCGAGCGCGGACCCTCCGCCGAACGGCGGACGTCCGGTGACCAGCTCGTACATCAGGATGCCTGCGCCGTAGATGTCGACGGCGGACGTCTGCGGACGGCCTTCCGCGGACTCGGGCGCGACATACGCGGGCGTGCCGACGAACTCGTGGGTCCGGGTCAGCCCCGGGGAGTCCGCGAGCCTGGCGATGCCGAAGTCCGTCAGCATCGGGTGCATCTGGCCGCCGTACTGGGTGAGCAGGACGTTTGCCGGCTTCAGGTCGCGGTGCACGACGCCGTCGGCGTGACTGGCGGCGAGCGCGTCGGCGACCTGGGCGGTCAGGAGGGCGGCGGCGACGGGACTGAAGGGGCCGTTCTCGCGGAGGTAGCGGTGCAGGTCGGGACCGTCGATCAGGTCCATGACGAGCGCGAGCAGATCACCTTCGACGACGAGGTCCCGTACGCGCACGATGTTCGGGTGGGTCAGCCGGAGGAGGACGGAGCGCTCCCGCAGGAACCGCATCACGATGTCGGGGTCGCTCGCGAGCTCTTCCTTGAGGACCTTGATCGCCACGGTCTCGCCGGGCTGGCCCTGGACCGCCGCCTCGGCGCCCGCCGTCTCCCGCTGGCGGGCGCGCCAGACGGTGCCTGTGGCGCCGCGTCCCAGCGGTTCCTCAAGGAGGTACTTGCTCCCTACCGGCCGCACGTCATGCGCTCCCTGTTGCTTGCTTCTCGCCTGCTGATTCCGACCCACTCTAGTGCCGGGGTGCAGAGCACCGGGCTGTCGTCCTCCTGTGCTGCCCCCCTCGTCCCGTGCGCCTCATAGTCGCTTACGTACCAGTTGCCGTACATGTTCGATGGAAAGACGCTCGGTCTGGTCCGTTGGTTGCCGAGACGTGAACGTGACCGATCTCAAGCGGGTACCGGTCGGACACGGGTAGGGCACTGGTCAGGAACTTTTCCGGGCAGAGCCGACCAATCAAGATCACTTACGGGTGGGGGGCGGGCGTGTTGTCAGTGGCAGGTGCGAGGATGCTTTCCTTACTGGCCGACGTGCCCGTAGGCGGTGGGGGAATCTGCGGTGGAGGGACCACAGCGCAGCCTCGTCCTCGTCGCGGACACCCGCGCGGAAGGGACCTCTGACGGCGATGCAGATCCGGCTGACCGTCGTAGACCCGCTGGGCCCGCCCCCGGAGCCGCGGGGGCGTGCCGCGACCTGCGATGTGCTGGTCACCGCCCCCGCCGGGACGGCACTGGCGGCGGTGGCGTCCGGTCTGGCCTCGGCGGTCGGCGCAAGCGACAGCCAGGTCGTGCTGTACGCGGGCGCCGAGCGCCTCGACGCCCAGCGCTGCACGGTGGGCGAGCCACCGCTGACGGACGGCGCCGTGCTGTCCCTGGGCTCCCCCGCGGAGCCCGGTCCCGACGTGGACGACGTCGCGGCCCAGCTCCAGGTGGTCGCGGGCCCCGACGCGGGCGGCGTCCACCTGCTGCACGGCGGCCAGATCCGCATCGGCCGCTCCGCCGACGCGGACGTACCGCTGGACGACCCCGACGTCTCCCGCCTGCACGCGGCCATCACGGTCACCCCCGAAGGCCGCGTCTCGGTCGCCGACCTCGGCTCCACGAACGGCACCGTGCTGAACGGCACCCGCGTGGGCACCCGCCCGGTCCGCTTCGCCCCGGGCGCGCTCCTGCGCGTCGGCGAGTCGGCCCTGAGGCTCGCTCTCCCCGGGGGTACGAGGCCGGTGGCGACGACACCCGACGGGGAAGGGCATGTCCGGGTGCCCGTCCAGGGCGATACCGGCAGTGCCAGTGCGCCCGGCGGCGGACAGGCACGGTCCGCGCCAACGGCGAGCGTGCCCCACGCGCGCGCGGGAGACGCAGGCGCCAGCCGCCCGCCCGGCGGGGAGACACATCACGCCTACGGATCCGCGGAGTGGGGGTCGGCCGAGGGCATCACCGCCGCCCAGGAGCACGGCCCGGCCGTGCCGGAACAGGGCAGGGCCCCGCGGATCGAGAACAGCGAATCCTCCGGTACGACCACCGCCCCTCCCGGTGAAGGCACGGACAGCGACGACCCGGCCGACGCGGACGCTCCTGGCATGGGCGGGCGGAAAGGCACTCCCCCCAGGGACACGGACGTACCCTCCGGCGTACGCAAGCGAGCCGGACTCGGCGCATGGGCCCGGCGACTGGCCGGCGGACGCGCAGAGCCGGCAGAGGCCGGGCAGGACCCGTACGACGAGGAAGAAACCGCACAAGACAAGCACCCCCTTCCGGTGACGCAGTCACCGGAGAGCTGGCCCGACCCGGCAATGCTGCTGCTCACCGCGCTGGGACCGGGACCCCGGCTGTGGGAACGCGGTCCGGGGCACCCGGAGACACTGACGGTCCGGCTGGGTACGGCCGACCGGGCGGCGCCGGACGGCTCCGGCCTACTGCCCGCGGTGCCGGTCACCGCCGACCTGCGGGAGGCCGGCGCGCTGGGCCTGGCCGGCCCGCGGGACCGGCTCATGGGGCTGGCCCGCGCGGTCGTGGCGCAACTCGCCGCGCTGCACTCGCCCGACGTGCTGGAGATCGTCCTGCTCAGCGCGGACCGTTCCCGCACGGTGGAGGACCGCACCGCCGAGTGGTCCTGGCTCGGCTGGCTCCCCCACCTCCGCCCCACCCACGGCCAGGACTGCCGCCTCCTCCTCGCCTACGACCGCGAACAGGCCACGGCCCGCACCGACGAACTCCTCCGCCGCCTGGACGACCACCCGCCGACGCCCGACACCCCCCATCCCGGCGGAGCCCGGCGCCCTTCGTGGGCCCGCGACGAGGACCCGGCGGACGGCGCCTTCGACGGCCCGTACACGGTCGTCGTCGTGGACGGCGACCCCGGAGGCGCCGACGTACGGGAGTCCGTGGCACGGCTGGCCCACGAGGGTCCGCGGGCCGGCATCCATGTCATCTGCCTCGCCGAGACGGCATCCGCCTCACCCGCGTCCCCGGTGACGGACACCTACGAGGCGGCGTGCGTGACGTCACCGCCGTTCCGGGAGTGCGGGGCGGTCGCGCTGCTCAGCGGAGATGTGGCGACGGCGCTGCGGCTATTGCGGGTGGCCCCGGCAGGGTCACCGGAGGCGACGACTCCAGGCCGGGGCGAGACCCCGTATTCGGGATCCACGGATTCCTTGGCCACGGATTCCTCGGCCACGCATCCCGAGAACACGCATCCCGGGTCCACGCACGCCGGGTCCGCACGCTTCGGATCCCCCCATGCCGGGTCCAAGGACAGCGGGACCACGGGGAGCGGCCCCGCGCATGCCGGCCACGGGCACGGACCCGCACACGACGCCCCCTCACACGCCGAACCGCCCCAGACCGGCGGCTCGGCGGCACCACACGCAGGTCGCACCGAAGCCGGATCCATGCACGGAGGCACCACGCACGGAGGCTCCACCCGCCTCGCCCCCCTCAGCCCCACTTCCCCACTCCCCACCTCCTCCGGACACCTGCCAGCCGGCCCCGTGACCCGTGGGCCCGTGGGCCGTGGCACGGTCGCCGCGGTCGACGCCGTGTCGGTGGCGTGGGCGGAGCGGTTCGCCCGGGCGTTGGCTCCCTTGCGTACGGATGGTGCTGGTGCGCAGGGGGAGCGGCATGTGCGGGTGTCCGTGCCACTGCCTCAAATGGCGCGGCTGCTGGACGAGTTGGGGCTGGCGCGGGCCACCCCGGCGTCGTTGATGGCCCGTTGGGCCGACGCGGGCGACGACGCGGAGACGCTGGGCGGGCGCGGCTGGGCCGTGCTCGGTGCCGGTCCCCGCGGGCCCGTCTGTGTGGACCTCGCCGCCGAGGGCCCGCATCTGCTGATCGAGGGCCCGTCGGGCAGCGGTCGTACGGAACTGCTGCGCTCCATCGCCGCCTCCCTCTCCGCCGCCGAGCGCCCGGACCGGCTCGGGATCGTCCTCATAGACGGGCGGGACGGCACCGGAGGCAATGTCGCCGGGCAGGGCGAGGGGCTGCGCGTCTGCACGGACCTCCCCCATGTCACCACGCACCTCGCCGCCAACGACCCCGTACGGATGCGGGAGTTCGCCCAGTCGCTGAGCGCCGAGCTGAAGCGGCGGGCGGAGTTGCTCGGACGTCTCGACTTCACGGAGTGGCACACCCGGCGCGAGGTGTCGGGGCGGATAGTCACGCAGCGATCGGCGGCCGGTGGCTCGTCCGGCGCCGGGGAACTCGACGCGCAGCCCAGTTCGACGCTGCGGTTGCGGCCGGCGGCGGCGCGGGAGCGTACGGAGCCAGGGCCGGCGTTGGCTCGTCTCGTCGTGGTCGTCGATGACCTGGACGCGCTGCTTTCCCCTGCGTTGGGGTCGCTGGGGCGGCCTTCGGCCGGGTCGGTCGTACGAGCTCTGGAGTCGGTTGCCCGTGAAGGGCAGCGGCTCGGGGTGCATCTCGTGGCGGCGGCGGGTGTGGAGGGGCGTACCGGGGATTCCGAGCTGGGTCGTTCCGCGGCGCTGCGGGTCACTCTTGACGCGGCGGCGTCGGTGCCCGGGCCGGACGAACCCGCGCCCGGGCGGGGGCGTTTGCTCGGCCCCGACGGGCGGGTCACACCCTTCCAGGCCGGGCGGGTCACGGGGCGTATCCCCCGTACGGCCACCCTTCGACCCACGGTCGTCCCCCTGGAGTGGCACCGCATGGGCGACCCACCGGCGCGCCGCCCCGTCCGCGAACTCGGCAACGGCCCCACAGACCTGGCCCTCCTGGCCAGCGCCCTGGAACGCGCCGCCCGCTCAGTGTCCGCCACCGAAGTCCCCTCCCTCCTCTAACCCCCGACGCGAACGCCGACCACAACAACCTTTCCTCGCCCCCTCCGCCCCTACCCGTCCCTTGTTCCCGGGGGCTACCGCCCCCAGACCCCCAGACCCCCACACCGGCCTGAACGGCCTCGTCCTCAAACGCCGGACAGGCTGAAACGCCGCCCCCACGGGCGGGTGGGGATCGGGACGGCACAACCCGCCCTCAAGCACGCCGGACAAGCCGCAGACTGCTCGGCCAGGCTGAAGACAATTCCCGGGACCGAAATGTGGAGCCCCGACGGGCGGGTGAGGGACACCGCAACACCGCAGACCGCGAGCTGCCGACCGCAGACCACCGGGCCGGAGCCGAAAAGCATTGCCGCCGCCCCACGACCCGCAGCCGAACGACGACGGAAGGGGGCGTGCCGGTACGTCCAGATGCCCGTCGCGTACGCCCGCGTCACCGAACCCCCGCACCCTGCCCGACGTCTGATCCGTCGGCGACGGGCGGGACGTACCGGCACGCCCCCGACCCACCCACCAGACGGCACACGCACCGGCACCGGACAGCGCACCCGCACCGGACGGCAAACGCACCCACCAGCCCCGCACCAGCCCAGCGCACCCCCGGCCAGAACACATCACGACGCGGTCACGATCGCTCACTTGACAGCGTCGGCGCTCTTGCCGCCCTCGCAGACACGGGCGTAGACCAGACCGCACGGGACAGCGCCGGACGTTCGACGAGGAACGATGAACGGGGCAAAGATGCGCAGCACACTTCGTACACGCAGGTCGCCCGAGAGCTCCACACACCACAGGTCACCCCGAGCCGCACAAACCGCCACAGCCGCAGTAACCGCAGGCGTACTCGCCCTCGCACTCACCGCATGCGGCGGCGACAGCAACGACAACGCGGGCAACACGGAAAGCAGCGGCGGCCAAGAAAGCAGCGCCTCCGTCCAACTCCCCAAACTGAACGGGCAGACCCTCGAAGTCGCGGCTGTCTGGACCGGCCCGGAGCAGGCCAACTTCACCAAGGTCCTCGACGAGTTCGAGAAGCGCACCGGCGCCACAGTCAACTTCGTGCCGACCGGCAACAACACCTCCACCTTCCTCGGTACCAAGATCGAGGGCGGCAAGCCGCCGGACGTGGCGTTCCTCCCCCAGGTCGGCGTCCTCCACCAGTTCGCACAGAAGGACTGGCTTAAGGACATCGGCCCCGACGCCCAGGCCCAGCTCGACAAGAACTTCTCCGCGGGCTGGAAGGACCTGGGCGCGTACGAGGGCAAGCAGTACGGCATCTATGTGAAGGCCGCCAACAAGTCCCTGGTCTGGTACAACACCGCGGCGTTCGAGGCCGCGGGCATCACCGGGACGCCCACCACCTGGCCGGACTTCATCTCCACCGCGCAGACGCTGTCCGACGCCGGCTCCCCCGCGGTCTCCATCGGCGGAGCCGACGGCTGGACGCTCACGGACTGGTTCGAGAACGTCTACCTCTCCCAGGCGGGCCCGGAGAAGTACGACCAGCTTGCCACGCACGAGATCAAGTGGACGGACCCGTCCGTCAAGGACGCGCTCACCACGCTCGCCGAGTTGTGGGGCAAGGACGACCTGATCGCGGGCGGCCGCTCGGGCGCGCTACAGACGGAGTTCCCGAAGTCGGTGACGCAGACGTTCTCCGGTGACACCCCGGCGGGGATGGTCTTCGAGGGCGACTTCGTGACGGCGAACATCAACGCGGACACCAAGGCGAAGGTCGGCACGGACGCCAAGGTCTTCCCGTTCCCGGCGGTCGGCGACAAGGCCCCCGTGGTCAGCGGCGGCGACGTGGCCGTGGCGCTGAAGGGCGGCTCGGGCGCCCAGGCACTGCTGACCTTCCTCGCCTCGACGGACGCGGCGGAGATCTGGGCGGCCCAGGGCGGTTTCCTCTCCCCCAACAAGGAGTTGGACCAGGCCAGTTACAAGGACGATGTCACCCGGGGCATCGCCAAGGCGCTGCTCGCCGCGGGTGACGACTTCCGCTTCGACATGTCGGACCAGGCCCCGGCGGCCTTCGGCGGCACGCAGGGCATCGGTGAGTGGAAGGACCTTCAGGACTTCCTGAAGGACCCGTCCGACGTCGCGGGCGCCCAGAAACAGCTAGAGGCCGACGCCGCCAAGGCGTACAAGAGCAGCTGACGGCACCCGGGATGTCGTCTTCGACGCTGAAGGCGGGCGGTGCCGGCGAACTGCCGGTGCCCCCCGCCGGGAAAACGCGCAAGAGCGTGACCGGGACCAGGCTGTGGGTGGCGGTGCTGTTTCTGCTGCCCGCGCTGCTCCTGCTCGGCGCGCTCGTGGTCTACCCGATCGGGTACTCGGTCTGGCGGAGTCTCTACGACGCCGGCGGTTCGGGCTTCGTCGGCCTGGACAACTACATCGACATTTTCACCACCGACTCGACGCTCACCGCGGTGCGGAACACCGCGATCTGGGTCGCGGTCGCCCCGGCGGTGGTCACGGTCCTCGGCCTGATCTTCGCCGTGCTGACCGAACGGGTGCGCTGGGGTACGGCGTTCAAGCTGATCGTCTTCATGCCGATGGCGATCTCGATGCTCGCCGCGGGCATCATCTTCCGGCTGGTGTACGAGCAGGACCCGGACCAGGGTGTCGCCAACGCGATCGTCACCTCGGTGCACGACGCCTTCGTCGACTCCTCGGTCTATCCGAAGGCGAGACCGAACGCCCAGGTGAGCGACCTGAAGGCGTCCGGCGGCGGTTCCTTCACGAGTACGGGCACCGTCCGGGCGGGCTCTCCGGCCCTGCTCCCGCTCGTCGGCATCGCACCGAACAAGCTCCCCGGCACCCCCGAGGACGCCAGGACGCCGACAACCAACAACGAAATCACCGGCACGGTCTGGCTGGACTTCAAGCTCGGTGGCGGCGGTGAGAAGGGCAGGATCGACCCGGGTGAGAAGGCCCTGAAGGGCGTCAAGGTCGAGGCGGTGAAGGACGGCAGGACCGTCGCCTCCGCGACCACGGGCGCCGACGGCACCTTCACCCTCCCCAAGGAGGCCGACGGGGCCCAACTCCGGCTCCCCGGCTCGAACTTCGCCGCCCCCTACAACGGCGTCGACTGGCTCGGCCCGACGCTCGTGACACCGTCCATCATCCTGTCGTACGTCTGGATGTGGGCGGGCTTCGCGATGGTGCTGATCGCGGCGGGACTCGCGGGGGTCGACCGCAACCTCCTCGAAGCGGCACGAGTCGACGGCGCGAACGAGTGGCAGGTGTTCAGAAGGGTCACCGTTCCCCTTCTCGCACCGGTCCTGATCGTCGTCCTGGTCACGCTGATGATCAACGTGATGAAGATCTTCGACCTGATCTACATCATCGCGCCGCAGCCCAGTCAGGACGACGCCAACGTGCTCGCCCTGCAACTGTTCCAGTCCTCCTTCGGCGGCGGCGGCAACTACGGCGTGGGCAGCGCGATCGGCGTCATCCTGCTGCTGCTCGTACTGCCGATGATGTACGTCAACCTCCGCCGTCTCAGGAAGGAGCGTCAGCGGTGACCGCACTCGACACGTCCGTACGCGCCAAGCGCTCCCTCGCCGCCCGGGTGGCGAGCGGCGCGGCCGGCGGAGCACTGCGCGTCTTCCTGTTCATGGTCGCGCTGTTCTGGCTGGTGCCCGCCTTCGGCCTGCTGGTCTCCTCGTTCCGCGACCCGACGGACATCGCCGCGTCGGGCTGGTGGAAGGTCTTCTCGGCGCCCGCCCAGCTGACCACCAAGAGCTACCAGTCGCTCCTGGAGAACGGCGACGTCACCAGCGCCCTCTTCAACACCATCTACATCACGGTCCCGGCGACCCTGCTGGTGGTCATCATCGGCGCGATGGCCGGATACGCCTTCGCGTGGATGGACTTCAAGGGGCGCGACTGGTGGTTCATGGCGGTGGTGGCGCTGCTCGTCGTACCCGTGCAGGTGGCCCTGATCCCGCTCTCCAGCCTCTTCGGAAAGATCGGGATCTTCGGCGACATCATCGGTGTCGTCCTCTTCCACGTGGGCTTCGGACTCCCTTTCGCGATCTTCCTCCTGCGCAACTTCTTCGCGGAGATCCCGCGTGAACTCCTGGAGGCGGCACGCCTGGACGGCGCTGGCGAGGCCCGGCTCTTCGCGACCGTCGTCCTTCCGCTGGGCGCGCCCGCGATCGCGTCCCTCGGGATCTTCCAGTTCCTGTGGGTGTGGAACGACATGCTGGTCGCCCTGGTGTTCTCGGACTCGAACTCGCAGCCGCTGACGGTCGCCCTGCAACAGCAGGTACGGCAGTTCGGCAGCAACATCGAGATCCTGGCACCGGGCGCCTTCATCTCGATGGTGATCCCGCTGGCCGTGTTCTTCGCGTTCCAGCGACAGTTCGTGTCGGGGGTGATGGCGGGCGCGGTGAAGTAGCGGGAGGTTCTCCGAGTCGGCGGATGCTCCGAGTTGCGGCACCCGGGATTCCCCCGGATGCCGCAACTGGCGTAACCAGGTCACCTCTTCGGCCGTTCCCGGGCGTAATGCCGCGCCGACCCATGGATGTGCCTTGCCCAGGTTCAGTGTCATCGTCCCCGCATACAAGGTTCAGGCGTACGTGAGCCAATGCCTGGAATCCGTCCTCGGACAGTCCCACCCGGACCTCGAACTGATCGCGGTGGACGACTGCTCGCCCGACGCCTGCGGCGCGCTCATCGACGAGTTCGCGGCCCGCGACGCCCGCGTACGCCCCGTCCATCTGCCGGAGAACGTGGGCCGTGGCCGCGCCCGCAACGCGGGCCTGAAGCACGCGAGGGGCGACTACCTGATCTTCCTGGACGGCGACGACACCCTCACTCCGGACGCTCTGCGCACGATCGCGGACCGTCTGAAGGAGACGTCCGAACCGGACGTCCTGGTCTACGACTTCGCGCGCACGGACTGGTCGGGCGAGACCGTCCGCAGCCAACTCGCCCAGCAGCTCACGGAGGAGGGCCCGGCCCCCTTCCGGCTGGACGACCGGCCGGGGCTGCTCTCGGCCCTGCCGGTGGCGTGGAACAAGGCGTACCGCCGGGAGTTCGTCGAGCGCACGGGCCTCACCTTCCCGCCCGGCCACTGCACGGACACGCCCTGGACGTATCCGGTGCTGATGTCCGCGAAGACGATCACCACCCTCGACCGGGTCTGCGTCCACCACCGCAGGCGCCGCCGGACCGGCGTCCTCACCACGAGCAGCGCCGGACACTTCGACATCTTCGAGCAGTACGACCGCCTCTTCGCGTACCTCGACTCGCACCCGGAGCTGGCCCGCTGGCGCCCGGTCCTGTTCCGCCGCATGGTCGACCATCTCTCCGCGGTGTTCGTCAGGCACGACCGGCTGCCGCGCGGCTCCCGCGCCGAATTCCTGCGCAACTCCCGTGCCCACTACCGCCGTTACCGCACACCGGGCGCCCAGGCCCGCGTCGGCGCCCGCGCGCGGCATGTCCTGGTCCGCTTCGGCACCCACCGCACGTACCGGCTGCTCTCGCTGGCTTCGAGCCTCAACAGGCGTTTCCTGAAGATCGGTTCAAAGGCACTCCGCGCGGCACACGGCACCGCCCTCCGCCTCCACTACCGCATCCAGCGCCGCCTCCCCCTGCGCGCCGACCGCGCCGTCTTCTCCAGTCACCGTGGCCGCGGACACGGCTGCAACCCGGGCGCCCTGGAATCCGCCTTCCGCGCCCTGGCGCCGCACATCCGCACCACGTGGATCGCGCGCCCCGAGCACCACCACACGATCCCGGCCGCGACGCGCAGGATCCGCCCCGGTTCGGCCGCGTACTGGACGGCGCTTGCACGCTCCAAGTACCTGGTGAACAACGTCGACTTCGACGACAGGCTGGTCAAGCGCCCCGGCCAGGTCATGATCCAGACGCAGCACGGCACCCCGCTCAAGTACATGGGCCTGGACCTCCAGGACCGTCCGGCGGCAGCCCGCGACACCGACTTCGCCGAGCTGCTGCGGGGCGCCGACAAGTGGGACTACTGCCTGTCCGCCAACCGCCACTCCACCCTGATCTGGGAGCGCGTGTTCCCGGCCTCGTACACGACGCTGGAGTACGGCCTCCCGCGCAACGACGTGTTCCAGCAGGCGACTTCGGCGGACGTGACCCGGCTGCGCGAGTCGCTCGGCATCCCCGAGGGCACGGTCGCCGTCCTGTACGCGCCGACGTACCGCGACTACCGCCGCACCCAGCGCCACACCCTCGACCTGGAGCGCGTCCTGCGCCAACTCGGCCCGCGCTTCGTGGTGTTGACCCGCGCCCATCACTCCTACGACGCCCCGCTCACCCAGGCTTCGGGCGGCCGGCTCATCGACGTCTCCGACCATCCGAGCATCGAAGCCCTGTGCCTCGCCTCGGACGCGCTGGTCACCGACTACTCGGCGCTGATGTTCGACTACGCGGGCCTCGACCGCCCGATCGTCGTCCACGCCGACGACTGGGAGGCGTACGAGGCCGCCCGCGGCACCTACTTCGACCTGCGCGGCTTCCCGCCGGGCGCGGTGGCCCGCAGCGAGGACGAGCTGATCGACATCTTCGCGACGGGACACTGGCGCGGTTCGCGTTCCACCCAGCTGCGGGCCGCGTTCCGTGAGCGCTTCTGCCCGTACGACGACGGGCGTGCCGCCGAGCGAGTCGTACGCCGGGTCGTGCTCGGGGAAGGCGAGACACCGGTCGTGCCACTGCCCGAACGGCATCCCGTCCCGTCGGCCGCCGCGGCCCACCCGCGCACGCCCCTGGCCACCGTGCCACGGCCCGCCGGGCCGGTGTCCGTCCCCGTGTCCGAGAACCTCTGAACCGGATCGCCGATGTCTTCCAGCAGGCCCACGCCCAGTCGCCCCGTCACCTGGAGACCGGCCGGACGCCCCGGCCGTGTGCACACCGACCGGGGCAGCCGACATCACTCGATGAGGTGACGTCCGGCTAGGTACTTGACGACTGCGGGGACGTATGACAAATGCCCCAAGCCGTCGCCCAGCCCCGCCCCGCCACCCGGTGAGCGCCGACGTCCTCCTGCGGCGGGCCGTACGGGGCGCCACCGCCCTGCGCGGGGGTGCCTCCTGGCGCCCGACCCCGTACCAGGTCTTCGGCGGTCTGTTCTGGCTGGTGATGTCGCTCGCGTACTGGCGCGTCCCGCTGTGCTGCGACGCCGGCCAGCACGCGGCGGTCGTCGAACGGCTCAGGGCGAGTCTCCTGCACCCCCGCCACCCGACGGCGGACCTGCCCGGGGCGGGCAGCCCGTACTACTCGCCGTACGCCCTCGCGCAGGGAGTCTTCGCCCGGCTGACGGGTCTGGGCGGCTGGGAGGTCGTACGGCTGGCCGGACCGCTGAACCTGCTGGTCCTGCTGACCGGCATCGCGCGCTTCGTGCGCGTCCTGGCGCCGCGCAGGCCCTGGGCGCCCGTGCTGGCGCTCATCGCGACGACCCTCCTGTGGGGTACCGAGAGCGCGTCGTGGAGCGGCTTCCTCGGGCTGCTGCCGATGACGGGGAACCTCGGCGATCCGTCGACGTTCGCCATCGGACTGACCTTCTGGGCCTGGGCGTTGACGGCTACGCGCGCGCGTGGGGGCAGCGGGGGCGGTGGCCGGGTCCGGTACGTCGGACCGAGCGGGCTGCGGAGCTTCTCCGGGTACGCGGGAGCCGGCGCCCTGTACGGGCTGATCCTGCTCGTGCACCCGGTCACGGCCCTCGCGGCGGTGCTCGGCGCGGTGGCCCTCGTCGCGGGATGGCAGCGCCGGTGGCGGGCCGCCGTCGTGGGCCGCTGGGCGCTGTCAGGGATGACGGCGCTGCTGGTGGCGTACTGCTGGCCGTACTTCGATGCCCGCGCGGCAAGCGGACACAGCGCCTCGGACGCGTGGTACGCGGGGATGCCGGGCCACTTCTGGCTGGCGCTGACCGGGGTGCCCGCGCTGTGGCTGCGGGCACGGCGGTCGGCACGGGATCCGCTCGTGCTGATGTTCGCGCTGGACTGCGCGGCGGTGGCGTACGGCTGGGTCGGCGGGCACCACGCGGTCGGCGGGATCCTGGGGCTGACGCTGGTGGCGCCGCAGTTCGCACTCGCGGTGGAGCTTGCGGCGCCGCGGCCCTGGCCGCTCTGGCGGCGCGGGCTCGGGGCGGTGGCGGCCACGGGGGCGTGCGTCGGCCTGCTGACCGCGCAGGCCGGGGCCCTCGTACCGCGTTCGCTGGACCCGGTCGGCTTCGCGCAGCCGCCGCGCTGGCCGACGTACGCCTGGGCGGCGCGGTACATCCGGCCCGGCGAGGCGGTCATCGCGGACGGGTACTACGCGGTCCGGCTGATCCCGGGCCACGGAGTGGACCTCGCCGCGCCCGCCCTGCCCGACCCCGCCCTCGACGAGGCGGAACGGCAACGGCGGCTCGCGGCGGTCCGCGCCTACCTCGCGCCGTCCTCGACCCGCGCCTCACGCACCGCCGTGGCGCACCGCTATCACGTGCGGTGGCTGCTGCTGACGCCCCGGCAGCGGGTGCCCGAGGAGGCGGTGGTGGTGGCGTGGAGCCGCGAGACGGGCGAGGTGCTGGCGCGGGTCGGGGACTACTCGATGACGAGATCGACCGGGATGTTGCCGCGGGTCGCGTTGGAGTAGGGGCAGACCTGGTGGGCCTGCTCGACCAGCTTGCGGCCGGTGGCCTCGTCCAGGGTCTCGGGCAGCTCGATGCGGAGCGTGACCTTCAGAGCGAAGCCCTCGCCCTGCTTGCCGATGCCGACCTCACCGGTCACGGCGGCCTCGGAGACGTCGACCTTCGCGATGCGGCCGACGACGGCGAGGGCGCTGGCGAAACAGGCGGCGTAACCGGCGGCGAAGAGCTGCTCGGGGTTGGTGCCCTGGCCGTTGCCGCCCATCTCCACCGGAATGCCGAGCTGGAGGTCGAGCTTGCCGTCGGAGCTGACGGCACGGCCGTCGCGGCCGTGGGTGGCGGTGGCAACGGCGGTGTAGAGCGCGTCCATGGGGACCATCCCTCTCAGGTCGATTCAATGTCTTGCCCGGGCGGCCGGTCCGGCCGCCTCACAGCACCAATTAGAGCACGCAATTCAATTGCGCACAACTGAATGGTGGGCAGCTTGCTATCCTGGACCCATGACCGCCACCCCGACGCCGACCCCGAGTCCGCCGTCCCCGAGACCCCAGGGCCCGGCCGACGGGGACTTCCTGCGTCTCGACAACCAGATCTGCTTCTCCCTGAACGCCGCGTCGCGCGCCTTCGGCGCCGTCTACCGCGTGCTCCTCAAGGACCTCGGGCTCACCTATCCCCAGTACCTGGTGATGCTGGTGCTGTGGGAACACGGCGAACTGCCCGTGAAGAAGCTCGGCGAGCACCTGCGGCTCGACTCCGGGACACTGTCGCCGCTGCTGAAGCGGCTGGAGGCGGCGGGTCTGGTACGACGTGAGCGCAGCGTCCGCGACGAGCGTTCCGTGCACGTCCACCTCACCGACGAGGGCGTCGCCCTGCGCGAGCGCGCACTGGTCGTGCCGCGCCGGATCGCCGCCGCGACGGGCGCGAGCCTGGAGGAGATCCATGAGCTGCGAACCCGCCTCGACCACCTGACGGCGGCCCTGGACTCGGCGGCCTTGGACTCGGCGGCACTGGAGGAGACCGCGGGTAGCCACGCGCTTTAGTCGGCCGCCCGGGCCATGACCGGATTCGCCGGCCGGCGCACGTACAGCCGCAGGGTCACGCCCTTGCGCGCGACCTCCTCGCGCGGCACGAACTCCTCCCCGACCACGGTCAGTTTGACCCGCTCGGTGGCGCTGCCCGGATACCAGGACGGCCGCAGCGCGAACGGCTCCGCGACCACCCACACCCGGTCGAGGCGGGCGAGCCGTCGCCGCAGCTCTCCCGGGTCCGTCTCCTGCCCGTACAAGGTCCCGGACACCGGCCCGGGCTTCCTGAGCGCGATGTCCCGCACCCCGCGGAAGCCCTTCGGATACGCCAGCGCCGAGCGCCGCACGATCGACGGCAGGAACAGCACGGGGTCCCCGGGCCGCAGTTCCCGCCCGGCGAGGGCGGAGACGACGGCGAGGTTGTCGGGGCGGCGATCGGGGGTGCGGTCCTGGCGGAGGACGGGGAGCTGCCAGACGAAGACGAGGGCGACGGCGAAGACGCCGGTGAGGGTGCCGGTGAGGGTGCTGACGGCCAGTCTCGGCGCCAGCTGCACCAGGCGTTCGGCTCCGGCCGCGGCCAGCAGCGGGGCCCCGGCGAGGGCGTACAGCACATAGCGCTCGTCGTACAGCGGCGAGAAGCGGGACACGGTCATCAGTACCGCGGGCGGGACGACCATCAGGGGCAGGGCGACCGCCCGGAGCGTGAGCTCGCCGCGCCGCTCGCCCTGCCGTGCCCCGCGCCGCTCGCCCTGCCACGCTCCCTGCCGCGCGGGCGGGAAACTCAGAGCCAGCGCGATGAGGGCAAGGTAGGGCACGTGGACCATCAACTCCGGTCCCGCGAACGCCCGCAGCAGATGGTCCACGCTGTCGAGCCCGGGCGCCGACAGCCACGCGACCTGCGCGGACTGCCCCTTGGAGACGACGGCGAGCGGCAGCAGCACCAGCACCGCGGCGCCGGCCGCCCGCGCCCACCCCCGCCACACCCGCCGCGGCACCCGCGTGAGCGCCAGGGTCACCGCGTGCGCGAGCAGCACCAGCACCGCGAACTCGTGCAGCAGGCAGGTGACGGCGACCGTCCCGCCGTACGCCCACCAGGCTCCCGTCCGCACCGCCCTCACCAGCAGCAGCGTCGCGCCCGCGACACCGGCCGCGACCAGCGCGTAGGACCGTCCCTCCTGCGCGAAGTGCCCGGCCATGGGCGTGACGGCGTACAGCAGACCCGCCCACAGGCCGACCCGCGGGCAGCCAAGGCGGACGCCGAGGGCGGCGACGAGGCCCGCGGTCGCGGCGGCCCCGCAGACCGAGGGGAGCCGGAGGGCGACCTCGCCGGGGTGCGGGGCGAGGACGACGTGCATGAGGAGGTAGTAGAGGCCGTGCACCGCGTCCACGCTGTGCAGCAGCTGCCAGATCTGCGGGACCGAGCGCCGCGCGACCTGGAAGGTGACGGCCTCGTCGCGCCACATACCGCCGCGGTCCAGGCCCCAGAGCCCGATCGCGAACATGACGGCCACGGGCACCAGCACGGCCACGACCTCGGTACGTCCGACCCCCGACCGCCTCACCCACGAGCTCACCATGAGCAAGATCTTGTGCGATTAAACAACCTTTGAGAGGTATTGACGGCGTATCAGCCCTTTTGACCCATCCATGCGGCTTACCATCCGGCCTTGATGAGCACCTTGATGAGCACCTCGCCGAAACACCGCCGCCCGCTCCTCCTCGCCGCCGGGTGGCTCGCCACCCGGGCGCTGATGCTGTGGCTGCTCGCCCACGACCACCTCCGCCTGCTCGGCCGGGGCGGGGTCTCACGCGAGGTCAGCAGCCTCTATTTCCGCTGGTACGGCGTGCTGTCCCACGGCAGCTTTCCGGCGGACGACCGGCTGTGGCAGTACCCGCCGGGCGCCGGTCCCGTACTGCTCGCGCCGGCACTGCTGCCGACCCTGACGTACTTCACGGCCTTCGTGGCGCTCACCCTCGCCACGGACGCCGTGATCATGATCGCCCTCACCTGCGCGGGAACCCGCCCCGGCCGCACGCTGGCCGGCGCGGCCCTGTGGATTGCGGCGCTCCCCCTCCTCCTGCACCTCCCACTCGTTCGCTACGACGTCCAGGTCACGGCGTTCGCCGTCATCTCCCTGTTGACGTTGTCGCGCTCCACGCGCGCGTGCGGTGCGTTCGCCGCGCTGGGCGCACTGGTGAAGGTCTGGCCCGCGCTGGTGCTCATCGGCACGCCGAAGGGCCGTACGACACGGCAGGCCTGGACGTCGGCGGTGGTCACGGCGGCCGCCATGCTCCTGCTGCTGGTCGCCGCATTCAGCAACCCCTTCGACTTCCTGCGTCAGCAGGGCGGCCGGGGCGTGCAGATCGAGTCACTCGGCGGCACGGTCCTCGGCTTCGCGCGCCACGCCGGGTGGCCGGGCACCGCCCGCTACCAGTACGGCGCGATGGAGTTCGTGGGGCCCTACGTCTCCGCCGTCGCGGCCGCCTCGCTCGCCCTCACCGTCGCCTCCTTCGGACTGCTGCTCCTGTGGCGGGTCCGCGCGCGGCACTGGACGGCGGCGACTCCGTACGACGCCGCCCTCGCCGCCGTACTGCTCTTCACCGTGACGAGCCGGGTGATCAGCCCTCAGTACATGGTGTGGCTGCTCGGCCTGTCCGCCGTGTGCCTGACCTCGCGGCACACCACCCAGCGCCCGGTGGCCGCACTGATCGTGGCGGCGACGGCGGTCAGCTCCGTCGTGTACCCCGCCATGTACGGGGAGGTCATCCACAGCACCTTGACGGGCTGCCTGCTGATGCTCGTACGCAACGGTCTGCTGGCGGCCGCCGCGGCACTGTCCTTCATGCGGCTGTGGCGGTCGGGCTCGGTCGTGCCCCAGGGGACCGCCTCGGACGTTTCCCACCGGATGCCGCTCCCCGTTCCCGCCGCCTCCCGGGCCAGGCACTGAAGGCGCCTGATTCACTGATACGCGACCGCAGGACACGGGCAGGACCACGGGTTCACAGCCCACCGAGCTCACCGGGCCCACCGAGCTCACTTCACGAGGGGACGGCCGCACATGACCTGGCTGATCACCGGCGGCGCCGGTTACATCGGGGCGCACGTCGTCCGCGCGATGCTCGACGCGGGCGAACAGGCCGTGGTCTACGACGACCTGTCCACGGGTATCGAGGAGCGGGTGCCCTCCGGTGTCCCGCTGGTGGTCGGCTCGACGCTGGACGCCGGACTGCTGGCCCGCACGCTCAGGGAGCACTCCGTCACCGGTGTCGTGCACCTGGCGGCGAAGAAGCAGGTCGGCGAGTCGGTGACCCTCCCCCTGCACTACTACCGGGAGAACGTCGAGGGCCTGCGGGTGCTGCTGGAGGCGGTGACCGCCGCGTCCGTCACCTCCTTCGTCTTCTCCTCCTCGGCGGCGGTGTACGGCATGCCGGATGTGGACCTGGTGACGGAGGAGACGCCGTGCGCGCCGATGAGCCCGTACGGCGAGACGAAACTGGCGGGCGAGTGGCTGGTCCGCGCGACGGGCCGCGCCACCGGCCTGTCCACCGCGTCCCTCCGTTACTTCAACGTGGCGGGCGCGGCGACGCCCGAACTCGCGGACGTCGGCGTCTTCAACCTGGTCCCCATGATCTTCGAGAAGCTCACCGAGGACGCGCCGCCGCGCATCTTCGGCGACGACTACCCCACCCCCGACGGCACCTGTGTCCGCGACTACATCCACGTGGTGGACCTCGCCGAGGCTCATGTGGCCACGGCCCGCGCCCTGGTGGCGTCGCCGGGCAAGGACCTGACCCTCAACATCGGCCGCGGGGAAGGCGTTTCGGTCCGCGAGATGATCGACCTCGTCAACACGGTCACCGGCTACGACCGCCCTGCGGTGACCACTCCCCGCCGTCCCGGCGACCCGGCCCGCGTGGTGGCCTCGGCCGACCGCATCGCCGTCGAACTGGGCTGGAAGGCGAAGTACGGCGTCCAGGACATGATCACGTCGGCGTGGGCGGGGTGGGTGCGGCTGCATCCGGGGGCGGCGCGGGACCAGTGGTCCAGGGGTACTTCGGCCCCGTCGCACGGCAGTTGACCCTGCCGGAGCCCGGTAGCACGCCAGCCGCGACAGCGGCCTGGCCCGCCCATGACATGAGTTGGTCAGCGGGAAATCGGAGCACGCATACTCGGACTCACTTTTTGTACCACCGCACCTTGAGGGACATGCTCATGACGGAGCGCGGGGAGACCCGGTCGGATTTGATGGCCGGGCAGCTGGGAATCTGGCACGCCCAACAGCTCGCCCCCGACGACCCTCGCTACAACATCGGCGAGTACTTCGAGTTCCGGGGCCCGTTGGATCCCACGGCGTTCGAGGAAGCACTGCGGAGGGCGCTGCGCGAGGTCGACGCGTTCCATCTGCGGTTCGGTGGTGACGGCGCGGACCTGTGGCAGGTCGTGGGGGACCGCGACGACTGGACACTGCGCCGGGTCGACGTCAGCGCCGAGGCCGACCCACGTGCGGCGGCGGAGGAGTGGATGCGGGCAGACATGGGCTGCCCCACGGATCTCCAGGAGGGCCCGCTGTTCACCACGGCGCTCCTCACAGCCGGGGACGACCACTATTTCTGCTACCAGCGGTGCCACCACATCGCCGTCGACGGGTTCAGCGGCTCGGTCATCCTGGCCCGCGTCGCACAGGTCTACGACGCGTTGACGGCCGGCGGCGATCCGGACGAGGGGCGGTTGGCGCCGGTTTCCGTCCTGTTCGAGGACGAAGCGGCCTACCGTGCGTCGGCGGACCGCGCCGCGGACGAGGCGTACTGGAGGGAGACGCTCGCGCAGCCGCCCGCGCCGCTCGATTTCGGGGGACGCGGCACCACGGGTGCCTGGTCGCGGGCAACGGTGCGTGCGACACACCAGATCGGTCCGGCCGGGACGGAGGCGCTGCGCGAGGCGGCCCGGCGGCTGAGGACGAGTCTGTCCGGCCTGGTCATCGCCGCCTCGGCGGTGTACGCGCACCGCGTCACGGGGGCGGAGGACTTTCTTGTGGGCATCCCTGTGCTCGGTCGCTCGGGGTCCCGGCGGCTCCGGATACCCGGCATGACCTCGAACGTCCTTCCCGTTCGCTGCCGCGTGCAGGCCGGGATGTTGCTGGGCGAGGTGGTGCGGGAGGTCACAGCGTCGGTGCGACGCGGGCTGCGGCACCAGCGGTACCGCTATGAGGACATGCTCCGCGACCTGAGGCTCGTCGAGCGGGGCGGCCTCGCCGACTTCCGCGTGAACGTGATGTCGTTCGACCACTCGACGACGTCCTTCGGCGGGTGTGCGGTCAGCGGCCGGAACCTGTCGAACGGGCCGGTGGAAGACGTGTCGCTCGCCGTGTACGACAGGCGAGGCGGTGACGGCATGGAGATCGTCGTCGACGCCGCCGCCGACCGGTACGACGCGCACGACGTCGGTGAGCACGCCGACAGGTTTCGGCGCGTGCTCGACTGGGCGGTCCGGTCCGGGGCCGACGCGACGGTGGGCGACGCCGAGTTGCTCGACGCCACCGAACGCGAGCACGTCCTGGCCCTGGGCAGCAGCCCGGCGCCGACGGTGTCCGGGGCGGCGCTGCCGGAGCTGTTCGAGGCGCAGGTTTTACGCGCTCCGGGAGCGACGGCCCTGACGCACGGCGCGGAGTCGCTGTCGTACGGAGAGCTGAACGCGCGGGCCAACCGGCTCGCGCGCCTGCTGCGGTCCCGGGGCGCAGGGCCGGACACGCGCGTGGCCGTGGTGCTGGAGCGTTCCACCGGGCTGGTGGTGGCGATCCTGGCGACGCTGAAGGTCGGCGCGGCCTACGTCCCGGTCGATCCCGGCTATCCGCAAGAGCGCATCGCCTCCTTGCTGGAGGACTCCACGCCCCTGCTGGCGGTGACCGATACCGCGTCCGCCGGTGCGATATCGGGCGGGGTGCCCGTCGTGGTGTCGGACGATCCGGGGACGGCAGAGCGGCTGGCGGGGCTGAGCGGGGCGAACCTCACGCCGGGCGTGGACGCGCGGCAGCCGGCCTACGTGATCTTCACGTCCGGTTCTACCGGGCGGCCGAAGGGGGTCGCCGTGGAGCACGGCAGCGTCGTGAGTCTGTTCGCGGCGACTCGTGAGCGCTTCGGGTTCGGCCCGGATGACGTGTGGACGCTGTTCCACTCGTTCGCCTTCGACTTCTCCGTGTGGGAGTTGTGGGGGGCGCTGCTGCACGGCGGCCGGCTCGTCGTCGTGCCGTTCTCGGTCTCGCGTTCGCCGGCGCAGTTCCTCGCGTTGCTGGTGCGTGAGCGGGTCACGGTGCTGAACCAGACCCCCTCCGCCTTCTACCAGCTGGTGCGCGCCGACGAACAGGCACCGCAGCTGTCCGCGCGACTGGCGCTGCGCACGGTGGTCCTCGGCGGCGAGGCACTGGACCATGCGCGTCTTGAGGGGTGGTTCGCACGGCACGGCACGCAGTCGCCCAGCCTGGTGAACATGTACGGGATCACCGAGACGACGGTCCACGCTAGCTGCCAGGAGCTGCCTGTGGAGTCCGGCTCGGCGCGGGCGTCGAGCGTCATCGGTCCGCCGTTGCCGGGTCTGGAGGCGTACGTGCTGGACACGCGGCTGCGTCCGGTGCCGGTGGGCGTGGCGGGCGACCTCCATCTGGCGGGTGCCCAGCTCGCGCGCGGTTACCTGGGGCGCCCCGACCTGACGGCGGAGCGGTTCGTCGCCTGTCCGTTCGGGGAACCGGGCAGGCGTATGTACCGGACCGGGGATGTCGTCCGGTGGGACCGTGAGGGGCGTCTTGAGTACCTCGGGCGCTCCGACTCGCAGGTCAAGGTGCGGGGTTTCCGTATCGAGCCGGGCGAGGTGGAGGCGCGGCTGGCCGCCCATCCCGGGGTCGGCGAGGCCGCCGTCGTGGTACGTGAGGACTCCCCCGGCGACCGGCGTCTCGTCGGCTACCTGACGTCGGCCGGCGGTCTCGACACCGGTGAGCTGCGGGCGTGGGTGGCGGCGGCGTTGCCCGCGCACATGGTGCCCGCCGCCTTCGTCGAGCTGCCCGCCCTCCCTCTCACGGTCAACGGAAAGCTCGACCGGGCGGCGCTGCCCGCTCCCGATTACGCGGCAGCCCGCGAGGACGCGCGCCGGGAGGCGTCCACGCCGGACGAGGAACTGCTGTGCACGGCGTTCGCGCAGGTTCTCGGCGTCGGCCGGGTGGGTGTCGACGACAACTTCTTCGAGCTGGGCGGCCATTCCCTGCTGGTGGTGCAGCTGGTGGAGGCCCTGCGCGCCCAGGGGATACGGCTGGACGTCCGCGCCGTGTTCTCGGCACCGACCGCGGCCGGCCTCGCCCTGGCGCTCGGCGTGCCGAGCGCCGAGCCAGAGGTACCGCCGAACCTGGTGACGCCCGGGACCGAGGCGATCACCCCGGACATGCTGCCGTTGGTCGAGCTGACCCAGGGGGAGATCGACCGGGTGCTGGCCACCGTCCCGGAGGGGGCGGCGGGCGTGCAGGACATCTATCCGCTGACCTCCCTCCAGGAGGGCATGCTCTTCCACCATGCCCTGGCGCAGGAGGGCGACCCGTACGTGATCTCCGGGCTGCTGGCCGTCGACTCACGGGAGAGGCTCGACGCGTTCCTCGACGGACTGCACAAGTCCGTCGAGCGTCACGACGTCCTACGGACCGCGGTGGTGTGGCGAGGACTTCCGCTGCCGGTCCAGGTGGTGCGGCGACGCGCGGAGCTGCCGGTCCGGTGGCTCGGGCCGGGCTCGGCCGCGGACCTGGTGAGTGCGGTCGACGCGCGCCGGTACCGGATGGATCTCGAAGCGGCACCGCTGCTGCGGGTCTCCACCATGTTCGACACCATGTTCGACGCGGAACACGGGCGCTGGCTCGTCTCGCTGCTGCTGCACCACCTGGTGGACGACAACACGTCGCTGCAGTTTCTGCTCGCCGAGATCGGCGCGCACATGGCGGGTACCGGCGGACGGCTGCCGGACCCCGTGCCGTACCGCACGGTGGTCGCCCGGTCGGTCCTCGACGCGCAGGAGGCGGAGCACGACCGCTTCTTCCGGCGGATGCTGGACGGGGTGACCGAGCCAACGGCGCCGTTCGGCGTTCTCGACGTGCAGGGGAACGGCCTCGGCGTCGACGAGGCACGGACATGGCTCGACACGGAACTGGCCGCGCGCGTACGGCGGACGGCGCGAGGAGCGGGGGTTTCACCGGCGACGCTGTTCCACGTCGCCTGGGGACGGGCGCTGGCACGCACCACCGGCCAGGACGACGCGGTGTTCGGAACGGTGCTGTTCGGGCGAGGCGGCGCGGACGCGCAGCGAGGGATCGGCGCCTTCGTCAACACGCTGCCGGTCCGTGTGGGGGCGGGCGCGCAGGACGTCGCTGTGTGCGTGCGCAGCACACACCGGCTCCTGGCCGAGCTCATGCGCCACGAACACGCCTCGCTGGCACGGGCGCAGCGCTGCGGTGCGGTGGACGCCGGCCTGCCGCTGTTCACGACGGTCCTCAACTACCGGCACGCCACGTCCGTCGTGCTGGAACCGGGGGTGACGGAGATAGTGCCGGGCATCACGCTCCTGGCGGGCGAGGAGCGGACGAACTACCCGGTTTTCCTGTCGGTCGACGACTCCGCGGACGGCTTCCTGCTCGTCGCCCAGGCGCTGCCGTCGATCGGCACCGACTGGGTGTGCACCGCGCTGGTCGAAGCCCTGCACCAAGTGGTTTCGGAGCTGGAGTCCACACCGGATTCGCCGATACCAGATCACGCCCTGCCACAGACCACGGCGCCCGCCCTCCCGTCCTTGCCCGCCCCACGTACCGGCCGGGTGGCCTCGGCAGGCTCGGAGGCGGTCCTGTCCAAGCTGTTCGCCGAGATACTCGACGTACCCTCCGTCGGTGCCGACGACGACTTCTTCGCGCTGGGCGGGCATTCGCTGCTCTCCCTGCGGCTGACCGGCCGGATACGAGCCGTGCTGGACGTCGAGCTTCCGGTGCGCGCACTGTTCGAGAACCCGACCGTCGCCGGGCTCGCCCGCCGACTCGACCTCGCTTCGGAACAGCCACCAAAAGACATTCGTCGCACAGGTCCTAGACGCTCACTGCCCGGGTGAGCTGGGGAAAGGTGACGCCGGTCAGTTCCTCGGAGGCCGTCCACAGGCGGACGGCGGACTCGGGGTCGCTGGCCGCGGCCGACCGGCCGACGAGGGCCGGGCCGCCGCGCATCTCGGCGAACCCGTCCGGTCCGACGTAGCTGGCGCCGGGCAGATCCTGGGTGGCGGCGTACAGCGTGGGCAGGGCGCCGGCCGCGTTGTCCTGGGCGATGAACCGGTTGCCCACCGCCATGAAGGCGCGCCGTGCGACGCTCGCGTCGTGACTCTGGAGGCTGGTGGCGGCCCAGCCGGGGTGTGCGGCGAGGGCCCGTACGGACGATCCCTCGGCGGCCAGCCGGCTCTGGAGCTCCAGGGTGAACAGCAGGTTGGCGAGCTTGGACTGGCTGTAGGCGGCCATGGGTGAGTACTCGCCGGTCAGATTCAGGTTGTCGAAGTGCATGTGAGTGCTGCGGGGGATCTTGTGGGCCCCGGACGCCACGGTGACCACGCGGTCGGTGACATACGGCAGCAGCAGGTTCGTCAGGGCGAAGTGCCCCAGATGGTTCGTCCCGAACTGCATCTCGAAGCCGTCCTTGGTGCTGGCCTCGGGGATGTTCATCACGCCGGCGTTGTTGATCAGCAGGTCCAGGTCTCCGTGCCACGACTCGGCGAACTCCCGCACGGAGGCGAGGTCCGCGAGGTCGAGGCGGCGCACCTCGACGGTGCCCCTGGCGCCCTGGACGGTACGGGCGGCTGCCTCGCCGCGCTTCGGGTCCCGTACGGCGAGCACGACGTGTGCGCCCGCCCGGGCCAGGGCGTCGACGGTGGCGATACCCAGCCCGCTGTTGGCGCCGGTCACGACGGCGGTACGGCCGGTCTGGTCGACGAGATCGCTTGCGTTCCACTTCTGCTTGGTAGCCATGCCGATGAATGTAGGCGTCGTCAACAATGCTGTCAATGCCAACAATGGTGTCGATGCCAACAAAGTTGATGCCGACAACAATGTAGCCAGCAGTCACATGGCCCTTACACTGAGGGCCATGCAGACTCGCCAGACACGCCGCTACCACCACGGAGACCTGCGCGCCGCGCTGCTGACCCGCGCCGAGGAGACGCTCAGGGAGAAGGGCCCGGGCGCCCTGTCCCTGCGCGAACTGGCCCGCGACCTGGGCGTCAGCCACGCCGCACCGAGCCGTCACTTCAAGGACAAGCAGGCGCTGCTGGACGCGCTGGCCCAGGTCGGTTTCGCGCGCATGGGCGAGGCGCTGGCCGCGTCACAGGCGACGGCGGACGAGACCTTCGCCGACCGCCTCGGCGCCCTGGCCCGCGCCTACGTCGGCTTCGCCACCGCCAACGCGGAACTCCTCGACCTGATGTTCTCGATCAAGCACGACCCGGAGGCCTCCGAGACCCTCGTCGAGGCCTCGCAGAACATGTCCGTCCTGGCCATTCGGCTCATCGAGGAGGGCCAGCGCCGCGGCGAGGTCCGCACCGGCCCCGTCGACACCGTCGCCGTTCCCCTCTTCACCACCCTCCACGGCTTCGCCAGCCTCGCCGTGAGCGGCACCCTCTCCACCGAGTCGACGGACTCGGACCTGGAGAACGTCATCGCCTACACCCTCAGAGGCTGCGCCCCGGACGCCCCCCAGCCGGACGAACACCCCCGTACGCTCCCTCAGTGACCACCGCCCGCGCCATCGGCGCGATCCTCGGTTCCGCAGTGGGCGACGCCCTCGGCGCCCCCTTCGAGTTCGGTCCCGAAGGCGCGTTCACGGAACGCTTCCCCACCCCCGGTCACGGCGGGGAGATGTGCGGAGGCGGTGGCTGGGACCCGGGCGAGGCCACCGACGACACGCAGATGGCGGTCCTGGTCGGCGAGTCGCTCATCGACCACGCCGGCCTCGAACTCCCGGACATCTTCAGCAGGTTCCGGCGATGGGCGGCAGCCGACCCCAAGGACATCGGCCTACAGACGGAGGCGGTCCTGACGAGCGGAGACGCCTGGGACCTGGCCGCCGCGATCCACTTCCAGATCAACCAACGAGCGGCGGGGAACGGCTCCTTGATGCGGGCGGCCACCTCCGCCGTGTACTTCGCCCCGCACGGCCGTACGGCCACCATGACCGCCGCCCGCCGCATCGCCGCCCTCACCCACGGCGACCGGGCGGCCTGGGAAGGCACCGCGATCCTCCACGAGTTGATCCGGGTCGCACTGGAGGGCCACGACCCCCTCACCGCGATCCCGGAAACCCTCACCGCCACCCACCCGGACCACCGGCTCCGCTATGCCACCGTCCTCGCCCCCGACTGGCATCCCGACCAGGCAACCGAGTTCAACGGCGCGGTGTGGCCCTGCCTCGGCTCCGCCGTGTGGGCCCTGCGGACGACAGGGTCGTACGAGGATGCCGTGCGCGCCGCGATCGACCTCGGCGGTGACACGGACACCGTCGCGGCGGTGACGGGCGCCCTGGCAGGAGCCGTACACGGGGCGGATGCCATTCCGGCCCGCTGGACCGAGCCCCTGCACGTACCTCTGCCGAGCTCCGGCGGACGGATACTACGGACGGCGGAACTCACCCTCCTGGCAGGCGAGTTGGCGTGCTGAAGCCCTGAGCGAACAGCGCCCCGCGCTCCCGTCCGCCGTCCCTAGCATCGGCGGTATGGGAGCAGACACGGCAGGTGGGACCGCGAGGGCGACGTACGACGAACACGCCGACTGGTACAACGAGTTCATGTCGGCCGCCGGGCCCGGTGAGTACATTCGGCGGGTGCACGGCGCACTTGAGGATCTGCTGGGACCCGGCGAGGGGACCTGCCTGGACGTCTGCTGCGGAACGGGTGCCCACGCGCCCGCGCTGGCCGGGCTGGGGTGGACGCCCGTGGGTGTGGACCTGTCGGGCGGTCAACTCCGGCACGCGGTGAGGCGGTTGCCCGTGGTCAGGGCGGACGCGACGGCGCTTCCGTTCGCGGACGCCTCCTTGCCCGCCGCCGCCTGCGTCCTGGCGCACACGGACGTACCCGACTACGCGGCTGTTCTGCGCGAGGTCGCGCGCGTCCTGCGACCCGGCGGCCGGTTCGCGCACCTGGGCGTGCACCCCTGCTACATCGGCGCGTTCGCCGACTGGAGCGAACGGCCGAGGGTCATCGTCGACGAACGGTACGAAGACCGCTCCCGCAGCTATGACGCGTGGAACCCGGCGGGGGTCCGCGCCCGGGTCGGCGCCTGGCACCTCCCGCTCGCGGACCTGCTCAATGCCACCACGGCGGCCGGCCTACGACTGGTACGCACCGTGGAGGCCGGTCCCGGCGGGATCCCGGACCTGTTCGGGTTCCTGGCCGTCAAGGCCTAGAGCGGCGGCACGGCAGGACTCCAACGCAGGCCCGGCGCCAACACCAAACCCGACACCGGTGCCCCCACCAAGCCCGACACCGGCGCCAACTCCGGAGCCGGCCCTCACAACGCCTTGAGCGCCGCCGCCGTGGCCCGGGCCAGGCTCGCCAGATAACCCTTGGGCAGCTTGGGGCTGCGTACCACCACCGCCCGCCAGTACAGCGGCCCGGACATCAGGTCGAGCGCGAGGTCGAGGCTGATTCCCTCGCGGACCTCTCCCCGCGCGGCCGCCGCCGCGACGATCCCGTCGGTGACGCCCTGCTGGCCCTCGCGCAGGGCCTTCTGCATGGCGTCGGCGATCTCGGGGTTGCGGGCCGCCTCGGCCTGGAGGTCGGGGATGATCTGGCCGGCCACGGGGTGGCGCAAGGCACGTGACGTGACCTCGTACAGCAGCCGCAGGTCGCCCTCCAGGGAGCCGGTGTCCGGCGCGGGCAGGCCCTGGACCGCGATGGCCGAGACCAGGTCGAGGACGAGGTGGAGTTTCGAGCGCCAGCGCCGGTACACCGCCGTCTTGCCGACACCCGCGCGACGGGCGATGCCCTCGATGGACATCCGGGCGTAGCCGACGGCCGCGAGCTCCTCGAAGACGGCGGCGCGGATGGCTTCGGTCACATCCTCCCGGAGGACGGCCGCGCCCGCGGGGGCCCGGCGGCGCGGGGCCTTCCCGGAAACAGGACCGCTCCCCGCCCCGGTCGCGGTCCCGGCCCGGGTCGCGGCGCCGGTCACGGTCCCGGTGGCATCGGCGTTCGTCGTCATGCGTTCCAGCATAGGGCGTGACGACGAAACGGTTGCGTTCCGACGTGGAATAGGCCTAGGCTCGCGATGCGACGATACGGTCCCGTTCCGACGTAAGAAGACGGCAAAGACGACGTAAGAGCCAGGTCAAGGACGAACCGGACCGCTTCGCCCCCCACCCCCCGAGCGAAAGCAGCGGATGTGAGCCAGGTCCTCGACACACCGCCCCCCGTGTCGGCCTCCCCCGCCGACAAGACAGCCGGCCGGCCCGCCGCGGAGAGCGCCGAGGCGCTCGCCGCCCGGTACGGCCTCACTGTCAGCGGCGCACGCCCCTCCCTGCCCGAGTACATCCGCCAGCTCTGGGCGCGGCGCCACTTCATCACCGCCTTCGCCACCGCCAGGCTCACCGCCCAGTACAGCCAGGCGAAGCTCGGCCAGATCTGGCAGGTGGCGACCCCGCTGCTGAACGCGGCGGTCTACTACTTCATCTTCGGCATCCTGATGGGCACCAGTAAGGGGATCCCCGACTACATCCCGTTCCTGGTCACCGGCGTCTTCGTGTGGACCTTCACGCAGAGCTCGATCATGGCGGGGACGCGGGCCATCTCCGGCAGCCTCGGGCTCGTACGCGCCCTGCACTTCCCGCGGGCCGCGCTGCCGGTGTCGTACTGCCTCCAGCAGCTCCAGCAGTTGCTGTTCTCGATGTGCGCGCTGGTCATGATCCTGCTCGCCTTCGGGGTGCCGGTCAGCATGTCCTGGCTGCTCGTCATCCCCGCGCTCACGCTCCAGTTCGTCTTCAACGCGGGCGTGGCGATGATCATGGCCCGGATGGGCGCGAAGTTCCCCGACATCTCCCAGCTCATGCCGTTCCTGCTGCGCACCTGGATGTACACCTCGGGCGTCATGTGGAGCATCGAGCACATGCTGAAGAACCAGGACCTGCCCGGCTGGGTCCTGGTGGCGCTGCAGTCCAACCCCGCCGCCGTGTACATCGACCTGATGCGGTTCTCGCTGATCGACAGCTTCCACGCCAGCCAGTTGCCGCCGCACGTGTGGGCGGTCGCGACGGGCTGGGCACTGCTCGCCGGCGTGGGCGGGTTCCTGTACTTCTGGAAGGCTGAGGAGACGTACGGCCGTGGCTGACATCATCACGAAGAGCAACCCCGAGACCACCGCCGTCGACACCCCCGTCGACACTCCCGGCGAGCTGATCCCCACGGTCATCGTCGACCAGGTCGACATCGTCTACCGCGTCAACGGCACCGGCGGCGGCCGCGGTTCCGCCACCGCCGCGCTCAACCGCATCCTGCACCGCGGCAAGACCGAGAAGGCCTCCGGTGTCCGCAAGGTGCACGCTGTGAAGAACGTCTCCTTCACGGCGTACCGCGGCGAGGCCATCGGCCTCATCGGCACCAACGGCTCGGGCAAGTCCACGCTGCTCAAGGCGTGCGCGGGTCTCCTCCCCGTGGAGAACGGCAGGATCTACACCGACGGCCAGCCCTCGCTCCTCGGCGTCAACGCGGCCCTGATGGGCGACCTGACCGGCGAGCGCAACGTCTACCTCGGCGGCCTCGCGATGGGCATGTCCAGGGAGCAGGTGCGCGAGCGCTACCAGGAGATCGTCGACTTCTCGGGCATCAACGAAAAGGGCGACTTCATCACGCTGCCGATGCGGACGTACTCCTCCGGCATGTCGGCCCGTCTGCGGTTCTCCATCGCCGCCGCCAAGGACCACGACGTCCTGATGATCGACGAGGCCCTCGCGACCGGCGACCGCTCCTTCCAGAAGCGCTCCGAGGCCCGTATCCGCGAGCTGCGCAAGACCGCGGGCACCGTCTTCCTGGTCAGCCACAACAACAAGTCGATCCGGGACACCTGCGACCGGGTGCTGTGGCTGGAGCGCGGCGAGCTGCGCCTGGACGGCCCGACGGAGGAAGTCCTCAAGGAGTACGAGAAGTTCACGGGGAAGTAGAACCCGGCACCGACAGAAGGGGGGCGCCCCCCAGCCGTGATGGCTGGGGGGCGCCCCCTTCGGCGTACCGCCTGAAAGCAGAAGGCGTACGTCGGCTACGAATGCGTGCGCAGCAGCGTCCGCATCGTCCGCATGGCCACCGACAGATTCGCCAGGTCGAACGCGTCCGAGCTGCGGATCTCCTCCAGGGTCGTGCGGGCGCGGCCGAGGATCGCCGCGTTCTTCTCCTCCCAGGCCTTGAAGCGCTGCTCGGGAGTGGAGGTGCCGTTGCCGACGGAGAGGACGTCGGCGACGAGCGCCGCGTGGGCCGCGTACAGGTCCTCGCGGATGGAGGCGCGGGCCATGGACTGCCAGCGGTCGGCGCGCGGGAGCTCGATGATCCGGTCCATGAGCTGGGTGATGCCGAGGCGGTCGCCGAGGTCGTAGTAGACCTCGGCGACGGCCATCGGGTCCTTGCTGGTGCGGTCGGCCACCGCGACGATGTCCAGCGTCGGGAAGGCGGAGGAGAACCCGGCCACGCGGGTGGCGAGTTCGTCCGGGACGCCGGCGCCCGTCAGCTCGTCGTGGATCCGCTGGTACCACTCCGAGTCCGCGCCACGCAGCAGCTTGGGCAGCTGGGACCAGACCTGCTCGACCCCGTCACTGAAGAAGCTGATCGTCTCGGCGAGCTGGAGCGGCTGGGGCCGGTTGTTGAGCAGCCAGCGCGTGCCGCGCTCGACGAGACGGCGGGAGTGGAGGCGGATCCGGGTCTGGACGTCGGCGGCGACGACATTGTCGAGCGCCTCCACCGCGTCCCACACCTGGCTCGACTCGAAGATCGCGCGGGCCGCGGTCTGCGCCCGGACGATCTCCTCGAGGGAGGCGCCCGTCTCCTCGCGCAGGCGGTGCAGGAAGCTCGTACCGCCCGTGTTGACCGTGTCGTTGACCAGGACGGTCGTCACGATCTCGCGACGCAGCGCGTGCCCGTCGATCTGCTCGCGGAACTTCTCGCGCAACGCGGTCGGGAAGTACGCGTGCAACAGGCGCTGGAGGTAGGGGTCGTCGGGCAGCGAGGTGGCGAGCAGCGCGTCGGAGACCGTGATCTTCGTGTACGCGAGGAGGACGGCCGTCTCCGGACCGGTCAGTCCCTGCCCGGCGGCCAGCCGCTCGCGGATCTGCCGGTCGGTGGGCAGGAACTCCAGGGCCCGGTCGAGGTGGCCCTCCCTGACCAGGTGGCGCAGGAAGCGCTGCTGGGCGTGGAGCATGTCCGGCGACTGGGCCAGCGCGTTGGCGATCGCCACGTTCTGTGCGTAGTTGTTGCGCAGGACCAGGTCGCCGACCTCGTCGGTCATCTGGGCGAGCAGCTTGTTGCGCTGTTTGACGGTCAGATCGCCGTTCGTCACCACCGCGTTGAGCAGGATCTTGATGTTCACCTCGTGGTCGGAGGTGTCCACGCCCGCGCTGTTGTCGATGGCATCGGTGTTGATCTTGCCGCCGTGCTGCGCGAACTCGATCCGGCCGAGCTGGGTGAGCCCCAGGTTGCCGCCCTCGCCGACGACCTTGACCCGCAGGTCGGCGCCGTCGACCCGGATGGCGTCGTTGGCCTTGTCGCCGACGTCCGCGTGCGTCTCGGTGGACGCCTTCACATACGTACCGATGCCGCCGTTCCACAGCAGGTCGACCTGCGACTTGAGGATCGCCTTCATCAGGTCGGCCGGCGTCATCTTGGCGACGCCGGACTCGATGCCGAGGGCCTCGCGGATGTGCGCGTTGACCGGGATGGCCTTGGCGGTACGCGGGAAGATGCCGCCGCCGGACGAGATCAGCTCGCTGTTGTAGTCGGCCCACGAGGAGCGCGGCAGCTCGAAGAGCCGGCGGCGCTCGGCGTACGACGTCTCGGCGTCCGGCGTCGGGTCGATGAAGATGTGCCGGTGGTCGAAGGCCGCCACCAGCCGGATGTGCTCGCTGAGCAGCATGCCGTTGCCGAAGACGTCACCGGACATGTCACCGACGCCGACCACCGTGAAGTCCTCGGTCTGGGTGTTCACGCCCAGCTCCCGGAAGTGCCGCTTCACGGACTCCCAGGCACCGCGCGCGGTGATGCCCATCTTCTTGTGGTCGTAACCGGCTGAGCCGCCGGACGCGAAGGCGTCGCCGAGCCAGAAGTTGTAGCTCTCCGCGACCCCGTTGGCGATGTCGGAGAAGGTCGCGGTGCCCTTGTCGGCGGCGACGACGAGGTAGGTGTCGTCCTCGTCGTGCCGTACGACGTCCGCGGGCGGGACGACCTCACCTGCCACCAGGTTGTCGGTGATGTCGAGCAGCGCGGAGATGAAGGTCTTGTAGCTCGTGATCCCCTCGGCGAGCCACGCGTCGCGGTCCACGGACGGGTCGGGCAGCTGCTTGGCGACGAATCCACCCTTGGCGCCGACGGGCACGATGACGGTGTTCTTCACCATCTGCGCCTTCACCAGACCGAGGATCTCTGTCCGGAAGTCCTCCTTCCGGTCGGACCAGCGCAGACCACCACGCGCCACCTTGCCGAACCGCAGGTGGACGCCCTCGACGCGCGGCGAGTACACCCAGATCTCGTACGCCGGACGCGGCGCCGGAAGGTCCGGGATGGCCTGCGGGTCGAACTTCATGGAGACGTACTCATGGGGCTTCGCGCCCAGCGCCTCCTGGAAGAAGTTCGTGCGCAGGGTCGCCTTGATGACGGTGAGGAAGGAACGCAGGATGCGGTCCTCGTCCAGGCTGGCCACCTGGTCGAGCGCGGCGTCCAGCTCCTCCATCAGCGCGTCGGTCAGCTCGACACCGGCGCGCTGGCGGTCCGGCGACATCCGCGCCTCGAAGAGCGAGACCAGCAGCCGGGTGGTGTGGACGTTGTTGCGGAGGGTGTCCTCCATGTAGTCCTGGCTGAAGGTCGAGCCCGCCTGGCGCAGGTACTTGGCGTACGCGCGCAGCACCATCGCCTGGCGCCAGTTGAGGCCGGCGCTCAGCACCAGCGCGTTGAAGCCGTCGTTCTCGGCCGCGCCGGTCCAGGTGGCGGCGAAGGCCTGCTGGAAGCGCTCGCGGCCGTCGTCGCCGAGGGAATCGCCGTTGCCGTTCAGGGACTTGGGCAGGCGCAGCCCGAAGTCGTAGATCCAGGCGGTCGTACGGTCCGAGCAGCGCAGCTCGTACGGACGTTCGTCGGTGACCTCGACGCCCATGCGGTTGATCGCGGGCAGCACCGCGGAGAGCGAGACCTGCTCGCCGGTGCGGTAGATCTTGAAGCGGCGCTCGCCGGGTCCCGCGCCGACCGGCTCGTACAGGCTGAGCGCGAAGTCCTTGTTGTCGTCCTTGGTCAGCCGTTCGAGGTGGACCAGGTCGGCGACGGCGGCGCGCGGGTTGTGGTCGGCCTTGTATCCCTCGGGGAAGGCACCCCCGTACCGGCGCACCAGCTCGGCGGCGCGCTCCTCGCCCAGCTCGGCGGTCAGCGCCTCCCCGAAGCCGTCGGCCCACGAGCGGGCGGCCTCGACGAGCCGCGCCTCGATGCGCTCCTTGTCGGCGTCGGAGAGCTGCGGCAGCTCGGTGCCCGGCTCGACCCGGACCACGAAGTGCAGCCGGGACAGGATCGACTCGGTGTTCCAGGCCGTGAAGTCGACGCTGGTGCCGTTCAGTTCTTCCTTGAGGATGTCGATGATCCGCAGGCGTACGCCGGTGGTGTAGCGGTCGCGCGGGAGGTAGACGAGCGCGGAGTAGTAGCGCCCGTACTCGTCCTGGCGCAGGTACAGCCGCAGCCGGCGCCGCTCCTGGAGGTACAGGACGGAGGTGACGATGGACCGCAGTTCGTCCACCGGGGTCTGGAACAGCTCGTCGCGCGGGTACGTCTCCAGGATCTGGAGCAGGTCGCGCCCGTCATGGCTGTTGGGCGAGAACCCGGCGCCGCGCAGGACTTCCTCGACCTTGCGGCGCACCACGGGAACCCGCCGTACGGACTCGGTGTAGGCGGCCGAGGAGAACAGCCCGAGGAAGCGCCGCTCGCCGATCACATTGCCGTCGGCGTCGAACTTCTTCACACCGACGTAGTCGAGATACGACGGCCGGTGCACGGTGGAACGGCTGTTGGCCTTGGTCAGCACCAGCAGCTTGTGCTCGCGGGCCTTGGCGCGGGCGTCCGCGGGCAGCCGCTCGAAGGACGGGCTGACCGGGTGGCTGTCCTCGCCGGCGTGGTGCGGGTCGGAGCGCAGGATGCCGAGACCGGTACCGGCCACGGCGGCGAGCGAGTCGTCGTCCCGCAGCTCGTACTCCCGGTATCCCAGGAAGGTGAAGTGGTCGTCCGCGAGCCAGCGCAGCAGCCCCCGGGCCTCCTCGACCTCCTGGTCACGCAGGTCGTCCGCGGTCGGCTCCTTGGGCAGCTCCTCCGCGATGCGCAGCGCGGCGTCGCGCATCTTCTCCCAGTCCTCGACGGTCTCGCGGACATCGGAGAGCACGCGCAGCAGATCGGCGGTGATCTGCTTCAGATCCGCGCGGTCGGTCTCGCGGTCGACCTCGACATGGATCCAGGACTCGACGGCGGCGTCGTGCGGGAGGTCGCCGGTGGGCCGGGTCGTCAGGACCTCGATGAGCCTGCCGGTGAGGTCACGCCGTACGACGACCTGCGGGTGGATGACGAGGTGGATGCCGCGCCCCTGGCGCGAGAGCTCGTTGGTGACCGAGTCGACGAGGAAGGGCATGTCATCGGTCACGACCTCGACGACGGAGTGGCTGGAGGTCCAGCCGTTCTCCTCGACGGTCGGGGTGTGGACCCGGACGCTGGCCGTGCCCTGGGGGCGGTTCTCGGCCAGTCGGTAGTGCGAGAAGGCGGCTCCGAAGACATCGACCGGGTCACGGTCGGTCAGGTCCTCCGCTGCGGTGTGCAGGTAGTAGCGCTGGAGGAACGCGAGCACGGTGTCCCGGTCGGGGGTGCCCTCGTCCGTCGTCCCAGTCGGTAGGTGCGCCCCGACCGGGCTGTTCTCAGCTACCCGGGCGGCCCGTTCGAGCAGCTCGGCCTTGGCTTCGTCCAGCTTGGTCTGCATTGTCCTCTGGCTCCTGTCGCGCGCCATTGCGTGACGTAGAAGGAAGTACGGTCTCTTCTCCGACGTAGCGCCGTGACGCGGGGTGTCCGGTCTGGTCCGACGCTATGTCGCACGGAGAGATGAGCGGGGGGTTATCGGCCATTCTCGGCACCCGCGGCGACTGTGACGCTGCTCTCGGCGCCGCCGGTGCCTCGGGTGTCCCAGGTGCTGCCCCGGGTGCCCTCGGCGCTCTGGATGTCGCTCCGGGTGTCCATGCTGCCCTTGACTCCCCGACCCGCCTGCGAAGATCAACGACCGCCGCCCGGTCACGGATGTCGTCCGTGCTGTCCGGGCGCGGAGCAGGGGCGTCAAGGCCCCCGCGAGATATCGCGCTGATCACGCCCCCAGGCTATCGCTCCCCACCGGGGAGTCGTCATGAGCCGTATGTGTACAAAAGCAGGGGTCGAACTTTGACACTCTGCACAGGGACGAAAGGGACGCGGGCGTGCAGTGCGGGCGACTTCCCTGCGGGGCGAGCGCGTTGGCCCTAGGTCCTGTCGTCACATTCCCGTCTGCCCTCCGGGCGACGACGGGACTCTGACGACAGGACCTAGCCCGGTTCCCATGACAGCGGGCGGCGGCTGCCCCGCCGACGAGGGCAGCCGCCGTGACACCGCCCGGGGCGAAACGGCTGGGCGCCTGCCATGACAGCCAAGGCCCGTGGGGACGGGAACCAACACTGCCGACACCCAACCGCTCCCTACGGATTCCTCACCCCGAACAGCTCGACCCGAGCCTCCCCCACCCTGCATGCCCCCACCATCGGTACCCACGAAGATCCGTATACGTATAGGGGGATCAGGCCAACAGCTAGGTGTACCTACCGCTACCGTCCCAGCTGCGGGCATGCGTGCCGCTGCAACCGTCCCAGCTGCGGGCATGCGTGCCACTGCTCCCGTCCCAGCTGTAGGCGTGCGTGCCACTGCTCCCGTCCCAGCCGTGGGCATGCGTGCCGCTGCAACCGTCTTAGCTGTGGGCATGCGTGCCGCTAGGGGCGGCACGGGTGGGCACAGCGGCACCCCGCATAGCGCCGGGCCGCGCGACCCACCCCGACCCAAGCCTCCACGCCGGGTACCTGGTCAACGCCGGTAAGCCCCCTCCCCAGGCGCCCAGGCACCGGGGGTCAGCACCCCCCAGCCCGCCGCTAGGCGTCCGGCCCCGCAGGGATCTCCCCCCGAGACCCCACCCCCAATTTCGCCAGAATGTGCTCGACATGCGCATCGGCGGTCCGCTTGGAGATGACAAGCCGCTCAGCGATCTCCCGATTGGAGAGCCCCTGCGCCACCAGCGCAGCGACCTCCCGCTCGCGCCGGGTCAACGCATCCGCCCCACCCCGCCGAACCCCGCCCCGCGGCCCCGGCACCGCCCCCGGCGTATCCACATCTCCCCGCACCGCCTCCAACACCTCCGGCCCGCTCAACCGCGCCCCCACCACCCGCCACCGCTCGAACTGCGGACCCCCCAGCGCGACCCTGATCTCCTTGCCCACCGACTCCTGCTCCCGCAGCACCGAGGGCAACAGCCCGATCGGCGCACTGTGCAACCGCTGCGCGTTCTCCGCGTACCCAAGCAACCAGGCAGCCCGGACATACCGCTTCTCGTACGCCGCCGACCAGGAGAGCCCGAGGCAGCACAGCCCCGCCACCAGCACCTCACCGATCCCGGCCACTTCTTCGAGGGCCTGCCGCAGTCGGGCGGGACTCTCCGTCCGGTCCCCGGCGAGCCACGAAATCAGCCCGTACGCCCCGAGCGTGGAGGCGTGCATCTGCCGCTCGCCGGTCTCCTCAAGCCGGGCGAGCCCCACCTCGCACAGCTCCAGCGCGCCGGGCACATCGCCGAGTACGGCCCGTACGAGCGCTCCCTCGTAGTGGTGCAGCGCGATACCCAACAGGTCGTCGCGCACGAGAAGTAGCTGCCGCTCCACCTCCACCATGGCCAGCCCCTCCTCGAAACTCACCTCCCCGCACAAGGCCCGCAGCCCGCCGATGTACCCGCGCGCGATCGGCCCCACCGTCTCCGTCTCCCCACCGACGCGCGCGGCGACCTCCTCGGCCTGCCGCGTCCGCTCCAGCGCGAGCGCCAGATCGGCGTTCCACACCCCGAACATGCCGGTCACCAGCAGCCCCCAGGCCCGCGCCGGACAGTCCCCCGGAACCCGCTCCAGCCCCTTCTCGATCCAGTACCTCCCTTCGGACAAGGCCCCGCGGGCCCGCCAGTGCGGCCACAGCCTGGCCGCGAGCCGCAGCCCCTCCTCCGCCCTGCCGGGCACCCCGCTCTCGTACGCGTACTCCAGCGCGGCCCGCAGATCGGCGATCCCGGCGCGCACCTCGTGGTGCAACTCCGTCTGGCGTGGCGTGAAGAAGCCGTCCTCAAAGCGGACCCCCAGATCCCGCAGGTAGGCGAAGTGCCGCTCCCGCACGGCCGCCCCGCCACCCGACTCCTCCAGCCGGTCGGCGCCGTACTCCCGGATGGTGTCCAGGAGCCGATAACGCCCGCCGTCCTGCCCGACGCGCTGCACCACCGACTTGTCGAAGAGCCCGATCAGGGGCTCAAGGACCCCGCCCGCCTGCAACTCGCCGCCCGCACACACCCGCTCCGCCGCCGCCAGCTCGAAGGAACCCGCGAAGACGGACAACCGTGCCCACAACGTCCGCTCCTCGGGGGTGCACAGCTCATGCGACCAGCCGATGGCCGTACGCAGGGTCTGGTGCCGTGTCAGCGCCGTGCGCCGCCCGCCGGTGAGCACCTCGAACCGACGGTCGAGCCGGGCCACCAACTCCGCCAGGGGCACCGCGCGCAACCGCACCGCGGCCAGCTCCAGCGCCAGCGGAATCCCGTCGAGCCGGTCGACGAGCGCCCGCAACTGCCCCTGGTCACCGTCCGCCACGGCGAACCCCGGCACCACCGCCCGCGCCCGCTGCACGAACAGTTCCAGCGCGTCGTCACGGGCCAGCGGCGCGATCTGGAGACAGTGCTCGCCCGGCACGTCCAGGGGCTGTCTGCTGGTCGCGAGGACGCTGACGCCCTCGGCCTCCCGCAGCAGGATGTCGGAGAGCATCGCGCAGCCGTCGACCAGGTGCTCGCAGGTGTCGAGGACGATCAGCAGGCGACGCCCCTGGAGATGAGCGACCACCGCGTCGAGCGGCTTCATGCCGGACTGCTCCGGCAGTTCGAGGACCGCGGCGAGTGTCGCCGGTAAGAGCTCCGGGTCACGCAGCTCCGACAGCTCGGCCAGCCACACCCCGTCCGGGAACCGCTCCCCGACCCCGGCCGCCACCCGCAACGCCGTACGGCTCTTGCCGACCCCGCCGGGCCCCACCAGCGTGACGAGCCGCGCCCGCTCCAACGCGCCCCGCGCCAGAGCGAGTTCCTCGGCCCGCCCGACGAAACTGGTGAGCTCGACGGGAAGGTGACCACCCCGCCGCTGCCCGAAGCCGAACCCGAATCCCATCGCGCCCCCCACAGCACGCGCCACCGTTCACACCGGGGCCCTGGTCCCCCGCACAGCGTACGCACCCGGAAGCGGAGCGTTAACGTCTTCGCCTCAAGTCCCTACTCCCTCATAGTCCCTACTGCCTCACTGCACATCCCGCCGAACACGCCCGGCTCACCCCGGCGCCAAGCCCTGGCCGGCCGCCCGCACCGGCCACCGGTCATCGCCATGCCCCAGTGAGACTGCGGGAGCACCGCCACGTCACAGTCGGGCCGCCACCTCACGCCGGCCAGGCTGCCCCACCCCGGTCAGGCCGCCAGCCGCTGTGCCTCCACGACCGCTTCCTCCAGGCTGTCCACCACGGGCACGCCCACCTCCTCCAGGCTGGCGCGGCCATGCGAACCGCCGGTGTAGAGGACCGCCTGCGCCCCCACATGGCGGGCGGCTATCGCGTCGTCGGCGGCGTCACCGATCACCACCACGCGGGCCGGCTCCACACCGGCGAGCGCGCTCAGGTGCCGCACCATGTGCTCGGCCTTGCTGCCGCCGGAGGGCCCGGTCCGCCCGTCGACCCGGACGAAGTGCGGCTCGATCCCGAACTCCCTCACCAACGGGACCAGTTCCTCATGCCCGTACATACTGAGGATCGACTGGCTGTGCCCCGCCGACCCCCACTCCGCCAGGAGCGTCGGCACACCCGCGGTGAGCTCGCACACCACCCGCTGCTCCGTGTAGTACCGATGGAAGGTCTCGTCCATGATCTGCCACTCGGCGGCGGTCGGCAGTCGCCCCATGAGCCGCTCATAGAACTTCGGCACCGGAACGCAGTACAACGCCCTGTACCGCTCCAGCGTGATCGGCTCAAGGCCCAGCTCGGCGAACGCCGCGTTCGTCGCCCCGATGATCGCGGCATTGTCGTGGAACAGAGTCCCGTTCCAGTCCCACACAATGTGCGCTGCTCCGTACTTCCCCATGACAAGAAAGTACCCGCCCCCACTGACAACGCTCCAGACAGCCCGTCCGCGGCGGCGGCGCCCGGAGCAGCGAAGCCTCAGTCCCCCAGGCCCACCAGGTTGGGGATCTCCTGCGTGGCGAACCACAGCAGCTCGTGGTCCTCGGCCCCGTCCACGATGAACTGAGCGTCGTCGTCCCCGTGATCGGCCGCCCCCAGCGCCTCCACCGCGGCGACGATGTCCGCCTCCGCGTCCGCCAGGTCGACATGCACGGCAGCCGCCTTGGCCAGGGGCACTGCCCCGGAAACGCGCACCTCACCGAGCGCCGCGGGTTCCAGCCCCCGGTCGGGGTCGGCGACCGCGTCCCGGTCGGCCACGTCGACCGCGACAACCACCCGGCGCCGCACGGCCCCCGGATCGACCGCGAGCAGCCGCAGCGACGCCAGCGCGGCACGGTTCAGCGCCGCGTACTCGAGCTCCTCGATGTCGTCCGAGAGATACCACTCCCGCAAGGCGGGCGTGACGGCGTAGGCGACGAACGGTCCCGACCCCAGCTCCCCCGTCTTGTACGCCTCGGCGAGACCGGAGAGGGTCAGGGGGACGTAGACGCGCATGGCTGGCCGCTTTCGTAGTCGGAGAGCTCCGGGAAGGGCGTTCCTGCGCCTCCCGGGAGGGCCTTCAGGATACGTGTGGGCGTCCCCTTTCGAGTCCCCGGTCGCACCCTCCGGAGCGTCCACCTCCGGCTCGGGATTCACCCGGTACACCCCGGCTCCGCCAAGGCTCCCGCACCGCCCGGCCACTCTGATGAGTGAACATTCCTGCCGCACCGACGCGGGCGCCACGTCCTTGCGGAGGCCCGCACCCGCCTCGTACAAGATCCCCAACGCAAAAGTTACCGCCCGGTATCAAGCCGGGCCCAGCGAGCGGGGACCACGGATGAACAAGGTGATGACCAGGACGACGCGCCACCCGGGCAGCCGCCCGCCGGGCCGTCAGGACTCCCGCCGCCCGGCTACCACCTCACCGCGCGCACCGGGCGGCGGCACCACGCCTCGTACGCCCCCGGGAGGCAGCCCGCCGCCGCCCGGCGGAGGCGCATCCCGAGCCACACCTTCCGCCTCGCACACCACATCTCCCGCATCGCGAACCACACCGCCCGGAAGCCGAACCACACCGCCCGCCGGTCGCCCGCCCACGACGCAGGCCGGAGCCACGACCCGCACCGCGCCCCCTGCGGCCATCCACCGCCCGGTCCCCGCTCAGACCCCCCACAGGCCCACTTCCCGCCCCCGCCCCACCGACCTCTTCGCCGACCTCCTGCTCGCCGTCCTGAGCGGCCAGCGCCCCGTCCACTGCATGCTGCGCCACACCGCGGGCCGCGCCTACGACGAGCTGGCCTGGCTCGCCGAACGCGGCCTCCTGCGTACCCGCGGCACCCGCCCGGTCGTCCGCGACATCGGCTACTACGTGCCGCGCCCCGGCGCGATCGAGGCCTTCGCCCGCATCGGCGCCGGCGAACAGCTCCGCGCCATGGCCTTCCGCCTGGAACAGGCTCCCGACCTCCGCTGGCGCTGCACAGCGGTCGAACTGGGCGGCCCCCGCATGCCGCACACGAGCGACGACTGAACCGGGGGCAGCGCAAAGGGCCGGACACCCGAAGGTGCCCGGCCCTCAGCCGACTACTGAACCGCTGAACCGCTGAAGGAAACGGTCACTTCTTGCGGCGACGCGCGCCCTTCTGCTGCTTACGGCGCTCCGCGCGCGTGAGGCCGTCCGACTCGGAGCGCACGGGCTCGTCGTCGTCGCTGGCGAAGTCGCCCTCGATGATGCCGCCCTCGCCGTCCACGGTGGGCGCGGAGAAGTGCAGCCTGTCCGGCCGCTGCGGGGCGTCGAGCCCCTTGGCGCGGATCTCGGGACGCGCACCCGCGGGGACGGTGTCCGACTTCTTGTCCAGCGAAGGCGCGGAGTCCGCGACCGGAACCTCCTCGACCTGCTGCTCGACCTGGACCTCCAGGTTGAACAGATAGCCGACGGACTCCTCCTTGATGCCGTCCATCATGGCGGTGAACATGTCGAAGCCCTCGCGCTGGTACTCGACCAGGGGGTCCTTCTGCGCCATGGCGCGCAGGCCGATGCCCTCCTGGAGGTAGTCCATCTCGTAGAGGTGCTCACGCCACTTGCGGTCGAGGACCGACAGCACGACCCGGCGCTCCAGCTCACGCATGATCTCCGAGCCGAGCTGCTCCTCACGGGCCGCGTACTGCTCGTGGACGTCGTCCTTGATGGACTCGGAGATGAAGTCGGCGGTCAGACCGGCACGGTCACCGGCGGCCTCCTCCAGCTCCTCGACGGTCACCTTCACCGGGTAGAGCTGCTTGAAGGCACCCCACAACCGGTCGACGTCCCACTCCTCGGCGAAGCCCTCGGCGGTCTCGGCCTCGATGTACGCGTCGATCGTGTCGTCCGTGAAGTGCTGGATCTGCTCCTGCAGGTCCTCGCCCTCCAGGACGCGGCGGCGCTCGCCGTAGATGACCTCGCGCTGCCGGTTGAGCACCTCGTCGTACTTCAGAACGTTCTTACGGGTCTCGAAGTTCTGCTGCTCGACCTGCGACTGGGCGGACGCGATCGCGCGCGTGACCATCTTGTTCTCGATCGGTACGTCGTCGGGAACGTTCGCCATCGACATGACCCGCTCGACCATCGCGGCCTTGAAGAGGCGCATCAGATCGTCACCCAGCGACAGGTAGAAGCGGGACTCGCCCGGGTCGCCCTGACGGCCGCTACGACCGCGCAGCTGGTTGTCGATACGCCGCGACTCGTGCCGCTCGGTGCCCAGCACGTACAGCCCGCCGAGGTCCTTGACCTCCTCGAACTCGGCCTCCACCGCCTTCGCGGCCCTCTCCAGGGCGGCAGGGAGCGCCGCGGCCCACTCCTCGATGTGCTCCTCGGGGTCGAGGCCGCGCTGGCGCAGCTCCGCCTCGGCGAGATCGTCGGGGTTGCCGCCGAGCTTGATGTCCGTACCACGGCCGGCCATGTTCGTGGCCACGGTGACAGCGCCCTTGCGGCCGGCCTGGGCGATGATCGGCGCCTCGCGGTCGTGCTGCTTCGCGTTCAGCACTTCGTGCTGGATGCCGCGCTTGGAGAGCTGCTGCGAGAGGTACTCGGACTTCTCGACCGACGTCGTACCGACGAGGATCGGCTGGCCCTTCTCGTGCTTCTCGGCGATGTCGTCGACCACCGCGTCGAACTTGGCGACCTCGGTGCGGTAGATCAGGTCCGACTGGTCCTTGCGGACCATGGGCCTGTTGGTCGGGATCGGGACGACGCCGAGCTTGTAGATCTGGTGGAACTCGGCGGCCTCGGTCATCGCCGTACCGGTCATGCCGGAGAGCTTGTCGTAGAGGCGGAAGAAGTTCTGCAGGGTGATCGTGGCGAGCGTCTGGTTCTCGTCCTTGATGTCCACCCCTTCCTTCGCCTCGATCGCCTGGTGCATGCCCTCGTTGTAGCGGCGGCCGGCGAGGATACGGCCGGTGTGCTCGTCGACGATCATGACTTCGCCGTCGATGACGACGTAGTCCTTGTCCTTCTTGAAGAGTTCCTTGGCCTTGATGCCGTTGTTCAGGTAGCCGACGAGCGGGGTGTTCACCGACTCGTACAGGTTGTCGATACCCAGCCAGTCCTCGACCTTGGCGACGCCGGATTCGTGGATGGCGACGGTGCGCTTCTTCTCGTCGACCTCGTAGTCCCCGGTCTCCTCGATGCCCTTGAGAGTGTTGCCCGCTTCGCCCCTCTTCAGCCGCGTGACCAGCTTGGCGAAGTCGCCGTACCACTTGGTGGCCTGGTCGGCGGGGCCGGAGATGATCAACGGCGTACGGGCCTCGTCGACGAGGATGGAGTCGACCTCGTCGACGATCGCGAAGTTGTGGCCCCGCTGCACCAGTTCGTCCTGCGACCACGCCATGTTGTCGCGCAGGTAGTCGAAGCCGAACTCGTTGTTCGTGCCGTAGGTGATGTCGCACGCGTACTGCTCGCGGCGCTGGGCCGGCGTCATGTTGGCGAGGATGCAGCCGACACTCAGACCCAGGAACTTGTGGACGCGACCCATCATTTCGGAGTCGCGCTCGGCCAGGTAGTCGTTGACCGTGATGAAGTGAACGCCGTCTCCGGTGAGCGCGTTCAGATACGCGGGCAGCGTGCCGACCAGGGTCTTGCCCTCACCGGTCTTCATCTCCGCGACATAGCCGAGGTGGAGCGCGGCGCCACCCATCATCTGCACGTCATAGTGACGCTGGCCAAGGACGCGCTTGGCAGCCTCACGGACGGTCGCGAAGGCCTCGGGCAGCAGGTCGTCGAGGCTCTCCCCGTCGGCGTACCGCTGCTGGTACTCATCGGTGAGGGCCCGCAGCTCGGCGTCGGAGAGGTCGACGAAGTCCTCTTCGATGGAGGTGACCTGGTCCGCGATGCGGTGCAGTTTGCGCAGGATCTTGCCTTCGCCTGCACGCATGATCTTTGAGAGGACGGACACTGGGCTATGTCTCCTTGCCGGTCGGGCCTGGGACGGTCGGTTGCAATGACAGATTCAATTAGCAGCTTGAGCAACGGCCATCGTAAGCGAGGACCCCACCGCACCGGGAGGCCTGCTCGTGAGAGCCACTAGGACAACGGCCAGGGGTTGCGGAAGGTGCCGCGTTCGCGTCGCGAAAAGTAATCGCGGACTCACTCTCAGCAAAGGAATGGCGCCCTCGCGCCCGCCCGAGCAGAATCGGCCGATGGACCCCGTCACCCTGACCACGGACCGTCTTCTGCTGCGCACCGTCGGCCCGCTCGATACGGACGCCGTGTACGACGCCGTCCAGGACCCCGACATCCAGCGCTGGACCACGATCCCGTCGCCCTATCTCCGCGAGCACGCAGAGGGCTTCACGGACCAGATGGTGCCCGACGGCTGGGCTGACGGCTCCATGTTCACCTTCGGTGTCTTCCTCCCCTCCGGGGAGCTGGTGGGCATGCTCGCCATCACGATGCGGTCCCTGGGTGTCGGCGAGATCGGCTTCTGGGCGAAGAAGGAACACCGCGGCAACGGCTACATCACCGAGGCCGCGCTCGCCGCCTCCCGCTGGGCCTTCACCGACATCTCCCTCGACCGCGTCGAATGGCGCGCCCAGGTCGGCAACACAGCCTCCCGCGCCGTCGCCGAACACGCCGGCTTCACCCTCGAAGGCACCCTCCGCTCCGCCATCAACAACAAGGGCGTACGCCGAGACTGCTGGGTGGCCTCCCTGCTCCCCTCGGACCTGGGCCTCCCCTCGACAGCGCCGTACTTGCCGACGCCGACACCCTCCAGCCCGTCCGGCGTTTGAGGACGAGGCCGTTCAGGCCGACGCGGGGTCTGGGGCGGCAGCCCCCAGGTACGGGCCGGGTAGGGGCGAAGGGGGCGAAAACCCCCAACCCCAGCCCCCACGCCGGGCACCATGAAGCGGGCGCCCACCCCAGCCGGCACCACGGCCACCCCTCACTGTCAGTGGCACCGCCTACCGTGAGGACATGACCACCCTCCCGCCCCCCACCACCGAACTCTCCACAGACGAAGCCCGCCGAATCGCCCTACGGGCACAGGGTTTCCTGGGCGCCCCCGACCGCAGAGCCGGCGTACGCGGAGTCCTGCGGCACCTCGGCGCGGTCCAACTCGACACGATCTCCGTCCTCGCCCGCTCCCACGAACTCATCCCGTACGCCCGCCTTGGCGCGGTGGGCCGCAAGACGGTGGACGCGGCGTACTGGACACCGGGTTCCGACGGCGCACCCCACGCCTTCGAGTACTGGTCCCACGCGGCCTGCATCCTCCCCGTCGAGGAGTGGCCCCACTTCGCCTTCCGCCGCCGCGCCTACCGCGCCCGCCCGCACTGGAACCACGACCTGCCGGACGGCACCTACGACCAGGTCATCAAGCAGCTCCGCGCCGAAGGCCCCCTCACGGCCACGGATCTGGGCGGCGCGAAGAAGACCAGCGAGTGGTGGGACTGGTCGGGCACCAAGGTCGCCGTGGAGCGCGCGCTGATGTACGGCGAGGTGGTGTGCACCGAACGCCGCGGCTGGAAGCGGGTGTACGACCTCGCCGAGCGCGCCGTCCCCGGCACGCTGCTCCATGACGAGCTGGACGACGCGGAGTGCGTGCGGCGCCTCGTCCGCCTCGCGGGCCAGTCCCTGGGCGTCGGCACGCGCGCGGACATCGCCGACTACCACCGCCTCAGGGGCGAGCAGGTCGACGCCGTGATCGCGGAATCGGGCCTGGTCCCGGTGACGGTGGAGGGCTGGGGCAAGCCCGCGTGGGCGGACCCGGCGGCCCTGGAGTCGCCCCCGCGCGGCCGCCACCGTACGACACTGCTGTCGCCGTTCGACTCTCTCATCTGGGAACGGGCCCGCACGGAGCGGATCTTCGGCTTCACCCACCGCCTGGAGGCGTACACCCCCAAGCCGAAGCGGGTGTACGGCTACTTCGCGATGCCGGTCCTCGCCGGCGGCCACCTGGTCGGCCGCGTGGACCCCGCCCGCGAGGGCCGCACCCTGGTCGCCAAGCAGGTCACCCTGGACGGCCCCAAGGCAGTCCCCGCGGTGGCCCAGGCCCTGGTGGAGGCCGCGAGCTGGGTGGACTGCACGGACGTACGGGTGGAACGGGTGGACGCTCCGGAGCTGCGCGCCCCGCTCACCAGAGAGCTGTCCCACGCCCTCGCGTGACCAGCCGACGCACACGCGACCGCCCAACCGACCCGAATCTCACCCGATCTCACCCGACCTCACCCGAGTGACTAGCGAATCTCGAGGATCTTCTCCCGCATCGCGTACACCACGGCCTCCATCCTGGAGTGCAGTTGCAGCTTCTCCAGGATGTTGCGCACGTGGTTCTTCACCGTGTTCTCGGAGATGAACAACTCCTTGGCGATATCCCGGTTGTTCATCCCGGTGGCGACGAGCTTGAGAACCTCCAGCTCGCGCTCCGTCAGCCGCGGCGCAGGCACCAGTCGTCGCTCGTCGGTGCGCTGGATCATCGACTTGAACTCGGTGAGCAGTTTCGACGCCATGGAGGGGCTGATCTGCGACTGCCCGTCGGCGACCGCGCGAATGGCCGTGGCCACTTCGTCCGTGGAAATCTCCTTGAGGAGATAACCGGTCGCGCCCGCCTTGATCGCGTCGTAGAGATCGGCCTCCTCGTCGCTGATCGTCAGCATGATGATCTTCGCGCTGGGGGCCACCTCCTTGATGGAGGTGCATGCCTCGATACCGCCCCGTTTCGGCATGCGTACGTCCATCAGCACGATGTCGGGCAGCAGGTCGGCCGCTTTGTCGACCGCCTCGGCCCCGTCACCCGCCTCACCGACGACCTGGATGTCCTCCTCGGCCGCGAGCACGATCTCCAGACCGCGGCGGAAGAGGGCGTGGTCGTCCACCACCAGGACCCGGATGGGCTCCTTTCGTGGAGACCCCGCGTCCGGGCCCATGCCGGTGACGCCGTCGTCGGCATCCCCGTCACGCATCGGTCCGAAGCTGTCCGCCATCGTTCCTCCCCCTGAAGGCCGTGGCCCTGTGTTTCTGTGCCATCGCCAACCCAAGGCAGCGGCCCACGGGTTGGGCCGGTGCGGCCATGATTCCATGCCCGGACGCCAATGCGGTGACAGAGCGGGGCGCGAGAGGTCGCACACCGGTGCCCCTGGGGGCGCATGAGCGCTCCAGGGGCACCGGCCCAACTGTCACCGGGGTGGATCAGCCGCCGAGCGCTCCGCCGGGCGCGGACGACCCGGCTCGGGCGACCATCGGGTCCGTGTTGAGGTGGATCACGCCGTAGTCGTACGCGTGCCGCCGGTAGACGACACTCGGTTCCTTGGTCTCGGAGTCGACGAACAGATAGAAGTCGTGCCCGACCAGTTCCATCTCGTAGAGAGCCTGGTCCAGCGACATCGGTGCGGCCACGTGGGACTTCTCGCGGACGACGAGGGGGCCTTCGCCCATGACCTCGAGAGGGCCGACCTTCTTGGTCGGCACGCGGTCGGGCTCCTCGTCGTGGACGATGCTGCCGTCGCCGTTCAGCGTCGCGGCGTCCGGGACGCGGTCGGCGACCTCGGCGGCCGAGATCCTGCCGGTGCCACGGCGGGTGTAGCGCTTGTCGTGCTGCTTGCGCAGCCGGGCTTCGAGTTTGTCCGCCGCCAGGTCGAGTGCCGCATACGGATCGCTCGCCGACGCCTCCGCCCGGATCACCGGTCCGCGGGAGCGAAGCGTGATCTCCACTCGGTCACAACGGTCGGCCTGCCGGGGGTTGGGCTCCTTGGACACCTCGACGTCGAGGCTGATCACCTTGCCATCGAGCTTCTGGATCTTCTCCAGTTTCAGCTTCTCGGCCACGTGCTTGCGGAACCTCTCGGGCACCTCGGTCTTGCGGCCCTTGACGACGATGTCCACGCAGAACTCCGTTCCCGGATAGCTCCGCTCCACTGGCGGAGCATCTCCCTTTTGCACCAGGCTCCGGTGAGTCCCGGAACCTCGGACTCGGTGACTTTCACCTCCTCCTCCCCCATGGGCAAGATCTACACCCCAACCGAGGCGGGTGATTGCAGAAAACCCGCGGCACGGCATTCGGATAAGCGAGGTACGGCCCGCGCCATTGCCTCACAACCGAACATATCTCGCCCGGACGGATGACGTCACCCTCTACTGCGGCGTACCTCCGTTCAGGTGAATTGGCCGACTCATTACCTGCAACGATGCAAGTTTCCAGTCAGTTCCGGTTTATTTCGAACGAGTCCGGAGGTGCCGCGACCACGGCCGCGCAGATCATGACTCCCGAGCCGCCCGCACCCGTCCTCGCCATGGCTCCCGCTCCGCCCATACCCGTCGCACCTCCGGCCTGGCACCTACCCGCGATTCCCTGGCCCACCGGTGGCCCGGCCGCCCTCTCCGCCGACATTGCCCGAGCCGACGCCCTCCGTTCCCCTACCGCCGCCCCGTAGGCGTCGGCGTCACCGATGTCCGCCACCGCCGCCCGTACGGCCCGTGCCGCCTCCGTCAACGAGGCGCCCGTCGTCATCAGGTCGTCCACCAGCACGATGCTGCTGCCGGCCGCCAACAGCCGTTCACCCCCGGCAGCCACCTCCAGGGCACCCGCGAGATTGTCCAGCCGCTGCCGGGAGTTGAGCCCCGACTGGTCGGCCACGGCCCGCCGCTGCCGCAGCACCGCAAGCACCCGGGCCGGCGTCCCCGTGCGCCGCAGCTCACCCGCCGCGGCGAGCGCGATCCGCCGCGCCGGATCATGACCACGCGCCCGCACCGCCCACCGCGAGGACGGCACAGGAACAAGCAGCACGGCCCCACGTCCGGCTCCCCCGGGATCTCCCGGACCTGCCCGCTCCCGCCCCGACAACGGCTGCCCACCACCGCCTCCCGGACCACCGTCCGGAACCCCGACCCGACCCCCCTGCCCCACTCGCGATCCACTCGCCCCCGACCAGCCGTCCACAGTCCCCGGCAACCCACCCCCCACTCCCGACCGCCCCTCGGTCCACAGCAGCCCGTTCCCGGCTCTCAGCTGCCCCTCCACGGCCATGAGCCGCCCGTCCGGCACAGGGAGGCGCGCGTACCCCAGTCCTGCCCGCACAGCCCCGGCCAGCGCCGCGCCGAGGGGGCCCGCGAGCGGCAGCGCACCCCGTTCCTTGTGGGCGAGGAGCGCCGCCCGCACCTCGTCCTCGTAGGGAGCCGCCGCGTGCACCACAGGCAGCCCGGCCGGCTCCGGCACCGGTCGCACCCGGCTCGGTGCGGCCCCTGTCAGAGCGGCACGGCACTCAGGGCAGAGCACCGTGCGAGGCCTCCCGCAGCCTCCGCACTCGGCCGGCAGCACCAGATCCGTGAGGTCCTGCCACCACCCCCGCATGCCCACCACTGTGCCAAGGCACGGGCAGACCGGCCACCCCTGTGGATAACTCCCTGTGGACAACCCACGCAGCCCTCGGACAGCCCGGTCGACCCCGTCGCCCGTGCCCCTCTCGACCCCGCCCGGCGTCACCCGCAGACCGGCGCGCTACCCGGGATAGACCGGCGCCGTCCCGTCCTTGACCACCGTCTGCCACTGCTCCCCGGACGACAGCCGCACGATCCCGTCCTCCTCCGAGTGCGCCACCAACGGCAGCCGCTCGTCCTCGGACGCGGCGATCTCCTTCACGCCCGTCAGCGCTGAGGGAGCCGTACCGACCGGAGTGGAGCCGTCGACCTGGACGTACGCCATCTGCTGGACGCCGCCCTCCTCGCGCCCGACCACCACCAGACGGCTGTCCCCGGCCCACGACATGGCCGTGACATCCTCCAGCTGCGGTGCCGCGGCACGCAGTTCGAGGATGGAGACGACGGGGCGTTCGGCGGACTCGGTGTCGCGCTCGATACGGCCGATCTGCAGCGAGCTCTTGCCGTCCTTCTCGATGATCAGCGCGATCCGCACCCCGTCGGCGGAGACCCGTACCGCCTCGATGCGCCCGTCAAGGCCCGGCGCCGAGACCACCAGCGGTTCGCCCGCGCCCTTCTCCAGCAGGAGCAGCCGGGGGTTCTCCGGATCGCGGTCGGCCACCCACAGGTCACTCCGCCCGTCCCAACTCGGCGTCGTCAGCCGGTCGTCCGGAGTCCTGCCCGCGCTGTGCAGCACCGCCTCGCCGAGCGAACTGCCCGACACCAGCGACCCGACGTACAGCGAACTCCCGTCGGTCGAGACCCCGGCAGCGATGTCCTCGTCCCGCGACACGGCGGCCGACCGCAACTTCGTCTCGCCCTCGCCCAGCGCACCGGGCACCGGCTCGGGCTGCTTGTCCCCGTTGCCGCTGGGCATCCGTACGAGGCGCTGCTTGCCGTCGATGAAGTACTGGTACTCGGGAGGCTGTCCGGTGCCGTGCGAGGCGACGCTCTCCGCCCGGCCCTCGGTCAGCACACACAGCTGCGAACCGTCCGACTTCTGCAGCTCGACCTCGTCCACACCTGTGGGCGTCAGGTCCTGCAGTGTGAAGAGAAGCTGGGTCGCCATCCTGGTGCACTGGGCCTGTCCGACCTGGTCGGCCTTGCTGTTCAGCGGAACCGTCACCCTGTTGCGGTCATCGGGCGACAGGGACTTGACGCCCTTCTTGAGCGCCGTACCGGAGGGGAAACTCGACGTCACCACCGGGTCCAGCCAACTGGTGGGCCCCTGGAGGAGGGTGCGGACCATCTCCGTCATCGGGTCCACCTCCCCGCGTACGTAGACCGGGTCGGCGACGGTCACGAGCTGTCCGTCGGTCCCTGAGGACCCGTTGGAAGCGAAGTAGTACTTGTTGACGGAGTCGTAGTTGCGCTCGAAGTCGGACTTGCCCATCACCACACCCTGGGGCAGGCGGTCGATGCGCCACTGCTTGTCCGGCTGCTGAGTGAGATGCACGGCCTCGGAGTACGAGCCGGACTCCGGCGCGTACGCGTGCTGCGTGTCCACCGTGGCGACCCTATTGCCGCTCAACTGGTACAGGAAATCGTCGTTGGCGCCCTCTCTGGCCCCCGACTGCACCACCTCGGTGTTGGGTCCGTCCGCGAGGACGTTCGTGGACTCGTAGGGGTCCCACGTCTTGTGGGCGCTCGCGGACAGATACAGGCGCGCCGTCGCGTACTCCGGGTCGTCGCTGGTCAGCGCCTCCAGGAAGCCCCGCACGATCTCCGCGGGCTGGGCGTCCTCCCGTGGTGGCATCGCGAAGACCCGGACCTGGGAGTCCGCACGTGGCGTGGACTCGACGTCACGCAGGTCCCCGCTGTCCGGCATCGAGGCGCATCCGGCCAGCAGCAGCGCACCGCAGCCGACATACGCGGCCACCCGCACCGGACGCCGTCGACCGCCGCTTCGCTCGCGGTCAGCGCCCACGAAATGCCTCCCCTTGCCCTTGTCCGAGCCCCTGCGACTCTCCGTCGGCTGCCCCGCGTTCCTGTCCGGCCCGCTCGCCGTCCGCGGCAGGTGTGTCGTCCGGCCGTCGTGCGGCCCCGGTGGGCCGCGGCACCACGCGCGCGCCGTTGCCCGGCAGCGCCGTCGGGTCGGCCGTGGGCGACACCGCGGGCAGTCGCGGACCCATGGTCGTCCGAGGCGGCGTACTCCCGCCGACGGGCTGCTGCACCGGCACCGTCGCGAGCTTGCCACCGCCACCGGGCGGCAGACCGGCCTCATTAAGTCCACGATTTCGCCGCGAGTCCTTGGGCTCCAGCGGTATGGGCGACCCCCGCAGCGGTTCGTCCGCCGTCCGGGGCAGCGTGAGCCGGAACTGCGAACCGCCGCCCGGCTCGCCCCACGCCTGCAGCCAGCCGCCGTGCAGCCGCGCGTCCTCCAGGGCGATGGACAGCCCGAGTCCCGTTCCGCCCGTCGTACGCGCGCGTGCCGGATCCGCCCGCCAGAAGCGGCTGAAGACCCGGGTCGCCTCGCCGGGCTTGAGGCCCACCCCGTAGTCGCGTACCGCGACCGCGACCGCCCCGCCCGCCGCGGCCAGCTTGACCAGCACATCCTTGCCCTCGCCGTGCTCCACGGCGTTGACGACGAGATTGCGCAGCACCCGCTCCACCCGCCGGGCATCCGCCTCGGCGATCACCGGCTGCTGGTCACCGAGAACGCGTATCCGGGTGCCCTTGCGCTCGGCGAGCGGCTCGGCCCCGCTGAGCACCCGTCGTACGACCACACGGAGGTCTATGGGCTCGGCCTCCAGCGCGGCCGCGCCCGCGTCGAAGCGGCTGATCTCCAGCAGGTCCGCGAGCAGCGTCTCGAAACGGTCCAGTTGGTCGGCGAGCAACTCGGCCGACCGCGCGGTCATCGGATCGAAGTCCACGCGCGCGTCGTGGATGACGTCGGCCGCCATCCGGACGGTCGTCAGCGGCGTACGCAGCTCGTGCGAAACGTCGGAGACAAACCGCCGCTGCATCCGCGACAGTTCCTCCAGCTGCTGGATCTTCAGCTGCAGGTTCTGCGCCATCTTGTTGAAGGCCTCGCCGAGCCGCGCGATGTCGTCCTCGCCGGTGACCTTCATACGTTCCTGGAGGCGCCCGGCGGACAGCCGTTCGGCGATGCCCGCCGCCATCCGTACGGGCGTGACGACCTGGCGCACCACGAGCCAGGCGATGGCCCCAAGGAGCACCACGACGAACAGCCCCGCCGTCGCGAGCGTCCCCTTGACCAGGCTCAGCGACTTCTCCTCCTGGGTCAGCGGGAAGAGGTAGTAGAGCTGGTACGTGTCGTTGTTGGGGTCGTTGACCTCTTTGCCGATGACCAGCGCCGGCTGCGGATCCTTGGCGTCCTTGTAGACGACCCGTGTGTAGCTCTGGGCCGCCACCGTGCTGCCCTCGACACGGGCGCGCAGGTCCTCCGGCACACTCAGCGTCGGGTCGACGTTCCCGGAGGAGCGCGGCCCGAGTCCGCCGCCGCCGTCACCGGCCGCGGTGGAGCTGAGCGTCACGACGTCGAAGGCGCCCTGGCCGCCGCTGGAGAGGGACACCACGAGGTCGCTCATCCACTGGCTGACGTTCTTGGCGGGGCGGCCGTCCGGGCTCGACGTGTCGGCGCCGTTCGCCGTCGCCGCCGAGTCCGCGTTCTGCTTGGCCACCGAGAATCCGCCGGTGGCCTGGCTCTGCGACGCCTTCACCTTGGCGTCCAGCAGGCCGTTGCGCACCTGCCCGATGACGACGAAGCCGAGCAGCAGCACCACGCCGAGGGACATCAGCAGCGTGGTGACGACGATCTTGAGCTGGATGTTGCGCCGCCACAGCCGTATCACCGGCAGCAGCGGACGGCGCACCCAGCGCATGAACAGCCGAAGGACCGGGCTGCCCTGGACTCCGCCCTGAAGCAGCCCGCCCTCGACGAACTGCATCCAGCGGGAGCCCGGGGAGCCCGTCACTTTCTGGCCGACGGGCCGCCCCGAACGGACCCCCGGCTCACCGGGCGCCGAAGCGGCACTGTCCCGGGACATGTCAGCTCGGTCCGGCCTTGTAACCGACGCCACGGACGGTCACCACGATCTCCGGCCGCTCCGGGTCCTTCTCGACCTTGGAGCGCAGCCGCTGGACATGGACGTTGACCAGGCGGGTGTCGGCGGCGTGCCGGTATCCCCACACCTGCTCGAGGAGCACCTCTCGGGTGAACACCTGCCACGGCTTACGGGCGAGCGCCACCAGCAGGTCGAACTCCAGCGGCGTCAGCGCGATGGACAGCCCGTCCCGCTTCACAGAGTGACCGGCCACGTCGATGACGAGGTCACCTATGGCCAGCTGCTCCGGCGCCGGTTCCTCGGAACGGCGCAGCCGCGCCCTGATCCGCGCGACCAGCTCCTTCGGCTTGAACGGCTTCACGATGTAGTCGTCCGCGCCCGACTCGAGGCCCACCACGACATCGACGGTGTCGCTCTTCGCCGTGAGCATCACGATCGGCACCCCGGACTCCGCCCTGATCAGGCGGCACACCTCGATACCGTCCCGGCCGGGAAGCATCAGGTCCAGGAGCACCAGATCGGGCTTGCTCTCACGGAAAGCGGCCAGCGCCTTGTCGCCGTCGGCTACGAAAGACGGCTCAAAACCTTCACCACGCAACACAATGCCGAGCATCTCGGCCAGTGCGGTGTCGTCATCGACGACAAGGACTCGTCCCTTCATAAACGACATCATCCCATTAACTAAATCGTTACCTGGCGTGACCTGTCACACAGCTCGGCAAGCGCCTCAGCTGTCACGGGCGACACAGCGCCCTCTTCGGTCACGATCGCCGTCACCAACTCGGGCGGCGTCACATCGAACGCCGGGTTGTACGCCTGGGTCCCCAGGGGTGCCACCGGTATCCCGCCTCCCGCTTCCACTCCTGCCACCGGCACCTGCGGTGCTGTGATCTCCGTCACTTCATGACCGGGGCGCTGCTCGACCTCGATGGATGCCCCGTTCGGGGTGCCCAGGTCCACCGTCGTCAGCGGCGCCACCACGATGAACGGCACGTGGTGGTAACGGGCCAGCACCGCGAGCGGATAGCTCCCCACCTTGTTCGCCACCGAACCGTCGGCCGCGATCCGGTCGGCGCCGATCAGTACCGCGTCCACCTCGCCCGCCGAGAACAGCGAGCCCGCCGCATTGTCCGTGAGCAAGGTGTACGCCATTCCGTTGCGCGCCGCTTCGTACGCCGTCAGGCGAGCACCTTGCAGCAAAGGCCGCGTTTCGTCCACCCACAGCCTGCGCAGCTGCCCCGCCCGGTGCGCCGCGAGGGCCACCGCGAACGCCGTGCCCTCCCCACCGGACACCAGCGCCCCGGTGTTGCAGTGCGTCAGAATCCGGTGCCCGCCGCCCGGCAGCAACTCGTCGAGCAGCGCCAGCCCGTGCACGGCCATCCGCGCGCTGGCCTCGGCGTCTTCCCGGTGCAGCGCACGCGCCTCAGTGAGCGCCGCCCCGGCCGCCCGCTCCGGATCACCACCGCCGGAGAGCGCGGCCCGGTATGCCGCCTGCGCCCTGCGTACGCCGACAGCGAGGTTCACCGCGGTCGGCCGGGCCCCGGCCAGCGCGCGGGCGGCATCGTCCACGTCGAAGCCGCGTACGGCGGCGAGCGCGACGCCGTACGCCCCGGCGATACCGAGCAGCGGCGCCCCGCGCACGGCGAGCGTGCGGATCGCCTCCACCAGCGCGGGCGCGTCCGTGCACACCAGCTCGACTTCCTCGGCCGGCAGTCTCGTCTGGTCGAGGAGGACAAGTACGGGGCCTTCGGGTGGCTCGTCCCAGCGGATCGCGGGTATCTCCGTCGGCCCGCTGTCCTGGCGGGATTGCGCGTACTGATCAGCCATCCGCCCAGTCTGCCCCGTACCCGGCAGACAATTGAAGGTGTACAGCTCATACGACCGCCGGTCCCCAGCCGCGCACACCGTGGCACGATGGCTGCCAACCTGCCGCCGCGCCCGCGGACGGGCACCGTGAAGGAGCGACGATGAACGACACTCCGGGCTGGGCCTCGCCCGGATCTGCCCCCTCCGACGGGCAGGGGCCGGACACCTCCGGCGCCGTGCAGCCCACGGAGCAGCCCGCGGACCAGGGCAGCACAGACCAGCCGGACGCCCCTTCGCAGTGGTCCAAAGAGCAGCCCCCGCCCGGCCAGTGGTCCGCCCCCGGCCCCCAGGACGCTGTTCCCGGCCAAACCCCGCCACCACCTCCGCCCGGCCCGGGCTGGGGCGGCCAGTACCCCGGCGGCCCGGGCGGCTACGGAGCCCAGGGTGGCTACGGCGGTCAGGGGGGCGGCGGCTGGGGCGGCCCCGGCTACGGCGGCCCCGGGGGTCCCGGCGGCTGGGGAGGCAACTGGGGTGGCCCGCCGCCCGCGGCCAAACCCGGCGTGATCCCGCTCCGTCCGCTCGGCGTCGGCGAGATCCTCGACGGCGCGGTCTCCACGATGCGCACATACTGGCGCACCGTCCTCGGCATCTCGCTGACCGTCGCGGTGGTCACCGAGATCGCGATCGTCCTGTTCCAGGGCTTCGTCCTGGACGACAGCTCCACCACGGACACCCTCAACGACTCGACCGCCACCGTCAGTGAGGTGGGCAGCGCCCTCGGGAGCACCCTGCTGGGTTCCGGTGCCGTCCTGCTCATCACCCTGCTCGGCACCATCGTCGCCACGGCCCTGCTCACGACCGTGACCAGCCGCGCCGTGCTCGGCAAGCCGGTGACCACCCCTGAGGCCTGGCGGGATGCCCGTCCTCAGCTTCCGAAGCTGTTCGGCCTGACCATCCTGCTGCCGCTGATCGCCGCCGCGATCGTCGCGGTCGGCATCCTGCCCGGAGTGATCGTCGGGGTGGCCGTCTCGGGTGACGCGGGCATCGCGCTCGCCGTCATCGGCGGACTCGGCGCGAGCGTTGTAGCCGTCTGGCTGATGACCCGCTTCTCGCTCGCCTCGCCCGCCCTGATGCTGGAGAAGCAGAGCGTCTTCAAGTCGATGAGCCGCTCCGCGAAGCTCGTGCGCGGTTCCTGGTGGCGCGTTTTCGGCATCCAGCTGCTTGCCACGATCATCGCCAACATCATGGCCTCGATCATCGTCATCCCGTTCACCTTCCTCGCCGCGGCGCTGAGCGGCGACGGCATCACCGGCTTCCTCGACAGCGACAGCGGCTCCCTCGGCTGGACGTTCCTCGTCATCAGCGGGATCGGCTCGGTGATCGGATCCACGCTCACCTTCCCCGTCACCGCCGGAGTCACGGTGCTCCTCTACATCGACCAGCGCATCCGACGCGAGGCCCTCGACCTCGACCTGGCCCGCGCCGCCGGCGTCCAGGACTACGGCTCCGCCGCCCCCGGCACCACTCCGGGGAGCTGATGGGGTGAGCCTGGCGGGGGGAGTTCTCACAGCGGTACTGGCACTACCGCGCAATGGCATCACAGGCGTCGTGGCACTACCGCGCAACGGCGTCACAGCCGTCCTGGCACGTCCGCTCACCGGCGACGAACCGCCGGTGACGATCCCACGCGACCCCGCGCGGGAGGCGGCCGAACGCGAGCTGTCCAAGCCGATGTACCACGAGAACGATCCCAGCCTGGCCCAGCGCGCCCTGGACGCCTTCTGGGACTGGGTCGACAAGCTGTTCGGCGCCGCCTCGACCGTGGCTCCCGGGGGGACGCTTGGGCTTGTCGTCATCGTGCTGGCCGTGCTGGCGGTCCTGGCCGCACTGTGGTGGCGCCTGGGCACCCCGCACCGCGCCCCCACATCGGCCCCGGCACTCTTCGACGACCGCCCCCGCAGCGCCGCCGAACACCGCGCCTCGGCAAAAGCACACGCCGCCCAGGGCCACTGGAACCAAGCCGTCCAGGAGCGCATGCGCGCCATGGTCCGGTCTCTGGAAGAGCGCGCCCTGCTCGATCCACGCCCCGGCCGCACCGCGGACGAGGCAGCCGCCGAGGCTGCCCGCACCCTGCCCTCCCACGCGGACCGACTGCGCGCCGCGGCACGGGACTTCGACGACGTGACGTACGGCGGACGAACCGCGAACCCGCGCACATACCACCGCCTCACCGAGCTCGACCGCGACCTGGAGCACACCAAACCCGTACTCACGAGCAGCAGCCCCCAGAGCCCGGCCCACAACGCCCGCCAGGGGGCCGCCCAATGACCGAGGCCACCTTCCAGTCGACCTCGACCCCGACCTCGGTCTCGCCCACGGCCCGCCAGCGGTGGACGCGCGCCCGCGGAGTAGTCCTCGCGGTCGTGATCCTCCTCGCGGCCGCCATCGCGATCGCCGCCGTCCGCTCCAACGCCCAGCACGGCCAGCTCGACCCCCGCTCCGCCGACCCCTCCGGCAGCCGAGCCGTCGCCGAACTCCTCGCCGACGAGGGCGTCTCCACCCGCGTGGTCAGCACCCTGGACGGGGCTCGCGCCGCAGCCGGCCCCGACACCACCCTCCTGATCGCCGCCCCGGACCTGCTGACCGACCGACAGCAGACCCTCCTCCGTACGGCGGCCGAGAACTCCGGCGGCCGCACGATCCTGATCTCCCCGACGTCGCCCTCCCTGGGCATCCTCGCCCCGGCAGTCACCGCCGACCCCGTGACCAGCTTCGACTCGAAGCTCTCCCCAAGGTGTGACCTGCCCGCCGCCAAGCGCGCGGGCACCGCCGACACGGGCGGTATCCGCTACACCACCACCGATCCCATCGCCGACGCCTGCTACCTCAGCGAAGGCCTGCCTACCCTGCTGCGCATCCCGGCCCTCAAGGGGGACGGCGACACCGTCGTACTCGGCGCCCCCGACATCCTCTACAACTCCCGCCTCGACAAGCACGGCAACGCCTCGCTCGCGCTCCAACTGCTTGGTTCCCGTCCCCACTTGGTCTGGTACCTCCCCTCGCTCTCCGATCCCTCGGCCACCGAAGCGGGCGACCAGGGCTTCTTCGACCTACTGCCCTCGGGCTGGCTCTGGGGCACGCTGCAGCTCTTCATCGCGGCAGGCCTCGCCGCCTTCTGGAGGGCACGCCGACTGGGCCCCCTCGTACCCGAACGCCTCCCCGTAGCGATCCGCGCCTCCGAAACCGTCGAAGGCCGCGCCCGTCTCTACCGCAAGGCCAACGCCCGCGACCGCGCGGCCACCGCCCTGCGCTCCACCACCCGCACCCGCCTCGCCCCCCTCGTAGGCGTCCCCGTCACCCAGGCGCACGCGCCCGAGTCCTTGCTCCCCGCCCTGTCCGCCCAACTCCGCGGCCAACGCGACGGACAGGCCCTGCACTCCCTCCTCTTCGGGCCGTCACCCCACGACGACGCGGCCCTCATCTCCCTCGCCGACCAACTCGACGCCCTCGAAAGAGAGGTACGCCATTCATGATGGACCCGACCACTGACAACGCCGGGAACACCGGGGACCAGGGCACCGCCCGCGCCTCCTTGGAAGCCCTGCGCGCCGAAATCGCAAAAGCCGTGGTCGGCCAGGACCCCGCCGTGACCGGTCTCGTCGTCGCCCTGCTCTGCCGCGGACACGTCCTCCTCGAAGGAGTCCCCGGAGTCGCGAAAACGCTGCTCGTACGCGCCCTCGCATCGGCACTGGAACTCGACACCAAACGCGTCCAGTTCACCCCCGACCTGATGCCGAGCGACATCACCGGCTCCCTCGTCTACGACGCCCGCACCGCGGAGTTCTCCTTCCAGCCGGGCCCGGTCTTCACCAACCTCCTGCTCGCCGACGAGATCAACCGCACCCCGCCCAAGACCCAGGCCTCCCTCCTCGAAGCCATGGAGGAACGCCAGGTCACGGTCGACGGCACCGCACGCCCGCTCCCCGATCCGTTCCTGGTCGCCGCGACCCAGAACCCGGTCGAGTACGAGGGCACGTACCCCCTGCCCGAAGCCCAACTGGACCGCTTCCTGCTCAAACTGACGATCCCTCTGCCGTCTCGGCAGGACGAGATCAGCGTCCTCACCCGCCACGCCGAGGGCTTCAACCCGCGTGACCTGCGCGCCGCCGGCGTACGCCCCGTAGCGGGCCCCGCAGACCTGGAAGCCGCCCGGGCCGCAGTCGCGAAGACCTCGGTCTCGCCCGAAATCACCGGCTACGTAGTGGACATCTGCCGCGCCACCCGCGAATCACCGTCCCTCGCCCTCGGCGTCTCCCCGCGCGGCGCGACGGCCCTCCTCGCCACGGCCCGAGCCTGGGCCTGGCTGACCGGCCGCGACTACGTCATCCCTGACGACGTAAAGGCCCTCGCCCTCCCCACGCTCCGCCACCGGGTCCAACTCCGTCCCGAGGCCGAGATGGAGGGCGTCACCGCCGACTCCGTCATCACCGCGATCCTCACCCACGTCCCCGTCCCCCGCTGATGCCGCTCACCGGACGCGCTGCCCTCCTGGCAGCCCTGGGCACACTCCCCATCGGCATCTGGGAGCCGAGCTGGACAGGCATCCTCGCCGTCAACGGCCCGCTGGCCCTGGCCTGCGCCTGCGACGCCGCACTGGCAGCACCTGTACGCCGCCTCGGCCTGACCCGCTCCGGCGACACCTCGGTACGCCTCGGCGAAACCGCCGACGTCACCCTGACCGTCACCAACCCCTCCGGCCGCCCCCTCCGCGCCCGGCTCCGCGACGCCTGGCCGCCAAGCAGCTGGGAGTCCGGCACCGAAGTCGCCGCTTCCCGCCACCGCCTGACGATCCCGGCCGGCGAACGCCGACGCCTGACCACCCGCCTACGCCCCACCCGCCGCGGCGACCGCCAGTCCGACCGCGTCACCATCCGCTCCTACGGCCCACTCGGCCTCTTCTCCCGCCAGGGCAACCACAGGATTCCCTGGACAGTACGAGTCCTGCCGCCCTTCACCAGCCGCAAGCACCTCCCCTCCAGGCTGGCCCGGCTCCGCGAACTCGACGGCCGCACCAGCGTGCTGACCCGCGGCGAGGGCACGGAATTCGACAGCCTCCGCGAGTACGTCCCCGGCGACGACACCCGTTCCATCGACTGGCGCGCCACAGCCCGCCGCACCACAGTCGCCGTACGCACCTGGCGCCCCGAACGCGACCGCCGCATCCTTCTCGTCCTCGACACGGGCCGCACCTCAGCAGGCCGCGTCGACGACGCCCCACGCCTCGATGCCTCCATGGATGCGGCCCTACTCCTCGCAGCCCTGGCCTCCCGAGCCGGCGACCGCGTAGACCTCCTCGCGTACGACCGCCGAGTACGCGCCCTTGTCCAGGGCCGGGCGGCAGGCGAACTCCTCCCCTCCCTGGTCAACGCAATGGCGCCGCTGGAACCGGAACTCGTCGAGCTGGACGCGCGCGGCCTCACCGCCACAGCACTCCGTACGGCCCCACGCCGCTCCCTGATCGTGCTGCTGACGAGCCTGGACACGGCCCCCATTGAGGAAGGCCTGCTCCCGGTGCTCTCCAGCCTGACGCAACGCCACACTGTTCTCCTGGCGTCAGTGGCGGACCCGCACATCGCCCGCATGGCAGCGTCCCGCGGCAACACCGAAGCGGTGTACGAGGCGGCAGCCGCGGCCCAGGCCCAGACAGAACGCCATCGGACCGCCGAAAAGCTCCAACGCCACGGTGTCACCGTCGTCGACGCGACTCCGGAGAACCTCGCACCGGCCCTCGCGGATGCGTATCTGGCACTGAAGGCCGCCGGCCGACTATAGGCAAGCACAAAAGAAGAAGGGGGGTCTCTTTTCCAAGAGACCCCCCTTTCAAGCACACAAAGCCTCTGAACGCAGAAAACCCCCGTACCGTTTCCCGGTACGGGGGTTTTCTCCAAAAATAGTTCGGCGGCGTCCTACTCTCCCACAGGGTCCCCCCTGCAGTACCATCGGCGCTGTGAGGCTTAGCTTCCGGGTTCGGAATGTAACCGGGCG
>NZ_JBIUYT010000012.1:0-292393 GCF_044744645.1 Streptomyces sp. NPDC087263
TACATTCCGAACCCGGAAGCTAAGCCTCACAGCGCCGATGGTACTGCAGGGGGGACCCTGTGGGAGAGTAGGACGCCGCCGAACTATCTTTAGAGCTCCGGCTCTTGGGCTTATTGCCCGAGAGCCGGAGCTTTTTTGTTTTCTGGTGACGCTCCCACCCCTCCGTACAACAGCGTGAGCGCTGCGGGTAGGGTCAGGGGGCATCATTGGCTCGTTTCCCACAGGAGGCCCCCGGGTGGAGGTCCAGGAGACCCGCGTCCAGACAGACCGGGTCCTCACCATCCCGAACATCCTCAGCATGGCGCGCCTCGTAGGCGTGCCCGTCTTCCTGTGGCTGATCCTCTGGCCCGAGTTCGGCGGCCCCAAGAGTGACGGATGGGCACTCCTGGTGCTCATGCTGAGCGGCATCAGTGACTATCTGGACGGGAAGCTCGCCCGTCGCTGGAACCAGATCAGCAGCCTTGGCCGGCTACTCGATCCCGCGGCCGACCGCCTCTACATTCTGTCCACTCTCGTGGGTCTCACCTGGCGCGAGATTCTCCCGCTCTGGTTGACCGCCGTGCTCCTGGCGCGAGAGCTGGTCCTGTTGGTGATGGTGGGCATCCTCAGGCGCCACGGCTATCCGCCGCCTCAGGTGAACTTCCTGGGGAAGGCGGCGACCTTCAACTTGATGTACGCCTTCCCGTTGTTGCTGCTCAGTGACGCAAGTGGGTGGATCGCGTCACTAGGTGCTATTTTCGGATGGGCGTTCGCCGGATGGGGTACAACCCTGTACTGGTGGGCAGGAGTCCTCTATGTGGTTCAGGTCTTCCGCCTTGTCAGGGCGGACGCCACGACCGATTGAGCTCGCCCATTGCGTGGCTGTAGTGGCTCGATGGCCCGCGGACGAAAAGTGCGGGACAATTTGGACGGGTGAAGTCGGCTAGACCGTCGTCTCTTCAAGGAGGACGCTTCCGACATGAAGGCCGTCGTGATGGCCGGAGGCGAAGGCACACGCCTTCGTCCCATGACCTCAAGCATGCCCAAGCCGCTCCTGCCTGTGGCCAACCGCCCGATCATGGAGCACGTGCTACGGCTGCTCAAAAGGCATGGGCTCAACGAGACCGTCGTAACTGTCCAGTTCTTGGCCTCTCTCGTCAAGAACTACTTCGGTGACGGCGAGGAGCTCGGTATGGAGCTCACCTATGCCAATGAGGAGAAGCCACTCGGTACTGCCGGGAGTGTCAAGAACGCCGAGGAAGCGTTGAAGGACGACACCTTCCTCGTGATCTCCGGTGATGCCCTGACCGACTTCGACCTCACCGATCTCATCAGTTTCCACAAAGAGAAGGGCGCGCTGGTCACCGTCTGCTTGACGCGCGTACCGAACCCCCTTGAATTCGGCATCACCATCGTTGACGAAGAAGGTAAGGTCGAGCGCTTCCTGGAGAAGCCGACCTGGGGTCAAGTTTTCTCCGACACGGTGAACACGGGCATCTATGTCATGGAACCCGAGGTCTTCGACTACGTCGAGGCGGATGTCTCCGTCGACTGGTCCGGCGATGTTTTTCCCCAGCTGATGAAGGAAGGCAAGCCCGTCTACGGCTATATCGCCGAGGGCTACTGGGAGGACGTCGGCACGCACGAGAGCTATGTGAAGGCGCAGGCCGACGTCCTGGAGGGCAAGGTCGACGTCGAAATCGACGGCTTCGAGATCTCGCCGGGCGTATGGGTCGCCGAGGGCGCCGAGGTGAGCCCCGATGCCGTACTGCGCGGGCCGCTCTACATCGGCGACTACGCCAAAGTCGAGGCGGACGTCGAAATCCGTGAGCACACCGTCATCGGTTCCAACGTCGTCGTCAAGACGGGGGCCTTCCTGCACAGGGCCGTCGTGCACGACAACGTGTACATCGGGCAGCACAGCAATCTGCGTGGCTGTGTGATCGGTAAGAACACGGACATCATGCGGGCCGCCCGGATCGAGGACGGCGCGGTCATCGGCGATGAATGCCTCGTCGGTGAAGAATCGATCATTCAGGGAAACGTTCGCGTCTACCCGTTCAAGACCATCGAGGCCGGCGCCTTCGTCAACACGTCGGTGATCTGGGAGTCGCGGGGCCAGGCGCATCTCTTCGGCGCGCGTGGGGTGTCCGGGATTCTGAACGTCGAGATCACCCCGGAACTCGCCGTACGGCTCGCGGGAGCGTACGCGACGACGCTCAAGAAGGGCTCCACGGTCACGACGGCGCGCGATCACTCCAGAGGTGCTCGTGCGCTGAAGAGGGCGGTCATCTCGGCGCTGCAGACCAGCGCCATCGACGTACGCGACCTGGAGAACGTACCGCTGCCGGTGGCCCGGCAGCAGACGGCCAGGGGCAGCGCGGGCGGGATCATGATCCGGACGACGCCCGGTGTGCCGGACTCCGTCGACATCATGTTCTTCGATGGGCAGGGCGCGGATCTGTCGCAGGCGAGTCAGCGGAAGCTGGACCGCGTGTTCGCGCGGCAGGAGTATCGGCGTGCGTTCCCCGGTGAGATCGGGGATCTGCACTTCCCGGCCAGCGTCTTCGACTCGTACACCGGGTCGTTGCTGCGGAATGTCGACACGACCGGGATCACCGAGTCGGGGCTCAAGGTCGTCGTGGACGCGTCGAACGGTAGTGCGGGGCTCGTGCTGCCCAGCCTGCTCGGCAAGCTCGGGGTCGACTCGCTTGTCATCAATCCCGGTCTTGACGAGTCGAGGCCGACGGAGACGGCGGATGCGCGGCGGTCCGGGCTTGTGCGGCTCGGAGAGATCGTGGCGTCCGCGCGGGCGGCGTTCGGAGTGCGATTCGACCCGGTCGGCGAGCGGCTTTCGCTGGTCGACGAGAAGGGGCGGATCGTCGAGGACGACCGGGCTCTCCTTGTGATGCTGGACCTGGTGGCCGCTGAGCGGCGTAGCGGGCGGGTGGCGCTTCCGGTGACCACCACGCGGATCGCCGAGCAGGTGGCGGCGTACCACGGCACGCAGGTGGACTGGACGACGACCTCCCCGGACGATCTGACGCGGGTCGGGCGTGAGGACTCGACGATCTTTGGTGGCGACGGGCGTGGTGGTTTCATCATCCCGGAGTTCAGCGGTGTCTTCGACGGCGCGGCGGCGTTCGTACGCCTCATCGGGCTGGTGGCGCGGACGCAGCTCACGCTGAGCCAGATCGATGCGCGGATTCCGCGGGCGCATGTCCTCAAGCGTGATCTCGCCACTCCCTGGGCCGTCAAGGGACTCGTGATGCGCCGGGTCGTGGAGGAGGCCGGTGAGCGGTTCGTGGACACGACCGATGGCGTACGGGTCGTGGAGACGGACGGGCGCTGGGTGATGGTGCTCCCGGATCCCGCCGAGGCGGTTACCCATCTGTGGGCCGAAGGGCCCGACGATGCCTCCGCGGAGGCACTGCTCGACGAGTGGTCGGCGGTCGTGGACAGCGCCGGTCGCTGAAACACCCAACACGCGCGCGTGCCGGACAAGTGCCCCCAAGGGGGCCTGTCCGGCACGCCGGTGGGGCCATTCGGAGGTAGCGCCCGCGACGTGCGACGATGTGCGGCATGCCGCAGCAGCCCCCCGTTCGGAGCAGTCCCGCGCGCCCCGCGCGTCCGGACGCCTCCATGTCGCTGCTCACCAATGTCATGGACCACAGCCTTGACGAGGGGTATGCCGAAGCGGCTGCCCGGAAGCAGGCCGAGGGCGCCGGCGGCATGCCGAAGACGGTGCGGGCGAAGCTGGGTCTGGCGGCCGGTCTTGTCCTCGCGGGCCTGGTGGTGACCCTCGGAGCGGCGAACGCGCGGATCGCGGCGCCTGTCATCGCCAAGGAGCGCCAGGAACTCATCGACCGTATCGAGCGCGAGACCACCGCCGCCGACAAGCTCGAAGGCAATGTCGACACTCTGCGCGCCGATGTGAGTGCGAGGCAGCGTGAGGCGCTGAATACCGACGGGGGCAGTGAGCAGGCCGACCTGGTGGGTATTCTGTCGGGCGCCACCGAGGTGCACGGCCCGGGCGTGAAACTCGTCGTCGACGACGCCAAGGAAGCAAGTCAGGACGGCGACGGTGATCCGCGGGAGACCTCCGGGTTCTCCGACACCGGTCGCGTGCGTGACCGCGACATGCAGCGGGTTGTCAACGGGCTGTGGGAGTCGGGTGCCGAGGCCATCTCGATCAACGGCCAGCGGCTGACGGCGCTGTCGGCGATCCGGGCCGCGGGTGACGCGATACTGGTCGACAACAAACCGTTGGTGCCGCCGTACACGGTGCTCGCGGTGGGGGACGGCCAGCGGCTCAGCACCAGGTTCCAGAACAGTGCCGACGGGCTGTATCTGCATGCCTTGCAGGAGAACTACGGCATCCGGACCAGCATTTCCGTCGAGGACGACGTCCGGTTGACCGCCGCACCGAGTGTGATCGTACGTACAGCACAGCCGAGCACAGAGAAGGGCACATCGTGATCGCCGTACTGGGCCTCGTCGTGGGAGTCGTGGCTGGATTGTTGGTCCGGCCCGAGGTTCCCGCAGTCGTCGAGCCTTATCTCCCGATCGCCGTCGTGGCGGCACTCGACGCCGTGTTCGGAGGCTTGCGCGCGATGCTCGACGGCATTTTCGACGACAAGGTCTTCGTGGTGTCGTTCCTGTCGAATGTGGTCGTGGCCGCGCTGATCGTCTTCCTGGGCGACAAGTTGGGTGTGGGCGCCCAGCTCTCCACCGGTGTCGTGGTCGTCCTCGGTATCCGCATCTTCTCCAACGCCGCGGCGATCCGTCGTCACGTGTTCCGGGCGTGAGGCCGATGAGCAACGACGACGAGGCATCGACGGCCTCCGGCAGCCCAGAGAATCGTCTGCGCAGGGAACTTCCAGAAGAGGTTCGGGCCGCGGCTCCCGCGCCACCGGAGCGGGAGCCGGAGGAGCGGGAGGAGGGCGCCGAGCCTGGGCTGACCGGCCGTCAGCGACTGGCGCAGGGGCTGTGGCCGCCGCGGGTGTCCCGCGCGCAACTCATCGTCGCGCTGCTGCTGTTCGGCCTCGGCTTCGGTCTGGCCGTCCAGGTGGCGTCCAACAGCGACAGCGGCAGTGCCCTGCGCGGCGCACGTCAGGAGGATCTCGTACGCATCCTCGATGAACTGGACAGCCGTACACAGCGTCTTCAGGACGAGAAGCAGGGTCTCGAAGATCAGCGCACCGAGTTGGAGAACAGTTCGGACCAGGCCGAGGAGGCGCGCAAGCAGACTGTCGAGAGGGAGAAGCAACTCGGCATTCTGGCGGGCACGGTGGCCGCGCAGGGACCCGGCATCACCCTGACGATCAACGACACCAAGGGGACGATCGAGGCGGACATGCTGCTCGACGCCATCCAGGAGCTCCGCGCGGCCGGTGCGGAAGCGATCCAGGTGAACGGTGTCCGGGTCGTCGCCAGCACCTATCTGACGGATTCCGACAAGGGCGTGAGTGTGGACGGGAACAAGATCACCCAGCCCTACCGTTTCAAGGTCATCGGCAAGTCGCAGGACCTGGAGCCGGCGCTGAACATCCCCGGAGGCGTGGTGCAGACACTGGAGAAGGAGCAGGCCATCGTCACGGTCGAGCCCTCGACGAAGATCGTCGTGGACGCCTTGCGACTGGCGAAGCAGCCTGACTACGCTCGGTCGTCCCAGTGAAGCGGGGTCGCATGAGAGGGGCCCGGCCAGGGCAAGAGGTTGCGGGGGGTCGGCGCACCGAATGGGTGGTGCGTGGTGGAAACTGTCAGGTGGATACGGACGTTGTGAGGATGTCCGGGTCGACCGGTGTGTTCAATCAGGGTTCGTCCTGCCCCACGGGCGGGTCTGTTTCGGTCAAGGGGAATCGCCCGTGAAGTTGTTTGGGAAGTTGTTCGGCAAGAGCGCACGAGGAGAGGGCGGCGACAACGCCACTGCCCGGCACCGTGCATCACGCCATGGAGATGCCGAGGATCAGGGTGGCGAGCGCCCGCTGTTCCGGGATGAGGTCGGTGGTCAGGGCAGTGACATTTCCGGTGGTCAGGGCGCGCCGTCTGTTGACCCTGCCCAGTCAGGCCGCATAGGTTTCGGGGAACCGTCGACCTCAAGTACGGGTGGAGGGTTTACCGCCGACCCGTATGGTTCCCATGCCCCTGGAGGGCAGCCGCGGCAGGAGGATCCATCCATGTCGGCCCTGGTGTGTACGAGGTGCGGTAACCGCAATGCGGAAAACAGCCGTTTCTGCTCCAACTGCGGTGCGCCGCTGCGGGGCGGGGTGACCGCGGAGCGTCCGTCCGAGACGACTTCCACGATCTCCATTTCTGGCCTTGAGGCCTATGACGCCGAGGTGACGGGTCAGACGCTCTCACCGGCGCTCTCCCCGGAGGCTCAGGCGGCCGTCGACGCGCTGCCGCTCGGCTCGGCGCTCCTGGTGGTGCGCCGCGGCCCGAACTCGGGCAGCCGGTTCCTGCTGGACGGCGAGCTGACCACGGCCGGACGTCACCCGCAGAGCGACATCTTCCTGGACGACGTGACCGTGTCACGCAGCCACGTGGAGTTCCGCCGCGTCGCCGACGGTTCGTTCACCGTGGCGGACGTCGGCAGCCTCAACGGCACCTACGTCAACAGGGAGCGGATCGACTCGGTCGCTCTGTCGAACGGCGACGAGGTGCAGATCGGCAAGTACCGGCTGGTCTTCTACGCGAGCCAGCGGGGCATCTGACCCTCCCCCGGGCTCTGTCCGGGGGGACCCCCAGGAAGGTCCATGCTTCGATCACCGAGCGGCGGTGCCGGCCACGGTACCGCCGCCACGGACAGCGGACTGATGAGCATCGGCACGGTGCTCAACGTACTGCGCGACGAGTTCCCCGAAGTCACGATCTCCAAGATCAGGTTCCTGGAGTCGGAGGGGCTCATCGAGCCACAGCGGACCCCTTCGGGGTATCGCAAGTTCAGCGCCAACGACGTCGAGCGCCTCGGCCACGTCCTGAGGATGCAGCGGGACCACTATCTGCCGCTGAAGGTCATCCGTGAGTATCTGGACGCCCTGGAGCGGGGTGAGCCGGTGCGGCTGCCGACCGTGGGTCGTCAGCGCGACTCGGGCGAGGGTGAGCTGTTCGCCGAGCACGAGGCGCCCACGGCGGCCCGGGTTGGTCGCGCCGAGCTCCTTGCCGCTGCCGAGATCGGCGAGCCGGAACTGGAGGAGTGGGAGTCGTACGGACTCATCGTGCCGTTCCCGGACGGGGCGTACGACGCCGAAGCGGTGACCGTCGCCGCGCTCGTCGTCGAGCTGGGCCGGTTCGGGATCGAGCCGCGTCACCTGCGCGCGATGAAGGCCGCTGCCGAGCGTGACGCGGGACTGGTCGATCAGGTGGTGGCCCCGCTGCGGCGACACCGCAATCCGCAGACGAGGGCGCACGCGGAGGCGCGTACGAAGGAGCTGGCGGGGCTCACGGTGAAGCTGCACGCGGCGCTGGTGCAGACCGCGCTCGGTGTGCGACTGCCCTGACCCGGGGCGCTCCGCGGGTGCCGGATGGTCCCCCCGTTCCGTGCCCGACTACCCAAACGTCCCGGGCACGGCCTAGGGTTGCTGTGTGAACGAGCTCGATGTCGTAGGTGTCCGGGTCGAAATGCCCTCCAACCAACCGATCGTGCTTCTGCGTGAAGTGGGAGGCGATCGTTACCTCCCCATCTGGATCGGACCGGGGGAGGCGACGGCGATCGCCTTCGCCCAGCAGGGCATGGCCCCGGCGCGACCGCTGACCCACGACCTGTTCAAGGACGTGCTGGAAGCTGTCGGTCAGGAGCTCACCGAAGTGCGCATCACGGACCTGCGTGAGGGCGTCTTCTACGCGGAACTGGTGTTCGCCAGCGGGGTCGAGGTGAGTGCCAGGCCTTCCGACGCCATAGCGCTGGCCCTGCGCACCGGGACGCCGATCTACGGCAGCGACGGGGTGCTCGACGACGCCGGTATCGCGATCCCGGACGAGCAGGAGGACGAAGTGGAGAAGTTCCGCGAGTTCCTCGACCAGATCTCGCCCGAGGACTTCGGGACCAACAGCCAGTGAGGGCACGGGGCCTCGGAGAACTCCGGGCGGCAATTGCCAGCGGCCAGTGTGGTGTGCCGCGGCCCGCTCGGAGAGCATTCGGCTAGCCTTTCCCCGCGGTGGGGCGCGGGAAACCACTCCTAGGGTGATTATCACTCGGCGTGCCGAGTGTGGCGATCGTTGACGCACCCCTGGTGACTGCCTACCGTCGAGAAGGCAGGTCAAGGACGGAGGTCGGCGTGAGAAGCAGCGGCGACGGTACGGCTGGGGGTGCTCCCGGACGCGGTCTGGGGGAGAGCGGCCCGTACCCGCTTCATGGCAACGCGGCCGATCACATGCCGCGGCGGCCGACAGCAGTGTCCGGTGAAGGCGAGGCGGTTTCCGAGGAGGTCGGCTACCGCGGTCCAACGGCGTGCGCTGCCGCGGGCATCACCTACCGGCAGTTGGACTACTGGGCGAGGACCGGACTGGTCGAGCCGAGCGTGCGGCCCGCCTACGGGTCGGGGACGCAGCGGCTGTACAGCTTCAAGGACGTGGTCGTCCTGAAGATCGTCAAGCGGTTCCTCGACACCGGGGTGTCGCTGCAGAACATCCGCACCACGGTCCAGCACCTGAGGGAGCCCGGTTTCCGGGATCTGGAGCGGATGACGCTGATGAGCGACGGCGCCACGGTCTACGAGTGCACATCCCCCGACGAGGTCCACGCGCTGCTCCAGGGCGGCCAGGGGGTCTTCGGGATCGCCGTGGGCGTGGTGTGGCGGGATGTCGAGGGTGCGCTCTCGCAGCTGCACGGGGAGCGTGTGGACACCGGCGAGACGCTGGTGAGGAACAACCCCTCCGACGAGCTGGCACGAAGGCGCAATCGCGCGGTCTGAGGATCTGTGGAGCGGAAGAGGCTGATGGTGCCCCGGCTTGGCGGGGCATTGTCAGTGGCGTAGGGCAGCATCGGAGATGTGAGAACCGCGCCCACGATCCTGCATCTCGACATGGATGCCTTCTTCGCCTCGGCGGAGCAGGCGTCCAAGCCGAGCCTGCGCGGGAAAGCGGTCGTCGTGGGCGGGCTCGGACCACGTGGGGTCGTCTCCACGTGCTCGTACGAGGCACGGGTCTTCGGCGTGCACTCGGCGATGCCCATGGCCCAGGCACGCCGGCTCGCGCCGAACGCCGCGTATCTCACGCCGCGCTTCGGGATCTACCGAGAGGTCAGCGAGCAGGTGATGGGGCTGCTGCAGGCCCTGTCGCCGCTGGTGGAGCCGCTGAGCCTGGACGAGGCGTTCGTCGATCTGGAGGCAGGGGAAGCGGCCTGGGACGAGGCGTCGGCGCGGCTGACCGGAGCGAAGCTGCGCGCGGACATCCGGGCCGTCACCGGGCTCACCGGATCGGTGGGGCTCGCCGCGTCCAAGATGCTCGCGAAGATCGCCTCGGAGCAGGCCAAACCTGATGGTCTGGTGCTGATAGAGCCGGGGACCGAGCGTGCGCTGCTGGGGCCCATGCCGGTGCGGACGCTGCCGGGCGTCGGGCCGGCGACGGGGGACCATCTGCGGCGGGCCGGGATCACCACCGTCGAGGAGCTCGCCGAGGCGGGCGAGGACGAGCTCGTACGGCTGCTGGGGAAGTCCCACGGGCACGCGCTGTACGCGATGGCGCTGGCGCGCGACGACCGGCCCGTGGTCGCCGAGCGGGAGACCAAGTCGGTGTCCGTCGAGGACACGTACGACGTGGACATCCATGACCGGGTGCGGGTCGGTCTGGAGGTGCAGCGGCTCGCCGACCGGTGTGTGCAGCGGTTGCGTGGAGCCGGGCTGTCGGGGCGCACCATCGTGCTGAAGGTGCGGAGATACGACTTCTCGACGCTGACCCGGTCCGAGACGCTACGGGGGCCCACGGACGACCCCGGGGTGGTGCGGGAGGCGGCCGCCCGGCTCCTTGAGTCGGTGGACACGACCGGTGGCGTACGGCTGCTCGGTGTGGGTGTCTCCGGACTGGCCGACTACACGCAGGAGGACCTGTTCGCGCAGGCGCAGGCCGCCGCGGGGGAGCTGGCGGCGCAGGAGCACGTCGAGGAGGAGGTGGCGGAGGGGGCCGTCGAGGAGCAGGTGCCGCCGACTGAGCGGCGGTGGTCCGCGGGGCACGATGTGCGGCACGCCGAGTTCGGGCACGGGTGGGTGCAGGGCAGCGGGCTCGGGCGGGTCACCGTTCGGTTCGAGACGCCGTACTCCGAGCCCGGGAGGGTACGGACGTTCCGTACCGACGATCCGGGGCTGGAGCCGGCGGAGCCGTTGCCCTTGGTGGCGGAGACCGTTGGCCATCACGGTGAAGGTTGAGCTGCGGGCTTTGCCTAGAGGGGGCGGGGCGCGGCTTCAGGTTTCGTCCGTGCCCGCCAGGCGGCCGAAGTCGCGGTCCGGTGCGGGAGGCGGGGATGACACGTCGAGGCCGTAGTGGTGGTAGAGCTGGAGTTCCTGCTCGGGGGAGAGGTGGCGGCCGACGCCGAAGTCGGGCGCGTCCTTGATCAGCGCCCGCTCGAAGGGGATGCGCAGAGCGCCTTCGACGAGTTCGCTGGGCTCCAGGGGCACGAAGGCGTCCCTGCTGAACAGTCCCGTGCGTATGGCCGCCCACTCCGGGACCCCGGTCGCGTCGTCGAGGTAGACCTCGTCGATCGTGCCGATCTTGGCTCCGTTGCGGTCGAATGCCTTGCGGCCGATCAGGTTGCGCGGATCGATGTCGGTCTGCACGGTGCCCTCCATTTGGTCGCAACTCATCCGTAAGCACTACAAAAGAGCAGATTCAGGAAGGTGGCCACTCGAAGGCTCGGGAGTTGTCCTCGCTGGTAGGCTGGCAGCGGCTGCTGACCCTGTGCGGGAGAGTCCTCAAGACACCATCGGAGGGCGCCGAAGGAGCAAATCCTCCCCGGAATCTCTCAGGCCCACGTACCGCACGGACGAGGTCACTCTGGAAAGCAGAGCGGGTGCCGACGACGGCTCCCGCTCTCACCGACGGTGAAAGTCGGGTCGCAGCGGGCGGGCGGGCCGGTGAAACTCTCAGGTTGAGATGACAGAGGGGGAGGCCGTCGGGGCACCCGTGCCGGGGTGCCCCCCGAAGGTCGCGTCAGACCAGGAGGCCTCCGCCATGACCGCCCCTCGCATTCCGCTCTCCGAACTCGAACAGGGAATCCCCTTCGAGCAGCGCCACATCGGGCCCGACACCGAAGCCCGGGCCAAGATGCTCGCGCAGGTCGGATACGGCTCGCTCGACGAGCTCACCGCCACCGCGGTGCCGGACGTGATCAAGAACGCCGAGGCGCTGGAACTGCCGGGCGCACGCACCGAGGCCGAGGTGCTGGCCGAGCTGCGTACCCTCGCGGACCGTAACCAGGTGCTCGACTCGATGATTGGGCTCGGCTACTACGGGACCTTCACTCCGCCGGTGATCCTGCGGAACGTCATGGAGAGCCCGGCCTGGTACACCGCGTACACGCCGTATCAGCCGGAGATCTCGCAGGGCCGCCTCGAAGCGCTGCTGAACTTCCAGACTGTCGTCGCCGAGCTGACCGGGCTGCCGACGTCCGGTGCCTCGCTGCTCGACGAGAGCACCGCGGCCGCCGAGGCGATGGCGCTGTCCCGGCGCATGGGGAAGAACAAGAAGGGTCTCTTCCTGGTCGACGCGGACGTGATGCCGCAGACCGTCGCGGTCATTCGGACCCGCGCCGAGCCGACCGGCGTCGAGGTCGTCGTCGCCGACCTGAGCGCGGGCATCCCCGCCGAGATCGCCGGGCGTGAGATCAACGGCGTGCTGACCCAGTACCCGGGCGCCTCCGGTGTCGTACGCGACATCAAGCCGCTCATCGAGCAGGCGCACGAGCTGGGTGCGGTCGTCACCGTCGCCGCCGACCTGCTGGCCCTGACCCTGCTGACCTCGCCGGGTGAGCTGGGCGCGGACATCGCGGTCGGTACGACGCAGCGGTTCGGGGTGCCGATGGCCTTCGGCGGTCCGCACGCCGGGTACATGGCGGTGCGCGAGAAGTTCGCGCGCAGCCTGCCGGGCCGGCTGGTGGGTGTGTCCGTCGACGCGGACGGGCACAAGGCGTACCGCCTGGCCCTGCAGACGCGGGAGCAGCACATCCGTCGTGAGAAGGCGACGAGCAACATCTGCACGGCTCAGGTACTGCTTGCGGTGATGGCCGGTATGTACGCCGTCTATCACGGTCCCGCGGGTCTGAAGACGATCGCGCGGCGTACCCACCGGTACGCGACGATCCTCGCCGAGGGGTTGAAGGCGGGCGGAGTCGAGGTCGTCCACGGTGCCTACTTCGACACGTTGACCGTGCGCGTCCCGGGCCGGGCCGCCGAGATACTGGCCGACGCGCGCGACCAGGGGGTCAACCTGCACCTCGTGGACGCCGACCGGGTGTCGATCTCGTGCGACGAGACCACCACACGCAGGCAACTCGCCGCCGTGTGGACCGCGTTCGGCGTCGAGGGCGATGTCGAGGCGCTGGACTCGACCGCCGAGGACACTCTTCCGACCGCGCTGCTGCGCACCGACGAGTACCTCACGCACCCGGTGTTCCACCAGTACCGCTCCGAGACGGCGATGCTGCGCTACCTGCGCAGGCTCTCCGACCGTGACTACGCGCTCGACCGCGGCATGATCCCGCTGGGCTCCTGCACGATGAAGCTCAACGCGACGACCGAGATGGAGCCGGTCACCTGGCCCGAGTTCGGGCAGTTGCACCCCTTCGCGCCCGCCGAGCAGGCGCAGGGCTACCTCACGCTCATCCACGAACTGGAGGAGCGGCTCGCCGAGGTCACCGGGTACGACAAGGTGTCGCTGCAGCCCAACGCCGGTTCGCAGGGTGAGCTGGCCGGGCTGCTCGCCGTACGGGGATACCACCGAGGGAACGGCGACGAGCAGCGCACCGTGTGCCTGATCCCGTCCTCCGCGCACGGCACGAACGCGGCGAGCGCCGTGATGGCCGGCATGAAGGTCGTCGTCGTGAAGACGGCGGACGACGGCGAGATCGACGTCGAGGATCTGCGTGCCAAGATCGAGCAGCACCGCGACGAACTGTCCGTGCTGATGATCACGTACCCCTCGACGCATGGCGTCTTCGAGGAGCACGTCGCCGACATCTGTGCCCAGGTGCACGAGGCGGGCGGCCAGGTGTATGTGGACGGTGCCAACCTCAACGCCCTGGTGGGGCTTGCCAAGCCGGGGCACTTCGGCGGTGACGTCTCGCACCTCAACCTGCACAAGACCTTCTGCATCCCGCACGGCGGCGGCGGTCCGGGCGTCGGTCCGGTCGGGGTGCGCGCGCACCTGGCGCCGTACCTGCCCAACCACCCCTTGCAGCCGGCGGCCGGGCCCGAGACCGGTGTCGGCCCGATCTCGGCCGCTCCGTGGGGTTCCGCGGGCATCCTGCCGATCTCGTGGGCGTACGTCCGGCTCATGGGCGGCGAGGGGCTGAAGCGGGCCACGCAGGTGGCCGTGCTCTCCGCGAACTACATCGCGAAGCGCCTGGAGCCGCACTACCCGGTGCTCTACACCGGTCCCGGCGGGCTCGTCGCGCACGAGTGCATCATCGACCTGCGGCCGCTGACCAAGGCGACCGGTGTGAGTGTCGACGACATCGCCAAGCGCCTGATCGACTACGGGTTCCACGCGCCGACGATGTCGTTCCCGGTGGCCGGCACGCTGATGATCGAGCCGACCGAGTCCGAGGACCTGGTCGAGCTCGACCGCTTCTGCGAGGCGATGATCGCCATCCGTGCGGAGGTCGAGAAGGTCGGCTCGGGTGAGTGGGCGGCGGACGACAACCCGCTGCGCAACGCTCCGCACACCGCCGCCTCGCTCGGCGGGGAGTGGGAGCACGGCTACAGCCGCGAGGAGGCCGTCTTCCCGGCCGGTGTCTCGGTCGCGGACAAGTACTGGCCGCCGGTGCGCCGGATCGATCAGGCATACGGCGACCGGAACCTGGTCTGCTCCTGCCCGCCGCTGGACGCCTACGAGGACTGATCTCCAGGCCGACCCCGGGGCCGCGCGCGGCAAGGCGGTCGGGCCTGGACGCGTATGGGGACTGAACTGGTCGGCGGTCGGGGCCCGGATGCCTACGAGGGCTGATCAGCGCCGGGACCTGGACGGCTACGGGAACTGATCAGCGCCAGGGCCTGGACCTGTACGGGGACGACCGATCAGCGAGAGGGACTGGACGGCTACGGGGAGTAATCACCCTCGGACATGCGTCGGGGCCGGTTCGGAGAATGCGTCTCCGGGCCGGCCCCTCTATGTACTGGGCGGCTCTGCCGCAGCCACCCGGTTGTGCGGTTCAGGCCGCCGTCATCACGTGCTCGCTGCCCAGCGGGCGGTGCGGGGCGATGATCTGGCCGTCCGGCAGGAGCTCACCGGTGTCCTCGAAGAGCAGCACGCCGTTGCACAGCAGGCTCCAGCCCTGCTCCGGGTGGTGCGCCACGAGGCGGGCGGACTCCCGGTCGGCGGATTCGGCTGTCGGGCACGGCGTCTTGTGCTGGCACATTGGTGGGATCTTTCGCTGGGTTGAGAGGTGAGTGATGGCTGTGGTGTCTGTCCCGCGGCTCGATGTGGTCATGGCCGCCCCCCGTTGATGTGTGGTTTGGAACCCAGTGTTGCCCTACGGGCGTCAATCCGCAGGGATTTAGCGGCAGCGCTCCTCACAGGTTGATGACGCATCACCCGTGCGGACGGTTCATTCCAACTGTGCCGTCTTTTCGGGTGGTTCGCGGTGGCCGGATAAGGCTAGTCCGGTCGGGCGCGGGATGCGTTTTCCCTCGTACGAGCGGTATGGGGCCCGAACGAGCGAAGTGCCCCGCTGCCGGAAGGACGGCGGCGGGGCACGGACGCTGGCGAGAGTGCTATGCGGGTGAGCTGAGCAGAGGTGTGGGAGTGAGCCGATGGGTGAGGACCGGCAGGAGCTCGGCGACACGGTGTGGGCGGTGCGCTGCGATGCCGGGTGGGGCCGGTGCCAGCGGGACCAGGATGTCGGTGGCGGCGGGGTGGCCGGTGGCGCCGTCCGCGGTGGTGTCGCCGTGCAGCCAGAGCGTGAGCATGTACAGCTCCGGCACGGAGAGCAGACGGGCCTGGTAGGACTGTTTCATGGCCTCGGCCTGGCGCAGCGCGCGTTCGGTGGCGGCGATGTACGGGCCCTCGAAGAAGCGCGAGAAGGCCCAGCCGTCGGGGGTCAGCATGGTGTCGGCCGCGGCGACCATGCGGTCGCCGCAGCGGATCAGGAAGCGCCACCCGGTGAGCCGGGTGGCGTACCCGCCCGCGGGCGTGATGCGGTCCAGGATGTGTACGGGGAGCGGGAGTTCGGGTGTGACGGGTCCCTGTGCCATACGGAGGGACGGCGTACGCGCCTCCCGGACGGCGGTGGGGGAACCGAGTGCCGTGAGGACGGAGCGCAGGGCTGGCGCGGGAGCCGGGGGTAGGTGCAGCGGCATGATGGGTCGCCTCTCGTTCGACAGGCACGGTGGCGCGAGGGAGGGGGCGGACGGCGTTGTCAGCTCTCGGGGCCGAAGGGGCGAGGGATCTGGATCCGCCGACAATGTGTCGCCTGCCGCGTGGCACCTGGACAGCAGGACCTAGGACCGCGAGCGCCAACTCTCTGCCTCGTTCGCGAAGTTTATACGAGACGTGTTCACGCGGTGTTTCGTCTAGTCGTCCCACATATGAAGGGCAAGGCACTATTCGGTCGGCGAAACGAGAGGTTTATCCTGGTTCTGCGTGAAAGCGCGCCGATGACCTCGGAATGCTTCGTCGGAGCGGTCGGCCGATTCTCGTCGGCGTTTTTCACGAGATCGCGTCGGACGAAACTGGGCACTGGTTCATGCCTGGTGAATGTGCCTGGGGGTACTCGAGTCCAGAGTAGCGGGCGGCGGGCGCCTCCAGGACGTTATCGATCGCGTTGCCTGGGCATTATCCCCGGTGACCCGGGACGCCAGAGGCCGGAGTATCGGCCTGCCCATCCGAGGAAGGACGCTTCGATGGGAGAGAAGGTCGAGGCAGAACTGTTCGACCTGTCCGATCGCCGGCACTATCGCGAGAAGCTCCGGCAGTGTCTGACGGGGCTGGCGCGGCTGCTGGCGGAGGAGCGGTTCGATCGCCCGAAGAACCTCATGGGCCTGGAGATCGAGTTGAATCTCGCAGGGACCGACGGCACGCCCAGAATGATGAACGCGCAAGTACTCGAAAGGATAGCGAGCCGCGATTTCCAAACAGAACTCGCCATGTTCAACCTGGAAGTCAACATAGCTCCACACAGATTGGGTGGGCGAGTATTCGACCAGCTGGCCGAGGAGTTGCGTACCTCCCTCGCATACGCCCACAGGAAGGCGAAGGAAGTCGACGCCGGAATCGTGATGATCGGGATTCTGCCGACGCTCGCCCAGGACGACCTGGTCTCCTCGAACCTCTCGGACGGCGACCGCTACACCCTCCTCAACGACCAGATCGTCGCCGCCCGAGGCGAGGATTTCACGCTCGACATCGAGGGGGTGGAGCGCCTCGTCTGTACGTCGAGGTCCATCGCGCCCGAAGCGGCCTGCACCTCCGTGCAGTTGCACCTCCAGGTCACCCCGGGGCGGTTCGCCGACGTGTGGAACGCGGCGCAGGCGGTCGCCGCGGCGCAGGTCGCGGTCGGCGCCAACTCGCCCTTCCTCTTCGGTCACGAGCTGTGGAGCGAGTCGCGGCCCCCGCTGTTCCAGCAGTCCACCGACACCCGGCCGCCCGAGTTGCAGGCGCAGGGGGTGCGGCCGCGCACCTGGTTCGGGGAAGAGTGGATCTCGTCCGCGTACGACCTCTTCGCGGAGAACCTGCGCTTCTTCCCGCCGCTGCTGCCCCTCTGCGACGAGGAGGACCCGCTCGGTGTCCTCGACGCCGGCGGCATCCCCAAGCTCGCCGAACTCGTGCTGCACAACGGCACGGTGTACCGCTGGAACCGGCCCGTGTACGGCGTCGCCGACGGCGTCCCGCATCTGCGCGTCGAGAACCGCGTGCTGCCGGCAGGCCCCACCGTCACCGACGTCATCGCCAACGCCGCCTTCTACTACGGGCTCGTCCGTGCGCTCGCCGAGGAGCCGCGGCCCGTGTGGACGCGGCTGCCCTTCACGTCGGCCGCCGCCAACTTCGACGCCGCCTGCCGCCATGGCATCGACGCGCGCCTGGAGTGGCCCAGGCGCGGCCGGTACGGCGGGACGCACGAGGTCGAGGCCGTCGCCCTGGTGCGGGACGAGCTGCTGCCGCTCGCCGCGGCGGGACTGGACGCTTGGGGGGTCGAGCCCGCCGACCGGGACCTCTACCTGGGCGTCATCGAGGAGCGCTGCCGACTGCGGGTCAACGGGGCGAGCTGGCAGGCGGCGACCTTCCACCGGGCCCTGGAGAAGGGGCTCGGGCGGGATGTCGCGCTGGCCGCGACCACGCGGCGCTACGGCGAGTTGATGCATCTCGGGGAGCCCGTGCACACCTGGCCGGTGGGCTTGCCGGAGCCGGCTTCGCTGGGCTGAGGGGCGGGGGGCCTGGAGTGGTGGTGGGCGTCAGCTTTGGCTGCCTGCCTTCACGATGGCCATTTCGTTGAGCTGAGGGGTGGGGGTCCCGGAGTGGTGGTGGGCGTCAACCTTGGCTGCCCGCCTCCACGATCGCCTGGAGGATCACCGAGTGGATCTGCGACGGGTCGTTGACCTGGTGACCGGAGCCGCCGGTCGCCTCGGCGATCTCCTGGACCTCCTCCTGGTCGGCGTCCGGGCCGACCGCGATCGCGATCAGCAGCACCGGGCGCTCCGGGGTGGTGAGTTCCTGCAAGCTGGTGACGAGGGCCGAGCGTGAAATGCTTCCGGGGTCCTGGTTGACGCCGTCGGTCAGCAGGACCAGCGCGTTGAACTTCTCCTCCTCGTAGGAGGACGTGGCCGCCTGATATGCGGCGAGCGTGGTGTCGTACAGGCCGGTCGCCCCACCCGGGACGGGCTTCAGGGCGCTGAACGCGGCCGACAGTTTGTCCCGCTGGGTGTCGTCGCCCACGGCGTCGCCGAGCCGTTCGGTCGGCACGACCACCTGGTAGTCGCGGTTGCCGACGAGACGGGTGGAGAACCTCCACAGCCCGATCTCGTCCTCCGGGGTGAAGGTGGCGAGGGCCTGTAGCAGGGACGCCTTGGTGACGTCCATACGGGACTGGTCGGTGCCCGGTACCGGCTCGGTCATGGACGCGGAGGCGTCGACGACCGTGGTGATGCGGGCGCTCTGCACCGTGATCGTCCACATGCCGAGGGCTTCCTCGATCGCCTTCGCCGGGGCCGGTTCGGCCGCTACACGTGCGAAAGGCTGGGGGGCGCGGCCGCCCGCCGCGGTGACCAGTGCGGCCGAGGGGTTCTCGTCGTCGGTGCGGAAGCCGTGCTTCTCCAGGATCTTCTGGGGTTGGGGCTCGCCCAGCAGGGCCATGAACCGCAGGGCCGCGCGGCTCTCGTCGGTGCTCAGTCGCACCTCGTCGACCAGGGTGAACGGGTAGTCGAGCTGTGGCGATCCGTCCTTGGGGTAGAAGAGGTCGAGGCTGTCGGGAGTCTCGTCCGAGGAGTTGTGGGCGAAGGCCGCCTGCTCGGAGAGGATCAGCGCCTGGTTCCGCTTCGGGTTGCCCTGCTCGGTGCCTGAGGAGTCGCGGGGGAGTGTGTCCAGGACCTGGCTGTCGCTGTCGGAGGTGCGCTGCGAGAGCGCCTCGGCCATGGCGGCCGCCTGGGTGTCGCCGCCCTCGGTCTGCCCCGCCGCGCTGCTCAGTTGCGTCAGCGCGAGCAGGCCGGTCGCGCTGCGCGCCGGGTCGGCGGCCCCGAGCTTCAGACGGTCGCTCGTCATCGCGGCGCCGGCCAACTCGGTCCAGGTGTACGTCTTCTGCGGCCAGCCCAGCGACTTGGCGGCCGTCGGGACCATCGCAACGCCGACCGGCGACGACGCGACGTTGCCGACGTCGCTCACCTGGGTCGCGTCGTTGTCCCCGGTGACGCGCTGCACCCACAGGTTCGAGTCGGGCACCCACGCCTGGACGTCGGACTTCTTGCCGGTCAGCAGCGCGTCGGCGACCTTGTACGACTCGCGAGCGGTCACGCCGACGTCGAGGCAGCGGCCGTCCGAGGTGATGTCGCGCTCACGGGCGTAGTCCGCCGCAGCCGTGAGAGCGGGGGCCAGGTCCGGGGATACGGCGATGTCGACGTGCACCGCGTCGTCCTGGCAGGAGGAGCCGAAGGAGAGCAGACCACCGCGGGCCGCGGCCGCCGTGCCCCCCGCCACTGTGAGTACGAGCGCCGTCGCGATGGCCACTGTGCGACGGCGCGCGCGTGGTCGGGGGTCGGCGGCGCCCGCCCCGTACTCGTCGGGCAAGCTGTGACGTCCCATGAAGGTGGTGCCTCCCTGTCGAGCCTTGAGCCGGGAAACGGTCGCAAGGCAGGTAAAAGGGGAGGTACGCCCCGTACGGCGTCCGTCCCCCCGACGGCCAGTCGCGCACGATCTTCGTAACTTCTTTCGAGACCCTAGCGGGGCGAAGATGGGGATGAGGCGGGATTACTCAACTGGAGGCGGGAGTGCAGGTGGAGGCAGGGTCGGTGGCCGATTCTTTTCCGATGGAGGGGCTGACACGACGGATTTTCCGGGACGAGACGCTGCTCGTCCTGGGACTCTCGCTCGGTGCGAGCGGGGTTTCCGCGCTGATCAGCTTTGTCGGGTCGGCCACCAAGCCAGGGGGGCTCAAGGACCAGGCGGCCACCCTCAATGCCTCGGCCGCGCCCGGGCGTCCCTGGCTGGATCTGGCCTGGCAGCTCTTCGGAATCGCGTCGGCCCTGGTGCCGGTCGCGCTCGTCGCGCACTTCCTGCTGAGAGAGCGCGCGGGGCTGCGCGTGATTGGCTTCGACCGCACGCGCCCCTGGCCGGACCTCGGGCGCGGGGCCGTGGTCGCCGCGGTGATCGGCAGCACGGGCATCGCCTTCTATCTGGCGGCCCGGGGCTTCGGCGCCAACCTCACGGTGGTGCCCGAAGCGCTGCCGGACGTGTGGTGGAAGTACCCCGTGCTGATCATGTCCGCGATCCAGAACGCGGTCCTGGAAGAGGTGATCGTCGTCGGGTATCTGCTGCGCCGGCTCGGCCAGTTGGGCTGGACGCCGGTCACCGCGCTGGTGGCGAGCGCGGTGCTGCGCGGTTCGTACCACCTCTACCAAGGCATCGGCGGGTTCATCGGCAACATGGCGATGGGCGTGGTCTTCGTCTACCTGTACCGGCGTTGGGGGCGCGTCGGGCCGCTGGTGGTGGCGCACTTGCTGCTCGACATCGGGGCATTCGTGGGCTACGCGCTGCTGGCCGGGAAGGTGAGCTGGCTGCCGACGGCATGAGCCGGCGCTGATGTGCGTGCGGGGATCTAGGAGGGGCGTACGGCATTCTCGTACGCCCCCTTCTGCGCTGTTACGCGAGCAGCTCGCCGTCGATGACCGTGACCGAGCGGCCGGTGAGGAGCGTGCGCTCGCCGCGCAGATCGGTGCGGACGAGGCCGGAGCGTGCGGAGGCTTGCAGGCCGGTGAGGTCGGGGCGGCCGAGGCGTTCGGACCAGTAGGGCGCGAGGGCCGTGTGGGCGCTGCCGGTGACCGGGTCCTCGTCGATGCCGACGTTCGGGAAGAAGCAGCGGGAGACGAAGTCGTAGCCCTGGGAGGGTTCTTCGGCGCGGGCGGTCGCGATGATGCCGCGCTTCGAGTATCGCGCCAGAGCTCTGTGGTCGGGGGCCAGGCCGCGGACCGTCTTCTCGTCGGCGACCTCGATCACCAGGTCGCCGATGTTCGGGCCGGTGTCGAAGACCGTGAGCGGCTCGGCGCCGAGGGCTTCGGCGACGCCGTCCGGGATTTCGACCGGGGTGAGCGGTGCGGTGGGGAAGTCCAGCGTGATGGAACCGTCCTCGTGGGGCGTGGCGATGAGGACGCCACTGAGCGTGGCGAACCGCACGGGTCCTTCGTGGGCGCCCGTGGTGTGCAGCACGTGGGCGGTCGCCAGCGTCGCGTGCCCGCACATCGCGACCTCGGTGACGGGTGTGAACCAGCGCAGCGCCCAGTCGGCCTCGGCGCCCTGGGGGAGGCGGTGGGTGAACGCCGTCTCGGCGTGGTTGACCTCCCGTGCCACGTCCTGGAGCCAGGCGTCGTCCGGGAAGGACGGGAAGGACGGGAAGGACGGGGATGAAGATGAAGGGGATGAAGGGGATGAGGGGGCCGGGTCGAGGATGAGGACTCCGGCCGGGTTGCCGGCGAAGGGGCGGTCGGTGAAGGCGTCGACGATTCGAATCCGCATGGGAGCGACGCTAGCCGCTCCGCGAAAGGGTCGGCCAAGGCCAATTCCGTTGTGCTGGCCCGGTTTTGGGTGGGCGGGGTCGCTGGTCCGGCCGGAGTGTCCTGACGCGGACCAAGTCCGGCGGCGTCGCCGGGTTGCACCGGCTGGTCAGTGCGCGCCGTCGGGTCCGGTGACGCGGGGCAGCGCCTGCTCGGTCCAGATCGTCTTGCCCGGGGCCGTGTAACGGGTGCCCCACGTCTGTGCGAGCTGCGCGGTGATGAAGAGACCGCGTCCGTCCTCGTCGACCGTACCGGCGTGGCGCAGGTGTGGTGCGGCCGCGCCGGCGTCCCGTACCTCGCAGGTAAGGGTGCGGTCATGGATCAGGCGGAGCTCAAGCGGTGGACTGCCGTACTTGACCGCGTTGGTGACGAGTTCGCTGACGATGAGCTGGGTGTTGAAGGCCGTCTCGTCGTCCACGTGCCACGCGGCGAGCTGCCCGCGCGTGCGGTGTCGGGCGAGGGCCACGGCCGCGGGGTCGGGGTCGAGCGGCCACGCGGCGATCCGGTCCGGGGGGAAGGACCGGGTGCGCGCGACGATCATCGCGGCGTCGCCGGCGCCCAGACCTGCCGGGAGGGCGTAGACGAGGGCGTCGCAGAGGTCCTGGAGGGGGCGCTCGCGGTAGTCCGGCGCAGAGGGCAACGGCCCTGAGGGCTCGGCGAGAAACGCGGTGAGCAGCGGGTCGCTCGTGAACACCAGGACGCTGCCGTCCGGCACCTCGATGTCGACGGCGGCGAAGGGCGCGCCCTCCGTCGTGCCCAGCCGTGGCCCGGCAGGTGCGCCGGGGCCGGTGACCGTGCGGTCGGGGCGCACGACGAGGGGAGCCAGTTGGCCACCTGCCGCCATCGTGCACGTGCCGGTAAGGGGGTCGTGCACGGCGTACACGCAGTCGGCGGTGAGTGCCTCGCGGCGCAGCGGATCGCCGAACGGGAGATGTGACCGTTCGGCGGCGAGCTGTCCCGCCGTGTGGTGCAGACGGGCGAGGAGTTCGTCGGGGGCGAGGTCGAACGCGGACAGGGAGCGTACGGCGGTGCGCAGCTGTCCCATGGTCGCGGCCGCGTTCAGACCGTGTCCCGACACCTTGCCGACGACGAGGGCGGTGCGGGCGCCGGACAGGGCGATGGTGTCGTACCAGGCGCCGGGATCGGCGCCGGTGATGGTGAGGTAGGCGGTCTCCAGCGACGGGTGGGTCACCGGGCGGCGGGGCAGCAGTTGGCGCTGGACCGTGGCGGCGACCGTGTGCTCGCGTGTGTAGCGCCGCGCGTTGTCGATGCACAGCGCCGTGTGTGTGGCCAGTTCGACCGCGAGCTCCCGGTCGCCTTCGTCGAAGGGGGGTGAGTTTCCGGTGCGGTACAGGCTGACCACGCCGAGGGCCGAGTCGCGCAGCGCCAGCGGGACGACGAGGAGGGAATGGGCTCCGGATGAGTGGATGGCCTCCGCGCGCGGGGGATCGACGGAGAGCCATGGTGCGGTCGGATGGAGCGCGACCACGCGGGGGCGCAGGTCGGCCAGGGCTTGGGTGAAGGGGGTCGGCGCCGGCAGGCGGCGGACGTCGCCCACCGGATGGGCCTGCGGGGGCTGCGCTCGGCTACTGCGGAACGCGGTGCGCATCAGGGGCGTGCTCGCGGGCAGTGGGGCCTGCGGCGGGTCGTCGCCGCGGATCACGGCCTCCACCACCTCCACGATCGCGATGTCGGCGAACGCGGGGACCACGGCCGGGACGAGCTCCTCGCCGGTCACGGCCGGATCCAGCGTGCGTCCCACCTGTCGGCGTACGGCGTCCAGTACCTCGGTGCGGGTGCGGGCCCGCTCCCGTTCGGTGACGTCGATCGCGGTGACCGCCGCTCCGAGCACGGAATGGCGCGGGCTCTCCAGGCGCAGCGCGCTGATCTCGAAGTACCGCTCCTGCGGTGGGTCCCCCTTGACGCGCGCCCGGACGACGCGCTGAAGGAGGGGGACTCCGCTGTCCATCACCTCGCGCAGGAGCGTCTCCAGGTCGCTGCCTTCGACGATGTCGTAGACATCGCGGACCGGGCGTCCTTGCAGGTCGTCCAAGGGCACGCCACGCATGAGGGGAGTGGCGGTGTTGACCCGTACCACCCGAAGGTCGGTGTCCAGCAGGTGGAGCCCGATCGGTGACTGCGTGAACAGCGCCTCCAACATCGAGAGCGCCCTCTCGTCCACTTCCCGGCCGGGATCGCTGCGCGCCACGGCGACCACCTCCGAGCTCCCTTTGCGCTTGGTCCGGCGCACGGCTGCCCCATGTCCGGGCGCGCTTCCAGCGTGCTCCGCGGTCGGCTCGACCGCACCTGCAGAGCGTGCGGGCGGCACTGACGAGGCAGATGCGGGGCGTACGGCGCCTGGGACGCTCGGGTGTCCCGGGTGACCCGCGGCCAGGTCCGCTTCGACGGTCCGGGCGACTCGTGGCCGTTGCCGATGGTCGGTGCCATCCGGTTTGCCAGGACGTCGGAGGTCCTTCAGGTTTCCGGGCCAGAAGGGTGGCGATCGTCCCTTTCGCTCCTTCGCTCCTTCGCTCCTTCGCTCCTTCGCCACGAGTCCGGCTCGGCCCAACAGTGCGACGATCCGATCCGGCGGTTGCGGGTGGGACTCGTAGGACACCGGATGCCCGCCGTATGCATGCGTCGGACGCAGATGCACATCGTCTCCCACGTAGCCGGCGATCATCAGATGGCCGCCGGGTGCGAGCGTGCGAGGGAATTCGGCGAACACAACGGGCAAAAGGTCCGGCGGCGTGGGGTGGGTGGAGTAGTAGGCCAGGGGCCGCATCCCAGGTCTGCGACCGGACCGCGGCCGGCCACCCCCACGACTTCGGCGAACGCGGCCAGGATCGCGCGTGACAACGGATCGAACTCCGCCGGGTCCTTGTCGGGTCCCAGTCGGTCCAGCCCACAGCTACTTGGCCGGTGCCGTCGAGCGAGTGGAAGAAGAAGGGGCGGTAGCCGGGAGCGTCGCCGCCGTGGCCCGCGATGGTGCCGCCGGGGGAGCGTCGCTTTCTCCGGGCCGTGGCCCCAGCTGTCGTCGCCGGTGTCGGTGGTCATGTCGTGCAGGTCGGCCGGGCGCAGAAGGTCATCGCTGAGCAGGGTGCGGAAGAAGTGGTCGAGGTCGGCGGTCGTGGAGATGATCTCGTCGGCAGTGCCGGCGACGGACATGTTGACGTTGGTGTAGCCGACCGGGACAGGTGTCCCGTCTCCTTTTTCCACGGTTCGTAGCCGTGGGAGAAGGGGCCGGTGTTGAAGGGCGAGGAGCCCGGCAGGCGGGTGTCCGGAGTCCGGGGGGCCTCCGGTGCGAAAGCGGCCGCCGACGGGGGCGGGCTGTCGGCCGTTGAGCCTGGACCTGCCGCTGCTGCCGCGCCATACGGCGCTGCTCTGCCGGACCTCGGCGACCGAGCCGGTTGCCGTCACCCGGTCCAGCGCCGCCTGTAACGCCGTTCCGTCAGGTACCACGGCGGCCGCGGCGGCTGCACCGCTCGCCGCTGGAGCGGGCGCGCACACCGTCAGGAGCGCTCGCACCTTGGGGCCGCCAGGCCCTTCCCGGGGGGACGGGTGAACGTCCTGTGACAGTGAACCTTGACCGATTGCCACGGAAGTTTGAACGCCTGGAGGCGCTCTACCGGCGGACCGCCGAGATCAGTCCGCCGGGCCGCTCCTCGCGCTGCGGAGGGGTGCTGATCGGGCGGCCGTAGGCGGCAGCGCGCTCGCGCAGGGTGTGGCTGTCGGCCTCCCAGCCGTGCCCGGCCAGCCAGCCCACCGGGTCGTTGGGCATCTCCGAGACCCACATGGACGCGGCCGATCCCGGCTCGGCGTCCGCGCCGAAGCGCTCGATCACGCCGCGCGAGCCCAATGTCAGCCCCATCCGACTGCCTGCCGCCGACTGCGCGCTGATCCGGGCCAGTAGTAGCTCCACCGCGTCCTCGGGCAGATAGATCAGTAGTCCTTCTGCGATCCACGCGGTCGGCGCGGCCGGGTCGTGCCCTGCGGCGGCCAGCGCGCCTGGCCAGTCCTCACGCAGATCCACCGCGACGGTGATCCGCTCGCAGCGTGCGACGGCCCGCTCCTGGCGCAGCACCGAAGCCTTGAAGTCCAGCGGCACGGCGGTGTCGACCTCGAACAGCCGGGTGCCCTCGGGCCAGTCCATCCGGAAGGCCCGGCTGTCCATGCCGGCGCCGAGCAGCACGACCTGCCGGACCCCGGACGCGGAGGCCTGCTGCAACAGGTCGTCGAGGAACTTCGTCCTGATGACGATGGAGAACGACACGGCCAGTCGGCGGCGGCGCGCGGCCTCGTCATCGGGCAGCGGCGGCGAGGAGGGCCATAGGCCCCCGGCGGTGGCGAAGGCCTGTGCCAGTGGGTCGCGGAACAGCGCGTTCTCCCGCTCGGTCTCCAGCGCCCGCACCCGGGCCACCCCGACCGCCGTGGCCCACACTCCCGACGGCTGCACCCGCCCCTGCTCATCAGTCACCGCGCCAGCCTAGATGATCGATTCCAAGGGGGACCGATGAGTGGAGCCAGGTTCATTCGCGGCCGGCCGGTCATGCGCGCACTGGTTGCCTACGACCACCAAACCCAATGGAATCGATCGATCCAGGCGGAAGGCAGCTGCGGCTTCCGCTGCCGGTATGCCTTCTGGCGGCAGCCCTGTCAGCACGTCCGGCGTTGTTGCCGGCAGGGCGCCCGGTAGTGGTCCTCCGCAGGTCTCGCAGGGTCTCGTTGATGCCGTGGGGGCTGGTTCGGGTGGCTGGGGTGGTGGTGCGGGCCGTCGCGTCGGCGATGTCACCGGCGGTGGAGAAGGGGGCTCGCGGGAGGCTGCCCGAGCTGTTGACGACGTGCTCGCCGGCGGCATCGGTCTGAGCATGTCCGGCGTGCTGCTGAGAACATCGGGCCGTCGCAGACAGGCAGATGCGTGGTCGGGATGGATCAGCCCGGTCTGCTTCGGCCAACCACGTTTCTTCGTGTTTGAGGTAGTTGGCCCGTCGGCAGGCGGATGAACACAGGCGGCAGCGCTGCCCGGGCTGGATCTCCATGCTCTTGCCGCACCCTCTGCAGGAGCCTTTTGCGCTGGAGCCCGAGGATGCCGTTTCCGGTGTGCCTTCTCGCGGCAGGTCTGGGAACAGTGCAGGGCCTGGCGGCCGAAGAGGATCTCCGTACGTATGAGCCGGTGCTCCCACCAGCCTCCAACCGCAACGGTCCAAGTTCGGTGGCAGGAACGAACCGGTGGTCAAAGTTCAGTGGCAATCGAACGAGATTCGCTGCCACAGCCCAGTCAAGTGTCCCGTCTCAACGAACCTTGACGGATCTCATCGGAGTTTGACCGACTGTCGGCATGGGCTGGCATCTTGTACGCCGTACCCGCGCCCAATGGATACCGGAGTCCCCCATGCTGCCCTCTGTTACCGACCGCGAGGACTTCGCCGCGCTGGTCATCAGGACTGACTTCGGTGATGCGGCGGCCTGGCGGGCCGTGTGTGAGGAGTTGTCGAGGCCGTGGGGCGACGGCGACTACGAGCCCGCCGTCCACATCATCGATGATCCGGCCTGGGCCGGTGCCACGGCCGATGACGTGATCGCTGCCGTATCCGCGGACAAGGACTTGAGCGTCGTCTTCCTCGCTGACCGGATCACCATGCGGGACAACGACCACGCGCTGCTAGCGGTGGCGGTCCTGACCAGAGAGGAGTGCCAGAGCGATGAGGAGTTCGAGGCCTACGGTGGATCAGTACGCGCCGCCCCTGTCGGCATCCACGACATCCACGCGAACCTGTCGATCGCCAACCTGGACTTCGCCGACGTCGTCGATGCCGCTCAGAGCGAACCTGCGGGAGTCTTCCGGTCCTTCTAGGAACTCACCACAGCCGCGGTCACACATCGATGAGACTGCTCGAGCTTCGCTGAGACGGGACACCAAGTTGATGCCGGGCAGTGTTGCCAGAGGCGCTGTTCCGATATATCGTTGACGCATCGCGACCGATCAACGATGGAATGGAGTGATTGCGATGCGTTCCCACGGACAGGAATTCGGATACGAGCGTGGACAGGGACAAGGCGGGTCCGGCCATCGGGGTCGGGGCGGCCCCGAGGGGCGGCGCAGGGCTTTCGGGCCCTTCGGGCCGGGTGGTCCCGGTGGCCCCGGCTTCGGTGGACCGGGCTTCGGCGGTGGTCCCTGGGGCGGACGTGGCGGCCGGGGCGGGGGGAGGGGAAGGGCGCGGCGCGGCGACGTGCGCGCGTCGATCCTGGCTCTGCTCAAGGACCGGCCCATGCATGGTTACGAGATGATCCAGGAGATCGCCGAGCGCAGCGGCGGGGCGTGGAAGCCCAGCCCGGGTTCGGTGTATCCGACCCTTCAGCTGCTGGAGGACGAGGGACTGATCACCAGTGCGGCCGAGGGTGGCAAGAAGCTGTTCTCCCTCACCGAGTCCGGCCGCACCGCGGCCGACGAGGGGCCCGACGCGCCTTGGGAAGAGGCCGGGCGCGGGGTCGACTGGGAGGCGTTGCACGAGATCCGGCAGGCCAGCTTCGGCGCCATGGAAGCGTTTGGGCAGGTCTGGAAGACCGGCAACAAGGCCCAGCGTGACAAGGCGCTGGCGGTCATCAACGAAACCCGTAAGAAGCTGTACCTGATCCTCGCCGACGAGGACTGACGAGATCTGGCGAGGAGTGGCGAGGTCGACGACAGCTTGCTGCCGTGTCCTCAAGGCGCCCCGTGGAAGCCTTTCCGCGGGGCGCTTCCCCGTGTGTGGCCGGCCGTTGTGCGGCCGTTGTGCGCTCAGGTCACCAGCCCGGCGAGCTTACGCAGTGATTCGTCGAGTGCGGCCGTCGCCGAGTCCTTGAGCTTGCCGGCCATCAGGGAGACGGCCGCGCCGGTGAACTCCCCGTCGATGCGTACCGTCGTGGCCTCGCCGTCGGGGGTCAGGGTGTAGCGGGTGGTGACGTTCACCGCCATCGGGCCCTTGCCGCTGATGGCCAGCGTGCGGGCGGGTTCCAGTTCGTCGATGGTCCAGTTGACCTCGGCCGGGAAGCCCATGAGCTTCATGTTCTCCTCGAAGGTGGCGCCGGTCTCGAGTGAGGCGGGTCCGCCCTTGGGGAAGCTGGTGTGGGTGGAGTTCCACTCGCCGTACGAGGAGAAGTCCGTGAGCTGCGCCCAGATCTTCTCGGCGGGCGCCTCGATGCGTGCTTCCGCGCTGACTTCGGCCATGCGGCCACCCCTTTGTGTCGGGTGCTGCGCCCGGCGCAGCTACGGTGTCGCGGAAGGTAGCCGCAGGCACCTCAACATTCAATACTGATGAACCGTCAGAAATAGACGGAGTGCAGGTCTCAGCCCACCCGCTCTATCTCCGCCGCGTCGAACAGGTCCCACGCGCGCGGGAAGGGTCCTTCGTCGTGGCAGTGCCACGCCTCCCAGAACAGGTCGGCGAGCAGCGCGTCCTCAGGGGCGTACACCCGGTACACGTACTGCCTGCCGTCGACCGCAGGCAGGGCCACCAGCCAACACCTGCTCTCCATGTTCCTGAGGGACGAGCGCCGGAGCGACCCGGTTGCGCACGGGGCGCGAAGCGCGAGGGTGCGCGCCCCAGGGGATGAAACGGCGTGATGTCATCCGTAAGGAGGAGAACTCGCGCATCCATGCCCACCCTGTGACGGACGTGAGAATGCTGCCCGCCGGGGATGACTCCGCTCGCAGGGACTGATGGGGTAGGGGTTGTGCCATCCCGTATCCCTCAACAGCCCGCCGCCGAGAGCGGCCCGCACCGAATCGAACTCGATGCCAGGCTCAGCGCCGAGCTGGCTTCGATGGTCTCCGGTGCGCGCAGGAGAGCGCTGAGGGACGGCGACAAGCAGATCGACACGGCCCATCTGCTGCACTCACTGCTGGAATCCGACCCCAAGGTGCGCGCGGTCTTCGACAGCGGACCGCAGGTCGCCCGGCTGCTCGGCTACCTGGTGCAGCGCAGCATCGGCTACGGGCTGCGCTGGCAGAGCACCGTCGAGGACTCCGGTGCCGTACCGATGGTGGCCGAGGCGGGCTGGTCCCCGGCGGCGGCCGGTGCGATGGAGGACGCGTGCGAGCGGGCCGTTCTGCGGGGCGACGAGCAGGCCCGCGGTGTCGATCTGCTTGCGGCGGTCCTCGTCGATCCCGAGTCCCGAGCCGTCGAGGTGCTCGGGCGTGCGGGCGTGGACGCCGGGGTACTGCTCGTGCGGATCCATGCCGGGTTCGAGGAGTACGTCGGCGGGGGCGACGTGGGGTCTTGAGTCCGGGGTTGGCCGGTTGCGGCGCGGCGACGCCCCGTCGTTGAGGTCGACGTCCAGACGTTGGGACAGGTGTCATCGGGGGTGACGCTCATGTCGCCGCCTGTCATCATGTGCCAGTGCATACGTCTCAGGGCAGTCAGGGCAACCGCGGGCGGGGTGTCGGCCTGGGCCTCGCGCTGGCGTCCGCGGTCGCCTTCGGCGGATCGGGTGTCGCGGCCAAGCCGTTGATCGAGGCGGGTCTGGATCCACTCCACGTGGTGTGGCTGAGGGTCGCGGGCGCCGCGCTGGTCATGCTGCCGCTGGCCGTACGTCACCGAAGCCTGCTGCGCAGCCACCCCGCGCTGCTCGCCGGGTTCGGACTGCTCGCCGTGGCCGGTGTGCAGGCCTGCTACTTCGCCGCGATCTCCCGGATCCCCGTCGGGGTCGCGCTGCTCGTCGAGTACCTCGCGCCGGCGCTCGTGCTCGGCTGGGTGCGGTTCGTGCAGCGCCGGCCCGTGGCGCGCGCCGCGGCTCTCGGCGTCGTCCTCGCGGTCGGCGGCCTCGCCTGCGTGGTCGAGGTGTGGTCGGGGCTGAGCTTCGACGTCGTAGGACTGCTGCTCGCGCTGGGTGCCGCCTGCTGTCAGGTCGGCTATTTCGTCCTGTCCGACCAGGGCAGCGACGCGGGGGAGGGGGCCCCCGCCCCGCTCGGCGTCATCGCGTACGGCCTGCTCGTCGGCGCCCTCGTGCTGACCGTCGTCTCCCGTCCCTGGAACATGGACTGGTCCGTGCTCGGGGGCACTGCGGAGATGGACGGGACCGCCGTTGCCGCCTCCTTGCTCCTGGGCTGGATCGTGCTGATCGCAACCGTCGTCGCGTACGTCACCGGAGTGCTCTCCGTGCGCAGGCTCTCGCCGCAGGTCGCGGGCGTCGTGGCCTGCCTCGAAGCGGTCATCGCCACCGTCCTTGCCTGGGTGCTGCTCGGCGAGCACCTCTCGGCGCCGCAGATCGTCGGCGGTGCCGTGGTGCTGGTCGGCGCGTTCATCGCCCAGTCGTCGGCGCCGGCCAAGGCCTCCGAGGGCGCGGTCGCCCAAGGCCCGGGCGACGACGGTCCGGACGGCTCCGAAAGGGAGTTGTCGGCCCGGGGGAGCGCCGTCTAGGGTGGCGATCATGCATTCGGACGCACTCGTTCTTCCGCCTCCGGCCGCCTGAGGCGGGCCTCCGGAGTACACCGCCCGGCCGATCCGCCGGGCACAACGGTGCTGCCCGCAGACGAAGTCCGAGGACCCTCCCGTACGCCTGTGCCTCCGTGCACCGGCCGCGACGTGGTCCTTCCTGAACTTCTGCGTATCTGCGGAGAGAACACGTGTCGAATGCCGTTTCCGGCCTGCCCATCGGGCGTGGCCTCCTCTATCTGATCGTCGCCGGTGCCGCCTGGGGCACCGCTGGCGCCGCCGCGTCGCTGGTCTACCGGGCCAGTGACATGGGCCCGATCGCCCTTTCCTTCTGGCGCTGCGCGGGCGGACTCGTCCTGCTGCTCGCCGTACGCCTGCCGCGGCGGCGGCGGGTCAGGCCCTGTGCGCGGGAGCCGCTTCACCGCAAGATTTTGCGGATCGGCGTCACGGGCTTCGGGCTCGCCGTTTTCCAGACCGCCTACTTCGCCGCAGTCGAGGCGACCGGCCTTGCCGTGGCGACCGTTGTCACGTTGGGCGCCGGGCCCGTGCTCATCGCACTCGGGGCGCGGCTGACCATGGGTGAGCGGCTCGGAGCCGGCGGTACGGCCGCTGTCGCCGGAGCGCTGTGCGGGCTCGCGGTGCTGGTGCTCGGCAGCGGAGATGCGACGGTGCGGCCCTACGGGATCGTGCTCGCGGTCGTGTCCGCCGCCGGGTACTCCGTGATGACCCTGCTCACGCGCTGGTGGGGGCGCGACGGCGGGGCGGACGCGTCCGGTACGACCGTCTGGGCCTTCGCTGTGACCACCGCCTGTCTGCTGCCCTTCGGCCTGGCCGAGGGGCTGGTCCCGCACGCCGCCCAACCGGCGCATGTCCTGGCCCTGTTGGCGTACATCGCCGCCGTTCCCACGGCCCTGGCATACGGCCTGTACTTCGCCGGGGCCGCTGTGGTCCGGTCCGCGACCGTCTCCGTGGTGATGCTCCTGGAGCCGGTGAGCGCCGCCGTGCTGGCCGTTGCCCTGCTCGGTGAGCAACTCACCACGGCGACGCTCGCGGGCACCTCGCTGATGCTGGGATCGGTCGCCGGGCTCGCGGTGGCGGAAGCGCGGAGCGCGGCGGCCGTACGGCGTCAGCCGGAAGGGGGGCTGGGGGAGAAGGTGCTGATCTGACGTGACTGCGGGGGAGGGAGTCGACGCGGAGCGTCGGCGCTACGGGGGTCTCCGCCGGGTCCGCTCATCGGCATCACAGTGATGCCAGGTAGTCCGGCACCTCGATGCCGGAGGCGAGGTCCACGGAGGGGATGGGGGCGCCGTATCCCCTGGTCAGGGGGAGTACCCCGGTCCAGTGGGGGAGGGAGAGGTCCTCCGGCTCGTCGTTCGGGCCGCCGGTGCGGAGCTTCGCGGAGACCTCGTTCAGGTCGAGGCGGATCACGGCGGTGGCTGCCAGTTCCTTGGTGTTGGCGGGGCGCGAGTCGGACGAACGGCCGGGCACGACATGGTCGACGAGTGCGTCCAGGGCCGTCCGCCGCTCGTCGGGGTCCGTCACCTCGTGGGCGATGCCGTGCACCACCACGGAGCGGTAGTTGATCGAGTGGTGGAAGGCGGACCGGGCCAGTACCAGGCCGTCCACGTGCGTGACGGTCAGGCAGACCGGCAGCCCGGGATCGGCCTGACCGGTCATCCGCAGAGGGCGCGAGCCCGTCGAACCGTGTACGTAGAGGCGCTCGCCGACGCGTCCGTAGAGGGTGGGGAGCACGACAGGGGCGCCGTCGCGGACGAAGCCGAGGTGGCAGACGTACCCCTCGTCGAGTATCGAGTGGACCAGCTCGCGGTCGTACGCGGCGCGCTTCGCGGAACGGGTGGGGACGGTGCGGTCGGTCGGGGTGTAGGCGGCGGGTTGCGGCGTCCCAGGCTGAGTGCTCGTCGTCTCCGGCATTGCGTTCTCCATTGTACTAGTGCATAGTATTGTTTGTGCTAGGAGAGTATCGGATTGAAGGTCGTGGCGCAGCTGAGATTGCCGCCGGCGTCGAGCGTGCGGTGGGGTCGGGGAAGCTGGAGCCGGGGCAACTATTGCCACCCATGCGGGAGTTGGCGGCACAGCTCGGGGTGAATCCCAATACCGTCGCGGCCGCCTATCGCACGCTGCGGGAGCGCGGGGTGATCGAGACCGCGGGCCGCCGGGGCAGCCGTATCCGCTCCAAGCCGGCCACGACGGGGCGCGACTACATCCGGGTCGACGTGCCCGACGGCGTACGAAATCTGGCGGACGGGAATCCCGATCGCGCGCTGCTGCCCGGCCTCGCCGAGGCGTTCGCGGTGGCGGCGGAGCGGTCGGACCGGGAGCCCGTGATGTACGGGGAGGCGGCTGTCGAACCGGAGTTGGTGCGGCTCGCGCGCGCCGAACTCGACGCCGACGCGGTGCCCGACGGCCCTGTCGTCGTCACCTCCGGGTCACTCGACGCCATCGAGCGCGTGCTGGTGACCCACCTCAAGCCCGGGGACGCGGTCGCCGTCGAGGATCCCGGCTGGGGCAGTCTGCTCGACCTTGTGCCGGCGCTCGGGCTGCGTGTCGTCCCCATGGGTGTCGACGACGAGGGCCCGGTTCCGGACGAGGTACGGCGCGCACTGGACGCCGGCGCCCGGGCCCTGATCGTCACGTGCCGTGCCCAGAACCCGACCGGAGCCGCCGTGACCGCCACGCGCGCGCGTGCCCTGCGTTCCGTGCTCAAGAAGTACCCGCACGCCCTCCTCGTCGAGGACGACCACGGACACCGGATCGTCGACCTGCCGCTGCATCCGCTGGCCGGTACGACCCACCACTGGGCGCTGGTCCGCTCCGTCGCCAAGGCGTACGGGCCCGATCTGCGGCTCGCCGTGCTGACCGGGGACCCCGTCACCGTCGACCGCGTGCACGGGCGGCAGCGGCTGGGTCCCGGCTGGGTCAGTCATCTGTTGCAGCGCGCGGTCGTGCAGCTGTGGACCAGCGGCGCGGTGGACGTAGGGGCCGTGGCGGCGTCGTACGAACGGCGACGCGACGCGCTGATCGGCGCGCTCGAAGAGCGGGGTGTCGCGGCGCGGGGGCGCAGCGGGATGAACGTGTGGGTTCCCGTTCCGGACGAGACCGGGGCGGTCGCGCGGCTGCTGCACGCGGGCTGGGCCGTGGCGCCCGGGGCGCGGTTCCGGGTGAGTGCGTCGCCCGGTCTGCGGATCACCGTCTCCACTCTCACGCCGGGCGACATCGAGCCGTTGGCGGACGCGGTCGCCTCCGCCGTCGCGCCCGCGTCCGCTCGCCATTACGCGTGAGTCATCGCCGTGCCCTGGACTGGGTGAGCGCCGCCCCCGCCAGCACGACGACCGCACCGACCGGTGTCGACCAGGCCAGCGACTCGCCGAGGATCGCGACGCCCGCCGCGGCGGCTATGACCGGGATGAAGTACGTGACCATCTGGGCCGTCGTCGGGCCGACCTCGGAGACCAGGCCGTACTGGATGAGGACGGCGAGGCCCGTGCCGAGGGTGCCCAGGGTGGCGATCGCGAGCAGCGGGACGAGCGGGAAACGGCTCGGCAGGGTGGTGAAGAGCGGGGTGATGAGGGCCAGTTGGACGGTGGCCAGCAGCAACTGGGCGCCGGTCATCGACAGGTGCGAGTGGCCGGCGCCGGCCAGTGTGCGGCGGACGTAGATCCAGCCGATCGGGTAGCACAGCGAGGCCGTCAGGGCCATCGCCGTGCCCGTGGCGTCCAGGCCGTGGAAGCCCTGCCAGGCGCCGAGGACCGTCAGTACGCCTATGAAGCCGATGCCGAGACCGGCGACCCTGCGCCGGGTCGGCCGGTCCTCGGAGAGGGCGACCAGGGACAGGGCCATGCCCCAGAGCGGCGAGGTCGCGTTGCAGATGCCCGCGAGGGTGGAGGGGATCGTCAGCTCGGAGTAGGCGAAGAGGGAGAACGGCAGCGCGTTGAGCAGGAAGGCGGCGACCGCGAGGTGCCCCCAGGTCCGCATGCCGCGCGGCAGCCGCTCCCGCTTCACCGCCATCGCCGCCGCGAGGACCGCGGTCCCGAACACCAGCCGCCCGAGCGTGACCTGGAACGGCGCGTAGCCCTCCGTGCCGACCTTGATGAGCAGGAAGCTGAAGCCCCAGATCAGGGAGAGGACGCCGAAACGGATCCGCCAGTCGAGAGCGGCATGGCGGCGGGGGCTCTTGTCGGCCGGGGGGACGGTGTGGGGAGTGGCGACGGCGCTCATGGATTCAACGATGAGGCAGCACGACCTCGTAGCACAAGCGAGATTTCTCGTCCTTTATCTCGTAGCATTGCTTACGTGTTGAATCTGGAGCGCCTGCGTACTCTCGACGCCCTCGCCCGGCACGGCTCGGTGAGCGGTGCGGCCGACGGGCTTCACGTCACCACGTCCGCCGTCTCCCAGCAGATGTCCAAGCTGGAGCGGGAGGTGGGGCAGCAACTGCTCGCCAAGAACGGGCGAGGGGTGCGCCTCACCGACGCCGGGCGACTGCTCGCCGATCATGCCGCGCGGATCCTGTCCCAGGTCGAGCTCGCGCAGTCCGACCTGGAGGCGCAGCGCGGGCAAGTGGTCGGCGAACTGCGACTGGCCGCGTTTCCGACGGCCGCGCGCGGGCTGTTCCCCGCCGTGCTCGGTGCGCTGCGGGCCGAGCATCCGGGACTGCGGGTGAGTTCGCGGGAGCTGGAGCCCGAGCACGGGGTCGCAGGTCTGGTCCGGGGCGACATCGACCTGGCCGTCGTGCTCGACTGGTACAACAAACCGCTGCCCGTGCCCGAAGGGCTCGTCAAGGCCACGCTCCTCGACGATCCCGCGGACGTCGCCATGCCCGAGGGGCACCCGCTCGCCGACCGGGACACGGTCGACCTGGAGGACTTCGCGGACGACGAGTGGATCTCCTGGCCCGAGGGCGAGTTCTGCCACGAGTGGCTGGTGTACACGCTGCGCGCCAAGGGGATAGAGCCCCGAATCGCCCATCTCGCCGGTGAGCATCACACCCAACTCGCCTTGGTCGCCGCCGGGTTGGGCGTGTGCGTCGCGCCCCGCCTCGGTCGCGGTCCGATGCCGGCCGGGGTGCGGGCCGTGCCGGTGCGCCATCGCGTCCACCGGTATGTGCACGCGGTGTGGCGCGAGGACGCCGACCGGCGGCCGTCGATCAGGGCGGCGGTGGAGGCGCTGAGGAGGGCGGGGCGGGCGGTGGCCTGAACTGGACGGGGATGCCAGGACTTGCGCTACAGCGCGGCGAGTTTCCGGAAGTCCCAGGAAGCGATCAGGTCCGGCGTCAGCCGCATCCACGCGTGCCTGCCGTCGTGCGGCAGCTCGTCGAGGCCGAAGTTCTTCTGGGCGAACAGGCGCTCCACCGCGGTGAGTTCGGCGCATGCCTCGCCCGTACGAGGCACCTCGCCGACGAACTCGACGGTGCCGGACAGCTCGGCGCCGCGCAGTTCGTCGTACTCCTCCCCGGCGTCGACGACCACGGCCACGCGCGGATCGCGGCGCAGGTCGGCCCAGCGTTTGCTGCGGGTGATCGAGTACAGCCACAGCGAGGTGCCGTCCCAGACGAACCAGAGGGTGCTCGCGTGCGGGGCGCCGTCCGCGGAGACGGTCGCCACGCGGCAAGTGCGCCGGCTGGTCAGGAACTTGTCCAGCTCACCGGGCGTCATCATGATCCTCCGGCCTCGGCGCTGAGTGACGGCCATGCGGTCCCCTCTTCTGTGACGTGTCCGGCGTACTTCTCCGGCGGACATGGCGGGATTTCGTATCTGACGGAACCAGACGGAATCTGACGGCACGTCAGGAAAGCATGGGTTCTCTTCCGTCCTGGCGCAATGGTCGTTAGTCTCGCCCGCTCCGACAGTCTCGCCGCTCCGACCACCCGCGACCAGGGGGAGCCATGCCGTCGTACGAACAGCTCAGTGAACTCCTCGACCCCGTCACCACCGTGCTGCTCACCGTCGAGTGCCAGCAGGGTGTGGTGGGGCAGGACAGCGCGCTGCCCGAACTCGCCAAGGAGGCACGGTCGTCGGGGGCGCTGGCAAACGTCGCGAGGCTGGTCGCCGCCGCGCACGAGAGCGGGGTGCAGGTCATCCACGCCATCGCCGAGCGGCGCCCGGACGGCCGGGGCGCCAACCGCAACGCCAGGCTGTTCCGCGCGGCCGAGCGGCTCCCCGTACAGCAGTTGACGGGGACCACGGCGGTGCGGGTCGTGCCGCCCATCGAGGTCGCCGAGGAGGACTTCGTCGTACGGCGTCTGCACGGGCTGTCGCCGATCACGGGCACCGACGTCGACGCGCTGCTGCGCAACCTGGGCTGCCGCACCCTGGTCGTGACGGGCGTCTCGGCCAATGTGGCCATTCCCAACACCGTGTTCGACGCCGTGAACCGCGGCTACACGGCGGTGGTGCCCGCCGACGCCATCGCGGGGGTGCCCTCCGACTACACCCCCGTGATGATCCGTAACACGCTCTCCCTGGTGGCCACGATCACGTCGACCGACGACGTGCTGGCCTGCTTCAAACGGCCGCGTCGCGCCCCACGGGCGTGAATTCCGCCTCGTGCACCGAACAGGGTCACGCCAGGGTGATGGAGTCCCCCTCCACCGTGATGTTCGCGGCGGCCAGGGGCTGGGTCGCCGGGCCCTTTTTCACGCTGCCGTCCGCGGCGGAGAACTCGCTGTTGTGGCACGGACAGGTGATGACGTTGTTCGCGATGCCCTTCACGGCGCAGCCCTGGTGGGTGCACTTCGACGAGAACGCCTTGTATGTGCCCGCGACCGGCTGGGTCACCACCACTCCCTGCGCCTCGAAGACCTTGCCGCCGCTCTCGGGAATGTCCGAGGTCTTCGCGAGAACGGTACCCGCGGCAGCGACGGAGCCGGAGGAGTCGGTCTAGGACCCGCACGCGGTCAGCGCGACGCCGATTCCCGCGGCGCCCACCGCTGCCACGACGGTGCGGCGGGACGGCGCCGAGAGGGGCTGAAGCGATTCGCTGGTCATGCTGACTTTCCCCTTTACGATACGAAATGTCGATCCGCACAGGAGTACGGCCAGGCTGCCCGCGACGTGCTTCCTCTGGAAGGCCAGGGGTACCGGCTCAGAATAGATCCCGAGCAGCTCGACGTGAATCAGTTCACTCGATTGTCCCGTCGGGGCAATACGGCGCTGATCCTCGATGACGACTACCTGGCATCGCGTCTGCTCGGCGAGGCCCTGCAACTGTGGAATGGCACCGCGCTCAGCGACGTCCAGATCGGTCCGCTCCTCAAGGTGCACAAGACCCGGCTCGAAGAAATGCGTCTGAGCACCCATGAGCAGCGCATCGAGGCCGACCTCCGAGGGGGCCTGCGTCATGAACTCCTCGCGGAACTGGCCGGGTTGCCGGCCCAGTACCCGCTCAGCGAGCATCTGCACGCTCAGTTCATGATCGCGCCGTTCCGGTCCGGGCGGCGCGGCCGGGCGGTCGAGACGTTCCTGCGGCTGCGGAAGACCCTGGACGAGGAGCTGGGGCTCGGGCCGTCGGTACGGGCCCGAGCGTTCTTCCAGGAGGCCATCGCCGATGATGAGATCGCCGGGCAGAGGGCATCGCACACCATGCCCTCGCCGTTCCGTTCGCAGCTGCACCAGCACGTGGCGCGCTGACGCCGGATCACGTCGGGGGGCTTCTGTCGTGACGGTGGGACAGAAGCCCCCCGGCGCATCGCTGCTCCTGTCCGCGCCGCCGTCGGACCGTCTTCACGAGGCCACCGTCGACAATGTGGTCACAGCCATTGATATTCGCGGCATGTGATGACGCAAGGAAGGCCACGAGCGAAGCGACTTCGTGCGGCTCGCTCAACCGGCCGGTACTGATTCCCATGGCTGCGGGGAGACCGGACATGAAGTCGTCGAACTCTACGCCGGCCTGTTCTGCTGAAAAAGGAGCGGGACAAGGGCCTTCGTGACGCGCACCGCGCTCAGGAAGTTGATTTCGAAGGCATTCAGCCAATCGGCGTCTGTGGCGAAGAGAAATCCACGGGGCTTGTGGTTGCCGATCTCCGCGCCACCGACATTGTTCACCAGCACGTCGACCGCGCCGAACTCGGCCGCCGCCACCTTCCCGAGTTCCAGCGCGCCCTCGGCGGTCGCCAGGTCCACGATGACCGGATGGGCACCGGAGTCCTTGAGTTCGGGACTGCGGGTCCGCGTCGCACCGATCACACGCATCCCTTCGCCGATCAGCGTCTCCACCACGGAGAGGCCGATGCCACGGCCCGCGCCAGTGACCACCGCGGTCTTGGAGGAGAGGTTGAGATCCATGACATCCCTTTCGGAGGGTAGGGGGCGGTGCGGCGCTCAGCTGGTGGTCGCGGCGCCGGCACGCATCCGCGCCTCGGCACGCCACAGCAGGAGCGCCGGAACGATGGCCACGGCGGTGGCGCCGGCCACCACCCAGTTCGTCACGCTGAACGCGTCGACCTGCTCGGCCACCGAAGGGCCCGCACTGGTCAGCTGGTTGACGAGGATCACGGAGAGCAGGGCCGAGCCGAAGCTGCTGCCGGTGCGCTGCAACATGTTCAGCTGTGGCGTGGCATGCGCGATGGCCTCACGCGGAATAACCGCGAAGGCCGCCGCCATGGCCGGAGCGCTGGCCAGGCCGACCCCGAAGCCGAGGCCGAAGAGGAGGAGCTCCACCCAGATGTACGGGGTGTGCGCGCCGAGCAGCGCGGTACCGATACCCGCCACGGAGGAGACCACGAGGCCCGCGGTCACCACCGGGCCGCCGCCGATCCGGTCGGTGATACGGCCCGCGAGCGGCAGCGCGATCACTGCCCCGAGGCCGTCGGCGAGCAGGGCGGTCCCCGCCCACACCGCACTCTCGCCCCGCAGAATGGTGAAGTAGAGCGGCATGATGATCAGCGGGCCGAACAGGCCCATGCCGAGCGAGAAGAGCGTGAGGCCCGCGGAGGCGTACGGGATGTTCGCGAACAGCCGCAGGTTCAACAGCGGCTTGTCCACATGCAGTTCGTAGCGTACGAAGGCGGCCAGCAGTAAGAGCGCGCCGAGCACCGGGCCGAGCCCTCGCCAGTCGGTGAAACTGCGGACGATGCCGATCTCGGCCGCGCCGTAGGTGAGCAGCGGCAGGCCCGTCACGACGAGGACGGTACCGATCACATCGAGCGGCCCGGCCCCGCCCCTGCCGGTGGTCGGCAGCATCCGCCACCCGAAGGCGAACGCGAGCACGCCGACCGGGACGTTGATCCAGAACAGCCAGTGCCATGAGGCGTGTTCGATCAGCAGGGCGCCGACCGTCGGGCCCAGGATCGGGGCCAGCACGACGGGGATGCCGACGACACTCATCACCCGGCCCACCCGCTTGGGGCCGGCGGCCATCGCCAGAATCGCCTGTCCCGCCGGCACGAGGAACCCGCCCGCGACGCCCTGGACGACCCGGGCGACGATGAGCATCGAGACGTTGGGCGCGAGCGCGCAGAGCACCGACGCGGCCGTGAACACCACGAGGGTCCCGAGCCACAGCCGGCGCGGGCCGATCTGCCGGGCCATCCAGCCGGTGGCGGGTATACCGGCGGCGAAGGCGATGAGATAGGCGGTCGCCACCCAGCCGACCGCGTTCGGTGAGGCGTTGAGAGCCGAGCCCAGGGTCTCCCGGCCGGCGTTGACGACCGTGGACGTGAGCGCGGTGGTGAAGCCGCCGAGTGCGACCACCACCGCGAGTGCCCAGATCTCGCCGGGCACTCGATCGGAAGTCTCACTCGGAGTCCGGGCGGATGACGCCGATGACGTCTTCGTGTCATGCGACACGCTTGCACCTCCACAGGAACGCACCAAGGGGCCACCGTGGGTGGTCCCAACGTTTACATCACCCACGATAACAGGTTCGTGGGTGGTCCCCATGATTGATCGTGGGATTCCCCCAGCTTTTTCAGTAGGGTCGATGTGTGACCAGCCATTCCAGCTACCTGCCTGCTGAACACTCATCCCCCAAGCGCCTGCATGACCTGCCGACCTGGTTGCTCGGCGAGGCGACCCGACTCGGCTGGCGACTCCTCGGTGAGCGCTTGGCGGCGGAGGGACTGACCCGCAACCACTACTCCGTGTTCAGCTGCCTGGCTGACCAGGACGGACTAGCCCAGGCCGATGTCGGCAGGGCGACCGGCATCGACGAGAGCGATCTCGTCCGCCTGCTCAACTCGGCGGAAGAACTGGGCCTCGTCCGACGCAGCAGGGATCCGGACAACCGACGGCGCAACCTCGTGTCCCTCACTCCGGAGGGACACACCACGCTCAAGCGGCTCGACGAAACGGTGCGTCAGGCCAACGAGGCCCTGCTCGCCCCGCTGTCCGAGTCCGAGCGGGCCCGTTTCGTCGAGTCGCTGCGACGGGTGGTGTCCGGTGTTCCGCCCGAGCCGGACCCCCGCGACACCGACGCCTGACCGGTCTCCGTCGGGCGGTCACCAGGCGCGACCGCCGCTCACCTCCAGGACGTGGCCGTTGACGTACGAGCGGTCGTCACCGGCCAGGAACACGGCCGCGCGGGCGACTTCGTCGGCTCGGCCCATCCGGCCCATGGCGAGCTTGTCGCGAAAGAGGGGCCGGACCGCCTTGTTGCGGGACAGCTCGCGGCCCGTGCCCTCGTCGATGAGCCCGGCGACAGGCAGTTCGTCGTGATGCCCCGGCCGCGAGTTCCAGGGCGGCCACCCGGGTCAGCGCCTCGATCGCGGCCTTGCTCGCGCAGTACGAGGCGGCGCCGGGCGTCGGCAGCCCCGCGAGCGCGGACGCCGGGGTGATCAGGCGGCCCGCGCCACCCGCTGCAAGATGGGGAACGGCGGCCTGCACGCAGTGGAAAACACCGGTGACATTGGTGGGGAGCACCTGTGTCCACTGCTGCGCCGCGAGCGCGGCGACCGGACCCGGTCGGCTCACGCCCGCATTCGCCACCACCGTGTCCAGACCGCCGAGTTGCGCGGCGGCCGCGCCCATGAGGGCGGCGACAGACTCAGGGTCCCGCGCCTCGACCGCCGTGAACCCCACCGCGTCCCCCCACTTCGCGGCAGGTTCCTCCGCCGCGCCCTCCTGCCGTGACGCCACCACGGCACGGGCGCTCTCCGCCAGGAACTCCTCCGCGATCGCCCGGCCGAGGCCACGCCTACCGCCGCTGACAACGGCAGACCTCCCTTTGAGTTCATGGCTTCCTGCTGGAAGGCTGTCGTACGGCTTCCGACTCTCCCGACGAGTACTGGAGAGGTACTCAAGCCACGGCTCGGGTTCGACTGGGCTTCAAGCGGGCCGCCGGACCATCCACGCCATGACGACCATCGCTGCCGCTCCTCGACCGCAGGAGATCGCCGACCGGGTCCACGCGTACATCCAGCCGCACGGCGGATGGTGCGTCAGCAACGCGGGCGTACTCGTGGGAAGGAAGGAGGTCACACTGGTGGACACCGCCGCGACCGAGTCCCGGAACCGCGCACTGAGGACGGCCGTCGGCCGCCTCACGTCCGCACCGCCGCGTACGGTGATCAACACTCATCACCACGGAGACCACACCAACGGCAACGGCCTGTTCGCGTGCGGAGCCGGTGGGGCCGCCGACGTCGTCGTCGCCCACGATCTGGCCAGAGAGGCCGTGTCGGTCACCGGAGCGGCGCTACAGCGCAGGTGGCCCGACACCGACTGGGGCGACCTCACGGTCACGCTGCCCACCCTGACGTTCCCCGACGAACTCACCCTCTACGTGGACGACCTCACGGTCGAGCTGATCCATGGGGGGCCGGCTCCACACCACCAATGACATCGTGGTCCGGCTGCCGGGGCCGCGGGTGCTCTTCGCCGGGGACGTGCTGCTCCCCGGCTGCACCCCGTACATCCCGCAAGGTTCGCTCTCGGGTGCGCTGCACGCGGTCCGGCGGCTGCGCGCCGTGGAGCCGGTCACCATCGTCGGCGGGCACGGCCAGATCAGCGACCGCGAGGTCCTCGACACCACCGAGCGGTATCTGCACCGGGTACGGGAACCGGCCCGGGACGGGCTGCGCGCCGGACTCGAACCGCTGGAGACCGCGCGCGAGGTCGGCCCGGACCCCTTCGCCCAACTCCTCGACCCCGAACGGCTCGCCCCATCGGCCGCACCCGTTCCAGCGAGCGCCATATGCGCCCATTCCTCAACGTCAAGGACGCCGCCGCGTACCTCGGCCTCTCACCGCACACGGTTTACGTCTGGCGACACCGACGGCAGGGACCGCCGAGCTTCCGCACGGGCTCCCGAAGCCGAGTCATGTACCGGCGGGAAGTCCTCGATGCACGGATCCGTGAACAGGAGCGGGCCGACTCCCGCTCCAACCCGGTGCTGAACCCTGGGGCAACTCCCCCTCAAGAGCATCACGGCGGCGGATCTACGCGCCTACATGGCCAAGTTGGAGTCAATCAACTCTCCTCTGTCGACTACCAGCGTGGCATCCGGTCCGTGCTGTCCCCCATTCTGGAGGCGGCCGTCGATGACAAGCGGCACGCCGGGAATCCCATGCACGCGAAGTCCGTGCGGTGGCTCAAGGAGCCGCAGGAGCGCCGCGAGGCTTGGCTGTTGGGGCCGGCGCTGCAAGTCCGCGACGTCATCAACCCGCGTAACCGGACAACCGTTGTCCTCGGTCTGGGGTGCGGGCTCCGCCAGGGCGAGGTGTGGGGATTGAGCCCGGAGGACATCGACCACGCGAGAGGCGTGCTTCATGTCCGTCGCCAAGTCCGGGGCGATCAAGGGGAGGCTGTACTTCACCGTGCCGAAGGGCAAGAAGACGCGTACCGTCGACGTGCCCTCCTCGGTCGCCGATGAACCGAAGCGCCACGTCGAAGCATTCCCACCGGTGGAAGTCGAGCTTCCGTGGGGGAAGCCGGAGGGGCCGGGCAGGAAGCTCTCGCTGGTCCTCACTACACGATTCGGCAACGCCGTCGCGGTGAACACGTGGAACACCCACACCTGGAAGCCCGCGTTGGCCGAGGCCGGCATCATCTCGCCGCGTGCCAACGAAGCGAAACGCCGGCAGTGGGCGGCGGCCCCGAAGGACGGCTTCCACGTGCTGCGGCACATCTATGCCTCGCTCATGCTGGAAGCCGGAGAGTCCGTCGTGACCTCGGCGCGGTGGCTCGGGCACTCCTCGCCAGCGGTCACCCTTGGTTACTATGCTCACTTCATGCCGGAGGCCGGAAGCAAGGGGCGAACCGCCATCGACTGACTGCTCGGGAAGCGGGGAGAGGCGCATGCCAGTCGAAACTCCCCAGATTCTCCCCAGGGCCGTTGACGGGCGATTCCCGCTACGGCGTCCCTTCGGCGATGGTCGTGGATTGCAAGGTTGAAGAGACAGGCGGCCTGGGAAATTGCTGAAAGATGTCATCGCGACCCGCTACATCACGCCCCTGCGTGAGGGCGGCTCCCTGCCCGGGCTCGTCGAGGCCGACGACCTCGGGACCTACGTCATGAAGTTCACCGGCGCGGGGCAGGGACGCAAGACGCTGGTCGCGGAGGTCGTGTGCGGTGAACTCGCCCGCCGGCTGGGCCTGCGCGTGCCCGGGCTCGTGACGATCGGCCTCGACCCGGTCCTGGGGCTCGGCGAACCGGACGAGGAGGTCCAGGCGCTGTTGAAGTCGAGCGGCGGCCTGAACCTCGGGATGGATTTCCTCACCCGCGCGCTCGGCTTCGACTCCCTCGCGCACCGGGTCGGCCCCGAGGAGGCCGGGCGGATCGTCTGGTTCGACGCGCTGGTCAACAACGTCGACCGCTCCTGGCGCAACCCCAACATGCTGGTGCTCCACGGCGAGCTGTGGCTCATCGACCACGGCGCCACGATGATCTGGCACCACAACTGGCCGGGCGCCCAGGCCTCCGCCGCCAAGCCGTACGACGCCACCGACCACGCGCTCGCGCCCTTCCGGCCGGACATCGCCTCCGCCGCCGCGGAACTGGCGCCCCTGGTCACGGAGGAACTGCTCGCCGAGGTGACCGCCGAGATCCCGGACGAATGGCTCGACGGGGAGCCCGGTTTCGACACGACGGACGCCCTGCGGCGGGCGTACGCCGAACCGCTGCTCGCACGCGCCGCCGCCGTCCATGACCGCATCAAGGGCATCGATGTCACCGAGGGTGTCGGCGGAATCAAGGGGGCCAAGTGAGCGAGCGGGACGTCTTCGAGTACGCGCTGCTGCGGGTGGTTCCCCGGGTCGAGCGCGGTGAGTGCTTCAACGCGGGCGTGCTGGTGTACTGCCGTGCCAAGTCCTTCGTCGTCGCCCGCACGCATTTGGACGAGACGAAGTTGCGGGCGCTGGATCCGGAGGCGGACGTGGCGGGCGTACGGGCCGCGCTGCGCGCTGTCGAAGGGGTCTGCGCGGGAGGAGAAGCGGCAGGTCAGGCGGCGCATGACGATGCCGGGCGGCGCTTTCGCTGGCTGATCGCGCCCCGCTCCACGGTCGTCCAGCCCGGGCCCGTGCACACGGGGCTCACCGCGGATCCGGAGGCCGAGGCGGAGCGGCTGCTCGCGCTGCTGGTCAGGTAATGGATCACACGTGCGCCGTGTGCCGTTGACACCGGGTGCCAGGGCTTCTAGCGTCACGTCTACCGAAGGTACTAAGCGGTCGCTCACCGGACGGGCGTACCGTGTGAGCCGCAGGGCAAAACAGGCCGCGGAGCTTTTCGGGCCGCAGGACGAGTTCAGGCCGCAGGGCTTTTCAAGGGCGAGGAGAACCAGCAATGTCCACCACTGAGCAGCGCGTCGCCGTAGTCACCGGTGCCGCGCGCGGCATCGGTGCCGCGACCGCCGTACGACTGGCTGCCGAGGGCCGCGCCGTCGCGGTGATCGACCTCGACGAGGCCGCGTGCAAGGACACCGTCGAGAAGATCACCGCTGCCGGTGGCAAGGCCATCGCGGTCGGCTGTGACGTCTCCGACGAGGCCCAGGTCGAGGCGGCCGTCGCGCGGATCGCCGAGGAGCTCGGTGCGCCGACGATCCTGGTGAACAACGCGGGTGTGCTCCGCGACAACCTGCTGTTCAAGATGAGCACGTCCGACTGGGACACGGTCATGAACGTGCATCTGCGCGGCGCCTTCCTGATGGCGAAGGCCGTTCAGAAGCACATGGTCGACGCGAAGTTCGGCCGGATCGTCAACCTCTCCTCGTCCTCCGCCCTCGGCAACCGCGGCCAGGCCAACTACTCCGCCGCCAAGGCCGGTCTTCAGGGCTTCACCAAGACGCTCGCCTTCGAGCTCGGCAAGTTCGGCGTCACCGCGAACGCCGTGGCCCCCGGCTTCATCGTCACCGACATGACCGCCGCCACGGCCGCCCGCATCGGCATGGGCTTCGAGGACTTCCAGGCCGCCGCCGCGACCCAGATCCCCGTCCAGCGCGTCGGCAACCCGGACGACATCGCCAACGCCATCGCCTTCTTCACGGGCGAGGCGGCCGGATTCGTCTCCGGCCAGGTGCTGTATGTCGCCGGCGGACCGCTCAACTGAGGCCGGGGGACACGGACATGACCACACTCCCCGAACTCTCGGGCAAGGTCGCGCTCATCACCGGCGCGAGCCGCGGCATCGGCTACGGAGTCGCCGAGGCCCTGATCGCCCGAGGAGACCGCGTCTGCATCACCGGCCGCAACGAGGACTCCCTCAAGGAGGCCGTCGAGGCACTCGGTGCCGACCGCGTCATCGGCGTCGCGGGCAAGGCCCACGACGAGGCCCACCAGGCCGTCGCCGTCGAGCGCACCATGGAGGCCTTCGGCCGCGTCGACTACCTGGTCAACAACGCCGGTACGAACCCGGTGTTCGGCCCCATCGCCGACCTCGACCTGAACGTGGCACGCAAGGTCTTCGAGACCAACGTCGTCTCGGCGCTCGGCTTCGCCCAGCGGACCTGGCACGCCTGGCAGAAGGACAACGGCGGAGCGATCGTCAACATCGCCTCCCTCGCCGGCATCTCCGCCTCACCGTTCATCGGCGCGTACGGCATGAGCAAGGCCGCCATGGTCAACCTGACCCTGCAACTGGCGCACGAGTTCGCACCCAAGGTGCGGGTCAACTCGATCGCGCCCGCCGTCGTCAAGACCAAGTTCGCGCAGGCCCTTTACGAGGGCCGTGAGGAGGAGGTGATCGCGGCGTACCCGCTCGGCCGGCTCGGTGTCCCCTCCGACATCGGCGGCGCCGCCGCGTTCCTCACCTCGCAGCAGTCGGACTGGATCACCGGTCAGACGCTGGTGATCGACGGCGGCATCTTCCTGAACGCCGGGGTGGGATGACGGCAGCGCCGGGGGCGCCGCGCCTTGACACGAGCGGCGCCTCTGTCGACGTACATATCTCGCCACTGTCGACGGACGGAATCGACCCCGCGTCGGTATACGAGTTGACAGAAATCGCCGCCGCGTCAACGCATCGCGGACGCACATCAGCATGACAACGTAGTCACATACATGCTGATCAAGTGCCCTGCCGGGAACACGGTTCCCCCGGCGGGGTACTGCGGTATGGTCTGCCGTCGTCCCTTGGTACGGCAGATCGAGGAGCGAGCGCGTGTTCAACCGGAATCGGAACCGATCGCTGCGGCAGCTGGCGACGCTCACGTCGATATCCCTGGTGGCCGGATGCGGAGTCCTCTCCTCGGGCGCACCGGAGGACCAGGGGCCGATCGTCGTGGGCACCACAAGCGCTCCGAGCACGCTGGATCCGGCGGCCTCCTGGGACGGCTCCTGGGAGCTGTTCCGCAACATCTACCAGACGCTGCTGAGCTATCCCAACGGCTCGGCCGAGCCCGCGCCGGACGCGGCCGAGAGCTGCAAGTTCACTGACACGTCGAATCGCACCTACAGCTGTCGGCTGCGCGGGGACATGAAGTTCTCCGACGGGGACAAGCTCGACGCCCGGGCGGTCAAGTACTCGATCGACCGGATCAGGACGCTCGGTGTCGTCGGCGGCCCCGCGGGGCTGTTGGGCAGCCTCGACCGGGTCCAGGCGCTGAGCGAGCGTGAGGTCGTCTTCCACCTCAACAAGTCCGACGCGACCTTCCCGTTCGTCCTGGCCACCCCCGCCATGTCGATCGTCGATCCCGATGACTACCCCGTCGACGCCCTGCGCAAGGACGGTCAGGTCTCCGGCTCCGGGCCCTACACCCTGCGGTCCTACGAAGAGGGCAAGCAGGCCGAACTCGTCAGCAACGACCGCTACAAAGGCTTCGCCGACCGCAAGAACGACGCGGTCACCATCCGCTACTTCCAGGACTCGGCGCAGATGGTCGCCGCTCTCCGCGACAAGGACATCGACGTCACCTTCCGCGGCCTCGCTGCCGCGGACATCGTCTCCCTACGCGGACAGGACCCGGACAAGAGCATCCAGCTCATCGAGGGCGCCGGCGCCGAGATCAGCTACCTGGTGTTCAACCCGAAGGACCGGTGGGCCGCGATGCCGGCCGTCCGCAAGGCCGTTGCCCAGATCGTCGACCGGCCGGTGATCGCGAACAAGATCTACAAGGACACCGTCGAGCCGCTGTACTCCATGGTCCCCAAGGGGCTGACCGGGCACACAGTGGGCTTTTTCGACGACTACGGGTACCCCAGTACGTCCAAGGCCCGGCAGATCCTCCTGGAGGCGGGCATCACCGAGCGCGTCCCGCTGACCTTCTGGTACACGACCGACCGCTACGGCTCCGAGACAGCACCCGAGTTCCGGGAGCTCAAGAGGCAACTGGAGGTATCCGGCCTCTTCACGGTCACCCTCAAGAGCCGTCCCTGGAAGACGTACGAAGAGGGCTACCGCAAGGGCGAGTACCCGGTGTTCGGGCGAGGCTGGTTCCCCGACTTCCCGGACGCCGAGAACTTCATCGCGCCCTTCGTGGGCGAGGAGAACGCGCTCGGTACGCCCTATCCGTCCCCGTACATCACCAACAACCTGCTGCCCGAGTCGCGTCGCGAGACCGACCGCGGAGCCGTGGACAAGGAGTTCGAGGAGGCCCAGCAGATCCTCGTGGACGACGCCCGGCTGCTGCCGTTGTGGCAGGGCAAGCAGTATGTGGCCGCGAGCGAGGACATCTCGGGCGGCGAGGTCGCCCTGGACCCGTCGACGATCATGACGATGTGGTCGCTGTACCGGAAGACCAGCTGGTAGCGCGGGGGGCTCGGACCGGTTGTAGGGCGGGGGCTCGGACTCGATTGTCAGTGGGCGGCGGTAGGTTCTGTGCTCCGGAAGTGACCGCACATCGGAGGAAGTTGACGTGACCGATATCGCCATGCTGCCCGAGTCCTGGCGCGACGTCCTGGGCGACGAGCTGCAGCAGCCCTACTTCAAGGAACTCACCGAGTTCGTCGAGGAGGAGCGCGCGAAGGGCCCCGTCTACCCTCCCAGGGAGGAGGTCTTCGCCGCTCTCGACGCGACGCCGTACGAGCGCGTGAAGGTGCTGATCCTCGGTCAGGACCCGTACCACGGCGAGGGCCAGGGGCACGGCCTGTGCTTCTCCGTCCGCCCCGGGGTGAAGACCCCGCCCTCGCTCCGCAACATCTACAAGGAGATGAAGGAGGAGCTGGGCACCCCGATCCCGGACAACGGCTATCTGATGCCGTGGGCCCAGCAGGGCGTCCTGCTGCTCAACGCGGTGCTGACCGTGCGCGCCGGTGAGGCCAACTCGCACAAGGGTCAGGGCTGGGAGAAGTTCACGGACGCGGTCATCCGCGCCGTCGCCGACCGGCCCGACCCGGCCGTCTTCGTCCTGTGGGGCAATTACGCCCAGAAGAAGCTCCCGCTCATCGACGAGGAGCGGCACGTGGTGGTGAAGGGCGCACACCCCTCGCCGCTGTCCGCGAAGAAGTGGTTCGGCTCGCGTCCGTTCACGCAGATCAACGAGGCCGTGGCCGCCCAGGGCCACGAGGCGATCGACTGGCGGATTCCGGACCTCGGCTGACGGGTGTCCACTGGGGCCGCCGCTGGGCCGGGACCGTCACCGGCCTGGCCCAGCGGCGTACGGAGGCGCCTGAGCGTGATTGTCAGTGGCTGCCGTTAGCGTCGTTGGCGTCGTGAGGATCAGTGACGAGCCTGTGGAGGACGCGGTGGCGGAGCAACAGGAGCAGGCGGCGCCGGATGCCATGATGACCCGGATCGGGCAGGCCGTCATGTTGCACCACGGCGGTGACCGCGAGGAGGCCCGGGGCCGCTTCCTGGACCTGTGGGCGGAGATCGGCGAGGACGGCGACCCCCTGCACCGCTGCACGCTGGCGCACTACATGGCCGACACGCAGGACGACCCCTCGGACGAACTCGCCTGGGACCTGCGGGCGTTGTCGGCGGCCGCGGAGCTCACCGACGGACGGATCGCCGAGCACCACCAGTCGCTCGCGGTGCGCGCGTTCTATCCGTCCCTGCATCTGAATCTCGCCGCCGACTATGTGAAGCTCGGCCGCACCGAGGCCGCCCGCACCCATCTGCGCCGGGCGCGCGGTGCGGTCGGCGCCCTCGGGGAGGACAGCTACGGGGACGGTGTCCGGGCGGCGATCGGCCGCCTGGAGCTGCGGCTCGACGGGGACGGGACCTCGGGGCCGGGCGAAGGACCCGGGTCACTGGGCGGCCCCGGCCCCTCGGGTGGGCCCGGAGGGGAGACGCTGGGGCCGCCGAGACGGCGATCCTGAAAGGGGGACGGCTGGACTTCGGGGGGCGCGGGTGAGGGCGTGCCGGAAGACGCCGGTTCGGTCAGTGGCCGTATGTCCCCTGGCAGATGACCGCCTGCGGGCTGTCCGCCGTCCAGCCTCCGTACTTCCTGCCCAGGGCACACACGTCCGTGGTCGTCGGGACCTCCGGGACCACGGACGGGACGGTGATGTGCGGCTCGGGGCGCGCCGGCTCGGGATGCGGGGCGGTGCGGGGCCGGCGTGGAGTGGTCGGCGGCGGCGCGGCGGGCGGCGGAGGGGCCGCCCTGCGCGGTGCGGGCGCGCTGGGGGAGGGTTTTCGGGACGGACCGACGAGCTCCAGCGCCTCCCGCGCCGGTGCCTGCACGACCTGCGGCTCGACCCGGCCGTCCGGACGTGGCACGGAGGGGCCGGCCGGTGCGGGCGGAAGGCCGGAAGAGGGGGGCCGCTGGACGGTCACACAGCCGGAGAGGGCGGTGACGGCCACGGTGACCAGAAGCGTCGCGGTCGTGGTTGATCGATGCACCCGCGCAACTCTGCTGTGTCGGAACCTCTTTGGGGAGCGGACAAGCGGAGGATGCCCCGCACGGGTGATCCTTCCGCTCCTCCGGAGGGCGCCGGCATCCGTGAGGTGACCCGGCGGCCCCGAGGCGTCCGACCCGACAGCCGTATGCTTCCCGACGAGGCCCGGCGAGGTCAGAAACCCGGAAGTACCCCCGGAACGCGCAACGCACCCCTTGAGGAGACCCCCCGTGAAGGTCGGCTGCATCGGACTCGGTGACATCGCGCAGAAGGCGTATCTGCCGGTGCTGAGCGTGCAGCCGGGCGTCGAGCTGCATGTGCAGACACGCACGCCCGCGACGCTCACCCGGGTCGCCGACAGCCTCCACCTTCCGCAGGCCCAGCGCCACACCGACCTGGCGGAGCTGCTGGCCCAGGATCTCGACGCCGCTTTCGTGCACGCGGCCACCGTGGCGCACCCGGAGATCGTCACGCGCCTGCTGGAGGCCGGCGTACCGACGTACGTGGACAAGCCCCTCGCGTACGAACTCGCCGACTCGGAGCGGCTGGTGCGGCTCGCGGAGGAGCGGGACGTCAGCCTGGCGGTGGGCTTCAACCGGCGTCACGCGCCCGGGTACACACAGTGCGCCGACCACCCGCGGGAGCTGATCCTGATGCAGAAGAACCGCATCGGGCTGCCGGAGCGGACCCGCACCATGATCCTCGACGACTTCATCCATGTCGTCGACACCCTGCGGTACCTGGCGCCGGGGCCCATCGACGACGTGACGGTACGCGCCCGTGTCGAGGGCGGGCTGCTGCACCACGTCGTACTGCAGCTCGCCGGGGACGGCTTCACCGCGCTCGGTGTGATGAACCGGCTGAGCGGTTCGGCGGAGGAGATCCTCGAGGTCTCGGGTCAGGACACCAAGCGGCAGGTGCTCAACCTCGCCGAGGTGATCGACCACAAGGGGCAGCCGACCGTGCGGCGGCGCGGGGACTGGGTACCGGTGGCCAGGCAGCGCGGCATCGAGCAGGTGGTGCTCGCCTTCCTGGACGCCGTGCGCGCGGGCAAGGTGCTCAGTGCCCGGGACGCACTGGCGACTCATGAGCTGTGCGAGCAAGTGGTACGTGCAGTGGAGGAGCAGGCCGCCGCAGCCTGAACGCGCGGGTGCCCTCCGCCGCGCACAGGAGCGCCAGCACCAGCAGGGACGCGTGCACAGGCCAGTCGCCGAACCTGACGTACGGCGTGACACCCCGTGCCACCGGCACCTCGTACACCATCGTCGTGCTCGCGTCGGTCCCGAGCCAGGAGCCGACGCGCTCGCCGCTCGGACCGTAGACGGCGGACACGCCGGTGAGTGTGGCGTGCACCATCGAGCGGCCGGTCTCGGCGGCTCGCAGCGCGGCGAGCGAGGCGTGCTGCTCGGGCGCCCAGCTGTGCTGGAAGCTCGATGTCGACGACTGTGCGAGGAGTACCTCGGCGCCGTCCTGGGCGAGATGGCGGCTCATGTCGGGGAACGCCGACTCGAAGCAGACCATCGGGCCGACCCGCAGCCCGTTCCCGACGTTCATCACCACCTGCTCGGTGCCCTGCATACGGTCCTCGCCCGCCGCCTTGCCCACGGACGTCGCCCAGCCGAGGACGCTGCGCGCGGGAACGTACTCGCCGAAGGGAACCAGCCGCATCTTGTCGTACCGATCGCCGGTCGGTCCCTGGGGGCCCACCAGGACCGAGCTCTTGTAGATGCCGGGCCGGTCGGAGCGGCGCGCGTCGACGTTCACCAGGACGTCGGCGCCCGTGAGCCGTGCCAGCGTGGCGATCCGGTTCGCCAGGTCGGGCCGGTCGGCGAGGTCGAAGCCGACGCTGCTCTCGCCCCAGACGACCAGGTCGAGGTCCTGTCCGGCGAGCGTGCGGGTGAGCGCCTCCTCGCGCGCGAAGCGCTTCTCGATACTGTCCAGCCCGTCGACGACACCGGGTTGTACGACGGCGATCCGGACCGTGCCGTCCACGTCGGGGCGCGGTGACCATGCCCAGGCCGCCGAGGTCGCGGCGGCGGTGGCGACCAGGCCGGCCACGGCGGGTATTCGGGCCCGGCGCACCGAGACCAGTACGGCGACGGCGACGTTGACCGTCACCACCAGGAAGCTGAGCAGCCACACCCCGCCGACCGAGGCGAGCCGTAGTGCGGGCCCCACCTGCCACTGGCTCGACCCGAGCAGCCCCCAGGGGCCGCCCAAGCCCTGCCATGACCGGACGAGTTCGACCATCAGCCAGCCGGACGGCAGCACCACGAGCGCCGCCGCGACCTGCCCGGGTGAGGGCACACCGCCGAGGAACCGCCGTACGAGCCAGCCCCAGGGGGCCCACAGCGCGCCGAGCAGTGCGGCTATGACCACCGTGAACACATTCAGGCTCGGCAGCAGCCAGTGGTGCACGGCCAGCATGAAACCGAGTCCGCCGAGCCAGCCGTCGTAGGCGGCCCGCTTTGCCGTCGGGGCCGAGCGGACCAGCAGGATCCAGGGGACGAGGGCGACGTACGCGAACCACCACAAGGAGGGGGCGGGGAAGGCGAACACGGGCAGCGCGCCGGCCGGCACGGCGAGGATGCCACGTCGCCAGGGGGAGGCGAGCCAGCGCTCGGGCCTGGTCATATGGCGCCTCCCCTCCCCGGTGCGTCCTCTCAGTGTGAGCGTTGGGGGCGATCTCCGACAGAGGGTGTCGGGCCGGGGTGCGGCCGTTCTCGGCCGGGGCGCTCGAGTGACCGCCGTTCAGAGTCGTTGAGGGGACAGCACGGTCAGCCGGTGGCTGCGGGCTCCTGACGTGCCGGCGAGGTGCGGCGCCACTTCTCCTGGACGACCACCTCGCGCAGCCGCCAGCCGTCGTACGTACGCACCAGTGCGAAGGCATAGCGGCCGCCGCACACGAAGTCCGGCGCGGTGGAACCGCTGTCGTCGGCCGTGAACCTCATCGGGTTGATGTAGTCCGCCTGGATCCGGGCCGTGTCGCCGGTGTCCTGATCCAACTGCCCGAACCGCACACGCCGGTTGACGATCAGATGCTGGCGCATCGGAAACGGGTCGATGCTCTGGGAAAGCCATCCCGCCACCTGCTCTGCGTCCCCCTCGATTCCGCCTGCGGAGCGGTAGTCCGCACGTCCGTCCGGTGCGAACAGACCCCGATACCCCTCCCAGTCGCCGTCGTCCACTGCCACCGCGTACTCGGTGACGAGTCCGTCCACGGCGAACCGGTCCATCACGGTCGCGAGCTCCACACGCTGCGTCATTGGATCAGTGTTGGCTACGGGACGTGCCACGCCAAGGGGCTAAGCGGTGATATTCAGCGGTCATCGAGTTCGGTGGCCGATCAGCCCTGCGCGCAGCAGGGGTTGGGCCTGGTGGACGTTTCCTATACTGACCGGATGATCACCGTACCGATCAGCGCGCTCGAAGTGGCCATGGTCCAGACGGGCGCCCGAGTGGCGGACACGCTGCGAGACACCACCGAGTTCGCCCAACGCCTTGAGGAACTCGGTTATCTGCGCCTCTGGTACGCCGAGCATCACCACTCACCGGCCATCGGAGCGTTCCCGCCCGTCGTCATGACCGCCCACGCGGCCGCGTTGACATCGTCGATCCGTCTCGGCTCCGGGGGCGTTCTCGCTCCGAACCACGCCCCGATCATGCTGGCCGAGCAGTTCGGCACGCTGGCCGCACTGCACGGGGGCCGGATCGACCTGGGCATCGGCCGTGGACCGGGTACCTTCGACGACTCCACGGCGCGGGCCCTGCGCCGTGGGGCCGGTCCGACAACGGACGACGAGTACCGCGACGACGTGTCGGCGACTCTGCGTTTCCTGGTGGACGAGGTCGCGCTCGACCCGCTCCCGGAGCCATGGCTGCTGTCGTCGAGTACGGCCGGTGCCGCGCTCGCCGCGGAACTCGGACTGCCGATCGCCTTCGCCCATCACATCCGGCCCGACAACACCCTGGCCGCGCTCAACCACTACCGCGAGCATTTCTCCCCCTCCCGCTGGTGCGCGCGCCCGCGCGTGCTGATCTGCGTGGAAACGGTGTGCGCCGACACGGAGGAGGAGGCCACCCGGCTTGCCGGCCCGATGGTCGTCGTCAAGGCCGCACTCCTCAAAGGACGGGGCGATCTCGCCTTCCCCACGCCCGAGCAGGCGGCGACCCACGCGTTCACCGAAGAAGAGGCGCAGGCACTGACGGGCTTCCGCGCCCAACAGGCATACGGCTCACCCGACACGGTTGCGAAGCAACTGGCGAACCTGGTCGACGTGACCGGTGCGGACGAACTCATGCTGGTGACGCCCGTCTACGCGCTGGCCGACCGACTGAGGTCGTACGAACTCGTCAAACAGCACGTTGTTCTGCCGACGGCGTCATAGCTGGGCTTCCTGTCCTCACCGACAACCCGAGCGTTGCCCGGCATTGCCGCTAAGGTCCGATCATGAAGGCAGCTGTGCACAACCGGTACGGGCCGCCGGCCGTGGTCCGGATCGCCGAGGTGGACACGCCCTCGATCGGTGACCACGACGTGCTGGTGAAGGTGCACGCGACGACGGTCAACCGGACGGACTGCGCCTACCGGGCGGCCAGGCCCTTCTTCGTACGTGTGCTCACCGGCCTTGTCCGGCCGCGGCGTACGGTGCTGGGGACCGAGTACGCGGGAGTCGTGGAAGCGGTCGGGAGCGATGTCACGTCCTTCACGGTCGGCGACCGGGTGTTCGGGTACAACGAGGGTGCGTTCGGAACCCATGCCGAGTACCTGGCGGTGCCGCAGGACGGGCCCGTCGCGACCATTCCGAAGGGTGTGACCTTCGAGGAGGTCGCTCCCGGGCCCGAGGGCTCGCACTATGCGCTGGCCTTCATCAGGAAGGCGGACGTCCGAGCCGGGCAGGACGTCCTCGTGTACGGCGCGACCGGCGCCATCGGCTCGGCGGCGGTGCAACTCCTGAAGCATTTCGGGGCCGCCGTGACCGCGGTGTGCGGCACGGCGCACGTGGAGCTGGCGAAGGGCCTGGGCGCCGACCGGGTCGTCGACCACACGGCCCAGGACTTCACCATGGACGAGCAGCGCTACGACGCGGTGTTCGACGCGGTCGGGAAGAGTACGTTCACCCGCTGCGGGCGACTGCTGAAACCGGGCGGGATCTACCTGTCCTCGGAGCTGGGCCCCTGGTGCCAGAATCTGCTTCTGCCGTTCGTGACGCCCCTGCTCCGCGGCAGGAAGGTGAAGTTCCCCTTTCCGAAGCAGGATCAGGAGATGATGCGGTTTCTCGGGGACCTGATCGAGGCGGGTGAGTTCAGGCCGCTCATCGATCGTCGGTACCCGTTGGAGGAGATCGTCGACGCCTATCGGTATGTCGAGACCGGACAGAAGACCGGCAACGTCGTGATCACCGTCGTGAACACCGGCGTACCGGAGAAATGACCCTGGCGCGGGCTCTGTTCGCCGGACGTCCGGACTCGGGCCGAGCTACTCGACGTCGATGCCGTAGTCCTGGACGAGTTGCTCCAGGCCGCCCGTGTAGCCCTTGCCGCCGAGGACGAACTCCCAGTCCCCGTTTGACCTTCGGCGGAAGGAGCCGAGTACCAAGGCGGTTTCGAGCGGTCGGCCGTCGGAGACCTCAAGCCGTCCCAGCTCGGACATCTCCGGATCGAGGAGCCGGATGCCGGCGTTGGTGAAGCCGGAGAGATCGGCGTCCGGGTTGACCTCCGGGTCGATGGCCGCCACAAGTACGAACCGATCCGACTCCGCCGGGAGTCCGTCGAAGGAGACGCAGATCGCGGCCTTGTCAGGCGCTGTTGCCGGCAGGACACGTACGGAGCCATCGGGTGTCTGCGGGTTGTTGAAGAAGACGAAGTGATCGTCGCTGAGGACGCGGTTGCCGTGGCAGACGAGGGCGCACACGTCCAGGGCGACACTTCCGGTCCAGGACATGCCCAGCACGTTGTAGTCGTCGGGCAGTCGAGTGGGTGGATTCGACGGGGTCGCCCGTGGCGCGGACGACCGGCCGCCCTCACCCAGTCGCCCGCGCAGCCCATGACGGTGCAGCAGGTCGACCAGCTCACCGCCCGCGATGAGTTCCAGCGGCTTGCCGTTGGCGAAGGTGTGCGAGCCGGGACCGAACCCCGACGTCGTGACAAGGACGCCCTTGTTGGCGCCCGCGTCCTGCACCGTTCCGTACAGGTCACGTACGGCGGTGGGTGGCACCGTGTTGCGGTAGCGCTTCACCTGAACGACGATCTTGCCGCCTCGGATCGGTGTCGGATCCAGCGCGTCGACGTCCACACCGCCGTCGTTGGAGCGCTGGGTCGTCACCGCCTGCATTCCCATGGCCCGGAAGAGCTCGGCGACGAGACCCTCGAAGGCGACCGGATCCATGTCGTACAGGTCCGGTTCCTCATCGCTGCCGTGGGCGACAACGCGGTTTCCGACCTCTTGCGGTCGCCGGCTCGGCCGTACCGGAGTGAGTTGGTCGGGCCGGGGCGAGAGCTGGCCTCGCAGCCCATCGGCCAGGCAGCTGCTCGCGTCCACCTGTGCCAGGTGCAGGTCACGGAACGAAGAGCGCGAAGCCATGACCGTCGCGAGGAACATCTGGCCCGGCCGGCCCGTCGTGGGGTCGTGTCCCTCCACGAACCCGTTCAATGCCACTGACTCAAGGGCACCCAACTCATCCGCGGCGTAAAGCTCGTTCAGGACCAGCAGCATGCACTGCGCGAGAACCTCCCCGTACAACGCTCGGCGCTGGCCTGCCGGGCGGGGGGTCTCCTTGTCCTGGTCCGTCCCGGACATGTACCGAACGGACTTGACCTCAGGGACGATGCTGTAGGTGGGCAACTCCCAATCCAGCACCAGCTGTCGGGCTGCGGGGTCGTAGGCCGCCGCGACCTGACGCGGGAATCCTTCGGGCCATGCCGTGGAGGCGTAGAGAGCGGCGGAGAAGTACTCGACCACGGAATCGGGATCCAGGCGCCTCACGCCTTCGGTTGTCGCGACGACGCCGGCGTTGTGGGCCCGTACCTCCGCCAGTTGGGCATCGGCCCACTGGCGGTACTCCCGCTGGTAGGACGCAAGTTGTTGCTGCCGGCGGGCCTCCGCCGTCTGGGCGGCGTGCCAGTCCCGCTCGAAGCGTGTCCGTGCCTCGGCCTGCGCCTGGGCTCGGCGACTCGCGGTCCAACCGCTCTGCGTCTGGTACTGGTTGAGGTCCGGCATGGGCACGGGATGCGCCAAGGGTCCTGGAGCGAAGGGCTGGATGTCCTCAGGTCGCATGAGCGAGGAAGCCCGGAAGGCGGGGGCGTGACAACCCGCAGTGAGCAGGCCCTGCAGTGACGCGACCTGCGCGTCCAGTTCCTCGGTGCGGCGCAGGGCGTCCGCCTGCCGGTACTCGCGGCGGGTCTGGGCAGCTCGACGCTGGTAGGCCCGCGCCTGCTGAGCTTCCTGTCTCCGCTGTCTGGCTTCGGCTTCCAACTGGCGCTGCTGCTGCCGTTGGACCTCAGCCCACACACCGACATAACCAGTAGAGCGACGACTCATGTGCTGCAGGCCCTCCCCAGGACGTTGGCAGCCGAAAGGCACCTTGGTTGTCCCCACAACCAGCTGTGACGGGACGACTCTATCCAGCAACTGCGGTCACGCATATCCATTCGTCAAAGGCCGGCGGCCTGAGTCGACCCCGCAGGTCGAGTAACTGGGGAGGGGCCAATTGGCAGTTGGCCGTTCCGGCATCAGCTCGTGTAGTCGACCTTGGACCAGTCGACCCCCTCACCCGCGTACCAGTTGATGCCGGTCACGTCCCTGCGCGTGCCCACCTGGAAGCCGGGCTGCGCGATCCAGAGCCAAGGGGCGTCATTCGCGATGATCCTGGCGCAGCGTTTGTGCTCCTCGACCCGCTGATCCCAACTGAGTCGCGGGAGACCTGCCTTGGCCAAGCAGGCGTCGGTCCTTGCGCTGCTGTATCCGCCCCAGTTGTTGGAGCTCTTCGACTGGTAGAAGACTCCGAGCGCGTAGGCGGAGTCCGGCGAATCGGCCCCGAAGCTCTGGAAGAACATCGGCCGCTTGCCACCGAACAACGCGTGCGTATACGTCGAGGGCGGCAGCGCTTCGAGTTCGAGTGTCACTCCGACGTCTCTGAAAGCACTCCGGAGCTCGGCGCCGACCGGCTGTCCCAGCGGCTCCGCGGTGCTGTAGGCCAACGTCGTGGTGAACCCTTTCGCATGGCCTGCCTCCCGCAGCAGCTCGCGGGCCCGTTCGGGGTCGTAGGTGTACGGGTGGAAATAGGGGTCGAATCCGGCCGCGTGATCCGAGATGGGGCCGTGGGCCGCCCCGGCGAACCCTCGGTAGACCTTCTCGATGATCCGCTGATACGGCGTCGCGTAGGACAGGGCCTGTCGGACCCGGACGTCGTCAAGTGGTGGGTACTTCGGGTTCATGGGGCTCGAGTGGATGACATAGCCCTGGAAGTTCCAGAGGTGCATGTCGTTGCTGTTTTGCAGCGTCTGCATGTCCGCGGGCGACAAGTACTGAGCAACCTGAGCTTCTCCGGTCATCAGCGCGGCCAGGCGGTCGGACGACTTCGGCACCTGCTTGAACGTGATCTGCTCGATCGCGGGAGGGAAGGGATGCTCCTTGTGGGCCTCCCAGACGACCTGGCGCCCAGGACTGAGCTCGGCGAGTTTGAACGGACCGAAGCCCACGTCGTGGCCTTTCAGCCAGCGCTTGGCCCAGGGATCACCTGAGGTCGCATGACTTTTCGCCAGCTTGGAGTCCACCATCGCACGCCAGAACTCGCTCATCGTGAGGAGCAGGTCAGGCCCTGGCTCCGCCAGCTCGATGCGGACCGTGTAACGGTCGAGGACCTTCACGTCCTCCGCTCGCTCGATGGTGGCGAGGGTGTTGTAGAAGCTCGTGATGCCGTTGACCGCGAAGCTTCGGTCGAAGGTCCACTTCACGTCGTCGGCCGTGAACTCGTTCCCTGCGTGGCTCGGCCAGTCCTTTCGGAGCGAGAACGTGTAGGTTCTCCCGCCGTTGGTGACCTCCCAGCCCTCGGCCATGCGCGGCTCGGTGATGTCCTGGAAGTCGCCGGCCTGCCACGCGAGGTCGAAGCCGCCCGGCTCGCCGGGAGCGGGGATGGCCTTCCAACGGGTCAGACGGTCGTTCAGGTTGAAGACGTGGTCATACACCTCCTTGCCGAACACGAGCTCCCAGTCGAGGCTGGGAGGTGTTGTCGCTGCCGCGACGACCAACTGCTTGGACGGTGTGGTTCGGCTGCCGCAGCCCGCGACCAACGATCCTGCGAACGGCATCCCTACCACCGCCGCAGCGGACTCCAGGAACGACCTCCGGGTCACCGCACGGCGGAAACCGCCGGTGGGCGGGCCATTGGACTGGTCCGTCATCGAACCTCCTCGCCCGGGCATTAAGGACGATGACCATCCGGACGAGAGAGGGTTCGGCGCGCTACGCTCCGCCCGGCGAAGCCGATTGGTCTCGGACGGCGTCTCCGGTTCAGGAGAACCGCCGAGAGGCCGAATCCTCGCTCTGGGGCCCTTTCTTGACCGATTCCGTCACGCTAGCGCACCGTGCACCGACGTCCAAGAACGCGTCTTTCTCTGGCAGCGGCGAAGGAGGAGACTTGTCTCGTTCCATACCGGAGTTGAGCATGCGGCCTCGGCAGATTCTCACCGTAGCGATGGTCCTGGGGTTGACCGTTGCCGGCTTCTTCGGCGCTCGCATGCTGGGCGAGCGAGACGCGCAACGCGACTCCCACCACCGCGCCGAACTTGCCGCCGCGCAGATTCGCGAGCGCGTCGAGCAGGGGTCCTCCCTGGCAGAGAGCCTCCGCCGGTTCATGGCGAGCGTCGCCGGGACCCAGATCACCGGCGGGGAGTTCGAAAGCAACGCGTCCAGGTGGCTCGGCCCGGCAGGCTTCCCCACCGCCGCGTGGGTCGAAGAGGTACCCGCTGCGCGCCGTGCCGCATACGAGCGCCGGATCGGCCATCCCATCGTCACACGCGACCCGCGTCTCAGGATCGTGCCCGTCGGACCGCAGCCCTCGTATCTGCCGGCGACCTTGGTCTCCGGCACCCCTCCCGTGACGGTGCCCGGGATCGATCTCGGCAACGAACCGGGCGTGGTTGCGGCGGTGACCCGCGCGAGTGGGCTGTACGAGGCAAGCGCAACCCCTTTGGCAACCCTACGAGATGGCTCGAAAGGGCTCTTTCTCATCAGGTCCGCTCCGCGCTTCACCAAGGCAGGCGTCGAACCGGGGTTCGTGATGCTGTTCGTATCAGAACTCTCCTTGCGTACAGCGACCACAGACACGGTGCCGCTACAGCTCACCGTCGGCGGCACCTCTGCTGGAGATCTTGGCGGGGCGGCGGCCGTGCACAGCACGTTCACGAAGGCAGGACAGCGGTTCGACGTCGCTGCGCCCCAGGAGTCGGTGCACGGCGCCGCTGCGTTCCTGCCCTGGATCATCCTTGCGGCAGGCCTCGTCCTCGCGGCCCTCGCCGGGGTGCTCGGGGTCAACGCGGCGCGGCGAGCCAAGGCGCAGGACGAGCTCGACCGCATTTTCCATCTCTCGTCCGATCTCATCGCGGTCGCCGATTTCGAGGGACGTCCCACGCGGGTCAATCCGGCCGTGAAACAGATTCTCGGCTTCACGGAGGAAGAGTTCCTGGCGCGGCCGTACCTCGAGCTCATCCATCCGGACGACCGTGAGAAGACTGTCGTTCTGGCGGACGGGATCTCCCAAGGGGGGACGGTCACGTCGTTCGAGAACCGGTTCGTTCGTAAGGACGGCTCGTACCGAGTGCTCGAGTGGACATCGACCCCTGTTCTCGAAGAGAGGACCATGTACGGGGTGGCACGCGACGTGACAGAGCGTCGGCGGGCCGAGAGCGAGTTGAGGCGGCTTGCGGGTGAGCAGGCGGCGCTGCGGCGCGTGGCGACCCTTGTCGCCAGGGGTGTGCCGCCGGCGGAGGTCTTCGCGGCCGTCGCCGTGGAGGGGGAGCGGCTCCTCGACGCCCAGGCCACAACGATCGGGAGGCTGGAGCCCGACGGGGCGATGGCCATCGTGGCCAGCAGCGGGAGCGCGCGCGACCTACTGCCGGTGGGCAGTCGTCTGAAACTCGAGTCGGGGTTGGCATTGACCATGGTGGTGCGAACCGGTCGGCCGGCTCGCGTCGACGACTTCAGCCACGTGTCGGAATCCGTCGAGCGCAGGGCGCAGCATTTGGGGATTCGTAGTTCCGTGGCGGTTCCGATCATGGTCGGAGGCGCTCTCTGGGGGGCGATTGGCGCCGGAACGGACCGCGAACAGTTTCCGGCCGACGCCGAGCAGCGTATGACCGACTTCACGGAGCTGCTCGCGACCGCGATCGCCAACGCGGACAGCCGTGCCGAGCTTGCCGCCTCACGCAGACGGATCGTCGCGGCGTCCGACGCGGCCCGCCGTCGGATCGAGCGAGATCTTCACGACGGCACGCAGCAGCAGTTGGTCTCGCTCGTCCTGGATGTGCGCGCCGAGGAGGCGAATATTCCTCCCGAGAGGCACGATCTTCGCGTCTCGCTGTCCCGGTTCGCGACGGGACTGGCCGCCGCGATCGACGACCTTCAGGAGATCTCGCGTGGGATCCACCCCGCGATCCTTTCCGCGGGAGGTCTCGGTCCGGCCTTGCGCACGCTCGCGCGCCGTTCGGCGATTCCCGTCGAGCTCGATGTCACGACGAAAGCGCGGCTCCCCGAGCCGATCGAGGTTGCGGCGTACTTCGTCGCGTCGGAGGCCTTGGCCAACGCGACGAAGCATGCGCGAGCGTCGCACATAGAGGTTTCGCTCGCGCTGCATGAGGCCGGCCTGATGCTGTCGATCCGCGACGACGGTGTCGGCGGAGCGGATTCGAGCCGTGGCTCGGGACTCGTCGGCCTACAGGACCGAGTCGAGGCGCTCGGCGGGACGATCAGGATCGACAGCCCGGACGGTGGCGGAACATCGCTCGTTGTCACGCTTCCGTTCGACATTGAGCCGCCGCGGACGGAAACAGGCGGCACGACGGAGTAGCGGTGACGTGGCGACACATGGGCCGAGGCGAGAGCGCGACGCGGCTGCCTGAAGCGATCCAGGGGAGTGCAGCCGCAGCCGGGTCCGAAGATGCTCCAACTGATCTCCCGGGCGCGAGGCAGCGGCCCGGAGACCAGCGGCCGGGCTGATCGCGAGCATCTGCGGGGCGATACCGCTCGCAGCGAAGATCCACAGCCTGGAACGTGCGGGGAAATCGAGCGCGGGGCAGCGGTGCCGTCCGAGGAGAGACGACGACCCCTCGGCGAGGACATGGCGGTGCATCTGCGATCGTGGAGTGATCCATCCGCACTGTCGGGAAACCGTCTGGGAGAGTGCCATGTCACGTCCTGTCACGGTTGTCACGGGAGGTAGCCGGGGGATCGGCGCCGCGACCTGTACGCGCCTCGCGGCGGACGGACACGACATCGCGCTCGGATACGTCAGTGACGGCGCCGCCGCCGAATGGACCGCCACTGCCGTCCGGGCCGCCGGGGCGCGCTGTGTCGCGGTCCGAGGAGACACCTCCGACGAAGCCGACGTGGAGCGGCTGTTCGACACGGCGGCGGACCGGCTGGGACCGGTGACGGGACTGGTGAACAACGCAGGGGTGACCGGCCCGCTCGGCAGGCTCGCGGACGCCGACCCCGCCGATCTGCGGCGGGTGGTGGAGGTCAACCTCCTGGGCACGCTGCTGTGTTCGCGGCGGGCGGCCCGGTCGATGGCGGCCTGGGGGAGCGGGGTCATCGTGAACGTCTCCTCGGCGGCGGCCTCGCTGGGCAGCCCGGGGGAGTTCGTCCACTACGCGGCCAGTAAGGCAGCCGTCGACGCCCTCACGATCGGCCTCGCCAAGGAGCTCGGACCCGACGGCATCCGCGTCAACGCCGTCGCGCCGGGAATGATCGACACCGAGATGCACGCGGCGATGGGTGATCCGGGCCGGGCCGAGCGCGCCGCGTCCGCCGTTCCGCTCCGCCGGGCCGGCCAGGCCGAGGAAATTGCCGCCGCCATCGCCTGGTTGATGTCCTCCGACGCCTCGTACACGACGGGGGCTGTGTTGCGGGTTTCCGGGGGACGGTGACGGACGAACGGGTGGTGGGGCGGGGCGGCGCTGTCGAGCGTGCCATGCCATCGGACGGTCGCCGGCGTGCCCGCGGCGCCTTCGGTCGTCGCCGTCGGGCGTGCGGCATCGTGGGGCTGACGGCGGTGTGTCCGCGGCGCCATGGGCCGGTCCCCGTTGTGCCTGGGGCGCCATCGATCCGTCGCAGTTGTCCGCGTCGCCTTCGCGCCGTTGCCGTTGCCGTCGTCCGCCTAACGCCTTCAGGCGGCGGCTCATTGGATCCGCGCGAGCACGGGCGGGAGCGCCCGCGCCCGGTGGCGCGCCCGGGACTCCGACTCCAGGCCGCCTCGCCGATCGGTCTCCGACCCCAAGCCGACTCGGCGACCCGACGCCGACCCCAAGCCAGCTCAGTGACCGGACTCCGGCCTCAGCCCCCTGAGCGATCGGGCTCCGCCCTCAGGCCGCCTCGGTGATCTCGCCGCGTATCGCCTTGGCCCACTCCACGACCAACAGCTCGTACTCTGCTCGCTCCTGCGCCGAAAGGGAGCCGCCCGCGCGCATCCACAGCGCGCGAATCTGTTCGTTCACTGCGGCGGCAGACCGCACGGAACCAGAGGCCACGAAATTGGGGGACATGGCTGCAAGACTAAGGGCAAGGACTGACAGTGCGCTACCAGACGGCTACTCAGCTCGTATGTGGTTGGTCACGACCGACGCGTTCACGGCCGCTCGGCCCAGGTCGGAGACCAGTCAGCAGGGGTCCATCGAGCTGACCAACTCGTCGCGGAGCGGGGTGAGATGCCAGGTGGAGTGGGCGGTCGGCGCCGTGATGTCCCGCCGCGCGGAGTTCCCTTGCCGAGGAGGGCCGGCGCCGCCATGACGGGCGGTACCTCGTCGGCCCGCGCACCGGGCTCCGGGTGCCGGGGAGTTGGGCCTCGGCGCGCCGACCCCGTGCCGGCGTGCCGGAAGCGAGGTCGTCAGCCCGCCGACTCCGCGGCGTGCGGGCTGAGTTGCCCTGTCGTCACCAGCGCGATGATGACGATGCCGAGGGCGATGCGGTAGTAGACGAACGGCATGAAGCTCTTGTGCGAGATGAACTTCATGAACCATGCGATGACGGCGTACCCGACCACGAACGCGATGACCGTCGCGAAGATCGTCGGGCCCCAGGAGACGTCGCCGCCCTCGCTGGCGTCCTTGAGCTCGAAGACCCCGGAGGCCAGTACGGCCGGCATGGCGAGCAGGAAGGAGTAACGGGCCGCCGCCTCACGGGTGTAGCCCATGAACAGGCCGCCGCTGATGGTCGCGCCCGACCGGGAGACGCCGGGGACCAGCGCCATCGCCTGGCAGAGGCCGTACAGCAGGCCGTCCTTGGTGTTGAGGTCCTGAAGTGTCTTGCGTTCCTTGGCGGCCCGGTGCTTCCCGCCCGTCTCGTCGCGGGCGGCGAGCCGGTCGGCGATACCGATGACGATGCCCATCACGATCAGCATCGTCGCGGTGATCCGCAGATCGCGGAACGGCCCCTCGATCTGGTCCTTGAGCGTCACCCCGAGCACACCGATCGGAATCGAGCCGACGATCACCAGCCAGCCCATCTGCGCGTCGTGGTCGCTGCGCATCGCCTTGTTCACGAGCGAGCGGGACCACGCCGAGATGATCCGCGCGACATCCTTGCGAAAGTAGATCAGTACCGCGGCCTCGGTGCCGAGTTGGGTGATCGCGGTGAAGGCCGCGCCCGGGTCCTCCCAGCCCGCGAAAGCCGCCGTCAGCCGCAGATGCGCGCTGGAAGACACGGGAAGGAACTCGGTCAGCCCCTGGACGAGTCCGAGGATGAGGGATTCAAACCAAGACATGAAGTTACGTGGTCCCCGTACTGATCGTGGAGGGGCGACGGGCGCACCGCGCCGCTGATCGCGGTGATCACGGGTGGTGTTGAGGGCAGCGTAGCGTCCCCGTCCGACAGTCCTGCCACAGGGGTTTCGTAGGCTGAGTGCACAGGAGGCTCCGGAGGCCGGTACGGGTGCTGGACGATCACGTTGCAGGTGTTGCCCCGCGGCTGGGCCGACGCATACGTTTCAGCGGTGCCGCTGCGCTTCGTCAGTCCGACACCTGGGGGGCGCGAAATGGCAGGCTGTACGGGCCTGTTCTGTCGGGGACCGCGGTCCTTCCGGGACGGGCGGGTCATCGGCCCCACTCCGAAGGGGCCGGGCTGATGGGGCGGCAGGCACCCTGGTTCGCGTACTCGGGGGAACGCGACGGCTCCGACGGATACGCGACGCTCGTCCTCGCGCACGTCCCTGAGAACGACCACCCCGGGGAGGCGGGAGCCCACCCGGCCCACTGGTTCGTACGCAACGAACCATTCGCCACCCTCGCCCCGTCGCTCGCCTTCCACGACGAACTGGAACTGGCACCCGGCGACACGCTCACCCGCCGCTACCGGGTCGTCGTGGCCGAGGGGGTCCGGGAGCGCGAGGAGGTCGCGAAATGCCTGGAGGAGCACCCGTGGTGAGCTCGCGGAGTGCACCGGGCGAGGCGGCCTTCAGGGGTTTCGCCGGGCTCCCGGGAGCCGTCGCCGTCTCGCACCTGCGCGTCTACGACTGGCCCGCGGCAGACGGCGTCCGCGGCGGAACTCCCCATGTACACCTGACCTGTTCGGAGGCGTACGTCGTCACCGGCGGGCGGGGCGCGGTGCAGACGCTGACAACGTCCGGGTACGAGGTCACGCCGCTCTCACCCGGCACCGTCGTGTGGTTCACGCCCGGCACCATCCACCGGCTGGTCAACGAGGACGACCTGCGCATCACCGTACTCATGCAGAACAACGGGCTTCCGGAGGCAGGCGACGCCGTGCTCACCCTGCCCACGCGCTACCTGACCGACGCGGATAGGTATGCGGCCGCGACGGTCATCCCGGCCGACGCGCCTGAGGAGGAACGGGAGCGGGTCGCCCGGGCCCGGCGTGACCTCGCTGTCGAGGGCTACCGGGCGCTGCGCGACGTGGCCGGGCCCGAGCCGCTCGCCGCGTTCCACCGGGCCGCCGCCGCGCTGGTCCGGCCCCGGCTCGCCGAGTGGCGCGAGCGGTGGCAGCGGGGCGCCGAGGCGGCAGCCGCGGCCACGGGGCAGCAGCTCGACCGTCTGGAGCGGGGCGACATGTCCCACCTCCGCGACGCCCTCGTACGGGCTGAACAGCCGTCCGCGCACGGCCGGTTCGGGATGTGCGGACGGCTCGACGTCTACGACGGCAAGAGGTGAGCCGGTAGCCAGATCGGCAGTCGTCCGCTACGCCGCCGCGGGCCCCGTCACCGTCCAGCCAGGGGCCTGCGGGTGCGCTGTCAGGTCGTCGTGTTCGACTTCCTTGCCGCACTCCCTGCAGACGACCTGCGCGACCAGTTCACTGCCGCAGGTGTGCTCCAGCACCATGGGCCGGAAGCCGTCCTCCTGGAGATGGCGGTCGCCCCACGCCATGAGCGTGAGCAGGACGGGCTCCAGCTCCAGCCCGGCCGCCGTGGGCCGGTACTCGTAGCGCTTGGGGCGATCGCTGTACTCGACCTTCTCCAGCACGCCGGCGTCGACGAGCCGTTTCAGCCGGGCGGTCAGTACGTCGCGCGGGGCGCCGATGTTGCGGACGAGCTGGTCGAAGCGCGTGGCGCCGAGCGCTACCTCGCGCAGCACCAGCAGGGAGTACTTCTCGCCGACCAGGGCGAGCGTGGCGGCGATCGAGCAGGGGCGGGCGTCCTTCATGCCACCAGTCTAATGGGTGGGTTGGTTGTTCCAACTCACTGAGCTACTCTTGGCTCACTCGGTGGGTCTGGAAAACAAACTCTGTGAGTTTGGAGATCAGCCATGCGTGACGCCGTGATCGTCGAAGCCGTACGCACCCCTGTCGGCAAGGGCAAGCCGAACGGCTCCCTCGCCCACGTCCACCCGTGGAACTCCTCGCCCACACGCTGCGCGCCCTCGCCGCACGCTCCGGAAACGTGCACGGCGGGCCGATCGCGATCGGCCATCCCCTCGGCGCGAGCGGAACACGCCTGACGACCGCCCTCGTCCACGCGATGCGTGAGCGGGGAGCCCACTACGCGCTGGAGACGATGTGCGAGGCGAGCGGGCTCGCCAACGCGATGGCCCTGGAGGCTCTGTCACACCGCCCTTGGGCGGCCGTGGCCCTGCCGAGGAAGGGCCCGGCCGATCATGCCTCGGATCCGCGCGGAGTGGCAGGCCCTGCCCGCCGATCATGCTGCGGACACGGGATACCGCACGCACGTCCGCGGCTAGCCGCCGGTCGTCGGCACTGCTGAGGCGCCGCCACTCTCCTGCGACCTGACCGGCCGGTCAGGACCTAGCGGCCGCGCAGGTGGTGGCGCTTGCGCCAGGCAACCACGACTCCGGCGAGGGCCGGTACGGCGATGAAGGCCATCGCGATGAGGAAGGCGGGCGAAGTCGGTGCCGAGGCCTGGGCTCCGGCGACGACGTACGCGGCGGTGTTCGGGATCGTGCCGAGCGCCGTCGCGAGGAGGAACGGCAGCCAGCCCATGCGGGAGACGGCCGCGCAGTAGTTGGCCGCCCAGAACGGGATGCCCGGGAACAGCCGGGCCGCCATCATCGAGCGGAAGCCGTGACGGCTGAGCTGCCCGTCCGCCGCCTTCAGCCAGCGCCCGCGCAGCAGCGGGCGCAGCGCGTCCTGCCCCAGCAGCCGGCCGAGCCCGAAGGCCAGTCCCGCGCCGAGCACACTGCCCCCGACGGCGGCGGCAAGGCCCAGCTGGGAGCCGAAGAGGGCGCCCGCCGCGAGGCTCAGCAGGGGCCGAGGCACGAACGCGACCGTGACCAGCCCGTACGCCACCGCGAAGGCCACGACCGCCGCCGCACCGTTGAGCTGTGGCGGCCAGCCGTCGGAGAGCAGCCGCTGTGGTTCGAACAGCAGCACACTCGACGCGGCCCCCGCGAGCAGCACCGCCAGCAGGGAGAGCCGCGACCAGGGCGAGAGCAGGGCTCTCGTGCAGCGCGCGGCCAGACGGGCGGGTCTGACGATCAGGCCCGTGGATGCGCCGACGGCGATCTCCGTGGAGATGGCGAGTTCCTTCGCGACGGAGAGCTCCGTGGAGACGACGAGATCTCTCGCGACGGAGAATTCCGTGGCGGCGGTCGGGGGAGTGACCGGGGGAGTGGCCGTGGCGGTGCCCCCAGAGCGGGTGGTGGCATCGAGCATCCGGCGACACTAGCCGACCGAGATGTGTGATCGCCGTATGGTTCGCCTCATGGGCGTCACAGCTTCCGGAACGTCAGGTGCACCGTTCGAGGTGCCGAACAGCGTCCTGGCGGACACCCTGTTGGAACGGCTCACGGCCACATACGCCGCCGCGGCCGATGCGGAACGGGCCGTGTCGATGCGCACGTACATGAAGGGCATCGCGCCCTTCCTCGGTCTCACCACACCCGAGCGGCGCGCCCTGTCGCGCACGGTCCTCCTGAATACCGCACCTCCCGACGAGGCCGACTGCGTCGCGGTCGCCCTTCGCTGCTGGACGCTGCCGGAGCGCGAGTACCACTACTTCGCCGTCGACTACCTGCACCGTCATGTGAAGCGCCTGTCCTCCGGCTTCCTGCCGGTGGCACGGCAGCTCCTCTCCACGGTCTCCTGGTGGGACACCGTCGACGCACTCGCCTCCCACGTGGTGGGAGGCCTGGTGGCCGCCGACCCGAAGCTGAAGACCGACATGGACACGTGGATCGAGGACGACGACCTGTGGGTCGCGCGCACGGCCCTGCTCCACCAGCTCCGCTACAAGGACGCCACCGACACCGAACGCCTCTTCGGGTACTGCGTCCGCCAGGCCGGGCACCCCGACTTCTTCATTCGCAAGGCGATCGGGTGGTGTCTGCGTGAGTACGCGAAGACCGACCCGCAGGCGGTACGGGTCTTCGTGGCCAAGGAGCGCGGGCGGTTCGCGCCGCTGTCCGTGCGTGAGGCTCTGAAGAACATCGGGCCCTGAAGCCTCCTCACGCACCAGCGGAAACACCCGCCTCCAGGCTGCGGAAAACCATTCGACGTGGGCAGACGCGTCGGCGAAGATCTCCTCATGTTCCGGTACGCCTTCTTCCTCGCAGCATCCGCAGTCGCGGATGCGCCGAAGGCTGCCGTCCCGATCATCGTGGCCGCCGTCGACGGCGCCCGAAGCTGACCCTTCCCGGATCGTCCGGCGGACCCCGCAGGGGGAGGGTCGGCAAGTCCTCGGGGGTCCCCGTCCCGGCCCGTACGCGCCGGGGCCATCACTCAGCTCCGCTGACACTGAAGAGGCTTCGAGGTACAGCCATGCCCAAGACGGCTTACGTGCGGACCAAGCCGCACCTGAACATCGGCACCATGGGTCACGTCGACCACGGCAAGACCACCCTGACCGCCGCCATCACCAAGGTTCTCGCCGACCGTGGCTCCGGCACGTTCGTCCCGTTCGACCGGATCGACCGGGCGCCGGAAGAGGTCGCGCGCGGCATCACCATCAACATCGCGCACGTCGAGTACGAGACCGACACCCGGCACTACGCGCACGTCGACATGCCGGGCCACGCCGACTACATCAAGAACATGGTCACGGGCGCCGCCCAGCTCGACGGGGCGATCCTCGTCGTCTCCGCGCTCGACGGGATCATGCCGCAGACCGCCGAGCACGTGCTGCTCGCCCGGCAGGTGGGCGTCGACCACATCGTCGTCGCCCTCAACAAAGCCGACGCGGGTGACGAGGAGCTCACGGACCTCGTCGAGCTGGAGGTGCGCGAACTGCTCTCCGCGCACGGGTACGGGGGAGACTCCGTACCGGTCGTACGGGTGTCCGGTCTCAAGGCCCTTGAGGGGGACCCCCGTTGGACGGCGGCGATCGACGCGCTGCTCGACGCGGTGGACACGTACGTGCCCATTCCGGAGCGGTACCTGGACGCGCCGTTCCTGTTGCCGGTCGAGAACGTGCTCACGATCACCGGGCGCGGGACCGTCGTCACCGGGGCGGTCGAGCGCGGCACGATCCGGGTCGGAGACCGTATCGAGGTGCTCGGCGCCGCCGTCGACACGGTGGTCACCGGCCTGGAGACCTTCGGCAAGCCGATGGAGGAGGCGCAGGCCGGGGACAACGTGGCGCTGCTGCTGCGCGGGGTACCGCGCGACGCCGTCCGGCGCGGGCACATCGTGGCCGCGCCCGGCAGTGTCGTGCCCAGCCGTCGGTTCTCGGCACAGGTGTACGTCCTCTCGGCGCGCGAGGGAGGTCGTACGACGCCGGTGGCCACCGGGTACCGGCCGCAGTTCTACATCCGTACCGCGGACGTGGTCGGTGATGTCGACCTCGGGGAGACGGCGGTCGCCCGGCCCGGTGACACCGTCACGATGGCGGTGGAGCTCGGGCGGGATGTTCCGCTGGAGCTCGGGCTCGGCTTCGCGATCCGGGAGGGGGGCCGCACGGTTGGTGCGGGGACGGTGACGTCGGTCGGCTGACGGTTGTGTGGGGGTGGGGGGGGGGGGGCGGGGGGGGGGGGCGGCCCCCCCCACCCCCACCCCCACCCCCGAGGCCCGGCAGTTTTCGCCCCCTCCCGTACCTGGGAGCTGCCGGCCCCCAGACCCCCGCATCGGGCTGGACGGCCTTGTCCTCGAACGGCGGACGGGCTGAGAACTGGCCGCACAATAGAAGGGTGGACGAGCCGATACCCGTGACGCGGGACGTGGATCACGGGACCGCCAAGCTGATGCCGGACGTCGACCGGAAGCGGGCGTGGCTGCTGACGGTGGACGGGGCGCCGCAGTCGTATGTCGATCTGGACGAGCCGACGCATCTGGAGTTCGAGTACGCGCGCCGGCTCGGGCATGTGGTGGACACGGTCGCGGAACCGGGGCGGGCGCTGGACGTGCTGCACCTCGGCGGGGGCGCGCTCACCCTGCCGCGCTATGTCGCCGCGACCCGGCCCGGGTCGCGGCAGGACGTGGTCGAGGCCGACGGCGGTCTGCTCTCCCTGGTCGTCGAGTACCTGCCCGTGTCCGACGGCGCGGCCATCGCGCTGCACGGTGCGGACGCCCGCGCCTGGATCGAAGCCGCCGCGCCCGACTCCGTCGACATCGTGATCGCGGACGTCTTCGGCGGCACTCGCGTCCCGGCGCATCTGACCTCCGTGGCGTACGCGCGGGCGGCCGAACGGGTCCTTCGCGCCGACGGTGTCTACCTCGCGAACCTCGCCGACGCCGCGCCCTTCGGCTTCCTGCGCTCCCAACTGGCCACGTTCGCCACGGTTTTCGAGGAGTTGGCGCTGATCGCCGAACCCGGCGTCCGGCGCGGCCGCCGCTTCGGCAACGCGGTGCTCGTGGCCTCCCACCGTCCCCTCGACACCGCCACCCTCGCCCGCCGTACCGCCTCCGACGCCTTCCCGGCGCGCGTCGAACACGGCGCCGCGCTGCGGGAGTTCATCGGCGGCGCGAAGCCTGTACGGGACCAGGACGCGGTCCCCTCACCCGAGCCGCCCGACGGCGCCTTCAGCATCGGCTGACCCCGGGGCCCGGTCCGGCGCGGCCACCCCCTGCGCCACCGCTTTCGTCCGCCGCGTCAGATTCCGTACGTCCGGCACGCACAGCACCGCCGCCGTGACCACGACGACGAGGACCGCGCAGCCCCACAGGGAGGCCGTACGGCCGAAGGCCACCTCCGCCGGGCCCGCCATTGCCGTGGCCAGCGGAACCATCGCGATCGACCCGAACCAGTCGTAGGCGGAGACACGCGAGAGCTTGTCCTCGGGGATCTCCTGGTGCAGCGCGCAGCGCCCTTTCGAACGTAACCTCTTTGTATGGCCGCTGACTTGGTACAGCGAGCGCACTGGGGAAACCTGGAGGGGCAGAACTGGGCCGGACTGGCCCGGCTGTCGACCGAGGAAGCAGAGGGTGAACTGTCTTCTGACGGCACATTGGATGAGTCCCGGCCCCGGTTCATGACCGGCAGGGACATCAAGAGCACTGAGGAGTGAGGAGCAGGAGAGGGACGGCCGCGGGTTCGTTGAGAGCCGCGGCGGACGGTACGTGTACACGTACATGGAGCCGGACACCTCAGCGTGCAAGCGCAGGCGCGTACGTCTGCCGGACGGCAGTGTCGGCTACCGCGTCGTACGGCCTGTGCACGAAGGGGCGTTGGAAGACCTCAAGCAAATGCCGCCTGGAACCGCAATGGGATCACCACGTCGAAGGGCAACCCGTGGACTTGGATCGCGCTCAGGGACATGATGCGCAATCCACGCCTGTGCGGGTATCGATCACACGTCGTGATCGAGTTCGACCCGGAGTCGGGCCGAGAGATCCGGAATCTGAGGATCGCTCACGATGACGAGGGCGAGCCCGTCAGGGGGCAGTGGACGCCGATCTTGGAGGTGTCCGAGTGGGAGGCAATCCAAGAGATCATTGGCGACGGCCCCATGCGTGGGGGCGGCCACAACGCCCGCGTCTATCTGTCCACCGGAATACTCCGCTGCGGCAGGGAGGACGCAGTTGCAAGGCCGCGTCAGATTCGAACTCTACGGAATATGGTGCTGCGCTGATGCCTCGCCGTGACCGTGCCACTTGATTGACGACTCCCCTCCGGCAATCCGTTAGCGCCTCCCTCTCTGACGTACGGAGTGGGTGTGAGATGGGATACAGAGGGCGGCCACAGGAACTTGATAGGTTCATGCCGACCACTCAACCGGAGGGATCGTCTTCCGGGTTTCTGTGCAAGCGCACCAGGGGGAATTCGAATGATCGCGAGGAAACTCGCTGTGCTCACGGTGGGCGCCTGCGCTGTCGCCAGTCTTGTCAACGTGCCGGCTGCCCAGGCGGCAACCGGGGATCCGGTGGCGTTCACCGGACAGATTGACACTCAAATACCGCTGGACAGAGCCCTGTTCACGCTTCGCGCCGACCTTCCCGCTACACAGACTGCCGACCTCGCCGATGGCGAGGAAGTCCCGATGCTGAACCTGCCGACCACAGGTATCAGCACCAACGGAAACTCGTTTACCGTCGCAGTCGATCCCGCCGACGTGCCCGACAGCTACATAGGAACCAACGGCCTGGTATCCCTGGAGCTACAGGTCTACGACCCGAAGAGCGACGCTTACGCGTGGACGACCCAATCCGTACGTCTCGTCGGTGAGGCAGCCACCCGGTCCGCATCAGCCCGGTCCGCGTCGGCCCGGAGTTGGGCGAACCCGATCGCCTCCGGACAGGCCGCGACCGCCCTCTCCGCCGCCAGCCAGACACCCATGGTCAAGGTTCACCTGAGCAAGGCCGCCAAGGGAACGAAGACCGCCTTCGCGCCCCGCGCTGATACCTGCCGCACGACGAAGATTGGTCAGAACGACGCCTGGGCCACCATCGGCGAGGGCTACCCGGCCGCCCCCGGTTACGGCACGACGCGCGGCAAGGTGTGGATGACCCACAACGATGGCGCTGAGATCACCTACGGGGCTGGGGTCACCACGGACGGCACGAAGTGGTCCGCGTCCGGCAGCTCTTCGGTCGCCAACACCAAGGGCTTCGACTTCGTGTGGGACGCCGACACCAACCCGACCATTTCGTACCGGGCCGAGGTCCGCTACTACAAGTACAAGTACGACTGCGGCGGCGTGATCATCAACCGCAAGGTGAAGGCCGTGTCCGAGACTGGCGGAGTGAAGACCATCCACACGAACGGCCTCCCGCCGAACTGGCTGTCTCGCGCGAAGTGCGCCTTCGACATGCCTGCGGGCACATGGACGAAGACCACCGGTAAGTCGTACTCCAACTCCGGAGGCGTCAAGATCAGTTCAGTGATCGGCATCGAACTGAGCACGACGCGGGCGTACACCTCGGGCTCCACCCTCAGCTACAAGATGGACGCCGGGCACGACTCACTGTGCGGTAACTCGGACAAGCCGAACTATGCCTCCAAGGTGCAGCAGTACTACAACCGAATTCAAGAGGAACTGTGATCCGCGGTTTCACGAGTGAGGGAGCCGCTGTGTCCGCACGGCGGTTCCTCCGCTCCCCCAAGGGAATAGCTGCGCTGATCCTGGTCGCGGCAGCGGTGGCACTGACCCTGCTGACCGGATGGCTGCACGATGATGAACGTGTGGAACACGTCAGCGGAAAGGGCCCGCTCCAATCCCATACCGCCGAGGGCGTCACGTCTGTCTACGCGCCCAAGAACACTCCGTGGGCGGTGACGTTCGGCAGCTATCTGCTGTGCTCGACCAACGGGGAGGCGATCACCATCGACGCTATCCGGTACCACACGCCGGTCAAGCCGAAGTCGGTCTCGCTGAAACTGCGCACTGTGACCCCGCAAATGTGGAAGGAAACCGTCGACGCCGGCATCATCGGAGCCGCCTTGGGTGAACCGCAGCACTTTCAGGAGCGGAAGGCACCCGGCGACTACTCCGACGCCGGGGCAGGAAACCGCATCACTCAGAGTTGCGCCGATCAGGACAAGGAAGGGACAGGTTTCACAGAACTGCTGTTCGTCCTGGACGTTGGCAAGCAGGGCGGCTTCATCGACACCGCGTGGATCGACTACCACATGAGTGGAAAGCCGTACACGCTGCGGCTGGATTGGAAGATGGTCGCCTGCGGTTCACTGATCCCGCACACGGTCGGCGGCACCGTCGTGTGTGACGGAAAGCAGAGCTGAAGACGCCGGGAGCAACGGGAAGCCCGTCACCTCATACGACGATGGTGGCGGGCTCGGCCATGTGTGGAGACTTCCAGGCCCAGAGCGGTGTTCGTCCGACGCCACTGAGCATCAGACCAAGGGGAGACATGCGCGCATGCGCCCGCGCCAAGGGTGTGAGCCCAGGCCCGTAGGTGCAGGGGCGCATACTCGGGCAGGCCGCCGAGACGCCAACAGGTGTGCATGAGTGCCCGCACGTGGTCGGTTACGGGAGCCGCGTCGATGTCGTCCCAGGCCGTGAGCCTGCGGTCCGTGCCGGCGCCTGTCTCGCTCGCTCCTTTGGTGACGTACTTGGCGAGGTACGCGGCCACGGCATGGTCATCCGGGCCGGGACGGTCGGCACGCAGGTGACGGGCGTCGACCTGGACGCCCCAGCGCAGGGCGAGTTCACCGACGGCGGGGCTGTACGGAGTGCGGACAAGCACCCGCCGCTCGGACCCGTGCACGGCATCTGCGAGCCGGTCGGCACTGGCCCACGACGGCGGTTCGTCGTTCGGTCCGGCCGGGGCGTCGAGGCGAACCACGGCGTGTACGTGGACGGCCGCCCGCTTCTGATACTCCGCGACGCGTGCGAAGGACAGCCGCGCGTGATCCGAGAGCCGGGACTGTACGAGGCCTACCGCCGAGGCGAGTTGACGGCGGACGCCGATGACGAAGCGGTCCCAGAGCTTTCCTGCGTGAGCGTGCCAGAGGACGTGTGCCGGGCAGTCGTAGCAGTCGGTGCAGAGGGGTTGGCCGACGAGAGGGTCGTTCGCGTCATGGAGGGTGCCGCAGCCGAGGGGGCGACCGTGGTCGCACTTGCCGCCGTCACGGCGTGGTCGGCAGCGATCCCCGGTGTGGTGCACGGGCCCGAAGGACGGGGCGGTGCGGGGGCGCTGAGTACGGCCGTACGGAAATCTGCTCCGCGCGGACCGCGGCTCACCGAGTCGGTACGTCGGTACGTCGACACGGTGAGCGCGGTCCAGGTTCACTGCTCCCGCGGTCCCGACCTAACCCGTCGGCTCACCGTGCAGCCGTACCGTGCCGAGGATCTTCTGCACGGTCTCGTCCGAGACCTCCTCGGACACGCCCTTGGCTCCGTAGAAGGTCCAGGACACGAAGTCGTCGGCCGAGTTCTTGAAGGCGAAGGTGGTCGCCTTGCCGTCGGTGTCGCACTTGTCCTTCTTGGGGACGCCGGACGAGTACGTCGTCACGACGCTGCCCTTGATGCCCGAAGTCGTCGTGTACGCCTTCGGCTTGCCGATCGTGAGCAGTTTCTTCGAGGCGTCCTTCTGGTCCGTGTAGCCGCCGAAGACCCACCAGGCCGAGTCGTTCTGGGCGACGTCGTCGGTGTTCTTGGCGCCGCTCTGTCCCTTGGTGCCCACGGCCGCCAGCGCCGACTGCTCCTCGTAGCCGTCCTTGTCGGCGTCGGACGTGCACCACTTCTCCTGGAGGAACGCGGGAGCGGACATGCCGATCAGTACGGAACCGTCGCCCTTCTTGTCGTCCTCGAAGCCGACGAACGTACCGGGAGTCTGGACCTCCCAGTCCGCCGGTACGTCGAAGGCCGTGCCCCACTTGGGGTTGACGACGACCTTCCAGCCCGCGACCGTCGCCTGCTCCTCGTCGTCGCCCCGCGGGTTGTCGTCACCGCCGCTCGCGCTCGGCGACGTGGAGGCGGACGCCGAGGGGGACTTGGACGGGTCGCCGCCCGCGTTGTCGTCCTTGCCGCCGCCGAGGACGAGGTAGCCGGTGACACCGGCCGCGATCACGACGGCGGACGCCGCGACCATCGCCGTGATCTTGGTCTTGTTCCCGCCGCCGCCCGGACCGCCGGGTGCTTGAGGTGCCCCGAGCGGCACCGTGGGAGCGCCCCACTGCTGCTGCCCCGGCTGCTCTCCATGCGGGTTGGGCTGCGGATACCCCGTCTGCTGATATCCGGGCTGTTGGTACGGATTCGGCTGCTGGTACCCCGGCTGCTGGTACGGGTTCTGGTCCTGCGGGTTCTGCTCGCCCCCGGGCGGCTGCTGTCCTGGCCACATGAGGAGTCACCTTAGTGCCGCGTGTGACACGTTTCGGTCACTGCGTCTCGTCAGACATGTACCGGAGCAGGTGCCTGACGGGATGTCAGGGAGGTGGACGGCCCGGACAGGTCTGTTCTCCTGGCCGCACAGGCGGCGGAACGATCCTGCGAGCGGCCCAGGGTGCTGGTCAAGAGTTGCTACTCATGGGTAACATGCGGCTATGAGCGCAGACCAGATGTCGATCGGCGAGATGCTCGCCGCCACCGTGCCGATGGCCCGGACCCTGAACCTCGAGTTCCTGGAGACCACGCCGGAGAAGGCCGTGGTGGCCCTGCCGGACCAGGACAAATACCACAATCATGTCGGCGGCCCGCACGCCGGAGCGATGTTCACGCTGGGGGAGTCGGCGAGCGGGGCGATCGTCCTCGCCGCGTTCGGGGACCAGTTGTCGCGCGCCGTACCGCTCGCCGTCCGCGCCGAGATCGCGTACAAGAAGCTCGCGATGGGGCCCCTCACGGCCACCGCGACGCTCGGCCGCCCCGCCGTCGACGTCGTCGCCGAACTCGACGCCGGTCAGCGCCCCGAGTTCCCCGTCGCCGTTGCCATCCAGCGCGGGGACGGTGCGGTGACCGGTGAGATGACCGTCGTGTGGACGCTGCGCCCGAACGGCTGAGCCGAGCGTCGGGCCCGTCCCCGGACCTGTGACTCGACCAGGCGGTAAGGGCGTCGGGCGGTTCTCAGCGGGCACGCCGCGGGTGGGGGAGCGGTGCCGGGTCGCCGGGGTCGTCGGGATGCGCACGGATGCCGAGCGGCACGACTGGGTGCTGGGCGCCGCGCCCTCGTGGCTGGGAGCGTCGGCGCGGGACCTGCGGGTGCGGACGACCCCGGAGGTGAGCGCGTCATACGCCGCCCGGTCGTCGGCTCACCGCCCTCGCCGCCGTCGGAGGGGATTGGCTCCCGTCCCTGAGCAACAGTTAGGCTCGCGAAGCCAAACAGAGACGCTGCCCGGCGCGCACTCGCTGCTCGCTTCGAACGCAGGGCGGGCGAAACGGGAGGAACCGGCGTTGCACGTCCAGGAATGGCTAGAGACGGTGCCCGCGGCGGCCATTTATGCGCTGGTCGGGCTGGTCATCGCCCTGGAGAGCCTCGGCATCCCGTTGCCCGGCGAGATCGTCCTGGTCTCCGCGGCGCTGCTCTCCTCGCAGCACGCCGGGATCAACCCGGTCATCCTCGGGGCGTGCGCCACCGCGGGAGCGATCGTCGGCGACTCGATCGGCTACGCCATCGGCCGCAAGGGCGGTAGGCCACTCCTTGCCTGGCTGGGCGCCAAGTTCCCCAGGCATTTCGGCGAGGCCCACGTCGCGACGGCCGAGCGGTCCTTCGAGAAGTGGGGCATGTGGGCCGTCTTCTTCGGCCGTTTCATCGCCCTGCTGCGGATCTTCGCGGGCCCCCTCGCGGGCGTGCTGAAGATGCCGTACTGGAAGTTCCTGATCGCCAACGTCCTCGGCGGGATCATCTGGGCCGGTGGCACCACCGCCGTCGTCTACTACGTGGGCGTGGTCGCCGAGGACTGGCTCAAGCGCTTCTCGTACTTCGGCCTGGTCGTCGCGGTGCTCATCGGGCTCGCCTCGATGCTGGTCGTGCGCCGCAAGGCGAAGAAGGCGACGGCTCGACACGAGGCGGCCGAGGTCGCCGAGGCACCGCCCGTGCCGGCACCCGCCGCCGACTGATTCACGCCGGGTCGGTGAGAGGTTGCCGAGTCGGCTGAGGGACCGGGTGTGCGGGCGTCTGTTGCGGACCGGTATGCGCCCGGTCGGCGCGAGCGTCGGCTGGGTCACGCCGGGTCGGCGGGAGGTAGCCGAGTCGGCTGAGGCATCGGCTGTGTCGGTGCCTGTCGTCGGCTGATTCACGTCGGGTCGGTGCGAGGTTGCCGAGCTGGCTGAGGCGCCGCCTGTGCGGGCGTCCGTTGCGGACTGGTTTGCGCCCGGTCGGCGCGAGCGTCGGCTGGGTCACGTTGCCGCGCTGGCTGAGGGATCGGTTGTGCCGACGTATGTTACGGACCGGTTCATGCCCGGTCGGCGCGAGTCGGCTGAAGCATCGGCTGGGTGCCGGTGGCCGCCGCCGACTGATTCCGACCGGATCGGACTCGGTCAGTTCCCCTCGTGCACCGCGCGGTGCGCCTTCGCCCGCTCGGCGTACCGTGTGCCGTTCAGTGAGATTCCCTCGCGCTCCTCGGCGGTCAGTTCCCGTCTGACCTTGGCCGGTACGCCGGCGACCAGCGAGCCCGGGGGCACGCGCATGCCCTGCGGCACCAGTGCCTGCGCGGCGACCATTGAACCGGCGCCGATCACCGCGCCATTGAGGACCGTCGCGCCCATCCCGATCAGGCAGTCGTCCTCGAGGGTGGCGCCGTGGATCACCGCGTTGTGCCCGACCGAGACGCGCTCGCCGACGGTGACGGGGAAGCCCGGGTCGACGTGGAGGGTGCAGTTGTCCTGGATGTTGCTGTCGGCGCCGATGACGATCGGGCCGGCTTCGGCACGCAGCACCGCGCCGTACCAGACGCTCGCCCCCGCGTGCAGGGTCACCTCGCCGATCACCACGGACATCGGCGCCGCGAACGCCTCCGGGTCCACCTTCGGCTCCTTGCCGCCGAACCCCGCGATCAGCGCCCGCTGCGTCATCACCGTCTCCTTCTCGTCGATTCACGGGCACCGTATGCCATCGATATGCCAGCGGGTGCGGGCCCGGGTGGGGCGAAGATCACAGCCGTACGACCTCATCGGCGCACTGCGTGCTGAGTACCGTGTGCGGGTGCCCACGAACAGGAACACGTTCTCATCATGGCGGCGCCACCTGGCGCAGCGTGCCGTCCACGCGGGCTGGGCCTGGGTACAGCGCACGGGTGCGATCACCGCCGCGCACCCGGGACGGCTCCGCTTCGGCGCGATGGGAACAGGTACCAGACTGGCCTTCCCACTCGGCACGGTCTTCGGCGAACCCTGGATCCACCTCGGCTCCCACTGCATCGTCGGCGAACAGGTCACGCTGACCGCCGGCCTGATGCCCGACCTCGACCTCGGCCCCGACCCGATCCTGCGCATCGGCGACGGCGTCGTGCTCGGCCGCGGCAGCCATGTCATCGCCGACACGACGGTCACCATCGGCAGCGACTGCTACTTCGGGCCGTATGTGTACGTCACGTCCACGAACCACTCGTACGACGATCCGCACATGCCCATCGGGAAACAGTGGCCGCGAATGGAGCCGGTGGAGATCGGGCCCGGCTGCTGGATCGGGACCGGCGCGGTGATCCTGCCGGGCGCGCGGATCGGGCGGAACGTGGTGGTGGCGGCCGGTGCGGTGGTACGAGGTGAGGTGCCGGACCATGCTGTTGTGGCGGGGGCGCCCGCTCGGGTCGTACGGCGCTGGGATCCGGTGGGCGGGTGGCAGCCGCCGTTGCGGACGCCGGCGCCGGTGCCGATTCCCGACGGCGTGACGCCGGAGCAGTTGTCGGCGCTGGCGGGACTCGACGAGGAGACGGCGGCACGTCTGGCGGAGCTGGACCTCGACGCTCAGGGTGCGCCCGGGGACGTACGCACCGAGACCTGACTCAGCCCGTCGCCAGCAGGACCGTGCCGACCAGGGCCAGGCCGGCGCCCGCCGCCTGGACTCCGCGCAGCCGTTCGCTGAGGATGCCGCGTGCGGCCAGAGCGGTGACCACCGGATACAGCGAGGCGAGGACCGCGGCGACGGTGACCGGGCCGTGCTGGGCGGCGATCGAGTACGTGCCGTTGGCCGCCACATCGGCGAGACCGACGAACGCGAGCGCCGGGAGCAGGACCCAGGGGAGACCGCCCTCGGGGAGGGCCTTGGCGCCGCGCTTCACCGAGATGCACAGGGCCGTGCCGCCCGCCGCCACATTGGTCACGCGCTGCACGAAGAGGGCGAGGAAGAGGCCGGTGAGGTTCGTCGAGGCCTCCGCGATCAGCGACATCACCGCGCCGAAGCCGAAGGCGGCGAGGAGGGTGAGCAGTACCGCCTGCCTCTGGACGGGGGCGCCCTTGAGCTGCGGCCCACCCGCGAGCACGACCCCGACGACGGCGACCGCGATGCCGGCGAACTGGAGCAGCCCCGGACGCTCGCCCAGGACGAGACCCACGCCGACCGGTACGGCGACGCCCAGTGAGCCGAGCGGTGAGACCACGCCCATCGGGCCGAGCGCCAGCGCCTTGTAGAAGGAGAGCATCGCGACCGGACCGACCAGGCCCGCGGCCACCGCGAACCACAACTGCGGGCCGGCCTCGCTCCAGCCGCCGGTGGCGAGCACGACCACGCCGAGGACGGCGGCCGCGATCGTCTGCGAGGCAACGACCACCGAGAGGGCGGGCATACGTCGGGTCAGCAGACCTCCGCCGAAGTCCGCCATGCCCCACAGGAGGCTGGTGGCCAGGGCGAAGAGTGCTGTCATGAGGTGCCTCGCAGTACAGTTTGGTGAACAATCTGGTGCACCACACCATAGTTCAATGAATTGAACTCTGTCATTCAGAATATTGGACGGAATGTGTCGGACCTCGACCTGCTGACCCAGTCCCTGGCGCGCAACGTCAAGCGCTGGCGCACCGAGCGCGGCTTCACCCTGGACGCGCTCGCCGCCCGTGCCGGAGTCAGCCGCGGCATGCTCATCCAGATCGAGCAGGCCAGGACCAACCCCAGCCTCGGCACCGTCGTCAAGATCGGTGACGCGCTCGGCATCAGCATCACCACCCTCCTCGACTACGAACAGGGCCCCAAGGTCCGGATCGTCCCGGCCGACCAGGCCGTACGGCTCTGGCACACCGACGCCGGCAGTTACAACCGGCTTCTCGCGGGCACCGAGGCACCGGGGCCGCTGGAGATGTGGGACTGGCGGCTGATGCCCGGCGAGGGCAGCCCGTCCGATCCGCACCCCACCGGCACGGTCGAACTCCTCCATGTCACGGCGGGCGAGCTGACCCTCACGGTCGACGGCATCGAGCATCGCGTACCGGCAGGCGCCAGTGCCTCCTTCGAGGCCAACACCCCTCACACGTACGGCAATGACAGTGACGCGCCGATGGAAATGATCATGACCGTGTCGGTGCCGGGCGTGCACCGGGACGCCTGACCGAGGGCCCACGCGCGGCTGTTAGCGTGCGATCATGCGCGCACCGATCGGACACTTCGACCACGCCACGCCCGCCCCCGACTGCCTCGGCGAACTCACCAGCCCGGTCGCCGACGCCGTACGCGACTGGCGTGGTGACACCCCCGCCGACCGGATCGTCTACGTCGACACGGACCCCGCCTGGGCCGACACCGCGACCTTCCTGGAGCACTACGGCAAGGAACTGCTCGACCAGTCCGCCAACTGCGTGGTCGTCGCGGGCAAGCGCGGCGGCGAGACCACGCTCGCCGCATGTGTCGTCCTCTCCGCGACCCGCGTCGACGTCAACGGCGCGGTCCGCCGCCAACTCGGCGCCCGCAAGGCCTCGTTCGCGCCGATGGACATCGCGACCGGGGAGACCGGAATGGAGTACGGCGGCATCACACCCATCGGACTCCCCGGCGACTGGCAGGTGTTGGTGGACTCGGCGGTCGTCGAGTTGCCGTATGTGCTGGTGGGGAGCGGACGGCGGCGCGGAAAGCTGCTGGTGCCGGGGAAGGCGTTCGCGGAACTGCCCAATGTGGTGGTGCTGGAGGGGCTCGGCGTCGCCTGATGGCGGGTCAGACGGTGGCGTGATGCGCCAGCGGCAGATGGGGGTCGCTCTCGCCCGGAGCCGGGGCCGGATCGGCGTGGACCAGGGCCGCGGTGAGCTTCGGTACGGCGTGCAGCAGGGCGTGTTCGGCCTCGACGGCGATGTCGTGGGCCCGGCGCACACTCACCTCGCCGTCGACCACGACCGCCACCTCGGCGCGCAGCCGGTGCCCGATCCAGCGCAGTCGCAGCTCACCCACCCCGTGCACACCCGGCACCTCGCGCAGCGCCTCCTCGGCCCGGTCGACCATCGCCGGGTCGACCGCGTCCATCACGCGCCGGAACACCTCGCGTGCGGCGTCGCGCAGCACCAGCAGGATCGCGGCCGTGATCGCCAACCCCACCAGCGGGTCGGCGAGTTGCCAGCCGAGCGCCGCGCCGCCCGCGCCCACCAGCACGGCCAGTGAGGTGAATCCGTCCGTACGGGCGTGGAGTCCGTCCGCCACCAGTGCGGCGGAGCCGATCTCGCGGCCGACGCGGATGCGGTGGCGGGCAACCCATTCGTTGCCGAGGAAGCCGATGACCGCGGCGACGGCGACGACCGGGATGTGGTGCATCGGCCGGGGGTTGAGAAGCCGGTCGGCCGCCGTCCAGGCCGCGAAGGCGGCGGACGCGGCGATCGTCAGCACGATCACGATGCCCGCGAGGTCCTCCGCCCGGCCGTAGCCGTAGGTGAAACGTCGCGTCGCCGCGCGGCGGCCCAGCACGAAGGCGATCCCGAGCGGCACGGCGGTGAGGGCGTCCGCCGCGTTGTGCACCGTGTCGCCGAGCAGTGCGACCGACCCCGAGAGCACGACAACGACCGCTTGCGCGGCGGCGGTTGCGCCGAGGACGACGAGGGAGACCCAGAGGGCGCGCATGCCTCTTGCCGATGACTCCAGGGCGGCGTCGAGTTTGTCGGCGGCTTCGTGGGAGTGCGGGGTGAGGAGGTGGCGTAGGCGGTGCGGGAGGTGGCGGGAGTTGCCCTCGGTGCGGTCGTGGGTGTGAGCCTGGCCATGAGGGTGGCTGCGGCTGTGGTCGTGATCGTGGGTGTGACCCTGGCCATGCGGGTGGCTGTGGCTGGGGCTGCGGCTGTGGTCGTGGGGGTGCTCGTCGCTCACGTGGGTCCCTCTCCGGTGCGCGGGAGTGGACGCGGCACCGTCCACGGAGCCATTATGTGCGTATGAGCGCACGCATGCACCTATCACCTGCACATGATGCGCATCCGCGCACCCCTGCCGAGGAACAGTTCGCGCTCGCGGCGGAACTTCTCGCACTGCTCGGTGACCGGACTCGCCTCGCCCTGCTGCATGCCCTGACCGGCGGAGAAGCCGACGTCACCACACTGACGGAGGCCTGTGGGGCCGCCCGGCCCGCCGTCAGCCAGCACCTGGCCCGGCTCCGTCTCGCCGGGCTCGTGAACACCCGGAAGGAAGGCCGCCGGGTGATCTACTCACTCGGCGACGGTCACCTGCGCCGGGTGGTCGACGAGGCGCTGAGCCTCGCCGACCACCGCCTCAACGACCGGCCGGTTCACGACTGAGAGCGCTGCGACCGGCCGGTTCACGGCTGAGATGGCTACGACCGGCCTGTTCACGGCTGAGATGGCTACGACCCGTCGGGTTCACGGCAAGCGCTACGACCGGTCGGGTTCACGACTGAGATTGACTGAGATTGCTACGAGCGGGTCGGCGTACGCGTCAGAAGACGTGGGCGGTGTCGTCCTCGCCCTCCTCCAGCAGGTTCGCCGCCGCGCCCACGATGCTCGGGTCGGGGCTGCCGACGACCTCCATGTCCTTGTCGGTGTAGTCGAAGCGGGCGAGGACGCTGCGCATGGCCTCGACGCGGGCCCGCTTCTTGTCGTTGCTCTTCACCACGGTCCAGGGCGCCTGTTCGGTGTCCGTCTCGCGGAACATGGCGACCTTGGCGGCGGTGTAGTCGTCCCAGCGGTCCAGCGAGGCGAGGTCCATGGGGCTCAGCTTCCACTGCCGTACGGGGTCGACCTGGCGGATGGTGAAACGGGTGCGCTGCTCGCCCTGTGAGACCGAGAACCAGAACTTGATCAGGTCCACACCGTCGTCTACCAGCATCCGCTCGAACGCGGGGGCCTGTCGCATGAAGCGCCGGTACTCGTCGTCCGTGGCGAAGCCCATGACACGCTCGACGCCGGCCCGGTTGTACCAGGACCGGTCGAACATCACTATCTCGCCCGCGGTCGGCAGATGCTCCACGTACCGCTGGAAGTACCACTGCCCGCGCTCGCGCTCGGTCGGCTTCTCAAGGGCCACGACCCGTGCGCCACGCGGATTGAGGTGCTCGGTGAACCGCTTGATGGTGCCGCCCTTGCCGGCCGCGTCCCGTCCCTCGAAGACGATGACGAGCCGTCGCCCGGACTCCTTTATCCAGCTCTGCAACTTCAGCAGTTCTATCTGCTGGAGGCGCTTGTGCCAGTCGTACTCCTTGCGCTCCATGCGCTCCGGGTAGGGGTAGTTCTCCCGCCAGGTATCTACCGGGCTGCCGTCAGGGCGGATCAGCACGGGGTCGTCGTGGTCGCTGTAGTCGACCCGCATCCCCGCCATCAGTGGTGTCATGTCAGCCTTCCCTTCTCCCGGTGCTTGAGTGCCAGTGCCAGTGCCAGTGCCAGTGCCCGTGCCCAGCTCCAGTGTCAGACGTCAGTGGAACCGCGGCACGATCAGATAGATTCCGTACGCCACCACGGCCGCGCAGGCCAGGAAGCAGATCCCGGCCTGGGCGAACCCCAGGGTGTGGGTGCCGTCGCCCTCACGCGCGGACTCGACGCGGGCGAGGCCCAGCACGCCGAGGGCGAAGACGACGACCACCGCGACGGTGACTCCCGTACTCACCGCGGCTACCTCGCCGAGTGCGCTCCAGTCGAGATGCATGTCCAGAACTCCCCGTGGTTAGGCGGCCGTGCCGACATCGGCCGGCGTCGTGCTGCGGACGGTGACCTCGTGGGCGTCGTTCACGTTTTTGGCGCTCACCGGGTTGCGGCGCGAGGCGATCACGATGACCGCGGCGACGGCCAGGGCCACGAGTGCGATCACCGCGGTGCCGAGGTTCCCGCCGTGCTTCACGACGCTCGCGGAGACCCCGCCGACCAGCGCAGCGGCGGGCAGGGTGACCATCCAGGCGATCACCATGCGGCCCGCGGTGCCCCAGCGGACCTCTGCCAGACGCCTGCCCAGACCGGCGCCGAGGATGCCGCCCGAGCAGACCTGTGTGGTGGAGAGCGCGAAACCCAGGTGGGCCGAGGTGAGGATCACCGTCGTGGAGGCGGCCTCGGCGGCGAAGCCCTGGGGTGACTGGATGTCGGTGAGGCCTTTGCCCATGGTGCGGATGATCCGCCAGCCGCCGATGTAGGTGCCGAGCCCGATGGCCAGACCGGCCGAAGCGATCACCCACACCGGGGGACCTGCGTTGTGACCCAGCGCCCCGGCCGAGATCAGGGTCAGTGTGATCACGCCCATCGTCTTCTGCGCGTCATTGGTGCCGTGCGCCAGCGAGACCAGCGAGGCCGAGGCGATCTGACCGAGCCGGAATCCCTCGGTCACCGACTTCTCGCGGGCCCGTGCGGTGATCCTGTACGCGAAGTAGGTGGCCAGCAGAGCGGCGATGCCCGCCACCAGGGGCGAGGCCACGGCCGGGATCAGGATCTTCTGGACCACCATGTCGAAGTGCACGCCGCGCTCACCCGCGCCGACCCACACCGCCCCGATCAGCCCGCCGAACAGGGCGTGCGAGGAACTGGACGGAAGCCCGACGAGCCAGGTCATCAGATTCCACAGGATCGCCCCGATCAGTCCCGCGAAGATCATGCCCGGCGTGACCAGGGTGTCGTCGACGATGCCGCCGGAGATCGTCTTGGCGACCTCGGTGGAGAGGAAGGCTCCGCCGACGTTCAGGACGCCGCTGATCAGGACCGCTGTGCGCGGTTTGAGCGCACCGGTGGCGATGGACGTGGCCATCGCGTTCGCCGTGTCATGGAATCCGTTCGTGAAGTCGAATGCCAGCGCAGTGACGATGACGACCGCCACGAGGAACGTGATGTGGTCCATTCTTCGATGGAAGCAATCGCATCTGTACACGTGGCTAACCTGAGGCAAAGCCCGAGTATGGCCGGGTAAAGGTGAACATCTGTTTGCGGCCCGTCACGTCGTGGGCGCGGGCGAACCGGTGCTTTGCCTGCCCGGTGGCCCGATGCGCGCCTCCGCCTCCCTCGGTTATCTCGGCGGACTGTCCAGGCATCGCCCGCTGATCGTGCTTGATCTGCGGGGCACCGGCGCCTCCGGCACTCCGGCCGACCCGGCGACGTACCGCTGCGACCGGCAGGTCACCGACGTCGAGGCCCTCCGCGCGCACCTCGGGCTTGAGCGCATTTCTTCTCGCCCACTCGGCGGGCGGGCGGCGACGCGGCCCTTCTCTACGCGGCCCGCACCCGGGGCGAGTCCGCACCCGCACGCTCGTCACCGGCCGAGCGCGCGCCCTGGGCGTCGACGTACCGAAGAGCACCGCCCGGAGGGGGTCGCGCCGCGAGAGGACGAGCCATGGTTCGCTGATGCGAACGAATCCTGCGAGCGGATCCGGGCCGGCTCCGTGGCCGACGCCGACTGGGATGCCGTCGCGCCGTTCTTCTACGGCGGCTGTGGGGACGCGGAAGCTCAGGCGCACGCCGCGACCGACGTCGAGCAGTCCAACGAAGGGGCCGCGGATCAGTACATGTCTCCTGGTGCCTTCGACCCGGGCGGAGCCCGCGCCGCTCGTCGCCGTGGGGGAGGCATGGGTTCTGGTCCTCGTGGGCGAACTGGACAGGGGCCCGCTTCCCCACGTGGCCGCCTCGATCGCCGTTGTTCCGCGAGGCGGAGACAGTCGTGGTGCCGGGCGCCGGTCACTTTCCGTGGCGCGCCGACCCCCGCCGCTTCACGGAGGCCGTCACCACGTTCCTCGGCGAGGAACACTGACTCCTCAGGCCAGCCGCAGGTCGATCCACTGGACGGTGTCTCCCGGCAGCGAGTACCGCTCGATTTCGACGAACCCGTGCTTCTCGGCGAACCGCAGCCCGTCCTCGTTGGAGGCCAGGACGACGGTCTCGATCACTTCGGCTCCCCCCGCGCGTGCCTGGTCGAGGCCGTGTGTGTAGAGCTGCTCGCCGAAGCCCTGACCACGGTGTTCGGCGAGTACCCGGGCGATCACCGTGGCGGTGGCGGTGTCGTCCGTGGGCGGACGTACCGTCGTGCAGCCGACCAGGGCGTCGCCGAGGTAGGCGACCTCAAGGTGGTAGCGCCGGACGCGTTCCCGGACGTCGTCGAGGGACAGGGCGGCGGGCGGGACGATCACATTGTGGACGTACTGCCAGTCCTTGAGACGGGCCTCGTCGTCCGGCTGCTCGATACGAAGGGTGGACACCGGAGCAGGGAACCCGTGAGGGGCGACAGGTGTCAACTGATTTCGCCGCTCACGGCAGTTGGGGGTCGGCGCAGCCGGCCGTCGAAGACGTTCACGACATCGACCTGGACAGTGCCCGCAGGCGTGATTCCGTTTCGTATGGACGTGTCCCCGTGTCCCCGTGTCCCCGTTACTTCGTGACCCGGGCCGGTCAGCCGAGTCGTGGGATCTCGATGGCCGGGCAGCGGTCCATGACCATGTCGAGGCCGGCTGCGCGGGTGCGGTCGTACGCGGCTTCGTCCACGACGCCGAGTTGGTACCAGACGGCCTTGGCGCCGATGGTGATTGCCTCGTCGGCGATGGGGCCGGCGAGGTCGCTGTTGACAAATACGTCGACGACGTCGATATCGAAGGGGATCGCTTCCAGGGAGGGATACCCCAGCTCGCCGTGGACCGTCTCCGCTTTCGGATGCACCGGCACGACGCGCTTGCCGAAGCGCTGGAGGACATCGGCGACGCCATATGCCGCACGCCGCTGGTTCGACGACAGGCCGACGATCGCCCAGGTGTCGCCGAGCTCGGTGAGGATCTTGCGGATCGTTGCTGGGTCGGCGTACACGCTCGGCCTCCTTGGGATTCGTGCAAGGGCTGCTGCGCCGAAGAACAGCGGGCGGAGCGCGGTAATTCCTCGCGGCCACCGCCGCCGGCGACGAGTTGCTGCGGAGCCGGAGTCGGAGATGTCAAGACAGTACTGGGGCACCCGGGTTTGTCGATTGCAATTCCGCCAGTGTTCAAGGACAGCCACTGGACAGGAATTACCGGACCGGGTTGCGTGGGGATGTGGGGTCCACGTGAGGCCGACTGACTCCAAAGGGCGGGGCGGTTGGAGGTGCCACGAATTTGCTGATCTCGACACCTGGTTTCAGCCGATCTGCGGTCGGGTGCACGTCGCCTAAGGGCTGTCCCGTAATCGCCGGTGGATCAGCGCGCGCCGTCAGATGCGGTGCATCGCAAGGCGGAGGGTCGTCCTCATGCTGGGTGTATTCGGGCGATCCGACAACGCGGCGAGGTGCCGTAGCTGTCGTCGTGCGCCCGCCGGGGATTACGGGACAGCCCTTAGGCACGCATCAGGACCGCCACTTGGGTCACCGGCCTCTACAACGCCGGGCGGCTGCACATCATGTGCGGGTTCAAGATTCCGACGTCATCCATCTTGCCGTCGGCGACGGCGAGTTCTTGTACTTGGCGGCGGTCGTGGACTGCTCCTCGCGCGCCTCGCCGGGCGATCCAACGCCGACCGCGTTGCGCACTGAACTGGTCGCGACGCGCTCAAGGCTGCCGCGGTCACCCGCGGCAGCCTGTCCGGCGCCAACTTCCATACCGACCCGCTGGTCACCGGACACAACACCGCACGACGGCACTCGGCAGCCGCACAGACATCTCCCGGCGACCGCGAACTCGCGTCAACCGCCGACACACTTGGCGCGCAGCGATACGAAATGGTGTCCATTTCTACGGGGGAATGCCCTCAATCGCCGTCGGTTGGTGGGTGTGGCCGGCACGTTCGAGAAACGGATGAGCCCTACGGTCCGGCATCGGTCCCGAGTTTCGCCAGGCGGGTCAGGGCGGGCAGAGCCGCAGCGATCGCCTGTCGCTCCGTGGCCGTCAACTGGTCGATCAGCGGGGTCAGATGACGGCCCCGGTCCTCGTGCCGGACGTGGCCGATCTTTCGGCCGGAGTCGGTGATGTGGACGAGGACGGCGCGTCCATCCGCCGGGTCGGAGCGGCGTTCCACGAGACCGTCGCGTTCGAGGCGGGTGACCAGTTGGGTGAGTCCTGGCTGGCTGATCTGCTCGGTTCTGGCCAGCTCGGTAAGCCGCTTGGGACCGCTGTGGGCCAGTGTGTCCAGCACGGACAGTGTCGTGAACGACAGCTTCTGCACCGCGGGAAGCCGGATGTAGTAGCGGTTGAAGTTCTCGATCGCCCTGGTGAGGTCACCGACATCCAAGTCCGTGTTCATGTGAGAACGCTGCGTAGAAGGCACTCTGGAAATGTATCGCAGACTTATATAAGCTCGTTATCGATCGCATGCCGGCGCCTCGTCCAGGTGCACGGTTTGGATTGCACCTGGCGCAACGGCGCGTCAACGGACTGGTAGAGCGCTAGGTGAGGAACACACCAATGACTGTGCGGATCGGGATCAACGGCTTCGGGCGCATCGGTCGCAACGTCTTCCGTGCGGCGGCGGCGCGGACGTCGGAGCTGGAGATCGTCGCCGTCAACGACCTGGGCGACGTGCCCACGATGGCTCACCTGCTCGCCTATGACTCGATTCTGGGACGCTTCCCCGAGGAGATCACCGCCGAGCCGGGCGCGATCCGCGTGGGTGACCGGACGGTCAAGGTTCTCGCCGAGCGCGACCCGGGCGCCCTGCCCTGGGGTGACCTGGGAGTGGACATCGTGATCGAGTCCACCGGCATCTTCACCGACGCCGCGAGGGCGCGCTCACATGTCGAAGGCGGAGCGAAGAAGGTCATCATCGCCGCTCCGGCCAGCGGCGAGGACATCACGGTGGTGCTGGGCGTCAACGACGGTGCCTATGACCCCGAGCGCCACACCATCATCTCCAACGCCTCCTGCACCACCAACTGTCTCGCCGTACTGGCCAAGGTGCTGCACGACGCCGTCGGCATCGACTCCGGCATGATGACCACGGTCCACGCCTACACGCAGGACCAGAACCTCCAGGACGCCCCGCACACGGACCTGCGCCGGGCCCGCGCCGCGGCCCTGAACATCGTGCCCACCTCCAGTGGCGCCGCCAAGGCCATCGGCCTTGTCCTGCCGGAACTCGCCGGTCGGTTGGACGCCTTCGCCCTGCGGGTGCCCGTCCCCACCGGCTCGGTCACCGACCTCACCGTCGTCACCAGCCGTGGCACCACTGTGGACGAGGTGAATGAGGCGTACGCGGCGGCGGCCTCGGGACCGTACAAGGGCTTGCTGTCCTCCGTGGACGCGCCGTTGGTCAGCACCGACATCGTGGGCGACCCGGCCTCCTGTGTCTTCGACGCCGGGCTCACCCGGGTGTCCGGCCCGCAGGTCAAGGTCGTCGGCTGGTACGACAACGAGTGGGGCTACTCGAACCGCCTGATCGACCTGGCACTGCTCGTCGGGTCGTCCTTGTAGTTTCTCGCCGACCCGGGGTCTGCACCGTCCGCACGTCAGCAACAGCCGTCCGCCGAAACGGCGGCCGCCGCTTCAGCGCTCCGTGGACCGGCGCGCCCGCACCCGACGCCACCGATGCCGTCGCCGTGCCCGGATACCCGACGAATGCCCTGCACGACGCCACTTCCTGCATGACGCTCACGAGGAATGACCACATGAACGAACTTCCGCGATTACCTTTCGACAACCCCGCCATCCTCGGCATCGCGCCCCAGATGCGCGCATTGCAGCAGGATGGACCGATCGCCAGGGTGCGGACCGCCGGTGAAGATGCCTGGCTGGTCACCCGCTACGACGAGGTGAAGGCACTCCTCGCCGACCGTCGACTCGGTCTCAGCAATCCCCACCCGGAGACGTCGGTCAAGAGCGCGGCCAGGAGCTTCATGATGGCGCTGATGGCCGGGGACGACTACGACACCGAGGCCACCAACCATCCGCAGATGCGCGAGTTGCTCGTGCCCCGGTTCTCCACGCGCCGGATGCGCCTGATGAAGACCCGGATCGAGCACCACGTGGACGACCTGCTCGACCAGTTGGCCGTCGGCACTTCGCCGGTCGACCTGCACCACGCGCTGTCGTTCCCGTTGCCGACCATGGTGGTCTGCGATCTGCTCGGCGTGCCGTTGGCCGACCGGGAGCGGTTCGGGCAGTGGGCGCGAGGCACATTCGACCAGAGCGACAACCAGCACTCGGCGAACACCTTTCAACAGGTCGTCGACTACATGATGGAACTGGTGGCGCGCAAGCGAATCGAGCCGGGCGACGACATCCTGTCCGAGCTGATCGCCGAGAAGGACGGCGCGTTGTCCGACGCGGAGATTGCCCAGCTGGGTAACGCCGTGCTGCTGTTCGGCTACGAGACCACCATCGTGCGCATCGACCTGGGCGTTCTCCTGCTGCTGCGCAATCCGGCTCAGCGTGCCCTGCTGGCCGAGAAGCCCGAACTCGCACCGTCCGCGGTCGAGGAGATCCTGCGCCTGGCCGTCGGCGGCAAGGGATCCAACGCGCTGATACCCCGCTACGCGCACAGCGACATCACCGTCGGCAGGACAGTGATCCGCACCGGAGACGCGGTGATGCTGGCCATCGGCGCGGCCAACATCGACGGCCGGGCGTTCCCCGACAGCGACCTGTTCGACGTGGACCGGGTCAAGCCCAAGTCGCACATGGCATTCGGGCACGGCACCCGGCACTGCATCGGCCGCGTGCTGGCCCGGATCGAGCTGACCGCGGTGTTCGAGCGGCTGTTCCGCAGACTGCCCAACCTGCGGCTCGCGGTACCCGAGGAGTCACTGCGCTGGCAGGAGCACCGGATCACCGGCGGGTTCGACGAACTCCCCATCATCTTCTGAGTGGTATTGCACGAGCGACAACACAGCCGTCCGCCGTTCATGGTCACAGGCGGTAGGAACCGCACGATCCAAGCCGTCGGCCCGCCCGGATGTTTGGCGCTCCTCCCCTCCCACGCACAGACGTCACGAGGACAAGAAACCATGACGGACACTTTCAGCGACTACGTCGACTGCACGCCTCTTCTCGACGACCGTGAGGCCCTGGACCGGTTCTACGACGAGCACGGCTACCTCTATCTGCGCGGCGCTCTGGACCCTGAACTCGTGCGGACCGCCGCCGAGCAGATGCTCGAGGGCCTGATAGCACTCGGCCACGCCGCCCCCGGCACCACGCTCGACACCCTCACCATCGAGTCCTTCGAGGCGGTGGACGAGGTGGCGATGCACGACTACGTCAAGTACGACGACCTGTGGAACCACCCTTCGACCCTCAAGGTCTGGGAGAAGGCCCTCGGCGAGCCCGTCTTCGTCTTCAAGTCGACGACGATCCGCTACTACCCCTCCGCCGCGGGCTCCGCGGATCCGAGCTTCCTGACGCCGCTGCACCAGGACGGCTTCTACATCGGCCCGAACAAGGACTTCCGCACCGCCTGGACGCCGCTGCTCGCGACGACCCGTGGCATAGGCGGCGTCGCCGTCGCCGACGGCAGCCACAAGAAGGGCCTGCGCGAGCACGTCGTCACCGAGAACTTCCGCCGCTTCGGCCACGCCGTGCGCGGTATCCCTGCGGAGGAGTTCGGCGCGGACGAGCAGCTGTTGTTCTCGCCCATGGAACCGGGCGACGTGCTCATCTTCCACGCCTTCATGTGTCACAAGTCCATCCCGAACGTCTCGGCGGACCCGGCCGGCATGCGGATGTCGATGGACACCCGTATCCAGCCCGCCTCCTCGCACCGCGGGTTCAACTCCCTGACCCCCTGGCCGGAGTCCGCGAAGGACCCCTCCAAGGGAATCCTGTCGAAGATCACCGGCACCCCCACCGCCACCGAGTGACGTTGTCACCCCCGCACCCGCTTCAACCGTCCCCCCACGAACGCCTGGTAGGCAGCGCATGACGAAACGCGAGGGTCTCCCCCCTCTGAAGGAGCCCAACGCGACACCGGAGCCCTCGGTCGGCACGGAACCAGTCGCCGAGGGACTCAGCGGCATCGCCCTCGTGGTGGTGCTCACGGGATACGCCCTGTCCATCGTCGATGCCTCCATCGTCAATGTGGCGTTGAGCTCGATCAGTGACGACCTGCACGGCGGCGCCGCCGCACTGGAGCTGGTGGTGTCCGGCTACGGCCTCACCTACGCCCTCGGCCTGGTGCTGGGCGGACGGCTGGGCGATGCCTTCGGCAGACGGCGCCTGTACGCCTACGGACTCGCGGCGTTCACCATCACCTCGGCGCTGTGCGGACTCGCCCCGACCATCGAGTTCCTCGTCGCGGCCCGCCTCGCGCAGGGCGCGGCCGCCGCCATGCTCGTACCGCAGGTGCTGGCCACGATCCAGGCGGTCACCCAGGGCCAGGCGCGGGCCCGAGCGATCGGCATGTACGGCGCGACCGCGGGCCTCGGCATGGTCACCGGGCAGATCCTGGGCGGGCTGCTGGTCTCGCTGGACGTCGCCGGTCTCGGCTGGCGGTCGGTCTTCGTGATCAATGTGCCGATCGGAGTGGCCGCACTGCTGGCCGTCCGGCGGGTCCCCGCGACCAGGGCCGACGCGAAGCCGGGCTTCGACCCGCTGGGCACCGTGCTGTTCGGTGTCGCCATGGTCTGTGTCCTGGCCGTGGTCGTGGCGGGTCCCGACCTGGGCTGGCCGCTGTGGCTGTGGTCGTCGCTCGTGGTCGCCGCGGCGGCGGCGCTGGCGCTGGTGCGGGTCGAACGCGGACTGGAGGCGCGGGGCGGCTCACCACTGCTGTCCCCGTCGGTGCTGTCCCATCCGGGGATGCGCCAAGGGCTGGCGGCGATGGTGCCGTTCTCGGCCGGCTTCGGCGCCTTCCTGTTCGTCTACGCGCTGGTTGCGCAGGGTCACTTCGGCCTCGACGGGCTCGCCTCCGGAGCGGGACTGGCGCCGTTCGCCGTGGCGTTCTTCGTGGTGGCGCGGTTCACCCCGAAAATCGCCGCGGCCCTGGGCGGCCGGATCGTCACCCTGGGCAGCCTCGTCCAGGGCGCGAGCCTGCTGCTGCTGGCGCTGGTGGTCTGGCTCGGCTGGCCGCATCCCTCCCTGGCGCTCGTGCTCGTCGGGATCGCCTTCTTCGGCGTGGGCGCGGCACTGATCGGCCCCACACTGTTCCGGATGATCCTCGCCGACGTACCCTCCGCGCAGGCCGGCATGGGCAGCGGTGTGCTGGTGACCAGCCAGCAGATGGCGACGGCGCTGGGTGCGACCGTCGGCGGAACCCTCTACATCTCCCTGGCCGATTCGCTGTCGACGGCGTCGGCAGCCGTGCTCGTCCTCGCCCTGTTGGCGTGTTTCTCGGTGATCGTTCTCGTGATCAGCCTGAAGCTCCCCGACCCCAGCTGACACCCGCCTCCCTCGAACGGCGCGATCTGATCCAGACCTTCTCGTTGGCAACGGTGCGCCGTCCTTCGGCGTACCCGCGCGCAGAAGCGGAGACAGTCAGGTGCACTTACAGACAAGGACAGCCGTGGTGACCGGCGCGGCCAGCGGCATCGGCCTCGCCCTCACCGCCCGCTTCGCAGGGGCCGGCGTGAGCGTGGTCATGGCGGACGTCGAAGGCGACGCACTGCACCGCCGGGCCGCCGAACTCACCGCACAAGGCGCTCAGGTCACCGCCGTGACCGCCGACCTGACCGACCCGGACGCCGTCGAACGGCTCACGGACACGGCGTTCGACCTGCTCGGCGACATCGACGTGGTGTGCAACAACGCCGGGGTCCTCGGCCCCGTGGGACAGCCCCTGTGGGAGGTGCCGCTGGAGCTGATGCGGCAGGTCTTCGAGGTGAACCACTGGGCGCACGTCCTGGTGGCCCGCGCCTTCGTCCCCCGGCTGCTGGAGCACGGCAGGCCCGCCCATCTGATCCACACCGCCTCGATGTCCGCCTTCGTCGTCGGCGCGGGCAGCGCCGCCTACGCCGCCTCCAAGCACGCCGACCTCGCCGTCGCGCGCAGTCTGCGCGCCGATCTGCGGGGCACCGCGGTCCGGGTGTCGGTGCTGTGCCCCGGCCGGGTCGACACCCCCATGGTCCAAGGACTGACGGCCCCGCGCGGCGCGGGCGGCGACACCTCGGTGAGTGCCGAGGACGTCGCCGGACTCGTGTGGGAGGCCCTCGGCTCCGACCGCTTCTACCTCTTCAGCAACTCCGACGCCCCACTGCGGCTGCGCGATCAGTTCGACGACGTAGGGCGTCATGTTTCCCTTCCGCCCCCTTCCCCCGAGGAGGAGCTGTGGCCCGCGCCGAAAGCGACGACCGTAGCGACGAAGCACTGACCATCGACCTGGAAGCGGTGAGGGAGAAATACCGGCAGGAACGCGACAAGCGCAGCGTCGGCCGCACCTACCAGTTCGCGCGCGGTGACTTCAGCCGCTACGCGAAGGACCCCTACACCAAGTGGCAGGAGCGCGAGCCGCTCACCGACGAGGTGGACGTCGCCGTCGTCGGCGCCGGCATCGGCGGCCTGCTCACCGGCGCCCATCTGCGCAAGGCGACCGGCCTGGAGCGCATCCGGCTGATCGACGAGGCCGGCGACGTCGGCGGCACCTGGTACTGGAACCGCTTCCCCGGCGTCCGGTGCGACGTCGAGAGCTACATCTACATGCCGCTGCTCGAAGAGACCGGCACGATACCCACCGAGAAGTACTCCACCGGGCCCGAGATCTTCGCCCACCTCCAACAGATCGCCCACCGGTACGACCTCTACCGCGACGCCCTCTTCCAGACCACCGTCACCGAGCTGCGCTGGGACGAGGCCGCCGGGAACTGGCTGGTGAGCACCGACCGCGGCGACCTGATCCGGGCCCGGTACGTGGCCATGTCGATCGGTCTGATGCACCGCCCCAAACTCCCCGGGCTGCCCGGCCTGGAGACGTTCGCCGGGCACTCCTTCCACACCAGCCGCTGGGACTTCGACTACACCGGCGGCGACAGCACCGGCGGCCTGACCAAGCTGAAGGACAAGAAGGTCGGTGTCATCGGCACCGGCTCGACGACGATCCAGCTCGCCCCACACCTCGCCGACTGGGCCGAGCAGCTCGTCCTCTTCCAGCGCACCCCGGCCGCGGTCGACGTCCGAGGCAACCGGCCCACCCCGTCCGAATGGGCGGACAGTCTCGAACCGGGCTGGCAGCAGTTCCGGATGGAGAACTTCCACGCGCTGACCTCCGGCGTCCCGCAGGACGAGGACCTGGTCCAGGACCGCTGGACCCAGACCACGGCCAAGCTGGCTGCCGCGATCCTGCCCACCGGCGACACCGGAGGCGACCCGAAGGAGCGGGCGCTCGCGGCCGAGCGGGCGGACTTCCTCAAGATGGAGGAACTGCGCGCCCGTATCGACAGCGTTGTCACCGACCCCGTGACCGCCGCCGCCCTCAAGCCGTACTACCGCGTGTACTGCAAGCGGCCCTGCTTCCACGACGGTTACCTACAGACCTTCAACCGGCCCAACGTGACCCTGGTCGACACCCAGGGGCAGGGCGTGGAGCGGCTCACCCCGGCCGGGGTGGTCGCGAACGGCCGGGAGTACCCGGTCGACTGCCTGGTCTTCGCCACCGGATACGAGCACGAGTTCGCCGTCCCGTACACCGACCGTGCCGGCTACGACATCGTCGGCCGCGACGGCCTGAAGCTGTCGGAGAAGTGGGCGGACGGGGCGCACACCTTGCACGGACTCCAGGTGAATGGTTTCCCCAACTGCTTCATCCTGTCCAAGATCCAAGCCGGCCGGCACGTCAACATCGCCTACATGCTGGGCGAGCAGACCCGGCACCTCGCGCACATCGTCAAGTCCGTCGAGGAGCGCGGCCACCAGGTCGTGGAGGCATCCGAGGCCGGCGAGAAGGAATGGGTCAAGGAGATCCTCCGGCTCGCCACGAACGGCATCGACTTCCTGGAGAACTGCACGCCCGGTCTCTACAACAACGAGGGCGACCCGAGCGCACTGCCCCTGCTGAACGCCAGCTACGGCGGCGGCTCGGTGGAGTTCGTGAACATCCTCAGGCGCTGGCGCGAGTCCGGCGACCTCGCCGGACTCGAACTGCGCTGACCACCCCCACTCTTCTGCGAAAGGCGGCAACGCCCATGGACGTAACGCCGATACCCGGCGCCGCTCTCGGCGCCGTCGTGCACGGCGCCCATGTCACCGGCGACATGGGCAAGACCCAGTTCGAGGAGATCTGGGCGGCACTCGACGCGCATCTCGTCCTCGTCTTCCGCGGCCACCGGACCCCCTCCTACGAGGAGTTCCTGGCCTTCGGCCGCCGCTTCGGGTACATCCCGAAGACCGGTCTGACCAGCGGGGCCCATTCCGACCACAACGAGATCCTGATCGTCTCCAACCTGGTGGAGGACGGCCGCAAGATCGGCGTCGGCGACGCCGGGTGGATGGGCTGGCACACCGACTACTCCTTCCGCCCCCGCGTCGCCCAGGTCGGCTTCCTGGAAGCCGTGGAAGTACCGTCCTCCGGAGGCGGGGAGACCCTCTTCACCGACATGTACGCCCTGTACGAGTCGCTGTCGTCGGAGGAGCGCCGGCGTCTGCACTCCTACCGGGTCCGCCACGCCCTGCGCACCGGGTACGAGGAGACCATCGAGGAGGAGCTCCAGGGCGAGGTGTCCCTCGGCGAGAGCACCGCGCAGATCCAGCCCGAGGACGGCACCTCCACCATCCACCCCCTCATCGCCCGCAATCCGCGCACCGGACGCCAGTCGGTCTACATCAGCAGCCTGAACACCAAGCGGATCGTGGACCTCGCCCTCGATGACAGCCGCAAGCTGCTCGACGAACTGCTGGCGCACGCGGGCAAGCCCCAGTACACCTACGCCCACGCCTGGCAGCCCGGGGACATCGTCATGTGGGACCAACTCGGCACCGTCCACGCCAAGCAGGCCTTCGACCCGGCCGAACGGCGCATCATGCGCCAGGTCGTCAGCATCTTCGACGACCCGACCGATCCCTGGCGCGCGGAGGTCGCCGTATGAGCACCGCCCCCGCCAGTCTCAGCCACAGCCGGGTCGCGATCACCCCGGCGCTGCGCGCCGCCGTCGACCGGCTCGACCACCGCTCACGTCACCAGGCGGCCTACCACTTCGGCTGGATCACCGCAGGCGGCGCACCCACCAGCGCCGACGCCGGCAAGGCCGTACGGCCGGCGCTCGCGCTGCTGTCGGCCGAGGCGGTCGGCGCGCCGCCGGAGGTCGCGCTGCCCGGCGCCGTCGCCGTGGAGCTCGTGCACAACTTCTCCCTGGTGCACGACGATCTGATGGACGGCGACGAGGAACGCCGCCACCGGCGCACGGTGTGGAAGCTGTGGGGTCCCTCCAGCGCCATCCTGACCGGTGACGCGATGCTGGCGCTCGCCCAGGAGGTGCTGCTGGACACCGGGCTGCCCACGGCGGCGCCCGCCGCCCGGCTGCTGGCACGCACCACCCGGCATCTGATCCGCGGCCAGGTCCAGGACCTGTCCTTCGAACACCGCTCGCACGTCTCGGTCGAGGAGTGCGTCGACATGGCCGCCGGCAAGACCGGCGCGCTGCTGTCGGCGAGCGCCGCGATCGGCGCCGTCCTCGCCGGGGCACCGGAGGCGAAGGTGGACGCGCTGGCGCTCTACGGCGACCAGGTGGGCCTCGCCTTCCAGCTCGTCGACGACGTCCTCGGCATCTGGGGCGACCCGGCCGTCACCGGCAAGCCGGTCCACTCCGATCTGCGCTCCCGCAAGAAGTCCCTGCCGGTCAGCCACGCACTGAACCAGGACGGCTCGCTCAGCGACGAGCTCGCCGCCTGGCTCACCACCCCCGGCGAAAGCGACGAGACGGAACTGCGGCGCGTGGCCGGGCTGATCGAAGGCGCCGGCGGCCGGGACTGGGCGCTGGCCGAGGCCGCCCGGCGGATGGTGCTGGCCGAGGACGCGCTGCGCGGTGTCGAGCTGGACGCCGGCGCACGGGACGAACTCCTCGCGCTCGGGCGGTTCGTGGTCGACCGCGAGGTCTGAGATCGGGCCCACCCCATACCCGTATCCCCCCATTCCCCCTCTGATCAGCGCAGCACCTCCCAGGGCACCACCCCATGCCCGCCGCATCTCCGCAACCCACTCCCAAGGATTTCCCCATGCCCCAAGACGTCGACTTCCACATACCCCTGCCGGGCCGACAGAGCCCGGACCACTCCCGCGCCGGCGCCGAACAGCTCGTATGGCCGCGCGCGCTCGGGCTGATCAAGTCCGAGGCGGCGGCCGAGCGCCATCTGCGCGGCGGCTACGCCGACCTGGCCTCTCGCTTCTACGCCCATGCCACCGGCGCCGATCTGGACCTGGGTGTCGACCTGATGTCGTGGTTCTTCCTCTTCGACGACCTCTTCGACGGGCCGCGCGGCGAGAACCCGCAGGAGACCAAGCAGCTCACCGACGCGGTCGCGGCGGCGCTGGACGGCCCCCTCCCCGACACCGCGCCCCCCATCGCCCACGGCTTCGCCGACATCTGGCGGCGCACCAGCGAAGGCATGACACCCGCCTGGTGCGCGCGCAGCGCCCGGCACTGGCGCAGCTACTTCGACGGCTACGTCGACGAGGCGGAGAGCCGCCACTGGGACACGCCGTACAACTCCGCCGCCCAGTACCTGGCCGTGCGCCGGCAGACCATCGGGGTGCAGCCGACGGTCGACCTCGCCGAGCGCGCGGGCCGCTTCGAGGTGCCGCACCGGGTCTTCGACAGTGCCGTGCTCTCCGCGATGCTCCAGATCGCCGTCGACGTCAATCTGCTGCTCAACGACATCGCCTCGCTGGAGAAGGAAGAGGCCCGCGGCGAGCAGAACAACATGGTCATGATCCTGCGCCGGGAGCACGGCTGGTCCAAGGACCGCAGCGTCGCCCACATCCAGAGCGAGGTGCGCGTCCGCCTGGAGCAGTACCTCCTGCTGGAGTCCTGCCTGCCGCAGGTCGGCGACATCTACCGGCTCGACGAGGCCGAGCGCGAGGCCCTGGAGCGCTACCGCGACGACGCCGTGCGCACCGTGATCCGCGGTTCCTACGACTGGCACCGCTCCTCGGGCCGCTACGACGCCGAGTTCGCGCTCGCCGCCGGTGCCCAGGGCTACCTGGAGGAGCTCGGCAGCACCGCCCGCTAGGCCCTGTCTGACCATTCCCGTCTGCCTCGCGACGCCCTGCACGCCCTCTCGCCGCACCGGGCGCAGACCCAAGTACGTCCAGTACGAGGGTCCACGCCCGCACACCGAGAGCACGCACCTACTGCGACACAGGCTGCTGCCGCAGCGGGCGCGAGGCCGCCCTCCGGGCGACGACGGGAAGGTGACGACAGGACCTAGCAGCATCGCCGACCAGCACCAAGGCACCCGCGCCAGGTCGTCGAGGCCGCCCAGCTGTCAACAGACCGGAACAGCTGTCAACCGATCAGTAATGACGGGAAGTTGAGAATCGAATGACCGAGCAGACCACCTTTTCGGCGGGAGCGGCGCCCGGGGCGCTCCCCGTCGTGGGCCACGCCCTCCAGATGATGCGTCACCCCGTGAACTTCATGACCTCGCTGTCGGCCCACGGCGACCTGGTGGAGATCAAGATCGGTCCCACCAAGGCCTACGTCCCGACCCACCCCGAACTGCTGCGGCACGTCCTGACCAACGACCGCACCTTCGACAAGGGCGGCATCTTCTACGACCGCGCCCGGGACATCGCCGGCAACGGCCTGGTCACCTGCCCGTTCGCCGACCACCGCCGCCAGCGCCGGCTGATGCAGTCGGCGTTCACCCGCGGCCAGCTCAAGCAGTACGCCGAGGCGATGCACGCCGAGATCGAGGACACGGCGTCGCGCTGGCAGGACGGCATGGTCGTCGACGCCTTCCAGGAGATGTACGGCATGGCGCTGCGTACGGTCGGCCGCACCCTGTACTCCACACCCGTCAGCCCCGAGCTGACGGCCAAGGTGGAACGCTCCTTCGACGTCGTGCTCAACGGCCTGTTCCGGCAGATGTTCCTGCCGGCCGCGATCCGCCGACTGCCGCTGCCCTCCCAGCGCCGGTACAAGAGCAACCTGGACTTCCTGCACGAGACCACCCAGCAGCTCATCGACGACTACCGCAGCTCCGACATCGAGCGCGACGACCTGCTCGCCGCGCTGATCGCCTCCCGCGACGACGACGGCGGCCGGCTCGGCGACACGGAGATCCACGACCAGGTCATCACCGTCATGGCGGCCGGCACGGAGACCGTCGCAGGCACCCTCACCTGGGTCTTCTACCTCCTCTCCCAGCACCCGGAGATCGAGGCCGCGCTCTACGACGAGATCGACGCCGTCCTCGACGGCCGCGCCCCGGAGTGGGACGACCTGCCGAACCTCTCCCTGGCCGACCGGATCATCACCGAGACACTGCGACTGCACCCGCCGGCCTGGCTGTTCACCCGCCTCACCGCCTCCCCGACCGAACTCGCGGGCCGGCAGCTGCCCACCGGTTCCACCATCGTCTTCAGCCCCGCCGCGGTCGCCCAGTACGAGGACGCCTTCGACAATCCCAAGAAGTTCGACCCCGACCGCTGGCTCCCGGACCGTATCGCCCCGGCCTCCCGCCACGCCTACGTGCCGTTCGGAACCGGCGCCCGCAAGTGCATCGGCGACCTCTACGCACGCACCGAGGCCATCCTGGGGCTCGCCACCATCCTCGGCCGCTGGCGGGTGAGCTGCGAGCCCGGCATGGACATCCGCCCGGTTCCGCTGGCCACCGTCTATCACCCTCGCCGGCTGCGCCTGAGGCTGGACGCACGTACCCCGCGCCGGATGACCTCCGCCGTCCCCGTACCCGCAGGGGGTGACGTGACGTGAGCGAAAGGAACATCGTCCTGGCCCAGCCGCGCGGCTTCTGCGCGGGCGTACGGCGCGCCATCGGCATCGTCGAGCGGGCGCTGGACGTACACGGGGCGCCGGTGTACGTGCGCAAGGAGATCGTGCACAACCACTACATCGTCTCGGAGCTGCAAAAGCGCGGCGCGGTCTTCGTCGACAACGAGGAGGAGGTCCCGCAGGGCGCGGTCTGTGTGTTCTCCGCGCACGGCGTATCTCCCGGAGTGCGCTCTGCCGCCGCCGGCCGGCAGCTCGAAGTCATCGACGCCACCTGCCCGTTGGTCTCCAAGGTCCACCAGGAGGCGGTGCGTTTCGCCCGCGACGGGCGCACCATCCTCCTCGTCGGTCACGAGGGCCACGAGGAGGTCGAGGGCGTCCTCGGCGAGGCTCCCGACCGGATCGTCGTCATCGAGACCGAAGACGACGTACGGCGCCTAGGCCTGCCCGACGACACCCCGGTCGCCGTCCTCACCCAGACCACCCTCTCGTTCGACGAGACCGAGCGCGTCGTCGAGGCCCTGCGCGCCCGCTTCACCGACCTGATCACCCCCGGCGACGACATCTGCTACGCCAGCCAGAACCGGCAGAACGCCGTCAAGGACCTCGCACGCGACAACGACCTGGTCCTGATCGTCGGCTCGCACAACTCCAGCAACTCGCTGCGTATGGTCGAGGTGGCCCGCGACCACGGTGCCGCCGCCCATCTGGTGCCCGACGAACAGCACCTCGACGTGGCCTGGCTGAAGGACGTGTCCTCGGTCGGCATCAGCGCCGGGGCCAGCGCCCCGGAGATCCTCGTCGACGGGCTCGTCGCCCGGCTCGCCGAACTCGGCTTCGACCAGGTCGAACTCCAGCAGGGCATCGCCGAGGACGTCGTGTTCTCCATGCCCGGCCGACTGGCCGACCCGGTCACCGGCCGCGTCCCGCAGACACCGCTGGCCGGCGAGGTCTCGTCGACATCTGGCGGGGTTTCGCCCGGGACCGGCGGAGTCTCGCCATCACTCGGCGGGGTTTCGCCCGGGTCCGGTGGGGTCTTGCCCGGGTCGGGCGGGGTTTCGCCGACAGGTGGCGGGGTTTCGCGCACGTCCGGGGAGGTTTCGCCACCACCTGGTGGGGTCTCGCCATCACCCGGCAGGGTTTCGCCCGGGCCCGGTGGGGTCTTGCCCGGGTCGGGCGGGGTTTCGCCGACAGGTGGCGGAGTCTCGCCACCACCCGGTGGGGTCTCGCCATCATCCGGCGGAGGCTCGCCCACGCCTGGCGGGGTGCGATGAATTCACCACCGGAGAAAGAGGGTTGCGCCATGCCACGCCTGGAGGAGATCCGGGGCCCGGAGGACCTGCGCGCCCTGTCGCCGCACGCGGCCCGCGAACTGGCGCCGCAGATCCGGCGGCTGCTGGTGGACACCTGCACCGCCAACGGCGGCCACCTCGGCCCCAACCTCGGGGTCGTCGAACTGTCCATCGCCCTGCACCGCGTCTTCGACTCCCCCCGCGACAAGATCCTGTGGGACACCGGTCACCAGGCCTACGTCCACAAGATCCTCACCGGCCGTACCGAAGCCCTCGCCACGCTCCGCCGTACCGGCGGCATGTCGGGCTACCCGTGCCGCACCGAGTCCGAGCACGACGTCATCGAGAACTCCCACGCCTCGACCTCCCTGTCCTGGGCGGACGGCCTCGCCCGCGCCAACGCCCTGCTCGGACACGGCGACCGTGCCGTGGTCGCCGTGATCGGCGACGGCGCGCTCACCGGAGGCATGGCCTGGGAGGCCCTCAACAACATCGCGGCCGCCCCCGAACGCCCCGTCGTCGTGGTCCTCAACGACAACGGCCGCTCCTACGCCCCCACCATCGGCGCCTTCGCCGGACACCTCGCCGATCTCCGCGCGGGCGACGCCGGGCAAGCCCTGTTCGAGAACCTGGGGCTCGCCTACGTCGGCCCGGTGGGCGGCCATGACATCGAGGCCGTGGAGACGGCGCTGCGCGTGGCCGTCGCTCTGCGCAAGCCCGTGGTGGTGCACTGCGTCACCGAGAAGGGCCGCGGACACCTCCCCGCCGAACAGGACGACACGGACCGTTTCCACGCCGTGCGCGCCGCCTCCGCCCAGAAACCGGGGGGCGCACCCAGCTGGACGTCCGTGTTCGGCAACGAGCTGGCCGACCTCGCCGCCGACCGGCCGGACGTGGTCGCCATCACCGCGGCCATGCTCGACCCGACCGGGCTCAGCGAGTTCGCCCGCCGCCACCCCGAGCGCGTCATCGACGTAGGCATCGCCGAACAGCATGCCGTGACCGCCGCCGCGGGGCTCGCCCTCGGCGGGGTGCACCCGGTCGTCGCGCTGTACTCCACCTTCCTCAACCGGGCCTTCGACCAGCTCCTGATGGACGTGGCCCTGCACCGCGCCCCGGTCACCTTCGCCCTGGACCGGGCCGGCGTGACCGGCGAAGACGGCCCCTCGCACAACGGCATGTGGGACCTGTCGCTGCTGAACCTGGTGCCCGGCCTGCGACTGGCCGCCCCACGCGACGCCGCCACCCTGCGCCGCGCCCTGCGGGAGGCCGTGGCCTGCGACGACGGGCCCACCGCCCTGCGTTTCCCCAAGGGTTCCAGCGGAGCGGACATCCCGGCCGTCGACGTCTACGCCGAGTTGGACGTTCTGCACCGCGGCGAGCATCCCGACATTCTCCTGGTCTCCGTCGGCGCCATGGCCGTCACCTGTCTCGACATCGCCGAACGGCTGGCCGAGCGGGGCGTCGGCGTCACCGTCGTGGACCCCCGCTGGATCAAGCCGGTGCCGCCCGAGCTGACCGGGCTCGCCCTCGGTCATCTGCTGGTCGCCACGGTCGAGGACAGCGGCCGGGTCGGCGGCGTCGGGGCGTGCGTCGCCCAGACGCTGAACGACGCCAAGCCGGGCCTGCCGGTGCACGTCTTCGGTATCCCGCAGCGCTTCCTCGAGCACGGCTCACGGGCCGACGTCATGGAGGCCAGCGGCCTCACCCCCCGCCACCTCACCCACGCGCTGCTGGAGGCCCTGCCCTCCGGCTGGCAGGCCCGGCAGGGAGCCACCGCCTCCCTCGCCGTCGGCTGACACCGAGCACCCCGACGGGCGGTCGGCGCCCACCCGCACGGTGAGGACCCCGCCGACCGCCCGTGACCCAGCTGCCGGCGTGGCGCGCCCACTCCCGACACCGCGCCTTGTCTCCCGCGCTTCCACAGCTCTCAACGGCACACAGTCATCAGCCACATCCCGGTCCGCCCGGACCGGCCGAGCAACTTGGGGAACTGTCATGCCTGTCGCTCTAGGAGTGCCGACGGTGCCGCCGAGGCTGGCCCGACGACGTACCAGCCGCCAGATCCAGGTAGGGACCGTACCCGTGGGCGGCGACGCCCCGGTCTCGGTCCAGTCCATGACCACGACCCGCACGTCCGACATCGGCGCGACCCTCCAGCAGATCGCCGAACTCACCGCGTCCGGCTGCCAGATCGTCCGCGTCGCCTGCCCCACGCAGGAGGACGCCGACGCCCTGTCGACGATCGCGCGCAAGTCGCAGATCCCGGTGATCGCGGACATCCACTTCCAGCCGAAGTACGTCTTCGCCGCTATCGAGGCCGGCTGCGCGGCCGTGCGCGTCAACCCGGGCAACATCAAGCAGTTCGACGACAAGGTCCGCGAGATCGCGCGGGCCGCCAAGGATCACGGCACGCCGATCCGCATCGGCGTCAACGCGGGCTCGCTCGACCGCCGGCTGCTGAAGAAGTACGGCAAGGCCACCCCGGAGGCGCTGGTCGAGAGCGCGCTGTGGGAGGCGTCGCTCTTCGAGGAGCACGACTTCCGGGACATCAAGATCTCCGTCAAGCACAACGACCCCGTCGTCATGGTCGAGGCGTACAAGCAGCTCGCGGCTCAGTGCGACTACCCACTGCACCTCGGTGTGACGGAGGCGGGTCCCGCCTTCCAGGGCACCATCAAGTCAGCTGTCGCGTTCGGCGCGCTGCTGTCCCAGGGCATCGGCGACACCATCCGTGTCTCCCTGAGCGCGCCGCCCGTCGAGGAGGTCAAGGTCGGCCTCCAGATCCTGGAGTCCCTGAACCTCAAGCAGCGCGGCCTGGAGATAGTGTCCTGCCCGTCCTGCGGACGCGCCCAGGTCGACGTGTACAAGCTGGCCGAGGAGGTCACGGCCGGACTGGAGGGCATGGACATCCCGCTGCGTGTGGCCGTCATGGGGTGCGTGGTGAACGGCCCGGGCGAGGCCAGGGAAGCGGACCTCGGTGTCGCCTCCGGCAACGGCAAGGGGCAGATCTTCGTCAAGGGCGAGGTCGTCAGGACCGTCCCCGAGTCGAAGATCGTCGAGACGCTCATCGAGGAGGCGTTCAAGCTCGCCGAGCTGATGCGGCAGACCGAAGATGACGGCGACGACTCCTCCGAGGCCGCCCCCTCCGACGGGCAGGAGAGCCCCAAGTGAGCACACCGGCCACCGTCGAACAGCTTGACCGGTTCCTGGTGGACGTGCGCTCCCACACCCTGGTCTCCGGCATGCCGTTCAAGGCCGCGCAGCTGGCCGCCGTGATCGAGGAGACCGCAGGAAACACGGAGGCCGCCGGTGCCCACTGACCTCGCGCTCACCGCGAAAGACCTCAAGTCCGACCAGGAGGTGCGCTGGTGCCCCGGCTGCGGGGACTACGCGATCCTCGCCGCCGTCCAGGGCTTCATGCCGGAGCTGGGCATCGCGCGCGAGAACATCGTCTTCGTCTCGGGCATCGGCTGCTCCTCCCGCTTCCCCTACTACATGAACACCTACGGCATGCACTCCGTGCACGGCCGCGCCCCCGCCATCGCCACCGGCCTGGCCTGCGCCCGCCCCGACCTGTCGGTGTGGGTGGTCACCGGCGACGGCGACGCGCTGTCGATCGGCGGCAACCATCTGATCCACGCCCTGCGCCGCAACGTCAACCTCAAGATCCTGCTGTTCAACAACCAGATCTACGGGCTGACCAAGGGCCAGTACTCGCCGACCAGCGAGCAGGGCAAGGTCACCAGGTCGAGCCCGATGGGCTCCCTCGACGAGCCGTTCAACCCGCTGTCGCTGGCCATCGGCGCCGAGGCATCCTTCGTCGCCCGCACGATCGACTCCGACCGCAAGCACCTGACGGACGTCCTGCGCCAGGCCGCCGCCCACCCCGGCACGGCCCTGGTGGAGATCTACCAGAACTGCAACATCTTCAACGACGGCGCCTTCGCCGCGCTCAAGGACCCCGCCACCCGCGACGACGCCCTGCTGCGCCTGGAGCACGGCAAGCCCTACCGGCTCACCCCGGACGCCGACGAGGTCGTCCACGACGTCGCGGCCCCCGACCCCACCGCCGCCTTCGCTCTCTCCCGGCTGCGGCAGCCCACCCCCATCGGCGTTCTGCGCGACGTACGGCGCCCCGCCTACGACCGGCTGATGGACGACCAGTTGGAGCGGGCCGTCGCCGAGCGGGGCCGGGGCGACCTGACCGCGCTGCTGGCCGGCAACGACACCTGGACGGTCGGGGCCTGAGCCCCCGACGGGAACCGCACACCGACAGCGACACGAACAAAAGGAAGCAAAGGAAGCATCCGTGACCTACGTCATCGCCCAGCCCTGTGTGGACGTCAAGGACAAGGCCTGCATCGAGGAGTGCCCCGTCGACTGCATCTACGAGGGCCGGCGGTCCCTGTACATCCACCCGGACGAATGCGTCGACTGCGGCGCCTGCGAACCGGTCTGCCCCGTCGAGGCGATCTTCTACGAGGACGACGTGCCTGAGGACTGGACGAACTACTACAAGGCGAACGTCGAGTTCTTCGACGACCTCGGTTCGCCCGGCGGCGCCGGCGGCCTCGGCCCGGTCGAGCGCGACCACCCGCTCGTCGCCGGACAGCCGGTCCGCACGGCATGAGCCAGGCCGGAGGGGACCGCCGGGCGGGGTCACCGTCCGGGCCCCGGGCAAGGTCAACCTGACGCAGTCGGTAGGTCCCTGCCGCCCGGACCGCTACCACGAACTCACCACCGTCTTCCTGGCGGTCGGCCTCCACGCCGTGGTGCGGATCGCCCCCGCACCACGGCCGAGGCAATTGCTCGGCAGGTCCTGGCCGCCGTTTCCGGCTGGCCGACGGTCTGGTTCTGTCGGAATCCATCGGTGAGATCCGGATCACGCGCCCGAGGTACCGCCGCCGTCATCGCCTGCCCTGCGTGTCCGGCGAGCACCGGAGAAATCGCCCGCCGGGATGTGAAGACACTCCAGGCCGGCGTTTCCGCCCTCGGACGGACCGGCACGATGCCCTTGCCGTGTACCGCACGTTGCAGGACCTCGGCGACGCCGTATGCCAGGCGACGTCGCTCAGTCAGGCACCGGCCACCGAGGCCCTGGTGGATCCTGCGAGCCGTCTCGGCGTCGCCGTACCTGGCCTGTCTCCTCTGCTCCTCTCTGCCCGGGCGCCTCGCCCTCTCGTGGAGGGCACTGCGCCCGGCAACAGCCCACGACGCCCGGCCCCCTCCCAGATGGGACCAGGGTTTCGGTCGGGTGAGCGGCCGTCCCTGTGGGGACTCCGGCCGGCGGTGCTGTCCTGAATGGGTCTCACATCCCTGCGCGCGGCCCTCCGCCCGCCTACGCTCACTCCGTGCTGCGTATCACCGACGTTCGAACAGGCGAGTCCACCGATGCCGTCCGCGCCCGACGGGTACTGGCCCGTGTCCAGGTGCATCTGCCGGGGACCGACACATCCGCGCTGCGGGTGCTGCTGGTCGCCGATGTGCTCGCCCGGGCCCTGGAACTCGGCGGGACACCCGCCGTCACCGCGGCCGACCCGCCCGCGGAACTCCGGGCGCGCGCCGACGCGCTCGGCATCCGCCGCGGCGAAGCGGGTACGGTCGGCGCGGGCCCGGCCCTTCATGTCCTCGCGCCGGGAGACACCGCCACGGAGGGCATCCGGGTCGAGGTCGCGCCGGTCACCGGCACGGCCGATCCGGCGCTGCTGCGGATGATCCTGCTCGCGACCCCGCGCCGGGAGCCCGTCGACCTCGCCGCCGTCGACCTCGAAGGCGCTCGCGAGACGCTCGCGCGCTGGCGCAAGGCGGTCGCCACCTGGGCGACGCGTCCGTCCAAGCCCGTCCCCGAAGCCGTACGGCAGGAACTGCGGGCCGCGTGGGAGGACGACCTCGACGTGCCCGCCGTACTCGACGTGCTGCGGCGGGTGGAGAGCGCCGAGGACGTTCCGTACGGCGCCCGCTTCGAGACGTACGCCTACGCGGACCGACTTCTCGGGCTCGAACTCACCCGCGACATCGGGTCGGTGCTGTGATCGCCGGCGCCGGGACAGTCCCGCTGCGCAGACTCGTCGTCCTGCGGCACGCCAAGTCCGCCTGGCCCACGGGCGTGGCCGACCACGAACGGCCCCTCGGGCCACGCGGCCTCCGCGACGCCCCGGCCGCCGGTCGCGCCCTCGCCGAGGCCGACCGCCTCCCGGACCTCGCGCTGTGCTCGACCGCCGTACGGGCCCGGCAGACCTGGGAGTTGGCCGCCGCGCAGTGGGGCCCTGCGCCTCCCGTGCGCCTGGAACGGCGGCTGTACGGCGCCGACGTACCGGAGTTGCTGGCAGCGGTGTCCGAAGTCCCGGATCAGGTACTGACGTTGCTGCTGATCGGGCACAACCCGGGCTTGGCGGAGCTGGTGCTCGACCTGGCCGGAGACAGCCTCGGCGACGCGCTGGACGACGTACGGACGAAGTTCCCGACCTCGGCCGTCGCGATCCTCGCCTGGCACGGCGTCAGCTGGAACGAACTCGCCCCCGGCACGGCGCTGTTGACGGACCTGGTCGTGCCGAGAGGCAAGGAGCACGCCTGACCCACGTGGAATCCGGGGTTCGCGCTCCGGATTCGGTAGCGTTGGTAGCTACAACCAACGGGAGGTAGTTATGACCACACTCGCACGCATCGCCGTCATCGCGGCCGGGATCGCCATCGCGTTCGCAGGTACCGGGACCGCGCTCGCCGCGGACGGCGACACCGTGACGCCGAGTATCGTGGCCGGCGCGTACAAGTAGTCGGCCGGCGCGGTCCGCTCTCCGCGGGCGGACCGCGCCGTAGCGCGGCAGACAACGCGGTACGAGGTCGAGGCCCCCGCGAACCAGGTGCGCTACGCACCCACGAGCACCACGGCGATGCCGACGGCCTCCTTGAAGTCCCTCAGGAGCCGCGCCCGTCAGCACAGGGCTCGGGATGGCCGGGCGCGTCCGTGTCGGAGCTCTCCATACGCACACTCTCGCCGGGGCGACCGGGCGGTGACGCCGGCGTGCCACACACGCGCGTGGGACGCATACGCTGGCGTGATGCAGGACGAGTACCGCACAGTGGCCCGCGCGGGCGTGCACGAGACCGAGGTCAACCGCTCCCGTTTCCTGTGCGCCCTCGCCCCGGCCGCCACCGAGCGAGAGGCCCGGGACTTCATCGCTCGCGTCCGCAAGGAGCACGCCGACGCCACCCACAACTGCTTCGCGTACGTCATCGGAGCCGACGCCGCCGTCCAGAAGGCGAGCGACGACGGGGAACCGGGCGGCACTGCGGGCGCCCCCATGCTCCAGATGCTGCTGCGCCGCGACATGCGCTACGTCGTCGCCGTCGTCACCCGCTACTACGGCGGGGTCAAGCTCGGCGCGGGCGGACTGATCAGGGCGTACGGCGGTTCGGTGGGCGAGGCGCTGGACACCCTGGGGTCCCTCACACGCCGGAGGTTCCGGCTGGCCACGGTGACCGTCGACCACCAGCGGGCCGGCAAGATCCAGAACGATCTGCGCTCGACCGGGCGCCAGGTGCGTGACGTTCGCTACGGCGAGGCGGTCACGATCGAGATCGGGCTGCCCGACACGGAGGTGGAGCCGTTCCGGGTGTGGCTGGCCGATGCCACCGCCGGGACTGCCGGGTTGGAACTCGGCGGCGAGGTGTACGGGGACGTGTAGGCGAGGAACCGAGGTCGATACGGGAGTAGCCGCCCGTGATGTCCGACCCCGTACCGATTCGGCGACCGGGGACTCGCGACCACCCTCAGCGCCGGCGGGGAGGGCCTGGTGCTGGGCACCACGTACACCGACCTGTCCCAGGTCTCCACCCGGCGCCTCGGTGTCTCGGAGGCCACCGGGGTGATGAAGGTCGACGTCGTCCACGACGGCGGCAGGCCAGAGTGAAACCGGTGTGGGTTCGGCGCAGGACGAGGTGCGCACCACCGAGGCCTCGGGAATCACCGAATTCGTCCTGGCGCTCTCCTTCGGGATCACCCTGGTGGTGCTCCTGGTCGAGGGTGTCATCGCGCTCCTGAACTGATGCGCCGTGGCGTACGGAGGGGTCCGGCAATCTGCGGGCAGTGGTGGACCAGGGGACGGAAGGCGTTAGCGTGGTGGGTGCTGACGACGAGCCCGTGCTGGTTCGTGCTGGTTCTAGAGGGGTAGTAGGGGTGAACGTGCAGGTCGGAGCGGTTTCTTGAGATTGCTGCACACTTCCGACTGGCATCTCGGCCGGGCGTTCCACCGGGTGAACATGCTCGGTGCCCAGTCCGAGTTCATCGGCCACCTGGTGTCGACCGCGCGTGAGCGTGACGTGGACGCGGTGGTCGTGTCGGGGGATGTGTACGACAGGGCGGTGCCGCCGCTGGCCGCGGTCGAGCTCTTCGACGACGTCCTGCACCGGCTGGCCGACCTCGGCGTGCCGACGGTGATGATCTCGGGGAACCATGATTCGGCGCGTCGGCTCGGCGTCGGCGCCGGGCTCATCGGTCGCGCGGGCATCCACCTGCGGACCGAGGCCTCGGCCTGTGGCACGCCCGTGGTGCTCGCCGACTCGCACGGTGACGTCGCCTTCTACGGACTGCCGTATCTCGAACCGGCCCTGGTGAAGGACGAGTTCGGGGTGGAGAAGGCGGGCCACGAGGCGGTGCTCGGCGCCGCCATGGACCGGGTCCGCGCCGACCTCGGCGCGCGTGCGCCCGGCACCCGCTCCGTGGTCCTCGCCCACGCCTTCGTCACCGGGGGCCAGGCCAGCGACAGCGAGCGGGACATCACGGTCGGCGGGGTCGCCGCCGTGCCCGCCGGGGTCTTCGACGGCGTCGACTACACCGCGCTCGGGCATCTGCACGGCAGCCAGACCATCTCCGAGCGCGTGCGGTACTCGGGCTCCCCGTTGCCGTACTCCTTCTCGGAGACCGACCACCGCAAGAGCATGTGGCTCGTGGACCTCGGCCCCGAAGGGCTGTTCGGCGCGGAGCGGATCGACTGCCCCGTCCCCCGGGCGCTCGCCCGGATCCGGGGACAGCTGGCGGAACTGCTCGCCGATCCGGAGCTGGAGAGGCACGAGGAGGCGTGGGTCGAGGCGACCCTCACCGACCCGGTGCGCCCGGCCGAGCCCATGGCCCGGCTGACCGAGCGCTTCCCGCACACGCTCAGCCTCGTCTTCGAACCGCAGAGGTCACCGCAGGACCCGGACCTCTCCTACGCTCGGCGTCTGGCGGGCCGCGGCGAACAGCAGATCGCGGAGGACTTCGTCGCCCATGTGCGCGGCGCGGGACCCGACGCACGCGAACAGGCGGTGCTGCGGGACGCGTTCGACTCGGTCCGCGCCGACGAGGCCGTACGGGAGGTCGCCCGGTGACGACAAAGCAACGGGAGACGGCACTTCCACGGGAGACCGGACATCCACTGGAGGCAGCACCTCCATGGGAGACCGCAACTCCACGGGCCGCCATGGTGGCCGCCCGATGAGGCTGCACCGCCTGGACATCACCGCGTTCGGGCCCTTCGGCGGCACCCAGCGGGTCGACTTCGACGAGCTGTCCGCCGCCGGGCTGTTCCTGCTCCACGGTCCGACGGGTGCGGGCAAGACATCCGTGCTGGACGCGGTCTGCTTCGCGCTGTACGGAGCGGTGCCGGGCGCCCGACAGGGCAGTTCGCTGCGCAGCGACCACGCGGCACCCGCCACCCGCACCGAGGTGACCCTCGAAATCACCGTCGCCGGAAGGCGCTTGGAGATCACCAGGCTGCCGCCCTTTGAGCGGCCCAAGAAGCGCGTCGCGGGCACGACGACAGAGAAGGCCCAGAGCTGGTTGCGTGAGTACGACGCGTCGGCCGGCTCCTGGAAGGACCTCAGCCGCTCCCACCAGGAGATCGGCGAGGAGATCACCCAACTGCTCGGCATGAGCCGCGAGCAGTTCTGCCAGGTCGTGCTGCTTCCCCAGGGCGACTTCGCGCGCTTCCTGCGGGCGGACGCCGAGGCCCGCGGCAAGCTCCTGGGACGCCTCTTCGACACGCACCGGTTCGCCGAGGTCGAGAAGCGGCTCGCCGAGCGTCGGCGGGCGGCCGAGGCCGAAGTGCGTGCCGGGGACACGGCGTTGCTCGCCGACGCACACCGCATGCAGCAGGCGGCAGGCGACGCCATGGAGCTGCCCGACCTCGCGCCGGGTGACCCGGGTCTCGCCGACGCCATCCTGAGCTCGGCCGCGGTCGCCCGCAGCACCGCACGTGAACGGCTCACCATCGCCCACTGCGCGCGTATGGCCGCAGATTCCGCACAGGCCGCGGCGGGCCGCGTACTGGACGACGTACGCGAAGTGGCCCGGCTGCAACGCCGGTTCACTCAGGCGCGAGAGCAGGCCGCGCGCCTGGAGGAGCGGGCCGACGCCCATCGTGCGGCCCAGGTGCGGATGGAGCGCGGCCGCAAGGCCGAGGCGGTGGCCCCCGCGCTCGACCTGCGTGACGGGGCCGAGACCGAACATCGGCGTGCGACCGCCGAGGAGGCACGCACGCGTGCCGCTCTGCCGGAGACGTTCGCCGGAGCCGGTGCCGCCGGGCTCGTGTCCGCCGCGCGCAGGGCGGCCGAGGAGCTTGGCGCTCTGGAATCGGCGCGCCGAGCCGAGCGCCGACTGGCCGAACTCGCCACGGAGCGCGTCGATCTGGACCGACAGGAGCGCGCCGACGAGGAGGTCCTCCTGGAGGCGGAGAGCTGGCTCGCCACCTGGGAGGCGACCCGGACCGCGTTCGAGGAGCGCATCGAGTCCGCACAGGGGGCGGCGACGCACGCCGAGCAGCTCGCCGTGCAGCGCGACCCCGCGCAGGCCCGGCTCAACGCGGCCCGCCAGCGAGATCAGTTCGCCCGCGACACGGACGACGCCCAGCAGCAGGCCCTCGCCTGCCGGGAACGCGCCACGGACGCGCGCGCCCACTGGCTTGATCTGAAGGAACAGCGGCTCCAGGGCATCGCCGCGGAACTCGCCGCCGGTCTTGTCGACGGCGAACCCTGCGCCGTGTGCGGCGGCACCGAACACCCGGCGCCCGCACGGAAGATCGCCGGGCACGTCGACCGGGAGGCCGAGGAACAGGCCCTCGCCGCCTATCAGTTCGCCGACGACCAACGCACCGGGGCCGAACGGCGACTCGGCCTGGTCCGGGAGGCGCTGGCCGCCGCGACCGCGGAGGCGGGCGACGCCCCCACGGCGCAACTCGCCGAGCGAGCCGGAGAGTTGGAGCGGGAACACACCGAGGCACGCGCCGCCGCGTCGGGGCTGCACACCGCTCGCGAGCGACTCGCGCAGGCCGCGCTGGAACACGAACGGCGGGTGGCCGCCCAGCAGCAGGCCGCCCTCCGCGCCGCGGCCCGGGTGTCGCACCGCGACCGGAACGACCAGGAAAGGGCCTTGCTGGAGGAGGAGTTGGACAAGGCCCGGGGCACCGCGGGCAGCGTAGCCGCGCGGGCCGCACAGCTGGAGCGGCAGACGGCGCTGCTCACCGAGGCAGCCGACGCGGTGCGCGCGGCCGAGGACACCGCGCAGCGGCTCAAGGACGCCGACGCGCGACTCGCCGACGCGGCCTTCCGCGCCGGGTTCGACACGCCGAGGGCAGCCGCCGACGCACTGCTCGACGACACGGCCCACCGGGAGCTTCAACGGCAGCTCGACGCCTGGCAGTCGGAGGAGGCGGCAGTACGGGCCGTACTCGCCGAGGCCGACACGGTGGCCGCCGCCCAGCAGCCGCCCGCCGACCTGCGGACCGCCGAACAGGCCGCCGAGTCCGCAGGCCGCCGGTTGCGGGAGGCCGCCTCCGCGCAGGACGCGGCGGCCCGGCGCTGCGGGGATCTCGACCGGTTGTCCGCGCGTGCGACCGTGTCCGTACGCCGCCTGGCGCCCCTGCGGGAGGCGTACGACCGGGTGGCCCGCATGGCCGGTCTCGCGGCCGGCACATCGGCGGACAATGAGCGCAAGATGCGCCTGGAGTCCTACGTCCTCGCCGCCCGCCTCGAACAGGTCGCCGCCGCCGCGACCGCACGGCTGCTGCGCATGTCCTCCGGGCGCTACACCCTCGTCCACTCCGACGACCGCGCCGGGCGTGGCCGCAGCGGTCTTGGACTGCATGTCGTGGACGCCTGGACCGGCCGGGAGCGGGACACGGCGACGCTCTCCGGCGGTGAGACGTTCTTCGCCTCCCTCGCGCTGGCCCTCGGCCTCGCGGACGTCGTCACCGACGAGGCCGGCGGGGTGCGGCTCGACACGCTCTTCATCGACGAGGGCTTCGGCAGCCTCGACGAGCAGACCCTCGACGAGGTCCTCGACGTACTCGACTCACTGCGGGAGCGTGACCGTAGCGTCGGCATCGTCAGCCATGTCGCTGACTTGCGGCGCCGCATCCACGCCCAGCTGGAGGTCGTGAAGGGGAGAACGGGTTCGGTCGTACGGCAGAGAGGCGAGCAGGACTGAATCGGTCACCTGCGCCCGGAGCACTCGGTCGCCAGGTGGCTCAGTGGCCCAGTGGGCGCCGGGGGAGCGGTGAGGAGTAGACGACACTCGTGGTCACGGAGCCCAGGGTGCCGATCTTGCCCGCCACCTCCTCCAGGTGGCTCATGGAGCGTGCCGCGACCTTGATGACGAAGCAGTCGTCGCCCGTGACGTGGTGTGCCTCCAGGATCTCGGGCGTCGTCCCGACCAGGTCGTGGAAGGGTTTGTAGTTGCCGTTCGGGTACCTGAGCCGCACGAACGCGAGGATCGGCAGGCCCAGGCTCTCCGGGTCGACGACGGCCGCGTACCCCTGGATGACACCCGCCTCCTCCAGGCGGCGGACCCGTTCGGTGACCGCGCTCGCGGACATGGAGACGGCACGGGCCAGCTCGGCGAAACTTGCCCTGCCCTCACGCTGGAGGACATCGAGGATGTGCCAGTCGGTGGCGTCCGGGGAATACGTGGTCATGTGTGAGAGATAGCAGGGAAATCCCCGGCCGATCAAGAGTGATGCCGTGGATCGCCACTTCAGGGAGGCGAGTGCCGGACGTAGATTTCTGACCAGGAAGTCCCGCGTGGCCGGTGCTGACGGCACTGGTTCGGCGGGACCGGGAGGGAAGCAAAGACCATGACTGTGACCGCTGACACTGCTGTGACCAGCACATCTGCCGTCGTGAACCCCGTTCTGCGCGTCGCGCCGGCGTCTCCGGCAGCGGCCGCCGCCTACTTCAGTGCCGCCCTCGCCTTCCATGCCGACGTGTCCGATGTCGCCGCCGCGCTCGCCGCCGACGGCGATGCCGGTTTCGTCGTCCTCGACTCCCGCTCGACCGAGTCGTGGGACCAGGGCCATGTCCCGGGTGCGATCCACCTGCCGACCGCGCTCATCCCCGAGCAGGCCGAGCAGCTCCTGGACAGGTCGGTGCCGGTCGTCACGTACTGCTGGGGCCCCGGCTGCAACGGAGCGACCCGCGCAGCCCTGGCCCTCGCCGAACTCGGCTTCCAGGTCAAGGAGATGCTCGGCGGCTTCGAGTACTGGGCGCGCGAGGGCTTCGAGTTCGAGACCTGGGAGGGGCGCGAGCGGCGTGCCACGGACCCGTTGACAGCGCCGGTGGACGCGGCGGACTGCGGCTGCTGAGCCCCGTACGGTACGGCGAGTTCAGTCCCGTACGACCTCGGGCACGGGCCGCAGAAGGCGGCGGTCCGCCGTGTCGAACTCCGTCGCCGGGCGGGCCGCGCGCAGCACCACGTCCAGGGTGCCGTCCGGGTCACAGGCGTCATGCCCGCTCGCCCAGGCGGCGTTGGCCTCCACGACGGCCAGCGTCCGTCCTCACCGGTCAGCAGGCCGACATCGACGACGATGGCGCTCGGCAGCCCCGCCTCGGCGAGCCGGGCGGCGAAGGCCGGCACCTCACCTCTGCGAGTGTCCTCGTCGAGCGGCGCGGCATCCGGCTCGTCGCGCACGAAGTACCGGCCCGCGGTGCGGACTTGGCCGTCAAGGAGGAAGAGCCGGACGCCACGGCGAAGGCCACGATGTCGCTCACGAGGACGGGTTCCGTCGTCCACCGCATCGGGGCCGGGCAGCCGGCTGCCGTCCGGATGGATCCGCGCAGGGACGCTCTTGTCGTTCGGCGGCCTGACGAAACAGGGCGGCGGAGTCGGCGCACCTCGGCGACCGCGCTGAACTCGACGTCCCTGTGCGTCAGTTCGTACGGCAGCCCGGCCAGCCAGTCCGGTGGAGCCTCAAGCAGCCCGAGCCCGAGCCCGAGCCCGAGCCCGAGCCCGAGCCCGAGCCCGAGCCCGAGCCCGAGCCCGAGCCCGAGATCGCGAGCGTGCCCGAGATCGCTCGCGAGCCCGAGATCGCTCGCGACGGCATCAGCGAACAGCGGCCCGGCCTACGCCACGGCGCGCCCGGCGTTCCCCGCCATTCCTCCGGCACCCGCCGGTCGTGCAGCGTCTCGATGTGCAGGCCGCGTCGGAGGGCGGCGTCGGCGAGGGCGTGTGCGGTCGCCGTAACGCGCGGGGAAAGGAAGGGAGTTGGGGCGGCCACGGGTGTCGATGGTGGCGTTTCGGACAGGGGAGGGGACGGCGAATTTCCGCCCGCTGCACGCCGTGTAGCTTCTGCGCATGGCGAGAAACGACGACGTAGGCGCGGTCGAGTGGGTGGAGTCGGGCGGCGGCCCGCTCATAGCGATCCCGGAGACGGTGCTGTCCTTCTGGGCGGGTGCGGACGGCGACGAGATGTACTCCGACTACGACCGGGCCTGCGATGTGGACGGCTACATCGGCCTGGTACCCGTCGGCGACACCCGGGCCCTGGTCCTCGGCGACGAACCCGCCTCGACCTCCTTCCTCCCCGAGCACAGCACCTTCGTACGGTGGTGCGCCGCCGACTCCGCGGAGGAACTGCTCGCCGGCGTCCCGGCCGCACTCGAAGCGGCGGTCTGGGAGCCGGACATGCACTGGAACGTGCCCGGCCCGGTGGTCCTTTTCGACGCGGCCTGGCCCGGGACCGCCTCGACGCGCACCGAGCATCTCAGGGTCGCGCTGGAGCCGGGCCGGTACGCGGTGCGCGCGACGTACGCGGAGCCGGGACCCGAGACGTGGGTGGGCCTCGTACAGCTGCGGCGGTTGCCCTCCTGAGCGTGCGTCACCGGCTCGGACAGCGAAACACCGGGTCGTGCGGGGCGGTCGGTGCACGACGGCGGCCGGGCTCGGGTTGTGGCTGAGCCCGGCCGCCGTCGTGGAGCGTCAGAGCCGGGACAGCTCGTCCACCAGGTCGTCCAGGCCCAGTGACCCCTGTGACAGGGCCGCCATGTGCCAGGCCTTCGCGTCGAAGGCCTCGCCGTGGCGCTTCTTCGCGTTCTCGCGGCCCAGCAGCCAGGCACGCTCGCCGAGTTTGTACCCGATGGCCTGCCCGGGGATGGTCAGATAGCGGGTCAGCTCGCTCTCCACGAAGTCGGCCGGACGGCTGCTGTGCGCGCCGAAGAACTCCTGGGCCAGCTCGGGCGTCCAGCGCTCACCCGGGTGGAAGGACGAGTCCGCCGGGATCTCCAGCTCCAGGTGCATCCCGATGTCGACGATGACCCGGGCCGCGCGCATCATCTGCGCGTCGAGATAGCCGAGGCGCTGCTCCGCGTCGGTGAGGAAGCCGAGTTCGTCCATGAGCCGCTCCGCGTAGAGCGCCCAGCCCTCGGCGTTGGCGCTGACTCCGCCGATGGTGGCCTGGTAGCGGGAGAGGTCCCCGGCGACGTGGGCCCACTGCGCGAGCTGGAGATGGTGGCCGGGGACGCCCTCGTGGTACCAGGTCGACACCAGGTCGTACACAGGGAAGCGGGTCTGGCCCATCGTCGGCAGCCACGTACGGCCGGGGCGCGAGAAGTCCTCCGACGGCGCCGTGTAGTACGGGGCCGCGGCGCTACCGGGCGGCGCGATGCGCGACTCCACCTTCCGTACCCGCTCGGCGAGTTCGAAGTGTGTTCCGTCCAGCTTCTCGATCGCCTCGTCCATCAGGTTCTGGAGCCACGCCTGGACCTCGTCGACGCCCTCGATGTGCGTGCCGTGGGCGTCGAGGTGCGCGAGCGCCACCCAGGGGGTCGCGGCGCCGGGCAGGATCTTCTCGGCCTCTCGCTTCATCTCGGCGAGGAGGCGGTGGTACTCCGCCCAGCCGTACGCGTACGCCTCGTCGAGGTCGAGGTCCGTACCGTTGAAGTAGCGCGACCAGCGGGCGTACCGCTCGCGGCCGACCGTGTTCGGCGCGCCCTCGATGGCGGGCGCGTACACGTCGCGCATCCAGTCCCGCAGGGAGACCAGGGCCTCGGTCGCGGTCCGGGCGGCGGCGTCCAGCTCCGCGCGCAGTGTTTCGGGACCCGGCGTGACGAAGTCCTCGAACCAGCCGCGGCCCTCGCCGTCCGTGTCGGACCACTCGGTGAGCTGCTCGATGAAGGTCGCGGTCGGGCGCGGGCTCGCGTACAACTTGCGTTCCAGGCCCAGGGTGAGGGACTCGCAGTAGCCGCCCAGCGCGCCCGGCACCGCGCGCAGCCGCTCCGCGATCGCGGCCCAGTCCTCGTCGGTCTCCGTGGGCGTGAGGGTGAAGATCTCGCGCACCGCGTGCGCGGGCGTGTGCATGTTGCCGACCAGCCGCAGGTTGTCGTCGGCGTCGTGCACGGCGAGTTCGGCGGTGAGACGCTCGCGCAGCAGGCGGCCGCAGCGGCGCTCGATGTCACTGTCGGCGCCCGGCTGCCGTTCGGCCTCCTCGAGCCGCTCCAGAGTTCTGCGCGCCAGCTCGGCCAGGGCGTCCTGCCCCGCGGGCGAGGTGTCCGGCAGCTTGCTGGAACTCGCCTTGTCGCCGAGGTAGGTACCGGTGACCGGGTCGAGGGCGATGAGGTCGTCGACATAGGCGTCGGCGACCTCCCGGGGCAGCGGGCTCTTCGTCTCTGACATGCGGACATCCTCATACGAGGACGCGGTCCGCGTCATCCGGGTTCGCTCAGGGCATGGCTCCCGGTGGCCCCTGCGGTCAACCTTCTCGCCTCGGGGGCAACAGGGGCCCGCAGTCCCACTGCTGGAAGATCAACCGGGTCTCCACACGCGCGACCTCACGCCGGGACGTGAACGCGTCCAGGACCAGTCGTTGCAGGTCAGCCATGTCGGCGACCGCCACATGGACCAGATAGTCGTCGGGTCCGGTGAGATGGAAGACGCTGCGCGACTCAGGCAGGGCCCGGATCCGTTCCACGAACGGCCCGACCAGCTCCCGCCGATGCGGCCTGACCTGCACGGACAACAACGCTTCCAGGCCGCGCCCCAACTTCGCCGGATCCAGCCGCAGTTGATGGCCGAGAATGACTCCCGCACGGCGCAGCCTGGTCACCCGGTCCAGACAGGTCGAGGGCGCGACGCCGACCTGCGCGGCCAGATCGCGGTACGTCGTCCGGGCGTCGTTCTGCAACAGCCGCAGCAGATGGAGATCCACCGGATCGAGTACGACGGAATCGGCCATGCGGCGAACGTAACACGGGATCTGGCGCTGCCTACCCGGTTCCTGTTCAGGCTCAGGGCATGGACTCCGTCAGCCACGACATACGCGAACCAAGAACGACGAGACACGCCTCCGACGGCGCCGGTCGTACCCGCGCGCTCGCCACCGAGGCCGTGCACGCCGGGCGCGATGACCTCGCCCGGCAGGGCCTGCACGCGGCGCCGATCGATCTGTCCACGACCTACCCGTCGTACGACAGTCGCGGCGAGGCCGCCCGGATCGACGCCTTCGCGGACGACGGCGCCGAACCGCAGGGCCCGCCCGTCTACGGCCGGCTGGGCAACCCGACCGTCGCCCGTTTCGAGACCGCCCTCGCGCGCCTCGAAGGCACCGAGAGCGCGGTCGCGTTCGCGAGCGGCATGGCCGCGCTGAGCGCAGTACTGCTCGTACGGAACGCGCTGGGCCTGCGCCATGTCGTCGCCGTACGGCCCCTGTACGGATGCAGCGATCATCTGCTGACCGCCGGGCTGCTGGGTTCCGAGGTGACCTGGGTCGACCCGGCAGGCATAGCGGACGCGCTGCGGCCCGACACAGGCCTGGTGATGGTCGAGTCCCCGGCCAACCCGACGCTCGCCGAACTCGACCTGAGGGCTGTCGCGCACGCCTGCGGGTCCGTTCCGCTGCTCGCCGACAACACCTTCGCCACGCCGGTGCTGCAACGCCCCGCCGAGCAGGGGGCGCGGCTGGTGCTGCACAGCGCCACGAAGTACCTGGGCGGACACGGCGACGTGATGGCCGGGGTGGTGGCCTGCGACGAGGAGCTCGCCGGCCGGCTGCGCCAAGTGCGGTTCGCCACCGGAGGCGTTCTGCATCCGCTGGCCGGCTATCTGCTGCTGCGCGGTCTGTCGACCCTGCCCGTACGCGTCCGGGCCGCGTCCTCGAACGCCGCGGAACTGGCCCGCCGCCTCACCGTCGACCCGCGCGTGGCCCGCGTCCATTATCCGCGTATCGGCGGCGCCATGATCGCCTTCGAGGTCCACGGCGACCCGCACGCCGTCATCGCCGGGGTCCGGCTGATCACCCCCGCCGTGAGCCTGGGCAGCGTGGACAGCCTCATCCAGCATCCGGCCTCCATCAGCCACCGTGTCGTGGACCCGTTGGACCGCCGCGACGCCGGGGTCGGTGACCGGCTGCTGCGGCTGTCGGTGGGGCTGGAGGACGTGGACGATCTGTGGGCCGACCTGAACGGGGCGTTGGGCCGGCCCTTCGCCCGATCCTGAATGTGCAGGTTCTTCATGCGGGTTGGGCCGCGAACGGTCCGCTGGTGCGGAACGCCGGTTCAGCGAAGCGTGCGCCGATACGGCGGTGTGTGGCGGCGGCCTTCCACGAGCAGGTCGTACACCCCGTCGGGGCGCGGTGCACGCCCAGGCAGACCGTTTTGGGTGGGGAACGTGCCCAGCTCGACGCCGGTGGCCCGAGTGCGGAAGACCAGCCGTACGCCGGTCGACTGGGCCTCCGCCATGGCCAACTGCCCGTCGGCGGAGTGCGCCCGGGTTCGGGCGGGCGGCCCGGTGCGGCAGCAGCCAGTGCGCGGTCCGCTCCAGGTCGAGCGCACCGCGCACAAGGTCGGCGGTGACGGGGGTGGGGATCCCATCGTGCCGATGGCTCATGGCCTCAGCATGTCGACGGGGCCGCTGGTCCGCACACGAGAACCCGGCCGGCGGAGGCCGGCCGGGTTGTCGGACGGACGGACGGGTGGCCGACGTCGACGGCTGATGCTCGCCTTTCGCCGCCGCTCCGCCGCTCCGCCGCTCCGCCGCTCCGCCGCTCCGCCGCTCCTGCGGTCCTGCGGTCCGTCGGTCCTGCGGTCCCGCGGTCCTGTGGTCCACGGAACAGGGCCGGGAGGCGGGATTTAGTCCCGCACCACCGGCTCCCCCCGCTGCCCCTCGTCGTACGGCAGCCGTGATGTCACCGGAGTCGCCTCCAGGCGGGCCGTGATGACCAGGGTGCCCTCCTCGATCTGGTAGTCGAGGGGAAGGCCGAGGCCGCGCATCGCGGCGACCATGCCGGTGTTGGAGGACTGGGTGACGGCGTACACGCTCTCGCAGCCCGCCTCGACGGCCATCGTCACGAGGCGGCCGAGCAGTTCGCCGCCGATACCGCGGCGCTGCCAGTCGTCCTCGACGAGGAGCGCGATCTCCGTCTCGTCGCCGTCCCAGAGGAGGTGGCCGAGCCCGACGATGCGCCCGGATGCCGTCTGCACGGTGAGGGTGCGCCCGAAGCGCGGGCTGAGCAGGTGGTTGAGGTAGCGGTCCGCGTCGCCGACCGGACCGTGATAGCGCATCCTCAGGGTGTGCGGCGAGCAGCGCTCGTGCATCGCCCGGGCGGCGTCGAGGTCGGCGGCGTCGGCGCGCCGCACGCTGATGGCGTTGCCTTCCGGCAGCGTCAGCGTGTCCTGGCTGCGCGGGATCCGCGGGCCGAGCCGCGCGTCCAGCTCGACCAGCGCCCGGGCCCGTGCGAACTCCGTCGGCGTGAAGGGCAGATACGGCCGCTCCACCGTGATCACCCCACCCTCCGGCGCCCGCAGGCGCATCACCGTGTCCTCAAGTGCTCCCTCGACGGGGGCGCCCTCCTCCGCGGGACCGGACCGGGGCGACTTGGCGGGCAGCGAGCGGATCGTGCACCTGCCGAGCAACTGCCGGAGCGCAAGCGGCAGTTCCGCCGCGTCCAGGGCCGTGCGGGTGGCCAGACCCAGTACTCGCGTCGGCGCGTCGACCAGGTCGTGGGCGTCGGCCCGCTCGATCCAGGTCTCCGTGCCGCCGGCCCGCGAGACGACGCGGGTCATGTCGGAGGCGGCCAGTTCGGCGGGCGCGCGCAGCAGGAACTCGTCCACGGTGCCCGCTGCCAGCGGGTGTGTCTGCAGGCTGAGGATGTCGACCTGGTGGCGTGCCAGTGCCGAGCACAGCACGGCCAGCGAACCGGGCGCGTCCTTCACCGTCGTCCGCAGCCGCCACAGCGTGGTCTCCCCGGAGTGGGCCCCGGGCGCCGCCGCGGACTCCTCGGACGGCCCGGCCAGGTTCCCGTCGGCGAGCGGCCGGGCACCGGGATCGTCCGCCGGTGGCGCGTGACCGTGGTGTCGAGCCCACCACGTGTGGAAGCCGGCCGTGGCGACCAGGACACCGGCCGAGATCATCAGCAGGGCGATGCCGTCGGGTCCGTGCCCGATCAGATTGGCGACGGCGTCCGCGACCGCGACGGCCGTGAACAGGGCGGCGAGTTCGACGACGTCCCGCCGCCAGTGGTGAACGGGGCGCCCGTGCTTCGATCGCGTCACATCAGACATGTCTGGAGTCATACAGCCACTGTGGAGGAACGGTGTTGCGTGATCACGAACAGTCTGTGACTGATCGGTAAAGTGTCGTTCTGTACCCTTTGCGGATATTTTTGCGAGTGTTTTGCCTACGTCGCCGGGCGGGTGCGTCGCGCCCCTGGTCAGAGCGACCCGTGGCCGGTTTCCTTCGCACCGTCGGCGAGGGGAAGTGAACGAGACCGCGCACCGGGGGATGACTCCGGTACGCGGTCGGTGGTTCGAGGGTACGGGAGACCTGCCGGTCCGGACGACGCGTCACCGCGGCCTCCCGGGTGCTACTGCCCCACGCGTCCCGGCTGAAGTACCTGAGTGAACAGCACAGTTCCGTCCTGCTCACGCAACCGCACCGTCAACTCGCCGCTGTCGCCGTCGATGTCGACCTCGCCGAAGAACTGGTAGCCGCCGGCGGGCGAGACGTTCGAGGCGGTCGGCGCCTTCACGAACACCCGCTCAGGATCGAAGGTGTTGTCCAGCGAACTCGCCGGGAAGGCACCGGCGTTGAGCGGTCCGGAGACGAACTCCCAGAACGGTTCGAAGTCGGTGAAGGCGGCTTGCGACGGCTGGTAGTGCTGTGCCGAGGTGTGGTGCACGTCGGCCGTCAGCCACACCGTGCCCGTGATCCGCCGGTGCTTGACGAACCGCAGCAGCTCTGCGATCTGCAACTCGCGCCCGAGCGGCACACCCGGGTCGCCCTGGGCCACCGCCTCGATGTTCGGCTGTCCCTCGGTGGCGTCCGGCACGACCAGGCCGAGCGGCATGTCCGCGGCGATCACCTTCCACACCGCACGCGACCGCGACAACTCCCGCTTGAGCCAAGCCAGTTGCTCGGCGCCGAGGATGCCCTGCGGATCGGTGGTCTGCGTGCCGGGGGAGTTGGCGTTGCGGTAGGTCCGCATGTCGAGGACGAACACGTCCAGCAGCGGGCCCTGGCGCAGGACCCGGTACACGCGGCCGTCCTGGTTGTCCGGCCGCAGCGTCGAGAGGGGGAAGTACTCGCTGAACGCGCGGCGACCCCGGGCGGCCAGGACGTCGACGCTCCTCTCGGTGTAGCGGGTGTCCGAGGCGCCGATCACCTCACCGGGGTACCAGTTGTTGCGCACCTCGTGGTCGTCCCACTGGATGATCGACGGGACCTGGGCGTTGAAGCGCTTCAGGTTGTCGTCCAGCAGGTTGTAGCGGAAGTTGCCGCGGAACTCGGCCAGCGTCTCGGCGACCTTGGATTTCTCCTCGGTGGTGATGTTGCGCCAGGTGGTGCCGTCGGGCAGCGTCGCCGTCGCCGTGATCGGGCCGTCGGCGTAGATGTTGTCGCCGCTGCATAGGAAGAAGTCCGGGTCGAGCTCGGCCATGGCGTCGTAGATCCGGTAGCCGCCGAGGTCCGGGTTGATGCCCCACCCCTGCCCCGCCAGATCGCCTGACCACAGGAAACGCACCCCGTCACGCCGCCAGGCGGGGGTCGTACGGAAGGTGCCGGTCACCGGTTCGCCCGTGCGACGCGGGTCGTCGGGGTCGGAGAGCAGCACGCGGTAGTGGATCTGCTCGCCCGCGGGCAGCCCGCGCAGCCGAGTCGTCCCCGTGAAGTCGGTCCCGGGGCCGAGCAGCGGACCCTGCCACCTGCGGGGGTTGCGGAACGACTCGGTCGCCGACGTCTCGACGATCACCCGGGCCGGGCGGTCGGACCGTACCCACACCAGTCCGGAGTCGGCGGTCACGTCTCCGGTCTGGACGCCCCACTCCGCCTTCGGCCGCCCGGACAGGGCGAAGGCGGGCGCAGCGCCGAGCGCGGTGGGCAGCGCCAGTGCGGCGGAGGCGGCCAGCGAACCACGCAGAACACTGCGGCGACCGGGAAACGGATGCTGCGGACGGTGTGACATGAATGCGCCTCCAGGGACGGATTCGGCCAATGGGCAATGCCACACCTACTGGTGCGCCGCAGCGCACACGGAAACCACGGGTGAACAGCGGACCGCGAGCACACTAGGGAACCGGTGCCTGCCGACAACGAACCGGTGCCTGCCGACAACGAACCGGCGCCTGCCGGCAACGAACGCGCGCCTCAGAAGCGAACAGCGTCCGCCATCAGTCGTACGCCGTCACGGATCCGCGCCGGCGGCAGATGCGCGTACCCCAGCACCAGCCGTACGCCGTCGTCGACCGCCTCCCCGTAGTGCGCCAGCGGACGTACGGCGACCCCGGCCGCCGCGGCCCCTGCCAGGAAGCGGTCGCGTGGCCCGTACCGCTCCGGCAACACGGCGATCACGTGAAGACCCGCCGCGATCCCGGACACCTCCGTGCCGGGAAAGTGCTCCTCCAGGGCCGATACGAGCGTGTCGCGCCGTTCCCGGTAGGCGCGTTGGCAGCGGCGCAGTTGGCGGTCGTAGTCGCCCCGCTCGATGTAGCGGGCCAGGAGTGCCTGGTCGATGACGGGGTTCCCGAGATCCATGGTGCGCTTGCGCTCGACGACCTCCTCGGCCAGCGACGCGGGCACGAGCAGCCAGCCGAGCCGCAGCCCGGGCGCGAGGGACTTGCTGACCGACCCCGTGTAGGCGACGTGCTCCGGGTCGAGCCCCTGCAACGAGCCCACGGGGGCTCGGTCGTAACGGAAGTCCCCGTCGTAGTCGTCCTCGATCACCAGGCCGTCCACCGACCGTGCCCAGTCGAGCAGTTCCGCCCGGCGGCGCGCGGAGTAGGCGATCCCCGAGGGGAACTGATGGGCAGGCGTCGTCACCACGGCTCGTACGCCCGACGCCTCCAGGGGGCCGGGCGCCAGCCCCTCCTCGTCCAGGGGCAGCGGTACGGTGCTGACGCCCGCCGAGGCGTACAGCGCACCGTGTCCGGGGCTGCCCGGATCCTCGACGCCGACGTCGTGCACCCCGCGCGCGTGGAGCACGAATCCGAGCAGAGTCATCGCCTGCGCGACCCCGGAGACCACGACGACCCGCTCCGGGTCGGCGACCACACCACGCCGTCGGGAGAGGAGCTCGGCGAGGGCCGTGCGCAGCCGGGGGAGGCCGCGCGGATCCGGGTAACCCAGTGCGTGGTGCGGGAGTTCGGCGAGCACCCCGCGCTGCGCGGCGGCCCACGCGGCGCGCGGGAACAGCGACAGGTCCGGTGTCCCGGGGACGAAATCGATCCGCGCGTCGGCCGGTCGCGGAGCGAGATCACGCGCGCCCGGGCGGGCCGCCCGCACGGCACCGCCGACCCAGGTCCCTGCACCCCGGTCGCTGCGCAGATACCCCTCCGCGGTCAGCTGCTCGTACGCCTCCGTGACCAGCCCCCTGGACACCCCGAGATCGGCCGCGAGTTCACGGCTGGACGGCAGCCGGGTGTCCGGAGCGAGCCGGCCCGAACGGACCGACTCGCGCAGCGCCTCCTGGAGCGTGCGCCCACGCGCGCGTGCCGGTGCCGACGCGGCAGGCAGGAGCAGCTCCCAGGCGACGCTCCAGGCAGTCGGCGCGGATCCGCCGGGCCCCGGGTACGGGGTGTCCCTCGCATTGGTCCCCGATGACGTCATGAAAGTGGACCTTAAACCGGACCGCGTTCCTTCATAGCGTCACTCCCATGAACGTCACCCCCGCCCGAGGCGCCCTGCTCGTCACGCTCGCCTATGTCCTCGTCGGAGCCTCCTTCACCGCCAACAGTGTCCTGGGCCACTATCCGTACGCGGGCGGCCAGTTCCTGCGCTACGGCCTGGCCTTCGCGCTGCTGCTGCCGCTGGTCGGCCGGTACGGCGCGGCATCGCTGCGGAAGCTCGCACCGCGCCAGTGGGGCCGCCTCGCACTGCTCGCCGCGGTCGGCATGGTCGGCTTCAACCTTGCGGTGATCGCCGCCGAACGGACGGCGGAACCGGCGGTTCCGGGCGTCTTCGTGGGCTGCGCCCCCCTGGTCGTGGCCGTCATCGTCCCCCTTCGGGAACGACGCCGCCCGCAACGCCTTGTCCTGTACGGGTCGTTGCTCGTGGCGGTGGGCGCCTTCACCGTCCAGGGGTGGGGCCGCACGGACGCCATGGGCGTCGGGTACTCCGTGTGCGCGCTGGTCGGAGAGGTGGGCTTCGCCGCCCTGGCCGTGCCCGTACTGCGGCTGCTCGGGCCACGACTGCTGACGGCCGCCGTCTGCGGGATCGCCGCGGTCGAGTCGGCGGCGGTCGGCGTGCTCGTCGACGGCGGCGCCTGGCTGCGGAGGCCGGACGCGACCGAGGTCGCCGCGCTGCTGTGGCAGGCGGCCGTCGTCACCGTCGTCGGCTTCCTGTGCTGGTACACGGGCATGCGGCGCATCGGCGTGGAACACGCCACGCTTTTCACCGGCCTCATCCCTGTCGCGGCGGTCGGTACCGCGCCGCTCGTCGGCACGGGCTCCTACGGCGCAGCGCAGGCCGTCGGTAGCGCGCTGGTCGGCGCTGGAGTCGCCCTGGGATCAGGTGTGTTGGCGCGGGCGGCGCGTCGGTCAGCGGCTGCCGTCGAGGATGACGCGGGCGACGAGCGCCGGGTCGTCGTTCATCGGGACGTGGCCGCATCCGGGCAGCCTGACCAGCCGGGCGCGCGGAATGATGTGCTTCGCGCGGATTCCCTGGCGGCGCACCAGCAGCCGGTCCCTGGTGCCCCAGGCCACGGTGACCGGAAGCCCGGGGACGTCGTCGGTGAACTGGACGGTGGCGCCGGCCCGGAGGGTCTCCGCGAAACCCTCGGCGTGGGCCAGGGCAAGGGTCTCCGCGACGACGGCCTCGGGTGAACGGCGGCCCGGGCGGGCGTAGATGGTGCCCGTCAGCACCGCACGCCCGGCCGCCGTACGGGAGAGCCGCTCGACCGCCGGGACGGGCATCCGCCGCGCGGTGTGCCGCATCGCGAGCAGCACACCGAAGGCGTACCGCCGCTCCGCCTGCGACCAGAACCCGGCAGGGGAGAAGGCCGTGACGGACCGTACGAGCTTCTCGCGGCCCAACTCCAGTGCCAGCAGGCCGCCCAGGGAGTTGCCCGCCACATGCGGACGGTCGATCTCCAGCGCCTCGCACAGCGCGCCGAGTACGGGCACCACCGTCCCGAGGTCGTGCGTGAGCCCCTCGGGCAGCGGCGGGGACTCGCCGAAGCCGGGCAGGTCGACGGCTATGACGTCACGCTCGGCCGCCAGGATGTGGACGACCGGGTCCCAGGCCTGCCGGTGGTGGCCGATGCCGTGCAGCAGGAGCAGCGGCTCGCCGGCGCCCACGCGCGCGTAGGACACGGTCACGGTCCTCGGGCCGCGCGGAGAGGGGAGGCTGAAGGAGACCGTGGCGGACATGATGCTGCTCCTCGTCTGGGACACGCTGACAGACCGTCTCGTAGACAGCTTGTCAGCAACTGCTACCGACGGGTAGCCCCCGGTCGTCACGAACTCCACGCGCGCGGGTCGTCCCGAACCAACGCGCGAGGGTCGTCACGAACCCCCCGCCCGTACGCGCTTTGGACCGATTCCGCCTGGACACGGGCACGGTGAGTCGGATGGGATGGAACCGTGACCACCGACACCGCGACCGAGATCTTCGAAGAGCATCGTCCCGTCCTCATGGGCGTCGCCTACCGCATGCTCGGGCGGGTGGCCGACGCGGAGGACGTCGTCCAGGAAGCATGGCTGCGGTGGTCGGGCGCGGACCGGGCGGAGGTGCGCGCACCACGCGGCTACCTGGTCCGGGTCACCACTCGCCTCGCCATCGACCGACTGCGCCAGGTGAAGTCACGCCACGAGTCGTACGTGGGTCCGTGGCTCCCCGAGCCGTACGTCACCAACTTCGGGGACACCGTCCCCGACGCCGCGGAGCGGGCCGTACTCGCCGACTCCGTCTCGGTCGCCGTCCTCGTCGTCCTGGAGTCCCTGTCGCCCCTGGAGCGTGCGGTGTTCGTCCTCAGGGAGGCGTTCGGCTATCCGTACGCGGACATCGCCGTCGTCCTCGACCGGGGCGAGCCCGCGGTACGCCAACTCGCCGCACGGGCCCGCCGGCACGTCGACGAACGGCGTCCGCGCTATGAGGTCGACCCGGCCGAACGCCGCGAACTCACCGAGCGGTTCCTCGCCGCGGCGGCCGAGGGCGACCTGGAAAGGCTCATGTCCCTGCTGGCGCCGGACGTACGGCTGGTCGCCGACAGTGGTGGGTTGTCCCAGGCGCCGGTGCGAGTCATCGAGACCGCCGACAAGGTGGGCCGGTTCCTCCAGGGCGCGGCGCGCAAGGGACTGGCCGGCGCCGACGTGTCGTTCCGCCTCCTGGAGGTCAACGGCGGCACCGCGATCCTGGCCCTGTTCGACGGCAAGCCCGACAGCGTCTTCCAGCTGGACGTCGCGGAGGGCCGGATCCAGTGCGTCTACATCGTGCGGAACCCCGAGAAGCTGCTTTCGCTGCCCGAGCGGTAGCCCGGCAGAAGTCCCCGAGCAACCGCACCGGCCCCTCTGGTCCACCGCCGGCCCCCGTCACTTGGACGGGGGCTTTCGGCGTTGTGTCGCGAACATCACCCAGCACCAACGTCGTGTGAACGCTCTGCGGCATCGCCCCTGTGCGGTCCGTAAGGGATTGAGGATTGGTCTTGACCAAGGGGGGAGGTGGACATATGGTCGCAGGGATAGTGCAAGAACCTTTAATAAACAAGGGCGCTAAAACGCCGCCGGGCCACGGCGATTGCGGAGGACAGGGTGGGGACCCAGCAGCTGGAAGCGGTGCCGGAGCCTAAGTACTGGCATCTCAAGACCGTGCTCAGTGAGGCATTGGACTCCGACTTCACGGTGGGCGAGATCCTGCCCAACGAACGTGATCTGGCAGCACGGTTCGGGGTCGCCCGCGCCACGCTCCGCCAGGCTCTGGAACAGCTTGAACTGGAAGGCCGTCTGCAGCGCCGCCGCGGGGTGGGCACCACCGTCGCCCCGCCGCGTGTGGGTGTGGCCGTCGGATCCGAGCAGCACGAGTGGCCGGGGGCAGTCGGCGACGCCTGGCAGCCCGCGGACTGCACGGTGGCGGTCCCGCCGACGGCCGTCGTCGGCATCCTGGAGTCGGGCGACGACGAGCAGGTGCACACGGTGCGCCGGTCCCGGGTGACACACGGTCAGCCGGTCGCCGCCGAACTGCTCTACATCCCGGCGTCCTCGGTACCGGACCTGTCCGCCATAGACGCGCCCTCGGGTCCGGCACGCGCGCGTGCCGTACTGCGTGAGTTGCAGCGCCTGGACCTGGACGGTCAGGACAGCGCCGTGGAGCTCGGCTCGGCCCGCGCGGACGACGCCAGGGAGCTCGACCGGCTTCCGGGAGCGCCCGTCCTCGTCGTGACGACCCGCTTCTTCACCGAGGGACGCACCGCCGCGGTGTCCATCGCCACCTACCGCGCCGACACCTGCCGGCTGACCTTCGGAGACTCCGGCGGCGTGGAGATCCACCACGACCCGGAGCGCAGGGCTTCCTGAGCCGCGAGCGGGGCGGTCTGCCATCGAGCAGCAGCCCACCGTACGACCGTCCCGCCCCGGAGGACTCCGGGGCGGGACGTTTTTGCGTGCCCCATGGGCCGGTTCCGCTCAGCGGCGCGCGGTCACGGTTCCCTCCACCGCGAACAACTGCGCCTCCACATGGTCCAGAGCCAGCCGCAAGGCACCCGTCGCCACGGCCGCCTCACCCAGGACGGAGAGCGCCACCTTCGGCGGGCGCAGACAGTAGCGCGCCAACTCCCGTCGCAGCGGCTCCAGTACGCCGTCCAGACCGGCCGCCCAGCCGCCGATGACGACCAGCTCCGGGTCGAGCGCCAGGACGAGCGCCGCGACGTCGTGGACGAGCCGCTGGATGAAACGGTCGACCGCCGCGACGGCCCGCTGGTCGCCGCCCCGGGCATAGGCGAACACCTCGGCGACCGCCTGCTCGTCGAGCGGGTGCAACGGCTCGTCCGTGGTGGACAGCAATGTCTCCGGCGTCACCTCACGGCCCAGCAGATGCAGCGCGCCGATCTCCCCGGCCGCGCCGCCGTACCCCCGGTGCAGCCGTCCGCCGATCAGCGAACCGGCGCCCGGGCTCAGTCCGGCCAGTACGAACACCACGTCGTCGGACTCGGTGGCCGCGCCCTTCCAGTGCTCGGCGACCGCCGCCGCGTTGGCGTCGTTCTCGACCAGTACAGGGCACTTGAAGGAGCGGCTCAGCCGCTCGCCCAGGCGCAGGCCGGTCCACTCGGGCAGCGCCGTGCCCAGGCGTACCGTGCCGTCCGCCTCGACGATCCCGGGGCTGCCCACCCCGACCGCGCGCAGCGAACTCCGGGCGACACCCGCCCGGCGCAGCAGCTCGGCGACCGCCGTACGCAGCCGCTCCAGCCGCTCGTCGGCCGACGCCGCCTCCTCCACGTCCTTGGACATGGCGCCCAGCACCCTGCCGTCCAGATCCGCGAGCAGCGCGGACACCCGGTGCGGGCCGATCTCCAGGCCCAGCAGATGGCCGGCCTCGGCCCGGAACCGGTACCTGCGCGCCGGACGTCCCTGGCGCCGGGCAGCGCCCTCCTCGGCCGCCTTCTCGACCACGAGGCCGGCTTCCATCAGCCCCTCGACCACTCCCTCGACCGTGGGCCGGGACAGTCCGGTCACCCGGGTGATCTCGGTGAGGGTTGCACAGTCCGTGGTGCGCAGTGCGTGCAGCACCACCGCGGAATTGATCCTTCGCAGCAGAGAGGGATCCCCGCCGGTCAACTGCCCCAACGTCTGTCCTCCCAGCTCGTGCGCGTGTTGGCCGGATCGTACTCGGCGCGGCGGACCCCGGCGAGTGCCGGGGACCAGTTGGCTCCTGACGAGTCGGATTCACCCGGGCGCCACGAACCCCGACTCGTACGCCGCGATGACCGCCTGCGTACGATCCCGGGACCCCAGCTTCGTCAGTACGGCGCTGACGTGGGACTTGACCGTCTCGGTCCCGACGATCAGCCGTGCGGCGATCTCGGCGTTCGACAGGCCCCTGGCCATCAGCCGCAGCACCTCCGCCTCACGCTCGGTCAGGGAGGCCCGCTCCATGGCGGCCCGCGCCGCGGGATTCCCGGCGCTGTCCCCGTATTCGGCGGCCAACTGCCGTACGGAGGCGGGGAACAGCAGTGACTCGCCCTCGGTGACGAGCCGTACGGCGTGCACGATCTCGGCGGGCCGCGCCCGCTTCAGCAGAAACCCGTCGGCTCCGGCGCGCAGCGCCTCGTAGACGTACTCGTCGTTCTCGAACGTCGTCACCACGAGGATCTTCGGCGGATCGGCCACCGTCCGCAGCACCGCGCGGGTGGCCTCTATGCCGTCCATCAGGGGCATCCGTACGTCCATGGCGACGACGTCGGGCCGCAGCTGCCGCACCAGGGGGATCACCGCGGCCCCGTCAGCCGCCTCCCCGACGACCTCGATGTCGGGCTGGGCCTCCAGTACGGCACGCAGACCGGCGCGGACGAGGGCCTCGTCGTCGACGAGGAGAACGGTGACGGGCATCGGGCCAGCGTAGATCAGCTCAGTGGCAGTTCCACATGCACCTGCCAGTCACCCTCGTCCGGTCCCGTCCGCGCCCGGCCGCCGAGCAGCGCCGCGCGCTCCCGGATGCCGCGCAGGCCGCTGCCCCGGCCCGGCCCCGGTATCTCCGCGGTGAGCGGATTGCGGACCTCCAGGACGAGCCTGCCGTCCTGGACCTCGATACGCACGCGCGCCGGGACGCTCCCCGCATGCCTCAGGACGTTCGTGAGCGACTCCTGGAGGATGCGGTACCCCTCGCGGGACAGAGGCGCCGGTACGGTCTCCAGCGGGCCCGTGACCTCGGCGTCGACCTTGGCGCCGGAAGCGCGCGCCGACTCCAGGAGCCGGTCGGCCTCGGTCAGCGTGGGGCGGCCGCCCACCGGACGCTCCGCCTCCCGCAGCACCCCGAGCACCCGCTCCAGATCCTCCAGGGCGGCCCGCCCTGTGTCCTCGATGGCGCCCAGCGCCCGGTCGGTGAACGCGGGGTCGCCGGCCGCCCGGGCCGCGCCCGCCTGCACCACCGCGACGGTCAGCGCGTGGCCGATGGAGTCGTGCAGCTCACGGGCGATGCGGTTGCGCTCCAGGAGCTGCTCGGTGCGCTCCTCCAGCGCGGCGAGCCGCTCGCTGGGGGATGGACCGAGCAGACGGCGTGCTATCACCGTGATCAGCTCACCGAGGCCGACGACCGCGCCGTACAGGGCGAGCAGCGGGAAGGGGAAGAGCAGCGCGTAGGCCCAGTGCGGGTGCGAGACCGGCACGAAGGGGTTGTCGGTCGTCGTGTGGCCGGTCGCCGAGTGAACGAGATCGAAGGCGATGAGCGGCAGCCAGACGGTGATCTCGGAAGCCACCCACCCGCTCGCCAGCCGGATCTCCAGCCAGAGCACGGTCCGCCACCGGTCACGCCAGGTGATCGAAGGAGCGACGGAGAAGGCCGCTTCCCCGCCGTCTCGCGCCAACATGAACTGCGCCTGGACGCCCTCGCCCCGCCGGACGGCCGGAATCAGCCCCAGGGGAACCAGCAGCGCGGCGGGCACCCACGGCTTCGACGTGTCGATGAACATCCACACGCCGGTGAACAGCATCGGCACCGACAGGTGTAACCAACGTGTGTACGTCGTCCCCCGAAGCAACGGGCGCAGAAAACGGGCCATTGGGTCATCGTGACAGGCCGCACTGACCACAGGCTTCCCCCGGGCGGGGGAGACGAAGTCCCCCCGCGGGGGAGGTGACGCGCCCTCACCGGCGGCCAGGCTGGGGCCATGACCAGCATCGACGTCCAAGGCCTCACCAAGGAGTACGGCAGCAGGCGCGCCGTGGACCAGCTCACCTTCAGCGTTGTCCCCGGCCGTGTCACCGGCTTCCTCGGTCCCAACGGCGCCGGAAAGTCCACCACCATGCGGCTCGTGCTGGGCCTGGACCGGCCCACCTCCGGCACCGCCACCATCGGCGGCCGTGCCTACGCCGCCATACACGAGCCCCTGCGCCACGTCGGCGCCCTGCTCGACGCGCAGGCCCCGCACGGATCGCGGACCGCCCGGGACCATCTGCGGGCGCTCGCCGCGAGCAACCGCATCCCGGAGCGGCGCGTGGACGCCGTGCTTGAGGAGGTGGGGCTCGCCTCTGTGGCGCGGCGCCGGGTGGGGACGTACTCCCTGGGCATGCGCCAGCGGCTGGGCGTCGCGGGGGCGCTTCTCGGTGACCCACCGGTGGTGCTGCTCGACGAACCGTCGAACGGGCTCGACCCCGAAGGGATCATCTGGATCCGGGAGTTGATGCGCGCGCTGGCCCGCGAGGGCCGTACCGTCCTCGTCTCCAGCCACCTCATGAACGAGACCGCGTCCTTCGCCGACCACCTCGTCGTCCTGGGCCGGGGCCGACTGCTCGCCGACACGCCCATGCGGGACTTCATCGACGCGCGTGTGCAGCCCCGCGTCCGGGTGCGCACCACCGATGGCGGCGCTCTGGGCGGCCTGTTCGCGGAGCACGGCATCGAGGCGGTCGAAGGTGACGACGGACGTTGGACCGTCCTCCACGCGCGCGTGGAGGACATCGGTCTCCTCGCCTCGGCCGCGCGGGTGCCCCTTCTCGAACTCGCCGCGGAGGAAGGCACGTTGGAACAGGCCTATTTGGATCTGACTGCCGCCGAGACCGAGTTCGCCGCCACGCCGTCCCCGACGCAGAACCAGGAGGCCTGACCATGACGTTCGCACCCGCACTCCACGCGGAGTGGATCAAGATCCGGACCCTGCGGTCGCTGGGCGGAGGGCTGTGCGGCGTTCTCCTCGCCACCGCGCTCTTCTCGGCAGTCGCCGGGCTCGACACCGAAGGGGAGGACTTCGACCCGCTGTTCTCGGCGTTCTTCGGCGTCAGCTTCGGACAGATCGCGGCGATCACCTTCGGCGCGCAGGCCGTCTCGGCCGAGTTCCACGGCGGTGCGCTGCGCGTGTCGTTGGCCGCGGTGCCCGACCGGCTGCGGTGGTTCGCGGCCAAGGTGGTGGCGATCGCGGTTCCCGTGCTGGTCGTCGGCCTGGTCACGGGGGCGGTGAGCCTGGCCGTGGGAAAGGCGACCCTCGGGACGAAGGCGAGCGGGCCGAGCTGGAGTGAGGCGGTCCGTGGTGTCATCGGCTGCGGCATCTATCTGACGCTCATGGCCCTGTTCGCGGCCGGTCTCGCCGCCGTCCTGCGCAGTGGTGTCGCCACGCTGAGCACCCTGATCCCGTTCCTCCTGATCGTCTCCTTCGCCGTCGGGAGCGCCTCGGGCGGCGTGGCCGACTTCCTGCCCGACAAGGCGGGCCAAGTCGTCTTCCACGAGACGTGGGACGGCGCCCTCGGACCCTGGACGGGGCTCGCCGTGACCGCGGCCTGGACGGCGACGGCCCTGGCGGCCGGCGCCTGGTGCATTCGGCGCCGCGACGCCTGACCCGTCGGGAAGGCGCACGTGGACGTCGGCCTGCCGAGGTGGGGCCGTGCCGCCCCTGGTCTGTCGAGGTGGGGCCGTGCCGCCCCCGGTCTGCCGAGGTCGAGCCACGGCATCCCCGACCAGCCGAGGATGAGCGGGGCCGTCCCCGACCCGTTACCCCTCGGCGGAAGCCGTCCGCAACCGCCCGAACTCCGCCGCCATCGTCGCCGCCGTCCAGTGCGCGTTGAGCCCACTGGGATTGGGCAGCGCCCACACCCTGCTGGCCCCGATCAGCCCCTCCTGGGGACCGATGGCTGCCTTGCGGTCACCGAACGCCGCCCGGTACGCGGTCACGCCCACCACGGCCAGCCAGCGCGGCCGTAGCCGCTCCACCTTGGCGGTCAGCAGCCGCCCGCCTTCGAGGTACTCCTCGGCGGTCAGTTCGTCGGCACGAGCGGTCGCGCGCGCCACGACGTTCGTGATGCCCAGTCCGTACGACGGCAACTCGCCCTGTTCCGCGGGCTTCATGAGCCGCGGGGTGAAGCCGGACAGGTGGAGCACCGGCCAGAACCGGTTGCCGGGACGCGCGAAGTGGTGGCCCGTGGCGGCCGTCATCAGGCCCGGATTGATCCCGCAGAAAAGCACCTGGAGGCCGACCGCGGCCACGTCGGGGACGAGACGGTCGCGGGCGGCCTCCAACTCCTGTGGGGTGAAGCGCGTCAGAGGATCGCCCCCGGCGTGTAGGCCGCGGCCTCCGGGTGCTGCTTCACGATCTCCTCGACACGGCCGACGACGAGGGCGACCTGGTCGGCGGCGGCGCCGGTGAAGGACAACTTGTCGGCCATCAGCTCGTCGAGCTGGGCGCGGTCCAGCGGGATACGGTCGTCCGCGGCGAGCTTGTCGAGCAGTTCGTTGCGCTCGGCACCCTGCTCACGCATGGCGAGGGCCGAGGCGACCGCGTTCTCCTTGATGGCCTCGTGCGCGACCTCCCGGCCGACGCCCGCGCGCACCGCGGCCATCAGGACCTTGGTCGTCGCGAGGAACGGCAGGTAGCGGTCGAGCTCACGCGCCACGACGGCCGGGAACGCGCCGAACTCGTCGAGGACGGTGAGGAAGGTCTCCAGCAGGCCGTCCAGCGCGAAGAAGGCGTCGGGCAGCGCGACCCGGCGTACGACCGAGCACGACACATCGCCCTCGTTCCACTGGTCGCCCGCCAGTTCGCCCGTCATCGACGCATAGCCGCGCAGGATCACCATCAGGCCGTTGACGCGCTCGCAGGAACGGGTGTTCATCTTGTGCGGCATCGCCGAGGAGCCGACCTGGCCGGGCTTGAAGCCCTCGGTCACCAGCTCGTGCCCGGCCATCAGCCGGATCGTCTTGGCGGTCGAGGACGGGGCGGCCGCCAGCTGCACCAGCGCGGTCACCACGTCGTAGTCGAGCGAGCGCGGATAGACCTGGCCGACGGAGGTGAACGCCTGCGAGAACCCGAGGTGCCAGGCGATCCGCTGCTCCAGGTCCGCGAGCTTCGCCGCGTCGCCGCCGAGCAGGTCGAGCATGTCCTGAGCCGTGCCGACCGGGCCCTTGATGCCGCGCAGCGGGTAGCGGCCGAGCAGCTCCTCGACCCGGCCGTACGCCACCAGCAGCTCGTCGGCGGCGGTCGCGAAGCGCTTGCCGAGGGTGGTGGCCTGCGCCGCCACGTTGTGTGAGCGGCCGGCCATGACCAGCTCGCCGTACTCGCCCGCGAGCTTGCCCAGCCGCGCCAGGACGGCGACCGTACGGTCGCGCACCAGCTCCAGTGAGAGGCGGATCTGTAGCTGCTCGACGTTCTCCGTGAGGTCCCGGGATGTCATGCCCTTGTGGACCTGCTCGTGCCCGGCGAGATCGTTGAACTCCTCGATCCGCGCCTTCACGTCATGCCGCGTGACCTTCTCGCGCTCGGCGATCGAGGCCAGGTCGACCTGGTCGAGCACCCGCTCGTAGTCGGCGATGGCAGCGTCCGGCACCTCGATCCCGAGATCCTTCTGAGCCCGCAGCACGGCGACCCAGAGCTGACGCTCCAGCCTCACCTTCTGCTCGGGCGACCAGAGCGTGGCGAGCTCGGCGGAGGCGTAACGTCCGGCGAGGACGTTGGGGATACGGGGCTTTGCGGGCGCGGGGGTCACGTGTACGGAGTTTACCCGGCGTCTTTGGGGGTCCGGACCGTGCGCACCGTCCGGGGAGACCAGGTCGGAGGCCTCCCGGAACACGCATCACGCGCAGCGTGTGAGAGATGCGCGAGACACCGCCTCGCTGCGCGTCTCAGTCGGGCGGTGCTGCTTCGAGAGGTATCTGAACGGGCGGGGGACAGACCGCGTGGCGGGTACCGGGAGATCTGTTGCGTGCAGCGCGGACGACCGCGGAGATCTCACGCGGCCATGTGGCAGGCGAGGCGCCGTCCGAGCGCGCGGACCGCACACGTCCGAAGGTCCGGCGGTTCACCAACGCCGGAGCGTCGGCGTGGCGTGGCGTTGTGCAGGATGCCGTCAGCGGCCGCTGCCTCATCGCCACCGCCAAGGGGCTTGCCTGCCCGCCCTCTCGGCGATTGACCTGGAGCGCACTTCAAGTCCTAGGGTCAAGTCATCACTGTCAGACACTCCTTCCCCTGGCAGCAACTGGCGTTCCCCGAGCGCCGGGCGGGCATCGACGAGCAGGTCCGCAGCGTTCTGGCAGAGAAGATTCACCACTACCAGTGGCCGCTCGCCGACCCCGGCGACCAGCAGAAACGGGAGCACCATGAGCAATCCCTCCTCGGCCGAGGCCCGCCAGGAACGTTTCGACCACGGGATGGAGACTCTCGTAGGCGTTGTTGGCGATGGGGGCCGGCGCGTCATCGATGCCCTTGCCGACATCAACCCCGAGTTCGCCCACCAGATCGTCGCCTGGGGCTTCGGGGAGATCTACAGCCGCCCCGGCCTGCCTCCCCGCGATCGGCAGCTGGTCACCCTCGGTATGCTCACCGCCCTCGGCGGCTGCGAGCCTCAGCTGGAGGTGCACATCAACGCGGCACTGAACGTCGGCCTCACCCCCGTAGAGATCACCGAAACGCTGCTGCACGCCGCGGCGTACTGCGGCTTTCCCAAGGCGATCAACGCCACCCTCGTCGCCAAGAAGGTGTTCGGCGAGCGGGGCCTGCTGCCGGTCGCGAACCAGTAGGGCACTGCACGGTCGGGGGCCTTGGCGAGTTCACCGGATTTGCTGCGGCTCGGCGCAGGTCCCACACCAATGCGCGGTAGAGCGGGGGTTCATCCCGCGGATGCGGCCCGCCCACCTTCTGCACAAGGCTGCCGACCGTCCCGGCCGCGCCTTCGTCGGCCTCTGCGGCCCGCACCAGACCGCGCGTGAGGTGAGCCGGTAAAGCGTCCGGCTACGGACGTGGAACCTACGAGGCCGGGCCGGAGCTCTCCGCGATCTCGGCCAGGATGTCGGCGTGGCACAGTTCGGGGGCGCACCAGCAGGCCAGGGTCCTGCCACGGAGGGCGGGTACCTGGGCGAGCAGGGCGGGGTGGTCGAGGAGATAGGCGCGGTACTTGTCCATGACCTCGGCACGGGTGCCGTCCCGCTTCTTGGTGGGGGTGTCGTAGGCGAACGGGTTGTAGAGCGGGTGTTGGGGGAGGTCCCAGTGGCCCATGGTCCAGCGGCGGCCGACGTAGACGAGGTCCGCGGGGGCGTGTTCGAGCCGGGGGCCGAAGTCGTGGATACGGCCCTTGAGGTTGATGACGGTGGCGCTCACAGGCGGCTCCGTTCTGTCGGGTGTGACCTCCGGTGCCCAGCGGCCTACGCCGGCGGCTCCTCGTACGGATGCAGCTCGGGGCGCTTCGGCAGGAGTCCGTCCCCGGACGAGCGTCCCGTGAGGCGCCGGCCGATCCACGGCAGCAGGTGCTGTCTGGCGAAGCGGGCGTCGGCGGTCCGGCGGGAGATCCAGCCGGGCGGGGGAGTGGGCGGCATCGGGGTGTGCCAGTCCGCGTCCTCCGGGTCGTATCCGAGCACCTGCCACACGGCCTCGGCGACGCGGCGGTGACCCTCGCCGGTCAGGTGCAGCCGGTCCACGTCCCACATACGGGGGTCGGCGAGCGAGGGCGCGCCGTACAGGTCGACCACCAGCGCGCCGTGCCGCTTGGCGAGGTCGTCGACGTGGTTGAAGAGCTCCTCCATGCGGGGGCGGAACCGTTCGAGAACCGGGCCGGTGCGGCCCGGGCTGCGCATCAGGACCAGTTGCTCGCACGCGGGGGCGAGACGCTCGACGGCCTCCTCCAGGAGCCCGCGGACACGTCCCATGTCGACCTTGGGCCGCAGCGTGTCGTTGAGCCCGCCGACCAGCGTGATCACGTCGGGCGCCATCGCGACCGCCACGTCCACCTGCTCGTCGACGATCTGTCCGATCAGCTTCCCGCGCACGGCGAGGTTGGCGTACCGGAACCCGGGTGTCCGCGCGGCCATCCGGGACGCGAGGAGGTCGGCCCAGCCCCGGTAGGAACCGTCGGGCAACAGGTCCGACATGCCCTCGGTGAAGGAGTCGCCGACCGCGACAAGGCTGGTGTAAGTGGCATTCGTCTGCATGGCTCAAAAATGTTAACCCGCGCGCATACCGGTCGGTAGGTCGGGCCCGCCGGAACACGCGAGCCGATCCCGACCCCGTCGACGCGGCCTATCGCCCCCTTCACCGCCGTCTCGCCCTCACACCGGCTGCCCGAACAGCTCCCGGAGCACGTCCTCCATCGTCACCAGACCCGCGAGCCGCCCGTCGCTGCCCAGCACGGCCGCAAGGTGCGTACGACTGCGCCGCATCGCGGTGAGCACGTCGTCCAGCCGGGTGCTCTCACGGACGCGGGCGATGGGCCGCATGTCCTGCACCTCGAAGGGGAGGTCGCGCGGCGTCGCGTCCAGGGCGTCCTTGACGTGGAGGTAGCCGACGATACGGCGCCCCTCGTCCACGACGGGGAAGCGCGAGAAGCCGGACTCGGCGGACAACTGCTCCAGCTGCTCCGGAGTGACGCCCACGCGCGCGTAGACCACGCGTTCCAGCGGGAGGACGACATCGCGGACGGGTCGGCGGCCGAGCTCCAGGGCGTCGTTCAGCCGCTCCTGGGCGCGGTCGTCGATGAGTCCCGCGGCGCTGGAGTCCTTGACGAGACGGGCCAGCTCGTCATCCGTGAAGGTCGCGGAGACCTCGTCCTTCACCTCGACCTTGAGCAGCTTGAGCAGCGTGTTCGCGAAGGTGTTGATGGTGAAGATCACCGGACGCAGCGCCCGGGCGAGCCACACCAGCGGCGGTCCCAGCAGCAGCGCGGTGCGCACCGGCTCCGCGAGCGCGACGTTCTTCGGCACCATCTCGCCGAGCAGCATGTGCAGATAGGTCGCCACGGCGAGCGCGATCACGAAGGAGACCGCGTGACCCGCACTGTCCGACACCCCCACCGCGTGGAACACCGGCTCCAGCAGGTGCTCGATCGCCGGCTCGGCCACGATGCCGAGGACGAGGGTGCACAGGGTGATGCCCAGCTGCGCGGCCGCAAGGAGCGCGGAGACATGTTCCAACCCCCACAGCACGCTGCGCGCCCGCCGGTCCCCGTCCTCGGCGTGCGGCTCGATCTGGCTGCGGCGGACCGAGATCAACGCGAACTCGCCGCCTACGAAGAACGCGTTCACGACCAGCGTCGCGAGGCCGATCAGCAGTTGTACGGCGGTCATCGTTCGCCCTCCTCCTCGGTGCGCGGCGCGTGCAGCAGCACCCGTGCGGCCCGGCGGCCCGAGGCGTCCACCACGTCCAGCCGCCACCCGGCGACCTCGACGCTGTCCTCGACGGTGGGAATCCGGCCGAGTTCGGTCGCGACCAGGCCCGCGAGGGTCTCGTACGGACCGTCGGGCACCCTGAGCCCGACCCGTGCCAGCTGGTCGGTGCGGACGGATCCGTCGGCCGAGTACAGCGCGCGGCCGTCGTCGTCCGTGCCGACCGGGTCCAGGTCGGACAACTCGTGCGGGTCGTGCTCGTCGCGTACCTCGCCGACGACCTCCTCGACGATGTCCTCCAGCGTGGCGACCCCGGCGGTGCCGCCGTACTCGTCGATGACCACGGCCATCGTGCCTTTGCCGGACAGCCGGTCGAGCAACCGCTCCACGGTCAGCGACTCCGGTACGAACAGGGGTTCGCGCATGATCTGGGAGACGGGGGTGCGGGCCCGGAGCTCCGCCTGTACGCCCAGCACGGCCTTGATGTGTACGACGCCGACGACCGAGTCGAGGCCGCCGCGGTGGACGGGGAAGCGGGACAGCCCCGTCGCCCGGGTCGCGTTCGCCACGTCCTCGCAGGTGGCCTGGACGTCCAGCGCGATGACCTGGACGCGCGGGGTCATCACGTTCTCCGCGGTCAGGTCGGCGAGGTTCAGCGTCCGCACGAACAGCTCGGCGGTGTCCGCCTCCAGGGAGCCCTCCTTGGCGGAGTGCCGGGCGAGGGCCACCAGCTCCTGCGGTCCGCGCGCGGAGGCCAGCTCCTCCGCGGGTTCGAGGCCGAAGCGTCGTACGACACGGTTCGCCATGTTGTTGAGATGCGCGATGAACGGGCGGAACGCGGCACTGAACCAGCGCTGCGGCGTCGCCACCCGTTTGGCCACCGCCAGCGGCGAGGAGATCGCCCAGTTCTTGGGCACCAGCTCGCCGACGACCATCAGGAAGACCGTCGACAGGCCCGTACCGATGACCAGCGCCACCGAGTGCGACGCGGAGGCGGAGACGCCGGCCGACTCCAGCGGGCCCGCGATCAGCTTCGCGATGGACGCCTCGGAGAGCATGCCGACCACCAGGTTGGTGACGGTGATGCCGAGCTGGGCGCCGGACAACTGGAAGGTCAGGTTCCGTACGGCCTTCAGGGCGCCCGGGGCGCCGACCTCGCCGCGCTCGACGGCCCGCTCCAGCTCGCTGCGCTCGACCGTGGTCAGCGAGAACTCCGCCGCGACGAACGCGCCGCAGGCCAGCGAGAGCAGGACGGCCACCAGGAGGAGGAGCAGTTCGGTCATCGGGTCACCTCCGTCCCATGATCGGCCAGGGGCGGGGGGACCGCGCGATGTCGTCCGACGCCCCGACCGTCACGGCGTCGGTGATTGGAGGCTCGCCCATGGGCGGACGCTCACACACCTTTCAGAGGGCCGACAGATCGACCCGTAGTAAAGAGAGGGTAAAGGAGCCTGGCTGTCGAGGGGCTTCACCCAACGGCGCCACTGCCCCTCGGGCGCATACCCTGCCGCCCGCCACGCATGTTGCGCGGTCTCGTTCCGTTGGAGCACCATCGCGTCCCCGCGGTGCCCGCCCAGTCGTACGAACCGTTTCTCGGTGGCCGCGAGGAGCGCCGAGCCGATTCCCAGCCGTCGCCGCCCGGGGTGCACCGCGAGCCGGTACAGATGGCAGCGCCGGCCGTCGAATCCTTGCTTCTGGCAGATATCCGGCAGACGGGCCTGTGCCTACAGGGGCTTGACCCAGCGTCGCCAGTGGTCTTCGCGATGGTAGCCAGCCGCGGCCCAGGTGCGGTGGGCCTGTTCGTTGGCCTCCAGGACCATGGCATCGACGCGTCGCCCGCCCAGGGCGGTGAATCGTTGTTCCGCAGCTTCGAGCAGGGCGGTGGCAATGCCCTGCCGGCGGTGGTCGGGGTGTACGGCGAGTCGGTAGGCGGAGCATCGCCATCCGTCGAAGCCGGCTATGACGGTTCCGGTGAGGATGCCGTCGCGCTCTGCGAGGAGCAGGACTTCGGGGTCTCGGGTGAGGAGTCGGGCCACTCCGTCGTGGTCGTCGCTGATGCTGGTTCCTTCTGCGGCGTCGCGCCAGAACTGCAGCACGGTGTCGACGTCCGAGAGAGTGGCGTGGCGGATGTGGAGATCGCTCATGTGGCGAGCCAAGCAGAGCGCCGGCCTGCTGGCGAGCGGTTTCCGTGGCGGGGAATCGACGGAGGGGAGGGGCGGGCTCGGTCTCGGGTTTCTGTAGGCCGCGAGCTCGTCGGCCGATTCCTCGTGCACGGTCCCCACTCCGGCGGATGTCGGACAGGGGCGCAAATCCGGCGACCTTGAGCGCGTCGAACGTAAGGGTGGGCGTCCGGCCGCACGGACTCCCGACCTGCTGTTTGTCGGTGCGTTATGCGCTATGCGTTATACGCGCTGTGGGCGTTACGGGCGATATCTTGACGCCGAAATGACGCTTGCGACGATCGTTCTGATCGGGCTTCAGGTGCGTTGACGGGCTGGTCAGGCCCTGAAATGACGGGTCCAAGGGTTTCTTCGACGGAACAAGACGTCAGTCAAGTCCTCGCGGACGAGCGCCGGCACGACCTCTGCTGTCAGCGAGGTCGTGCCGGCCCACGCGCCACTGACCATCCAGCGATGGTTCGGGTCGCTGACGGCGAACGCCGCGACGTCGGCTCGCTCGTACTCCCGGTTCAGCAGCAGGGGAGTACGCGTTTGCCTACGCTGGGCCCGGCTCTGTCCTGGCCACGTAGACGGTGTTGGTCGAGGTGCCGCCTTGCAGGGGATTGTCGAAGTCGACGACATGGGCCGCTGATTGCGGGAAGACCTCGGTGAGTGCGGAGGTGAACTGTTTGTCCGGCGGATCGTTCGACCACAGGGCGAAGACCCCGCCCGGGTGGAGGTGTTCGGTGAGAGCGCGGAGCCCCGCAGGCTGGTAGAGCGCCGCGTGGCGCGGGTGGAGCACATGGCGCGGCGAATGGTCGACGTCCAGCAGAATGGCGTCGAAGCGGCGGCCCGGCTCCCTCGGGTCCAGACCGGACGAATCGGCCGCCATCGCGAAGAAGTCGCCTTGAACCAGGCGGCATCGGGCGTCCGAAGTCAGTCGGGCGCCGAGAGGGACCAGGCCCCGCTGATGCCAGTCGATGACTTCGGCGAGCGTGTCGATCACGGTCAGCGAGCGCACCCGGGGGTCGTCCAGCACCGCCGCGGCGGTGTACCCGAGCCCGAGTCCGCCGACGGCGATGTCCAGTTCGGTGCCGGGCAGTTTCGCCAGTCCGAGTTCCGCAAGCGCGATCTCGCCGGTGGTGAAGAGGCTGGACATCAAGAACTCGTCGCCGAGCTTCACCTCGTACACATCGGTGTCCGATGCCGGGTTGCGTCGGCGCCGCAGGCTGATGTCGCCCATCGCTGTCGGGCGCCAGTCGATCTCCTCGAAGCGCGCGCTCATCCGTTTACCTTTCTGACGCACCGTCGGTGCCCGAAGCCGGTGCCTGGAACGTCGCTCTGCCCAGGTGCCCCTGTGGCAGGGCAGAGAAGGGGAAGGGTGCTGCCGGTCAGGCGTCGATGATGACGGGGATGATGAGGGGCCTGCGGCGGTGGGTACGGAAGGCCCAGTTCGCCACGGCACGGGCGATGAGCTGTTCCAGCTGGTGAGCGTCGCCGACGCCTTCCTGGGCCGCGGTCGCCAGAGTCTTCTCGATGACAGGGATGACCGGCTCGAAGGTGGTGTCGTCGTGGACAAACCCGCGGGCCAGGAAGTCGGGAGTCTCGGCAAGGGCGCCCGTGTCGGCGTCGACGATGGCCACGACGGTGACCACGCCTTCCTCCGCGAGGGTGACGCGGTCCTTCAGGGACGCCTCGGTGGCGCCGCCGACCTCCATGCCGTCCACGTAGACGTTGCCCGCGGGCACCTTGCCGGTGATCGACGCACGCCCGTCCACGAGGTCGACGACGACGCCGTCCTCGGCGATGACCACCCGCTCGGGATCGACCCCGGTACGGATGGCCAGGTCGGCGTTGGCCCGCAGGTGGCGCCATTCGCCGTGCACGGGCATGACATTGCGGGGCTTGACGATGTTGTAGCAGTACACGAGCTCACCGGCGCTGGCGTGCCCGGAGACGTGCACCTTGGCGTTGCCCTTGTGGACGACATGGGCGCCCCACCGGGTCAGCCCGTTGATCACCCGGTAGATGGCGTTCTCGTTGCCGGGGATCAGGGAGCTGGCGAGCAGGACGGTGTCGCCCTTGCCGATGCGGATCACATGGTCGCGGTTGGCCATCCGGGACAGAGCCGCCATCGGCTCGCCCTGGGATCCGGTGCACACCAGGGTGATCTTGTGGTCCGCCAGCTTCTCCATTTCCTTGGTACTCACGACCAGGCCGCTGGGAACCTTCAGGTACCCGAGGTCGCGGGCGATGCCCATGTTGCGGACCATGGAGCGGCCCACGAAGGCGACCTTGCGGCCGTGCTGGTGCGCGGCATCCAGGACCTGCTGGATGCGGTGCACATGGCTGGCGAAACTGGAGACGATCACCCGGCGCGGGGCGGTACGCATCACCTGCTCGATCGCCGGGTTCAGGTCGCGCTCGGAAGTGGTGAAGCCAGGGACCTCGGCGTTGGTGGAGTCGGTGAGGAAGAGATCGACGCCTTCCTCACCGAGGCGGGCGAAGGCGCGCAGGTCGGTGATGCGGTCGTCGAGCGGGAACTGGTCCATCTTGAAGTCGCCGGTGTGCAACACCAGCCCGGCACCGGTGCGGATCGCGACCGCGAGACCGTCCGGGATGGAGTGGTTGACTGCCACGAATTCGCAGTCGAAGGGGCCGAAGGTGCGCCGCTCGCCTTCACGTACCCGCACCGCGCGCGGCCGGATTCCGTGCTCTTTGAGCTTGGCCTCCAGGAACGCCAGTGTCAGCTTCGAGCCCACGACAGGGATGTCGGAGCGCTCTCGCAGCAGATACGGCACGCCACCGATGTGGTCCTCGTGGCCGTGGGTGAGCACCACGGCCACGATGTCGTCCAGGCGATCACGGATCGATGTGAAGTCCGGCAGGATCACGTCCACGCCGGGCTGGTTCTCTTCGGGGAACAGCACGCCGCAGTCGACGATGAGCAGCTTGCCGGCATGCTCGAAGACGGTCATGTTGCGGCCGATTTCACCCAGACCGCCCAGGGCGACTACCCTCAGCCCTCCTTCGGGCAGGGGAGGGGCGGCTTTCAGTTCGGGATGCGGATGACTCATATTCCGACGTTACCGGAGAGTCTGCCGAGGTGATCACTGGCCGCCCGATATGCCGGTTGAACACGGCGCGGCCGAGGCGGTCAGTGGGGGAAGCGGCACTGCCAGGTGTACTGCCCAGGCAGGTTGGTCGACTTTGTGCTCTGAGACCGTCTGAGTCTGGGTGACAGGCGAGGGCCGCCGGTTGTGGAGTGGAGCTGTAGAGGAACCGCTCCGCCAACCAGGAGGCCTTCGTGTCTCACGCTCACGCTGCTTTGACGCCTCGCGCACGTCTGCGCCTGGCGCGTCTGATTGTTGATGACGGATGGCCGATCGCCCGTGCGGCCGAGCGCTACGACGTGTCCTGGCCCACCGCCAGACGGTGGCCGACCGTGACGCCGAGTCCGGACCGGCCGCAATCCTCGGCCGGTCCTCACGGCCCCACCGCGGCCCGGCCCGAACCACACAGCCGCAGGTCCGCAAAGTCGTGCATCTGTGCGGGAAGCAGCGCCTCGGCCCGGTCCAGATCGCCGGACGGCTGGGTATGCCCGCCTCGACCGTGCATGCGGTGCTGACCGGGTGAGTGCGTGGTCGAGATGCGGGTGTAGCGCGGTGCAGGAGACCGGCAGGTCCGTCCGCCGGCTCTCGACGACTCGGAAGAGAACCGGCCGTTCCGTCGTCCCGGTGACTACGGCCGGCATCCGCTCACAAGTTCTTCTGCACGGCCGGGGAGTTGGAGCTCCGGCCCGTACGTTTCTCGTGAGGCGCCGCCTGCGCCACTCGACCTCGCACATCACGTTCTCCATCGAGGCGATCGAGATCCGGGCCTGCGTCAGCTCCTCGATCGAGCGGCGCTCAAAGGCAGTAGCCCAAGGACCGTCCCGTAGTTGCCGTCGAGGGTGGGATGATCTTGCTGCGGCAGGTGTGATCATGGAGTCGGAGCCCGTACAGAAAACTCCTGTGTGCCGGCTTGCACGCCTCTGCGATCATCCCCGAATGGCGCACAGTCTCGAATCGCTGGTCATCCGGCACACCCACCGCCTTTCCTCCCCCAAGGGCTCCGCCGGGGAAGGAGCCATCGCCGCGCGGCAGTTCGACGCGGCGCTGACATCCGTGGGCTTCAAGCTCTCGGCGGAGCTGCTGGAGCGGCTGTCGGGGCTGTCCGAGGCCGCGGTCGTGCACACCGCCAAGCGGACGCTGCGCACCGTGAGCGAGATGGTGGGCGACCACGTCCGGCACAACTCGTACTTCATCGACTTCCCGGCGAACGTGCCGGACACCGAAGAGTTCTGGATGCGGTGCGTGGCGAAGGCACTCGGCGACGAGAAGTCGCGCGAGGACGTGCTGACGCAGCTGGCGCATGGGGTGCTGGACCTGCTCGGCCTCCCCACGTACGGCCGGTACCAGCACACCTACGAGGAGATGCTCGCGGTGCAGGACGAGCTGATCGCCTCGGCGGGAGACCGGGTGACCGTCCTGCACCTCGGGCGGGACCTGGACTACGAACTCACGGACCTGTACCAGGCCTTGGCGGGCAGCACGACGCCACTGGGTGAGGACCACCTGCGTGACCTCAGGACCCTTGCCGAGCGGTGCGCGCTGGGCCCCCAGCCGGAGGCGATCCCGGTCCGGGAGAACCGGGCGGTCGTCAACGAGGCCCGTCTGGCTGTCGGCGCGGACCTCCTGCTGGACACCGTCACCGATGTGCTGCGGCTGGCCTGCGCGCTGTCGGGCGGCGACGTGACGCTGCAGGAGCCGACCCGGTTTCGGGCTCTCGCGCGGCCGGTGCGCCGTGCGCTGCTCGCGGGCCTGGATGCCGTGGTCGCGGCGAACCCCGCCAAGCTGGCCGATGTACACGCCCACCGCGAGCCTTTCAAGCGGCTCGGTGAGCGTCTCCACCCACACGAGTACCCGCGCTGGCCGCATGCCGCCGATGTGTTCGCCGTCGCGCGGGGCGAGAAGGAGGCGCGCTCCTTCGACGGCCGGGTCGAGATGCTGCTCCACGCGTTCGACGTCCTCGGTGCGATGCAGTTGCTGAAGTCCGCTCCCGGCAAGCTGTTCCGCGCCCTGGACCTCCTGCTGCGCATCGCCGCGGACCAGGAGGAACGGGACGCGGTGGTGGCCGCCGCGGTACAGGTCGCTCCCGACGTCTCCGGCCGGGTTGTGCTCTCGGTGCGCGAGCATCTCCACAACCGGGAGCGGGAGAGCGACGAACCCCGCATCTTCGTCAACCGCCGGGGCCGCGCCTGGGTGACCCCCGACTTCCGGCCGCCACTACCGGCGGCCGACCGCGACCGGCTGATCGCCGCCCTCGATGCCGAGGTGGGTCGTCGGCTCCCGGCACCGGACCGGCTGCTCATCGACCCGGACGTCCTCGATGTGGCGCTTCCGCTCAGCGGCAGGGCGACCACGGCCGGGCTCGGCGTCCTGCCGCGAGGATCGGTCTCGGCGGTCGACGGCGAACAGCTGCGCTTCTTCGTGTACTGGAAGGAGACCGAGCGGCGGACCGACTACGACCTGTCGGCGCTGCTTCTCCACTCCGACTACAGCACCGACTCCTGGCTCTCCTACACGTCACTCACGGCCGTCGGCGGTGAGCACTCGGGCGATGTCATCGAGGCGCCCGAGGGGGCCTCGGAGTTCATCAACCTGTCCCTGGACCGGGTGCACAGCACCTTCATCGTTCCGCAGGTCGACATCTATGCCGGCGAAAGCTTCGAGGAGGTCGAGGAGTCGTTCTTCGGCTTCATGCTGCGCGACGGCGAGCAGAAGGGCCGGCCGTTCGAGCCGCGCACGGTGCGGATGAAGTCGGAGCTGCGCGGGGTGGGCCGGGTGGCGCTGCCGCTGGTGTTCCGGCGCGGGGACGACGGCCGGTGGCGCGCGAAGTGGCTGCACCTGTATCTGAAGGGCATCTCGTCGGCCAACCGGGTCGAGGAGAACCAGGTGTCGGTGTCCAAGGTGGTGCGCGCCATCGTGGAGCGCGAGCAGCTGACGGTGAGGTACCTGATCGATCTGATGTCCGGCGGCGCCACGGCCGTGGACCTGTGGGACGGCGAGCCGGTCCCGGACGAGCCCGTGATGTACATCGGCCTCCAACGTCCCGAAGGACTGCACCCTGACTCCCGGATCATCACCCTCGAAAATCTGCGCGACTTGATCCCGGGCTGAGTGCTAGCGTTGCCCACGGCGAGGCCATGAAAGGGCTTCCTTCTCAATCATTGCAATGAACTCAAGTCCTTTCGCTCTCCTTGCCGTCGACGTCGCGCCGGGCGGCGCCCGCGCTCACCGCGTGAGCGTCACCCGTGCCGTGTCCAGGGCCTGTTCCGCGCAGCCACGGCCGAAGTGCACGGCGTGCACCGGCAGCACCCGATCCTCCAGAGGTTCCCCCGGTGGCCGACCCTTGCCGGCGGCGTCCGCGCCCTCTCGCCGCAACACGGCGCCGGCCTCCCGAGCAGACGCGGGCTCAGTCCCTTCACCTTCCACATCAACCCGTAAGGATCTCGCGGTGGGGTCGGTACTGATGGACCGCTCGTCCCGGCCGCAGGACGGCAGGATCGGTCGTATCACCGCAGGCGAGTACGCGAGGTCGTACCTGCTCCTCGCTGCGGAGATCAACGACTCATGGGCCTTCTCCATCAGTGAAGACCCGAGAACCGAGAAAGTCGACGAGCCTGAAGCCGATGACTTCTGGGCCACAGATGAGGACACACTCCAGCTCGTCGGGGAAAGGGCGGTTGTCTGGGCCGACGAGTCGCAGGACGCGGCACTGGAGAAGGAGATCTTCGACCTCCGCAGCGAATGGCACAGACGGCGCCGTAGAGGCTCCATGATCCGGACCCGGCCATCCGCTCATGGTGCCCCGCCGCACGGGCCGGCACATCGCGGAATTCCCCTGTCCGGGCAGCGGGTTCACTCCCCGCGCAGCGCCTTGATCACCGGCTCGAAGGCTTCCATGTACGGCTCCAGGACGGTCAGATAGGAGAACCCGTACCGTTCCCGCAGTGCCCGTACCTGCGCGGTGATCTGTTCCGGTGTGCCGATCAGGAGGATGGGAAGGTCCAGGACCTGTTCCACGGTCAGATGGGGCATGTGGGAGAGCAGTTCCCGCGCCGCGGCCTCGCGGTCGTCGGTGACGACGACCATCTGGATCAGCACGTTCAGCTCGGCGGGTTCCTTGCGGCCCGCGGCCAGGCGCCGGTACGCCGCCACCCGCTCGTCCAGCTCCTCCGAAGTGAGCGGCGCTGGCGTCCCCGTCGTGCTGCCGGGCACCGACCGCGCTCCCGTGAACGCCGCGATCTCTGCGTGCTCGGCGGTGAGCCGCAGCATCCGGTTGCCGTCAGTTACGGGAACGGCGCGGGCATGTCGAGGTGGTCGGGGACCAGGATCACGTCGTAGCCGAGCTGTTCGGCCCGGCGGCACTTCTCGCGCCACTCGTCGGCGGCGGCGGGGTTCGTCAGGTTGACGCCGAAACGGAAGCGGCGCGGCATGAACTCTCCTCAGCCATGGGCGACTTGGCGGAGCGATACCTTACTCGTGCGCGATGGCTGCCAGCACATTCATACGGGACGCGCGCAGCGCCGGGAGCAGCGCCGCCACGATGCCCACGAGCGCCGAACCGACCACCACCGCGATGATCGTCGTCCACGGAACGGCGAACGCCTTCATGCCCTGAAGGGCCAGCACCTGCTGCACACAGACACCCCAGACCAGGCCGAGCGCCAGACCGAGGATCGCGCCGAACACGGCGATCACCACCGACTCGAGGCGGATCATCCGGCGCAGCTGACGCCGGGAGAGCCCGATGGCGCGCAGCAGCCCGATCTCGCGGGTGCGCTCCACGACCGACAGGGCAAGGGTGTTGACCACGCCGAGCACCGCGATGACGATCGCGAGCCCGAGCAGCGCGTACACGAGGTAGAGGAGCACGGCGATCTGGTCGTGGACCAGCTTCTTGTAGTCGGCCAGGTCGCGTACCTGCACCTGCGGATACTGATCGAGCGTCCTGTCCAGATTCGAGCGCAGCGTGTCGGCGCCGGTGCCCGAGGCCGCGTTCACGTACAGCGCGGAGTCCTGGCCGCCCGGCACGTACTTCTCGATCGTGGCGAAACCGAAGAACAGCCCGCCCTGCATGCCGAACCCGTCGGAGCCGTCCTGGTCGGTGAGCGCCCCCACCGTCAGCTCGGTGTTCCGTCCGGCCGGGAACTCGACGGGGATCGTGCTGCCGACGCGTACGTCGTGATCCTTCGCGAAGTCCGCGTCCATGGCGATCTTCCCGTCGCCGAGCGCGGCCGCGCTGCTCCCCTGCGTGTACGTGACGTGGGCGACGTCGTCGAGTTGCGGATCGTAGGCGGTGGCGGTCGTCTCGATCCGCTTGCCGTCGGGCAGCCGCACGGCGACCGGTGAGAAGCGCTGGCGGACGACGAGCCCGGCGCCCTCCGTGCCGCGGACCTTGTCGGTGACCTCCTGCGAGAACGGCACGAAGTTGCTGTTCTGGATCACGAAGTCGGCGCCCAGCGTCTTGTCGATCTGCTCGTCGAAGGACTTGGACATGGACGCGCTCGCCACGGACATCCCGCCGACCAGGGCGAGACCCACCATCAGGGCGGCCGCGGTGGCGCCCGTGCGGCGCGGATTGCGCAGCGCGTTGCGCTGGCTCATCCGGCCGACCGAGCCGAACAGGGCGGGGAAGGCCCCGCCGAGGACCCGGATCACCGGCCGCACCAGCAGCGGACCGGCGATCACCGTGGCGATGAGCGTCAGGACGACACCGAGTCCCAGCAGCGAGGACGAGGTCGCGGTGCTCGATGACGCGGCGCAGCCCGCGAGCGCGGCGGCGCCGGCCGCCCCGACGACCGATCCGACCACCGCGCGAACCCGCAACGGCCGTCCCACACCGGCGACTTCGGCGTCCGCGAGCGCCGCCATGGGGGAGACACCCGACGCGCGCCGCGCCGGGAGATAGGCCGCCACGAAGGTGACGCCCACCCCCACGACGTACGCGGCAACAGGAGTCACCACCCCGATCACCATCTCGGTGGACTTGAGGTTCATGCCGAACACGCCCATGAGCTCGATCAGTCCGGCGGCGAGCCCGATTCCCGCCGCGAGGCCGAGTGTGGAGCCCACCAGACCGAGCAGCAGTGCCTCGGTCAGCACCGACCGGCGCACCTGACGGCGGTCGGCGCCGAGCGCGCGCAACAGGCCCAGCTCGCGGGTGCGTTGGGCGATCAGCATCGAGAAGGTGTTGACGATCAGGAAGACGCCCACCAGGACGGCGATTCCGGCGAAGCCGAGCATGACGTACTTGATGATGTCCAGGAATCCGCCGAGTTGGGCGGCGGCGTCCTCGGCCTGCTCGTCGGCCGTCTTCAAGTCGTAGGTACTCGTGCCGAGTTCGGTGGCGAGGCGCTGCTTCAGTACGGCGTCGGTGACACCCGGGGACGCGTCCACCGAGATGCTGGTGGCGGCGTCAGGACTACCGAGCAGCTGATCCGGCGCGGTCCGGCTGTCCAGGAACACCAGTGCGGCACCGGGGTTGGTGGTGGTGAAGGTGGCGATGCCGACGATCTCCACCTTGAACGTGCCGGGCTGCGCGAGCACGGTCAGGGTGTCGCCGACGCCCACGTCCTTGCTCTTGGCGGTGTCCGCGTCCAGCAGCGCCTCGCTTGCCCCTTCCGGTGCGCGGCCGGACGTCAGCTTCACCGGGCTGCGGTCGGTGAGGTACCAGTCGGTGGCGATGGTGGGGGCGCCCGTGGTCGGCCCGACCGACTCGTTCTTGCTGTCGACGACCGTGATGTTCTCGACGGACGCGTCCGCGTGGGTGGACTCGACGCCGTCGATCTCCGAGATACGGCCGGCCAGTGAGGCGGGCACGGTCTCGGCGGCCCCAGACGGGATCTGGGAGTTGAGATCGTCCTTGGGGCCCACCGTCACATCGGCGGAAGTGGAGGCGAAGAGCCGGTCGAAGGTGCGGGTGACCGTGTCCGAGAAGATGAGGCTGCCCGCGACGAACGCCACGGACAGCACGACCGCCAGCGCCGAGAGGAGCAGCCGCCCCTTGTGCGCGAGAAAGCTCCGCAGTGTCGCCTTGAGCACGACCGCCTCAGTCCTTGTCGAGGGTTACGTCGCGGGAGTCGCCGTCGGTGCCTGCGCGACGGGCGTCGGGGTCTTCCGTTACGTCACCGGTGTCGGTGTCGGTGTCGGTGGTTACGTGACGGGAGTCGCCGTCGGTGGTCACGGCATTGGAGCTGACGTCAGGATTCCCGGCACCGGAGCTGGTGCCGTGCCCGTCGTCCAGGGGCACCGGAGTCGCGTCCGGACCGGGCGTCTGGCGGCGATCCTGGCCCCCCGTGAAGCGGCGCAACCGCTCCAGCACCGCGTCTGCCGTCGGCCGCTCGATCTCGTCCACGATCCGCCCGTCGCCGAGGAAGAGCACCAGGTCGGAGTGGGCGGCGGCGCTCGGGTCGTGCGTGACCATGACGACGGTCTGGCCCAGGGTGTCGACCGCCTCGCGCAGGAAGCCGAGGACTTCGAGGCCCGCGCGGGAGTCGAGGTTGCCGGTCGGCTCGTCGGCGAAGATCAGCTCGGGGCGCGAGGCGAGCGCGCGGGCGCAGGCCACGCGCTGCTGCTGGCCGCCCGAGAGCTGGGACGGCCGGTGCTTCAGCCGGTCCCGCAGGCCGAGCGTGTCGATGACCTGGTCCAGCCACTTCTGGTCGGGCTTCTGGCCCGCGATGTCCATGGGCAGGGTGATGTTCTCGGCCGCGTTCAGCGTGGGGATCAGGTTGAACGACTGGAACATGAAGCCGATCCGGTCCCGCCGCAGCCGGGTCAGTTCTCGGTCCTTCAGCCCGGTGATCTCGGTGTCGCCGAGCCATACCTGTCCGGCCGAAACGGTGTCGAGCCCCGCCAGGCAGTGCATGAGGGTGGATTTCCCGGAGCCCGACGGACCCATGACCGCGGTGAAACGGCCACGCGCGATGTCGACGTCGACCGCGTCGAGGGCCAGCACGGTCGTCTCGCCCGAGCCGTACGCCTTGGTCAGGCCGCGGGCGCGGGCGGCGGTCCCGTCGGCCTCCGCCCGGCCGACGACGTGCTCCGCAGCAGGTGTGGACAAGGCCGCCTCCTCAGTGATGGACGTCCCGACTCCCTTGTCGCGGCCGAGCCTAGTGTGATCCTGGGCACACCCGGTATCCCCCCGAGGTGCCGGGTCCTCTCCGCCCCAGGTCCTGCCCCTGATGCCCGTGTAAGGGGCAATCTCCACCCCCAGGGTCAGGGATGCCCTCTTGCCTGTGCTAGCGATTCAGCGCTAGCTTTGAGGTATGGCGAAGACTCAGCTGAACGTACGGGTGGACGAGGGCACGGCCAGGGCCGCCCGCGAACGAGCCCTGGAGCGCGGGATGAGCGTGAACCGCTACATCGAAGAGCTGGTCAGACGGGACACCGGGGAAGTCGGCCACACCTTCGTCGACGCCGCCTCCGACTTCATGAAGCAGTACGAGTCCATCTTCGCCGAGGAGTTCGGCACGGACCGCGAAGGCAGTCGAGCGCCCGGCCGGGCCGGCAACCACGAAAGCACGCGCGAAGGTCGTCGTTGATCCCTTGAGCAGTCTCAGAGTCGACCTTGCCTGGCTCCTCATGATCGCCGAACATCAGACGCCCGGAGACCCCCAGGTCACCGACTGGGGAGCCCTCGTCGCCGCCGTCAGCCGGCACGAGGCGGAGATATTCGGCATTCCCGTCTACGACAGCCCGCACGCCCGAGCCGCCGCGCTGCTCCAACTCCTGCTGCACGTACCCGCGCTCGAACGCTCCAACGCGATGTTCGCCTCGGCCGTCGCCTACGGCTATCTCGTCGCCAGCGGCCTCAAGGTCGTCACCTCGCCCGAGCAGGTGCGGGAGCTCGCCCGCCTGGTGAAGGGCGGCGACGCGACCGTGCACGACATCGCCCAGGAACTCCGTCAGTGGAGCCTATGAGGCTTCGGCCGCGGCCTCGCTCGCTCCGGCGGCGGGGCGGCGGGCGGTGCCCAGTACGCAGTACGAGGTGGGCAGCCGCGGTCCCTTCTCGGGCATCAACATCCGCTTGTACGGGCCGAGTTCGAACCCGGCGTCGCGCAGCGCGGCGATCGGGTCGCGCGCCAGATGACAGCCGCCGTTGAGCCGCGGCCACACCGTGCGGTCCAGACCGCGCTGGGTGTACGTCATCGGGCGCCCGCCGCCCCTGCCGTGCTCGAAGAACCGCAGGGTGCCGCCGGGCCGCAGCACGCGCCGCAGTTCGGCGAGGGTTCGCGGCACATCGCGCACGCTGCACAGCACCAGCGAGACCACCGCCGCGTCGAAGGCCTCGCTCTTGACCGGCAGCGCCTCTGCCATGCCCGGCGCCACGTCGACGGGTACCTCGGCGCGCAGGGCCGCCTCGACCGCCAACTGCCGCAGCACCCGCTCGGGTTCGATGGCGACGACCTCCGAGACGGTGCTCGGATAGTGCGCGAAGTTCAGACCGTTGCCCGCGCCGATCTCGATGACCCGCCCCGAGAGCCCGGCGAGCAGCCGGTCGCGTACGCCGCCCAAGCCCATCCGTGTCTCGGCGGCGACGCTGACACGGGCGTAGTAGCGGGCGAACAGAGGATGGTGCACGGGATCCCGCGACACCTTGCCGGAGCTGGCGGAGCGGAGCGGCATGACGGACCTCCCAGGAGGACGGGTCTTACCGCGATTGTCCCCCGTACGGCTCCGTGGCACCCCCGCTGTGGGGTCCCGGCGGCGCAGGGACCCCACAGCGGGGACGTTCCGACGGCTGTTCCGGCTGGTTCCGGCTGTTCCGGCCGTTCCGGTGCGTCAGGCGCGTCGTCAGGCGATGAAGCCGCGCACCTGCGTGTAGACGCCGTAGTCGTTGTTCGTGTCGGTGTGTCCGATGCAGCCGACTCCCACATTCGTGGCGCCGTTCAGAAGGGCGGTGCTGTCCGGGTCGAGATACTCGTCGCAGTTCGACCAGTAGCTGGCGTAGGAGACGCTGCCCGGTGTCTCGTCACCCGAGTTCAGCGCGGTCAGGAACGAACTGCCGGTGTTCATCTGGGCGCAGGACGTGTAGAGCCACGCGCACCACCCGGCGAGGCTCGTGCCGTGGTTCGTCCCGGCGACCGAGACGAAGTCGTCCACGTACGCCGTTCCGCCGAGGTTCTTGAGGTAGTAGCGGGAGCTGAGCGCGCCCATGGAATGGGCGACCAGGTCGACCTTGGACGCGCCGGTCGCCGCGAGCACGCTCTGGACCTTGGTGGCGAGCTGCTGGGCGGTCGTGACGTTGGACTGTCCCCAGCTGTACGACCACGCGTACAGCTGGGAATCGGTGTAGCCGTCGGCCTTGAAGTCGGCGATCCAGTCGTCCCAGCTGCTCGCCGAACTGCTCAGCCCGTGGACGAAGACCACGGGGTTGTGGGTCGCGGCCTGTGCGGGCGCGGAGAGGGAGAGTGACAGAAGGAGAACTGCGGCCACGGTGGAGAAGAACGCGGCGATGCGACGCATGCGGGTTTGCATGGTGCCTCCTGAGTCGGGTGGGGTAATCAGGAGTGTCAGCCGGGGTCTACGCGCGGCGCATCGGTGAACTCGCCGGTCTTTACTTGCCAGTTAACTCGCCAGTAACGTCATGGGTGTGGTGACTCCGGTGAACCCCCCACGTCTCCCGCCCACTTCGCCACCGCCGCGCACACCCGCGTGGCAGCATCCCGGCCCGGCACAGCGCGGACTCGCCCCACAGTCCGGGCTCGGCCCCTCACTTTCCGAGGGCGTGCGCGTACGGGTGCTGCGCGCCGCCCACGGCGACCGGCACGCGGCCGCGGAACTCGCCTCGCTGCTGACGGAGCGTCAACTGACCGGCCTGGACCCGCTTCCGGCGCGCCCGCCCGCGCTGCTGCGCGCGTACCGCCAGGAAGTCCGCGCCCTGCCGGACAGCACCCGCTTCCTGCTGCTCCTCGCGGCGGCCGACCAGCACCCGGTGGCCACCCACGCCTACCTGCGCGCGGTCACCGCGGCCCGGCTCGACACGCGGCACCTCGACGCCGCCGAGGCGGCCGGGCTGGCCCATGCCACGGCCGACGGGATCGTCTTCCGCGACCAGTGGACCCGGATCGCCGCGTACGAGACGGTCCGTCCGTCGGACCGGCGCGAGGTCCACCAGCTGTTGGCGCGTGTCCTGCGCGGCGAGGGCGAGGAGCCGCGCCGTGCCTGGCACCACGGCGCCGCCGCGCTCGGCCCCAGCCGAAGGCTTGCCGCTCGGCTCCGGGTGGCCGCGGACCTGGCACGCGCCGCGCGCGAACACGCCCTCGCCTGCGCCCTTCTGGAGCGCGCCGCCGCTCTGGCGCCCGATCCGCGCGACCGCGCCCACCTGCTCGCCCGCGCGGCCACCGACGCCTGGCACTCCGGCGACACCGACCGCGCCCGCCGCCTCGCCGCGCCACCCCCGACGACGCGCTCAGCGGCCTGCTGGCCCTGCGCGCGGGTAACGCGACGGACGCGTTCGACGCACTCCTCACGGCGGCGGTCCGCTGCGGGGGGCAGGGGGCGAGCGGGTCCACCGGGGCCGCCGGGTCCTCCGGCGGCGAGGGCGCTTGTGCAGCGCGCCGGCACGCAGTCGATGCTGGTTCGGTTGTCCGGGGTTCTGGTGGTGAGCCGTCGGAGGCTTCCGTCCGGGCCACCGGTGAGGGCGCTTGCGCAGTGAGCCGGCCTGTGCCTGATGCTGGTTCAGTTGTCCGGGGTTCTGGTGGTGAGCCGTCGGAGGCTTCCGTCCGGGCCACCGGTGAGGGCGCTTGCGCAGCGCGCCGGCCAGCGTCCGACGATGGTCCCGCTGACCGGGGTCCCGGTGGTGAGCGGTCGGAGGCTTCCGTCCGGGCCACGCCTGGCGTGCACGACACCGTCGGCGAGCTGCCGGTTGCTGGGGTCGGCACTGTCGGTGGGCTGTCAGCGGCCGATACCGGCCCCGTGTTCTCCGCCGAGTCGCCGCTGGACGCCGATCGTCTGGGGGCCGGCTTTCGAAGACCTGACAGGAATCGGCCGACCGCCGAGGCCCGGCCCGCACAGGGTGCCGCCGCCGTCCACCTCCTCGCCCGGGTCACGGAAGCCGCCATCTACACCGGCGATCTGCGCCGGTGCCGGGAGGCGGTCGCCGTCGCCGACCGGCTCGGGATCGTGCCGCCCGGCACGCTGGGCGGGCTGGCCGCCGCCTTCGAGGGACGCTACGAGGACGCGCGGGACCTGCTCGAAGCGGCAGCCGGGCGGTGCGGACCGGGTGGAGACCCCACTCTGCTCATCCACGCCGCGATCGCGGCGCTGCTTCTCGGCGACCACGCGCGAGCTGCCTCCGCCGCCGTGCGGGCCGCCGCCTCGGCCCGCGCCAGGGGCGAGACCGTGACCGTGCCGCAGGCGATGGAGTTCAGGGCGTACGCCGAGTTCTGGACCGGCCGCTCCCGCGCCGCGGAGGCCGACACCCTCGACGCGCTGCGTCAGGCGTACGCCACGGGTCAGGACAACGGGGCCTGCCATCTCCAGGCCGCCCTGGCCATGTTCGCCGCCCTCACCGGCGACGAGGACGTATGCCGGGAGCGCGCCGAGTCCGCCCGCTCCTACGCCCTGGCCCGCGGGCTCGGCCTGCCCGCCGCACTGGCCCTGTTCGCGCTCGCCTTCCTCGACCTCGGTGCCGGCCGGTTCGCCGCCTCCGCGGCCAGGCTGCGCGCCCTCGCCGGATTCGGACCGGGCCACGGGCACCGCGCCATCCGCCACCTCGCGACCCCGCTCTACGTCGAGGCGGCCGTCCGCAGCGGCGACACCCGCGTCGCCCGGGCCGCCCACGCCGACTACGACCGCTGGGCCCGTACCATCCGCAGTGCCGACGACCTGGCCCTCAGCGCCCGCTGCCACGCGCTCCTGGCCTCCGGCCCCGAAGCCGTCGCCCACTACCGCACCGCCCTCGACCTGCACGCCGCAGGCACCCGCGACTTCGAACGGGCCCGCACGGAGCTGCTGTTCGGCGGCGCGCTACGACGACTGAGGCACCGTACGGAGGCACGCGACCGGCTGCACAGCGCCCTCGAGGCATTCGAGCACTTCGGGTCGCCGCGGTGTGCCGCACAGGCCCGGGCGGAGCTTCGCGCCCTGGGGGAGCCGGCCGTCCCCACACCCGGCCAGGTGGACCTCGAGACCCGCCTGACCGCTCAGCAACTGATGGTGGCTCGCATGGCCGCCGAGGGTGCCACCAACCGGGAGATCGCCGCGCGGCTCGCGCTCAGCCCGCGCACGATCGATCACCATCTGCGGGGTGTTTTTGCCCGGTTGGGCATCAGGTCGCGGATTGAACTGGTGCGGTTGCTCGGGGAGAGGTGAGGGGGGCCGGTGTGGGTTTTCGGCTGCGGGTTCGTCGTGGCTGGTCGCGCGGTTCCCCGCGCCGCTCAAGAGGCGTACCCGGCGTTGAACCCGCGCCGCTCAAGAGGCGTACCCGGCGTTGAACCCCCGCCCCTCAAGAGGCGTACCCGGCGCTGAAAGCGACCGCGTCCCAGCCCCCGCCGAGCCTCGGCGCCAGCCAACTCGGTGCCCCCGCGCGGAAGCCGGCGGGATCAAGTACCCCCGCGCCCTCCGGCACCGCACCCAGCAGCGGAGCCCCTGCCACCACCGGAAGGTCCGCGAGGTTGCAACGGGACGCCAGGTCCGGCTCGTTGGACCAGCTTCCGATCACCACTCCCGGGAAGTTGAGCCCCCGGCGCCGGAGTTCACGCGCCGTCAGCTCCGTCGTGTTCAGCGTGCCCAGTCCCGCCGAAGCGACGACCAGCACCGGCGCGTCCAGCAGCCGTGCCGCGTCCGCCAGCGTTCCGCCCTCGTCGTCGAACCGTACGAGTAGGCCGCCCGCCCCCTCCACCAGCACCAGGTCGTGCTCGGTGGCCAGCTTGGCCGCCGCCTCCGCCACCTCGTGGGGCCGCACCGGCGCGAGACGGGCCCGCCGCGCGGCCGTGGCGGGCGCCAACGGCTCGGGATACCGGGCGAGTTCGAGTGTGGTCACAGCGCCCGCGAACCGGGCCACCTCGTCGGCGTCACCGCGCTCGTCCGGACGTACGCCGGTCTGCGCGGGCTTGAGCACGGCCACGGACCGGCCGGCCGCGACGGCCGTGGCGGCGACGGCGGCGGTGACGATCGTCTTGCCGACCTCGGTGCCTGTCCCCGTGATGACCAGGATCGTCATGTCAGCCTTCCCGGGCCGCGGCGCACACCGCGCGCGTGATCCGTGCCAGGTCCGTGTCGCCGGTGACGTAGGGCGGCATCGTGTAGACGAGGTCGCGGAACGGCCGTAGCCAGACCCCCTCGCGAACAGCGGCTCGCGTGGCCGCCCTCATGTCCACCTCGTGGTCGAGCTGGACGACGCCGATCGCCCCCAGAACACGTACATCCCGAACTCCTGGCAGCTCAAGGGCGGGCTCAAGCCCCTCCCGCAGGCCCGCCTCGATCCGCTTCACCTCGGTCCGCCAGTCCTGCCCGAGCAGCAGGTCGATCGAGGCGCAGGCCACGGCGGCGGCCAGCGGATTGCCCATGAACGTGGGCCCGTGGGCCAGCACCGGGACCTCGCCCCGCGAGATCCCGTCGGCGACCCGTGTCGTACACAGCGTCGCCGCCATCGTCATATAGCCGCCGGTCAGCGCCTTCCCGACGCACATCACGTCGGGCGTCACGCCCGCGTGCTCAGCCGCGAACAACGCGCCCGTGCGCCCGAACCCGGTCGCGATCTCGTCGAAGACGAGCAGCACGTCGTGCGCGTCGCACGCCTCTCGCAGCACCCGCAGATACGCGGGGGAGTGGAACCGCATCCCGCCCGCGCCCTGCACCACGGGCTCGACGATCACGGCGGCCAGTTCGTCGGCGTGCCGCTCGATGAGCGAGCGCAGCTGGTCCGCGTACGACTCCTCGTACGCGTCCGGCGGTGCGTCCGCGAAGATCTGCCGAGGCAGCACGCCCTGCCACAGCTCGTGCATCCCGCCCTCGGGATCGCATACGGACATCGGCTGCCAGGTGTCGCCGTGGTACCCGCCGCGCCAGGTCAGCAGGCGTTGCTTGGCGGGGCGGCCGAGCGAGCGCCAGTACTGGAGGCACATCTTCACGGCGACCTCGACCGAGACCGAACCGGAGTCGGCGAGGAAGACGTGCTCAAGCCCCTCGGGCGAGATGTCGACAAGGCGCTTCGCCAGCCGTACGGCCGGCTCATGGGTCAGCCCGCCGAACATGACATGGCTCATGCGCTCCAGCTGGCCGCGCGCCGCGGCGTTGAGCACCGGGTGGTTGTAGCCGTGGATGGCGGACCACCAGGACGACATGCCGTCGATCAGCTCGCCCGAGCCGTCCGCCATCCGCAGCCGTACGCCGCTCGCCGACTCCACGACGAGCGGTTCCTGCCGGCCGGGCATCGGCCCGTACGGATGCCACACATGCCGCCGGTCGAGATCGAGCAGCTCGCGTACGGACCCGGCCGCGGGCAGGTCAGGCATTGGGCGCGAGATCCGTTCCGGCACCTCGACGGCGTACGGCGACGAGGTCCGTACGCGCCTCGGGCGACGTTTCCACGGAAGCCGAAGCAGAAGTGGAACCGCATGCTCCACCGCCTTCCTCGTGCGAACCGCAGCCCCCGCCCCCGGCAACCCGGTGCTCCGGCAGGGTCACCTCGCCCGCGCCCTCCACTTCGAACCCGGCGTCCGCGATCATGTCGAGGTCGGCCTGGCCGGCCTGGCCCTCGCTGGTGAGGTAGTCGCCGAGGAAGATCGAGTTGGCGAGGTGCAGGGCGAGCGGCTGCATCGTGCGGAGGTGGACCTCGCGGCCTCCGGCGATACGGACCTCGGCGTCCGGGCAGACGAACCGGACCATCGCCAGGATCCGCAGGCACCTCTGGGGCGTCAGGTTCCACTCCTTGGCGAGCGGAGTGCCCTCGAACGGGATGAGGAAGTTCACCGGAACGGAGTCGGGGTCCAGCTCGCGCAGTGCGTAGACGACGTCGACCAGATCCTCGTCGCTCTCGCCCATGCCCGCGATCAGGCCCGAGCACGCGGACAGGCCCGCCGCGTGCGCCTTCTGGACGGTGTCCACCCGGTCGGCGTACGTATGGGTGGTCGTGATGTCCCCGTACGTCCCCTCGGACGTGTTCAGGTTGTGGTTGTACGCGTCCGCGCCCGCCTCGCGCAGCCGCTCGGCCTGGCCGTCGTTGAGGAGGCCGAGACAGGCGCACACCTCGACGTTCTCGTTCCCGTCCTTGATGGCCCTGATCGTGTCGGAGACCCGGTCCACGTCACGGTCGGTCGGACCGCGTCCGCTGGCCACCAGGCAGACCCGCTTGGCGCCGCCGGCCAGGCCTGCCGCCGCGGCCTTGGAGGCCTCGTCCGGCTTGAGCCAGGTGTACTTGAGGATCTCGGCCTTCGACCCCAGCCGCTGCGAGCAGTACGAGCAGTCCTCGGGGCACAGACCCGACTTGAGGTTGACCAGGTAGTTGAGTTTCACCCGTCGGCCGAACCAGTGCCGGCGCACCTTTCCGGCCGCGGCCACCACGTCGAGCACGTCGTCGTCGGAGGTGGCCAGCACGGCCAGAGCTTCGTCGCGGGTCGGCAGCTCGCGCCGAAGCCCCTTGTCCACCAGCGTGTTCAGCAGGTCCATGAGGTCCGATCCTGGCGTATGCGACCGCTCGCGGCCAAGGAGAGTTTGCACAACAGACGCGGTTCGACGTGTGGGTATTGCCACATCCTGGGTGGCTGGGACGGCCGCTAGGGTCTGTGCACTGCCTACAAAAACGACGGCCCACAAAGACCCGCGGCCTACAGAAACCACGGCTCGCACGAACACCGGTGGCACAACTCCCGTCCCTCCGGTCCGGAGGAGGACCCATGGCGTTCGGCTGGATCGACGAGCAGGCGCAGGCACGCCGTCGGGCCGGACTCGTCCGCACCCTGCGCCCGCGCCCCGCAGACTCCCCGCTGCTCGATCTCGCGAGCAACGACTACCTCGGACTCGCCCGCCACCCGGAGATCACCGAGGCCGCCGGGGCCGCCGCGCGGACATGGGGAGGCGGAGCCACCGGTTCCCGGCTCGTCACCGGCACCACCGAGCTCCACGGCGAACTCGAACGCGAGTTGGCCGACTTCTGCGGCTTCGAGTCCGCGCTCGTCTTCTCCTCCGGATACGCGGCCAACCTCGCCGCCGTCACCGCGCTCGCGCCGCACGGCTCCCTCGTCGTCTCGGACGCGGGCAACCACGCATCGCTGATCGACGGCTGCCGACTGGCTCGCGGCACCACACAGGTCGTGGCGCACACCGACCTCGACGCCGTACGCAAGGCGCTCGGCACCCACAAGGGACCCGCCGTCGCCGTCTCCGACGCGGTGTTCTCGGTGGACGGGGACGCGGCGCCGCTGGCCGATCTCGCCACCGCCTGCCGGGAGTTCGAGGCCGGGCTGATCGTCGACGACGCGCACGGACTCGGCGTGCTCGGCGACGGCGGCCGGGGCGCTCCGCAGGCGGCGGGCCTCGCGGGCGCCCCGGACGTCGTCGTGACGGTCACGCTGTCCAAGTCGCTGGGCAGCCAGGGCGGCGCCGTCCTTGGCCCCGCACCGGTGATCGACCACCTGGTCAACGCGGCGCGCACCTTCATCTTCGACACCGGTCTCGCGCCCGCGGCGGCGGGCGCGGCCCTCGCGGCGCTGCGACTGCTGCGCCGCGAGCCGGAGCGTGCGGCACGGGCCCGCGCGGTCGCGACGGCGCTCCACAGCGGCCTGACGGCCGAAGGCCTGGAAGCGGTACGACCGGACGCCGCCGTCGTCTCCGTGCGTGCGCCGTCCCCCGAACGGGCCGTGCGGTGGGCCGCCGACTGCCGCGAGGCGGGACTCGCTGTCGGCTGCTTCCGCCCACCGTCCGTGCCCGACGGCATCTCCCGGCTGAGGCTGACCGCACGCGCGGACCTCACCGACGTACAGATCGAGCACGCGGTACGGGTGATCGGCGCAACCCGATGATGCTCGGTCCGGCGCGATGACGCTCGGTCCGCTCCGATGACGGCCAGCTCGGTCCGATGACGATCAGCTCAGTCCGGCGATGAATCCCTCCCAGGTGGCAGGGGTGAACAGCAGGGCGGGACCTGCCGTGTTCTTGGAATCACGGACGGCCACGAGTCCTGACCAGGGTCCTGGTCCCGGCCGGGCCGTCTCGACGCAGTTGTTCATTCCTGTACTACGGCTGCTGCGCAGCCAGCGCACGTCGTGCAGAGAAGTACTGGAAGGTACGTACCGAGGCAGTGCAGACATGGTGCCTCCTTACGCGCCGTCACCTATCACGGCGATGTAATCCAATGAGTCCTCGGGCGAAAGGGCTTGGATCTGAAGGGCGTTGAAGGCCTCGCTGTAGGCCTCTAGGTCTTCTTTCCGTTCGAGATAGAGGCTACTCGTCAAGTGGTCTAGAACAACTACATCCAGATCAGATGTGTTCGGAAAGGAGAAGATAACGAAAGGTCCTGTGACTCCGATGTGAGCCCCGGCGCCGAACGGCAGAACTTGAAGCCGCACTTGGGGCAGGGTGGCGGCCTCCCGCAGCCGGTGCAGCTGGCGTGCCATTACCTCCGGGCCGCCGACATCCCGGCGCAGCACCGCCTCGTCCAGAACAGCGCTCAGTTCCAGCGGCGGATTCGAACGCAGCACGTCCTGCCGGGCCAGACGCACCTCGACCAGCGTGTCGAGCTTGCCGTCCTCAAGTCCCCCTACGGCGGCCTGCGTCACCGCACGGGCGTACTCGGGTGTCTGCAGCAACCCCGGCACCACGGACGTCTCCAGCGTGCGCATTTCGCTGGCCTGGGACTCCAGACTGATGAAGTCGCGGTACGTCGGGGGCAGGACACCCCGGTAGGCGTGCCACCAGTGGTGCCGTCCGGCGCCCTCAGCGCCCGCCAGTACGACCAGGAGATCCCGTAACTCGGGTTCTTCGACGGCGTACGCGTCCAGGAGCCGTTCCACGTCGGGGGGTTTGACGCCGCTGGTGCCGGTCTCGATCCGGCTCACCTTCGACTGGTGCCAGCCCAGGAGGCGGGCCGCCTCGCCGCTGGTGAGACCCGCGCCGACGCGCAGGGAGCGCAGCTCGGCACCGAGCTTGCGGCGGCGTACTGCGGGACCGTTCTGCATGGCCGTACTCCTTACTCCTTCCGGGCCGCCCAAATACGGTCCTCCGTCGCAGAGTTCACCGCTTCGAGCGACAGATATATGCATATCTCGGTGGATCGCACCCGTGACAGGCCTGGTAATGGCAGTCTGGCGCGAAGCACCAGTCCGGGACCGTACTCGAACCATCCGCTCCGTGTCGGACCCCGGTCCCGTGGGAAAGGGACGACCGCGCCATGGCAGACCACCAGGAAGCATCCGTCACTCTGCCGAGCGATCCAGCCTCGGTCTCCGCGGCCCGGAAATTCGTCGCCGAAGTGCTGGCGGAATGGGGCCTGCCGAGTGACTCCGAAGTCGCCGACACCGTACGCCTGATCGTGTCCGAACTGGCCACCAACGCCGTTCAGCACACTTTCGGGCAATCACCCACCTTCAGAGTGGACGTCCGCCTCGACCGGGACGAACACCTGCGCCTCGGCGTCACCGACAGCCACCCACGATTCCCCAAGCGACTGCCCGCCGCCGTCCAGCAGGACAACGGGCGCGGCATGGTGATCATCCGCTGGCTGACCGCGGAGTGCGGCGGCAGACTTACCGTCCGGCCCACCCGTGAAGGCGGCAAGACCATCTCCATCGAACTGCCCTGGACGGCGCCGGCCGAGCCGGTGGTGACAGCCGGGGGGCCACAGGAGTCCTGAGGGCCGTGGAGACGGGCAGTGGCACCGTGCTCACTCTGCGGGGTCCGATCCTCCTCCTCGGCCCTCTGTGGCGGACGTGACGTAGCGCCGCACCAGCCGGGGCAGGACGCCCCACAGCATCAGACAGACAGCCAGAGTCCCCGCGCCCGCGGCGATCCCCGCGCCGCGCCCCAACGTCACGTCGACGACGAGAAGCACCGATCCGGTGAACGCCAGCATCAACACATACAGACCGACGTGGGTCAGCGACGAGGCGACCCGCACGATGGCGGGTTTGGCGTTCTGCTGGAACAGCGCCCGGTGCAGGGCGGCGGGCGCCGTGAAGAGGGCGGCGGCCAGGAACGCGAGCAGCAGCGTCGTGACGTAGATGGCCCGCTGCGTCGTGTCGAGCGACGGGAAGCGCTGGGTGAAGGCCAACGTCAGCAGGAAGGCGAAGAGGATCTGCACGCCGGTCTGTGTGACCCGCAGTTCCTGGAGCAGCTCGGCGAAATTGCGGTCGGCGCGCTCCAGCGGCTTCTCGTCGCGCTCCGTGCGGGGGCGTTGTTCCACCATGGCGGGCGAGTAACCGGTTCGTCCCGTTTCAAGCCCTGTTTCACGTCCCGTGGGGGTGACGGCGTGCGCCGTCACCCCCACGGACGGGTCAGCTGACCCGCCCGTACCAGACGCTCTTCGTCCAGATCTTCTGGAGCTTCACGAACTCCCCCGACTTCGGGGAGTGCCAGATCTTTCCCTTCCCGGCGTAGATGCCGACGTGGTACACGCTCCGGCCCGAGTGGAAGAACACCAGGTCTCCGGCCTTGCGTTTCGAGGCGGAGACGTGGTGCGTCTTGTTGTACTGCGCCGCGGCCGTACGAGGCAGCTTCTTGCCCGCCTTCTTGTACGAGTAGAGCGTGAGCCCGGAGCAGTCGAAGCGGCGCGGCCCAGCGGCCCCGTACTTGTACGGGGAGCCCTTCTTGGAAGCCGCGACGTGAAGTGCCTTCGTCGCCAGGGTGGCCGCCTCGGCGTCGGATGCGACGCCCGGGACCACGAGGCTGCCGCCCACGGCGGCGATGGTGAGAGCCGAGGCCGTCCCGGCTCTCGTCCACAGCGACGGGACACGATTGAGCGCAGTCATGCGCAACCCTTCGTCAACCGCCTGTGAAGGATGACCTGTCGGATTCGGGCTGGCGAAGTAGCCCGGCCGCGTGGTGCGGCTTCACCCCAAGGACCGCCCGGATCTCTCCGGCGGCCCGTCGTGCTGGGTCCTCCACTCCTGCCGATGCACATCTGTCGACCGGTCATCCGGGCGGCGGCAGGACTCGGCGTCCGCCCGGACCGCCCCGCCGGTGCGGCGGGGGCTTGTCGTCGGAAGGGATCTTCACGCATCGATGTCGGAAAATCCGAGCGGAATCGGTGATTTGTGGGCTTACTCACCACTCACCCGTTCGGGTGGACACCCGGCCGTTCGAGCGAGTGTCCAGAGGTCCGACGACGCCCGTACCAGCAACGGAGGGCTCAAGTACGCATCGACGCTACGCGCGTTGCGCAACTTCTCCGCGCCGTTGGAAGGACCCGTGTCTACGCCAACCGGGGGTACACCATTCGGACCGTTTGAAGCCCGGTCCGGACACCTCGCGGAGGGGCGTGTACGGCGGCCCGGGGGCGTGGGCGCGTCAACGGACCGGTGTGTGTGGCGACCCCGGGGGTGGGCGCGTCAGGGGATCGGTGTGTGTGGCGACCCCTGGGGTGAGCGCGTCAATGGACCGGCGTGTGTCGCGGCCTGGGGGCGGCTGCGTCAACCGACCTGCGCGGCTGCGTCAACTCTCGACAATGGGCGGCAGGGTGACGCGGGCCGCCCGCCGCTCGCCGTCCAGGACGCGCAGCGCCTGTGCCAGGGTCGGGGCGTGCACCTCGCTCTCGCCCCGCTGATGCATCAGCGTGAGGGCGTCCCGCAGCGCCGTCGCCTTGGCCACCAGCGCCTGAGCGGCCCTCAGGCCTCGGTAGGTGTCACCGGGGCGGGCCGGGTTGATACGGCCGAGCAGGTCGACCACGTCCAGGTAACGGTCTATCAACTCGGCTTCCGCGCGCGTCAGTGCGGGCAGCGGGGGCAGTTCGGGTGGGAGCATCGGCCGCTCACCTCGCGCCGGGTGTGGGCCGAGGAGCCTTGCGGCTCGGGATGACCCCGTCGATCAGCCCGTACGCCAACGCCGCCGGCGCGTCCAGGATCTTGTCCCGTTCGATGTCCGCGGCGACCCGCTCCGGACTCTGACCTGTGTGCCGCACGAGCATCTCCTCCAGCATCCTCCGAGTACGCGTCAACTCCTCGGCCCGGATGGCCAGATCAGAAGCCTGCCCCTGGATCGGCTCGGGAAACGACGGCTGGTGGATCAGGACACGGGCACCCGGCAGGGCGAGCCGCTTTCCCGGCGTGCCGCCCGCCAGCAGCACGGCCGCTGCCGACGCCGCCTGCCCGAGGCAGATGGTCTTCACGTCACAGGCGACGAACCGCATCGTGTCGTAGATGGCGGTCATCGCGCTGAACGAGCCGCCGGGGGAGTTGATGTACAGCGAGATGTCCCGGTCCGGCTCCCGGTGCTCCAGGTGCATGAACTGCGCCATCACGTCGTTCGCCGAGGTGTCGTCGATCGGCGTCCCGAGGAACACGATCCGCTCCTCGAACAGCTTCGAGTACGGGTCCAGCGTCCGCTGGCCCGAACTCGTGCGTTCGGTGAATTCGGGCAGGGCATAACGGGCGGACGGGTTGTCCATGGCGCGTGCCTCCTCCGGGCGACCTGATCGACCCCTGATCGGCGTCTGATCGGCGTCTGATCGGCGTCTGTAAAAAATGTACAGGACGTACGGTTGCTGGGTGGGGTGATCGCTCTCAGCGGAAGGCGTGAGGGCCCGGTCTAAGCTGGAGGGCATGGCCTACGAGATTCCGGTGACGCAAGCCAGGGCTGAGCTCGCCGATCTGATCAACCGCGTGGTGTACGGCGGTGAGCGCGTCGTCGTGACGCGGCACGGGAAGCCTCTCGTCGCCCTGGTCTCCGCCGCCGACCTGGAACGCCTCGAAGCACTCCAGGACCCCGCGGCCGAACACGTGGTCAGCTCCTACTCCAGCGTCCGCGAGACCGCGTCCGCTCCGCGCGAGCGACAGCGGTTCGGCATCGCGGCGGAGCACCGGGGGCCCAACGTGTCGTAGGTGCCGGGCCGTTCGGCGGGAGCGGTGGTCGGAAGGCTGGGGGAGCAGACGCTGTCCCTGCGGGTAGCCCCGCTTGGGTGAGGTGGCGCGGAACCTGTGCGCCGAACCTGGCCCGCGTGACCGCCCCTGCATGAAGAGGCGCGGCACCTTGACCCGCCCCCGCGACACCCCGCCTGAGCGGCACGCGATCCCGTGCCCCCGGCGAACGGAGCCGACCCTGCGCACCCGCCTCAGCGGCCGGTCCGGCCCGCCGCCCGCGGCCAACTCCTCCCCGTACAGCCCGTGGTGAGCGTCCGTCCCCGCAGCAGGCCGAGAACCGCGCGACCTCTCGTCAGTTCACCAGCGCGGGCTCCCGCGCGGTGACCGTCTCGGTGGTGGCCGACTCACGTCGCTTGAGCGTGTCGCCCGGCAGTACCGCTCCCAGGCCGAGCGTGGCCCACCAGGCCAGGGTCAGCGCGGGCGCGGTCGCGGCGGCGCCGTCGAAGAACGACACCGAGCGCAGCAGTGACGCACCAGCGCCCGGCGGCAGCCACTGGCCGATGGTTCCGACCGGCTCGGGCAGCATCTCCGGGGCGGAGGACGCGCCGGAGAAAGGGTTGCCGAGCAGGACGACCAGAAACGCGCCGAGCGATGCCGCGTGGTCCGACGAGCGCCGCGAGCCCGGCGACGGCGCCACTCGCGGCCAGCGTCGACAGGCTCAGCGCGCCGGCCTCGGCCCACCAGTTGCCGGTGAGGACACCGAGCCGGCTGTGTGTGAGCGTGGTGGCCACCAGGTCGACCAGGATGGCGGAGCCGGTCACCGTGCCTACGGCGCGGAGGCCGCGCAGCCCGAGCAGGGTCACGATGGATCCCGCGGCCACCCCGGCCGGCCCCATGGGGAGCACGCTCGAGGTCAGTGCCGCGGCCTCGCGGATCCTCTGCCGGGGCGGGGACCACGTCGACGGTGGTCACGCTCGTACCCTCCGGGGCCTGCCCAGCCACCGCTTGCTCGAGCAGCTGGGCGACGAGCCGGCTCGCCGCGGACGCCGTCAACAGCTTGGGTCCTTGAGCGGTGGCGACGATCGCGCCGTATACGGTCCGGTCCTCGACGGTGTCCCGGGCGGCGGCCTCGTCGGCGTAGTGGTGGATCTCGAAGGCGCCGTCCTGCTGGGCCAGTTGCTTCTTGATCGGCGCGGTCGCGGTCGCCGGACCAGCCACCCCCAGGGGCAGGTCGCGGGGTGCGGTACGGGCGGCGGGCCACGCGAGGGCCCAGAGCGCGAGTGCCACCAGTACAGGGATCAGCACCATCACGGCGGCCATGTTGCGGCGGCGGTGAGGCGGCGTCGGCAGGGGGAGCGACAGGGGGAGTGGGGGCGGAGGGCAGGGGAGGTCTCCCTTGTGGCGAGCGGTACGAGTAAAAGAAGGATCGTTCGTTTTAGGAATGCTCTTCGATGCAGGACGTGCTGAAGGAGGTCGACCTCTCGGCCGGGGCCGTATACCGCTACTTCAGCGGCAAGGAGGAGCTGATCGGCGCCATCGTCACCGAGGTGCTCGACGAGGTCCGTGACACGTTCGAGGAGGGCGCCCGGCAGAGCCCGCCGCCACCGCCCGAGGTGCTCGTGGGGTGGGTCCTGGCCAAGATGCTGGACAAGAGGCCGGGTCTGACCGACGAGGGGGCGTCGATCCTCCCCCGGCTGATCATCCAGGTCTGGGCCGAAACCCTGCGCAACGATCACTTGTCGACGGTCATCAACGACGGGTACGCCAAGGTCGGAGGGGGGTGGATCAAGGTGGTCGAGGCCTATCTGGACGCGGGCGTGATGCGGGACGACGTGGCGCCCGAGAGCGTCGCGCGCATCATGATCGCGCCGGCTCAGGGGTACCTGGCGCAGATGGCCCTTTTCGCCAGCATGCCCGTCTCGACGCTGCAGGACGGTCTACGGGGTCTCATGAGCATGGGGAACCCGGCCCGAGGTCGTGAGCGGATCGGTCCTGGTCGCCGAGGGAGCCTCCGCATCGGTCGCCGAGGGAGCCTTCGCATCGGTCACCGAGGAAGCCTTCTCGTGGTCACCGCAGGGGCCTTCTCGCGATCACGGATGGACCCCTCCGCGGTCACGGATGGATCAAAGGCTGGTTAACGTCGTTGAAACGCCATCCAACTAGCCTGCCCATCCACGCCACCAGGCGTTTTGGTGGCTGCGGACACCGGGCCCCGCACGGTCCGGAGCGAGGACTGTGAGGTGGGACGCCGTGCAACTGACCCCGCACGAGCAAGAGAGGCTGCTGATCCATGTGGCCGCCGACGTGGCCGAGAAGCGCCGGGCCCGTGGGCTGAAACTGAACCATCCCGAGTCCGTCGCGCTCATCACGTCGCACATCCTCGAAGGCGCGCGTGACGGCCGTACCGTCGCCGAACTGATGTCCTCCGGACGCAAGGTCCTCACCCGGGCCGACGTCATGGACGGTATCCCCGAGATGATCCACGACGTCCAGGTCGAGGCGACCTTCCCGGACGGCACCAAGCTCGTCACCGTCCACGATCCGATCGTCTGACGGGGGAGCGAGAGCCATGATTCCCGGAGAGATCCTGTTCGCCGACGGACCCGTCGCCTTCAACGAAGGCCGTGAGGTCACCCGGCTGACCGTCCTCAACGCCGCCGACCGGCCCGTCCAGGTCGGCTCCCACTACCACTTCGCCGAGGCCAACCCCGGTCTGGACTTCGACCGCGCCGCCGCGCGCGGCAAGCGGCTGAACGTCGCCGCCGGCACCGCCGTGCGCTTCGAGCCCGGGATCCCCGTCGATGTCGAACTCGTTCCGCTCGCCGGTGCCCGCGTGGTGCCCGGACTGCGCGGCGAGACCGGAGGTGCCCTCGATGCCTGAGATCTCGCGTGCCGCGTACGCCGATCTGTTCGGCCCGACCACCGGCGACCGCATCCGGCTCGCCGACACCGACCTGCTGATCGAGATCGAGGAGGATCGTTCCGGCGGCCCCGGACTCGCCGGTGACGAGGCGGTGTTCGGCGGCGGCAAGGTCATCCGCGAATCCATGGGCCAGTCGCGCGCTACGCGCGCAGACGGCACCCCGGACACGGTCATCACGGGTGTGGTGATCGTCGATCACTGGGGGATCGTCAAGGCCGACCTCGGTATGCGCGACGGCCGGATCACCGGCATCGGCAAGGCGGGCAACCCGGACACCATGGACGGCGTGCACCCCGACCTGGTCATCGGACCCGAGACCGAGATCATCGCGGGCAACGGTCGGATCCTGACCGCGGGCGCCGTCGACGCACACGTGCACCTGATCTGTCCGCAGATCGCCGACGAGGCGCTGGCATCCGGCGTCACCACGCTCGTCGGCGGTGGCACAGGTCCGGCCGAGGGATCGAAGGCGACGACGGTCACTCCCGGCCCCTGGCATCTGGCGCGGATGCTGGAGGCGATGGAGGGGTACCCGCTCAACTTCGGTCTGCTCGGCAAGGGCAACACCGTCTCGCGTGAGGCGATGATGTCGCAGATCCGCGGCGGAGCGCTCGGCCTCAAGATCCACGAGGACTGGGGGTCCACACCCGCCGCCATCGACGCCGCGCTGACCGTCGCCGACCGGACCGGCATCCAGGTCGCCATTCACACGGACACGCTGAACGAGGCCGGCTTCGTCGGCGACACCCTCGCCGCCATCGCCGGACGCGGCATCCACGCGTACCACACCGAGGGCGCCGGCGGCGGGCACGCGCCCGACATCATGACCGTGGTCTCCGAACCGCACGTGCTGCCCAGCTCCACCAACCCGACCCGCCCCTACACCGTCAACACCGCCGAGGAACACCTCGACATGCTGATGGTGTGCCACCACCTGAACGCGGCGGTGCCCGAGGACCTGGCCTTCGCCGAGTCCCGGATCCGGCCCTCGACGATCGGCGCCGAGGACATCCTGCACGACCTCGGTGCCATCTCGATCATCTCCTCGGACGCCCAGGCGATGGGTCGGGTGGGCGAGGTCATCATGCGGACCTGGCAGACGGCGCACGTGATGAAGCGGCGCCGCGGGTCTCTCCCCGGTGACGGCCGTGCGGACAACCACCGGGTACGTCGCTATGTCGCCAAGTACACGATCAACCCGGCGCTCGCACAGGGTCTCGCCCGCGAGATCGGCTCCGTGGAGACCGGCAAACTCGCCGACCTCGTGCTGTGGGAGCCCGCGTTCTTCGGGGTCAAGCCGCACCTCGTGATCAAGGGTGGCCAGATCGCGTATGCGCAGATGGGCGACGCCAACGCGTCCATCCCGACTCCGCAGCCGATTCTGCCGCGCCCGATGTTCGGGGCGATCGGGCGGGCACCGGCGTCCAACTCGTTCAACTTCGTCGCCCCGCTCGCCATCGAGGACGGACTGCCTGAGCGCCTCTCGCTCGGTAAGCGCTTCGTCGCCATCGAGTCGACGCGGGCGGTCACCAAGGCGGACATGCGCGAGAACGACGCGCGGCCACGCGTCCAGATCGACCCGGACAGCTTCGCCGTGCGGATCGACGGGGAGCTGGTCGAGGCGACTCCGGCCGCCGAACTGCCCATGGCCCAGCGTTACTTCCTCTTCTGATGTCCAGGGCAGCGCTTCTCGTCCTGGCCGACGGCCGCTTTCCCGCCGGGGGGCACGCGCACTCCGGCGGGGCCGAGGCAGCCGTCAAGGCCGGGCGCATCACCGGTGCGGCGAGTCTTGAGGACTTCTGCCGGGGGCGGTTGCACACGGCGGGGCTCGTGTCGGCCTCGCTTGCCGCGGCCGCCGCGATCGGGGTCGACCCGGTGGTGCTGGACTCGGCCGCGGACGCCCGTACGCCGTCGCCCGCCTTGCGTGCCGTCGCGCGTCGGCTCGGGCGGCAGCTGATGCGGGCGGCGCGGGCGACGTGGCCGTCCGCCGAACTCGACGCGCTGGCACGGGAGTTTCCCAAAGGGGCGCATCAGCCGGTGGTGTTGGGGCTGGCGGCGCGGGCCGCCGGGCTCGGGCCCGATGATGCCGCGTACTGCTCCGTGTACGAGGCGGTCAGTGGGCCGGCGACGGCGACGGTGCGGTTGCTGAGCCTGGACCCGTTCGACGCCACCGGGGCGCTGGCCCGGCTTGCGCCGGAGCTGGATCTGGTGGCTGGTCAGGCGACCGATGCCGCTCGTCGCGTTCTTGCCGATGGGGTGGATGCGCTGCCTGCCGCCTCGGCTCCGCTGCTGGAGATCGGTGCGGAGGCGCATGCGGCTTGGCCTGTACGTCTGTTCGCGTCGTAGTAGTTATTTCGCCCCCTCCGCCCCTACCCGTCCCGAACCTGGGGGCTGCCGCCCCCAGACCCCCGCTTCGGCCTGAACGGCCTCGTCCTCACACGCCGGACGGGCTGAAAGATCTCCGGCCGGGCCCTGAATCTGGAGCCGCCACCATGCACCTCGACCACTCCCACGACGGGCCCGCCGCCCTCAGCGCCGACGCCCACCGCCCCGACGGCAGTCGCCGTGCCCTTCGTATCGGGCTCGGCGGGCCTGTCGGGTCCGGGAAGACCGCGACCGTTGCCGCGCTCTGCCGGGCGTTGCGCGCGGAGTTGTCCCTCGCTGTCGTCACGAACGACATCTACACGCGGGAGGACGCCGAGTTCCTGCTGCGGGAAGCGGTGTTGCCGCCGGAGCGGATCACGGCTGTCGAGACCGGGGCCTGCCCGCACACCGCCATCCGGGACGACATCTCCGCCAACCTCGAGGCGGTCGAGGATCTGGAGGACGAGGTCGGGCCGCTGGATCTCATCCTGGTCGAGTCCGGGGGTGACAATCTCACCGCGACCTTCTCCAAGGGGCTGGTCGACGCGCAGATCTTCGTGATCGACGTGGCGGGCGGGGACGACATCCCGCGCAAGGGCGGGCCCGGGGTGACCACCGCGGACCTGCTGGTCGTCAACAAGACGGACCTCGCGCCGTACGTCGGCTCGGATCTGGGGCGGATGGCAGCCGACGCGAAGGCCCAGCGGGCCGAACTTCCGGTGGTGTTCCAGTCGTTGCGTGCCGAGAGCGGGGTCACGGACGTCGCCGCGTGGGTGCGGGAGCAGCTCGCCGCGTGGACGGCATGACGGCAGGGGTCCGGGCGACCGCACGGATCGCGGCGCGGGACGACGGCCGGGGCGGTACCTCTCTGCCGGTCCTTGAGGGGGACGGGCCGCTCGCCCTGCGACGCACCCGGGGGGTCGGATCCGAGGCGCGGGTCATGCTGGTCGGCGCGATGAGCGGTCCGCTGGGCGGGGACCACTTCACCGTGGAGGCGGAGGCCGCCGAAGGTGCCCGGCTGCACATCGGGTCGGCGGCCGCCACCATCGCCCTGCCGGGGCAGGCCAAGGGCGAGTCGCGCTACGACGTACGGCTGAAGGTCGCCGACGGGGGTGAACTGTGCTGGCTGCCCGAGCAGTTGATCTCCGCCAACGGGAGCGATCTGTACGTCTCCTCGCGCATCGAGCTGGCGGCGGGCGCCCGACTGGTCTTCCGGGAGGAGCAGGTACTCGGCCGCGTAGGTGAGGAACCCGGGCGACTCAGCAGCCGGCTCACCGTGTGGCTCGGCGGACGGACGCTGCTGGACCAGGAGGTGACGTGCGGACCCGGCGCCCCCGGTGGCTGGGACGGTCCCGCCGTCCTGGCGGGGCATCGCGCGCTCGGGCAACTCCTCGTCGTACGACCGGAGTTCGCGGACGTACCGATGCAGGCGCGGCTCCTTGGCGAGTACGCCTCACTCATGCCGCTTGCGGGGCCCGCCGTGCTCGTGACCGCGCTGGCGTCCGACGCGCTGCGGCTGCGGCGGGTGCTGGACGACGCGCTGAACTCACTCAGCCAGGACCTGTGACGTGGGTCTCTCCGCTCAACGGGACAGGCCTCACCGGTTATCGGATTGGTAAAGAAACCCCCGTCGCATCTGTTCTCAGAGACCTCACAGCCGAAAGGATCCAGGTACCAATCGCAACAATGTACGGGGAGGTCCCACTTGAGGGGCATCAGACCGACGAAACGGGTGACAGCGCTCGGTTCGGCCGGAGCGCTCATCACGGCGACCTTGATAGCCGGAGCGGTGGCGGCTCCGTCGGCCACCGCCGACGCCGGCCGCGGTCAGGACCGTGAGGCACGCGGCGCGGCAACCGCCGCGGCCAAGGCCGCCAAGGCCGGCATCGACTGGCAGGACTGCCCGGCCGACTGGGCCCTCGCGAAGCCGATCCAGTGCGGCTGGGTCACCGTCCCGCTCGACTACGCGCACCCGAACGGCAAGCAGATCAAGCTCGCCGTCGACCGCATCGGGAACACGGGAACGACGGCGGAGCGCCAAGGCGCCCTCGTCTACAACCCGGGCGGCCCCGGCGGCTCGGGCCTGCGCTTCCCGACGCGGGTCACCAACAAGAACCCGGTCTGGGCGAACACGGCCAAGGCGTACGACTTCGTGGGCTTCGACCCGCGCGGTGTCGGCCACTCGGCGCCCATCTCCTGCATCGACCCGCAGGAGTTCGTGAAGGCGCCCAAGGCCGACCCCGTCCCGGACTCCGAGGCGGACAAGCTCGCGCAGCGCAAGCTGGCCGCCGAGTACGCGGACGGCTGCGCCGAGCGCAGCGGCGAGATGCTGCCGCAGATGACCACGCCGAACACCGCGCGCGACCTGGACGTCATCCGGGCCGCACTCGGCGAGAAGAAGCTCAACTTCCTGGGCGTCTCGTACGGCACGTACCTCGGCGCCGTCTACGGCACGCTCTTCCCGGGGCATGTCCGTCGCATGGTCGTCGACAGTGTCGTCAACCCGTCGCGCGAGAACATCTGGTACGAGGCCAACCTCGGCCAGGACGTCGCCTTCGAGGGCCGCTGGAAGGACTGGGAGGACTGGGTCGCCAAGAACGACGCGACCTTCCACCTCGGTGACACCCAGGCCGAGGTGCAGGACCAGTGGCTGAAGCTGCGGGCCACCGCCAAGGCGAACCCGATCGGCGGGGTCGTCGGTCCCGCCGAGCTGATCGGCTTCTTCCAGAGCGCCCCGTACTACGACTCCTCGTGGGTGCCGGTCGCCACGGTGTTCAGCCGGTACGTCGCGGGCGACACCCAGGCGATCGTCGACGCGGCCGCCCCCGACCTGTCGGACACCGCGGGCAACGCCTCCGCGGAGAACGGCAACGCCGTCTACACGGCCGTCGAGTGCACGGACGCCAAGTGGCCCACCAGTTGGAAGAAGTGGGACCGGGACAACACGCTGCTCAACAAGGACTACCCGTTCATGACCTGGGCCAATGCGTGGATGAACCTGCCGTGCGCGACCTGGCCGGTCAAGCAGCAGACGCCGGTCGACGTCAAGACCGGCAAGGGTCTGCCGACCGTCCTGATCGTGCAGTCCACGAATGACGCCGCCACCCCCTACGAGGGCGCCGTCGAACTGCACAAGCGCTTCAAGGGCTCCCGCCTGATCACCGAGAAGGACGCGGGCTCGCACGGCGTGACCGGGCTGGTCAACCCGTGCATCAACACGCGGGTGGACACCTACCTGCTCACCGGGAAGACGGACGCGGCCGACGTGACGTGCGCGCCGCACGCCACGCCCAAGCCGTAACGCATGAAGGCGTGAAGGCATGAACGCATGAAAGGAGGGGCGGCCGGTTCCCCGGCCGCCCCTCGCTCATGGCGCCGACCAGGCATCCTCCGCCGCGTAGTCGAAGAGATCGCCGTACACCTCGAACATCCTGGGATAGGCCTTCCGCCAGCCACGTCCGGCCAGTTGGCGCTTGATCGACGCGACCGTCTCCGGAAGCGACTCGGCGTACCGCACCACCGCTCGGTAGCCCAGCTCCCGTTCGGCCGCGGACATGTCGCAGACCACGGGGGCGGGGACGCTCCACGGCGTGTCACCCACGGTCGGAGCGGGCGGCGGGCCGTCCACCAGAACGCTCTCCGTCTCGACGCCCATCACGGCGTCGATCGCCGCGCCGATCTCGGCCACCGTGGGCGCCTCGGGGTCGCAGGCGTTGAGGACACGTGACCCCGGCCGCGCGGCCGCCAGGCGGATCAGTTCCGCGATGTTGTGGACGCCCGCTGGATGGAAGCGGCTCGCGCCACCGAAGGCGAGGATCCGCCGACGCCGGCCGTCGAGGTTGCGTTTGACGACATACAGCTCGCGGGGCGTACGGCTGTACGGGCCGTGGACGGCGCCCGCGCGCAACAGGGTCGTCGGCAACCGGTCACCCAAAAAGAGGAGTTCGCGCTCCAGCGCTGCCTTCCGGGTGCTGTACGTGTCGTCGCCGGGGCGAACGGTGCGCAGGCTCTCCGGGATCGGCACGGGGTACTCGGGAAACCCGTCCGGCGCGGACTGGGTGTCGAAACCGCGCCCCTTGTCGTCCTCGTACACCGACAAGCTGGAGATCACCACGGCCGAGCCGACGCGATCGGCCAGGCCCGTCAACTGCCGTGCGTGTCCCGCCCCGTAGGCGACCACATCGACCACCACGTCGCAGCCGCCCCCGATCACCTCGGCGAGCGCCGTGTCGTCGTCCCGGTCGAGGGACGTGGACCGCACCTCCTCGGGCCAGCTCTCGTCCCGGCCGCCGCCGCGCGACGCGGCGGTCACCTCCCAGCCGTCCCGTACGAGCGCGCCCACCGCCGTGCGCCCGATCTGCCCTGTCGCTCCGATCACCACAGCACGTCTCATACGTATAAAATGTACAGGGCGTACGATCTGTGGGGTCGATTCCTCAGCTCGCCGGCCAACGGTCGGTGATTCAACTCAGCGGCAGCCGCGGGAACTTGCGGGCGTTCTCCGCGCGCTCGGCGGCCTCCTCGGCCTTGACGACGGCGGCGTACCGGTCGACGTACTCCTGCTCGGAGAGGGTGAGGATGGCGTACATGATCTCGTCGGTGATGGCGCGCAGGATGGCCTTCTCGTTCTCCATCCCGGCGTAGCGGGAGAAATCGAGAGGCTTGCCGAAGCGGATGGCGACGGGGTGGATCTTCGGGATCTTCCGGCCCGGCGGCTGGGCCTCGAAGGTGCCGATCATCGCGCAGGGGATGACGGGTGCCTTGGCCTTCAGGGCCATCACCGCCACGCCGACCTTGCCCTTGTAGAGGCGGCCGTCGTGGGAGCGGGTGCCCTCGGGGTAGATGCCGAGCAGTTCGTCCTTGCTCAGCACGCCGAGCCCCTCGCGGATCGCGGCCTGGCCCGCGTCCTTGCCCGAGCGGTCCACCGGGATCTGCCCGGCGCTGCGGAAGAAGGCGGCGATCAGGCGACCTCTGATGCCAGGGCCCGTGAAGTACTCGGCCTTGGCGAGGAAGGTGATGCGGCGCTTGAGGATCGCGGGCATCAGGAAGTGGTCCGCGAAGGACAGATGGTTGCCGGCGACGATGGCCGGCCCCGATGACGGGATGTGCTCAAGGCCCTCGATCCGGGGCCGGAAGACCAGTCTCAGCAACGGACCCAGAAGCACGTATTTGAGCACGTAGTAGAACATCGGGGCGCTCCTCACTCCGGCGGATCGGCTCAACCGCGCCATGTTCTAGCAGGTCAGCAGGCGTGCGGTGAGGTGTCAGTGTATGGGCAGGTGCGGCCCCATGGCACTGCGTCCGACCGAGCTCGTGCCGACTCCGAGCCGCTGTCACCTCCGGGCTCGTGCCAGTTCGTGACCGCTGTCGCGACCGGACTCCTGTCGACTCCAGGCCGCTGTCACGACCGGGCCGTGTTCACTCCCGGCCGCCACTTTCCTGACGGTATGTCATGGCGCGCGGAGCGTCGCGGAGGTGCCGCGGAGGTGGCGTGGAGGTGGCGTGGAGCGCGCTGTGGTCTCCCTGCCGGGATTGGAGGAGCGCCGAGCCAGGTCATTCGAGAGCAGTCGGCGAGACGGCCGGTGTCCACGAGCGCGATCGGCCGATGAGTCGGGGGCGGCGCCAGGAGCTGTTGGACCCAACCATCCGGCGCCTTCGTTAGCAGGCCTGTTGAACGCACTTTTCGGGTGACCCTGAGCGCGGGAGGCAAACGTTCTTCCGGCCCTTCGACGAGACAGCGCGGGCAGTCGCCGATCCGGCGTCACTCCCCGCGCTGCGTCGGCCACTCTCAGGCGCGCCGCGCCCCCTGAGTCAGGACCCTCTCCAACGCTCCGAGAGCCGATTGCAGTTCCTCGCCGGTGATGGTCAGCGGCGGGGCCAGTCGGATCGTCGAACCGTGCGTGTCCTTGACCAGCACCCCCTCGCGCATCAAGCCCTCGCTGATCTCACGCCCCGTGCCGATGGCGGGATCGATGTCCACGCCCGCCCAGAGGCCGCGCGAGCGGAAGCCCTCGACGCCCCTGCCCACGAGCGCGTCCAGGCCGTCCCGCAGGACTACGCCCAACTCGGCTGCCCTGCGCTGGAATTCGCCGGTCTCCAGCAGTTCTACGACCGCCGAGCCGACCGCCGCGGCGAGTGGATTGCCGCCGAACGTCGAGCCGTGCTCGCCGGGACGCAGCACTTCGAGCACGTCGCGGCGCCCGACCACCGCGGAGACCGGCACGATGCCGCCGCCGAGCGCCTTGCCGAGCAGGAGAAGGTCCGGCACGACGGCCTCGTGGTCGACGGCGAGGGTGGTGCCGGTGCGGCCGAGGCCCGACTGGATCTCGTCCGCGATGAACAGACAGCCGTTGCGGCGGGTCACTTCGCGGACCCCGGTGAGGTAGCCGTCGGCCGGGATGACGACGCCCGCCTCGCCCTGGATGGGCTCGATCAGCACGGCCGCCGTCGTCTCGTCGACGGCCGCTTCGAGCGCGGCGAGGTCGTTGTACGGGACGATCCGGAAACCCGGCGTGAAGGGCCCGAAGCCTGCACGGGCCGTCTCGTCCGTGGAGAAGCTGACGATGGTCGTCGTACGGCCGTGGAAGTTGTCGGCGGCCACCACGATCGTCGCCCGGTCGGGTGCGACGCCCTTCACCTCGTACGCCCACTTGCGGGCCACCTTGACGGCGCTCTCCACCGCCTCGGCGCCGGTGTTCATGGGCAGCACCATGTCCAGGCCCGTCAACTCGGCCAGCGACCGGGCGAACTCGGCGAGCCGGTCGTTGTGGAAGGCGCGCGAGGTGAGCGTCAGCCGGTCGAGCTGGCGGTGTGCCGCCTCGATCAGCACCGGGTTGCGGTGGCCGAAGTTGAGGGCCGAGTAGCCCGCCAGCATGTCGAGATAGCGGCGGCCCTCGACGTCCTCGACCCAGGTGCCCTCCGCGCGGGCGACGACCACGGGCAGTGGGTGGTAGTTGTGCGCGAGGACGGGCGCCTCGGCGCGGATCAGTTCGTCGGACGTGAGCGCGAGCGCGGGAGCGGTCATGAGCGGATCTCCTGAGTGCAGCACTTGATGCCGCCGCCGGCCTTGTGGAACTCCGAGAGGTCGACGGGGACAGGGACGTATCCGTGGTCCGCGAGCCTGTCGGCGAGTGCCTCGGCGTACGGCGAGACGAAGACGTGACGGCCGTCCGAGACGGAGTTGAGACCCCAGGCCATGGCGTCCTCGCGGGTGGCGAGCACCGCGTCGGGGAAGAGGCGCGCGAGCACCTCCCGGCTGCCGGGCGAGAACGCCTCCGGGTAGTAGCAGATGTTCTCGTCGTCCAGCACGAACAGCGCGGTGTCGAGGTGGTAGAAGAGCGGATCCACCAGCTTGAGGCCGATCACCGGGACGCCGAAGAACTCCTGCACCTCGTGATGGGCCTCTCGGGTCGTACGGAACCCGGTGCCGGCCAGGACGATGGGGGTCCCCCCGCTCGAGCGAAGCCGAGAGTGGGGGAGGCCCACCGGGATCAGATCGCCCTCGCCCTCGCACACCGACTCGGAGCGGTAGACGTCGAAACCGGCCGACTTGAACCAGGTCTCGTACGCGGTGGACTCGGGGCGCCGCTGGGGCGCGTGGAAGTACGAGCCGAAGACACGGCCGGCCAGGACGAGCGCGGAGTTCGCCGCGAACACCATGTCCGGCAGGTCCGCCACCGGCTCGACGGCGTCGACGGTGTGACCGTGGGTGCGATAGGCGCGGATCAGCGCCTGCCACTGGTCCTGGGCGAGGTCCACGTCCACGGGTGTGTCCGGGTGCATCCAGGGATTGATCGCGTACTGCACGGCGAAGTGTCTGGGTTCGCAGACGAGAAAGCGCCGAAGGCGCGGCACACGGCTGTCAGGCACAGAGAGGTTCCTCCGCTTTCCTGCGGTGGTGACTGGGTGATGACTGAGGGTGTCTCCACGGTAAGAAACGGGGGATACGTGCGACAAGCGACGAGGGCTGCGTGTCTGCGCAGGATTGCTGCGTCTTGGGACGCCTCAGCGCACGGTTGATGCGGCCTCCGGAGCGGCGTGGGTCGCCCCTGCCTCCGGGGCCTCCGGCAGCAGATGGGACAGCACCATGTAGCTGATCGTCTTCCGGATGAACGGCTCGGCCCGGATCCGCTCCAGCACCTCCTCGAAGTGCTCCACATCGGTCGCCCGTACGTGCAGCAGCGCGTCCGCGCCGCCGGTCACCGTCATGGCCGCGGCGATCTCGGGGTAGTTGCGCACGACCTCCGCGATCCGCCGGGGCGGGGCGGCGCCCTCGCAGTACACCTCGACGTACGCCTCCGTACGCCAGCCCAGCGCCGCCGGCTTCACCGTGGCCGTGAACCCGGTGATCACGCCGGTCTCGCGCAGCCGGTCCACCCGGCGCTTGACCGCCGTGGCCGACAGCCCGATCGTCGCGCCGATCTCCGCGAAACTGGTCCTCGCGTTCGCCATCAGCGCGGTGATGATCTTGCGGTCGAGATCGTCGAACATCGCGGGCTTGCTGCTCATGGCGGCACTGTATCCAGCGAGAGCTCCCAGGCCCGTGCGGCGACAACCCCCAGCCGGCTCCCGCGGCGGCCCCACGCGCCTCCAGCGGCAGCGCCCACGATCGTCCGGCGGCAGGGCGCACGCCCGTCCAGCGACAACGCCCACGTCCCGAACGTGTCCAGACGTGGAAATACCTCCTACACTCCACCTTCATGCTGCGCGCCCTCGCCGTCGACGACGAACAACCGTCCCTCGAGGAACTCCTGTATCTGCTGAACGCCGATCCTCGGGTCTCCAGTGCCGAGGGCGCGAGCGACGCGACCGCTGCCCTGCGCCGGATCAACCGGGCACTGGAGTCCGGCCCCGACGGCCCCGAGGCGATCGACGTCGTCTTCCTCGACATCAACATGCCCGGGCTCGACGGCCTCGACCTGGCCCGGCTGCTCACCGGGTTCGCCGATCCGCCACTCGTCGTGTTCGTCACCGCCCACGAGGGATTCGCCGTCCAGGCCTTCGACCTCAAGGCCGTCGACTACGTGCTGAAGCCCGTACGCCGAGAACGCCTCGCCGAGGCCGTACGCCGGGCCGCGCAGCTCATGGACGCGGCCCCGCTGATTCCGGTGCACGAACCCGACCCGGACCACATATCCGTCGAGCTCGGCGGGGTGACCCGCTTCGTGGCCGTCGAGGACATCACGCATGTCGAGGCGCACGGCGACTACGCCCGCCTGCACACGGCCCAGGGCAACCACCTCGTACGGATCCCGCTGTCCACCCTCGAAGAGCGCTGGCGCTCCCGCGGCTTCGTCCGGATCCACCGTCGCCATCTCGTCGCGCTGAGCCACATCGCCGAGCTCCGCCTGGACGCGGGTACGGTGAGCGTCCTCGTGGACTCCGTCGAACTCCAGGTCAGCCGCCGTCACACCCGCGAACTGCGCGACCTGCTGCTGCGCCGGACCACGAGCTGAGGAGGACGGTGTGCCGCAGGATCCGACCGAACGCCGCGTCACGGTCACCGGTGCGCCCCGGCGCACCCGCAGGACGTCCGGCTACTACCGGCCCAGAACCGAGATCGACGAACAGACCACGCTCGGCCACACCTACGTCCGCTCCCTGATGCGCAGCCAACTCCGGGCCGCTCTGATGGTGCTGGCCGTCCTCGTGCTGTTCGTCGGACCGCTGCCCCTCGTGTTCGCGGCGATGCCGGACGGCGCGAGCGTGGAGTGGGCCGTGCTCGGATTCGGTGTGTACCCGCCGCTGGTCCTGCTCGCCCGCTGGTACGTGCGCCGCGCCGAACGCAACGAGAAGGACTTCGTGCGCCTGGTCGAGGACCGCTGAACGTGGACCAGAACTACGCCGTCCCCGCGGTCGCCCTGGTGGTCGTGGCGACCGTCCTGGTCGGCGCGTTCGGCCTGCGCATCTCCCGGACCACCTCCGACTTCTACGTCGCCTCGCGCACCGTGGGGCCACGGCTCAACGCGGCCGCGATCAGTGGCGAGTACCTCTCCGCCGCCTCCTTCCTCGGCATCGCGGGCCTGGTGCTCGTCCAGGGCCCGGACATGCTCTGGTACCCCGTCGGCTACACAGCCGGCTATCTCGTCCTGCTGCTCTTCATAGCCGCCCCGCTGCGCCGCTCCGGCGCGTACACCCTGCCCGACTTCGCCGAGGCGCGGCTCGGCTCGCAGGCCGTGCGACGCCTCGCCAGTGTCTTCGTCGTCGGCGTCGGCTGGCTGTACCTGCTGCCCCAACTGCAGGGCGCGGGGCTGACGTTGGCGGTGCTGACCGACGCGCCCGACTGGTTCGGCGGGGTGCTCGTCGCCGTCGTCGTGGTCGTCACCGTCGCCGCGGGCGGCATGCGGAGCATCACCTTCGTACAGGCCTTCCAGTACTGGCTGAAGCTCACCGCCCTGCTGGTCCCCGCGCTCTTCCTCGTCCTCGCCTGGCAGAGCGACGGCGCCCCGCGCGACGCCTTCGACGAACCGGCGGCCTTCCGCGAGCAGAGCGTCGTCCGCGTCGACGACAGCCTCGACCTGAAGCTCTCGCGGCCGCTGCGCGTCACGACGACGGGTACCGTCGACGGCCACCGGTACGAGGACGAGAGCGTCGCACTCCCCGCGGGCGTCCACCACTTCGAGCGCGGCACCCGGCTCACCTTCACCAAGGGCGACCCGGTCCCGGTGGCCGAACGCGACAGCAACATCGGCATGTCGACCTCGCTGGCGACGGGCCGCGAGGAACGCCCGCTGTACGCCACGTACGGACTGATCCTCGCCACCTTCCTCGGCACGATGGGACTGCCGCACGTGGTCGTCCGCTTCTACACCAGCCCGCACGGTGTTGCCGCCCGCCGCACCACGGTCGTCGTACTGGGCCTGATCGGTGCCTTCTACCTCCTCCCGCCCGTCTACGGCGCGCTGGGCAGGCTGTACGCCCCCGAGCTCAGCCTCACCGGCGACGCGGACGCCACCGTACTGCTGCTGCCCGACCGGATGATCGGAGGAGTCGGCGGCGACCTGCTTGGCGCGCTGGTCGCGGGCGGGGCCTTCGCGGCGTTCCTGTCGACCGCGTCCGGACTGACCATCGCGGTGGCGGGTGTGCTCACCCAGGACGTGCTGCCCTCGCGCGGGGTCCGGCACTTCAGGCTGGGCACCGTGCTCGCCATGGCGGTGCCCGCCGCGGCGAGCATGCTCGTGGGCGGACTGCCGGTCGCCGACGCCGTCGGGCTCGCCTTCGCCGTGTCCGCGTCGTCGTTCTGTCCGCTGCTCGTCCTCGGCATCTGGTGGCGGCGGCTCACCCCGCCGGGCGCGGCCGCCGGGATGCTGGTCGGCGGTGGCTCCGCGCTCGTCGCCGTCGGCGCGACCATGGCGGGCTATCCGGGCACGGGCTCACTGCACGCCCTCCTCGCCTGGCCCGCTCTGTGGTCGGTGCCCCTGGGGTTCGTGACCATGGTGCTGGTGTCGCTGGCCACGGCGGGACGGGTGCCGGCGGGCACGGCGGCGATCCTGGCGCGCTTCCACCTGCCGGAGGAACTGGCCGGGGACCACGTGCGCACGGAGGCCAAGGCATGAGGGCGCGGAAGTGCCACGGACGCGCGGAGGTCACGTCATGAGCGGCTTCGTCGCGGGGCTCTGTGTCGCCGTACTCCCGCTGCTCGCCGCCGGGTTCTGGCTCGGCAGGCGGACCGCGCGGCCCGAGAGCCTCGGTGGACTCGGTACCCCCGTCGAGCACGCCACCTTCCAGACCCTGCACACCGCCTCGCTCGCCGCGCCCCCGCTGCGCGCGGGCCTCACCGAGGAGACGGCGGGCCGGTCCGCCCGGCGCCTGCGCACCCTCCTCGGCACCGACGCGCTGTGCCTGACCGACCAGGAGACCGTTCTGGCCTGGGACGGCGTGGGGGAGCACCACCGAACCGAGGTCATGGCGCGGCTCGCAGGAGCACTGGAGACCGGCCGCGGCGAGGCCTTCCGGCTCGACTGCTTCGAACCCGACTGCCCGCTGCGGTGGGCCGTCGTGGCCCCCCTCACCGTCGACGACCGGGTGCACGGCGCGCTCGTCGCCTGCGCGCCCCGCGAGTCCGCCGTCCTCGTGCGAGCCGCGGGCGAGGTCGCCCGCTGGGTCTCGGTACAACTGGAACTCGCCGACCTCGACCAGTCCCGCACCCGGCTGATCGAGGCCGAGATCAAGGCACTTCGTGCCCAGATATCCCCGCACTTCATCTTCAACTCGCTGGCGGTGATCGCCTCCTTCGTCCGCACCGACCCCGAGCGCGCCCGCGAACTGCTCCTGGAATTCGCCGACTTCACCCGTTACTCGTTCCGCAGGCACGGCGACTTCACCACCCTCGCCGACGAACTGCACGCCATCGACCACTACTTGGCCCTTGTCAGGGCCCGCTTCGGGGAGCGTCTGTCCGTCACACTCCAGATCGCGCCCGAGGTGCTGCCGGTCGCGCTGCCCTTCCTCTGCCTCCAGCCCCTCGTGGAGAACGCCGTCAAGCACGGCCTGGAGGGCAAGACCGACAAGAGCCACATCAGCATCACCGCACAGGACGCGGGAGCCGAGGCCCTGGTCGTCATCGAGGACAACGGCACCGGAATGGACCCCGACCGGTTGCGCCGCATCCTCGCCGGAGAGGTCAGCCCCTCGGGCGGCATCGGGCTGTCCAACGTGGACGACCGGCTGCGCCAGGTGTACGGGGACGACTACGGCCTCGTCATCGAGACCGCGGTGGGAGCGGGCATGAAGATCACCGCCCGGCTGCCGAAGTACCAGCCGGGCGTGCATTCGGCCGCGCGACTGCCACGTCAGTGAGCGTCAGGCGCTGCGCGCGGCCACCATGCCCAGCGTGATCAGGCCGAGTACGACCCAGCCGAACCACAGCCAGCCGTTGCTGCCGAGCGCCACCGTGTAGGCCGTCACCACGACGAGCCCGCCCACGGTCAACACCCCCATTGCCTTCGTCGAACCAGGCGTCGAACCGGGCATCTGAGCACCCTCCTTCGGGCGGGTCCGCGGCGCATGCCGTGGCCTTGGCCCATTTTCCCCCGACAGAGCGCGATTCGCCAGGGCCGGGCGGCCTACTCGCCCCCGTGCATCAGGGTCTTGTCCCGACGCTCGACGGCGCAGACCACCAGGTAGTACTTCTTGCCCCACAGTCCTGTGCTGCGCAGGCCATGACTGAAGTAGGTGGCGGAGGGATAGCCGAATTCCTCCGGCCGGGCGTCCTTCGCGCACTGCGTGTCCGCAGCCGCGTCGGCGTCCTGCCCGGTCGGGGCGGTCTTGAGGTGAGTGATCTGCACGGCCTTCCCCGTGTGCTCCCTGTCGCAGGCGAGCAGGTCGTAGTGCGTGCTCGCGCGCGCGTCCCCGTCCACATGACCGAGACAGTCCCCGCGCTGTATCTGGGTCGCGTCCTCGAAGGTCATCCCGTACGGACGGAGCGCGCCGAGTGGGCCGTACACCGGGCCGTGCTTCCCGACCAGCAGACAGGCGACACTGCCGGCGGCGGCGCCGAACCCCTCACGCGTCGGCACCACCGCCAGGCTCCGCACGTGCCACGCGAGTCTCCCCGCGGTCTCCTTCGTCAGCTCCGCGCACCGCGCCGCTCCCCGGCTGCTCGCCTCCTCGAACGAGGATGCCTTGTACAGCCCCATCACCTGCCCGTCCGGGACCATGTCCTTGCAGCTCGGATCGAGCGTGAGGGGCGGGACACCGGCCACCTCGGAGGGAGGCGGATCGCCCCGGACGCAGTCGCCCTGCCGCAGCGGCTCGGAGAGTCCGACCGTGGCGCCGTACGGCTTCACGGTCCTGTTCGCCATGGCGTACCAGACTCCGCCCGCGGCGAGGCCGAGCGCCAGGAGCAGTGCCACCAGGCCTTGCAGGAGGAGGGGGCGTTTGCGGCGCCGCCTGCCCGAAGGGCCGGACGCCGGGGTGGGCGGGCCCCCGTACCAGGGCGGGCCGTAGCCGATGCCGGGCTGAGGGCCGCTCGGGCCGGCCGGGGGTGGGGGGCCGAAGCCCTGGCCCGGACGTGAGCCGTACGCGGGCGGGGCGCCGGACGCCTGGGCCGTGGGGGCGTACGCGGGGTGGGCGGTGGGGGAGTGAGTGCCATGGGCGGTGGGCGTGGGCGTATAAGCGCCGGGTGCGGCGAGGCCCTGGTCCTGGGGCGGGCCGCCGGAACTCCGGCCCGGTGATGCCGGACCCGGTGGAATCAGGCCTGCCGGGGTTCCGTCGGATGTGACGAGCCCCGCCCAGGGCGGCTGCGATCCTCCGTCGACCTGGGTAGGCGGGTGGGGTTCGGGCGTGATGATCCTGGCCAGGGCCGCCGCGGTGTCCTCCGCGGACAGTCGCCGTGCGGGATCCTTGGCCAGCAGCGCCTCGATGACCGGCCGCAGGGCCCCTGCCCGCTGTGGCGGTGGCGGCTCCTCCAGGACGACGGCGGTGACCGTGGCGAGATCGGTGTCGCGGTCGAAGGGACCGAAACCCTCCACACCGAAGTACAGCGTGCAGCCCAGCGAGAACAGGTCGGCCGCCGCGGTCGGCGGCCCGCCCGTGGCACGCTCCGGCGCCAGATACCCGGCCGTGCCGACCAGGATGGATGTCAGCGTCCAGCGGGTCTCGGTGGAGTCAGGCTGGACCGAGATGCCGTAGTCGGTGAGCAGGACCCGGGATCCCGGCATGCCCGTGCGGTCCGGAGCGAGCAGGATGTTGGCGGGCTTGACGTCGCGGTGCATGATGCCGCGCTCATGACCGGCGGTCAGCGCGTCCAGGACCGCGAGGCCGATACGGGCGCACTCGTCGGGGGCCAGTGGGCCGCGCCGGACCAGCCAGTCGCGCAGGTCCTCCGCGCCCGCCACGTACTCCATCACGATCCACGGCAGGCCCTCGTGCTCCAGTACGTCGTGCACGGTCACCACGTGCGGATGCCCCCGCAGCACCGCCGCGTGCCGCGCCTCGGCGCGGGCCCGCGCGATCCGGGACTCGTGCTCCTCGCCGGCCACCGGCGCCGAGCGGAACCGGATCTCCTTGAGCGCGACCTCGCAGTCCAGCCGCCGGTCGTGGGCGAGCCAGACATGGCCCATCCCGCCGGAGCCCACCTGGTCCATGAGCTCGTACCGGCCGGCGATGATCCGGCCCACTCCCGACTGCGGTGATCCTTGTGCCATCCGGTCGCTCCCGGGTTCTGCGCTGGTTCGGTACGCGGGTCAGGACGGGGCGCTCGACGCCGGTGCGCTGCTCGGTGTCGGCCCGGTCGATGTCGAGCCGGTCGAGATCGAGTCGCTCGTCGTGGGGCCGGTCGATGCCGGGCCGGTCGAGACGGACTCAGTCTCCGTGGGATCGGCCGACTCGCTGGTCGGGGTGCTCGGCGCAGGTGGGCTCGCCGTCGGACTCCTCACCGGGGGCTCCGAGTCCGTCCCGCCACCCGAGCCGGGCGGCGGTGGTGACGTGCCGGGCGACCCGGAGTCGCCCCCGGACGCCGACCCGCCGACCGGCGACGAGGGACCGGACGCCCCACCGGACGGCGTCGGTGCCGTCGTGTCAGGAGCGCCACCCGATGCCCCCGGACCGGTGCTCGTTGCCCCCGGGCCGGTACTGGACTCGCCCGGACCGGTACTGGAGCCCCCAGGGCCCGTACTGGAGCTCCCAGGCACGGGGCTCGATCCGCCCGGTCCCGGGGTCGCGCCGCCCGGGTCCGGGGGAGTGGTCGGGCCGCCGCCACTGTCCTCGGGCGGGGTCTGCACGAACAGCGTCACGGCGGCGCCCCACTCCAGCGTGCTGCCCTCGGTCGGCCGGGACGCGGTGACGAGGGCGTCGTCGGCCGGCAGGGAGTCGCCGTCGTACGCCATGGCGAGCCCGTGGTCGGCCAGGCTCTGGGCCGCCGCCGCGAACGTCGTCTGCGTGACGGCCGGAACCCTGAATTCCGCATGGGTGTCGAAGGACTTGTCGTCCTCGCCCTCGGTACCGATCGGGCGGTTGATCCCGTGATCGGGGTCATGGACGTCGACGAGCTGGAGCCGCTCGATCTTCTGGTTCCCCGGCGGCGGCTTGACGACCACAATGCGGTCCTGCTGATAACCGGGCCACTTCTTGTTTCCGTCCCTGAACTGCACCGACGTCTTCTTGATGTTTCCCTTGTAGGGGAGAAGTGGATTACCGCAGGAGCACTTCACCGCGGGAAGTCCCTGCCGGTCGACCAGAATCGCGATTCCAGCCTGCAACAAAGCGTCGAAGGGGACGGCCTTGCCATCTTTGTACTCGTGATTCGTCACGAGGGTGTCGTGGCGCAGCACCACAGGTGTGAGTTGATCGATATGGCCCGGGATCTCAGCGGTGCTGATATTCCGAATCCGCGCCCATTCCTGCGCCTTCGCGGAGTTCTTGCTGTCGGTGAGGAAGTTCTTGAGCTTCTCCACGTCGCAGGTGCCGGGCCTGGTCGAGCCGCCGAACTCACCGGTGGCCCCACCGTCATCATCCTGCCCCGACGAGCCGTCGTCCCCGCCCGTCGCGCCGCCGTACAGCCCCGGGCTGTTGCTGGCCTGTATGCCGCCGCTCGGTCGTGCCTCCGGGAGGCGCAGGTCCTTGCCGAGCCGGCCGTCCTCCTTGAAAAAGGGATTGGCCTGCGAAATCCCCGCGGCGATGGCCCGCACTACGGACAGCTGTTCGGATTTACTGCATCCGCTGACCATCAGCACGGCGACCAGCAGTAAGGCGATCCTGCCGATCGCCGTTGATCCCGACCTTTGCATGGACGCGCGAAATGTCATGACCGCTCCCCCTGCGGTTTCCCCCGGACCTCACGTGCCGGACATGAGTCCGGACGCGAGGCTTCGCCCCCATGCTACTGAATAGAAATCCGTTTCACGCAAGCGGAAAAAAGAAGGTAATTCAGCGACTGCGTGCGTTGAGTGAGGCCAGATAGGCGTTGTACGCCTCGAGTTCCTTGTCGCCGTCGCGGTCCGCCGCCCGGTCCGTGCGGCGGGACTGCCGGCTCTCGGAGGCATGCCACTGGAAGAGCAGTGCGAGCAGCACGAGGACGGAGGGGATCTCGCTGAACGCCCAGGCGATGCCGCCGGCCGCGGTCTGGTCGGCGAGCGCGTCGATACCGAGCGAGGCCGGCGGGTTCTCGTACGTCTTCACCATCGGCGCGGACGCCATCATCAGCGCGATACCGAAGAAAGCGTGGAACGGCATGCCCGCGAACAGCTCCAGCATCCGCATCAGATAGCCCGGCCGCTGCGGCCCCGGGTCCACGCCCATGATCGGCCAGAAGAAGACCAGGCCGACGGCGAGGAAGTGACACATCATCGCGAGGTGCCCCACCTTGGAGCCCATCAGGAAGTCGAAGATCGGTGAGAAGTACAGCCCGTACAGACTCGCGATGAACAGCGGGATGGTGAAGGCGGGGTGCGTGATGATCCGCATGAACCGGCTGTGCAGGAACATCAACAGCAGTTCACGCGGCCCCTTGTCGCCGCGCTTCGACGCCACCGGCAGCGCCCGCAGTGCCAGCGTGATCGGCGCACCGAGCAGGATCAGGATGGGCGACAGCATGCTGATCACCATGTGCTGCACCATGTGCACACTGAACATGACCATGCCGTAGTCGTTCAGCTTGGTGCACATCATGAGCATCACGGTCAGGACGCCGATGACGAAGGAGATGGTGCGGCCCACCGACCACTTGTCGCCGCGCCGCGCCAGCCGTACGACCCCCCAGCCGTACAGGCCGAGCCCCAGCAGGCAGGCGACAAGGAAGAACGGGTCGGTCGACCATTCCAGACCTCGCCCCAGCGTGAACGGCGGCAGATCCATGGTCATGCCGTGCCCGCTGTCATCCATCCGCCGGCTCCTGTTTCGTACTGGTTGTGCGCTGTCTGTCCGCACCAGACTAGAACTGCCCCCGGTCGCCGCTGCGACCGGGGGCAGTTCCCGCTGTTTCCCTCACATACGACTCAGAGCACGCACTCGGCCTCGGCGTACCGCTCGTCCGGAACCGTCTTGAGTGTCTCGACCGCCTCCGCGAGCGACACCATCACGATGTCGGTCCCCCGCAGCGCCGTCATCATGCCGAAGTCACCACGGTGCGCGGCCTCCACGGCGTGCCAGCCGAACCGCGTGGCGAGCACCCGGTCGTACGCCGTCGGGGTACCGCCGCGCTGGACGTGCCCGAGGATCACCGGCCGGGCCTCCTTGCCGAGGCGCTCCTCCAGCTCCAGGGAGAGCTGGCGGGCGATGCCGGCGAACCGCTCGTGCCCGTAGACGTCCTTGCCGCCCTCGTCGTACTCCATCGAGCCCTCGCGGGGCTTCGCGCCCTCGGCGGCCACGACGATGGCGAACCGCTTGCCCGCGGCGAAGCGTTCGCCGACCTTGGCGGCCAACTCCTCGATGTCGAAGGGGCGTTCCGGTACGACGATGGCGTGGGCGCCCGCCGCCATGCCGGAGTGCAGGGCGATCCAGCCGGTGTGGCGGCCCATGACCTCCACGATCAGCACACGCTGGTGGGACTCGGCGGTGGTCTTCAGCCGGTCCAGGGCCTCGGTCGCGACGCCGACGGCCGTGTCGAAACCGAAGGTCACGTCCGTGACAGCGATGTCGTTGTCGATGGTCTTCGGTACGCCGACGATCGGCAGGCCGCCGTCCGAGAGGAGGCGGGCCGCCTTGAGGGTGCCCTCGCCGCCGATCGGGATGATCGCGTCGAGCCCGAGATCCTCGACATGGCCCCTGGCCCGCTCCACACCGTCACGCAGATGCTCGGGCTGGACCCGGGAGGAACCGAGTATGGTGCCGCCGCGAGCCAGGATGCCGCTCACCGCGTCGAGGTCGAGCTTGAGGTAGTCGCACTCCAGGAGGCCTTTCCAGCCGTCGCGGAAGCCGATGACCTCGTCGCCGTGGTCGACGACTGCGCGGTGCACGACGGACCGGATGACGGCGTTCAGACCGGGGCAGTCACCGCCGGACGTGAGGACACCAATGCGCATCGCCCGAAATACCTTCTCAACGTGGGCCGGAGACCGGACCCCGTTGTCCGGCAATATCCCCGCCACCCTACCGGCGGGAGGGGGCGGGGCCGTATGGGGCGTCCGCCTGCTGGACGCCCCCGCACACGTGAGCGCAAGCCCGGTCAGACGGGCTGTGCGGTGGGGATCGGGCGGGCAGCCCGGCCGCGGTCAGGCGGGCTGCTGCGCGGCCGTGATGCGCTCGTTGCGGAGCGCCTCGTACCACCGGTCGTCGATCGGCGGCAGCGCGTTCACGTCCAGCGCCAGCTTCAGCAGCAGGTCCGCGATCAGCGGGTTGCGGGCGAGGACGGGCCCGTGCATGTACGTACCGAAGACGGTGTCGTTGTACGCGCCCTCCGTGCCGTCGCCCGTGCCGTTGCCCTTGCCGAGCCGCACGTTCGCGAACGGGCGCGCGGTGGGGCCGAGATGGGTGACGCCCTGGTGGTTCTCGAAGCCGGTCAGCTGAGGGAGGCCGAGCCGCGGGTCGAGGTCCGCGAGCACGTCACCGACGCACCGCTCGCCCTCGCCGCGCACGGACGTCACATCGAGCAGGCCGAGGCCCGGCTCGCGCTGCCCGAGGTCGTTGATGAACTCGTGGCCGAGGATCTGGTACCCGGCGCACACCGAGAAGACGATCGCGCCGTTGCCGACCGCGCGGTGCAGACCGCCGTCGCGGCGCAGCCGCTCCGCCGCGAGCCGCTGCGGCCGGTCCTCGCCGCCGCCGATCAGATAGATGTCGCCGGAGGTGGGGATCGGCTGGTCGCTGCGTACGTCGAGACGGGCCACGTCGAGGCCGCGCTGACGGGCCCGGCGCTCCACGACCAGGGCGTTGCCCTGGTCGCCGTAGGTGCTCAGCAGGTCCGGGTAGATCCATACGAGACGCAGGCTGTTGTCACTCATCTTCTTCGTCCTTCGTGGCTCAGTTGCCGACACGACGCCTCAGGTCCTGGAAAGCGGTGTAGTTCGCGACGACCTCGATGCGTCCGGGCGGCGCCAGCTGCACGGCCTGGTCGAGGTTCTCGCATACCTGGAACTGCTGGTTCGCCACCTCCAGGCGCACGGCGAGGTCCAGTTTGCGGTCGCCGAGAACGAAGATCGGGTGACCCGTGAGCTGTGTGTAGTCGACGTCCCACAGCCAGGACGTGTCCGTGCCGTCGGCGCCGCGTGCGTTCACCGAGAGGATGACCGGGGTCGGCGGCGGGTCGATCAGCGAGAACGTCTCCAGCCAGCCCGCGGGGTTCTTCGCGAGCAGCAGACGCAGTTCGCGCTGCATGAACTGCACCACGTCGTAGCGCCCGGCCACCGCCTGCACCTGGTACATGCGTTCCAGGGCGACCTGCGGCGGTACGCCGAAGACGGCGGCCACCGCGGCCGAGGAGGCGGCGTTCGCCTTGTTGGCGCGGCCCGGCAGCTGGAGGTGGATCGGCCAGGCCGAGCCGTGCGGGTCCAGGACGTGGTCGCCGGAGAGCGCCCAGCTCGGCGTCGGACGCCTAAAGCCGCACTCGCCGCAGTACCAGTCGTCACCGGGGCGCTGCATCACACCGCCGCAGGACGGGCAGGACCAGGCGTCGTCCTTCCACATCTGACCGGCGGCGACCCACACCACGTTGGGCGAGGAGGACGCGGCCCACACGACCAGCGGGTCGTCGGCGTTGGCGATCACGACGGCCTTGGAACCGGCCAGGCCCTCGCGCCAGTGCTCGGCCATCATCCGGGTCTCGGCGGCACGGTCGAGCTGGTCGCGGGAGAGGTTGAGCAGCGCGATGCACTTGGGGTCGGTGTCGCGGGCGATGCCGGAGAGGTACTTCTCGTCGACCTCGATGACCGCGTACTTGGCGTCCGAACCCCCGGACAACGCCGAGGTGATACCCGCCGGCATGTTGGCGCCCAGCGCGTTGGACACGACCGGGCCCGCGGCGCCCAGCGCCTCCGCGATCAGCCGGGTCGTGGTGGTCTTGCCGTTGGTGGCCGACACCAGGATGACGTCCAGGTGCGTGGCGAGCCGTGCGAGCAGGTCGGGGTCGAGTTTGAGTGCCACCCGGCCGCCGATCACCGATCCGCTGCCGCGTCCGGCGGCGCGCGAGACGGCCGCTGCCGCCTTGCCGGCCGTCACGGCCAGCTTGGCCCGCGGCGTCAGCGGGTCCGAGTTGCCTGACATCGTGTCCGATCCTCCTTGCGTACGCGCCGCGCCTCTGCCTCCGGCATCGTGTGGCCCTCAGCCTATCGAGATCCACTCACGTGCCCGAATCGCGGCACCACGACGGTGCCCGCGCGACATTCGCGCGCCACCAAGGACCGTACCCTTGCGGCCATGCGACATGGCTCCATCCCGGGCTCCCGAGGGCGCGTCCGGCCCATCTCCCTGCTCGGCGACCCCGTCCTGCACACCCCGTGTGTGGAGGTCACCGTCTTCGGCCCCCAACTCGCCCGCCTCGTCGAGGACATGTTCGCGACGATGTACGCCGCCCAGGGCGTCGGCCTCGCCGCGAACCAGGTCGGCGAGTCCTTGCGGGTGTTCGTATACGACTGCCCCGACGACGAGGACGTCCGCCATGTCGGTCATGTGGTGAATCCGCGTCTCGTCGAAGCGGACGGTGTGGTTCTGCGCGGGCCGGAGGGCTGTCTGTCGCTCCCGGGTCTCGAGGCGGGGACCGAGCGGTACGACCACACCGTCGTCGAGGGCTTCACGGCGGACGGTGACCCGGTGCGGGTGCACGGCACCGGCTGGTTCGCACGGTGCCTGCAGCACGAGAGCGATCACCTCGACGGAGGGGTGTACGTGGATCGGCTCACGGGCTGGCGCCACCGAAGGGTGATGAGGCAGGCGGCGCGGGCGTCCTGGGGGCGCTGACCGTCGCCCCCGGTCGGCTACGGATTGTCCGTGGCCGGCCGAGCAGTTCCCCGCGCCCCTGAAGGGACGCTGCCCGCGTCCCCGCCGGTGAAAGCGACGAGCCCCCCGCGGTCCTGCCGGTGAAAGCGGCCGGCTTATGCGGCCCGCAAATGAAGTGGCGAGCTGCCCGCGTCCCTGCCGACGGAAGCGGTCGGCCTTGTGCGGCCCGTAGGTGAAGTGGCGAACTGCCCGCGTCTCCGCTGTTGGAAGCGGTCGGCGCCGCGCGGCTTCGCCGGCGGAAGCGGTCGGCCTTGTGCGGCTCGCAGGTGAGGTGGGGAGCTGCCCGCGTCCCTGCCGATGGAAGCGGTCGGCGCCGCACTGCCCCGCAGGTGGGAGCGGCCGGCCTTGTGCGGCCCGTAGGTGAGGTGGCGAGCTGCCGGTGGCCCCGCCGGTGAAAGCGGCCCGTCCCACACAGCCCTGCCCGTGAAAGACGGCCGTCAGAACCCCGGCCCGCCGGCGCGGTCCCCGGCGGCAGCCAGCCGCCCCCACAGCAGGTCCGCAAGGCTCCGTACCAACTCGGCCCGCGAGCAAGGCCGTTCACCCATCCACCAGTCGCCGGCCGCGTGCATCATGCCGACGATTCCGTGCCCCCACACCCGGGAGAGCTGCTGACTGTTGGGTCCGAGATCCACGCGCTCCTCGATGACCTCGGCGAGCTCCTCGCCCATACGGCGCAGCAGCGGCAGGGAGTGCTTGCTCACGTCGAACCCGGGGTCGCCCGGCTGGCCGCCCTCGGTGGGATGCATCAGGAACCGGTAGACCTGGGGGTGCGCCTCGATGGCCGCCAAGTACGTGTCGAGCGTGGCCTCGACGCGCTCGCGGCGCTCGGCCGGGGCGTCGAGTGCGGCGCGCAGCGATCCGAGGAGGGCGTCCGTGTGCCGCTTGGCGAGGGCGGCGTAGAGTCCGCCCTTGTCGCCGAAGTGGCGGTAGAGGATCGGCTTGGTGATGCCCGCCTCGGCGGCGATGGCGTTCATCGAGGCTCCGGGGCCGTCACGCAGAACCACTCTGTCCGCGGCCTCCAGCAGCTCGCGCCGACGGCGGTCGGCGGACCTCTGCTGATCGGTCCGCTGTGTGGTGTCCATGGTCTCTCCCCACCCGTGCTGATTCGGTGACGCCTGCGCAAACTAACACTCAATGGCGCATGTGTATCGAACGGGCTGCCGAGCGGAGCTCGGGAGTTGACTTTCCCTACTGGTCGGTAACAGACTCCAGTTACCGCAAGTAACACTGTAGTGCATTGTTGGAGGGGCCATGGCCGAGTTCACGATGGAGCTCAACGACGACCAGAAGGAGGTGCGGGACTGGATCCACGGGTTCGCCGCCGATGTGATCCGCCCCGCCGCCGCCGAATGGGACGAGCGTGAAGAGACGCCGTGGCCGGTCATCCAGGAGGCCGCCAAGGTCGGCATCTACTCCCTGGACTTCTACGCGCAGCAGTACTTCGACCCCACCGGACTCGGTATCCCGATGGCCATGGAGGAGCTGTTCTGGGGCGACGCGGGCATAGCCCTGTCGATCGTCGGCACCGGCCTCGCCGCCGTGGGCGTCCTCGCCAACGGCACCGAGGAGCAGATCGGCACCTGGATCCCCCAGATGTACGGCGACGCCAACGACGTCAAGGTCGCCGCCTTCTGCTCCTCCGAGCCCGACGCCGGCTCCGACGTGGCTTCCATGCGCACCCGTGCCGTCTACGACGAGGCCAAGGACGAGTGGGTTCTCAACGGCACCAAGACCTGGGCGACCAACGGCGGCATAGCCAACGTCCACGTCGTGGTCGCGGTCGTCGACTCCGAGCTCGGCTCCAAGGGCCACGCCTCCTTCATCGTCCCGTCGGGCACCCCTGGCCTGTCCCAGGGTCAGAAGTTCAAGAAGCACGGCATCCGCGCCTCGCACACCGCCGAGGTCGTCCTGGAGAACGCCCGTGTCCCCGGCTCCTGCCTCCTCGGCGGCAAGGAGAAGCTGGACGAGCGTCTCGCCCGCGCCCGTGAGCGCGCCAAGTCCGGCGGCGAGCGCGTGAAGAACGCGGCGATGGCCACGTTCGAGGCGTCCCGTCCGGCTGTCGCCGCGATGGCGGTCGGCACCGCGCGGGCCGCGTACGAGGTCGCCCTCGACTACGCGATGACGCGCGAGCAGTTCGGGCGAGCGATCATCGACAACCAGGGCGTCGCCTTCCAGCTCGCCGACATGCGGACGTCGATCGACGCGGCGCGCCTGCTGACCTGGCGGGCCTCCTGGATGGCGGTCAACGGCAAGCCCTTCACCGCCGCCGAGGGCTCGATGTCGAAGCTGTTCGCCAGTGAGACCGCGAAGAAGGTCACCGGGCAGGCGATCCAGATCCTCGGCGGCAACGGCTACACCCGGGAGTACCCGGTCGAGCGCATGCACCGCGACGCCGCCATCTACACGATCTTCGAGGGCACGAGCGAGATCCAGCGGCTCGTGATCGCGCGCACCCTGTCGGGGATGCCGATCCGCTAGCCCTCCTCACCGGTGTTTCAGAGGTGTCAGCTGCTCGATGTCGTACCTCGCCCGGAGTTTCTCGATCGCCGTGCAGTCCGGTGGGCCGCCCGTGCCCAGGATCTCCAGCAGTTCGTCGAAGTACCGTTCGTGGTCCGGCGGCGGTGACGCCTGGAAGAACATCTTCGCGGGCGTCTCGGTGGGGTTGGAGAACGCGTGCGGACATCCCGGGGGTACGACGATGACCGTGCCCGGGGTCGCCCGTACCACGCGGGTTCCCGAACTCGACTCCCACCGCTGCCAGTTGTCGGGTGTCCGCACCCGCGGCTCGAAGGCGAGGACGTCCAGCTCGCCTTCGAGGACGTAGAACAACTCCTCGCTGCGTGTGTGCACATGGGCGCCCACGTCGAAGCCGGGGGGCACCACGACCTCGAAGGTCGACGCCATCCGCGAGTGCGAGCCGGTGACCTTGAACGTCACATGCTGGGCCGGCGTCTGCACGACCCGGCCGTGACCGGGTGGTACGAGCAGTCCCTCGGACGCTGTCATCCGCCGCTCACCACGTCACGGGCAGGGCTTCGGGTCCACGGATCAACGCGCCCTTCCTGAAGGGGACCTGCTCCGGCGGTACCGCGAGCCGCAGCCCCGGTACCCGGTCAAGGAGCGCGTCGACCATCAGCTCGGACTCCAGCCTGGCGAGCATTCCGCCCGGGCAGTAGTGCGGGCCGAAGCCGAACGACACATGCGGGTTCGGGTTGCGCGAGAAGTCGATCATCTCGGGGTCCGGGAAGACCTTCGGGTCGCGGTTGGCGGCCAGGTACGACACGTACACCGCGTCCCCCTCCCGGATCCGTACGCCGCTGATCTCGACGTCCTCCATGGCGATCCGGGAGAGACCGACGGCGCTGCGGTGCGGGATGTAGCGCAGCAGCTCGTCGATGGCCTGGGGGCGGATCGCCGGATCGGCGCGGAGCTGGTCGGCCAGCTTGGGGCGGGTCATCAGGATGTAGAACATCTGCCCGCTGTTGTTGGTGACCGCCTCGCCGCCGATCTGGAGGAGCACCGCGAGACCGACGGCCTCGTCCATGGTGATCTCTTCCCGGCCCACGGCCGCGCCGAGCAGCGAACCGACGTCCTCGCCCGTGCTGCCGGCACGCTCGCCGATGAGCTTCGTGAAGTACGCGCCCATCTCGTTCTTGGCCTTCTCGCTGACCTCCGCGCCGTGTGAGGAGGAAAGGATCAGCTGGGTCCAGATGTGCATGCTGTGCCGGTCGGCGGCCGGGACGCCCATCAGCTCGCAGATGACGGCGATGGGGAAGGGGCTCAGGATCGCCTCGGTGAGATCGGCGGTCGGACCGGCATCCAGCATCTCGTCGACGAGTTCGTCGAGCATCCGCCGGGCACTGTCGCGCAGCCGCTCCACCCCGCGCGCCGTGAAGGCCGCGGCCACCGAGCGGCGCAGCCGCGTGTGGTCGGGCGGGTCGAGGAAGCCCACCGCGCCCGCGGAGGGGATGAAGTGCGGGGCGAGCCGGGTGACCTGCCGCCCCATGACGGCCTCACGGCTGAAGCGGGCGTCGTTGGTCACCATGCGGACATCGTCGTGCCGTGTCACCAGCCAGGCCCAGCCGTCGCCGTTGGGCAGCTGGATCCGGGTGACCGGGCCCTCGCGCATCAGCTCGGTCAGGACCGGGTCGAAGTCCACGCCGGTCAGATTGAGCGCCGGCCAGTGGCGTACGGGCGGCAGGGGCTCGGTGATCGTCTTCTCGGTCATCCGGGTCACGTCGTTTCGGTGTTTGTGTCGTTCCCGTTGTTCCAGCGGCCAAGAGACATCTCCGCGGTGATACCGGGGCCGAAGCCGGCCAGCATTCCGCGCGCAGCGTGCTCCGCGCCGCCCTCGTCGAACAGTCGGCGCAGCGCGTCCAGGACGACGGCGCTGGCGATGTTCCCGTACTCGGTGAGGGTCGCCCGGCTGAACCTGAAGGCCTCCGGCGGGACCTCAAGGAACTTGCTGAGGTCGTCCAGGATCCTCGGGCCGCCCGCGTGGATGATGTAGAAGTCCAGGTCGGAGGCGTTCCAGCCGTGCTGGCGCGCGAGGTTGTGGAGCGCCGGGGCGAGCGGCTCCATCGTGGCCGGCACCCGCTTGTCCAGCAGGAAGTGGAAGCCGGTGGCGCGGACGTCGTACATGATCCAGTCCTCGGTCTTGGGGATCAGGTACGAGGCGTTGCGCTCCAGGGTGATGCCGGTGCCGCCCTTGCCGCGGACGACCGCGGCGGCGATGCCGTCGCCGAACAGCCCGTTGCAGAGCAGTGAGCCGACGCCCAGGTCGGTGGGCTGGTAGCAGAGCGAGCAGAACTCGCAGGCGACGATGAGTGCGTTGGCCTCGGGGTAGGCCGTGCAGAAGTCGTGCGCCCGGTTGACCGCGGCGCCGCCCGCCGCGCAGCCCAGCTGGGCTATGGGTATCTGCCGGGTGTCGCTGCTGAAGTCCATCGCGTTGATCAGCCAGGCCGTGAGTGAGGGCATCATGAACCCGGTGCACGACACGTAGATGATCACGTCGATGTCGGTGGTGAGGAGCTCGGCGTCGTCCAGCGCCCGCTGTACGACGGCGGGGACGCGGGCCTTCGCCTCGTTGCCGTAGACCCTGTTGCGGTCCTCGAAGCCCGGGTGCTTGAGGGTTTCCTCGATGGGCTGCACGATGTGCCGGGTACGAACGCCGGTGTTCTCGATCAGCCGCAGGGCCAGCGGGAGTTGGGGGTGGTCGGCGTGACGGGAGCGTGCCAGCTCCAGCGTCTCCTCCATTGTGATCACGTACTCGGGGACTGAGACCGCGGGTCTGCACAAAGTCGCCATGAGGAAGCGCCTACTTTCGCCTTCCGGGGAACCGTTCGTCCCCCGGCGGAAGGGTGGTTCACCCACGATCACCCGGCAGGGCGCGGATATCTCGTCGGATTACTCCAGATCGGGGACAAGCCCTCATGAGTGGGACCCTGGTCGAAGGAGCTCAAAGACCGTCGAACCGAAGGGACGCACGATGACACGGACGGCCACTGACCTGCGGAAAAGCGCCACCGGGAAGCTCGCCCCCGACCCCCACGCCAACCGCCTGCTGCCGCTGATCGCCCGAGGCGCGGCGCAGCGCTCCACACTCGCCGCCCTCGCCCTCGAACAGCGCCATGTGATCGCCGCGGACCGCCGCGCGTTCCTGCATCTGGCGCAACGGCCGGACGCCGGGTCCGAGAGCGCCGCCTTCTTCGCCGCGCTCGCGGAGGGCGAGGCGCTGGCCCAGGACAGGCTGGGCGCGTACGCCGCCGCGTGCGGGGCGACGAGACACGGGCCGCCGCGTACGAGCCGCTCGCGGACTGCCAGGCCTATCCCGCCTATGTCGCCTGGCTGGCACTCAACGGCTCACCGGCCGACGTGGTGCTCGCGCTGAGCGCCAACTTCGCGGCGTGGGGCGACTATTGCGCGAGGATCGCGGAGGCCCTGCGTGGCCACTACGGCTTCGACGACGAGGCCTGTGGCTTCTTCGACTTCTTCGCCGGGCCCGCACCGGAGCTGGAGCGCCTGGCGCTGTCCGCCGTACAGGCCGGGCTGGACGCGGGACGGGTCGACGAGGGCGAGGTGCTCCGGTACGGCCGCCTGCTGCAGGGCTGCGAGGAGAAGTTCTGGCACGCCCTGTGGGAGCTCGACGTGCGACCGGGCTGACGCATCGTCAACTGGCGCCGTGTCGATGCGGGGTGGTCAGTCGGACGTCGTCCCGCTGCTGTGCGCGATGCAGGCCACGTCGATGCGGTCGGCGAGCTTGGCGAGTTCGATCGTGAGCGCCGCCACCGTGTCCTCGTCGAGGCCGTCCTGGCCCGCCTCCACCAGATGCAGCCATCGGCCGCCCACCGTGCGCAGCAGTTTGCTGACGTCGGCGGCCGCCACCTGCAACGTGCCGCGGTCGTCGACGATCAGAGGCAGGGTCACTTCGCGGTTCACAGAGGGGATCGTAACCGCGGAACGCTCACGCTCCGTGCCATACGGTGGTGATGTTGCAGAACTCGCGGATTCCGTGCCCCGAGAGTTCACGCCCGTAGCCGGACCGCTTCACCCCGCCGAACGGGAACGCGGGATGGGACGCCGTCATCCCGTTGACGAACACGCCACCCGCCTCCAGATCACGGACGAACCGGTCCAACTCGGTCTCGTCGCGCGTCCACACATTCGAACTGAGCCCGAAGGGCGTGTCGTTGGCGAGGGCCACCGCCTCGTCCAGATCGGCCACGCGGTAGAGCGTTGCCACCGGCCCGAAGGTCTCCTCCTGGTGGATGCGCATCTCGGGCGTGATGTCGGTGAGGATCGTCGGCGTGTAGTACCAGCCGGGTCCCTCGGGGCGTTCCGCGCCGCACAGGACCGTCGCGCCGGCCTCGACCGCGTCGTCGACCAGTTCCTCCAGGTCGCTGCGGCCCTGCTCGGTGGAGACCGGCCCGACGTCGGTGTCCTCGTCGAGCGGGTCACCGACCTTCAGGGCCTTCATGCCCACCGTGAAGCGCTCGGCGAAGGCGTCGAACACGTCCGTGTGCACGATGAACCGCTTGGCGGCGATGCACGACTGCCCGTTGTTCTGCACACGTGCCGTCACCGCAGTCTTCGCGGCCCGGTCGATGTCGGCCGACGGCATGACGACGTAGGGATCGCTGCCGCCCAGCTCCAGCACCGTCTTCTTGACCTCGTCCCCGGCGACGGCGGCCACCGCACGCCCTGCCGGTTCACTCCCGGTGAGCGTGGCCGCCTTGACGCGCGGGTCGCGCAGGATGTCCTCGACGGCGCCGGAGCCGATGAGCAGCGTCTGGAAACAGCCCTCGGGGAAGCCCGCGCGCAGGAAGAGGTCCTCCAGGTAGAGGGCGGTCTGCGGCACGTTCGAGGCGTGCTTGAGCAGGCCCACGTTGCCCGCCATCAGTGCGGGCGCGGCGAACCGGACGACCTGCCAGAGCGGGAAGTTCCACGGCATGACGGCGAGCACCGGGCCCAGCGGGCGGTAGCGCACGATCACCCGGGAGGCTCCGGAGTCCTTGGCGTCGGACTCGGCGGGCTCCTCGTCGGCGAGGAGTTCCTCGGCGTGGTCGGCGTACCAGTGCATCGCCTTCGCGCACTTCGCGGCCTCCGCGCGGGCCTGCCTGACCGGCTTGCCCATCTCGGTGGTCATCACCCGGCCGATGTCCTGCTGGTCCGCGTCGAGCAGGTCGGCGGCCTTGTGGAGCAGGCGCGCCCGCTCGGCGATGGACGTGCTGCGATGCACACGGAACGCGGCCTCGGCGGTCGCGAGCCTGCGCTCGATCTCCTCTGCGCCGAGGGCGTCGTACGTCTTGAGCGTCTCGCCGTTCGCCGGGTTCACCGTCGCGATGGGCATGCCGACCTCCTGAAGCTGGCTGTTCTTCGACCCTCCCGCGCGGCGGGGTGCGGCGCAACGTGGAGGATTCACTGGCGGGCCGGTGCGGACACCGGCCCTCACCCCGTGTGCTCCGCCAGCCGCTCCAGAAACTCCGCCTGCGCTTTCACGATCAGAGCCCTGGCCTGCTCCAGGCCCAGCCACTCCACCCGGTCCAGCTCGGGGAACTCCTGTCTGCGGCCCGACTTCGGCGGCCACTCCATCTCGAAGGTGCCGGGGACCACGGTCGCCGGGTCGAGCTCGGCCTCGATCGCCCAGGCGGTGACGGCCTTGCCGCCGGTCTGCCGGACCTCGCCGAGCGGCACGGCCTCGCCGTCGGGCGGCGGCAGCCCCAGCTCCTCCTGGAACTCGCGGCGCGCGGCCTCCCAGGCGGTCTCGTCGGGCTCGTACTCACCCTTGGGCACGGTCCAGGCGCCTGCGTCCCGCCGTGCGAAGAAGGGGCCGCCCATATGGCCGAGCAACACCTCAAGGCCATGGTCCGTGTGCCGGAACAACAGCAGTCCGGCGCTGCGCCTGCCTGTACTCACCGGGTCACCTCGGGATGCGCGGCGAGCAGCGTCTCGACCGTGTCGGCCTCGGCCGGGGTCTTGTCCTCGCGGTAGCGCACCACGCGGGCGAAGCGGAGGGTCACGCCGGCCGGGTAGCGGGTGGACTTCTGCAGACCGTCGTACGCGATCTCGACGACGAGTTCCGGTCGTACGGTCACGACGTGGCCGTTGTCCTCGACGGCCAGCTCCCTCAGACGCTCCGTCTGCCAGGTCAGCATCGCGTCGGTCATGCCTTTGAAGGTCTTGCCCAGCATGGCGAAGGACCCGTCCTCGTTCCGCGCGCCCAGATGCAGGTTGGACAGCTTCCCGGTGCGCCGCCCGTGGCCCCACTCGGCCGCGAGAACCACCAGGTCAAGGGTGTGTACGGGTTTGACCTTGAGCCAGGAGGCACCGCGCCGGCCCGCGCTGTAGGGGGCGTCCAGGGCCTTGCAGACGACGCCCTCGTGGCCACGGGCGAGGGTGTCCACGAGGAACTTCTCCGCCGCGGCGAGGTCTTCGGGACCTGCCGCGAGCGTGCGCCGCACCCGCATCGGCTCGGGCACCAGCCGCGCCAGCTCCGCGTGCCGCTCGGTGAACGGCAGGTCCAGCAGATCGCGCCCGTCCACGGACAGCGCGTCGAAGAAGACCGGGGAGACGGGCACCGCGGCGGCGGCCGTGGCCACGTCCACGCGCGAGCCCACCCGCCCGGCGATCTCCTGGAAGGACCGCGGCACCCCGTCGCCGTCCAGGGCGATGACCTCGCCGTCCAGGATGAACCTGGTCTGCTTCAACTCAAGCGCGGCCGCGGTGAGCTCGGGCAGGCGGTCGGTGATGTCGTCGAGGGTGCGGGTGTAGACCCGTACGTCGTCGCCGTCGCGGTGGACCTGCACGCGGATGCCGTCGAGCTTCTCCTCGACCGCGCAGGCGCCGAGCTTGTCGACCGCCTCGGACACCGAAGCGGCGGTGTGCGCCAGCATCGGCAGCACCGGGCGGCCGACGGTGAGCCGGAAGCCGTCCAGCGCCGCCGGGCCGTCGGAGAGCAGCGCCTGCGCCACCGTCTGTAGCGATCCGGCGAGCATCACCGCCCGTCGTACGTCCGCGGCGGGCGTGCCGGTCGCCTGGGCGAGCCCCTCGACCGCCACCGCGTCCAGCGCGCCCTGCCGCACCTCGCCGGTGAGCAGCCCGAACAGGAAGCGCTGCTCGTCCTCGGTGGCCGCCGCCATCAACTCGCCCACCAGGCGCCCGCGTTCGGCCTGTGATCCGGCACCGGAGACACCGCCGAGTTCGGTGAGCCGGGCGTCCACCTCGCGGACGGTCAGGGTCGCTTCCGGCGCGGGGGAGACGGGCGTACTGAGGACCTTCCAGCCGATGCCGAGCCGTCCCTGTGGCAGGCGGCCCGCCAGATACGGGATCACGACCGGCACGTCGTCCGCCTCGGCGTCCCGGAAGAGCTCGGCGAGCAGAGCGGTCTTCCGGGACCGCGCCGAGGTCGCGGCGACCTCCTGGGACACGTGGGCGAGCCGGCTCAGCAGCATGCAGCCATGGTGCTACGGGGGAGACCGATCTACACCTGCGCGCCTGCTCTGCCCACTGCACCGGCGGGCTGCTTTACACGCGCGCGGCTGCTCCACACCGGCGGGGCTGCTTTACGTCTCTACGCCCGCACGGTCGCGTCGAGGTCCGCGAAGAGCAGGTCGCCGTTGATCGTGGCGCCCGCTCGGTAGCCGCCGCTCGCCGCGTTGACGACCAGCTCCGCGAACCCCATCGCGTTGCCCGCCGCCCATACGCCGGGGACCGTCGTCCGCCCGGTCTCGTCGACCACGGGATACGCGCCGAACGGGGTTTCCCGCAGCTCGGCGCCCAGTCGCTCCAGCAGACCGGTGTGCGGGACCGCGCGGGCCGCGACGAACACCACCGAGCGGGCGTGGACCGTGCCGTCCGCGAGCCTCACCCCGGTGAGCCGGTCGTCGTCGATGACCAGCCCCGCGACCTCGCCGGGCACCACGGAGACCCCGGCCGCGGCGAGCCGACGTAGGTCGTCGTCGGTCAGTTCGGCCTCGGCGACCGTGTGCAGGAACAGGGTCACGTCCTTCGACCACTGGCTCACCATCAGCGCCTGGTGCACGCTCATCGGAGTGGTGGCCAGCACCCCGAAGGCCTGGTCACGGACCTCCCAGCCGTGGCAGTACGGACAGTGCACGACGTCCCGCCCGAACCGCTCGGCGACACCCGGCACCGACGGCAGCTCGTCGGCCAGGCCGGTGGCGACGACCAGCCGTCGTGCGTGCACGGTCGGCCCTTCCACCAGGGTCACGTCGAACTCCCCGGCTTCGTCCCGGACCACGTCCACCACACGGCCCGCGACCAGTTCCACGCCGTACCGCTCGATCTCCCGCCGGCCCTCGGCGAGGAACTCCCCGGGCGGCATGCCGTCCCGCGTCAGATAGCCCTGCATGTGCGCTGCGGGTGCGTTGCGCGGCTCGCCCGCGTCGACGACCAGGGTGGAGCGCCGGGCGCGCCCCAGGACGAGCGCGGCCGACAGTCCTGCCGAGCCGCCGCCGATGACGATCGCTTCGTACCTCTCGGTCATGGTGACCACCTCCATGGAGAAGGTCCCTCGAAGGTGACAGTATTGACAAATGGCTTTGCCGATTCTGCAATAGGAGGATGGGTGACACGGGTAGGAGTGAGATGGGCGCGAACGAGGACTCGCAGACGGATGAGGTGCTGGCCGAGGTCGGGCCGCGGCTGCGGCGGATCCGGAAGGAGCGGGGGGCGACGCTCGCGGGGCTGTCCGAGGTGACCGGCATCTCGGTGAGCACGCTCTCGCGGCTGGAGTCCGGGCTGCGCAAGCCCAGCCTGGAGCTGTTGCTGCCCATCGCCCGAGCCCATCAGGTGGCGCTGGACGAGTTGGTCGGAGCGCCACCGGTGAGTGATCCGAGGGTCCGCTCCAAGGCGATCGTGCAGCACGGGCGTACGCACTGGCCGCTCACCCGGCAGCCCGGCGGGCTCCAGGCCTTCAAGGTCCTCGAACCCGTGCGCAGGATGGAGCCCGACCCGCGGACCCATGAGGGCTACGAGTGGCTGTACGTGCTCTCCGGGCGGCTGCGGCTCGTGCTCGGCGAGCACGACGTCGTACTGGGTCCGGGGGAGGCCGCCGAGTTCGACACCCGCGTACCGCACTGGTTCGGGTCGACGGGCGAGGGGCCCGTGGAGTTCCTGAGTCTGTTCGGTCCGCAGGGGGAGCGGATGCATGTCAGGGCGCGGCCCAGCCGGTCGTGATGCACGCGACTGTTCCCCGATCGGCAAGCGACCGCTTAGTATGCGAGAGACCCCGGTCAGACGAAGAAGTCCGTGGAGGCTCCGCATGCAGGCATGGCAAGTGCACCAGAACGGCGAGCCGGGTGAGGCGATGCGCCTCGAAGACGTGGAGCGGCCGGTGCCCGCCGAGGGCCAGGTCCTGCTCAAGGTGCGCGCGGCGAACATCAACTTCCCGGACGCGCTGATGTGCCGCGGTCACTACCAGGTCAGGCCGCCGCTGCCGTTCACGCCGGGTGTGGAGATCTGCGGCGAGACGGAGGACGGCCGCCGCGTACTCGCCAACCCCGCGCTGCCGTACGGCGGTTTCGCCGAGTACGCCGTCGCGGATGCCGCCGGCCTGCTGCCCGCGCCCGAGGCTCTCGACGACGCAGAGGCGGCGGCTCTGCACATCGGGTACCAGACGGGCTGGTTCGGTCTGCACCGGCGTGCCGGCCTTGAAGCGGGCGAGACGCTCCTCGTGCACGCGGCGGCCGGAGGCGTCGGCAGCGCCGCCGTGCAGCTCGGCAAGGCCGCCGGTGCCACAGTCATCGGCGTCGTCGGCGGGGCCGACAAGGCCGCCGTCGCCCGCGAGCTGGGATGCGACGTCGTCATCGACCGGCGCGCCGAGGACGTCATCGGCGCCGTGAAGGAAGCCACCGGCGGCCGGGGCGCCGACGTGATCTACGACCCCGTCGGTGGCGAGGCCTACGCCCAGTCCACCAAGGTCGTGGCCTTCGAGGGCCGGATCGTCGTCGTGGGCTTTGCGAGCGGCAGCATTCCGAGCCCGGCGCTCAACCACGCCCTCGTGAAGAACTACTCGATCCTCGGCCTGCACTGGGGCCTCTACAACACCAAGAACCCGAAGCTCGTCCAGCAGTGCAACGAGCGGCTCACCGAGCTCGCCGCGCAGGGTGCGATCAAGCCGCTGGTGAGCGAACGCGTGCCGCTCGGCGGCGCCGCGGCGGCCGTGCGGCGGGTCGCCGACGGCGTCACGACGGGCCGCGTCGTCGTGGTCCCCGCGCTCGGGAACGGAGCAGCCGCATGACCGACGCCGCCGAACTGCGCCGCCGCACACAGGAGTTGCTGACCGCACACCCGCCGCTCTCGACGGACCGGCTGGACTTCCTCAGGGCCCGCTTCGATGCCGGACTGGCCTGGGTGCACTACCCCGAGGGGCTCGGCGGACTCGGCGCCCCGCGCACACTCCAGGTCGTCGTGGACGCCGAGTTGGAGGCCGCGGGCGCGCCCGACAACGATCCCCGGCGCATCGGTATCGGCCTCGGCATGGCCGCGCCGACGATCCTCGGGTACGGCACGGAGGAGCAGAAGAGGCGTTTCCTGCGCCCGCTCTGGGTCGGGGACGAGGTCTGGTGCCAGCTCTTCAGCGAGCCGGGCGCCGGTTCCGACCTCGCCGCGCTCGGCACGCGCGCGGTCCGCGAGGGCGACAGCTGGGTGGTCAACGGGCAGAAGGTGTGGACGTCCAGCGCCCACCTGGCCCGCTGGGCGATCCTCATCGCCCGCACCGACCCGGACCTGCCCAAACACCGCGGCATCACGTACTTCATCTGCGACATGACCGACCCGGGCGTCGAGGTCCGGCCACTGCGCCAGATCACCGGCGAGGCCGAGTTCAACGAGGTCTTCCTCACCGACGTACGCATCCCGGACGCACACCGCCTCGGCGAGGTCGGCGACGGCTGGCGGGTCGCGCAGACCACGCTCATGAACGAACGCGTCTCCATCGGCGGCATGCGCATCCCGCGCGAGGGCGGCATGATCGGGCCGGTCTCCAGGACCTGGCGCGAACGCCCCGAACTGCGTACCCACGACCTCCACCAGCGGCTGCTGAAGCTGTGGGTCGAGGCCGAGGTCGCCCGCCTCACCGGCGAGCGGGTGCGCCAGCAGCTCGTCGCGGGGCAGCCCGGCCCCGAGGGCTCCGGGCTGAAGCTCGCCTTCGCCCACCTCAACCAGGAGATCAGCGGCCTGGAGGTCGAACTCCTCGGTGAGGAAGGCCTGTTGTACGACGACTGGACCATGCGCCGACCCGAGCTGGTCGACTTCACCGGCCGCGACGCCGGATACCGCTACCTCCGCTCCAAGGGCAACAGCATCGAGGGCGGGACCAGCGAGGTCCTGCTCAACATCGTCGCCGAACGCGTGCTGGGCCTGCCCTCCGAGCCGCGCACCGACAAGGACGTCGCATGGAAGGACCTGGCGCGATGAGCGACTTGTTGTACGCGGACTTGCTGTACTCGGAGGAGGAAGAGGCGCTGCGGGCCGCCGTTCGCGACCTCCTCACGGACCACTGCGACGCGGCGAGCGTCATCGCGCGCACGGAGTCCGACGCGCCGCACGACCGCGACCTGTGGAAGGCGCTCTCCGACGGGATGGGCCTCGCCGGTCTCCTGGTGCCCGAATCGCAGGGCGGCCAGGGCGCCACGCACCGCGAAGTCGCCGTGGTACTGGAGGAGTTGGGCCGCGCGGTCGCGCCCGTGCCGTATCTGACCAGTGCCGTCGTCGCCACGGAGGCGCTGCTCACCTGCGAGGGCAAGGAGGCCGCGGAGCTGCTGGGCGCGCTGGCGTCCGGACGGACTGTGGGTGCGCTCTCCGTCGCCCTGTCCGTGCCGCCCGGCGGCGCCTACAAGGTCGTCCGGCATGAAAACGGCGCCCTGCACGGGGAGCTGACCGGCATCGCCGACGCGGCCATCGCCGACGTGCTGTTGGTGCCCGCGGACGACGGCGGGCTGTACGCGGTCGACGCTTCCGCCGTGACCGTCACCGCGCAGGTGTCCCTGGACCTGACCCGGCCGGTGGCGAAGGTGACCCTCGACGGGGCGTCCGGTCGTCTGCTCGGGGATGCCGACCCCGCCGTACAACGCGCCCTGCGCGCCGGTGCCGGACTGCTCGTGTCCGAGCAACTCGGCCTGGCCGACTGGTGCTTGACGGAGACGGTCCGCCACCTGAAGGAGCGCAAGCAGTTCAACCGGCCCGTCGGCGGATTCCAGGCACTCAAGCACCGGCTCGCGCAACTGTGGCTGGAAGTCGTCAACACCCGTGCCGCCGCCCGGAACGCCGCCGACGCGCTCGCCACCGGCAGCGAGGACCTCGACGTGGCGGTCGCCCTCGCTCAGGCCTACGCGGCGCCCGTCGCCGTCCATGCCGCCGAGGAGGCCCTCCAACTGCACGGCGGCATCGGCATGACCTGGGAGCACCCCGTCCACCTCCACCTCAAGCGCGCCAAGGCGGACTCCCTCGCGTACGGCACGGCGGGGGCACACCGCCAGACGCTGGCGGGGCTGGTCGACCTTCAGGCGCCCTGACCGAAGCCTTCTTTGCCGCCGGGCCCGCTCCCTCGTCGGGGGCGGGCCTTGGCGTTGCCTGCCGTGAAGTGTTTGCCTGTTGTGCGGCCTGCGTCCGAACGTACGGCCGACGAGGTGAACGTACGGAGGCAGTCCGGCCAACTCCCCGCACGGGCCTCCTCCTTGAGTGCCGGTGGATCGCATACTCGCTGGGGTCCTTTACGGCACTTCCAGGGAGGCAGACATGGCCTTTACCACCCGTCGCAGAGCCCTCACCACCCTTGGCGCCGCCCTCGCGGGCTCGGTCGCGCTGCCCGCCACGTCCGCACTGGCGGGCGAGCGGAAGCAACGCCCGCGGCCGCTGTGGCGCGCCCACGCGCACAACGACTACGACCACCCGCGCCCCCTCTTCGACGCCCTCGACCACCGCTTCGGCAGCGTCGAGGTCGACATCTACCTCGTCGGCGACCAGCTCCTCGTCGCCCACGACCCCGTCGACCTCGACCCGACCCGCACCATCGAGTCCCTCTACCTCGACCCCCTCGCCGCCCGAGTGAAGGCCAATCACGGTTCGGTGTACCGGGGTTACCGCACGCCCCTGCAACTGCTCATCGACATCAAGACCGAGGGCTCCTCGACGTACCTCGAACTCGACCGCCATCTGCGTCGCTACAAGAACCTCTTCACCACGTACAAGCACGGCCGCGTGTACCCCGGTGCGGTCACGGCCGTGATCTCCGGCGACCGTGCCGCCCGTACGCCCATGGAGGCCCAGAGTGAGCGGCGCGCCTTCTACGACGGCCGGCTCGCCGACCTCGGCAGCGCGGCGCCCGCCTCCTTCGTTCCGCTGATCAGCGACAACTGGACGCTCAACTTCACCTGGCTGGGCAACGGCCCCTTCCCGGCCGCCGAGCGCGAGAAGCTGCGTGGCATCATCGCCGCGGCGCATGCACGCAAGCAGAAGGTGCGGTTCTGGGCGACGCCCGATCTGGCGGGGCCGGCCCGGGACGCCCTGTGGACGGAACTCCTCGCCGCCGACGTCGACTACCTCAACACCGACGACCTCGCCGGCCTCGAAGTGTTCCTGGACGCCCACTAACTCGCGGCAGCAGGCAGACCCATGCGCACGTATGAACGAGCGCACGACTGGTCGTAGAGACCACACGTTCGGGGGCCACGTCAGCCGCCCGGACGAACCCTCCGCTACGCGACACTTGCGGCCGAAAGCCGCGGCGCCGACGTGGCGGAGGAGGTTGACGATGGCCATTTCCATCTCTGTGGTGGTACTGCTCCTGATCCTCGCGGTGGTGTTCGTGCGCAACGGCGCACTGAAGCTCTCGCACGCCGTGGTCTGTGTGCTGCTCGGGTTCTATCTGGCGAGCACGAGCATGGCGCCGACCATTCATGACGGGCTCACGGCGACGGCGGACATCGTGAGCAGCCTCAAGCCGTGAGCCCCCGGCGGTCGCTGAGGTGCCCTGTCGGCTGTTGCATCACGGGCTTGAGAACACGCCGATGGCATTCGGTACCGGGCGTTCGGCGCCTCCGCTGGGGTGGTTGACGACACTGACGGCGTTCGCCCCGGGCTGTTCGGCGACCATCGTGGTGGAGCCGCCGCCGTCGAGGCTGAAGGCATCGACGGAGCCCAACTTCCGCATGGCCTCGGCGACTTCGGCGATGGTGAGCCCACTTCGGTACGCGGGTGAGCCGTCGAGGGCCAGCAGGTACAGACGTCGCCCGCCGTCCGCGATGCCCACGGCGGTTCGTACGGCCGCGGTCGTGTTGTCGAGACCGGGCAACGGCAGGCCGTCGTCGAGCACCGGATAGCCGCCGAGCGCGAAGCGGTACGGGATCCCGGAGGCGTCCGCCACCAGACGGTGCCCCACCCGGACCAACAGGCCCGCCGACAGCTTCCGCAGCTGCTGGGCGCCTGCCTCGCGGCCCACCAGGACGGTCGTGCCGGCGGCGATGGGCCCGCTGCCGGGTGTGTTGGCCGTCGACACGACCCGGCCCTTGCGGACCGTCACCTCATAGGTGTCCGCACTACAGGGCGCGGCCCGGTCGGTGTCCGTGCCGCAGGTGGCGCGCACCCGGGAGACACTTCCCCAGTCCGAGGTGAACGCGCCGATCGAACCCACCGGCAGTGCGTACTGGTTGAGCCCGCCGAGCGGCCACTTCCCCTCATAGCTGCGTACGTAGCCGTCGAGAGTCAGGCCGTCCAGCCGGGCCTTGCGGTCGACGCCCACGCCGAGCACGTCCTCGGTACTCGTCCCCGGCGGCAGCGCCGGTCCGAAGCGCTGGCCGTTGGGGACCGCCGCTTTCAGGGCTCGCCCGCTCGCGATCATCGGGCCCACGCTCGCGCCCGTCGCCGTGACCCCGGGATGCTGGGTTTCCGTGATGTTGAAGAAGTCGCCGTTGACGCCCGCGACGGCACCTCGGGCGCCGACAAGTTGGGAGACGGGCGCCCGGGACGCGACGGATCCGGGGTACATGAGATCGACCTGCACATGTGGGTCGCGCATATCGACGGTCAGCACATGTGCGTGCGCCACACCTTTTGCGGCCGTGATGTCCATCTCCGTGTACTGGACGCCGGCCGCGATCCGCGTGCCGCTCGGCGCGCCACTGGCCGGCGCCGCCCCCACAAGGGCGGTACCGGCCAGCGCACTCGATGCCGCGACAACCGTCAGTACTGTTCTGAAACGTCCGCTACGACGTGTCACCGTGCCCCCTGATGCCTCTGATGTCTCATCAACTGTCGGAGAACTCAAGGGGAGTTCATCAGACGGCGGGTGTCCGTGACAGTGGCTACCCGCCGACCAGACGGGAACGGGTCAGAAAACGCACTCCTTCGGGTGCTTCCAGCGAGAAGCCGCTGCCTCGGCCCGACACGACATCGACGATCAGCCGCGTATGGCTCCACAGCTCGTACTGACTCTTCGCCATCCAGAACGTCACCGGTTCCTCGACTCCGTCCACCGCCAACTCGGCGAGCAGGACGTCCGAGCCGCCGGTACGGAACTCGCCCTCCGGATAGCACATGGGCGCGCTGCCGTCGCAGCAGCCGCCGGACTGGTGGAACATCAGCGGTCCGTGGATGTCCCGCAGCCGCCGCACCAGTTCGGCGGCCGCGGGGGTCAGCTCCACGCGTGGGGTGGGATCCATCCCAGCGGCTCTAGAAGAAGCCGAGCTTCTGCGGGGAGTAGCTGACCAGCAGGTTCTTCGTCTGCTGATAGTGGTCCAGCATCATCTTGTGGTTCTCGCGGCCGATACCGGACTGCTTGTAGCCGCCGAACGCCGCGTGCGCGGGGTAGGCGTGGTAGCAGTTCGTCCAGACGCGGCCCGCCTGGATGGCACGGCCCGCGCGGTAGGCGGTGTTGATGTCGCGCGTCCACACGCCGGCCCCGAGCCCGTACAGCGTGTCGTTGGCGATCTTGATGGCGTCGTCGAAGTCGTCGAAGGACGTGACCGAGACGACCGGACCGAAGATCTCCTCCTGGAAGATCCGCATCCGGTTGTCGCCCTCGAAGATCGTCGGCTGGACGTAGTAACCGCCCTTCAGCTCCCCGTCGTAGTCGACGCGTTCGCCGCCGGTGAGAACCTTGGCGCCCTCCTGCCGGCCGATGTCGAGATAGGAGAGGATCTTCTCCAACTGGTCGTTGGAGGCCTGCGCGCCGATCATCGTGTCGGTGTCGAGCGGGTGTCCCGGCTTGATGAGTTCGGTGCGGGCGACCGCCGCCTCCAGGAACTCCCGGTAGTGTCCGCGCTGGATCAGCGCCCGGGACGGACAGGTGCATACCTCGCCCTGGTTGAGCGCGAACATCGTGAAGCCTTCGAGGGCCTTGTCGCGGAAGTCGTCGTTCTTGGCCCAGACGTCGTCGAAGAAGATGTTCGGCGACTTGCCGCCCAGCTCCAGCGTGACCGGCTTGATGTTCTCCGAGGCGTACTGCATGATCAGCCGCCCCGTCGTGGTCTCGCCGGTGAACGCGACCTTCGCCACCCGCGGGCTGGACGCCAGCGGCTTGCCCGCCTCCACGCCGAAACCGTTGACGATGTTCACCACACCCGGCGGCAGCAGGTCCGCGATCAGGCTCATCCAGTAGTGGATGGAGGCCGGGGTCTGCTCGGCGGGCTTGATGACGACCGCGTTGCCCGCGGCGAGGGCCGGTGCGAGCTTCCAGACCGCCATCAGGATCGGGAAGTTCCACGGGATGATCTGCGCGACGACACCCAGCGGCTCGTGGAAGTGGTACGCGACGGTGTCGTCGTCCAACTCGCCCGCCGAACCCTCCTGGGCGCGGATCGCCCCCGCGAAGTAGCGGAAGTGGTCGATGGCGAGCGGGATGTCGGCGGCCAGGGTCTCGCGTACCGGCTTGCCGTTCTCCCAGCTCTCGGCGACCGCCAGCTTTTCCAGGTTCGCCTCCATCCGGTCGGCGATCTTCAGCAGGATGTCACCGCGCGCGGCGGCCGAGGTGTGCCCCCAGGCGGGCGCGGCCGCGTGCGCCGCGTCGAGCGCGCGCTCCACGTCCTCGGCGGTGCCCCGCGCGATCTCCGTGAACGGCTGCCCGTTCACCGGACTCGGGTTCTCGAAGTACTGCCCACGCGCCGGCGGAACGTACTCCCCGCCGATGAAGTGGTCGTATCGCGTCTGGTAAGAGACGATCGCGCCATCAGTGCCGGGCGCCGTGTAACGAGTCATGCTGGTCTGCCTCCCGGAGAAGCGCTGCCCGCCGTTGGGCAGCTCTCGCCGCGAGGCTAGGACCGGCGACGTTGCAAGTACGTTGCGGAGGTTCTCGGGTCCGGTTCGGGTACTGGCTGGGTTCGTGGCGGGTGCGCTGAGTACGAGGGACGGCCGAGTGAGCCAGAGCGGCCTAGGTGTTATGTCCGGGGAGGGTGGAAGTCGCTTAGAGGCCGCGCGGATAGGCGTAGTAGGGCATCCCGGCAGCAACGCGGGCACAGGTCCTGGCGATCACGGAGTTGCGACGCTCTGTGATCACCTCGGAGACCTGTGCCTGTACTGCCGTCATGGCTGACCGAACCCCTCTGGGACCAGTCCGCGGCACTGCTGCCTGACCGACCGGCCTACGTGCCGACCCAATCCACCGGGCTGCCACCGGCCACGCATCAGCGACCGGATCGTCTTCGACAAGATCCTGCAGCTCCTGCGATTCGGCTGCTCCTACCAGGCGATCGCCGACACGACCTGCTCGGCCACCAGGATCCGCAGCCGCCGCGACGAATGGATCCGGTTCGGCATCTTCACCTGGCGTAAACAGATCGCGCTGAACTCCCACGACCGGATCGTCGACCTCGTCCTCGACCAGATCGCCGTCGACGGAGCGATCACCAAGGCACCCGGAGGCGGCGAGGCCGCCGGACGCTCACCGGTGGACCGCTGGAAACAGGGACTGAAACGCTCGGGCGTGACGGATGGCTACGGCATCCCGCCGGGCCGCGCCCTGGCCGGAGCGAACCGGCACGACTCACCCCTGCTCGCCTCGACGCTGGACCGCCTTGACGACCTGGTACCCCTGTCCGACGACGTCACCGTGCACCTGGACGCCGGCTACGACTCGCGACTCGGACAAGACCCGCACGCTGCTCAACTAGCGCGGACTGCACGGCCGGATCGCACGCAAAGGCCAGAAGGCGCCGACCCAGGCAAGTCAGAGGTGGCACGTCGAGCGCACCCACGCCTGGCAGAACGCCTTCCACCGCCTCGCCCGCTGTTACGAACGCCGGGCCGCCGTCATCCACGCCTTCTTCGACCTCGCCGACACGATCATCACAATCCGCAGCCTGATCCGTCAGGCATGGACGACTTACCGCTGGGGCGAGCGCCTTAATACTCCAGCTGTAGATCGTGATGATCCGTGAGGCAAAGTGGGGGCATGAGTACGTACGAGGCGATGCCGTTCCACCTTGAGACCGAGCGGCTGATGCTGCGGCCGTGGGCCGAGGCGGACGCCGCTGAGTTCTGCGCCCTCCTCTCCGAACGCGGCAAGGGGACCCCTACGGTTGAGCACATCCGGACGTCCATCGCGGAGCTGCTCACTGCGACGGCGACTACGGGGATCGCCTTGTTGCCCATCCAGCGCCGCGACGAAGGCGACTTCATCGGTTACTGCGGGCTGATCATCGGCCGCTCCACCGTGGAGGAGCCTGAAATCGCGTATGAGCTGTTCCAGCGCGCGCATGGGTGTGGCTACGCCACCGAGGCGGCCGGCGCGGTGCTCGATGCGGCTATCGCGACGGGGCGGAAACGGCTCTGGTCGACCGTCGGCGCGTGGAACACACCGTCGCTCCGTGTCCTTGAGAAGCTCGGGTTCGAGCGGGATCACGTCTCCACGGAAGACAACGGTGAAGTGGTCTGGCTTACACGCTCGTTGCCGTGACGCGAGAGCACGCTCCGGCGCTTCATGCTCCACATCATCGAGTGCGCTCCGGTGGAGTGCCAGGCAGGGGCGAGATCGGCGAGTGCTCCAGGTGTAGATCGTGATCTTCAGGTCTGGGCTGCGGCTTGTCGGCGGTAGTGGCTGGCCTGTGATCGTGCCTGATGGCGGCGTCGCCAGTCGGACCAGCCGATCCGGTGAGCGAGGTTGTTCAGTGGCCGCACGGCGATGGTGAGGAACAGGTGCTGGATCTCGTTGCAGGTCAGCGGGGCCAGGTCCTCGGGACCGGTGCGCCGTGCGTGCTCGTCAGCGCGGACGACGGTGAGGAAGGCGTGGGCGAGCATGACGAGGGTGACCCAGCGGCTCCAGGAGGGGTAGGTGCGGACCTGATGTTCATCGAGTCCGGCCAGGCCCTTCCCGGTTTGGAAGGTCTCCTCCACCCGCCACCGTGATCCGGCTGTTGTGACCAGGGTGTGCAGCGGGGCCGGCACGGTGGAATGGCAGCGGTAGTAGGCGAGTTCGCCGGTGCTGCGGCTGCGGCGGATCAGCAACTGCCGGTGGCCCGGCGCCGCGTCGGTGAGGTCGATGGCGGCCCAGTCGTAGTAACGGTGTCCCTTCGCGCCACGTCCGGCGGACAGTTTCTGCCAGGCCCGCTTGGGGAGCTTCCCAGCCAGCGTGTCGGCACGGAACTTCCCTGCGCCAGTGGTCACTTCGGCTGAGCAGGCCACCGCGAGGACATAGCCCAGGCCGCGCCCTTCCAGGGCCGCCCGCAGGTTCGGGTTGCCACCGTAAACCCCGTCGCCGGCCACCCAGCCGATGTGGTGCCCGGCGTCCAGGAACCGTTCGATCATCGTGGCGGCCAGCTGCGGCTTGGTCACGAAAACGGTGTCCTCGCCCAGCCCGGCCGCCCGGCACCGCTCGGGGTCGGAGGTCCACGACCGCGGGACGTACAACTCCCGGTCCACCGCCGCGTGTCCACGCATCCCCGCGTAGACGAAATAGACGGCGACCTGGGAGTTCTCGATCCGTCCGGCGGTACCGGTGTACGGGCGCTGGACCCCGACCGTGTGGGTGCCCTTCTTCACGTCACCGGTCTCGTCCACGACCAGGACCGCGGCCGCGTCGTGGAGATGCCCGACGACGTACTCGCGCACGTCGTCGCGAACGGCATCGGCGTCCCAGGACGCCCGGCACAGCAGATGCTGCAATGCCGGGCGGACTCTTCTCCCCGGCCCACTCCGCGATCGTCCAGCAGTTCTTGCGCGGCAGACCCGACAACAGGCCCAGCACCAACCGCCCGGCCCGCAGCCGGGGTTCGACCCGGGCGAACCGGCCCGCGATACGGCCCATGGCCACCTCGAACGTCTCCCGCCAACGGCCGGGATCTATGCTGTGACCTGCGGCCACCGTCTCATCGTCAGTCCACACAACTCACGATGATCAATGGTGGCCGCACTCGTTCCCGGACCGGCCCACACCAGCGAGATCACGATCTACAGCTGGAGGACTAACCGCGACCATGACCGCACCGCTATCCACTTGACCTCTTACAGACTCCAACCCGGCGGATCGCGGAAGATGTCAGGCAGGGAACGATTTTAAGCGCGCACTGCACGGGGCGGAATATTTCACCGGGGGAAAGCCAGAATGTTAATTCAGGCAGCCCGATGCCTAGTCATCCGCCACGTTCGCCAGAAAGTTCCGATTTACGCTAATCAGGTGATCAAGAGCCGCTCTGGCGGCGGCCAGGCTGTCTATTGTGGACGAAAGGCGATTTCGCTCCTGATTCATTGCGGTCAAGGCTTCCCGGGCTCTGTCCATATTGGGCTCCGTCATGCAGGGGACCATCTGAGCGATGGTTCTGCTGGACATTCCGGCGGCCAGGAATCTCTGAACCAGCGCCACCCGCTGGACGTGATCATCGTCGTAGCACCGCTGGCCGCTGGGGGACCTTGTGCTGGCCAGCAAGCCCTGCTGCTCGTAATAGCGCAGTGATCGACGGCTTGCTCCTGTCCGGGCGGACAGTTCACCGATCCGCATCTCAACTCCTCGCGTGTATTGGGTCACAGCGACTTGCCCCTGACATCGATGTGAGCGTTTAGGTTAACCCCATGGCTCGCGATCCGCCGCCAGGGCATCTGGTTGCCGACCTCTCGCGTCCGCGAGCACGAAAAGGAGAAGTCCGTGATCAAGTTCGCTTTCATGATCAACCGTATCGATGGAATGACCTTCGAAGAATTTGTTGAGCATCACCGAAATCGCCACGCCCCATTGTTCACCTCCATTCCGGAAGCGCGGCAGTACGTGAAGAAGTACACCGTCTCCCACCCGGTACCCGCCGAAGGGTATCCGAGTCCCGCCTATGACGGCCTCACTGAAATCTGGTTTGAAAGCTGGGGGGATCACGACGCCTTCTTCGCGTCTAAGAATTACAAGGAGTTGGTGAACCCGGACGAGAGTAAGTTCATCGATATGAATTCAGTGGCAGTAATGGTCACTGAAGAAAGGGTTGTGGTCTAACCCTTTGGGTGCTTTATGTCGCGGGCGATGCGGCGGGTCATCAACGTGATGGAGGCCCAGGCGATCAGGGATTCGGGGTGCTGGATGAGCCGTTCGTAGTCGCGGGCATGTTGGCGGGCGTGCGTGATGCAGGCACAAAAATCTCTCGACGCCCCGGCGGCGGGGTGGACCGACGAATCCGGAGCTGTCCTTGGGGCGGCTTTCCTTGGGTTTGTCGCGATCGCGTGTCCGTCGATCGTTCCCACCCCGACGGCAGCCCTGGTGGCGTGGTGGGCCTTCTCCGTATACCTGAGGCTCTGACAGCTCGGTCATGGCAGCACAGGCGCAAATCTCTCCGATGATCACAGAGCGTCGCAACTCCATGATCGCCAGGACCTGTGCCTGTCTTGCGGCTGGGTGCCACCATCACGCCTATCCGCGCGCCCTCTTAGCTTGTTCTTTAACGTCGGGCGGCAGGCTCGGCAAGCAGCTGAGAGACGCGTTGGGGCGAGACGCATAGGACATGAGCAATGTCTCGGCCCGTCATGTCTTGGCTCTTAAGGGCTGCGGCCGTTTGTCGCAGTTCAGCTGCTGCCTGCAGTTGCGCGTTGTGGGCGTCAACGGTCGCCTGGGTGGCAGCCTTGACTCGACGGTTGAGTTCATCTCCAAGGTCGACCTTGAGTTGGACGCCGCGCTCAGCCCCGAGCACATCAGCAGCTCTCATTAGTGCGCTCCCCCTCTCGGCCGCATCACTCAGTCGGCGAACGTAGGCGGGTTCGAGTCCGTCCATTTCCAGCATCCATCCGCTGTCGACCCGGTGGGCCACGATCCGCGGCAAGTCCATTCCCGGCACCTCTCTCAGGATGAGATGGATCTCTATCCCCCCTAGACAAAAACATCTAGGGGGGATAGACGTTGCAGGGGCTCTTCCGATGCCGTGAAGGGGCGTCTGTTGCTTGATGCAGTTCTGGGGGAGGCGTTCCCTGAAGCAGCACGCTTCAGGGAACGACTACTTTGCCTGCCTGACCGCCTGCGCGGACGAGTTGTTCGAGCTGACGGACGCGGTGCTGTGTGCGGACGGGCCGGTGACCACGCCGGTGGACCTCACGTTGACGGACGAGCATCGGTGCGGGCACGGTGCGATGTACGACGCGCTGAATCGCGGGAAAGTCGATGTGCCACGGCTGAGGCAGGTGCTAGCAGGGCTGCCGCAGCCTGAGGCCGCCGACGGGCGTCTGGTCCTGGCGGCGGACGTCACTCACTGGCTCCGGCCGGACGCGCCGACCCGTCCTGACCGCTTGTTCTGTCACGTCTACGGACGTAGCGGCCGGTCCTCGGACCGGTTCGTGCCCGGCTGGCCCTACTCGTTCGTTGCCGCGCTGGAGTCGTCGGGCCGGACCTCGTGGTGCCAGATCCTGGACGCGCTGCGGCTGGGGCCGGCCGACGATGTCGCCGAGGTCACCGCCGCCCAGGTCCGCCGGGTGGTCGAGGACCTCATCGAAATGGGGCGGTGGCAGCAGGGCGACCGCGACATTCTGATCGTCTTCGATGGCGGCTACGACGCTCCGTGCATGGCCTATCTGCTTGAAGGACTGCCGGTCGAGGTCCTCGGACTGCGCACGGACCGCGTGATGCGCAGGCCGGTCCCGGTTCCGTGGATCTCGCCGCCGCAGGGCGGGCGCCCGCCGAAGCATGGCAAGGAGTTCCGCTTCGCAAGGTCCGACACATGGGGCGAGCCTGATGTTGCGACCGTGCAGGTTACCGACCGCTACGGCACTGCTCGTGCGACGGCCTGGGACCGCATCCATCCTCGTCTGACCACCCGCTCCGCGTGGATTGACCACACCGGCGAACTCCCTCTCATCGAAGGCACGTTGATCCGCCTTCAGGTCGACCGCCTGCCCGGCGGCAGCGATCCACTTCCCGTCTGGCTGTGGACATCAGCAACCGGCCTGCCGGGCGTGGACGTCGACCTGCGCTGGCAGGCGTTCCTTCGCAGATTCGACCTGTAACACACCTTCAGAATGATCAAGCAGACGCTCGGCTGGACCCGCCCGAAACTCCGCACGCCCCAGGCGGCGGACCGGTGGACCTGGCTGATCGTCGCACCCACACCCAACTCCACCCCGCCCGGCCGCCGGCCGCGGACATTCGCCGCCCCTGGGAGAAGCCGGCCGAGCCCGGCCGGCTCGCCCCAGCCTGCGTCCGCCGGGGGCTCAGAAACCTCCGCCCGAACCTGCCCTGTCCAGCCCGCGCACCGAAACCCAATCGGCCCGGCCCCGGCAGGCCCCTCGGCTCGAAGAACAGGCATCCGCGGTCGAGTGTGAGGGAGCCATCGAGTGTGAGGGGCCGCCCGAGTACGAGGGGGTTGCCGACAGTTCGGACTCCAGTGCGCTCAGGCGCGCTCGTACGGCTGCTGTCGGCCGTGCGGCGGCCAGCGCCCGCCATACGTCAAGATCCTCCTCGCCCCAGGGCGCATGGGCCCAGTCCGCCAACAGGTCGGGATCGCGGCGGGCGATGAGCGCCGCACGCAGCCCGTCGGCGAGCCTGCGCCGCAACCGCACCACCGCCGGGGCCCCCGAACCGGGCAGCAACGGACCCGTGTACGCCGACGCGGCAGCCGTCACCGCACCGGTACCGAGCCGCCGTTCGACGACCGCGACATCGGACTCGACCGGCGTGGTGAGCCGGTAGGGGCGTGAGTCCAGCAGCCCCGGGCCGAGCAGCCGGCGCAGCCGGGTGAGCTCGGCGCGCAGTGTCACCGGCGACACCGACTCGTCCTCGTACAGCGCACACAGCAACTCGTCACCCGTCAGCCCTTCCGGGTGCCGGGCCAGCAGCACCAGGATCTCGCTGTGCCTGCGGCTGAGCCCGACCTTCCGGCCGCCCGCGACCAGTTGGGCCTCGTCGCGGCCCAGCGCGGACAGCTCGATGGTGCCGGAGGTGGCTTGCGGCGGTGCGAGCAACGCCAACTGGGACTCCGCGGCCCTCGCCACCGCCTGCACGAATCCGAGACTGTGCGGATGCGCGAGCCGGTCCCCGCCGGTGATGTCGACGGCGCCGAGCATCCGCCCGGTGCGCGGATCGTGCACCGGCGCCGCCGCACACGTCCAGGGCTGGACCCGGCGGAAGAAGTGCTCGGCCGCGAACACCTGCACCGCCCGGTCCACCGCGACCGCCGTGCCCGGTGCGTTCGTCCCGACCGAGGACTCCGACCAGCGCGCACCCGGCACGAAGTTCATCCGCCCCGCCTGTCGCCGTGTCACGGGATGACCCTCGACCCACAGCAGCCTGCCCTGGGCGTCGCACACCGCCAGGAGATGCTCCCCGTCCGCCGCGAACGTCCCCAAGAGCTCACGGAACAGCGGCATGACCCGGGCCAGCGGATGCTCCGCCCGGTATGAGCCGAGATCGCCGTCCGTGAGCTCCACGTTCGCGGTGCCGTCCGGTACGACACCGGCCCGTGCCGAACGCCGCCACGAGTCGGCCACCACCGAGCGGACCGGCCGCGGCACCGTGCCCGCCTCGGTGAACGCCTTGTGGGCACGGCGCACGACCCGTACCCGCTCGGCGGGATCGGCGCCCGGTTCCAGAGCCACCCATGGATCGGTCAACTCGGCCTCCCGGAAAGCGATGCGGCTGGCCCCATCGTCACGCCCGGTGCGGGTCCGGACAAGCTCTGTGACCATTCCTTCGGCCGGGCGGACAGTGGACGGGCCTGTGGCTCAGGCGAAGTTGACGAGCCTTATGAAGCGCGTCCAGTCCCAGTTCGGCCCCGGATCGGTGTGGTCGGTGCCCGGCACCTCGTAGTGGCCGATGATGTGCGCGCGGTCCTTGGGGATGCCGTATCTGGTGCAGATCGCGGCGGTGAGCTTGGCGGACTCCTCGTACAGGGCGTTGGTGAAGTAGGCGGGCTGATTCACCCAGCCCTCGTGCTCGATGCCGATGCTGCGCGTGTTGTAGTCCCAGTTACCCGCCTGCCAGGCGATGTCACGCTCCCGCACGCACTGCGCCACATGCCCGTCGGCCGATCGCACCAGGTAGTGGGCGGACACCTTCTTCTGCGGGTTCTGGAAGATGGACAGGGTGTCGGAGTAGTTCTCCTGGGTGACGTGGATGATCACGTAGTCGAGCGGATAGCTCGTCGGCCGGTTGGACGCCGTGTAGTTGGACGTGGTCGCCGGAACCCATTCGGTGGGCGGGTAGTCGACGGCCGCGACCTGTGCCGTGGCCCGTGCGTCGGGGAGTAACGCGTAGGGGAGGGCGGCGAGGGCGGCGCCCTTCAGGACGCGTCGCCGGCTGGGGGACGATCTGGCCCGTTCCATGGGGCATCTGCCTTTCGGTGTGGCGGGGCGAACGCCCCGCGGGAGTGTCTTCGGCTCGGCCCCGCGACGGGAGCCGTGGCCTCAGCGCGGGTGAGCCATGGCCTGGTGCCGGTGAACCGTGGCCTCAGTGCCTCAGTGCCTCAGTGCCTCAGTGCCTCAGTGCCGCGGAGCCGCGGCTCAGTGCTGGTGAGCTGCTGGTGAGCCACGACCTCAGTGCCGGATAGCCGCGGCCGTCCCGCGCAGTTGCGTGTGCAGCCCGCGATGAGTCTCGCGTGCCGGCAGCCATTCCTTGCGGAGCTTGGCGACGCACGTGTAGTTGGTGTCGCAGACGTTGGCGAGCGGCGACTCGACCGCCTGGGTCGCGAACTGGTAGGCGTCCAGCTCGCTGAATCCGTAGTCGCGCACCAGCCATCGCACCAGGTCGAGCTGGGATATCCGGAACGCGTCCTCCAACGGGCGTGCGGACCCGGTCGAGATGATGTGCGTGTCGGATTCGATGCGCGGCCAGGGGGTGGCGATCCCCTTGAGCAGCTCGACGATCACCACCGTGTTCATCGCGCACTCGACGGCGACACCACACGTCTCGCCCTCGCCCTGCCGTGCGTGTCCGTCTCCGAGGCTCAACAGGGCGCCCTCGACGTTCACTCCGAGGAAGCAGGTGACGCCGGCCCGCATCTCCGGAGTGTCCATGTTCCCGCCGTGCGCGTCGGGCACCAGCGCGGAGCGCACCTCCAGGTTCGCCGGCGCCACGCCGACGGTCCCGTGCATCGGATCCATGGGCAGCTCGATCCGTATGTCACTCTCACGCGCGCGGAACAGTGCGGTGCGCCGCTCCCGGTCGAGCTGCCAGATCCATACCGTCTCCGGCAGCGGTGGCTGCAGCGTGGCAGTCGTGTGCGTGGAAGTGAGCGCGCCGAACAGAGGGACTGTCGTCGACGCCGCCCAGTCCCGGGCCGGTTCGATCGACACGAAGTGCACCGCGACCGTGTCTCCCGGTTCCGCTCCCTCCACATGGAAGGGCCCGGTCTGCGGGTTGAGGAAGGGGAACTCGCAGACCTCGGACACCAGGTCCTTCTCGGACCGTACGCGCCCGGCGAAGCAGTCCTCGGTGTACAGGTTGAGGATGGTGCCGGGCGCGATACGTGCGACGGGCGGCGCGCCGCCGAACGTCCACGCGAACTCACCGGGTTCGGGTCGTACGGTCAGGATTCGGGGGTCGGTCATGGCTGCACAGCTCCGCTCTTCCGCGTCGGTGGACCGGGACACACTGCCATCGGTCCGACGGCTGTGCATCGCGAGAATCACGGTACGGCGCCTGCCGGTTGAGCAGGGGAGACGGTCCTGAATCAGTGGACGGAGGCCGGACTGTGGACAACATGGCCACCCGAAAGGGGGAACAGGTCTCCGGCGGCGGGCGTCCTGACGTACAACCACGGCTTTCTACGTCTGACCTGTGTCGGCCAACTGCTAGGTCCTGTCGTCGCGAGGCAGACGGGAATTGACGACAGGGCCTAGGACCGCCCTGCCACGGCCACCGCCGCCGGATCGTCGAGAACGGCCCGTACCACCGAGTGGGCCGCGCCAAGCAGCGGTCCCTCCGGCCCCAGCCGCGAAACGGACACGGCACAGGCGGGGCCCGCCGTGCGCCGCGCCAACTCGCCTTCCAGCGCGGGCAACAGCCATGGTGCGAGGCCGGACAGCGCTCCGCCCAGCACGACGGTCTCCGGATCCAGCAGATTGACCGCCCCGGTCAGGGCGATGCCGAGCGCGGTTCCGGCTCCGCGCAGCGCACGTCGTACGTCCGGGTCGCCCTGGGCCGCCCGCTCGGCGAGCAGACCGACCCGGTCTCCGCCCGGTTCCAGTCCGGCGGCACGCAGCACGGCCTCCTCACCGGCGTACTGCTCAAGGCAGCCGCGGCCACCGCAAGGGCACGCGGGCCCGTCCGGCCAGACAGGCACATGCCCCAACTCGCCTGCGAAACCGCGCGTTCCGCGCAACAGCCGCCCGTCCACGAGCACCGCCGCACCGATGCCGATCTCCGCCGACACGTGGAGAAAGTCGCGCGGAGTCGCGTTGCCGAGCCAGAGTTCCGCGAGGCCGCCGAAGTTTGCCTCGTTGTCCACGGTCAACGGCAGTTCGCCGGGCAGCAGCGCGCCGAGGTCCGTGTCGTGCCAGTCGAGGTTGGGGGCGCGGACCACGGTCCGGGCGTCCCGCGCCACCAGACCGGGTACGGCGACCGCCAGGCCGGCGGGCCACAGCTGCTCCCGCTCCGCCTCGGCGACGACCTGACGGACCATCGAAGTCAGTTCCGCGATCACGGGCTCGGGCGCCCGCCCGCGATTCGTGCCGTGCCGTACCGCCCGCGCCCGCACCTCACCGCGCAGATCGACCGCGCACACCGCGAGATGGTCGACGCCCACCTCCGCGCCGATCCCCGCCGGACCGTGATCGCTGACGGCGAGCGCCGAGCCGGGCCGCCCCACTCGCCCCGGCCGCTCGGGTCCCAGCTCTTCGAGGAGCCCCGAGCGGATCAACTCGTCCACCAGCGTCGAGATGGCCGCCCGGGTCAGGCCGATGCGCGAGGCGACGGCGGCGCGGGACAGCGGCCCTTCGGCGTTGACCGTGTGCATGACCCGGGAGAGGTTGCGGCGGCGCATGCCCTGCTGGGTGTCGGGCAGATGCCGGCCGGAACCATTCGGATGGGCCTCGTGCAACGGTGCGGTCATGCCTCTCTCAGTCCTTGTGCGGCCTGTCCGTTCAGGCGGTTCGCTCTCAGTTCTTGTGCGGCCCGTCAGTTCAGGCAATCCGCGTCAGTTTCCGTTCGGCTCCCGCTCCAGCAGCGGGGCCGCGTCGGAGAGTACCCCGGCGATCCGCGCGAGTGTCTCCTCGTCCCGCTCCACGGCGTCGAGAACGGGCCCGTGGGCGGTGTTCCAGCGCCGGGCGACCGCGGCCGGGTCCTCGCCGGTCAGCAGACCCGCGGCCTGTGCGGCGGCGCCCAGCGCCACCAGCTCCCTGGCCTCCGGTACTTGAACGGGCCGCCCCGACAGACGACGTACGGTCTGCTGCCAGGCCGCACCCTGCGCGCCCCCTCCGATGAGCAGCAGTGGCGCGGAGCGGTCGGCGTCCGGGTCGAGCACCAGGTCGAGGGCGCCCAGCAAGGAGTGGACGGCACCGTCGTATGCCGCCTGGAGCAGCTGCCCGCCGGTCGTGTCGTGCCGTAGCCCGTGCAGCAGCCCCGAGGCGTGCGGCAGGTTCGGTGTGCGTTCACCGTCCAGGTAGGGCAGGAGCGTCACGCCCGTGCTGGGCTCGACGGCCTCGCGGTCCAGGCCGAGGAGCGCGGCGACGCGGTCGACGGCGAGTGTGCAGTTCAGCGTGCAGGCCAGTGGGAGCCAGTCGCCGCGCGCGTCGGCGAAGCCCGCCACCGTGCCGGTCGGGTCGGCGGAGCGTCGCGTCGAGACGGCGTACACCGTGCCCGAGGTGCCGAGGCTCAGCACCGGTGTGCCGGGGCGCAGCCCGAGGCCGAGTGCGGCGGCCGCGTTGTCACCTGTGCCGGCGGCGACCAGCGTGCCCCTGGAGAAAGGCAGCCCACCCCTGGAGTGCACGGTTCCGGCGACCTCGCCGGGCCGGACCACCTGGGGGAGCAGGGTCGGGTCGAGGCCGACATGCGCGAGGATCTCGTCGTCGTACGCCTCCGTCGCCGATGCCCACCACCCCGTACCGGAGACGTCCGAGCGGTCGGTGGTGCCCCGTCCCGTGAGACGTTCGGTGAGGTAGTCGTGGGGCAGGCGCACGGACACGGTCGCGCGTACGGCGTCGGGTTCGTTCTCTGCGAGCCAGGCCCACTTCGTGACCGTGAAGGAGGGGCCCGGCACGCTGCCGGTGCGCTCGGCCCAGGCCTTCGGGCCGCCCAGCTCCTCCACCAGGCGGCGGGCCTGCGGCGCCGAGCGGACGTCGTTCCACAGCAGGGCCGGGCGTACGGGGTCGCCCTGGGCGTCGAGTGTGACCAGGCCGTGTTGCTGGCCGCCGATCGACACCGCTGCGGCCTCGCGCGCAGCGTCGCCGCACTGCTGCAGTGCCTCGCAGAGCGCGTCCCACCACTGCCTCGGGTCACTCTCGCGGCGCACTCCGGAGGTGACGGTGTGCGGGGCCTGCCCGCTCGCCACGACCTGTCCGGTCGACGCGTCGACGACCAGGGCCTTGGTGGACTGGGTGGACGAGTCCACCCCGACGACGAGCGGACCCTCAGCTGCTGACATCGGTTCTCCCTCTTCCGCGGCTCCGCGGGATCGGCGTGTTTTCGGGCACCCAGGACCACTGTGACCCGGGTTCCGCACCTTGTCCCTGCCCTGAAGCAGCTTGTCCCTGTCTTCGGACATCCCTGTCTCTTCCCAGAGATGCCTCCGCATACTAATTTGTTAAGCGCCATGACGAAATAGTCGGAGCCGGCAAGGAGTCGCGATATGAACTACCAGCCCACCCCCGAGGACAGGTTCACCTTCGGTTTGTGGACCGTCGGCTGGCAGGGAAGGGACCCGTTCGGCGACGCCACCCGGCGCGCCCTGGACCCGGTCGAGTCGGTGCAGCGCCTGGCCGAGCTCGGTGCCTACGGAGTGACCTTCCACGACGACGACCTGATCCCCTTCGGGTCCTCGGACAGCGAGCGCGAGTCCCACATCAAGCGGTTCAGGCAGGCCCTCGACGCGAACGGCATGAAGGTGCCGATGGCCACCACGAACCTGTTCACGCACCCCGTCTTCAAGGATGGCGCGTTCACCGCCAACGACCGTGACGTACGCCGCTACGCGCTGCGCAAGACGATCCGCAACGTCGACCTGGCGGTCGAGCTGGGCGCCCGGACGTACGTCGCCTGGGGCGGCCGTGAGGGCGCCGAGTCCGGCGCCGCCAAGGACGTACGCGTCGCACTGGACCGCATGAAGGAGGCCTTCGACCTCCTTGGCGAGTACGTGATCTCGCAGGGGTACGACCTGAAGTTCGCGATCGAACCGAAGCCGAACGAGCCGCGCGGCGACATCCTGCTGCCCACGGTCGGCCACGCCCTGGCCTTCATCGAGCGCCTGGAGCGTCCGGAGATGTACGGCGTCAACCCAGAGGTGGGTCACGAGCAGATGGCCGGGCTGAACTTCACGCACGGCATTGCGCAGGCACTGTGGGCGGGCAAGCTCTTCCACATCGACCTCAACGGCCAGTCAGGCATCAAGTACGACCAGGACCTGCGCTTCGGTGCGGGCGATCTGCGCTCTGCGTTCTGGTTGGTCGACCTCCTGGAGAGTGCCGGTTACGCGGGGCCGAGGCACTTCGACTTCAAGCCACCGCGGACCGAGGACCTGGACGGCGTCTGGGCGTCGGCGGCGGGGTGCATGCGCAACTACCTGATCCTGCGCGAGCGTTCGGCCGCCTTCCGTGCCGACTCCGAGGTCCAGGACGCGCTGCACGCCTCGCGCCTGGACGAGCTGGCGCAGCTCACCGCCGCGGACGGTCTGAAGGGGCTGCTCGCAGACCGCGCGTCCTTCGAGGACTTCGACGTGGAGGCTGCCGCCGCGCGCGGGATGGCCTTCGAGCGGCTGGACCAACTGGCCATGGACCATCTGTTGGGCGCGCGAGGCTGATCCGCGGGAACGCCGGGTGTCGGCGCCTGGCGGGTGTCGGACGTGGCTCCTGCTGCCGATCTACACTGTTTTCCGGTGCTCTCCGCACCGAATTCTCCGGAATCGTGCGATCCATGGCATGGGTCCGTATCAACTTCCGCACAGGGGTCGCCTCATGACCGGTTCGAGGCGACTCTTGACGGTATGGCCATGCCACCCTTACCGCCCCAGCCTCCTCGGCCACCGGGAGGAACACCGCCTTCTGGAGGCGGTGGTTTCGGCCCACCGTCTTCAGGAGGCTACGGGCCTCCACCCGCCGACTCCGGCGGCTATGGTCCGCCACCCGGAGGCTCCGGCGACCACTACGGTCCACCGTCACCGGGCGGCGGAGGCTGGCAGCCGCCGCCCGGATCACCGGGTGGACCCGGCGACCATCGTGGAGGACCGCGCCGCGGCACCCTGTTCCTTGTGCTCGCCGTACTGGTGGGACTCGGAGTCATCGTCGCCGTCGCGTTGATGACCACCAACGGAGGTGGCGACGATGACAAGAAGTCACCCACTGAGAGCGGCGGGAGCACGCGAACGCCCACCCCGTCGTTCAGCATCCCGTCCGAGCTCCCCAGCGAACTGCCGTCCCTGCCTTCGGAACTGCCGAGCGAACTGCCCTCGGAGTTTCCCAGCGAGCTACCTTCGGAGCTGCCGAGCGGCCTGGAATCGCTCATCCCGAACCTGGCGGACGACGAAGTGCCGTTCTACTTGCTGAGGAAGGGCGACTGCTTCGACACGCGCGACAGTCAGCCCGGGCAGGCCGCCAAGCGCTCGTGCGGCACGCCGCATGACGCCGAAGTCGTGAAGGTGGCCGAACTCAACGGCAGTTACACGACCGACGCAGCCCTCCAGAAGGCCGCGACGGAGCTGTGCGAAGCCCCACTGGAACGCAAGGCGGCCCAACAGCCCGCGGGCACCGTGCGCGGCACCCTCGTGCAGTATCCGGACCCCGGCGTCTACGAGATCGGCATCGACAACGTCGCCTGCAGCCTGGCCGCCGACATCGGCAGCGGCACCCACAAGCTCACCAAGCCCCTGACGTGAACGGCACGCGTGCGTGGCCGTTGTTCACGGCTCACGCGCGCGTGCGGCACGAAAACGGCTCCCGGGGGTCAGATACCGCGAGGCAGCCGCACGTACGTGACGGTCGTCTCGATACCGCTGTCCACCAGCCGGCCCTGCGCGTCGAACGCGCCGGTCCCGTCGGTCATCCCGAAGTCGTTGTCGTTGATGAGGGCGAGTGTCCTGTCGTCCACGCGCGCGACGCCCTCGATCTTGCCGGGCACTCCTGCGACCGTCCCCAGGTCCACTACCAGCCGCTTGCGAAGCACCGGGACGCCGGAGGCCGCCGGGTCGTCGAGTTGCTCCAGGGAGGGCGACGTCGTGTCGGTGTCCCACCGGCTGCCGAGGATGTTCGCGCTGCTGGTGAGCTTGACCGACTGCAGGCGCGCCGCCTTGTCGGTGCGCTCCTCCACGAGCAGCTCGTCGTGGCCGACGGCCACCACGGAGGAGATCTTCAGCTCCGAGGTGTCGTCCTCGCTGGGGTCGACCACGTTCACCGGGTCGAAGCGGTACGCGTACTCGGCGGTGACCGCCCGCTTCTTCGGCGAGAAGCGCAGCAGCCGCGTCGTGAGCGAGGCGTCTCCCGCGTCGCCGTCCGGCAGCGAGAGCGGGCTCTGCACCGCGAGCACCAGGTCACCGCCGGGCAGCAGGGCGAGCCCCTCGAAGCCACGGTTGGTCTTCCGGTGCAGCAGGATGGAGGGCAGCGCCTCGACCACCGGGTAGTCCGCGCCGGTCAGGTTCAGCCCCTTGGGCACATAGCGCGTGAGCACCTCTCCGCGCGCGGAGACATGGATCAGCGACGGGCCGTACTCGTCGACGAGCCAGAACGAGTCGTCCGCGGCCCGTACGATCCCCTCGGTGTCGACACCGTTCGGGTTGTACGTGAGCGGGGTCTGCGCGTCATAGGAGTACGGCGCCTCGTCGCGCCCCGCCTGGTTGGGCAGCCCGGTGACGGGCTTTCCGCCGGACGTGGTGATCGGGATCGAGTCGAGCACCTTCACGGTGTCACCGGACACCCGGATCTTCACGATCGCCGGGTCGAAGCCGGGCACCGGGAACGTGCGGCGCTTCGTGCCGTCCACTTTGATCTGGCCGTTGGGCCCGCGGTCGGTCACCGTCCAGAACTCGCCCTTGCGTCCGGCAGGGTAGATGTCGCTGCCGATGCCACCGAGGTCCACGCCTCGGTCGTCGGCCACGGTGCCCGGCAGCAGCGCGTTGCTGAACGTGCCCAGCGGGATGTCGCCGAGCGTCGCGGTGCCCGTGACCCGCGGCTGCGCCGGGTGACCCTCCGCGCTCGCGGTGCCGGTCACCACGAGGGCAGCCACCACGGCGAGCGGCACACCCGCGGCGACGGATCGGCGGACGCGGCGCCGACTGACGGCGTGCGGGAACATTTGGCCTCCTGGGGCACAAGTTGGCTGACAGCGGCCAGAGTTCGCCCTGGCACCAAACGCAGCATGATCCCTAGGTGAACGTGGCGCGTCAACCACTCGTCGGATCATCGCGCAGGTCCCCTTCCGCCAGGGCAAGAGCCGTCGCGGGGTCCCCGACCGCCGGCCCCGCAGGGCTCCACAGGCCCCGCTCCTTGCGATACGGCCACCACCGGCCGTCGCGCCCCAACCGCAGCTGAGCCGTCGCGTCGACCGCGCTCCAGCGGTTATGTGCGGTGTGCATCCGTGGCCGCTCGTCGTCGTCCCAGGCCGACTCCAGCGCGGCACGCGCGCGTGCCAGCGATTCCGGCTCGACGGTCCACTCCTCCTCAAGGACGGACAGCGCGGCCACACCGCCGTACCGCCAGGCTCGTACGGAGAGCTCCAGCTCCCTGGCGTCGCGCCCCGAACCGTCGGCGAGCCGCTGGGCGATCGCACTCTCCGGGCGTCCGGCAGCAATCCGGACCGCATCCTGGGCAGGCGTCAGCTCCGCCTCGACCGCCCGCCGTCCGTGCCCGGGGCGGAGCGCCTCGGAGAGCAGTCGGTAGGCCTCGGCCGCGGTCGCGGCGGCCAGGAACTCCAGTGCGGCCGGGTCGACCCCGGGTGCCGGAGCGGCCTCCGTGTCCAGGGAAGGAGGCTTTCCCGGCCCCTCGGGCAGCACTGGAAGGGCGGGCAGCGGCGGAAGTATGTCCCCGACCGCGTAGGCCTCGACGGCGCTCATGCCTTCCGGACGAGGGTTCGGCGTTTCCGCCGACTCCTGTGCGGGCGCGCTGCCACGCGCCTGAAGCTCCTCCAGGAGAGTGTGTTCGTCCCGCCCCCGCATCAGCAGCAGGACGAACGGATCCTGGTCCAGGAGCCGTGCCGTCTGGTAGCACAGCGCGGCCGTGTGCCCGCAGTGGTCCCAGGCCTCGCAGTCGCACTCCGCCTCCAGATCGCCGAGTCCCGGCAGGAGTTCGACTCCGGCGGCCGCCGCGTCCTCGACCAGATGCGGAGGCATGTCGCGGTCGAGCAGCGCGGCGATGTGCCCCGCGCGTTCGACGGCCATGTCCAGGAAGCGGTCCCACTGTTCCCCGGACAGTTCCTGAAGCAGCACATCCGCCCGGTGCGCGGTGCCGTCGCGGTCCTGTACGACGGCCGTGATGCGCCCCGGACGGACCGAGACGGCGCCCACCGCTCCGGCACGCGCGAGCCTGCGACCCGTCTTCACCTGCTGGGAGTCCAACGCCGCGTCCTCCAGGGCCTGTAGCCAGGCCAGGCCCCACCAGGTCTGCGCGAAACCCCGCCCGTGCGCGGGCGGCAGCGCGGCAAAGGTGCGCTCCTTGTCGCGATCAGTCATCGTGCGCCCCCTCGCAGCTCCACCAGGTCGGCCAGTGCGGCATCGGTCAACTCCGTGAGTGCCGCCTCCCCGGCGCCGAGCACCGAATCCGCCAACTTCTGTTTGTGCCGCAGCATGTCGGCGATCCGGTCCTCGATGGTCCCCTCGGTGATGAACCGGTGCACCTGCACGGGCCGACTCTGGCCGATGCGGTACGCCCGGTCCGTGGCCTGCGCCTCGACTGCGGGGTTCCACCAGCGGTCGTAGTGCACGACATGCTCGGCCCGCGTCAGGTTCAGCCCCGTGCCGGCCGCCTTCAACGACAACAAGAAGACAGGGATTTCGCCCTCCTGGAAGCGGTCCACCATCGCCTCGCGCGCGCTGATGGGCGTCCCTCCGTGCAGGAACTGCGTCGCCACACCGCGCTCCGCCAAGTGATTCTCGATGAGGCGTGCCATCCGCACGTACTGCGTGAAGACCAGAACACTCGCTCCCTCGGAGAGGATGGTGTCGAGCAGTTCGTCCAGCAGCTCAAGCTTCCCGGACCTGCCCGGAATCTTCGGCTGATCCTCTTTGAGGAACTGCGCGGGGTGGTTGCAGATCTGCTTCAGCCCGGTCAGCAGCTTCACGATCAGACCCCGCCGCGCCATGCTGTCCGCGCCCGAGATCTCCGCGAGGGCCTCGCGCACCACGGCCTCGTACAGCCCTGCCTGCTCCGTCGTGAGCGACACGGCACGGTCGGTCTCGGTCTTCGGTGGCAGTTCGGGCGCGATACCCGGGTCCGACTTGCGTCGGCGCAGCAGGAAGGGTCGTACGAGCTGGGCGAGCCGTTCCGCCGCCGCAGGATCCTCGCCGCCCTCGACGGCCTGGGCGTACCGCGTACGGAACGTGCCGAGCCTGCCGAGCAGTCCAGGGGTCGTCCAGTCGAGGATCGCCCACAGTTCCGAGAGGTTGTTCTCCACCGGTGTGCCGGTGAGCGCCACACGCGCGCGTGAGCCGATCGTACGCAGAGCTCGTGCCGTCGCCGAGTAGGGGTTCTTGACGTGCTGGGCCTCGTCCGCGACGACCATGCCCCAGGTCGCCTCGGCGAGCCCTGGCGCGTCGAGGCGCATCGTGCCGTACGTCGTGAGGACGAACTCGCCGCCGGCCAGGCCCTCCAGGCTGCGCCGGGAGCCGTGGAAACGCCGTACGGGGGTGCCGGGGGCGAACCTCTCGATCTCGCGCTGCCAGTTGCCCATCAGGGAGGCCGGACAGACCACGAGTGTGGGACCCGCGGCCGACTCGTCTGTCTGCCGGTGCAGATGCAGGGCGATCAGCGTGATGGTCTTGCCCAGGCCCATGTCGTCGGCGAGACATCCGCCCAGCCCCAAAGAGGTCATACGGGCGAGCCAGTTGAGTCCCCGAAGCTGGTAGTCCCGCAGCGTCGCGGTGAGTGCGGCGGGCTGCCCGACCGGCTCCTGCGCCTCCGGGTCCGCCAGCCGTTCCCGCAGCGTCGCCAGCCACCCCGTGGGCCGTACGTCGACCCGGAGGCCGTCCACCTCCGTGGAGCCCGTCAGAGCGGCACCCAGCGCGTCGACGGGCGTGACCTTGCGGTCCTGCTGTGCCTGGGCGCGGCGTACCTCGTGCGGGTCGATCAGCACCCACTGGTCGCGCAGTCGCACCATGGGCCGGTTCGCTTCGGCGAGCCGGTCCAGTTCCTGCCGGGTGAGGTGCTGATCTCCCAGCGCGAACCGCCAGTTGAAGGCGAGCAGGGCGTCCGCGGACAGAAACGAGGGCGCGTCCGACGAGGTTCTGGCCGGGCCCGCCTCGTCGTCCGGCGGGCCGATGACCGCGCGTGCGGTCAACTTCTGCACCAGCTCCTTGGGCCAGTGCACGTCTATGCCCGCGACCGCCAGCCTGCGGGCGCCTTCGCCGAGGAGTTCCGTGACGTCCTCGTCGGCGAGTTCGACGGCGTCTGGTACGGCTGCCGACAGGAGGGAAGCCAGTGGGTCCCAGGCCCGCACCGCGCGGCGCAGTGCGAGCAGTGCGGCCATCCGCGCGCGCGGGCCGAAGGGGGAGGCTCCGGCCCAGACGGCGGAGGCGTCCGCGACGAGCGTCGGATCACTCACACTGTGGACCTGCGGTACCGCGCGGAACGGCAGCCGGGTCTCCTCCGACACGGCCGACGCGAGCCCCGGTACCTCGACGCGCAGCGAAATCCGTACGTCCGAGTCGTGCCCGGCGGCGATGTCCGCGGCCCAGGCACGCTGCTCGGGCACGTGCTGTGGTTCCTCCGCCGCGAAGGCCTGACCGCCCGCCGCGAGCGACGCCGCGGGCGAGCGGGGGAGCGCGTCGGCGACCGCGTCGAGGAAGGCCCGGAGCAACTGTTCCGGATCGGGCAACCGCAGCGGTCCGCCGCCGTCCACCGGCACTGCGTGCGCATGGGGCGGCATCGCGGCGGCCAGCTCACGGATCCGCTCCAGGTCCTGCGGCCCCAGCGGCCCCGCGCGCCAGGTGTCGTGGTCTTCGGCGGTCAGTCCGGGCAGCAGCAGCCCTCGCGCGGCGAACTGGAGAGCGAGTACGGCGGCCGCGCCCCAGAACGAGGTCGCCCGGTGTGCCTGCGCTGCGGCACGCGCGCGCGTGAGGACCGGCAGAGCGGCACGCACGGGGAGGAACACGGCGGGTACGGTCACGAGGTCGACGCCCTCGGCCGTGGGCAGGGCGACGGTCAGATCCTCGGCGGAACCGGGCGCCACCTCGGGAGGAGGGTCGCCATCCGGGTGCCAGAAGGCGACGCCGGCGGTGCGACGCGGATCGGCGGGTACGAAAACGGCACAGCAGCGGGCCAGTTCAGTGATCTCGGCGGGAGTTGCCGCAGGAATCCTCTGCACAGCGATGGCGCATTCCTCAAATTTGACTACTGGGCGGGTCGTCGAGGGTACAGCACTCCGGGTGACAGGCAGAACCGGTGGAGTCGTGGCGTGGGCCGCCTCCGGCCGGGGACGGCACCAGGCACTGTTCGTCCTGCGTCGGGACGCGGCTAGGGGTGGGGAGATCCCCAGCCCCGTCCGCGGCTCGCCCGGCGTCTGATGCGCGCATTGCCGAGAGTTGGGTATCCCCTCTACGGATACCGGGCTCGTCGACTCCTGTCGGCAGGCCCTGCGCCACAGGGCACGAGGGCGGGGGAGCCGCCTCTCAGGGTTGGCTAGGGGTCGGGCTCAGGGTCGTATCAGGGTCCCGGTCCGGAACCGTGGGAGGCGCGGACCCGTTCTCAGGACAGAGAGCGGCATTAGCCGCGAAGGAGGCGACACATGTCGAAGAACGCGAAGATCGCCGCAGGGGGTGTGGCGGTCGGGCTCATCCTGCTGATCTGGCTGCCCTGGTGGGCCGCCTTCCTGATCGTGCTGGGAGTCCCGGCGGCCGCATATCTGGCGCTGGACCCCTCGCAGCGGCGCAGGCTGCGCCGTGTCACACGCAAGGAGATCGGTCGCTGATACGCCACCGGCCGGTTACGCCTCCTTCCAGCGTGCCGGAGCCGACCACATCACCGCTCGCGGGCCTGCCATTGGCGCCGTCCGCGAGCGAGGTTGTGCGCCCTGCTCCCATGCCTCGCTCCTCGAGGCGGCAGCCCGGAAGCTCGGGACGCTCACCCCACGAGGACCGTGTCACGTGGGTATCGCGTGACGCGGCCGCTCAGCTGGGGCGTACCGCCATCTTGTCCAGGGCGTCCAGGAGGCCGGGCAGCTCCGGACCGCGGCCTATGGGCAGGACTTCTCCGGGCTCCTCGTCGAGGAGGACGAAGGCGATGTCGTCGGTCCTGGCGACCAAGGACCAGCCCGGGCCGTCGGCGCGCAGGGTCCGGGCCTCGCTCGTGGCGAAGGCCGAGCGGACGCGGCCGAGCGGAGGTGGCGTGTCCACGTAGGAGCGTGCCTCCGCCAAGACCCGGCGGACACCGCTGAGTGCCTCGCCGTCGGTGATCTCGGCCTGGTCCGGGGGATTCTGAGGGGTCTCTTCGGCCGGCGCCTCGCCGTCCGTCTTCACGAAGTCGGCGTCGTCGATCTGCTCCCGCCAGGTCGCCCACTGCAGCGCGATCTCGTCAGCGCCGAGGCGCCGTTGAGCCGGACCCCAGATAGTGGTGTCCGGTGGGCGCAGCGCGGGCCGCTCCGTGAGTTCGGGCCCGGGGTCGTGCGGGGCCGGCACTCCCGGCGCCGCGACGGCGACCTCAAGGGGCCAGCCGGGCAGCGCGGAGACGACCGTGCGCTCGTCCGGCGACAGATCGTGCTCCATGCCGCAGTCCCAGGAGGCGATGGCGACGGCGACGAGTGAGACGTCGTCGATGACGACAGTCCACCGCGCGCCCGCACCGTCCTGACCGATCACGAGACCGTACCCGTCGGCCAGAGGCGTCAGGTCGAGCGCCGCGCAGGCCGCCGGGTAGTCGTCCCCCAGCACACTGGGGAACTTCGCCGGTGTGAGCAGCACGGCTGTGAGCACAAACAGCGCGTCGTCGTCCCCGGCGGCGATGGCGTCATCGTCCGTCCCGGCCATCCCAGCCTCCCCATCGCCTGTGTCCGTCGGCGCACCCTAGTGCGACCGGAAGGCGCTTGTCACGAGTGCCAAGCGCAGGTGGAGCTGCTTGCTATCCGGCCGGACAGGCGCGAAACGATCGTCCGGGGCCCTCTCCCGTCACGCGGCGGGCAGTCCGAGCAGTGTCCGGGCCACCGTCTGCGGTGACTCGTCGCGCTCCCGGGCCAGGGCGATGACAGCCCGGCAGGCCAGCTCGTTCACACCGAACGACAGGGCCTCCGGCGACACCCAGGCCGCGGCCTCTTCGAGTCGGTCCTGGTCGTCCTCCGCGCACGCCGACACGTACGCGGCGGCCGCCTCGAACAGGTTGTGCCGAGTCTTCTCCGGCCGTCGTGTCGCGGGCTGCCCTTCCTCGGACCGCTCGGCCGTCTTCTTGCCCCACGTCTTGCGGAGTCTGCCGAATATTCCGGACATCTGGCCGCCTTCCCCCGTGACGACCCGAGAGGGTCGTCGCTCACCGGTCAACTAATGCTACTCAACGTTGAGTTGTAGCCTCGGCGGCAGAAGAGGGCCGGGCCGGTGAAGCGGTACGACCGGGCACACCCCCAAGTGCCCTACATACCTCACCCGTCTCTCACGCCTTCCTCGCGGCTTCCGTCGAGTGAGTCGATCGTGGCCCTCAGCCACGCCAGTTCGGCCCGGCTGGTGGCCCGCGCAATGGTGAGGATGCCCCGCCGGAAGGGATCGTCCACCTCCTCGGCGCGCAGCGGTCTGTCACCGTCGTAGAAAAAGCTCGCGGGCTCCTCCAGAAAGGCGAGCCTGCGCCGTAGTACTACGGCCTGCGCCGCCGGGTTCTCCAGATGTCTGAGGAAGGCGAGCACGGTGAACCAGCGGTTCTCGTCGGTGATGTCGCGCCGCGCGGGTTCCGCGAGCCGGTGACGCAGCTCGCGTCTGCCCTCCTCGCTGAGTGTCAGGACGTGACGCGGGGCCGCCACGGAGCCGGGCTGCGTCGCCCGGGCCAGCAGGCCGGCCTGTTCCAGTCGCTTGATCGCGGGATACAAGGTGCTCTCGGCCACCGGCTTCACATGGCCTGTCAGCGCGGTGATGCGTTTGCGCAGCTCATAGCCGTGCAGCGGGGTGTCGTACAAGAAGCCGAGGATCGCCAACTCAAGCATGCCCACAGTCTGCCGCACACTCGCTGTACATCGCTTCATCTATACATCGGTTCCGATGTATTCTCTTGAAGGCGCGAGAAAACGATGAAGCGGCACAGAGGAGAGCGTGATGAAGCAGGCCGAGTTCGACGGCAAGGGAAGCCGGATCCGCTGGACGGAAACGGCGGGCGCCGAACCGGCGCGCGTCTACGTCCACGGGCTGGGGGCGGCGTCGACGGTCTACTACGCGCACATCGCGGCCTGGCCCGAACTGGCGGGCCGCCGCACCCTGTTCGTCGATCTGCCCGGCCACGGCATCAGCGACAGGCCCGCGGACTTCGGCTACACGCTGGAAGATCATGCCGACGCGCTTGCGGCGGTTCTGGACGCCGACCGCGTCACCGAGGCGGAGCTCGTCGCGCACAGCATGGGAGGCGCCGTCGCCATCGTGCTCGCACACCGGCGGCCCGACCTCGTCTCACGGCTGCTTCTCGCGGAGGCCAACCTCGACCCGTACCCGCCGGGTACGACGGGCAGTAGCGGCATCACCTCGTACGAGGAGGCCGACTACGTCGAAAACGGCGGCCACGCGCGCGTGCTCGACAAGGTCGGCCCCTCCTGGGCGGCCACCATGCGCCTCGCCGACCCGTGCGCCCTGCACCGCACGGCCACCGGACTCGCGCGGGGCACGAAACCCACGATGCGTCACATGCTCCGAGACCTGACGGTGGACCGCGTCTATCTTCAGGGCGAGCTGAGCGGCGATCTCCCGGGCAGGGAGGGCTTGGAGGCCGCCGGAGTACGCGTGGTGACCGTGCCCGGCGCCGGGCAGAACATCATGTTCGACAACCCCGATGCCTTTGCGGCGGAGGTCGCCGGAAGGGCCTGAGGCGTCAGGCGCGGCGTGCGGCCAGCGCGAGGAATCGGCTGTCCTCGTCGACGTACGACGTCATGTCCCAGCCGGAGCCGGCCAGCAGCGGGCGGAGGTTGGCCTCGTCACGCAGGTCGTCCGGAGTGAGCCGTCGACCCTGGCGTGCCGCGAGCGCCGCCCGGCCGATCGGGTGGAAGAGTGCCAGAGTCCCGCCGGGCCGTACGACTCGTGCCAACTCCCGCAGGTTTTCGGCGGGGTTCGGCAAGTGGGCGATGAGGCCCGCCCCGAAAACGGCGTCCAGTGACTCGGTGCGCAGGGGCAGGCCAGCGACATCCGCGAGCAGCAGTTGCCCCTCGCGGTCCCGTCCGGCCCGCACGGCGGCCTCCAGCATCGCTGGAGTCAGATCGGCCCCCAGGACCACTCCGGAGGGCCCCACGGCCGCTCGTAGTGGCGGCAGGGCGCGCCCGGTGCCGCAGCCCGCGTCGAGCACGCGGGCGCCCTCGGGCAGTCCCAGTTCGGCGACCGCTGCCGCGTACGCGGGGCCGTCGTCGGGGAACCGGGTGTCCCAGTCGGCCGCGCGTGCCCCGAAGAACTCCTGGACATGTGTGTGGTGGTCGCTCATGTTCCGCATGATCCCTCACCGACACGAAGTACGAACCGGCGCACACGTTCGAACGTGACGCGGTCGTTCAGTTGCACCTTTCTGTCATATTTCAACACCTTTCGAAATGCGCCCCCATTGTGCGCCCCTGCCCGGACTAGCGTCCCTGAGCCATGGGACACCTGGACCACGCCACCTTCGGTTGGCTGACACCCGTGCTGTCGTACGCGATGGCCTCCATCGGCGCCGCCTTGGGGCTGCGCTGCACCGTCCGCGCGCTCGGTGCCACAGGGCGGTCGCGCCGCAACTGGCTCCTCACCGCGGCGTCGGCGATCGGCACCGGCATCTGGACGATGCACTTCGTGGCGATGCTGGGCTTCAGCGTCAGCGGTACGGAAATGCGCTACAACGTGCCGCTGACCATCGTCAGCCTGCTCGTCGCCATGGTCGTCGTCGGCGCGGGAGTCTTCGCCGTCGGCTACGGCCGTGACCGCGGTCGCGCCCTTGCCCTCGGAGGGCTCACCACGGGCCTTGGCGTCGCGAGCATGCACTACCTGGGTATGGCCGCGTTGCGGCTGCACGGAGACGTGCACTACGACCCGGCCCTCGTCGGGCTCTCCGTCGTGATCGCCGTGGTCGCCGCCACCGCGGCCCTCTGGGCGGCACTCAACATCAAGTCGCCGGTGGCGGTCGCTGTCGCCTCTCTCGTCATGGGAGGGGCCGTGAGCAGCATGCACTACACCGGAATGATCGCGGTGAGCGTGCGTGTCAGTCCCTCCGGCGAGGCCCTTCCCGGGGCCACGGCGATGCAGTTCATCTTCCCCCTCGCCGTCGGCCTCGGGTCCTATCTCTTCCTGACATCGGCGTTCGTCGCCCTGTCGCCGACGACCGGTGAGCGCGAGGCCTCCGCGTCGGCCCAGCGGCCGGTCGAGTCCATCGCCCGCTAACGGCGGCTGCCGGCCACGACAGGTCGGCGGGCACGAGCCGAAACCATCCGAGCGAGGAGGCCATGCGTACACCCCGTAGGACCCCCAGGGCCGGCGCCGAGCCGTCGCCCCAGCCCCCGGCGCGAGGCCGCCGCGCGCACGCGGGCCGGCCGGCCGACGAGCGCGCGGACGCCGACGAAACCGTCACCGACGCGCCACCGGAAGCACCGCCGCGCGCGGGGACGTGGCACATTCGCCCCCGCACCGTACGAGCCAAGATCGTCTGCCTGTTGATGGTGCCGGTCGTCTCGTTGCTCGCGCTGTGGGCGTACGCCACGGTGACGACCGCCCAGGACGTCGCAGGGCTAAGGCAGTTGCAGAGTGTCGACTCGACGGTCCGGGCACCGGTCGACGCAGCCGTCGCCGCGCTCCAGACCGAACGCGCCGCCGCCGTCCGATACGCGACCGCCCCCGCCGCCGCGCAGGAGAACGACCTCAAGGAGCTGGCCGGGCGCACCGACCGCGCCGTCGCGAAGCTGCGACTGGGCGAGCACAACACCGTCGCCGACGGCGCGGACCTGCCCGCCGGAGTGGCCACGCGCCTCGACGCCTTCGTTACCGGAGCGGAGCGACTGCGATCCCTGCGCGCCGCCGTACTGGACCGCCGCACGGGGTGGGACGACACGTACAGGACATACACCGAAACCATCACGACGGCCTACGCCGTGGACGGCGCGCTCACCGGCCTCAAGGACGCCGAACTGGGCTCCGACGCGCGCGTGCTGCTCGAATTCTCCCGGGCCGGGGAGGCGCTCGCCCAGGAGGACGCGGTGCTGTCCAGCGCCCGGCTCGCCAGGACTCTCGACGGAGAGCGACTACGGCTGTTCACGGGGGGTGTCGACACCCGCCGGACGCTGACCGACACGGCTGTGGCTGATCTCGGCGGGCCCGAAAGAGCCGCCTGGGACAAGATCGTGGAGGGGAGCGCGTACGCCGACGTGCGCGCCGTCGAGGACAAGGTGCTCGCGGCCCAACCCGGCGGCAGAGCGATCGCCGCCGCGCCGGAAGCCGACTGGAACACCGCCCACGCGCGCGTGCAGAACACGATGCGGACGATCGAGGACAACGCGGCCCGTGGTGTCGCGGACCGGGCCGACCCGTTCACACGCGGAGTGCTCACTCCGGCCGGTGCCGCAGTGCTGCTTGGACTCGCCGCGGTCGCCGCATCGCTCGTCATCTCGGTACGCATCGGACGCGGACTCGTCGTGGAACTGGTGAGCCTGCGCAACAGCGCCCTTGAGATCGCGCGCCGCAAACTCCCGCAGGCCATGCTCAAACTGCGTGCCGGTGAGGAGATCGACGTCCGCGCCGAGGCACCGCCAGGACCACCCGCGGAGGACGAGGCCGGGCAGGTCGCGGAGGCCCTGGGCACCGTGCACCGAGCCGCCCTTCGCGCCGCTGTCGAACGCGCCGAGCTCGCCGGCGGAATCTCCGGGGTCTTCGTCAATCTCGCGCGCCGCAGCCAGGTTCTCGTGCACCGCCAACTGAGCTTGCTGGACAGCATGGAGCGCAGGTCCGACGACCCGAACGAGCTGAGTGACCTCTTCCGGCTCGACCACCTCACCACACGCATGCGGCGCCACGCGGAGAGCCTGATCATCCTCTCCGGAGCCGCGCCCGGCCGCGCCTGGCGGGTGCCGGTCTCGCTGACGAACGTGGTCCGCGCGGCCGTGTCCGAAGTCGAGGACTACGCGCGCGTGGAGGTGCGACAACTCCCCGAGGCATCGGTGGTAGGTGGCGCGGTGGCCGACCTCACCCACCTCCTGGCGGAGATCGTCGAGAACGCCGCCCAGTTCTCGCCGCCGCACACCCGAGTCAGGGTCAGCGGCGAGCCCGTCGGCAACGGCTACGTCGTGGAGGTCGAGGACCGGGGGCTCGGCATGGGCAAGGAGACTCTCGCCGAGGCCAATCGCCGGATCGAGCAGTCCGAGGCGCTCGACCTCTTCGACAGCGATCGGCTCGGCCTCTTCGTGGTCAGCAGGCTCGCGGCCCGGCACGGCATCAAGGTGCACCTGCGGACCTCGCCCTACGGCGGTACCACCGCGGTCGTTCTGCTGCCCACCGCCCTACTGCACGGTGGCGCGGCGGAACGTTCTCCCCGCAAGGCCGACACGGAAAGGCCTGCGGAACGCGAGTACGCGCGCGTGTCGGCCGCACCGGAGCCGGACTCCGTCCAGGCAGTCGCCGAGCGGCCCGCATTGGTGCCCCCCATACAGACGGGTGTGGAAACCCTGGCGAACGGCTCGCCCGAGACTCCGCCCCCTGGAGTCACCACACTGCGGCTGCACCGGCCTCCGGACGACCCCGACGAGTCCGACGACCTCCCCCGGCGGGTGCGGCAGGCGAGTCTCGCGCCCCAACTGCGTGAACAGCGCTTCGAGAAGCCGGTCGAAACGCCGGGCCACCGCACCGACGACCAGCGAACCCCCGAACTCGTACGGGACCGCATGTCGGCCTACCGCGACGGCTGGGCGCGTGGCGGCGGCCGGTCACCCGGCCTCCGTGCCACACCCGACCCCGAAGCGGGCAACGACAGCAGCGAAGGAGACCCCGCATGATCCAGGATCCGAACATGAGGGCCGCCCCGCAGTCCGGCGAACTCGACTGGCTGCTGGACGACCTGGTGCTGCGCGTCGCCGAGGTGCGGCACGCGGTGGTGCTGTCGAACGACGGACTCGCGGTGGGCGCGTCCACCGCGCTGCGGCGCGAGGACGCCGAACACCTCGCGGCCGTCGCCTCCGGCTTCAACAGCCTGGCCAAAGGCGCCGGACGGCACTTCGGTGCCGGGGGAGTACGTCAGACCATGGTGGAGATGGACGAAGGCTTCCTGTTCGTCGCGGCCGCGGGCGACGGCTCGTGCCTCGCTGTCCTCACCGCCGTGACAGCCGACATCGGCCTGGTGGCGTACGAGATGGCACTACTGGTCAAGCGGGTCGGCGAGCACCTCTACACACCGGCGCGCGTCGGCGCACAGCCGCCCGCAGCCGGATGAACGAGGACGGTCGGTGCAGATGACCGAGGACATGTCGGGCGCCCTCCAGCAGGAGGGCAGCCAGTGGTACGACAATGAGGCCGGCCCCCTCGTCCGCCCTTACGCGATGACAGGTGGGCGCACCAAACCCGGCCCCACGGGCGTGCGCTTCGACCTCATCGCCCTTGTCACGCTCGATACGGGCGCACCCGGCGTCGATGACGACACCTCACTGGGACCGGAACACCGGGCCTTGATCGAGCTGTGCCGTATCGAGACACAGTCGGTGGCCGAACTCTCCGCCGACGCCGACCTGCCGGTGGGCGTGGTCAGGGTGCTCCTGGGCGATCTCCTGGAACTGGGCTGTGTCACGGTGAGCCGCCCGGTTCCTCCTGCCCAGTTGCCCGATGAGCGGATCCTCCGCGAGGTGATCGATGGACTGAGGGCGCTCTAGATGAGCAGGGCAAGGACGAACGAAGTCAGCGACAACCAAGCAGCCGATGAACCAAGACGCCGTGTAATGCGGCCATTTGCCGGCACATCCAGATACCGGATGAGCGGGAGGCGGCCACAACGGACAAATTGCGCTCCCTTCCCTCGAAGAGGGGTTGAAGTTGTCATGATGCTGACTTCGCGCACCCACACAGAGTTACCGACCCGGACCCCGAACGGACGTACCCACATCGACCGTTGCCGGCACTCCCGAGAGAAGTGATCGATGGTCTCCGAGAACTCCGATGCCTCGGATGGTGACATGAGCGCCCTGGCATTGAAGATATTGGTCGCCGGTGGATTCGGCGTGGGCAAGACCACCCTGGTGGGCGCGGTCAGTGAGATCAGGCCGCTGCGCACCGAGGAACTGCTGAGCGAGCTGGGAGAGTCGGTGGACGACACCGACGGTGTCGACCAGAAGGTCACGACGACCGTCGCCATGGACTTTGGCCGGATCACCATCAGGTCCGGTCTCTCGCTCTACCTCTTCGGAACGCCGGGCCAGGACCGGTTCTGGTTCCTGTGGGACGAGCTCTCACAGGGGGCTCTCGGCGCCGTTGTCCTCGCGGACACCAGACGGCTCGAGGACTGCTTCCCCGCGGTGGACTACTTCGAGCACCGGCACATCCCGTTCGTGGTGGCCGTCAACTGCTTCACGGGTGCCCGTGCCTACGGTGCTCAGGACGTGTCCCGTGCCCTCGATCTCGATCAGGGCACGCCCGTGGTGCTCTGCGACGCCCGTGACCGCGACTCCGGGAAGGAAGTGCTGATTCGTCTTGTCGAGTACGCCGGGCGGGTACACACCGCCCGGCTGCTCGACTCCGTCGGCTGACAGACGTCGCGGCCGCCCGGGGTGCCCTGGCCCGGCCGCGGGCGGATCGCGACTCTCAGTCGGCCACTGCGGCGTAGGCCAGAACCTTACTGATCCTTACGCGTACGAGGAGCTCACCGGGAACCCCGTTGCGCTCCCCGAACTCCACGGCGCGCTCTTCACCCATGTAGCGGGCGCCGATCCGGCCGGCCCAGCGCCGCAGTTCGTCGAGGTCCTCCGAGAGTTCGGCCCGTCCTTCAAGGACCACGAAGGCGAAGGGCGGCCGGTCGTCGTCCACACACAACGCGACCCGCCCGTCCCGGGCCAGATTCCGTCCCTTGACGCTCTCCTTCGACGTGTTGAAGACCAGGTCGTCACCGTCCAGCAGAAACCAGATCGGCGCCACATGGGGCCCTCCGTCGGCTCGGACGGTCGACAGTTTTCCAGTGCGGGTTCCGTGCAAGACGAACGCCCGCCATTGCTCGTCGGTCATCTTCTGTGCCATGCGTCCATCCTCCTTGCCGGGGCAGCGGCTGTGGTGAAGGCTGGCTGGCCAGATCCTCCGGTCAGGGGGAGGGACACCACGGGGGGACCGGATCATGGTGCAGACGGGACTCGGCTGGTTGCTGGACGACCTCACAGAGCGCGTCGCACACGTACGGCACGTGTTGGTGCTCTCCAACGACGGGCTGGTGAGGGGCGCGAGCACGGGACTTCGACGTGAGGACGCCGAACATCTCGCAGCCGTCTCGTCAGGCCTGCACAGCCTCGCCAAGGGCTCCGGCCGCCACTTCGGCGCGGGCCAGGTGCGCCAGACGATGATCGAGTTCGACGACGCGGTGCTCTTCGTCACCGCCGCGGGCGCCGGCAGTTGTCTGTGTGTCCTCACCGCCGCGGAGGCAGACATCGGCCAGGTCGCGTACGAGATGACCTTGCTCGTGAACCGTGTCGGCGAGCACCTCGGCGTGGACGAGCGGCATCCGGAGAACGCACCCGTCGAAGACCGCTGACCTGCACGAACGCCGTCATGGCCGGAGTTATCCACAGGCTCGACGCGAGATCGGCCGAACCGGCTACGGTTTTTCCCGAAGCAAGCGCACGCCAGCGCGAGCAACTCGTACAACGGGGGAGAACCGCCATGTCCGGTAACACCATCACGGCCATCACACCAGCCGCCACGTCCGCGGCCGGCATCTCTGTGCCTGCCGTTCCTGCCGCAGTCCCGGCAGGCACAGGGGCACGCCGACCGTCTCTCTCGCTCAGCCGTGCCGCGCGAGAACTCGAGCTCAGGCGCGGTGAGTTCGAACTCGCCGTACACCTCGGGTGCGTTCGGACCCTCCCTGACGAAGGGGGAGGACGCCGAGTCTCCCGCACGGAGATCGACCGGGTGCGCTCCGAGGACGGCTACCCGGAGGCCCTGAGGGATCGCGTCAAAGCCGTGGGCACAGCCGAGGGAGCCGCCCTCATGGAGGTGACGACCGCCAGGTTCACGCGCCTCGCTCGGTTGGGTCTGGTGGTTCCTGTGAAGGTCTACCTCAACCGTTACCGGGCGGTCGTGTGGCTGTATCTGGCGGAAGAGCTGCGGCAGTTCGCGGCCGACAAGAACAACGTCAGGCTGCTGAGCGGCCGTACGCCCGAAGGGCTCCGCGACCAGCTGGACGAAGGGTTGGACCTCCGTCCTCGCAACTGGCGGGGGCGCCACATGGGATTCCTGTTGCGGCAGAGCGAGGACCCCTGGGAGCGGGCAGCGATCGTGGCGTCCCTGCTCGACCCGGTCGACGTCGCCGAGATCGTCAGGGATCCGTACGAGCGCGCCTATGTGAACCGCCTCCGGCCCGAACGCGCCCTGCACGGCACACCCGACTCTCCTGCTGCGCAGACCGCCTCGCGGATCATGACGGCTGGCGATCCCGACGAGATCAGCTGGCTCCGGGCCGACCTGGGACAGCTTCTCGCCGAGGCCCGCGATCTCCGCCCTGCTCCGCGCCCCGTGCCAAGGGCTTCACAGCCGACTCCTCCACCATCGATGGCCGCACAGCCGATGTCCTCCCGGCCGGGGCCGCTCGCTCCGCCGGACCGTCCCCGGCCCGAAGTGCCCGAGAAACCCCAGGAGCCTGAGCGACCGCGGAAGCTGCTCGGCTGGCTGCGCCGCAGGAACCTCTGACCGCCAGGCCAATTCCCTACAGAGCCCGGAAAAGCCCCTCTTGGACAACCGAGACGAGCAGGCGGCCTCCCTGGTCGTAGATGCGTCCGCGGGCCAGCCCGCGCCCGCCCGTCGCGATCGGCGACTCCTGGTCGTACAGGAACCACTCGTCCGCCCGGAACGGCCGGTGGAACCACATCGCGTGGTCCAGCGACGCCATGTCGAAGCCTCGCGGACCCCACAGCGGCTCCACCGGAATGCGGACGGCGTCCAAGAGGGTCATGTCGCTCGCGTACGTCAGCGCGCACGTGTGCACGAGTGGGTCGTCGCCCAGCGGCCCGACGGCGCGCATCCACACCGCGCTGCGAGGCTCGGCGTCCTTGATCTCCTCAGGAGTCCAGCGGAGCCGGTCCACATAACGGATGTCGAAGGGCTGGCGCCGCGCCATGCGCTCCAACGCTTCGGGGAGCGTGCCCAGATGCTCCTTGATCTCCTGCGCCAGCGTCGGCAGCGATTCCGGATCCGGAACCTCGCGGGCCGGCGGCAGCTGATGCTCGAAGCTCCCTTCCTCAGGCTTGTGAAAGGAGGCGGTCAGATTGAAGATCGTGCGGCCCTGCTGCACGGCGGTGACGCGACGGGTGGTGAACGACCGCCCGTCCCGGACCCGTTCGACCTGGTACACGATCGGCACGCCCGGGATTCCCGGGCGCAGGAAGTACGCGTGCAGCGAGTTCACCGGTCGGTCGCCTTCCGTGGTGCGCCCGGCGGCGACCAGCGCCTGCCCGGCCACCTGGCCGCCGAACACCCGCTGCAGTGACTCCTGCGGGCTGCGGCCACGGAAGATGTTGACCTCGATCTGCTCGAGGTCGAGCAGGTCGACAAGGCTCTCGGCTGGATTCGTCATGTGGGGGATTCTCCTGTGCTCACAACTGGCCGACGTCGGTGACCCGGACGACCGCGCGGCTCTCGGCGTCGGAGGCCACGAGGTCGACCTCCGCGCTGATGCCCCAGTCGTGATCGCCATTCGGGTCGGCGAAGGTCTGCCGGACGCGCCACAGGGCATTCTGCGGCTCCTCCACGATCGACAGCAGCTTGGGGCCGCGTGCGTCGGGGCCGGTGCCGAGGTCCTCGTACTCGTCCCAGTACTTGTCCATCGCCTCACCCCAGGCATCGGCGTCCCAGCCGGAGTCGGCATCCAGCTCACCGAGCTCGTTCACATGGTCGAGGGCGGCGAGTTCGACGCGCCGGAACATGGCGTTGCGGACCAGGACGCGGAAGGCGCGGGCGTTCGCGGTGACCGGCTTGACCTCGTCGGCCTTCTCCTGGGCCTCCTCGGCCGTCATCACCTCGGGGTTGGCGAGCTGCTCCCACTCGTCCAGGAGGCTGGAGTCGACCTGACGCACCATCTCGCCCAGCCAGGCGATCAGATCCTCCAGGTCATCGGACTTCAGGTCGTCCGGGACGGTGTGCTCAAGGGCCTTGTAGGCACTGGCGAGGTAGCGCAGGACGATGCCCTCGGTACGGGCCAGCTCGTAGTGGGAGACGAACTCCGTGAAGGTCATCGCCCGTTCGTACATGTCACGGATGATGGACTTCGGCGACAGCGGATGGTCACCGACCCACGGATGGCTCTTGCGGTAGACGTTGTAGGCGTGGAAGAGCAGCTCCTCCAGGGGCTTGGGGTACGACACCTCCTGGAGCCGCTCCATGCGCTCCTCGTACTCGACGCCGTCCGCCTTCATCGCCCCCACGGCCTCGCCGCGCGCCTTGTTCTGCTGGGCCGCGAGGATCTGCCGCGGATCGTCCAGCGTGGACTCGACGACGGACACCATGTCCAGGGCGTACGAGGGGGATTCGGGCTCCAGGAGCTCGAACGAGGCGAGCGCGAAGGTCGACAGCGGCTGGTTGAGCGCGAAGTTGTGCTGCAGATCGACGGTGAGGCGCACGATGCGGCCCTCGGCGTCCGGCTTGTCGAGCTTCTCGACGACGCCGCCGTCCAGGAGCGAGCGGTAGATGGCGATCGCCCGCCGGATGTGCCGCAACTGCTGCTTGCGCGGCTCGTGGTTGTCCTCCAGCAGGTGCCGCATCGCCTCGAAGGCGTTCCCGGGCCGGGCGATCACCGAAAGGAGCATTGTGTGGGTGACCCGGAAACGGGAGGTCAGTGGCTCGGGCTCGGAGGTGATGAGTTTCTCGAAGGTGCTGTCCGTCCACCCGACGAAGCCCTCGGGAGCCTTCTTGCGCACCACCTTGCGGCGCTTCTTCGGGTCATCGCCGGCCTTGGCGAGCGACTTCTCGTTCTCGATGACGTGCTCGGGCGCCTGCGCGACGACAAAGCCCGAGGTGTCGTAGCCGGCGCGCCCGGCGCGGCCGGCGATCTGATGGAACTCGCGGGCACGAAGGGTCCGGACCCGGATGCCGTCGTACTTCGCCAGCGCCGTGAACAGCACGGTGCGAATGGGCACGTTGACCCCGACACCGAGGGTGTCCGTACCGCAGATGACCTTCAGGAGACCGGCCTGGGCCAGCTTTTCCACGAGCCGTCGGTACTTGGGCAGCATGCCCGCGTGATGCACGCCGATGCCGTGGCGCACGTAACGGGAGAGGTTCTGGCCGAACTTGGTGGTGAAGCGGAAGTTGCCGATCAGGTCGGCGATCTTGTCCTTCTCCTCACGCGTGCACATGTTGATGCTCATCAGCGCCTGCGCCCGCTCCACGGCCTGCGCCTGCGTGAAGTGCACGATGTAGACGGGAGCCTGCTTCGTCGCCAGCAGCTCGGTGAGGGTCTCCGTCAGCGGAGTCAGCACGTATTCGTAGGACAGCGGCACGGGCCGGGTCGCCGAGCGGACCACCGACGTGGGACGGCCGGTGCGCCGGGTGAGGTCCTTCTCGAACATCGAGACGTCGCCGAGCGTCGCCGACATCAGGATGAACTGCGCCTGTGGCAGTTCCAGGATCGGGATCTGCCACGCCCAGCCGCGGTCGCCCTCAGCGTAGAAGTGGAACTCGTCCATCACGACCTGGCCGACGTCGGCGTGCTTGCCGTCGCGCAGCGCGATGGAAGCCAGCACCTCGGCGGTACAGCAGATGATGGGGGCGTCGGCGTTCACGGAGGCGTCGCCGGTCAGCATGCCGACGTTCTCGGTGCCGAACATCTTGCACAGCTCGAAGAACTTCTCCGAGACGAGGGCCTTGATCGGCGCCGTGTAGAAGGTGACCTCGTCACGGGCGAGCGCGGCGAAGTGCGCGCCCGCGGCGATCATGCTCTTGCCCGAGCCGGTGGGCGTCGAGACGATCACGTTCGCACCAGAAACCACCTCGATCAGCGCCTCCTCCTGGTGGGGATAGAGGGTGAGACCGCGTTCCCCGACCCACGACTCGAAGGCTTCGTAGAGGGCGTCGGGGTCTGCGGTCTGCGGCAGCTGATCGATAAGGGTCACGCACCCATCTTGCCTGTGAACCCACTCGATGGGGGAATCGGATGCCGGCTCGAAGATCGCGAACGCTACGCTGTGCCGCCGACGAAGTGTCAGCGCATGCGGGCAACTGGACAGCGGCACAAGAGGAATGGGGCGGGGAACGACCATGATGGGACCAGCACACTCACTATCGGGAGCAGCGGCCTGGCTCGGCGTCGGAGCGGCGGCGGCCGCCGCCGGTCACACCATGCCCTGGCCGGTCCTTCTGGTCGGCGCGTTGATCTGCGCGGGTGCCGCGCTCGCCCCCGACCTGGACCACAAGGCGGCCACCATCTCGCGCGCCTTCGGGCCCCTGTCCAAGTGGCTGTGCGAGGTCGTCGACAAGCTCTCGTACGCCGTCTACAAGGGGACACGCAAGCCGGGCGACCCGCGCCGCTCCGGCGGTCATCGAACGCTGACGCACACCTGGCTGTGGGCGGTGCTCCTGGGTGTGGGTTCTTCGGGCGCCGCGATCACGGGAGGCCGCTGGGCGGTCCTGGCCATCCTGTTCGTGCATCTGGTGCTCGCCATCGAGGGGCTGCTCTGGAAGGCGACCCGCGGCTCCAGTGCCGACGTCCTGGTCTGGCTGCTGGCCGCGACCAGTGCCTGGATCCTCGCGGGAACCCTGGACAAGCCGGGCAACGGCGCGGACTGGCTGTTCACGGCCCCCGGTCAGGAGTACCTGTGGCTCGGGCTGCCGGTCGTCCTGGGCGCCCTGGTCCACGACATCGGGGACGCCCTGACGGTCTCGGGCTGCCCGATCCTGTGGCCGATCCCGGTCGGCCGCAAGCGCTGGTACCCGATCGGCCCGCCCAAGATGCTGCGCTTCCGGGCGGGCAGCTGGGTGGAGCTCAAGGTGCTGATGCCGGTGTTCATACTGCTGGGCGGGGTGGGGTGTGCGGCGGCGCTCAATGTCTTCTGAGTGACCGGGTCACGCGGTCATGCCGTACCCGACCCGCTAGCGCCCTGGCTCCCGCCTCCGTACCGCCGCTCGAACTGAGCGATCCGCCCCTCCGAGTCCACCGTCCGTGCCTTCCCCGTGTAGAACGGATGGCTCTCCGAGGAGATCTCGACGTCCACGACGGGGTAGGTCTCGCCGTCGTCCCAGTCGATGGTCCTCTCGCTCGTCGCGGTGGAGCGGGTGAGGAAGGCGTACCCGGCGGCGCGGTCGCGGAAGACGACGGGGTGGTAGTCGGGCTGCTTGTCCTGCTGCATGGTGGATGCTCCTTGCGGGGGAGTGGTGGGGCGGCCCGGTCAGTCGTACGGCGAGTCGTCGTCGACGATGTGCATCGCGGCCTCCTCGGCGGAGGCCGCGGCGCCGTCGATCCCTATGTCCATGGCGAAGAGCTCGCTCTCCTCGTCCTCGTGAGCCCCTTCGTCGGGGGCCACGAGACGCCCGGAGCGGAGCGTGCCCACCTCGTTGTCCAGAGGTTCGCCGTCGGAGCCCTGGCAGTCGCCGATGCCGTCTCCGACGGGTTCGGCGATGTCGGGGACTTCCTCCGCGAGCCGCTGGTCCAGGGTCTCGCCCTGGTGGCGTTCCGCGGCCGTCACCCCGGAGTGTTCCACCGCCCATGGCCGCTCCGGCGGGGACCAGCCCCGGTCGAGGGGGTCACCGACGCCGTCGGAGTCGAGGGTGTCCTCGGCGTCGAGCAGCCCCGCGTCATCCTGTACCTCGGATCCGTCGGGCTGGTAGACATCGTCTCCCCATCCGTCGGAGCTGTCCACGGCTACCTCCAGGTGGTGCGGGCCGGGCCCGATTGCGCCGCGCTCGACGGCGGGCGCGCGGGCCGCTGGACACAGGCGTCACCCGGTGTGAACCGGGTGGTTTCCGGGGAATCCCCGGGCCGGTGTCCATGTCCAGCCTTCCACCCCCCTTCGGCACCGCGCAACGCCACACGGCCCGACCATGTGCGCCCACGGGTGTCCAGGGGCGCATATGGACCGGCCAGGCCCGCTCGCTCACCCGTGCCAGGACCGCCACAGTGCGGCGTACGCACCGTCGGCGGCGACCAGCTGGTCGTGACCGCCGAGTTCGGTGATGCGGCCGTTCTCGACGACGGCGATGATGTCCGCGTCGTGAGCGGTGTGCAGCCGGTGGGCGATGGCGACCACGGTGCGGCCGTCGAGGACACGGGCAAGGGAGCGTTCCAGGTGACGGGCCGCACGGGGGTCGAGGAGCGAGGTCGCCTCGTCCAGGACCAGCGTGTGCGGATCGGCGAGCACCAGCCGGGCCAGCGCGATCTGCTGGGCCTGGGCCGGAGTCAGTGCCAGCCCGCCCGAGCCGACCTCGGTGTCCAGGCCGTCGTCCAGGGCCTGAGCCCAGCCGTCCGCGTCGACCGCGCCGAGTGCCGCCCACAGCTCGGCGTCGACGGCACCGGTCCGGGCAAGCAGCAGGTTGTCGCGCAGGGAGCCCACGAAGACGTGGTGCTCCTGGTTGACCAGGGCCACGTGGGAGCGCACCTCCTCGGCGGGCATCCGCGACAGCTCCGCGCCGCCAAGGGTGATCCGGCCGTCCCGGGGTGCGTAGATCCCGGCGAGCAGGCGCCCCAGCGTGGACTTGCCCGCGCCGGACGGGCCGACCAGGGCGAGCCGGGTGCCGGGTGCGACCGACAAGGAGACGTCCCGCAGGACGTCCACGCCGGCGCGGTAGCTGAAGTGCACCTGGTCCGCGCGCACGTCACGCCCGTCCGGAGCCACCCCCGGATCGCTCGCGGCGGCCTCGATGTCCCGGACACCGACCAGCCGGGCCAGCGAAACCTGGGCGACCTGCAGCTCGTCGTACCAGCGCAGGATCAGCCCCACCGGGTCGACGAGCATCTGCGCGAGGAGCGCGCCTGTCGTCAGCTGGCCGACGCTGATCCAGTCCTGCAGGACGAAGACCCCGCCGATCATCAGGACCGAGCAGAGGACGGTGACATGGGTGATGTTGACGACGGGGAAGAGCACCGAGCGCAGGAAGAGCGTGTAGCGCTCCCAGGAGGTCCACTCCTTGACCCGACGGTCCGACAGGTCGATGCGGCGCTCGCCCAGCCGGTGGGCCTCGATGGTGCGCCCGGCGTCCACGGTTTCGGCGAGGACACCGGCCACGGCGGCGTAGCCGGCGGCCTCCGAGCGGTAGGCGGACGGCGCGCGCTTGAAGTACCAGCGGCAGCCGACCACCAGGAGTGGTACGGCGATCAGCACGGCGGGGGCGAGCGGCGGCGCCGTCACCGCGAGTCCGCCCAGCAGCAAAGCAACCCACACGACGCCGATGGCCAGCTGGGGCACGGCCTCGCGCATTGCGTTGGCGAGCCGGTCGATGTCCGTGGTGATGCGGGACAGCAGGTCGCCCGTTCCGGCCCGCTCCAGCACGCCGGGCGGCAACCCCACCGACCGTACGAGGAAGTCCTCGCGCAGGTCGGCCAGCATCCGCTCGCCGAGCATGGCGCCGCGCAGCCGCACCTGACGTACGAACACGGCCTCTATGACGAGGGCGAGGACGAACAGCACGATCGTGCGTTCCAGATGGAGCTCACGTGCCTGGTCCGAGACCCCCTCGACGACCGAGCCCAGCAGGTAGGGCCCGGCCATCGAGGCCACGACGGCCACGGTGTTGACGCTGACGAGCAACAGGAAGGCCCGGCGGTGCCGTTGGAACAGTTCGGCCACGTAGGCGCGTACGGTCGCGGGGGCGCCGACGGGCAGCGTGTTCGCCGTCGTCGGGGCCGCCGGATCGTAGGCCGGTGGCGCCAGGCCGATCATGCGGTCTCCTCGATTTCTTCCAGTACGTCTCCGAGTACGTCTGCGTCGATCTCTTCCAGCTCTTCCCGCGCGGCTTCCTCTTTGAGTACGGCTGCCAGTGCGCCGCCCTCCGGGGCCTCCTCGTCGGTCTCCCGGGTCACCACGGCGCGGTACCGCGGCTCGCTGTGGAGCAGCTCGCGGTGTACGCCGACCGCCGCGACCTCGCCCTCGTGCACCAGCACGACCCGGTCGGCGTGGTCCAGGAGCAGCGGCGAGGAGGTGAAGACCACTGTGGTGCGGCCGGTGCGCAGAGCGCGGACGCCGTCGGCGATCCGTGCCTCGGTGTGCGAGTCGACGGCGGACGTCGGCTCGTCGAGGACGAGTACCTCGGGATCGGTGATCAGCGACCGGGCCAGCGCGAGACGCTGGCGCTGGCCGCCCGACAAGGAGCGGCCGCGTTCGGTGACGCGGGCGTCCATCGGGTCCTCCGTGCCCAGCGACCCCTCGCCGAGCGCGTCCAGTACGTCACCGCACTGCGCGGCCGCCAGCGCCTCGGCGGCGCTCACCGCGCCCGACGAGGGCACGTCGAGCAGCTCGCGCAGCGAGCCGGACAGCAGCACCGGGTCCTTGTCCTGGACGAGGACGGCGGTGCGGGCCGAGTCGAGAGGGAGTTCGTCCAGCGGTACTCCGCCGAGGAGCGCCGAAGTGCCCTCGACACCGGGATGTCCGCCCAGCCGCTCGGCGAGCAGTCCCGCCATGTCCGGGTCGCCGCACACCACCGCGGTGAGCCGCCCGGCGGGCGCGAGCAGCCCGGTCGCGGGGTCGTACAGGTCCCCGGTCGGCGCCTCTGCCGCTCGTGACCCGACGCTGTCCATGGCGCGTTCGAGGGACAGTACCCGGGCGGCGCGCTTGGCGGACGGGCGTGAGAAGGAGTACGCCATGGCGATCTCCTCGAAGTGCCGCAGCGGGTAGGTGAGCAGCATGACCGCGCTGTACACGGTGACCAGTTCACCGACCGTGATCCGGCCGTCGCGGGCCAGACCCACGCCGTGCCAGACGACGGCGATCAGCAGCAGACCGGGCAGCAGCACCTGGATGGCCGAGATCAGTGACCACATCCGGGCGCTGCGTACGGCCGCGTGGCGGACTTCCTGGGAGGCACGGCGGTAGCGGTCGAGGAACAGTTCCTCGCCGCCGATGCCACGCAGCACCCGCAGGCCCGCGACGGTGTCCGCGGCCAGCTCGGTGGCGCGGCCGGCCTTCTCGCGCTGGAAGTCGGCGCGCCGGGTGGCGCGGGGCAGCAGCGGCAGCGCGGCGAGTGCCAGGACGGGCACGCCCACGGCGACGATCACGCCGAGCGCCGGCTGATAGACGACCAGACCGATGCAGACCAGCACGATGGTGAGCGCCGCCGCCGTGAACCGCGACACCGCCTCCACGAACCAGCCGATCTTCTCGACGTCACCCGTGGAGACCGCGACGACCTCGCCGGCCGCGACCCGACGGGTGAGCGCGGAGCCGAGCTGGGCGGTCCTGCGGGCCAGCAGCTGCTGGACGCGTGCGGCGGCCAGGATCCAGTTGGTGACCGCCGCGCGGTGCAGCATGGTCTCGCCCAGCGCGATGCCCGCCCCGCACAGCACCATCACTGCACCGGTCAGCGCCAGCCGGGTGCCGGAGCGATCGACGACGGCCTGGACGGCGAGGCCCACGCAGAACGGCAGCCCGGAGACCGACACGAAGTGCAGCAGCCCCCAGGCGAGGGCCTTGAACTGCCCACCGAGCTGATTCCGGCCGAGCCACCACAGGAAGCGGGGACCCGAGCGCGCGTCGGGCACTCCCGGGTCGGGATACGGAAGGTCTTGAATCTGCATGACGTCCAAGCGGCTCGTGTCAGGGGGCGGAGGAAACCGTGGAGTCGCAGTCGATCGACCGCGGAGCCCGGCAACTGTCGGCAACAAACCGTGAAAGGTTCGCGTCGGAGCGTGGTCGAAAGCAAGCGGTTTTCCGCCCCAGGGCAAGGAATCAGCCGCGTCCTTCAGCTGTCCATCGGAGCGGCGTCGCACTGTCGGGGTGAGGGGCGACAGTGCGGATCTGAGGGGCGAGTGAGATGGGTGTGAAGGGAGGGGCCATTGCGGCCGGGCGCCAATTCCCCGTAGAACACCGCCCATGAGAAGACGGATCATCATGTCCATGCTCTCCGGAGCGACCCTTCTGGCGAGCATGCTCCTCGGAGCGAGCCCGGCGCCCGCCGCCCAGTCCGCCGACCCACCCGCCGAGTTCGGCACCGACTGGCACGACCCGGTGACCGCGGCGCCGCCCGTCACCAAGCCCGACACGCGATCATGTGAAGTCACCGTCGCGCAGGCACAGTTCAGGGACTTCACGCCGTACGAGGGCAGCTATGCACCTCCCGGCGACTGCGGTGACCGCTGGAGCAAGGTCGTGCTGCGACTCGACGGCAACGTCAAGGGACGGCAGTTCGACCGTCTCGGCTACCTTCACATCGGCGGCGTCGAGATCTTCCGTACGTCCACTCCCGAGCCCTCGCCCGACGGCATCGAGTGGTCCGTCGAGAAGGACGTCACGCGGTACAGCGACACCCTGCGCGCGGCACAACCCGTCGAGATGCTCATCGGCAACGTCGTCGACGGCACGTACACCGGCATCATCGATGTCAAGGTCACCCTGACGTTCTACGCCGCCGAAGGCACCGCCAAGCAGGCCACGGCCTCGACCCCCGACAGCGTCCTCACCCTCCAGGACGGCGCCCTGACCACCCCGCGCAACAGCGAGCGCATCGTCGCCGAGGTGTACGCGACCGGGTCCGGCGGCGGCTGCGAGGAGTACTGGTATCTGACGGTGCCCGCATCGGCGCCGTACTCCTGCGAGGCCGACAGCGGCCCCTACCGGGAGGTGCAGATCAAGGTCGACGGCCAACTCGCCGGTATCGCTGAGCCGTTCCCGACCGTGTGGACGGGCGGCTGGTCCAACCCCTTCCTCTGGTACGTGATTCCGGGTCCGCGCGCTTTTGACATCAAGCCCATCGAGTACGACCTGACGCCGTTCGCGGGACTCCTCAACGACGGTCGCCCGCACCGGATCGACGTCTCCGTCGTGGGTGTCCCCGAGGGGCAGAGCGGATGGAGCGCCCCGGTCAACGTGCTGGTCTGGCAGGACGCGAAGAAGGAGCACGTGAGCGGTGCGCTGACGGAGGTCAAGGCAGGCACTCTCGCCAACTCCTCGACGTACACACCCGGTTCGGAACACCGTCTGGACACCGAAGGAAGCCACCGGCTGACGGTCGCCGGGTACGTCGACACCTCGCACGGCCGGGTGAAGACCACGGTGAGCCGCGAACTGGCGAACACCTCCGTGCACCGCTGGACGGACGGCGAGAACACGGACGGGCTCAAGGCCACCTGGACCGACGACGAGACGGTCACCGTCGACGGACGGGGGCCGGCCGCCGTGACCCGCACGCAGCGGACGTACACGATGGACGGGACCACCACGCTGGGCGCGGACGACCGGTTGCGCACCGTCCTGACGCTCGGTGACCGGGCGGCGGTCGACGAGAAGCGCGGCGGGCGGCGCACCGCGTGGTCACGGCTCGACGACACCTACGCGGGCGACACGACGTATACGGCGAACGCGCCGCGTGACCAGCGCCACGCGGTCGGTACGACGAGAGAGCGCTACCGCTTGTACGGCTCGGCCGGGTGTTATGACCGCACTCTGGCCACTGTGCAGGGCGTACTGACCGAGGACCGCAGCGGCTGCTGAGGCGGCAGGGGCCACGGAGAGGAACTCCGTGTCACGTCCATGATTTACACGGACGTGACACGGAGGTCTCCAGCGGAATCAATCACTCCTCAATAGTGATCACCGCGGAAGCGCTTTTCCGCATACCAGAAGTCTGCTCGGAGGAGTGCCCGTGCCGCCGCCCGTACCGTCCCCGCGACGCGTCGCACACATACTGCGTACCTCACTGTTCGCGCAGGTCGCCTGCGCGCTTGTGCTCGGAATCATCGTCGGAAAGTTGTGGCCGGGCACGGCCGCGGAGCTTCAGCCGCTCGGTGACGGTTTCACCCGGCTCATCAAGACGATCATCTCGCCGTTGGTGTTCTGTGTGGTCGTGGTCGGTATCGCGAAGGCCGGTGATCTCAAGGCGTTCGGCCGGATCGGGCTCAAGGCCCTGATCTGGTTCGAGGTCGCGAGCACGGTCGCCCTGTTCATCGGTCTTGTCGCCGCCAACGTCGTCCAGCCCGGCTCGGGCATGAACGTCGACCCGTCCACGCTCGACACCTCGGCGGTCGACGCGAAGACCGGTGGCGGTTCACTGCCCTCGACGACAGAGTTCGTCCTCAACGCGCTTCCCACCAGTTTCATCGGCGCCTTCGCCGAGAACGAACTCCTCCAAGTGCTCGTCCTGGCCTGCCTGGTGGGCGCCGCGCTGCTGCACCTGGGTCACACCAAGGTGCCGCAGGTCCTGCCCGCCATCGAGCAGGCCCAGGAGATCATCTTCGCGGTCGTCGGCTTCATCATGCGGCTCGCCCCGATCGCGGTGTTCGGTGCGATGGCCGTCCTCATCGGCCAGTACGGGCTCGGGGTGATCGAGACGTACGCCAAGCTGATCATCCTGTGTTACGCGGCCGCCGCACTCTTCATCGCGCTGCTCGGCGTCGCGCTCAAGGTGGTCACCGGGCTCAGCCTCTGGAAGTTCGTCCGCTACATCCGTGAGGAGATCCTCCTCGCGCTCGGCACCGCCTCCACCGAGTCGGTCATGCCGCGGGTGATGCAGAAGCTGCGCCGGGCCGGTGCCCGTGACGACGCCGTGGGTCTGGTGTTGCCGACGGGCTACTCCTTCAACCTCGACGGCGCCTCGCTCTATCTGTCCATCGGCACGCTGTTCATCGCGCAGGCCGTGGGCGTGGACCTGAGTCTGGGCCAGCAGATCACCGTGATCCTCGTGCTCATGCTGACCAGCAAGGGCATGGCGGGCATTCCCGGTTCGGCCTTCCTCGCGCTGTCCGCGACCGCGTCCTCCCTGGGAGCCATCCCGGCCGGCGCCGTCGCCCTGCTCCTGGGTGTCGACCGCATCATGGACTCGATGCGCGTCGTGACGAACCTGCTCGGCAACTGCGTCGCGGTCTTCGCCGTGTCTCGCTGGGAGGGCGCGCTGGACGCGGACCGGGCGAGGAAGGTGCTGGACGGGGAGATCGTGTTCGGGGAGGAAGGCGAGGTGGAGGACCCGGAGGTGCCGGTGCAGGGGCCTCGGTCGGCCAAGGTTGACGTGCCCGCGCGGGCCGCCGAGGTCGACGTACCGGCACAGGCCGCTGAGGTCGACGTACCTGAGCAGGCGGCTGAGGCAGATGCACCCGCTCCGACGGCCAAGGAGTCCGCAGCCGAGGTCAGTTGACCGAAGCAGCTCCCGATCGGGCCGCGGCGCCGACTCCAGCACTATGGAGTCGGCGCCGCGGCCCGATCGCGTGGTCCCACTGCTGTGGCCCCACCGCGCGCTGTACCGGGACTCTCAGCAGCCGTGCCTCCGCGCCGGCACCCCGTCCACCAGTGTGTTCAGCAGTCCGCCGAGCACTTCGCGCTGCTCGTCGGTCAGGGGAGCGAGGATCTCGTCCGCGGCCGATCGGCGCGCGGCGCGCAGCTCGCCCAGTGCCTTGCGACCCTCGTCCGTGACCTCTATACGGATCACTCGCCGGTTGGTCGGATCCGGGACCCGGCGCACCATGCCGCTTGTCTCCAAACCGTCGACCAGAGTGGTCACGGCGCGGGGTACCACCTCCAGGCGCTCGGCCAGATCGGCCATGCGGGGCGGTGAGCTGTAGTGCGCGAGTGTGCGCAGCAGGCGGGACTGGGCTGGTGTGATGCCCAGCTCGCGATGCTCCAGATGGCGCTTCTGGATGCGATGCACTCGGCGGGTCAGCCGCAGCAGTTGCTCGGCGAGCAGGCCGTCGACATCGGAGGTGGTCATGTGGGAACAATATCAGGACCTTGTTCATTGTGAGTATAGGTAACAATGAGCTATGCTCCGCCAGGCATCACAAATTTCCGCAACTCGTGATCAGTGATCAGTGATCAGTGATCAGTGGTCACCACAAGTCATCGTCGTCTCATCTCCCGTAGGAGCCCATGCGTCCCGACCGACCAACCTGGACCCCGTCACCTGCTGACAGAGAACAGTCGCGTGCCGACAGAGATCGGACACGTGGCGACAAGGAACGGCCGCGTGCCGACAAGGAACAACAGCCGCGGCAGGTGCGGCGCATCCTGAAGCTCTTCCGGCCCTATCGGGGCCGTCTCGCGGTCGTCGGCCTGCTGGTCGGCGCCGCGTCCCTCGTCTCCGTCGCCACGCCCTTCCTGCTGAAGGAAATCCTGGACGTGGCGATCCCGCAGGGCCGCACGGGTCTGCTGAGCCTGCTCGCCCTCGGCATGATCCTCAGCGCGGTCGTCACCAGTATCTTCGGCGTGCTCCAGACCTTGATCTCGACGACCGTCGGCCAGCGCGTCATGCACGACCTGCGCACCGCCGTCTACGGTCGGCTCCAGCGCATGTCGCTCGCCTTCTTCACCCGGACCCGCACCGGCGAGGTCCAGTCCCGTATCGCCAACGACATCGGCGGCATGCAGGCGACCGTCACCTCTACCGCCACCTCGCTGGTCTCCAACCTCACCAGCGTCGTCGCCACGATCGTGGCGATGCTCGCGCTTGACTGGCGGCTCACCGCCGTCTCGCTGCTCCTGCTGCCGGTCTTCGTCTGGATCAGCCGCCGGGTCGGCCGCGAGCGCAAGAAGATCGCCACGGAGCGCCAGAAGCAGATGGCCACGATGGCCGCCACCGTCACCGAGTCGCTCTCCGTCAGCGGCATCCTGCTCGGCCGCACCATGGGCCGCGCCGACTCGCTCACGAAGTCCTTCGGGGACGAATCCGAGCGCCTTGTCGACCTCGAAGTGAGGTCGAACATGGTCGGCCGCTGGCGTATGGCCGTCATCACCATCGTGATGGCCGGCATGCCCGCCGTCATCTACTGGACCGCCGGTATCGCCTTCAAGCTCGGTGGCCCGACGGTGTCGATCGGCACACTCGTCGCCTTCGTCTCCCTCCAGCAGGGCCTGTTCCGCCCGACGGTCAGCCTGCTGTCCACCGGCGTGCAGATCCAGACCTCGCTCGCGCTCTTCCAGCGCATCTTCGAGTACCTCGATCTCCCCATAGACATCACCGAGCCGGACAATCCCGTCCACCTCGACCGGGTCAAGGGCGAGATCCGCTTCGAGGACGTCGAGTTCCGCTACGACGACAGAAGCGGCCCGATCCTCGACGGCATCGACATCACCGTCCCGGCGGGCGGCAGCCTCGCCGTCGTCGGCCCGACCGGTGCGGGCAAGTCCACGCTCAGCTATCTGGTGCCGCGGCTGTACGACGTCACGGGCGGGCGGGTCACGCTCGACGGGGTCGATGTCCGCGACCTGGACTTCGACACGCTCGCGCGCGCGGTCGGCGTCGTCTCCCAGGAGACGTACCTCTTCCACGCCTCGGTCGCCGAGAACCTGCGCTTCGCCAAGCCGGACGCCACCGACGAGGAGCTGCGGGGGGCGGCGCAGGCGGCCCAGATCCACGACCACATCGCATCCCTGCCGGACGGGTACGACACGGTCGTGGGCGAGCGCGGCCACCGGTTCTCGGGCGGGGAGAAGCAGCGCCTCGCCATCGCCCGCACCATCCTGCGCGACCCGCCGGTGCTCATCCTCGACGAGGCGACCAGCGCCCTGGACACCCGTACGGAGCACGCCGTGCAGGAGGCGATCGACGCGCTGTCGGCCAACCGGACCACACTCACCATCGCCCACCGGCTGTCCACCATTCGGGGGGCCGACCAGATCGTGGTCCTCGATGCCGGTCAGGCGGTCGAACGGGGCACGCACGAGGAGCTGTTGGAGCAGGGCGGGCGCTATGCCGCCCTCGTCCACCGGGACGCCCAATTGGAGCCGACAAGATGAAGATATGTCGGGTTTGTAGGCATTGGCGGGTTACCGTGCCCGCATGCAGATGAACACTCCGCCACGGAGCACGATTCGGAGCACGACTCGACTGACGCGCCGGGGCCGGGGCGCCCTCATCGCGACCGGAGCCGTCGTGGCGGCCACCGCCGTGGCGGTGCCGCTGCTGAGCATGGGAGGCGAGGACGCGCCGCCCGCGGCCCTCGTGATCCCGGAGGGCTGGCGCGCCGGCCAGATCTACGACGCCGTCGACAAAGTTCTCCGGATCCCGCCGGGCACTGCCAAGAAGTCGCTCGGAAAGGCCAACCTGAAGTTGCCGAACGACGCGGAGGGCAACCCGGAGGGTTACCTCTTCCCGGCGACGTATCCGATCGACAAGAAGTCGACTCCGGAATCACTCCTGTCCTTCATGGTCGGTACCGCGAACCAGAAGTTCAACAAGGCCCCGGTCGCGGCCGGGGCGCAGCGCAACGCGATGAACGTCTACCAGGCGGTCACCATCGCGAGCATCGTCCAGGCCGAGGCGGCGACCAAGGAGGACATGGGGAAGGTGGCCCGGGTCATCTTCAACCGCCTGGAGAGGGGCATGCCGCTGCAGATGGACTCCACCATCAACTACGCGCTGAACCGTTCCACCCTGAACACGAGCCAGAGCGACACGCAGATCAACAGTCCCTACAACTCGTACCAGCGCATGGGTCTGCCGCCGACCCCGATCGCCAATCCTGGCGAGGAGGCGATGCGCGCGGCGATCTCTCCGGCACCGGGTGACTGGCTGTACTTCGTCACGGTCAAGCCGGGCGACACCCGCTTCACGGGCAGCTACGAGGAGCACTTGAGGAACGTCGCCGAGTTCAACCAGAACCGGAAGGCCACCTCCACCTCCCCGAGTCCCACCCGCTGAGCCGTCGTACGGGGCATCAGGTGGTACGGGGCATCAGGCGGCGACCGGCGCTCCCGCCAGCAGCCGCCTGATGTCCCGTACCGCGGCGCGGCCGGCCCGGTTGGCGCCGATGGTGCTCGCCGAGGGGCCGTACCCGACGAGGTGGATTCGCGGATCGGCGACCGCGCGCGTCCCCTCGACACGGATGCCGCCGCCCGGCTCGCGCAGTCGCAGGGGTGCCAGATGGTCGATGGCGGGCCGGAAACCGGTCGCCCAAAGGATGACGTCGGCGTCCACGTGACGCCCGTCGTCCCACGCGACACCGTCCGGAGTGATCCGGTCGAACATCGGCTGCCGGTCCAGGACTCCGTCGTGCAGAGCCTGCCGGATCGCGTCGTTCAGCGGGAGTCCGGTCACCGAGACCACGCTCTGCGGCGGCAGCCCCTGACGGACCCGGTCCTCGACCATCGCCACGGCCTCCCGGCCGAACTCCTCGTTGAAGGGCCCCTCGCGGAAGACGGGCGGCCGGCGCGTCACCCAGGTGGTTCGGGCCGCGTACGGGGCGATCTCCATCAGATGCTGCGTGCCGGACGCGCCGCCGCCCACGACGACCACCCGTAGCCCGGCGAACTCCTGCGGGCCGGGGTACTGCGCCGTGTGCAACTGCCGCCCGCGGAAGGTCTCCTGACCGGGATAGCGAGGCCAGAACGGCCGGTCCCAGGTACCCGTGGCATTGATCAGCGCACGCGCCGACCAGTTCCCGGCCGAGGTCTCCACGAGCAGCCGGTCCCGTGGGCCCTCACGCACCGCGTGTACGTCGACCGGGCGGCGTACTCGCAGGTCGAAGGCGCGCTCATACGCGTCGAAGTACTCCGCGACGACCTCGGCCGACGGGCGCGCCGGGTCCGCGTCCGTCAGTTCCATGCCGGGCAGGGAGTGCATCCCGTGCACCTTGCCGTACGTCAGCGAAGGCCAGCGGAACTGCCACGCGCCGCCCGGACGCGGCGCGTGGTCGAGGGCCACGAAGTCGCGCCCGGGCTCGAAGCCGGTGCGCCGCAGGTGATAGGCGCTGGACAGGCCGGCCTGCCCGGCCCCGATCACCACTACGTCGAAATCCGTGACATCCGTGACATCCGTGCCGGTCTCGGCGTCGGCTTCGCGCGCTTGTACCCCGGTGTCGTTCACGCTTCTACTAACCGGACCGGGGTCCGGGATCTTCCCGGCGGACCCAGTCGTGGTCACGACTCCTGGGCGGGGGCCAGTCGCGGTCGTGGACGGCCGTAGGTCCCTGTCGAAGCAGGTGCGAGATCCGGCGTATGCGAGCGAGGATTGGGGCATGTCCGATGCCTTCACCACCCGAGTCCTGAACGTCGCCACCGGCTCCTCGGAGGCGATCGTCGACCTCACCCGCGACTGCGAGGCCTTCCTCAGGGAGGCGGCAGCCGGTCGCGACGGCCTCCTGAACGTCTTCGTGCCCCACGCGACCGCCGGCATCGCGATCATCGAAACCGGCGCAGGCAGCGACGACGACCTCCTCGCCGCCCTGCACTCCCTGCTCCCCGCCGACGACCGCTGGCAGCATCGCCACGGCAGCCCCGGCCACGGCCGCGACCACGTCCTCCCCGCGATCGTGCCGCCTCACGCGACGCTGCCTGTGCTGGGCGGGAGCCTGGAACTGGGGACGTGGCAGTCGGTGTGTCTGGTGGATACGATTCGCGATAATCCGGACAGGCGGGTTCGGCTGTCGTTCCTTGGGTGAGACCCAGGGCCAACGACTCCAGATGCGGTGCCCGGCCGCTCCAAACGGTATGTGTCCGTGGCTGGTTGTGACAGGGAGGGCTGGGCTCTCTCCAGGAGTGGCCTTCCCGGAGTGCGGGAGCCTTGGGCGGCCGGGCTGTCCGAGGAACCGCGAAACGACGTCGCCGGGTGTCGTCGCGGGTGAGCCATCAAGGCGATAGCAGGTCGGTCCATGATCGTGCCCGGCAGGTCCGCCGATTCCGGTCGGCGCGGCCATGGCGAAGGTGGGAAACGCCGTCGGTTTGGCGGCCACCGTCCGGCCGACCGCCGGGCCGTACGGTGCGCGGTCGGCCAGTGCATGGGCCGGTCGGGCGACGGGCGAGGGGCGACAGCACGGCGGCGCCGGGGGCTGTCGTGGTCACGGTGTTCTCCTCGCTCGTGCCGTCCAGCTCAGTGCGGCGGCTCTGGCCAGGTGAAGGTGTGCGCGTTCCTCGGGAAGTCCCGGCCCGCGCATGCGGACGTGGTGGAGATGCAGCAGGTCCGGGAGCAGGTCCTGCGGGGGCAGCGTCCCCGCACCCTCAAGCGCGCTGCGGTAGGCGGCCAGCGCGGCGCGGCGTGCGGACCAGCTCGCGATGACGCGCGCGTCCAGCACCGGGGCCCCGGGGCCCCGGGGCGTGAGGAGGGCGGTCGTCAGGGCGATGGTCTGGTCGTAGACCGCTCGGGGTGGGGCGCTCCTGTCCGTGTGGGTATGCCCGACCAGCCAGCGCATCGCCTTCGCGTCGTCCCCGAGCAGGCCGACGGCGATGTCCACCATGCTCGCGGCGGTCACCGCACGAGCGTCGGGAGCGTCCCGGCCGGCCTGCGCGGTCAGCTGGGCGAGGACGGCGGCCGCGTCGGTGGCGAAATACTCCTCGGCCGCTTCCATCGCCGCGGGGCCGCCGAAGCGTGCGGTCTGCGGGAAGTAGGTCTCCAGGCTCGCGTGGGTGATCAGGCCCGCGTCCCGAAGTCGTCGGGTCCACTCGCCGATCTGCCCGACAGCGGTGCCGAGTGAACCGGGCGCGCAGGTCAGACGGAGACGTAGGTGGTCCTCGGGATCGCGGTGGCGAACGAACCACCAGCGGGGCTCTCCCAACTCCCCGAGCAAGGAAGGCAGATGCCGGATCAGGAGCGGATCCTGACGGTCGCGGTGCCCGTGCAACCTGATGGAGAGCAGGCTGCCGCAGCCAGGCAGACGGCCGTGTTCCCGAGTGACGACGTTCCCCGATCCGCGGACCGGTGCACGGGGCTGGTCCACAGCGGCCAGGGGGATGACGATCTCGTGGGCGTGCCCGCCGGTCCAGCCCAGGTCCCCGGGCTTCGGTGCGGCACGTAGCAGCGCCTTGCCGTCGCGCTCCACGTGGGTACGGAGCAGGACCCGGTGCGAGGGCTCCGCCAGGTCCAGATTCATGCGCCGGTCTCCGTCGCCCAGGTACACCTGCTCGGGCAGGAGAACTTCACGACGCCACTCGGCCAGGGCCTCGTCCCACTGCGGCCAGGGCGTCCGCGCGTCGGGGAGGTCGTCGTGGCCGAGTGTCCAGCGGGCCGGGGACAGTACGGTGCGCCCGTAGCGCACTGCGGGGAGGAACGGCAGGCTGGAAACAGCGGCTCCCCACGAGAATCCGGTGCACGGGACGGCCAGTGCCACCGGTGCCTCGAACAGGAACCGCGCCAGCGGATGGGTGTGGTGGGTCAGATTCACCGCGTTCAGCAGCGTCGTGTGCACTGGGCGGCGGCGGGAGACCGAGACCAGGTGCAACCGCTCGGCGTCGGCGGTCACCGCCAGGTCCGTCACAGGCAGTTGGCCCTTGTCCGGGCCGTGGTAGTCGCCGAGGGGGATCACCACCTCCGCCACCTGCGGGGCGTGCGCGACGTTCACCGAGCGTATGTACAGCGGAGTGGTACTGATCTGCGCGATCAGCGCGTCCTTTTCGACGCCGGGCAGGCCGGCGTAGACGTCGGTCATCCGGCGGCGGTCGTCGGCGTCGAACAGGTGGAGAAAGCGCCCGGTGCCGGCTCCGGCCGCACGGGCCACCCCGACGACGTGCAGGGTGAACTCCCCTTGTTCCAGGGCGGATACGCTCGCGGCGTGGATCCGCACGGTCACCTCGGTGCTCGGCTGCACGGGCCTACCTGGATCCACCACCGCCAGTTCGTCGATCACGGCATCATCGAGTCGGACGTGGTGGCGGCGCCTCGTCGCGGCGGTGTACGCAAGCCCCAGTAGCCGGCTGTCGCGGGCTGTCAGTGTCGGGCCCGTCGACGCGGCTGTGGACCCGAGGTAGCCGGACGGGTAGCCGAGGAGGTCGATGGCGTCCAGGACGGGTACCACCGCTCCCGGACCGTAGTGCTCAAGGAAGCGGCCATGCCAGGCGACCCACCCGGGGCTCAGAGTCGCCCGCGGCGCCAGGCGCGTGAGCACCGCGGCGGCCGACGCCGCCTCCTCGGCCACCGCCTCCGGGATCACCAGGTCCCAGTCCAACCGCAGGTCGAGGGCGAGCGCGGGCTTCGCAGCGGGACAGAGCCGTGTCATCGCGGCCGTCACCCGTGCGCGTTCGACGCGGGCGCCCGCGGGGGCGGCGGTCGCGGCGTCGTGCCGTGCCAGTCCCGCCGCGACCTCGCACAACTCGGTGGCTTCAGCCGACGGCAGGTGCTGTACGTGTCCGAGCAGGGCGGCAATCGGGTCGGAGGCCGTCACCGCAGGACGCAGGCCGGTGATCAGGAATCGCTGTCGTACCAGGTTCGCGAGCAGGTTCTCGATCGCGGTCGGTGAAGCGGTCGGGAAACCGACGGAGAGCGTTTCGGCGAGGACTGCCCACACAACTGGCGCCCGCGCGCCGTCCATGGCCAGGCGGACCGGCTCGGTCGCGCGTATCCCCACGTGCACGGGGTCGCCGCCGTTCGCACTGCTTGAGCGGTGCTCGACCATCAGGCGTCCGTCGCGCTCGAACGCGAGGCTGGAAGCGAGCAGCGTCAACTGGGGCCGGAGCTCGCGGTGTTCCTCCAACCGGTCGACAAGAGCCGCGGTCCATGCCGCGTCCGGTCTGGTGACCGCTTGGTGCGCGGTGCCCGTGCGCAGCACGGGAGCGGCCCCTGTACGGGCGGCCTCGACACCGGCGAACAGACCGAACGGAGTGGCCCGTGAGCGGGCGCGCATCAGGTAGCGCAACACCGAAAGCACCGCGCGCCGCACGGCGAGGTCAGGCACCGGCGCGCCGACGCATATCTGATGCACCCGTCTCGCCAGGTCCGGGCTGGAGAACTCGACCGCGGTGGCGAAGTCGGTTGCCCGCCACATCTGTTGAAGCCACGCCCGCCACGACTCCGTGCGCGCGGACGGGCCGGTCAGGTCCGGCCAGACCACCGGGTGGTCGGGAGGCCAAATTGCCGCCCGGACCACGGCCGCATCGACATGGCGGTACAAACGGCCCTCCAGCAGCACAGCGGTGTTTTCCTCTGTTTTTCTCCAAACCGCCCGGTGCCGAGGGCGATGATGAGTCATGGTCATTGTGGCGACTGCTGCGCCACTCCGCTGCCGCAGAGTCGCCATGAGCCGCTGATCTGGCTGAATGTCGTCCAACTAATCGACGACGTATGGGCTGTTGATGCACGTGCGGTCTGGCTAGCGTGGGCGCCACGCACGGCAATCGGCACACACGGCAAGCGGCACATTCCCATCACGTTCGCGAAGGGGAGAAAACCATGACTGCTGTATCTCCTGAGAAACTCGCCGATGAGGAATTCGGTGAGCTCGAAGAACTCCAGGTGATCGATTCCAGTGAGCTGAAGCTCGGCGCGGCTTACCACACGTACACCTACATCGCGGCGGAGAACACGGAGGACATCCCCGACTAGGACGCGCGGGAGGCAAGGCAACTCTCCGACGGATGAGACCGGTGAGACGAGGAGGTGGGTCGTGCCGTCCAGCCAGTCGGCGGACCGCACCCGCACCGACGTCCTGTTGATCTTCCCACCGCAGACCGAGGCCAGGTTCTTCCCGTATCTGAGCCTGCCTTACCTGACCGGCCACCTGCGGCGCCGGGGTCGGCGGGTTCACCAGGCCGACCTGAACATCGCTGTGCTCCACGAGCTGCTGCGATGTCCCACGCTGCTGGACGACGCGGTCCGCGCCCAGGACTCCGGCGACGACGGCGCGGCCATGAGTGACTGGTATCGCCGAGCGGTCGCCGACGTCTTCGCCGCGCACATCGGCGAGTTGCGTGCCCACGTCCTGCACAAGGAGTCGGCCGGCGAGCTGGGCCCGGACCGCGCGGTCCGGCTCGCCACTCTGGCCCTCGAACTGCTGGTCCGCGACACCTTCCTGGTACGGACCTGGGAGGACCTTGGCCGGCTCGACGATGCCGTACGCCGGGCCGCGGACCGGCCGCCCGCCGCATCGGACGTACCGCTCCTGTCGCTGCACCGCCTGGTGACCGGGCTGCTCGGCCGGCATCGCCCCCGGGTGGTCGGCCTGTCCGTGGCGTTCTTCAGCCAGCTCGCGCCCGCGCTGCTGATCGCCGCCTGGGTCCGGCGGCTGGCACCGGACACCCAAATCTGTCTGGGCGGTCAGCAGGTGATGCTCCGCCACGACAGCCTCGCCCGGCTGCCCGGAGTCCGGGAAACGGTCGACGCCCTGTGCCCGACCGCAGGGGAAGAGCCGCTCGAACGCTGGCTGGACGCGCTGGACGGGACGGTTCCGCTCGCCGCCGTGCCTGGCATGACCTGGCTGCCACGTTCCGGGACCGGGTCGCGCACGGGGCCCGCGGTAACCCTGCGCTTCCGTGACCTCGGACCACCCGACTTCACCGGACTGCCGTTCCGCTCCTATCTCAACGACGCCCTGGAGCTCGCGATCGTCTCGTGCGTCGGCTGCTACTGGGGGCGGTGCGCGTTCTGCTCGTACGGCAACCGATCGCTCCCGCAAGGCGGTTACCAGCAGGGCACCGCGGCCCAGATCGCCGACGCCGTGGAGGCCGTGGTCCGCGCCACGGGCACCCGGTACGTGTCGGTCGCGGACGAGAACACCAACCTGCGGCTGATCCTGAAGGCGATGCGCGCGGCACGCGAACGCGGCATCCGGGTCCGCTTCGGCGTGCGCAGCCGACTGGAGGCCGCCCTGACCGACCCCGGGTTCTGCCATGACCTCGCCGCGGTCGGCTGCGCGATGATCTCGGTCGGCTACGAGGGCACCTCGCAGCGCCTGCTGGACCGGATGGAGCGGGGCGTGCGCGCGGCAGACTACCAGCGGATCCTCGACAACCTCGCCGCGGCGGGCATCGCCGTCCGGTTCACCGTGATGGGCCAGGTCCTGGACGAGACGGCCGACGAGTTCGAGGCGTCCCTGCGCTTCCTCGTCGACAACGAGCGGCGGATCGGTATCGACGCGCTGGAGCTGATGGTGGCGGAGCCCGGCAGCAGACTCGTGGGCAGCCCGGAGGACTACGGGCTCGCCCTCGACACCTCGGACCGCCTCGCGGGCAACCCCGAGCTGAGCTACCTGGCCGGCCGGGTCGGCCACCCGCTGTCCGTCCGCGGCGGCCCGACGCGCACCGAGGCACTGGACCGGCTGACACGGATCTTCCGCACCGTCAGACCGGGCCGTGTGAACGCCTCGGAACCCCCGCACCCCGCCCCGAACGGCCCTCGCACGCCCGCCGTCGCGGCCCTGCGCCCACACACGTGGGTACGCACCGTGCCCGCGTACGCCGACGACCGTACGGCAGACCGCGTCACCCTCGCCGACCTCGTCCGGGAGCGGTTCTACGCGCTCCCCCGCAACGACGTGGAACAGCGCTCCGACGGTCTGCTCACGGCCCGTACCGACCGCGGCAGCCGGCTGCTGGCCCGCCTGGCCGACGCGGCGGCAGGCACACCCGACCCGGCACATTCAGCCGTCCCGGCCCCCTCAGCCAGGAGTTCGTCATGACGCAACCCCCGCGCACCGCACCCGGCGGCGCCCGAACCGTCACCGAAGCCCCCCGCCGGATGGGCCTGGGGGTACTGATGGACATGCCGTGGGGTGGCGGACGCCTCGGCAGGCGCGGCATCGGATTCCTGGAGAGCGACGACGGCGGCGGAGACATCACCGACCGGGTCCGCGCCTTCCTGCGCCGCCATGGCGGGGACTTCGCCTACTCGGCCCTCGCGTTCCAGCCGCGCTCACGCGCCCGCGTACAGACGGCCGACTACGTGCGCGCGTACGACCGCTTCTTCGAGGCGCTGCCTGCGGGGACGGCCCGCGCCTTCCACCAGACCGAGCTGAACATGGGCACCCCCGAGCGCTACGACCGCCGCCCGGCCGCCGAGTTCACCAACGAACTGGCCGCCCGCTACGGCTTCTCCTGGGTGGTCGAGGATCTGGGCATCTGGAGCCTGCGCGGCATACCGATGCCCTATCCGCTCCCGCCGCCGCTGACCGAGCCGGGCCTGGAGATCGCCACCCGGAACGTGGCGGAGGCGGCCCGGCTGCTCGATCCGCCCCTGCACGTCGAGTTCCCCGGCTTCACGGAGGGCGGTTCGTTCGTCCTGGGGCACATGGACGCCTTCGAGTACTTCGCCCGGCTGGCGGAGGACGCCGATGTGTGGGTGACGCTCGACGTCGGCCATCTGCTCAGTTACCAGTGGCTGAGGGGACGTACCGGAATCAGCATGTACGACGGGATCGAGGCCCTGCCTCTCACCCGTTGCCGGGAACTGCACCTGTCGGGCTGCCAGATCGTGGGAGGCAAGTTCCGCGACCTGCACCACGGCGTCCTGCTGGACGAGCAGGTGGAGCTCACCGAGTATCTGCTGCCGCGCTGCCCGAACCTCCTCGGGGTGTCCTACGAGGACCCGATGTACCGCGAGGACGGACAGCTGGTCGAGAAGTCCCGGCGGAACTACGCGCGGTTGCGGGACCTGGTCGCCGACTGGCAGCGCGGGGAGGCGGCATGAGCACGGTGGAGCCGGGCGCGTCACTGGACGGCGAGCGGCTGACCGACCTGCTCATGCGCCTTCTGCTGGACGCGGACCTGCGGGCCCGCCTCGCCGACGAGGGCGCCGAGGCCGTGGCCGCGGATCCCGGCGAGCTGGAGTGCCTGGCCTCCGTCGACCTGGCCGAACTGGACACCACCGCGCGCCGGCTGCGCTCCCAGGTCTGGCGGCCCGGCAGCGGCGGCAGCCTCGGAACCACGTTCCCGCGCAGCCTGCGGCTGCTCCAGGACGCCGGTGCTACGGAGTCCGGCCTGCTCACCGGCTTCCTCGGCTCACCGCACTTCGCCCGGTTCCGGCTGATCCCGTACACCGCTCCCGGGCTGTCGGCGGAGGAGGCGTTCGCGTCCTACCTACTGGATGACGCCAAGTCGGAGTTGCTGCGCGACACGGTGACTCACGAGCTGATGATCACCCTGTTCACCTCGCTGACGTGCGAGCAGCCGCTGTCGTTCGTGATCGAGGCGGAGGGAATCGTCCCGACCGACCGAGGCCACGCCGCCCTGCGTGCGTACGCGGAGGCATCCGCAGCCACCTGGAGAGCCGCCGCAGCGGAGCGCCCCGAGGCAACTGAGCACGCGGCGAACGCGGAAGCAGTGCAGTACGCGTACTTCACCACGTCCGCCGGGCTGGCTCACGGCGTGGTGTCCGGGCGGGTGGCGGCGGCCTTCGAGGCCGAACCGTCGGACCGGCGCGAGACCGCGCGGCGGGCGCTGGCACGCCGCGGACTGTGGTGACGGGGAGAGGAACCGCCTTGCACATCGTGTTGGTGGACATGCCGTGGTCGTCGCTCGACGCCCCGTCACTCGCCCTCGGCATTCTCAAACGCCGGATCCTCGACGTCTTCCCCGACGGCGCCGCGGACGTCGAAGTGGTGCACGCCAACCTCGACTTCGCCGACTGGGTGGCCGCTCGTACGGAGTACGGCTTCGAGGAGTACGACTTCTGCTCGACCTCGTACTTCTCCGGACACAGCGAGTGGATCTTCTCGGCCGCGCTCAACGATCAACCGCGTTGGCGGGTGGCGGAGTTCACCGAGCACTTCGGCGGGAAGATGCCGGAGCGCATGCTGGCCAAGGCGCGCGAACTGCACGAACTCGCGCCGCTGTTCGTCCGGGAGACAGCCGCCAAGATCGCCGCCACGGCACCGGACGTGGTCGGCTTCACCACCACGTTCGCGCAGAACGCGGCGACCCTCGCCGCGGCCCGCGTGCTCAAGGAACTGGCACCCGACACCACCACCGTCTTCGGCGGCGCGAACTGCGACGGCCCACAGGGCGCCGCGCTGCACCGCAACTTCGAGTACGTCGACTTCGTGGTGCGCGGTGAGGGCGAGATCGCGTTCCCGCGGCTGCTCACCGCGCTCCGCGACGGCGACGCCGAGGACCTGGCAGCCATCCCCGGCCTGTGCCGCCGCGACCCGCAGGGCCGGTCCGTGGCACATCCCATGGACGCCGTCCCGCTGCCCCCGGGAGCACTGGTCACCCCGGACTACGGCGACTACTTCGAGCGGCACGCGCGGTCCACCGCGGGCGGCTGGGTGGAGCCGCGGCTGGTGGTGGAGGGCTCACGCGGCTGCTGGTGGGGCGAGAAGCACCACTGCACCTTCTGCGGCCTCAACGGCTCGTTCATGGAGTTCCGCAGCAAGGACCCGAGGCGGTTCGTGGAGGAGATCCTCGGTCTGGTCGAGCGCCACCGCGTACTCGACGTATGGGTCACCGACAACATCCTCGACATGGCCTACCTCAACTCCATGGCCCCGCTCCTCCAGGAGAGCGGGTATGACCTGCGGCTGTGCTACGAGATCAAGTCGAACCTGCGGCGCGAGCAGCTGGAGACGCTGTACGCGGCCGGAATCAGCTACCTGCAGCCCGGCGTGGAGAGCCTCAGCAGCCGGGTGCTGAAGCTGATGGACAAGGGGGTGACCGGCTGTCAGAACGTACGGCTGCTGCGGGACGCGGAGACCGTCGGCGTCAACCTCAGCTGGAACTACCTCTACGGCTTCCCCGGGGAGACCGAACAGGACTACGACGAGATCGTCGACCAGTTCCCCGCGCTGCACCATCTCGGACCACCGGCCAACTCCACCCGCCTGAAGGTCGAGCGGTTCAGCCCCTACTTCGACCGGCCGGAACTGGGCTTCGGTGAACTGCGCCCCGCCTCGCACTACCACCACATCTACGACCTGCCCAAGGACGAACTCGCCGACCTGGTCTACATCTTCGACTCACCGCACCAGGGCATCGCCGACGGCTGCCGGAACCGGCTGCGCACGGCCGTCGCCGACTGGACGCAGGCGTACCCGCGCAGCCGTCTGACCCACTGCGACCTCGGCGGACACATCGTCCTGGTCGACACCCGGCCGGACTTCTCCTGGCGGCTTCTCGACCTCACCGACCCGCTCGAAGTGACGGTGTTCCGGCTGCTCGACACGCCGCACAGCCCGGCGGCGCTGCTGCGCAAGGCCGCTGCCCGGTACGCGGACACGGGGGAGCAGGCCGGAGAGGTGACGGAAGAGCGCATCGCCGGGCTGCTGGCGCGCTGGCGCGCCCTCGGCCTGGTCTTCGCCGAGGGCGGCCAGTACGTACACGTCGCGCCCGCAGTGGCCAACCAGGACCTGCTGCGGCTCGACGGCGCCGGACTGCACGGGGACGATACGTCGCTCGTCCCCGCCCTGGTGGCCCCGGCGCCGACCGGGGGAGACACACGATGAAGCCGGAACTGACGCTGTGGAAGGACCGCGATCCGGCGGCCATGCGCCTGCCGGGCATCTACTGCGGCACCCTCGAAGGGCCGCCTGACGACCCGGTGGACGCCGTCGCACGACTCGCCTCCGACGGCGTCCAGTTCGTCCAGGTGCACGAGCCCGTGGACCTCACCGATCCGGACGGCACGTCCGCGGTCGCAGTCCTCCTCCTCGTCCGGGAGCTCACCAGCCACGGCATCGCGGTGGACTGGACACTGCGCATGGCCGACCCGGCCCAGTGGCGGGCGCTGAGCCATCTGTACCCGCCCGCAGGCGTCTTCCGCGGCTCCACGGGAGAGGAGAACGAAGAGCACGTGGTCACAGCGTGGCGCGGCTCGTTCCACATCGCGAAGTGCGGCTACCGCCGCGGCCCCGGTTTCCTGGAGATCCGCGACCACCGCTGGGGCTCCTACCGGCGCCTGGTCGTCCAATCCCCCCGGAGCACGGCGTTCCAGGGGCTGCTGGACGGCGTCCCGGTGGTCGCGTCGGCGTCGACCGAGCGGGTCCTGGAGCGTCACCTGCGCGAAAACCTGGTCCATCGCGCCGGGCGCTACTTGTGGTGGACGCCGTACCGCCTACGACGCTGGCCGCTCAGCACGACGATCCCGTAGGAACCTCTCGACCCACCGCTCCGTCAACTCGTCGGCCTGACGCCTGATCCCCGGAGTCGGCACCGAGGCGGGCGCGCCGACACCGAGGAAGTCGAGGCAGCCCAGCAGGCCTGCCTCGTAGTCCGCGACCAGGTCCTCGTAGATGACGGTATGCGGGGCGATACCGTGCCGGCCGAAGTAGTCCTCCCAGACCGACGCCTCGCGGTCGAGCAGCCGCAGATGTCGGCAGATCTCCTCATAGCTGTATCGGGGAGCGGCGCGCGTGCTCCCCTCCGGCAGAAAGGTCCCGTCCAGGATCCAGACACCGGTCTGCTCAGCCAGGGTGTACGACACGGCCTGCCGCAACCGGTTCCTGCGTTGGATCCAGATGTACCGGGGTGCCTGGAGGATGTCGTACGGGTCGACCTCCAGGCTCCTGAGGTGCCCCGCGGAGATCCGCAGCCCGAACGCGCCGTTGGGGCTGGTCCGGTACGTCATCAGCTGCCGCACATAGCCCGCCGCCAACTCCCGCGGATCACTGGAGTCGAATTCCCACCGCTCCAAGTAGTCCAGCACGAAGGCGTCGGCGAGGTAGTGCTCGGCGAAGCCGGCCAACTCGGTATGCCACAGGGCGCGGGCGAGCATGTTGCTGCCGCACCTGGGGGTCGACGCGAGCACGTAACGGACCGGCGGCAGACCGGTGAATGGTGGGAAGTCGAACTCCGGACCGTTGGTCCGATAGCGCAGCACCATGGGAACACCTTCGCACCCGGCACCAGTGGCTGTCATCGGCGCCGTCGCGTTCCGGGGTGGTGTGGCAGCTCGGCCAGATTGGCCAGATTGGCCAAGGTCCTGGCTACATTCCGAGGGCGCAGATGGATGAGGTGTTCACGAGTGGCGGTGACGTGCGGCTACGAAGCCCTTCAAAGATCGTTCCCCGATTCTCCGAAGATCGTTCCCCAACGGTCAACGGGCGGGTACCTACAGGGGTCTGACGGGGCGGGACAATTGGCGCGGGGTTGCATCACTCGCGCGGGGAATGAGTTGAGACTTCGAACACGTCCCTCAACGGCACGGGAGCCTCGTGCGTTGCGCACATCGACGTCGACATCCCATCAGTGGTCACACTGAAAAAGCTCCCTACGTCGTTCTGCGGGACGCGGTGAGCCCCTCGTGTGGTTCACCCACCCAGGGGCGCCGGGCGTGGTTCGAGGAGTAGAGGACTTCGCTGACCTGCGGTGATGTGCGCGATCAAGGATATCGTCGGCTGGCTGGGCTGCATCTCGCCGGCGTCGTTTCAAGATCGAGAGGCCGTGTTGAGGCCGCGGGGTGTCGGTAGGGGCGTGCTGCTTCCTCCGCTCTGCTCGTTCTGGAGGCTCCGGCGGGTTCCGTTTGCCGGTCTGGCGTTGCCCAACTAGGCGGTCTGGCCGTCATCGACATGAACACTGGATACTTCCGGTATGAAGCTCTGGTGACCGTACTTTCGCGGTCCGCCAGGGCATCACCTTCGATGCCACCCATCTGGAGCTCTGCGGTGGCCGGTTGCGGATGTACGCGTTGCCTGATGACTCCGACCGGCTCGGGCAGTCTTCCCTGCTCGTCCTCGAAGCGGAGATCTGACGCTGTGACGTTCTGACGGGAATCCGGTTCGACGGGAGAGGCCACGCCATGCCTGACTCAGTCCGTGCGAGGTACTACGAGCATCGGGCCCCGGTGTACGACGCGACGAGCTATCGGGGCAATCCCGAGACGGACGCGGGTCTCGACCGGGAGACGGCCGAGATCGGAAATCTGCTTCCCCGTGCCCTGCCTCCGGACAGCCGGATCCTGGAGGTCGGCTGTGGAACCGGGGTGTGGACACAGTTCCTGCCCGGCCGGGTCACCGCCATGGACCAGAGCCAGGGGATGCTCGACATCGCCCGGACCCGGGCTCCTCACGCCCAACTGGTCAGGGCCGCCTTTCCTCCGCTGCCCTTTCCGGACGATGCGTTCGACCTCGTATTCGCCGCCAACTTCTACGGGTTGCTCGTACCGGACGAGCGCGACGCGTTCCTCGCCGAGGCGAGCCGCGTGGCGCGCGGACTCGTCATCCTCGACCTGCGCAGCGACAGCCGTACGCACATGGAAGGGCTGGAGCCCCGCGAGGTGGACGGCGTCTCCTACCCGATCTTCCGGCGGCGGTTCACTCCGTCCAGTCTCCTCGCGGAACTGGGCGGGGACGTCCTGTATCCGGGTCGCTACTTCCTCGTGGTCAGGGCGCCCCTGCACAAGGACTGACAGTTGATGTCGCTGTGGCTCCTCCTGAGGGTCTGACTCAAGGACTTCCGGTGCTTCGGCTGTCCTGGAATGAATTTGTCGGCCTGTCGGGCGGAGCCATTAAGCGCGTGGCCGGTCGGGCGGACAGCCGCGGGGGTATCACGGCCTCCGAAGGCTGCTGGATCGTCAATTGTCCAGCAACCCGACTCCATCCCTTTGGCATGGGTGAGTCGCGGCTCTGTTGGAGCCGTTGCACGGCCGGCGAGGCCATGATCCGCGTGATGCCCGCGGCGGCGAGGCTCATCGTCCGACCGCAGGTCCGGAAACTCGTCACCGGTGGTTGAACCCGCATGACCGTGGCGGGTAGCCGCAGTACGCACCCGGGGGCCAGTCCCACCCCGTGCGGGGGCCTGACCCCATTCCCGGAAGCGTGGCCTCATCCATAGCGTCGAGGCATGACAAGAGACAGGGAAGTGGGTCATGAGGGCGATCGGCGCGGGGACACGGCTCGCAGGGGTGTGCTGCGAGGGCTCGGCCTCGCAGTGGGTGGGATGGCCCTCGGTGCCGGCGCGGGCGTGACCCCGTCCGCTGCCACGACCGGGCGGGGTGGCAGCCGCAGCACGGCAGGGACGTGTACGTATGTGCTGGTGCACGGCACACACAGCGCGGGAGCGTACTGGCTGCCCGTCGCACAGGAGTTGACCCTGAGAGGTCACTGCGTCGTCGCGGTGGATCTGCCGCTGCATGGCTCGCAGGCGTTCGTGCCGGAGTCCTACCAACGGCAGGACCTGGTGGCCATGGCCACCGAGCCCTCGCCCGTCGCGGCGCTCGGCCTGGACAACTACGAGAGGCATGTCACGCGCGTCGTCCGCCGCGCGGCGGCGATCGGACCAGTCGTCCTGGTCGGCCACAGCCTGGGCGGCGCCACGGTGAGCCGGGTGAGCAACGCCGTACCCGAACTGCTCGACCACATCTGCTACGTGGCGGCCTTCTGCCCCAGCCCTGCCCTGCCGACCCCCGATGCCTGCACTGCGGCGCCCGAGAACGGAGACGCGCTCATCCCCTTCGATCAGATCATCGGGGACCCGGAGCAGCTCGGTGTGATGCGGCTCAATCCCCGCACCGGCGACGCGGGGGACCTCAAGGCGCTCCGCGAGATGATGTGCGCGGACTATCCGGACAACGCGTTCCGGCAGCGTCTCGGCAGTCTGCAGACGGACGAGTCGACCACGGCCTACGCAGGGCGGGCCGTCGGCGAGCCGGAGACCTGGGGACGGTTGCCCCGCACCTACCTGCGCTTCGGCAAAGACCGGACGATCGCCACGAAGCTCCAGGACCGGATGATCGCGGAAGCCGACATGCTCACACCCCGCAATCCCTTCCGAGTCCATGACTTCCCCACCGCGTCGCACATCGGCCCGCTGGACCCGACCCCCGTGGCGAGCGCGCTCGCCGCACTCGCTCCCTGAGATCGTGATGGAGGACAGCCTCGAGGGGAAGAGGCGGTCGCGCGTACATGCCGACGAGCTGGTCGGGGGATGCGGACGCCGCTCACCGGAAGTAGGTCGGGTCCGGGGCGCGCGAGCCTCGGCGGCGATGGACGGTGATCTGACGGAGTCCCCGCGCGCGAGCGGCGCCGGCCACGAAGGCCGGCGCCGCGGTGTGCGTGGACTGTCAGCAGCTGAGGTTGTCGCCTGTGCCGACGCCCAGAATCTGCGCGAACTGCGTGTAGATGTCGATACGGCTCTGGACCTGCGACGGATTTCCGCCGTTGCACTCTATGGTGCCGTTGATGCTGCGGATGGTCTCGCCGAATCCGGCACTGTTGACCATGGCGTTGTGCGGCGTCATGGTCCCCGGGCCGGTCTGCGTGTTCCAGTACCAGAGCCCGGTCTTCCAGGCCACGGCGGCGTCGTTCTGCACCAGGTCGGGGTTGTTGAGCAGGTCGATGCCCAGGGCGTCGCCCGCGGCCTTGTAGTTGGTGTTCCAGCTCAGCTGGATCGGTCCGCGGCCGTAGTACTTGTCGTTGCCCGCGGGGCAACCGTACGGCTGGCCGGTGTCGCAGTAGGCGGGGTAGTTGGCGGTGTTCTGCTCGACGATGTAGACCAGGCCGCCGGTCTCATGGCTGACGTTCGCCATGAAGGCCGCGGCCTCCTGCTTCTGCACCGTGTCGCTGCCGGTGGTCGTGAATCCGGGGTAGGCGCTCAGTGCGGCGGTGAGACCGCTGTACGTGTAGAACGAGTTCCGGCTCGGGAACATCTGGTTGAACTGGCTTTCACTGACGATGAAACTGGCCGCAGCAGTCGTCGTCTGTGCCTCTGACGGTGCGGCGAGGGTCAGGGAGGCGAACAGGGTGGCTGCACCGGTCGTGGTCAGCAGTCCGAGCGTACGTCGACGCATGGGGGCACTCCGTTGATCGGGCGCGCGAGCGTGCGCGTTTCCCCTTGGCGGGGAACGGTGGGGGAGGGGTCCGTGAGTGGAGGGGGTGCCAGGCAGGCGAACCGGCGGGAGTAGCCCGCGGTCCGTGAACTGCCGTGTCAGCCGCCGACGTTGACGTCGATGCAGGTGTAGAAGGCGTTGCTGGTGTCGGCGATGTTCCAGACTGCGAGCACCTTCTGCTGGCCCGTGAGGCTCCCGAAGTCCACCTGATGGGTGACCGTCGCGCCAGGCTGAGCGCCGTTGTCGTTGAACTCGGCTATCTCCTGCCCGCCGGCGAAGTACTGCCAGGTGCTGGTGGAGTGACTGGCCGTCACGGTCCACTGGAACTCGGTGGTGCTGCTCACGGGAGTGACCGTCCAGCCCTTGCTGTCGTCGTCGAGCTCCGCGAAGCGGGAGTTGCCGCCGCTGCAGCTCGTCAGCCCTTTCGGGCCCTCGACGCTCTGCGGCTCGTAGGTGATGTCGCCGCAGCTGACCGTCCCGGCGGCACACTGTGCCTGCCGGCTCGGCGGGTTGGAGACGTAGCCGTGTGCGCTCGCGGATGCCGCGGGCAGACTCACGGCGATCACCGGGGCGAGCGCCGCGCCGATGAGCGCGGCCGTCTTCTTCCTTGCGTGCATGGTTTCTCCTTCACTGCAGGTCTTCCCGCAGAAGTACGAGGTTGTGGGGAACCCGGTACTGCGGGTTGGCTTCTCGTGGGTGGGGGGCCAGGAGTGCGAAGGCCGGCAGCATCAATCCCGTGTGCAGTCGCGATCAAGTGCGTCCGCAGGGACGGGATTTGCTGCGTGGACTAGACCATACCGGCGGACGCCTGTGCGTCAAGGGTGTAGCGCGAGGCGGCAGTTGGGAAAACCGGGCATTCGGGGTCGAGGGGGGAGACGTCGCGAGATCGTGCGCAATAGCGAAGAATTGAGATCGACGTGGCAATCGCGAAGGACTTTCCTCTGGGGGCGGGGCCGCCCCGGGCCAGGGCGCCGGCCCGGTTCCGGGTCCGCCGTCCGGACTGATCGGCGCGCGGGACCGTACCCGGGTCCGAGCGGATCCGGAGGCATGGTGCAACCGTTGTCGCGGCCTGGTTGTCCAGGCGTGGTTGACGGCTCGTCCGCCCTCCCGGCAGCGATGCCCCATCGGCCGCGCCAAGGGACGGTGACGGAGTTTGGCGGATACGAGCGGATGCGAATCGCGACAGTCCGGACAGGCGGGTTCGGTTGTCGTTCCTCGGCTGAGATCGGCTGAGATCGACTGAGAACCGGGGCGGGACGCTTGCCCGTTGCGAGATGTCAGGACGCCGGCCACTTCCCGGCGTGCAGCCCGCTCGTCTGCTGTTCCGCGTTCCCGAGTGAACCGCCTTTTCCCTGCCCACGTTGCAGAAGAGGAAGGTGAGGTTGCCGGGTAAGTGCGGAAGGTCAGCGTGTTGATTGCGAAGTTTACGTCCGAGCAGAAGATTCACCATCTCCTCACGTGGGCGGCGGAGTGGAGGGGGGTTCGGCAGGGGCGGAGCATGTGGTCCTATTCCCTGAGTCTGGGAGGGTCCCACGCCCTGCTGAACGACTGGGTCAAGAGTGGGAAGTTGATGGACCTGCTTACCTCGGAACAGCAGAGCCTGATACATGGGGCACGTGAGCGGTCAATTGATTCCGGACGCTCGCGGAAAAGTTCACGCCGGTGATTTCCCCGTGTGCTCCGTGAGTTCGCGGCGCAGGATTCCTCCGGAGGCGGCGCGTTCGGCGACGTGCATCATGAACTCCCCTTCGGCGGCACGCCCGCCCTGATCGACGGCATGACCCGCCTCCGGTGTGCCCGCGTACAGCGCGCGGACGGTGCGAGGACAGCGGTGCGGGAGGGACTCCGGTCGCCGGGGACGCCCGTGGCGAGCGCCCAACTCCAGCGGGCCTTCGGCAGGATCCTCGCGAGATCGACACCGTCATGGCGAAGCGCATCGACGACAGCCTCACCGCCGGGCTGTCTGCCGTGCGTCATCCCGAGAAGCCGGCGTATCCGGACCGGGAGACCACCCTGCGCCGCCGAGGGCGAGGAGGTTCCGGACCCGACGGGCGCCGGGGGAGGGCAGGCCGGGTCCGGAGCGGCAGGGAGCGTTCCGGCGCTTGTGCTGCGTGCGCGTACCGGGGACGGTTCACCGGGGCCGATGTCCGCCCGGCGCGAGTCCCGGGCGTCAGGAGGACGCCGGGAACCGGTCGATGTTCTCCTCCACCCAGGTGCGAAGGTGGGCGAGGGGACGGCAGGCGTCCGTGCCGAGAGGCGTCAGGCTGTACTCGACGCGGGGCGGGATCTCCGCGTAGATCTCGCGATGGACCAGCCCGTGATCCTCCAGACGGCGCAGCGTCTGAGTGAGGACCTTGGGGCTCACGCCCTGCAGTCGGGACCGCAGCGCGCCGAAGCGCCGCGGTCCGTCCTCCAGGGCACCAAGGGCGAGTGCGCTCCACTTGTTGGCGAGCAGGTCGAGCATGTCGCGGCACGGGCAGGCGGCAAGATAGACGCTCTTCGGTTCGTCGCAGGCGTCGGCTGTCGTCAACATTCGGCGACAGTACCCGATGGGAACCATGCTCCCTTGCGGGTAACCACTACCCATTCCGTACTGTCCCTGACGTGGCCGAAGCCGCGAGCTCCCGATGCCGGGTGCCCTCGATTCCCTGAACGTTGAGATCACACATGAACGTGCGGATCACACACATGGTGAAAGGCAGAACCCTCATGACCGACACGCACCGCATCCCCCAGACCATGCCCGCCGTCGCGTACCGCAAGTCGCTGCCCGTCGACCAGGCCGACAGCCTGCTGGACGTAACCCTGCCCACTCCGCAGCCGGGTCCCCGTGACCTGCTGGTGCAGATCGAGGCGATCGCCCTCAACCCGGTGGACTACAAGGTCCGGCAGAACGCCGACCCGGGCGGCGACGCGAAGGTGCTCGGCTGGGACGCGGCCGGCACCGTGGTCGCCGTAGGGGACGAGGTGGAGCTGTTCTCGGTGGGCGACGAGGTCTACTACGCCGGTGCGATCGACCGGCCCGGCGCCAACTCCCGCTACCACGCGGTCGACGAGCGCATCGTCGGCCGCAAGCCCGCCACACTCTCCTTCGCCGACGCCGCCGCGCTGCCGCTGACCTCCCTCACCGCCTGGGAGGGGCTGTTCGAGCGGCTGGGGCTGCGTACGGGCGCCCTGGAGCAGACCGGCGCCCTGCTGATCACCGCGGCCGCGGGAGGCGTGGGCTCCATCGCCGCGCAGCTGGCCCGCGCCCTGACCAGCCTCACCGTCATCGGTACGGCGTCGCGGCCCGAGAGTACCGACTTCGCGCGCCGGATGGGCGTGCACCACGTGGTCGACCACCGCAAGCCGCTGGGTCCCCAGCTTGCCGAAGTGGCGCCGAACGGCCTCGACTTCGTTTTCAGCACCACGGGCACCGATCGCAATCTGACCGCCTACGGCGAGGCGCTCAACCCCTTCGGCCACATCGTCGCCATCGACGACTTCGACTCCCTGCCGATCGGGGTGCTCAAGGCGAAGAGCATCTCCTTCCACTGGGAGCTCATGTTCACGCGGTCGATGTTCCGCACCGCCGACCAGAGCATGCAGCATCACATCCTCAACCAGGTCGCCCGCCTGGTCGACGCAGGCGTCCTCACCACCACCGCCACCCAGGACCTCGGCCCGATCAACGCCGGGAACCTCCGCGAGGCCCACCGCCTCCAGGAGACCGGCACCGCCATCGGCAAGACCACACTCACCGGGTTCTGATGACTTCCCCGTCTCTTCGTGGAACCGCCGGAAGGGGAAACGAACAGAAGCCGGCGCGGCACCCGCCCGAAGAGCGTCGGTGAGTTTCTGCCCGGCTTCTGCTCATGAAAGGTCCAGCACCTCGTCGCGCGTGTCCATCGAAGTGACGACGGCCTCGAACTCGGGATCCTTTGACAGCAGAAGGGTCCCGAACACTTCGCTCATGGCGCGCTGGCGCGCTGCCGGCCGTGTGGCGTCAGCGCGGAGCGATCGCCGCCTCGGCCGCCGTCTTGATCCGGGAGCCGAAGCCGTCGGCGTCCTTGCGTGCGGCGGCGAGCGCGAAGCCGACAAGGAGCTTGCCCAGCCCGTGGCCTTCGAGAACGTTGAAGATACGGACCCGGGTTCTGCCGTCGGCCAGTGGCTCCAGGTCGTAGCCGCCCTCGCGTGCCGTCACGGTGTTCTTCGACTCCTCGGCCCAGCGGATCTTGGCCGGGGCTTCGAGCGCGGTGATGCGGAACTCCCTTCCGGTCTTCATCCCGGCGTCCTTGACGGTGCTCCGGAAGACGGTGCCCACGGTGGTCGGGGCGTCGGGAGTCCGCTCGATCTTGAGTACGCGGGGGCTGAACTGCGGATCGTTACGTCCGTCGGCGAGGTAGGCGAACACTTCCTCGACCGGCCGATCGACCTCGACCGTCGCTTCGAACTGTCCTGACATGGGCCACTCCTGATGCGTCGGGCCGCAACGCCGCGCGCCCCCTTCGGCAGACGGCCACTGGATCTCTGGGCCGCGAGGGGAGCCGCCTTCGCACGCGCGCAAAGGAACGCGAGGGCCGCGCCGTACCGCCTGTCCTGTCGTAGCGGCACAGTGACCCTACGGGACCGCCGGACTTCTCGCGCGGCGAGCGGCACGACCCGTTCATGAACCTCGACGACCCGTTCATGGACCCCGACGGCGATGTGTGGGCCTCGACGGCCCGCCCGTCATCCGTCCGTCGAGGAGCCGGCCGCGATTGTCACAGTCCTCGCCGATCCCCGCGCGGACGTCATTTTCATTGACACCGAGGCATCGGTGCAGGTACATACCAATCACCCTTGAGAGAGCGCTCTCAGGAACTCAGGGACCCACGGCGTGCTCACTCAGGATTGTCAGGCAGCACGTCAGGATCCACAGGACCCCGCCCTGTTGAGGAGACAACATGCTGAGCAACCCAACGTGGCCGGCGTATCGGCAGCCGGTACGGCACAAGCCAAGAACCCCGCTCGTCATCGCGACGCTGGTCGCCTTGCTGGCGGCCCTCCTGGTTGCCGTGGCCCAGCCCCCGGCCCACGCGGTCGACACCCTGCTCTCGCAGGGGAAGCCGGCCACCGCATCGTCCACCGAGGCGGCGGGAACCCCCGCATCGGCCGCCGTGGACGGCTCCACCACCACGAGATGGTCCAGCGCCTTCAGCAACCCGCAGTGGCTTCAGGTGGATCTCGGTGCCACCGCCCAGATCAGCCAGGTGGTCCTCAACTGGGAGGCCGCCTACGGGACCGCCTTCCAGATCCAGACCTCCACCAACGGCACCACCTGGACCTCGATCTACTCCACCACCACCGGCACGGGTGGCGTGCAGACCCTCAACGTCACCGGCTCGGGACGGTACGTCCGCATGTACGGCACCGCACGAGCCACCACGTACGGCTTCTCGCTCTGGGAGTTCCAGGTCTTCGGCACCGGCGGCACCGCGCCCCCGCCGGACGCCTTCTGGGGTGACACGAGCGCCATCCCGAACCCCGTGAACGCCGTCACGGTGGCGATCCTCAACCGGACCAACGGCGCCTACCCGGACAGTCAGGTGTACTGGAGCTACAACGGCCAGACGCACTCCATCGCCGAGCAGCGCTACTTCGACATGCCCGCCAACTCGGCCGGCCGGATGTACTTCTATGTCGGCTCACCGACCAGCCAGTACTACGACTTCATCGAATTCACCGTCGGTGGCGGCGTGTTCAACGGCAACACCACCCGCGTGGACGCCTACGGCCTGCCGCTCGCGATGCGACTGCACTCCTACGACGGCTACGACGTCCAGGTCGGGGAGACCCAGGCCTTCTTCGCCAAGTCCCGCACCCAGGTCTTCCAGGACTTCATCAACGCCGTGCCGCAGGAGTTCAAGGTGCTGGCGCAGAGCCAGGCCCCGTACCGCATCATCGCCCCGGGCAGCGACGCGAGCTTCAAGCCGGGCGGGGTGAACGCGAACTACTTCACCGCCTACGCCCAGTCGGTCGGCGTCAACGAGACGACGCAGTACATCTTCGGCTGCGCCGGCACCATGGCCAGCAACCCCAACATGTGCGCGGCGCTCAACCGGCACGTGGCCACCCTGCCGTCCTCGGGCCAGGCGGACCCGAACCAGTACTACCTGTCGGCCCCGGCCAACTACTACGCCAAGTTCTGGCACGACAACGCCATCAGCAAGCTCGCCTACGGCTTCCCCTACGACGACGTAGCAGGCCAGTCGTCGTTCATCTCCCACGCCAACCCGCAGTGGCTGTCGGTGGCCGTCGGCTTCTGACCGAACCAGTCCGCCCCGCCCGGGCGCTGCTCGCCGCAGCGCCCGGGCGGGGGCGGGCGCACGTTCGCCTGAGGCATGGTGCCCCCCGGAGAATATTGCCGAGGCGGTGCGCCGGACGGCGAGAGACACTCATGCCCATGGATGACACAAGGCGCTTCAGCCGGGCGGCAGTTGAGTGGGCGGCCGGGAGCACCCATGCCGCTCCGGCGGCGCGGAAACTGGCCGTCGGTGTGCGCATGGTGGTACTCGTCGAAGGCGTCAGCGACCAGGCAGCCCTCGAAGCGCTGGCCGCGCGTCGCGGCCGGGATCTGGACGCGGAGGGCATCGCGATCGTGCCGCTGGGGGGTGCGATGAGTATCGGAAGGTTCCTGAAGCTCATCGGTCCGCAGGGACTCGGACTGCGGCTGGCGGGTCTCTGCGATGTCGGCGAGGAGCCCTACTTCCGGCGCAGCCTGGAGCAGGTGGGACTGGGCTTCAGCGCCTTCTACGTCTGTGAGGCCGACCTCGAGGACGAGCTGATCCGCGCACTCGGCGCCGACTCGGTCCAGCAGGTCGTCGAGGAACAGGGCGAGCTGCGCTCGTTCCGCACCTTCCAGAAGCAGCCGGCCCAGCGCGAGCGCACCGTGGAGCAACAGCTCAGGCGCTTCCTGGGCACGCACAGCGGCAGGAAGGCGCAGTACGCACGCGCGCTCGTGGAACACCTCGATCCGGCCCGCGTACCACGGCCCCTGGAGCTCCTGCTCGCGGATGCCGCCGCCTGATACCTCCGAGGACGCCCCCTCCTTCAGGTCGGGGAGTAGCGTCAGGTCCACCCCGACCCCCGCTCGAACCCTGTCGGCTCCTCCTGGGCGGTGGCGACCACCGTTTCCGCTGCCCCGTCCAGGTGAAACCCCCGCCCCGCCGGGCCCGAAACGCCTGACGGCGCTGCTGGATCGGCATCGTGTCGGGCGTTGTCCCTACCGGACCCCAGGAGGAAACGCATGCTTGGCACAGAGTTCCGTACCGGATCGCCCAACTGGATCGACCTCGGCAGCCCCGACACGACCAGCGCCGCCACCTTCTACGGCAACGTCTTCGGCTGGGACTTCGTCTCGGCCGGGCCCGAGGCGGGAGGGTACGGGTTCTTCCAGAAGGACGGTAAGACCGTTGGCGCGCTCGGGCCCCTGACCGAGGAGGGTGCCCAGTCGGCCTGGACGACGTACTTCAAGACTGACGACATCCAGGAGACCGCCGGTCAGGTCGTCGCCGGTGGTGGCTCCGTGCGCGCCGAGCCCATGGATGTCATGGGTGAGGGCTGGCTGGCCCAGTTCACCGACACCCAGGGCGCGAAGTTCGCCGTATGGCAGCCCGGGAAGACCCAGGGCCTGGAGAAGGCGTCCGAGGACAACACGCTGGTGTGGGTCGAGCTGCACGTCCAGGACCCGGTCCGCGCCCTCGCTTTCTACAACAGCGTCTTCGGCTGGCGGTCCGAGGAGATGCAGGCACCCGGGATGACCTACCGGGTGCTCAGCATCAAGGACGGCGACCAGCAGGACGGCTCCTTCGGCGGTGTGGCACCGCTCCAGGAGGGGCAGCAGGAGGCGCGCTGGGTGCCGTACTTCGCCGCCGCTGATGCCGATGCCATCGTCAGCGCGGTGGAGAGCAACGGCGGATCGGTGCTCATGCCTGCTGCCGACGTGCCCGAGGTCGGCCGGATCGCGTGGCTGGCCGACCCCCACGGCGCGGAGTTCGCCGTACTGAAGCCGAACCCGCGCCAGGGCTAGGGGCTGTCCGAGGGGTCGTGTGACGCTCCGGCCGGGAACTCGTTCCGTGGGACATGGGGCGGGGGGATCTTTCGGATGAAGAGTGGGCTCGGCTGGAGCCGCACTTGCCGGCGAATCGCGGCCGGGGT
>NZ_JBIUYT010000013.1:0-7599 GCF_044744645.1 Streptomyces sp. NPDC087263
GCAGGGGGGACCCTGTGGGAGAGTAGGACGCCGCCGAACTATTTTTGGAGAAAACCCCCGTACCGGGAAACGGTACGGGGGTTTTCTGCGTTCAGGGTCGCTCCGTTTTACTGTTGCGCCATGCGCTATGAATTGATCATCTTCGACAACGACGGCGTCCTCGTGGACAGCGAGCCGATCTCCAACGCACTTCTTGCCTCGTACCTCACGGAGCTCGGGCATCCCACCTCGTACGAGGAGTCCCTCCGCGACTACATGGGCGCCGCCATGCACCGCGTACACGACCTGGTCGAGGAGCGCACAGGGGAGCGGCTGCCCGCGGACTTCGACGATGTCTTCCATGCTCGCGTCTTCGCCGCTTTCGAACGGGAGTTGGAGCCGGTTCCAGGTGCGGTGCAGGTGCTGGAGAAGCTGGCCGCGGACGGGGTGCCGTACTGCGTGGCTTCGTCCGGGAGTCATGAGCGGATTCGGGTGGGGCATCGGAAGACCGGGCTCGACCGGTGGTTCGACGAGGGACGCGTCTTCAGTTCGCAGGATGTGGGGCGGGGGAAGCCGGCGCCGGATCTGTTTCTGTACGCGGCCGAGCGGATGGGCGTAGCTCCTGAGAAGTGTGTCGTCGTGGAGGACAGTCCGCTGGGGGTGCGGGCGGCCGTCGCGGCCGGGATGGATGTCTACGGGTTCACGGCCATGACGCCCGCCGACCGGCTCGCGGGGGCCACTCGTCTCTTCTCCGACATGGCTCAGCTTGCTGACCTGCTTGTATGACCGGGTACGGCGGTGAGCTGTCGGCGGGCGTCGTGTCTTCCAGTAGCCCTAGGTCGCGGCGAGTTGAAGAGCTGAGCAGAATTCATCTTCGGTTGGATCTACCCACGGGTAGGCCGGGGCCCTACGCTCGCGGCCATGACAGATGTGCTGCGGCGCGGTAGGGCCTCGCTCGCGTTCAGCTTCTTCGCCCAGGGCGTCGCGTTCGCGTTGCTCGTGACGCGTATCCCCGCGATCCAGGACCGCTACGGGATCTCCGACGCGCTGCTGCCCGCCTTCCTCGCCGCCGTGCCGGTGCTGGCCGGGGTCGGGAGTGTGGTCACCGAGAAACTGGTCAAGCGGGTGCCGCCCAGTCGTGTACTGAGGTGGTCGCAGCCCGTCGTACTCCTTGCTCTGCTCGGCGTCGGGTCCGGTGACCAGGTGGCCGAGGTGGGGGTCGCGCTCGGAGCCTTCGGGCTCGCGGTCGGTGCGCTCGACGCCTCCATGAACATGCTCGGAGTGAGCCTCCAACGGACGTACGGGCGCAGCATCATGCTCGGGTTCCATGCCGTGTACAGCCTGGGCGGGATCATCGGGGCGTCGCTCGCGTGGGTGGGGGCGCACTGGCATCTGTCGTTGTTCGTCTTGTATCTGCCGGTCGTGGCGGTTTTGCTGCCGGCGGTCTTTGTCGGTAGTCGGTGGTACGTCGATGGAGGCGCCGGAGGCGAAGCGGTCGATGGCTCCGGTGCGAAGAAGGAGGCCGACGAGGCCGGGCCCCTGGTCTTCAAGTTGCTGCTGCCGCTGTGTCTGGTGATGACCTTCGCGTACATCGGGGACTCGACCGTCTCAAACTGGAGTGCGAAGTATCTGCAGGACGTGCTGGGCAGTTCGGAGCAGCTCTCTACCGTTCCGTACAACGTGTATATGGTCACGACGCTGCTGGGGCGGTCGATCGGGGACTTCGGGGTACGGCGGTTCGGGGCTGTGGCAGTCGTACGGGCGGGGGCGGTGGTCGCGGCGGTGGGGTTCGGTGTCGTGGCGCTGGCGCCCGGCGCGTGGGTGGGGATGGCCGGGTTCACCCTGCTCGGGCTGGGGCTGTGTGTGATCGTGCCGCAGACGTTCGCGGCTGCCGGGCGGCTCTTTCCGGGGGCTTCGGATACGGCCATCGCGCGGCTCAATATCTTCAATTATGTGGGGTTCCTGATCGGTTCGCCCTTGGTCGGGGTGCTGGGGGACGCCTGGAACTACCGGGGCGCCATGCTCGTACCCATGGTGTTGGTTCTGTTGACCTTGAAGTACGCCCGGTCGTTCGCCGCTGAACCGGACCGATACGGTGAAGGGCATGAGCGGCCGCGCACAGCTGATGTGGGACGAGGCAGTAACGGGCTATAACTTTGGCCCGGACCATCCGATGGATCCGGTCCGGCTCGTGTTGACGAGGAAGCTCGTCGACGCGTTCGGGCTCGATCGCGATGTCGATGTGGTCGCGGCGAAGCCGGCCGGGGACTCGACGTTGCGGCTTGTGCATCGGGAGGACTACGTGGAGGCGGTCAAGGCCGCTTCCGTGGATCCGGAGGCTGCCGACGTCTCGTACGGACTGGGGACCCTCGACGATCCCGCCTTCGCCGGGATGCACGAGGTGTCCGCGATGATCGCCGGGCAGTCGGTGGGTGCGGCGGAGGCGGTGTGGCGCGGGGACGTGGTGCACGCGGTGAACTTCGCGGGTGGGCTGCACCATGCGATGCCGGGGGGTGCGTCGGGGTTCTGTATCTACAACGACGCGTCGCTGGCCATCGCACGGCTGCTTGAGCTGGGGGCCGAGCGGGTCGCCTATATCGATGTGGACGTGCATCACGGCGATGGGGTGCAGGCGGCGTTCTGGGACGATCCGCGGGTTCTGACGATCTCGCTGCACGAGCATCCGCGGACGTTGTTCCCGCAGACCGGGTGGCCGGAGGAGACCGGGGGCGACAGTGCGGAGGGGTCCGCCGTCAATATCGCGCTGCCTGCCGGGACGGGGGATGCGGGGTGGCTGCGGGCGTTTCACTCCGTGGTGCCTGAGCTGATCGCGGACTTTCGGCCGCAGGTGCTGGTTACCCAGCATGGGGCCGACACCCATTTCGAGGATCCGCTTGCGCATCTCGCGGTGTCGCTGGATGCGCAGCGGGCTGTGCAGGTTGCCTGTCATGAGCTGGCGCATGAGTACGCCGAGGGGCGCTGGGTCGCGTTGGGTGGGGGTGGGTACGCGGTGGTGGATGTGGTGCCTCGGTCCTGGACGCACCTGGTTGCCATCGCGGCGGGGCGGGAGATTTCGCCTGAGACGCTGGTTCCTGAGGGCTGGCGGCAGGAAGTGTTCGCTCGTATGCGGCAGTTGGCGCCGGGGCGGATGACTGATGGGCGGTGGCCGGTGTCCTGGGCGGGCTGGGAGTCCGGGTATGACCCGGCGGATCGGCTGGACCAGGCGGTGCTGGCTACTCGGCGGGCGGTGTTTCCGTTGCGGGGGTTGTTGCCGTAGGGGGTGCCCCTTGGTTTTTCGCCCCCTCCGCCCCTGCCCGTCCCTTGTCCCTGGGGGCTGCCGCCCCCAGACCCCCGCTGTCGGCCTGAACGGCCTCGTCCTCAAACGCCGGACCGGCTGAAAACGCCGCCCCGCGGGTGGGTGGGGATGGGGGCGGTGGCCCTCGTCCTCAAGCGCCGGACGGACCGGAAGAGCTCTGGCACCCGCCGGGCCGGATCACTCGTCCGTTCGCCGGGCCGGATCACTCGTCCGTTACGCCAACTGTGCGGCCTTTTCGGGATTTTCGGGGTGAACACCCGGCAAATGCGTCAGCATCGCTGACGTGTTGAGCACCGGAGCTTTGCGTGCACACCTGTTGGCCGCCCGGTTGGCCGGGCCTGTGGCCACCTCGCGTGAGGAGAGTCTGCGTAGTTATCGGCTCTTCGCCGCTCGTGATCCGCGCGTCCTGCTTGGGCTTGATCCCGAATGGGCGTGGCGGCAGCGGGACTTGATTGAGTTGATGGCGGACAAGTGCGGGGTTTCCGCGGACCCGGCGCACACTTCGGGGCATGATGTGATCGATCCTGAGCGGACCCTGGTCGCCCTCGACGCCTTCGCGACGAGGCTCGGAGAGGCGGCTCGCAGGCGCGAACCCGTGCTTCTCGGCACCGGCCATCCGCATCGACTGATCGGTTTCTACGCCGCGCTCGCGGACGCCCTGTCGGCGGCGGGATGTACTGTCCTCACCCCAGCGCAGGGTGACTGTGTCGACATAACGACCCGGTTCGGTCTACGCACGTACAACCTTGACTACGTACAAGGAGTCGCGCTGGTGCGCGAACCCGGCGTGCGGGCCCCCGGTAGTGCGACCGGCGCACACACCCACTCACCCCTGCCGGTTCGTACCGTTCTGGCCGCCGCGGCGGAGGCCGGCGGACCACTCCCGGAGCTGGTGATCGGTGACCATGGATGGGTCTGCGGAGCAGGTCAGCTGGGGTTCGAGGCGATGGGGCTGGCGGATACGGATGATCCTGCGCTCTTCGTCGGGGAGGCAGAGGGGCGGGTGTCCGTCGTCGTTCCGCTTGATGACGCTGTGCGGTCTGATTACTACCGACCGCTTACTCGCTATGTACTCAATCGAGCGTGTCTGTCACAGTAGGCGGCCGATGGCAGCTCCTCTTCCCCACTCGCATCACCCGCCCCTACTCTGGGGAGTGAGCACGCAACGACGAAGTGTCACCGGAAGGGGAAGCCGGTGACCGTCGAGTGCGGAAGGTTCAGGTGTGTCATGGCTGCAGCTGGCGAGAGGCCTCTGAACGAGGTTCAGTTCCTGACCGTGGCGGAAGTCGCCTCGGTGATGCGAGTGTCGAAGATGACCGTGTACCGCTTGGTGCACAGCGGTCATCTGCCGGCGATCCGGGTGGGGAGGTCCTTCCGGGTGCCGGAGCAAGCTGTTCACGAGTACCTCCGCGAGAGCTACGTGGGGGTGGAGACAGCCTGACGGCGGTCCGGGAGACCGTCCGGGCGGCTGCGGGAGATCCTCCGGGATCACCCGCCGATCGCCCGGAGATCTCCCGGATCACCTCGATTACGACCTCAGCGCTCGGACGGGTAGTCTGGCCCCTCATAGTCGTGTGGGCCCATGCAGCCCAGCAGCGAGTAAAGAGAAGTGAGCGAGGGTAGTCGTGGGCTCTGTTATCAAGAAGCGGCGCAAGCGGATGGCGAAGAAGAAGCACCGCAAGCTGCTCAAGCGCACTCGCGTTCAGCGTCGCAACAAGAAGTAAGCGACGCCGCAAGAAGCGCGTACTGTGGCCCCCCACCAACTGGTGGGGGGCCACAGGCATATCCGGTTGTGCATATCCTTCGCGCAAATCCCTCATGGAAAGCCTGCGCGGGCCGCGAACCGATTCGGGTGCGCCGAATGGCCTGGTCCGATCGCACGTTTGTGGATGTCGTCACTTCGTGCATCGGGCGGTCATCACAGCGCAACACCAACCCGCTAGGTTGGCCGTACACGGGGAACACGGCAGAGTACGAACAGAGCCGAACAGAGCTACATCCGCATTCGGGAAGGGAAGGCGCTGATCTTGGGGAAGGTCGTGCTCGTGACCGGAGTTGCCCGCCGACTGGGCGGCCGGTTCGTACGGCGGATCCAGCGTGACCCACAGGTGGACCGGGTGATCGCCGTGGACGCGGTCCCGCCCGAGCATCATCTGGGCGGTGCCGACTTCATCCAGGCCGACATCCGGCACCCGACCATCGCGCGCGTGCTCGCCGAGACGAACGCCGACACGGTCGTGCACATGGATGTGACGGGCACCGCGCTGGGCAGCGGCAGCCGGACCACGGTCAAGGAGACCAACGTCATCGGCACCATGCAGCTCCTGGGCGCCTGCCAGAAGTCCCCCACCGTCAAGCGGCTGGTCGTGAAGTCCAGTACGAACGTGTACGGGTCCGCGCCGCGCGATCCGGCCGTGTTCACCGAGACCACCCCGCCCAAGTCGCTGCCCAGCGGCGGCTTCGCGAAGGACACGGTGGAGGTCGAGGGGTACGTACGGGGATTCGCGCGTCGGCGGCCCGACGTTGCCGTGTGTGTGCTGCGGTTCGCGAACATCCTGGGGCCGAGCGCGGATTCACCGCTCGCCTCGTACTTCTCGCTGCCGGTGCTGCCGACCGTGTTCGGCTACGACCCGCGGCTGCAGTTCGTGCACGAGGACGACGTGATCGAGGTCCTGCGGATCGCCTCGCACGAGCCGGCGCGCGGGACGCTCAACAGCGGCACGTTCAACATCGCGGGCGACGGCCTCCTGTTGCTCTCGCAGTGCTCGCGGCGCCTGGGCCGTCCCACGGTGCCGCTGCTGCTGCCCGCGCTGTCCTGGGCGGGCACGGCCGTGCGTACCCTGGGCGTGACGGACTTCTCGCCGGAGCAGCTGCGGCTGTTGACGCACGGCCGGGTCGTGGCGACGAAGCAGATGCGCGAGACGCTCGGATTCCGGCCGAAGTACACGACGGCGGAGACCTTCGCGGACTTCGCCCACAGCCGGGGGCCCGGACTCCTGCCCCCCGAGGCCGTCGCGGCAGCCGTCGACCGGATCGCCGGGCTGTCTTACCTGGGCGGCGGTCAGCCCCCGACGCAGAGCGCCAACTGAGGAGCGCATCAACGATGGCGGACGCCAAGGTCATTCCGTTCGACGACGACCGGTCCCGCGGGGGTGCGGTGCAGCGCCCGCCGCGCCGCCGGAGCACAGGGAGCCGGCGCACGGGCGAGCCCGTGGTGGTACGTGAGGTCCAGCCCCTGCCGAGGCGGGCCGCACGGCGAGATGATGTTCCTGTGACGCGTGAGGAACAACAGCCGCCCCAGGAGCCGCAGGAGAGCGGCGGTCTGGAGCGGCGTATCGCCGGAGGCCTTGCCTTCCTGCGCCGACGGCTCACGGGCGACTACGAGGTCGACGAGTTCGGTTACGACGCCGAACTCACCGACCAGGTTCTGATGTCCCTGTTCCGCCCGCTCTACGAGAAGTACTTCCGCGTCGAGGTGAAGGGCATCGAGAACATCCCTTCCGAGGGCGGGGCGCTGATCGTCGCCAACCACTCCGGGACGCTGCCGCTGGACGGCCTGATGATGCAGGTGGGCGTCCACGACAACCACCCCGCGGGCCGGCATCTGCGTCTCCTGGCGGCCGACCTGGTCTTCATGCTGCCGGTCGTCAACGAGCTGGCCCGCAAGGCCGGGCACACGCTGGCCTGCGCCGAGGACGCCGAACGGCTACTGGAGCGCGGTGAACTGGTCGGTGTGATGCCCGAGGGATTCAAGGGCATCGGCAAGCCGTTCAGCGAGCGGTACAAGCTCCAGCGCTTCGGCCGCGGCGGCTTCGTCTCCACGGCCCTGAGCCAGGGCGCCCCGATCATCCCGTGCTCGATCGTCGGCGCGGAGGAGATCTACCCGATGATCGGCAACGCGAAGACCCTGGCGCGTGTCCTGGGGATCCCGTACTTCCCGATCACTCCGACCTTCCCGTGGCTGGGCCCGCTCGGCGCGGTCCCGCTGCCCACGAAGTGGACGATCCAGTTCGGTGAGCCGATTCGCACGGACGGCTATCCGCCGGAGGCGGCGGAGGATCCGATGCTGATGTTCAACCTGACGGATCAGGTGCGGGAGCAGATCCAGCACACGCTGTACAAGTTGTTGGTGCAGCGGCGGTCGGTCTTCTTCTGATCATGGGTATACGTTTCTTCTGATCGTGTGGTTGTACGACGTCGGGGGGGGCCAAAAAGAGAAGGGGGCACACCAACCAGGAGAAAAACAAAAAAATATTTTTAGGGAGCAAGCAGGTTGAGGCCAAAGACCCGCCCAAGACCCCCGC